>CAVYYF010000001.1:0-57593 GCA_963772675.1 uncultured Bacteroidota bacterium
CACGAAAATAGTTTAGAATCAAAAGAAACCGTCTGACAATTAAGGCGGTTTTTATTTTTGTACAGCGGTTCGCTGTACACCTAGCTGTACAGTTTAAGGTTTCATTTTGTGGAAAAGCTTCAAAGAATTATTATACAATTATAACACTCTATTATTAAAATATAAATTACCTGAATGATTTTTTTTATTTCCTAATTAATACTAATTATTTTAATGATCCTTTCCGATAACTTAGCAATATCAATATGCCGTTTTCAAGCTTTATAATTTTAATGTATCCCACAACACTTTTTATATTTTTTGCCGCTTCCACAAGGACAATTATCATTTCTTCCTACACTCAATGAGGGAAAACCCATTTGTTTTTCAACTGCCCAATCCATTACTGAAACGGGCGAATGTCCTTTTTTTAATTCATTAGCCATAAATCTCATGTAGGGTGCTACGTGATTAAAAAAGTGCTTATAACCAGCGCATAAATAATTCAATCCCTCCTGGCCATCAGGAGTTTTAATAAACCTGTTTTTAGGGCATTCACCGTTGCAAGCAAATCTAACTTCACAATTTATGCAATATTGAGGAAGTTTATTTCTTTTATTCTCACCAAATTGAACCTCTTGAGGGGAATCAACGAGCAAAGCAAGATGCTTATTTACAATATTTCCAAGTTTATTTTCGGGATAAACAAAATGATCACATGAGAAAAGATCTCCATTATGTTCAATTGCCATTGCTGTTCCGCAGGTTTCTCTAAAAACACACAAACTTTGCGTTTTTCCATACCAACTTTCTAGGGCAACTTCAAACATTTGTATGAAATACTCGCCTACATCTTTCTTAACCCATTCATCAAATAAAAAAGCTAAAAATTTCCCGTATTGGAGTGATTCAACAGACCATTCTGTAACTTCTGCAGAACTTTCAAAAGAGGGGGATATTAGTTTCGAGTTATCATAGTTCGGTAATTTTGCACTTCTTTCAACAATTGGAATAAACTGAATATAGTTGCTCCCTATTTCTTTAAGAAAGTTATAAACCTCTAATGGGTAATAAGAGTTTTTCCTGGTAACACAAGTTAGCGTATTAAATTCAACTTTGTGCCTCTTTAATAGCTCAAGCCCTTCGACTACTTTATTGAAACTGGACTGTCCTCCTTTATAAACTCTGTAATAATCATGCATTTCCTCTGGTCCGTCTATTGAAAGGCCTATAAGAAATTCATTCTCAAGAAATAATTCACACCATTGGTCATTAAGAGTTACACCATTAGTCTGTAGGGAATTATTTATTTTTTTCCCGTTTGCATACTTCTTTTGCAGTTTAATCACTTTTTCAAAATATTCAATCCCTAATAAAGTTGGTTCACCACCCTGCCAGGTAAAATTAATCTCCGGTACTGATTGTGTTTCAATGTATTGCTTTATAAAACTTTCAAGTACCTCATCAGACATTGCCCAATTCCTGGTATCAGGATACATTTTTTCTTTTTCAAGATAAAAACAATATTTGCAGTCTAAATTGCACAATGGCCCAATTGGTTTGGCAATTATGTGAAACGCATCCGAATATTTCATTTTACAGATATTTCTTTTTAATTATTATTTTATAGTAGAATTATCTCATGCTAATTTAAGCAATCGGCAAGGTTAGCGCAGACATTAAATTCGCATCTGCAAACGTTAATGATACATTGTGTCGTTTTTCTGATAACAGTATTACCTAAGTCTAACCGATGAGCCATCTCATCTAGCGACAAAAAATCTAATCCTTCATCCGAGTTAATTTTCAAAGAGATTCACAATAATACTCCGTTCCGTCAAAAGAATATTTTTTTAATATGACGGTCGTACAAATTTTCTACAACATTTTGAGTAATAATATCTTCATTTTTCATAAGCGAATCAATGAATTCATTGCCTAATTCAGCAGCTACCTTATATGCAATGTGTAAAAGCTGTCTGAAATTGGAATTATAATTTTCGTTTTGCTGGTCGTGTCTCAAAGTAGATGCATATTTCCAACCTTCCCAACTATTTACCTCATTTGGAGAAGGCAGTTGCTTCACATTAATATCAATAACAGTTTTATATGGTACACATAATTCATCAAATCTGTTATATGCAACCTGATAAATTTTCTTTGCTATTTCTAGCCCACTATTTTCAGATAAAGCAAGTCCAATAAGTTCCTCAAGCCACGTAGTTCCGGCAGTCTTTAGATGAACTCCGGCATTGTATTTTTTTAATGCTTTGCTAATTGGCGGATAGATTGAAAACTTATCACTGCCAGAATGTACACTTAGTTTTAAATTTTCAGGAAGTCTAAATTCTTTAACTGCAAATTTTATTACTGCAATATCAGCCTCAAATTCCTTACCGAATTCAAGAACATTACCTACATAATCAACTCCTTTATTAAACCTCCCTGAAAACTTTGGCGCTATGGTTGCTATAGGAATATTTTCAAATGATATTGCTGCAAGAATAATTAATAACTCAGAAGGGGTCTGTGGATTATCAGTCTCATCCATTGAAATTTCTACAACAAAATTATCTTTCCCCTTTTTCTCTTCTATATGCCTGTAAATTTTTCCTGCCTCTTCAATAGCATACAAAAATTTTTTTGAAGTAGCTGAAATTTTTTCTTCAGTCACATTAACCTTTTCACCCGTATAAGGAAGTGTAATTTCTCCTGTGCAATTTTTACATTTTTTCACAAAGTCCTTTATGCTTCTATTATTTACTTCCTTGCCTATAAAATCAGCTACATCAATTGTAAAAAAATCGGAAGAATCGATAAAGTAATCCACAGATTTTATTCCTATATGATCTGCATCAACAAAGTAAGGATCTGTCCACTCTAAACTTTTTACTGATGAATCAGCCTCACGGCGGGTATCATGTGGTTTACTATTTATTATCTGGTGTTCACGGTAGGACTTGTTCCACACGGGAGTAATATTTAATCCTTTAGCTTTAGCTTTTTTAATAGCTGCTAATTGTGGTTTCCCTTGGTGAGCAAAACGATCACCTATACCTAGAGAATATTTTCCTAAATCCATTTAATTTGCCTCGATTATGTAAATAATATGAACCAATTTTATATAAGATATAGTACAGCCTGAACTTAAATCCGTTTTTAGATGAGCATATTTCCTAGTCTCAAGAGTCCACAACAATTTTTTGCCTAATTAAAAGAATTCCTGTCTATTTCAAGCGATCCAATAAGTAATTATCCAAAAAGACTTGAATTAAGTTCCGAGTCTAGTTTATCAAAAGCGAGTATTGACTATATTATTAAAAATTGATCCAAATGAATAACTGAACCCAAATTCTATACTCAACTCATATTGTGAGGCAAGTTGCTTTTGATTCAGTAGGATTTCCTCCACGCTGGCTCCTTCCGCAGACAAATATATCTGGTCGTGAAGAATATTCAGATTCAATTCAGTATTTATGGAAAACCCTTCAAATATTCTTACCGACAATCCGGAGTCAAAAGTTAGGGAATTTTTTGAAAAATCACTTAAATATTGTGCTCCCTCTAAAGATACAGATGCTGAGCCCCATACCTCTTTTAATTCGTATTTTATTTTAAAATTATGACTCCACAAATTCTCGCCAAGCTTCCCATAAATTGTTCGTTCGTAGTAATTATAAATACCGTACATAATTCTGTATTTAATTGTAAACTCTTTTAGTAAAGATTCTGAATATGGAAACAAGTTATATTCAACAGCAGGAGCAATAATTGTCTTATATTTAGTATTAATGAAACTACTGGAAAGATTCTCAGCATAAAGTCCCGCAGAAAAGTGATTCCCCAAACTTTTTACATATTCCCCTTTGAAGTCATATCCTTTTTTCAGGCTTTTTTGCTGATTTCCATCAATCTCAAAAAGCTGAAGTTTGTTGTTTAATGAAAATGATAATTTTAACTTAGACTCTTCCGTAATACGGCTTGCCGCAATCTCTCCCTGAATTTCATAATCCTTTCTCGATTCCTCAGCATCTAAAGAACCGGAAATCCCTATGTCAAATAGCCAATAATCCCAATTATCTGATTGTACTGGATAGGTTGCTACCAAATCTTTCGGGTATTTTATTTTTATTTGATTAATCAATTTTGTTTTATAAAAATATTTTAGTAAACCTATCTTTAGCGCCTTTAGTAGCCCGTCGTTAATAGTTTTCTCAGAATCTGTTTTTTGAAATGATATTTCAAGAGCATCATTAACTTTTGTATAGTCATTTTGTCCCGTAAATATCATTCGATATAATACACCTTCATTAGCTGTGCTATGATTTAATAATAAAATCTGAACGTCTGCTGGAGCAGGGTCATTGGCATAATTGATTATATTAAATTCATTCTTAAAGTATTTGATTAAGTTTGAATCCCCTTTTATATATACCACCAGTTTTCTACCAGAATTTTTATTAAAATCCTTGGCTTCAAGTATCCGTGGCATAAAAAGCAGTAAGCATGAAACAATAAATAAATTACAATATGAAATATATTTATCCATAGAAAAAAATGATTTAAAATTCATTCATTGTAAATTCAAATAAGTGATTTAATACTTTTATATAAGAAGCTTCATTATTTCATATATTTCCGGTACTTCTTCATATCCTATTCCTGGGGCATCAATAAGGTTCACTAGACTATTTTCAATGTTCATTCCTTCAGCAAATTTTCCAAACGGGAAAAAAACTTCGGGATAAGATTCGTTACCATAAAGCCCAAGCCCGGCAGCTACATGCAACCCAAATTGGTGTCCGCCATGTGGAATGCAGCGATCATTTCTCCAGTTATTATTTTTGAGCATCTTAAGAATTCTAAAATATTCCACTAATCCATAACTCAAAACCGGATCCATTTGCAGGTAATCTCGTTCCGGAATTAATCCCCCATAAAGGACAAGATTCTTAGAATCAATTAAGGAGAAAATATTTTCACCAGTAGCCAGCGGAGTTTTTGAAGCCGATGATACTTTAGAAGTTGCCTGATAATCTAATGGATCAACCGGTTCTTCGTACCATTTTAATTTGTATTTTTCAATTGATTTAAGAAAATCTATTGCTTGTTCCTGATTAAACCGACCATTTACGTCAACAGCAAGGTTTTTCCCATCTCCTATTATTTTAATCGAGGATTCAATTCTATTGATATCTTCTTTAAGAGAGGCCCCGCCTACTTTAATTTTGCACGCACTAAAACCCATATCTATATACTTTTTTAGTTCATCCTGAAGTTTTTGAATATTTTTGCCGGAATAATAATATCCGCCGGCAGCATAAGTATAGACTTTGCTTGAATATTTGCCTTCATTATATCTCTCCCCTAGAAATTTATAGAGCGGCAAGTTTTCTACTTTAGCAACTATATCCCAAATGGCCATATCAATAGTACCAATAGCAACAGATCTTTCACCGTGTCCGCCGGGTTTTTCATTAGTCATCATAATATCCAAGCACTTAAAGGGATCAATAATTCCGGTATCTTTATTAATAATTTCTTTTCCCCTTGCTTTTAATAATCTTGGTATAATTCTTTCCTTTAATATTCCTTCCTGCCCATACCTGCCATTTGAATTAAATCCAAATCCAATTACCGGCTTTCCATTCAATTTATAATCTGTATGTACTGCAACAATTGATATTGTCATTGAAGAAAAATCTATAAAGGCATTCTTTATTTTTGATGCGATCGGTACAGTTTTATAATTTATTTTAGTAATCTTCATCAATTCTCACCTGTAAACAGATTTTGTTTTGGTAAAAAAATCTCTCATAAACCTTCCGGATTCAGGTAAGCCAATACCAGAATTTTTCCAGCCAAGCAGTGGCAATGCAACATCCCGAACTGCAGTTGGCAAATTAATATGACATAATCCCGAATCCACGTTTTCAATAATGTAATTAGCCTTCTCATTATCCTGTGTGTAAACTGAGAACGTTAAACCATAATTTGATTTGTCCATTATTCTTATCATTTCTTCTATATTTTTTGTTTTCATAATCATTAAAACCGGGCCGAAAATTTCAATATCGGAGACCGTCATAGTAGCAGTTACATTATCAATTATTGTCGGCTCGAAAAAATTACCATTTATTAATTCAAGATTTTCCAGCTTTTTACCACCCATTAAAATTTTTGCACCCTCATCTTTAGCTTGCTTAACCGCAAGTTCAATTCGTCCGAGTTGTCTTTCATTTATTACAGGTCCCAAAGTAACATTTGCATCCAGCCCGTTACCGCATATAATTTTTTCGGCTCTTTCTATTAATAATGAAATAAGTTCAGCGTGAACGGATTCGTCAACAATAACTCTTCCTGTGCCCGTACACCATTGTCCGCAACAGGCAAAACCATTTGAAATAATAGAGTTCGCAGCACTTAAAAGATCCGCATCATTTAAAACCATTACAGTATTATTTCCACCAAGCTCTGCCTGGTATCTTGTAGTTATGTAATTAATTTGCTGAGCTATTGCCTGACCATTTACAACGGAACCTGTAAATGATACTGCAGAAAACTTTCCACTTTTAATAAGTTTCGGCACGAGTTTATCGCCAGGTCCCGTAATTAAACTTACAACACCAGGAGGGAAATTAATTTTTCCAAAAAGTCGAAAAAGTATTGCAGATGAATACGGCGTGAACTCTGAGGCCTTTACAACTGCTGTATTCCCTGTTAGCAAAGCAGGGAGTAATTTTCTCAAAATCGTAGCGACCGGAAAATTCCACGGGGTAATTAATAGTACCGGACCAATAGCCTCATATCTAATCTCATTTCCATTTACACTTTCAGTCAAATTCTCAGACAAAAATTGTAATTGGTATCGTCCTTCATTTAAACAAGCACTGATTTCAGATTGGGATTCACACAATAACTTACCGTTCTCAATGGTAATTGTATTTGCAATATTATCCCTGTTTTTCTCAATATTATTTAACCATTCCTCAACTAATATTGCTCTTTCATCAAATGATTTCTTTTTCCATGCTTTCCATGAGGAAACTGCTGTTTCAACAGCATTAAGAACCTGATAATCCTCCGCGTATATTGTTGTAAATATGGGGATTACATTATCTGCAGGGTTTTTAATTTCAACAATTGCTCCACCTACGGGCACAACCCATTCTGAATTAATATAGTTGCAACTTTCAAACACGCAAATACTAAATTAGATCTTGATTATTGCTTTATTACTCTTGCTGAAAACTCACCAAAGCCATCTATTCCAAGGTGAATGACATCTCCGGCTTTTACAATAAACGACTTACCCGTACCCGAGGAAATAATATCACCGGGTGAAAGAGTCATAACTTTTGAAAGATCACTTACAATTTTGCCCGGAGTATAAAGCAGGTTTGAAGTGTTATCTTTATAATCTACTTTTAGCTTACCGGTTGGATCAGTTACTTTTAAAAATGTTTTTCTGTTTTCCCAATTCACATTTTTATAAATGAAAGGCCCGTAAGGTTCAAAACCGTCTCCAGCTTTTAATCCAAGAGATAATCCTGTTTCATTTTCATCAAGCTTCTCATTATTTAATTTATGAAATGATGTCGGATTACCCATTATATCACTACCTTCGGTGTATCCAAAAATAGCATCTTCGGCTTCCTTTTCATTTGCATTTTTCACTTTCTTCCCAATAACTATTATCATTTCTACTTCAACTTTTATTTCATCAAGTGAAGCCGGCAGTATGATGTCTGCTTCTGGAACGCCTGCTGAAGCCGGAGGTTTAATAAACCACCTTACAGTGGAAGGAGGAGTCTTGTCTTTCCAGCCCTGCTTATATGATTTAATGAGCCCGGCTATCAACTCAGGATTAGTAGGATTCAAAAGCTTAACAGATTTTATTGGAATTGAATCTTTATTCCTTTGAAAATTATTCCATGGTTCGGAAGTTAATTGATAGATATTACCATTTTCTACCAGTCCGTAGAAAATTTTCCCATTTGTTTCATACCTGCAGAAGACCTGTTGCTGTGCCATAACTTCAGGTATTACCATTAAACAAAGAATAATTAAATATTTTTTTAGCATAAAAGGATTTACCTTTATTAAATTTATTGAAATTTACCATGGCATTTTTCTTTTAGAATATTTTCTTCCAATTTCAGCCGATTCCTTTTTTCCCCCCGCGCAGATCATAACACCAGTTTTGATTGATTCAATTACGTTATCTGGCAAAACGTTATTTAGAAAAAATAGATCATCCTTTTTACATTCGGCTAGGACTTTTTCTCCTGCAGCAACAACTTCAGGGGGAATTGGTGGGTCGGCTCTTCCTTCAAGATGTCCATAAGTAAGTCCCATATCTCTAGGTCCGTGTTCTGCAAAACAAATTCCTGGAACCTTCAGAGTTTTGGCACAGTTTCTAAGTGCAACAGTGTCTTCTATTTTTACACCAACCATTATTTCTCCATCGGGGTTTAACGGCCAGACATCAGCCTTTTTTAAGTAGGTAGTATCATCTACTCCCCACACCCAGGCAGCAAATTTCTGGCTGCCATAACCACGATAACCCGAACCCAGTACCTTTATTGCCTGGTGGTGTATCGGGTAGCGTATAGCCTGCAATAGTTTTTTTACTGCTTCAGGATTGCGTGCACGCGCAAGTTCTACACCGTGAACTCCCTGCGCTAAAGCCTGTTCATACATCCAGGCTCCGGCCTCTACTACATCTCCATTTAATCCAAGTAAAGGAAGACTTACAATTACAGTTGGGGTTCTGTGCCCACTTGGCGTTGGCCCACCGTCAACGAGTCCCCGCATAAATTCATGCAAATCCTGGAAATCCAGCGGATGATGCTCCATGTTATACATAATATAATCAGCCCAAGTCTTGGCAAGTTTTTTCCCTTCCTCATAACCTCCAGTAGCATTTATATAATAGATTGGCTGGCCGTCCTTTAAGAGTTCTATACACTTATTTATTTGCTTTGGTTTATAATTGGGGTCCTGTGCAAAACCAATATTTGCTAAAATAAAAAGTAAAGTAAGAATGACGATATGCTTATATAATTTATTCATAATTATCTGCCTTCATAATATTATTTTGATTCAATTCCGCCTATATCAAATTTGTTACCTTCAGGTCTTTTGTTTCCATAATAATCGTGCTTGATATTGTCCAGATTTTCACCGGTATTAATACACGGTGAATTTTCAGAAAGCATTAATGTCTGTACTAAATAAAATTCTAAATTTCCCGAAAAATTGCCCCAGACTACTATATTGTTTGCGTCATTCGATTTGACAACTCCCCAGGATTTTCCTGCATATATAACCCTTCCTTTCAGTGAGTTTGGTTTTAAATTTAATCCCGATACATATAAATTAGTTTCATACCTTGAATTATCAAAAGATACGGAGACAGGATATATTTTCATTCCATCATTCTTAAACAAAGGATCTTTACTGAAATTGCCTTTACCCGGCTGGCTAACTTTCAAATCATTTGCAGCAAAAACTGATGGGGCATCTACATTCATATTTCCCCAGATAATATTATTAGTTACATAATTTTTTCCCAGATCACTTTTTGTTTCTATTAAAAGAAAATTTTCTAATACAGTATTATTATATATCTGTGCTTCACACCTCTGGAAATACAACCCATTATTGTTGAAACAAACATTATTTGTAAAACTTCCTCTTGATTCCATTGTAAATCTCATTACGCCCGAATTTTGAGAGGGATTTTGGTTACCTACAAATAAGTTCCTGTCGATCTTTACAAAATATTTATCCTTTGGCGGCATTGGATCGAGAGGTCTGTCATATCGATGTTCCTGCCCGCCTACAAACAATGCACCTGCATCATCTCCAGACTTACTACCAACAAAAATATTTCTTGTAATTGCTGGTGAACTCCAGAGTGCCACGAATAAAGCACCGGCATCATTATGTGCCAGCGATTGATTGCCTACAAAAATATTATTCTCAACTAATGGATTGCACCAGTTAAATACAGCAACCCCTCCTCCGTCGCTGCTTCTAGCAGGATCATCCGTTCCTGTTATATTATTAATAAATACATTATTAATAACTTTACCACCACTATGATTATTTAATGAAATTCCTCCCCCTCTACCGTTTTCAGTTCCATTTTTATAAAACATATTATTGGTTATTACTGGGGAAGAATTATTTTCGCATTCAATGCAGCCCCCATCATTTGCCTGTTCATGCCAGTATTTCGGATTCCAGTTTTCTGGTTTCAGAGTCTTGTTCTGTGTAAAAGTATTATTTGAAATTACCGGCGATGTACCGTTACAATAAATTACTGCTCCTCTGCCCCTGAATTCATTTTTACGAAATGTGAAACCGTCTATTGTACAATTATTAGCACCTATGAACGACCGTTGTCCGGAATGGGCAGTAATGATGGTTTCATCCAAAAATATATTTCTGTTCCATGTTTTAGGATCAAATCCGCCATAAAGATCGACATATTGCTTTAATTTAATTGTTGAAGAGCTGTATTTACCTTCTGCTACCAGAATAGCAGTCTTGTTATCATTACTATTATTTCTGACATTACTTATTGCAAAGTTGATTGTCTTCCAGGGACTTTCCTTCATCCCGGCACCGGTAGTGTCACTTCCGTCATGGATACGTAATAAATATGTGAATATAAAGCAGTGTTAACACCAGATGTAGCCGGTCCCTGCTCCTGTCCATAAACTAAGGTAAAAGACATAAGCAAAAACATTACAAGAGTTACAATTGAATTTTTCATAGATATCCCTTCAATAATTCTGAATTATTTCTTTAGCTTTCTATTTTAAGACTATCCTTCGTTTTTTCCTGCCAATCAAGGATTTTCTTCTTCAACTTTTCAATCAAATATTCATGTCCATTTTTATAGTAAAGGTTGGTGGTTTCGTATGGGTCATTCTTCAGATCATACAATTGACTCTTATCAAAATCGCTCCAGCATAATTTCCATCCATCCTGTGTTACTACTGCTCTTACGTTTGCCTTTAATATTTTTTCAATATCTGCCTGCGATACTCCGGGCATCTGCGGGAACGTTTCTTTTGACAGTGTCTGGTGGGTCCATTCTATAAAAATATCACGATTATTTTCCTCCCTATCTCTTATCACCGGCATCAAGCTTTGTCCCTGAAGATCGGCTTCATATCCCATAGCTTCGAGTAGAGTCGGCACAAGGTCAATATGACTTGTTCTTCCCTCTATTAGTCGGGGTTTATAATTATAATTTGGCAGTCTCATAAGTAAAGGAATTTTATCGGCTTCTTCATACATTACTTTTTTATTTAATAACCTGTGTGCTCCGAGCATTTCTCCGTGATCACTCGTATATACGACTATAGTATTATCAGACAGGGCCAGTTTATCCAGTTCATTTAATATAGCACCTACACTTAGATCTACTTCCGAAACAAGTCCCCAGTATTTCGCTTTTTCCTTTCTCCAATCATCCGGAGTTTTCAGATTATCACCCTTATATTTTTCTTCATAAAACCGGTTTTTCAACAATCGGTACCTGAGCGGTTCATCATTGCCAAGAGAATCATCAAAGTTAGGAGGAAGTTTAATCTTCTCCGGATCATACATATTATTAAAAGGACCACTAAAAGGCGGATGAGGTTCAAGAAAATTTACGTAAAGAATGAACGGTTCTTTCCTGTGTCTTCTTAAAAAATCTACAGCTTTCATTTCCAGGAATTTCGGTTTGCTGTGTTCAAGTGGCACTGTTGTTTCAAATTGTCTTGTAAAGGCTCCTCTTTTTTCATCGGGTTTGTAGCCCAGATTCAACAGATAATGTGCATAATCACTAACCCGGTTTTTATCGTGCCCTTCGGTAAAATATTCGTTATAAATATCTTCAATTGATATCCATTCTTCAAAACCATGTTGCGGCCAAAATTCATTTCCCAGATGCCATTTACCGTAATAACCTGTTCTGTAATCATGATCACTTATAAGTTCCGGTACGCAAGGAATATTTTGGGAAAGAGGAAGATTATTTTCTACAACACCATGTGTGTGCGGATATAATCCTGTCATTACCGTTCCTCTGGAAGGTGCACATACCGGCTGAACGGCATAAGTGTTATTAAATGCAACACACTGTTCCGAAAACTTATTGAGATTTGGAACGTGTATTTGGGAGTTTCCGTATATTTTCATGGTATCCGGACGCTGTTGATCGGTCCAGATAAACAAAAGATTCGGCTTCTCCTGCCTTGTACTGCAGCCCACAATATTAAATGCCAGAGTTGCCATGGCAGTAGTTTTTACAAAATCCCGCCTGGTAAGAGTAATTGAATTACCTTCCTTATCCATTTTAATTACCTTTTATAAATTGTCTAATCCTTAAATACCAGTTCACTCCTCTTTACGGTGATGGAATAAACTTTTTCATTATCATTAGTTATGATTGTATACTTAACTATAGGATCTTTTACTTTTGTATCGAACTGAACTAATCCAAAAGTGCACTTTTTGTTATAGCTGAACAATGCATTGGGATTGGTTGGATGAGTATGTATGTTTGTCAACTTTGAACTCATAAATTCGTAAAAGGGATAACCGTTTTTCCTGTTTATTTTCCAGGAATCAGATCTGTGGCGATCCGCTGATAATAAAATGACGCCTTCAATTTTATTCTTCTCGATGAAAGAAAAGATTTCTTCACGTTCAGCCTTAAAACCGTCCCAGGTATCTTTGCTACTTTCCTTAATACCCGGCGCCCAACCAACAGGACTTACAAGGACTTTAAAAGTTCCTTTAGAGTTCTTTAGTTTATTAAAAAGCCATTTCTTCTGAACAGGACCCAGCATTGTTGGATTTTTATCGTAAGGATTCGTTCTATACATTCTTCCTTCGAGCACGAAAAAATCTATGTCGCCCATAGAAAAATCAAACCAACTTCCAGGATGATCTTTTTCACCGTAATACGGATCATTCCATTGATCTTTGTAGTAATAAAAGTTTGGAAGTTTCCAGGCCGGTTTATTTATATACGGACCCATCCAGATATCGTCGGTGGCAATATCGTGATCATCCCATACAGCATATACAGGAGTATCCGATATTAAATCGCGGAATTCCTTTCTTGATTGCCGGCGGAAATATGTATAATCATGGAATGGTCCAGGTATGCCGGGCATATCGATGTAAACATTATCCCCAAGCAATAGGCAAGCAGACAGGTTATATGAATTCATTAAATCCCAGATGCGTTCATTTTGGGGAGCGAATCCTGCCCCTCCTCCGAATGCAATATTAAATTCACCTTGGCTTCCTTTTACAGGATAAGTTCTGAAATAAGGCAGATCTTTTTTATAATATGGCTTTCTGTCTGGGAATACATCGTAATAATATTTTGTATCCGGGTTTAGATTTTTGACACTTATTATAGTTGTATACCCATGAATTGAATCAGTTTTATTAATCCCTGAGGAAATGACTTTTCTAGTCCCTGATGTTGTAGAATAAACTTTAATACCTACCGGTATCTCATTGCGAGTTCTCACCCAGAATTTTGCCGATGAATCTGTTACACATCCGAGCATTGGACCGTGAATAAGCTCAATCTTATTTGATGAATAATAGCTTTTGAATTCCTTTGTCCTGTAAAGCGGTTCGAAAATTGAGCGCGGGCCGGCGAGAAACCTTGAAAATGGAAGACCAGCATTTATAGTTTTGATCATCTGTTCAAATGCCAGGTAAGGTTTATTAGTAACACATAGACCTGCTGTGAGAACAAACCCTGCTTCAAGATCACCAGGATCTGTTTTTAGTTTTGCTATGCAGGAATCAATTGCCTTATCAGCGTGCCCTTCAAGTACTTCGAGAAAGTATCTTTGTCCCCATCTGTTTACATATTTATTGGCAGATTCAACTGAAAAAAATCTTCTATCCCAGGAATTCAGGCTGCCGTAATAAGCATACTTTGAACCGTTGACGTACGCATCTTTTGGAGCATACTGCGCTTCGTTAAATTTATTTTCTTTTTTACATCCGCCTAAAAGACATACTGATATAAAAAAAAGTAAATATAATTTTTTCATTTTCATGATTTTCCCATACTAATTATTAATAAACTGCATGGAGTAAAGCTTGCTTCCTCTCATTCGTATTACAACCTGTACGACTTTTCCCTGCAGTGATGAAAGGTCACTACCTTTTCTCAGCCATTGAACTCCAGTGTTAATGAAATTCCCGTTTATATAGATACAATCGTCAACCGAATAGCCATCAATAGGCTTTCCTTTCTTATCAAGTAATCCGACCTGTGCATAGCCGGTTGCACCGGTATTAATATTGAGTACAAGTTTGTTGCCATTAAATATGAGAGGCTTTGTTTTTATTTCTCCATACTTATCGTAAGGAGAATCAGCCGAAATAAATCCATCAATTCTTTGAGTCACCCTGTATACAGCTTTTCTGAGTTTTTTCTTTATCCAAGATGAATGATATTCCTCGTTACCAAAGAAATACTGCCATATCTCGTTTCCTCTTTTTACCATACCGTCGGCCATATAAATCTGGTGTAAAGTATCTCCGCAGTAAGTGCCGATTCCGACATAAGCGGGCCTGCCGAATCTTTTCCAGTGCACTCCGTCCCTGCTTATTGCAATTTGTGTTTCTAACGGTCCTGATCCCCGGTCCATTTGCGGGGCTCCTAAAACCTGGCGTGTGGGCGGACCATCTTTTTCGTAATGGAAATATGCTAACGGAAAGGCCAGATAGGTATCAGGTGCCCATTGATATTTTTGTGCTTTGGTCACGTAAAAATCTGTTCCGACAGGATCGGCGCTGTCTGGACCAAAAAGATGTGGGAATTCCAGTCCGGGAGCGGGAGGACTTAGCGGACCGTTATCCAGATACCACGGTTGAGGTTTCCTTAAAGGCAGGACCTTGGCAGAGTCAAGCGATTCCTGCCATGAAAGCGGATGGAACTTCCACGGCTGATGAACATCTGTTTCTTGTGTAATTACTGAACTCCTCTGGGTTACTCCTCCAGGAGTACGGAATATTCCTGTCCGATGATAGCCAATGTACATTCCACGCTGGTCATCGTAAAAAGAACAGGACTGCGTACCCGATCTGAAAGGCAAAAGATATGTTGGCCATCTTTTCCAGTGCCACCCGTCGGGTGAAGTATATAAATAAATTCCCCTATCGTGATATCCTGTTATATATTTCCATTTTTCATCCTGCGGACCGTTTGGATCTATAAACGGGTTGCCGAGACCCCCTACAGATTCGGGGATTACAATATTCTTATCCATCTTATGATGCATCCCGAAATCAGGTTTAATAAAATGTTCTCCGTCCCGCGATGTAATTACGCCGAGATAATCATCCCCATAACTGTTATAAATCCTAATCAACCCGGAATCATCCTGTACAACTGTTAAATGTTTCCTAAATGATTTGCCGATATCATCGAAAACCATTTTGATATCTTTCGGAGGATTTACAGCAAATTTTATATTTTTCATTTTATCGATGATCGCACCATCGATAAAAACATATTTTCTTGAACCGAGCTTAATTGGTAAACTTGTTTTTTTATTGGCAGGAAAAAGCAGCGGCTGACTTTTTCTTAGTTTTGCAGGTTTATAACCACCATTGTAAAACGGGGAAAAACTTTCAGGGACTTTGAAATTACCATTATATACTATCCCTTCAGAAAATCGTAATTCATCAAGTTTTCCCTGCAATGGATCTTTCCATGTTCCATCTCTTCCTATGCTCATAAATGCTTCATCACCCGGATGTAATGCAAGGAGACTGCAGTTTGCCGGATTTCCCTGCATTTTTCCATCAACATAATGGTACAGCATTTTTTTATCCGATGAATATACGAATGCAAAATGATGCCATTGATTATTTTGGGGACTAAGTGCATCCGGATCGGATGGAATTTTAATCTTTGTACCAGCAGGTTGATTATAAAGAACGAAGTTTTTTAAATCCGGATCCAGGCTGAGTCTTGTAATTTTGTCATTCTCTCCTCTCGGTCCTTCACCGATTTCAAATACTACTCCTGACTGACCAGTTCTCTTAACAGGCTTAAACCAGAATTCGACTGTCCAATCGAAATCACCAAGGTTAAGTTTTGATTTTGTCGGATTGAGAAATCCCACGTCCTTCCTCAGATGCTTTTGGCCCATTGTCATTAATGCACAGAAATCAGCGTTCATCCATGACATTGGAGGAATTTTTCTGCCTGGAGGGCTCGGAAGTTGTTTAAGTCCATATTTTGCCTCACCTGAAGGGTAACTTTCTTTCTGTACGCGGACCGGTTCAAGGGCATTTCCAAATTTCCCTTGTACGATCATACCGCCCTGTCCCAGGACAAGTGGGAAATCATTCGGCGACGAGTCATTCAACACAGAACTTGGATAAGTTCCCTGTTGCTCATCAAATAACCACAAAGCCACTGTTTTGAATTTAGGACCAGAGTCTTGTGCTAATAAATGAAAGGTAGTAACAAAAATTATCAAGATAATTATTTTTATTATTTTCATGTCAGCAATAATTAATTTTTAAATATTATTTTTTCACAAACTGCATTGAATACAATTTTGATCCACGCATTTTAATTACTACCTGCACAGTTTTACCCTGAAGTAGAGAAACATCTTTACCCGTATTCATCCATTCTACATCCGTACTTACAAAGTTGCCATTGATATAGATGCAGTCTTCCGTTGAAAAACCTTTAACAGGTCTGCCGTTTTCATCAAGAAACCCAACCTGAGCATAGCCCGTTGCACCAGTATTAATGTTTAATTCAATTCTGTCACCTTTAAATACAAGTGGTTTAGTTATTATGGTTGCAACACGATCATAAGGAGCATCTGCCGAAACAAATCCATCTTTTCTTTGCACTACACGATAAACCGCTCTTCTTCTGCCCACACTACTCCACTCAGAATGGTAAGCGTTATCACCAAAGAAATATTGCCAGATTTCATCCCCGCGGTCAACAAGTCCTTCTGCAATAAAAATTTGTTTAATATTTAAATCGTCATATTGTCCTACGGGTAAATAAGCTGGTCGCGGAAATCTTTTCCAGTGAATACCATCCCTGCTAACTTCCAATTGAACTTCAATCGGACCGGAACCCCTGTTCATACTAGAATCACCTAGAATTTGTCTTGTTTCCGGTCCATCGGTTTCATAATGGAAATACATTTCAGGAAAAGCGAAATATGAATCTGGAGCGCCTTCATATTTAATTGCTTTTGGTATGTACATATCAGTTCCCACAGGATCGAGAGAATCAACTGTACCGAATATCCACGGATATTCTACTCCAAATCCGCCGGGTGTTAAAGGACCATTATCCATATACCAGGGATTTAATTTATGCAAGCCTTTTATGTTTTGCAATTTCAGCTTGTTCACTTTCGTGAAATAGGTTTAAATGGCCATGGACTTAAAGTGTTTTTGTCTCTAGCCATTACATGATGACTTCTGTGTGACTCCACCGGCGTTGTCCCCATATCGGTTCGGAAAAAAGACGCATAAATTTGTCTTTGGTCATCATAGAAAATATTTGTTTGTGATCCTGTTCTGAAGGGTAAGATTGAAAGTTTTTCCCGTTTGAAATGATATCCGTCAGGAGAAGTATAAATATAAACTCCTCTATCGTGATAGCCGCTCACATATTTCCATTTTTGATCTGCGGGTGCATTTGGATCAATAAAAACTTGCCCAGTTCCAACTGGTTCATTTATAACAATATTGTGATTCTTTTTATAAGTTTCAAAGACTGGCTTTTCAAAATGGATGCCGTCTTCAGAGGTCATAACTTCCAGATGATCATCCTTGACAGCATTATAAATTCTTATTAAACCTTTACTATCTTGAACAACAGTTAAATGTTTCCTGTACGAACCTTCTACATCAAATACTTTTTGAACATTCTCAGGTGGATTAACATTAAACGAAATTCTATTACTTTGCGTGGAAAAGGGAATTGTCAAAGAAGAGATATTTTCTGTTTCCGAGTTCTACTGGAATTTCAATATTATGTTGATCAGCAAATAAAAGAGGGGGTCCCTTCTTTAAAGATGTTCTGTTAATTCCGGATCAAATAAAGGAGAAAAACTCCAGGAGGTGTAAAATCGGATTTATAGATTTCCCCTTCTGAAAATCTTAGTTCATCTATTTTTCCCTGCAAAGGATGTCTCCATTCACCATCTCTCCCGATACTCATATAAGCAAGATCGCCGTGAGCTAGCGATTTTATTTCAGCTTTTGCAGGAAGTTTTTGTAATACACCATCTACATAATGTTTTAGTTGATTATCTATAGCAGAATATACAAATGCTAAATGATGCCATTTTGTTTTAGAACTATATAGTTCATTTAGTTCTGTAGGAATATTAAGTTTTACTCCAGCAGGGAAGTTGTATAATATAAACTCTGTTAGATTAGAACTTAGTGAGAGTCTTGTTATTTTATTATTTTCTCCTCGTGGTCCCTGTCCAATTTCAAAAACTGTCCCTTCATTTTTTATTTTTTTATCCAGCTCAAACCAGAATTCTACCGTCCAGTCAAAGTTTCCAAGATTTAGTTTGGTATTTGTCACATTAACAAAACCAACTAATTTGCGAAGATGATTTTGTCCTTTCGTCATTAAAGCACAGAAAAATGCATTCTTCCAGTTCATCGGAGCAACCTTTTGACCGGCTTTTTTCTGCAAAGGGGTAATTCCGAACTTTATGCCACGTTCAGGCAACTTAGACGGAATTTTAATAGTGGGCTGCTCAAAGGGTTCAAGCGCATTTCCAAATTTTCCCGGTACAATCATCCCACCCCGACCTAAAACCAATGGGTAATTATTATTTGATACATCATTCAATACATCACTTGGGTACAATCCCTGCTGTTCATCAAAAGGCCAAAGGGCGATGGTCCTTGTTTGAGAATATAAGCTTAGGAAACTTCCTGTTAATAATAATATTCCTATAATCAGTGTAATCACTCTTTTCATATTTTCTCCACCAATGGTAATCTCATAATGGAGTCTTACCGAATATTTTTAAGCATCAATCAATAAATTTTTTCCATAATTATTCCCCGACTTCTAAATTTCCATTTTTCCATCTTTTTATTCTTTCAGGAGAAACCCTATTGTACATTTCCTCGAAAGTGTTTTCATATATATCCCCTGAAAGTGCGTTCATACATAAATAAGATAGCTCAGTATTCCCGGCCTGTGTTGTATGTGGTGTATTCTTTGGTACAAAAATCACATCTCCGGGTTTTACTTCTTCTGTTTCATTGCCTATTGTAACCCAACCACCTCCATTCAACACAAAAAAAGTCTGTTCCTTTTCTTTATGAGCTACCATTGCTCCGTTATTACCTGCAGGCCAGCTTACAAGAGTCAGTTCAGTCTTGTTTGACTCATTTCTGTCAATCAACAAAACAGTTGAATTTGAACCAAAGTCATATTTTTTGCCTGAAAATATATTATTGAAAAATTTCGGCTGTTTAGTGTTCTCAATTGTTCTCTCTCCATCTATATTATAGTTTCCACTTTCGGCCTGTTTTTTCCTAATCATTTTTACTTTTTCTATATGATCAGCAAAAGTAGCATGGCCTTCTTTTCCGGCACTATTGAATACATTGAAAAGCATATATGAAAGCTGTCCTCCTTCAGAGGTAATTGTTTGATGAACTGTTCCTGCGGGAACATATACAAGGCAGCCTGGATTAACATCATAGCTCTGACCACCAAGTTTTACCCTTCCGGAGCCTTCATTTATATAGAATACCTGGTCCTTATCATTATGAAAATGAGGCGGACCATCCAGTCCGGCTTTCCAAGTATTCCAGCCAACCTCTGTCAACTCAGTTTCACTTCTGTCAACCAGAACGGTTATCCGGTTTAATCCTGCAACATCCAAACTTTCTCCATCTTTATAATACCTGTGAATCATTTTATTCTCCTTTTGTTACAAGGTCATCGATAAAATAAACTGATGCCGGAACCTTCTCTCCTGCACCTGGCAATGATTCATTATCCAATCCAGCCGTTGAAGGTGTACCGTTTTCTACATCAGCAGGTTGGACATAACCGTGATATGGTCCAGTTCTGAAAACAATTCTTTCCACGTTATCAGTTTTATCGGCAAATTCAATTGGTTTGCTTTGAGCAATTCCATTTATAGCTACGGTATAATTCTTTTTATTGCAATCAATATTTAGTTTTATATTGTACCATTCGCCGGGCGCTACAGGATATGCATCAGCCTTTATTTTCTTAAAATCGAAGGACAACCACTCTCTGTCCATCCTCAGTTTTATCGGTCTGTTACCTCTTTGATCCTGAACTTCAATTTCGAGTGCGTGACCTAATGCTATTTGATTTATATTAAATCTGAAACTGATCTGTTTAACGGCTGCTTTCGGAAAAGCTCTCTCAGCAAGAGCGCAATCGTATGGATCTTCATCCTTCAATACAAGAAATTTATTACCTGAAATTGAATCGAAATCTATTTCCACTGGTGCAAGTTTATATACATACATGTTCCATAAAGGCAGATCTGCAATTGTTTTTGCGTTTTCAAAGTCTTGATGTACTTCTGAATCAACAGTTCCGGTAATGGGAACATGGGTTGATGAGATCCAAATATCTTCTTTATTCATACTATATACATTCCACATCTCATCACCCGGAGGGTTACCGTTGCCTTCTGCTATACCTCTAAAATACTGAGGTCCCTGATTCTTATGAATACCCTGATACCTTTCTGTTGATACTTCTCCTGTTAAACAGTACATTCTATCAAAAGTATGACCATCATCTCCTACAATTGCAACCATCGGGAAACGATTTCTTTTTGTAGCCGATTGATTATGCACTATAGCATATCTTCCATCATCGGTTCTTTGTCCCCAAGTCTTAGCACCACAGGTCCACAGAGTTTTATTCTTTGCTATTTTTGTCCATGTCTTTCCGTTATCCGAACTCATTGCGGAATATTGATTTTTCCAAAGTGCTACCACAGCACCATCGGGTCGGTGAAAATAGCTTAGTGCTTTCCCGGCACCTCCAGATGTGACTACATTTTTAGAAAAGTAATCACCATCCGACACCTGTGAAGGATCTATAGTAAAAAATCCATCTTTACCCCTGTCTTCTTCCCACCATTGAAGAGTCACTAATTTATCAGCAAGCAAATCTTCACAAGCTTTTAAGAAGCCCTTGTCTTTACTTGTTTTATAAAAAGCAAAGCCTGTATTTAATTCATTCCATCCTGCATGACGATTGTATCGGATAAAATAAACCGGACCCATTGTACCATTTTTATGAATCTCTCTGACTACTCTGCCCAATCCGTCTCCAGCATTGGGAGAATTTCTGGGTGTAGCCGCGTAACTGTAAAATCCCGATACAAGTAATTTTCCATTCGGGGCAATGTAAAATCCCATCCTTTGATGCATAACCGCTTTGGTTCCCGCTTTAATTAATCTAGTATCGTCATGAATTTCCGGGAGACTATATTCTGGAAACGCAATTACAGGATCACTCCAGTTAATTCCATCCTTCGAAGTAACTAAAAGGATTCTTGTCGGAGGGTGATGTTCCTCAACTAATCCTTGCAGGAATTGTAGGTAAAATTTTCCGTTCCAGTAAGCAAGATAAGGTTGATGATTATATGTAAAACCAATCTTACCGGGATCCGACGGATGTTCACGATTTGCGTGAAATACCTGGATGTGATGAACTCCTACAGCATGAGGAAGCTTCCCATCATAAAATTCCTTAACTGGCTCAACATTGCCGGTATAAATAACCGGTTCCTTTGCACATTTCTCAATTGGAGGAGGCATTTTTTGCTGTGCTATAGTAACGGCACACAAAAGAAAAACTGCGCCTGATAAATATTTTAAGTCTTTTCTCTTCATAATAATATCCCGATTAATTTTTCATACTAAAATTAATTTTAGAAAAAAAATGAAAATAATTCCTGTTATTCCCTGTATAAACGTTGCAGGAGTAAGGGTCTTTAACGTTAAGGACGCATCCATATCTGAGAACTGCGAAACAACCCAGAAGTAGCTGTCATTCAAATGAGAAACTGTCATTGCTCCAGCACCAATAGCTAGTACTAAAAGAGATTTACCTACAGGTGAATCAAAACCCATAGGAACAACTAAAGGGGAAATAATTGCTGCTGTAGTTATTATTGATACTGTAGATGAACCCTGTGACGTCTTTAAAATCAGCCGCAAGTATGAAGGGAAGAAATATTCCAATTTGCCAGGAATTTGAAAATCCTGAAATAGTTTCACCAATATTTGTTGAACGTAAAATATTTCCAAATGCTCCGCCGGCTCCTGTTATTAATATAATTGTTCCAGCTTCTTTAAGACCTGTTGCAATCCAACCAAATTTTGTATTCTCTTTTTTTTCAGATATAGTTTTTGAGTATTGGTTATGCAACGGAAATGATAAAAACACTCCTATAAGTAAGGCAATTACAGGATGGCCTATAAAAGTAAAAATATTATATACCAGCCCACTTCCAAATGGATGTGCCGGATAATCAGATATAGATTTAAGAGAAATTAAAATTATAGGAACCAATAATGGAGTGTAGGCATAATGAGGTGCAGGAATTTTTTCAACTGGTTTTTCTGGTAGTTTTTTGAAATCAACCTGGTACTTATTACAAAAATATTTTGCCCAGAAATATCCTGCTAGCGTAACAGGGATAGCCACAACTATTCCATATAAAATTATTAGTCCAACATCTGCGTGTAGAGCAGCTGCAGCTGCTAGTGGACCAGGGGTTGGAGGGACAAAAACGTGTGTCGCGTACAATCCGGTTGCTAAAGCGATTGAAAGAACAACTAATGGTATACCTGTTTTATTACTCAGTGCTTTGTTTAATGGAGAAAGTATTACAAATCCGGAATCACAAAATACAGGAATTGAAACGATGAACCCTGTTATGCTCATTGCCAAAGTTGATTTTGAATTACCAACTTTTTTCAAGATAAAAGATGCAAGAGCCTGTGCGCCACCGCTCTTTTCCAGATAAGTCCCAATAATTGTACCCAGTGCAATAACAATCCCGATACTTGCAAGAGTCCCGCCAAATCCACCTGTTATTTTATTTATAATATCGTCCGATTTCATTCCAGACGAATAGCCAATGATTAAGCAGGCCAGTAACAACACTAGGAATGGATGTAATTTCCATCTGGATATGCTGATAGCAATAAATATTATTGTAATTAAGAGAAATAAAAGGTTTAACACGAATTTATTGTATCCTTTTTGCGGTTGAATATTTTATTAATTACTAATTTCCTTTTTTCTGAAATTTTTCCACCAGGCATATATTGTTAAATCCTCGTGTGGTTCTTCAGACTTAAATAAAAAGCTGGCAAAATAACCAATAATAATTATTATAAAATGAGTGTATACACCAAGCATATAACTATGATGTGTGAAATTAAATTCACCAAGATCAAGAATCGGACTTCCATTAATTTTGGTTTTGGTAAGAACTGCATAAGCAGTAAACAAGACACAAACCACAATAGCTATATATAGACCTTGCTTATTTGCTCTCTTACTAAAAATACCTAAAAGAAAAATTCCAGCTATACCTCCGGAAAATATTGCATAAAGTGCAAAAACTATTCCCAGTACGCCTTTACTACCAGTGTAAACATATAATGACGCTATTAGCAAAGATGCTATCCCCGATATAACAATTATTAGTTTTCCGAATTTTAATTTCTGTTCGTCCGTACTTTTTGGTCTAAATCTTTTATAATAATCATCTACTGCAATAGCAGACAAACAATTAAGATCGGCATCCAGACTTGAAATGGCAGCTGCAAGTAAAGCTGATAATACTAATCCTGTAACCCCTGGAGGGAGTTTGTGGATTATAAAATAAGGAAATACTGCATCAGGGTTTATATGGGCTGGCAGCACATCACCGGAAATATGATAGTATGAAAACAAAGCTGTTCCGATAAACATAAAAAGAGCCCATACAGGAAGGCTTAATAAAACACCTGTTAATGCAGCTTTAATAGCTCCCTTTTCTGTTTTTGTAGTTAAGTATCTTTGTATAATTGTTTGATCAGTTCCATACTTTTGAATTCCATAAAAGATTCCATTGAATACCATTACTACAAAAGTTAACTTTGTAAAGTCCCAATCATATGGACCAAAACTTATTTTCCCACTATCTGCTGCATAATTAATAATAGCGGAAGGACCACCTTTCACACTAAATAGAATAATTATTACACTAATAAGTCCGCCGCCTATTAACATAAACCCTTGCAGTACATCAAGCCAGACCACGGCTTCTATTCCACCTTTCAGAGTTATATAAATTATAAGAATCCCAACAACCCAGATTAAGAGATATGTATTAACACCCATCATACTTGTAAGAGCCAGACCCATTAAAAAGAATACACTTCCCATCTTAGAAAAATGAGTTAGTGTAAAAGCTATTGAACTATAAAATCTCGCGAAAGCACCGAATCTTTTTTCAAAATATTCATAGGCACTTATACCAATCACTTTGCGGTAAAGAGGCACGACAAACCAAACAAATCCGGAAAGAACAATTACCACCATTATTGCCTGTACTAATAATATCCAGTTTGATTTAAATCCTTCGCCAGGGTATGCAAGAAAAGTAATACTACTTATTAATGTTGCGAGGATTGAGATACCTACAGCCCATGGAGGAAGGTTTCTCCCACCTGCATAGTAGGCATCGGTACTGGTTTGTCTTTTCGCAAAGTATCTTCCGTAGAAAAGCGCTACAAATAATGTCGCAACAATAATTATATAGTCAAGGTAATGCAGGATATGATTATCCATGAAATCTCCTTAGTGATTTTTAGATTAATCAGGCCTATATTAAATTTTGAGAATAATGATTAATCGAATTTCCAAACCTCTTCCGGCCATGAGTAACTGCCCGGTTTAATTGTAACGTGAAGTTGTGGTTTTTTTTCTACCTTCATCCTTATTACACCGGGAGCAATTTCCTGGTGCGGCAAAAATTTATCCAGTTTTAGTTGTTGTGCTATTGAATAAACTGTAGCTCCCCCGTCAATAAACAATTCATCTATTCTGACATTTTTTATCACTTCATCTACGAACCTAGCGGTTTCCATACGCAATCTTTTTGCAAACCCGGGTTTCTTTATTACCGGCTGGTTTATTTCAACGATAACCTTGGTAGTATTGGCAAATGAATTGCAAGTATCTTCTACCCATTTATTAAAATGGTTCTCAAAAGGTCTCCTATAATAAAAAACGTCGTCAGGCATTTCGCATATTCTTGCACCTTTCATTCTTGCTTCTTCCACGGCTATTCTGCCATGCGAGAATGCACTTCCACATATAAATAAAAAGTTTTGTCCATATTTAACCTTTTCTTTTTCTCTATCGTTCTTTGTTTTATATCCCATAGTTTTTAGAATCGACAGAAAAAAACCTGCAGCTCCCGCCGGAATTATTTTTTTATTAAGCATTTTTGCCCAGTAATCCAGATCATCGAGTGAAGAAGCGTCAGCAACAGAAATTCCCTCCTGTAGATCTTTTAGTTTTTTTGATACAAGGTGTAGAGGCAAACCATTTGATTTCCCGAGCATTTCAATTACGTTAGAAGATTTAAGTGAATATTCGGGATCATCTGCAAAGCCTGTTAAATGAACTGGTTGATTATCTACATAATAAACACCATTTTTTATAAATCTGCCGTAAGCGGGGTTTGAAGGAACAAGTATTACTTTACTTTTCCCTGTTGCGTCGAGCATTGCTCTAAGTTCATTTAACACGTGTCCCCTTAAAACCGAATCAGTTTTCTTGTATATCCAATCGATATTATTTTGTAATAAATCGGTAGTAATTTTTTTAACTTCATCATATGCTTTGGTACTGTCTTTCGATCTTGTGTCGGTAGCAATAATTAATAAGTCTGCATCAGGATTTTTAATATGATTAGAATCGATTTCTACTTTTAATCCATAGCGTAATCCTAACCCCGCAAGTTCGGCTGCACCAGTAAAATCATCAGCTATAACAGCAATCATTGTATACCTGTAGTTTTTTCCAGATTAAAATAGGTTCATAATAATTTCTATTGAACTAAGGCCATAGATGTGGCATTAGCAATTGCGTTCAATAAACTTTCTTCAGTCGCAGTTCCTTTCCCTGCCTGATCAAATGCAGTTCCGTGATCCACTGAGACCCTGATTATAGGCAGGCCAACAGTAATATTAACACCACTAACGCTGTCCCATTTCTTCTTTTTTTCATCCCATTTGAACCCGATAAGCTTTAAAGGTATATGTCCCTGGTCATGAAACATAGCAACGACAATATCGTAAGCTCCTCCTTTAGCTTTAGGGAATAGTGTATCACCGGGTACAGGACCAACCACCTTGCAGCCTAACTTTTTGGCTGCTTTAATAGCCGGGATTATTTCTTTCTCCTCTTCCCACCCGAACAAACCGCCGTCACTGGAATGTGGATTTAATCCTGCAACAGCTATACGTGGGGATTTTATCCCTAGATTTTTGCAAGCTTTGTTAGCTAGTTTTATAACATCCAGAACCCTTTGTTTCTTTATAAGATTACAGGCTTTGCGCAACGAAACGTGCGTTGTTACATGAATTACTCGCATATTGCCTTCAACCAGCATCATTGCATATTTTTTAGTTTTTGTATACTTAGCGAATATTTCCGTGTGTCCTGAGAAATGATGGCCAGCAAGATTTATTGCCTCTTTATGTATCGGTGTAGTCGCAACTCCATTAATTTCTTTTTTAAGAGCAAGATCAATTGCCGTTGTCACAGATTGAAATGCGGCCTCTCCTGCCATTATAGAAACTCTACCAATTTTCAGTTTTTTTATCTCAACGTTTCTTAAATCAAAAACGTCAACTGTCCCATAAGTAAACTTCGCATCTTTAATATTTTCAATTGCATTTACAATTAGATTGCAATTAACAAATTTTAATGCGTTTGATATCGTTGAGGCATCTCCGATCACAACTGGCCTAGCTTCTTTATAAATCTTCCTGTGATCTAAGGCTTTAATAATTATTTCCGGACCTATTCCAGCCGGATCACCCATAGTAACTCCAATTATTGGTCTCTTCATATTTGTTTTTTCATGCTTCATAATTAGTATATCTTCATCTCCTGTTGAATTTTTTCCAGGTTTTCGATGATTGACTTTTCTTCTTCTGTCGTTAGTCTTGTTAGCGGAGGCAACATATAGATATCACAAAGTCCAAAATATTTCATTATTACTTTTGCTGAAGCGAGTGATTCACCGAGCGTTCTGTCTTTCTGATAAATTTTTGAAAGCTCATCGGTTTCTTTCTGCAGTCTTTCAGCATTTGCAAGATCCCCGCTTTGTACTGATTCGTACATTTCTCTATACATTCCTGGCGTAAAATTTCCTGTGCTTGGCACCAGTCCGTCAGATCCTTTTGCAAGCGAATAATATGATTTTGCTCCCCAGCCTACCATGTGCGAAAAATCACTACGGTCTTTAAACATTTCAATTGCTTTATCAAACCTTTCCAGATCTCTTTCCGAATCTTTGAGTCCAATTATATTTGGGTGATAACTCAACTTTTCGACCACATCGAGTGGAACGGATAAATGTGTGGTAGAAGTAATATTGTAAAGTAAAACCGGTTTTGGTGAATTATCAGCGAGAGATTCATAAAACTTAAGCATCTGATCCGGTGTAAGAGAATAATAACTTGGAAGTACTGTAACTACAAAATCAGCTCCCATATCTGAAAATTCTTTTGCACTTTCTATAATATCTCTGACACAATTACTTGATACATTAGAATAGATTTTCACTTTTCCGCCAAATCTTTTCACAACAAATTCCAGCATTATTTTTTTTTGTTCGTAGTTTACCGATGTTCCTTCTCCTGTTGTACCGAGCAAAAAAGGACTGACACCAAAATTTGAAAAATTATTTATCATCTTCTCCAGGGAGTTTAAATCAATTTCCAGTTTTTCATTCACCGGGGTCAGCATAGGTACGACAATACCGGATACTTTCTTTTCCATAATTTAAAATTAACCTCCTATAAAGCAGATTTTATGATTTCTTTTGCATCATTAAGGGTTATTTCTTTTACATTATTTCTGAGCAGTCTTGTTACCGTCATTCCCATTTCAGCAATTTTATCAATGGAATCTTCGTGAATATTAACTTCACTAAGCTTTGTGGGTATATTTATATCATGACTTAACTTCCTTAACAGGATCACCGTTTCTTCTGCAGTTTCATTATCCGGCATACCTTTTTTCGCACCCATAGCAATTGCAATGTCCGCATATCTTTTAACCGCAGCGTCAATATTAAATTTAATGACGTGTGGTAAGAGAAGGGCATTTGAAAGACCATGAGGAATATGAAATTCTCCGCCAAGCGGGTAAGATAAAGCATGAACAGCCGCAGTATTAACAGGCCCAAGACACAATCCTCCGAACATACTACCAAGGGATAATTTCTCTCTTGCTTCTATGTCATTGCCATCGTGAACTGCTCTCTTTAAATTTGCTGCAATTAATTTTATACCTTCGATCGCATAAATATCTATTACCGGATGAGCAAATTTATTTGCATAAGCTTCAATGCAATGTGTTAGCGCATCCATACCCGTTGCAGCAGTTACCTGCGGGGGCACAGTTATCGTTAGTTTGGGATCAACATAAACAGCATCGGGAACCAGATATGGACTTATAGCCGCTTTCTTTAAGTAATCGCTCTCGTCAAGCAGAATGGCATTGGGTGAAACCTCGCTACCCGTACCTGATGTTGTGGGAAGACAAACTAAATAGTTTTTCCGAAAATTTAGTTTACCAATTCCAAGTATATCATAAATTGTCTGTGAATTACTCAGTAATGCTGCTATTAGCTTTGCAACATCCAGGACACTTCCTCCTCCTATACCTGCTATACCATCTACTTTTAAATTTTCTGCAATCTTAAGAGAATTCAAAAATGATTTAATAGTTGGTTCAGTTAATATTCCATCATCAACTATTACATCCACTTTATTCGATTTCAACTTATCTATCGCTGGTTGAATAAGTGGTAGAATCGGAGATGCCGTAACTATTAGTAGCCTTTTTAGGCCCGTAGCTAAAAAATCATCTACAAAATTATTTATAGAGTCGTTACCAAAAACTAATTTACTGGGATGATTCAATACAATATTTCGCATTATCTCACCATTAATGATATTGCCCCAGAGCATCAGCACTGTTGGGATTAACAGAACTATTCCAGAACAAAGCTTTTGCAGGATCAAAATTTGGATTTTTTGTCATTTCCTGTGCGCCAACATTTTTACGCCATTCTTTTAAATCTTCCCAGAGTTCCTTAGCCTTTACTGGCATTTCATCTGCGATATCGTGTTTTTCACCAAGATCACTCTCCAGGTCAAAAAGCGAAACAGGATGGTCCTGATTGAAGAATGATCTTTCATACCATTCAATTAATTTATACCGGCCTTTTCTAATTGCACCCGAAGGCATATAACCAAACCGGTGATAATGAGGATAGTGCCAATACAATGCACTACGATTTATATCGCCGGCTTGCTTTAGGAGAGGAGCAATATTTTTACCATCTACATTCGCTGGTAACTTTTTAATGCCTGTTATTTCCGCAAACGTAGGAAAGAAATCTATCCCGCAAACCGGAACTGAGCTGGAAGAATTTGGTTTGATAACACCCGGCCAGCGTATAGCAAAAGGTACTCTTATACCACCTTCAAATAGCATGGATTTTCCGCCGCGAAGCGGGTCCTGTGCTTGAAGCTTATTATAGCCACCGTTATCAGAGAAAAACACTACAATTGTATTATCAGTTAATTTAAGATCATCAATTTTTTTCAAAAGCCTGCCAATTTGTGTATCCATTCTTTCAATCATAGCGCCCATTATAGGATTGTTAATTAATTCATCACTTCCCTGTTTTTCTTGGTATTTGTAAATAAGATCTGCGTGTTCCATTATTGGCCTGTGAACAACATGATGAGCAACATAAAGAAAAAATGGGTTATTTTTATTTTGATCCAAAAATTTTAAGGCCTCGTTAGTAATTTCTACGGCGTGATGAGCATCATCATATGGATTAGCTGTGCCTTTGGGTTTTACTGTTGGGTGTGAAAAGTCAAATCCTTGAGACTCAGGATCACCGGGACGACCTAATTTATAATTCTTGTCTTTATTGAGATGCCATTTTCCTATCATCGCACTTACATAGCCAGCGGGTTTCAACATTTCAGCCAAAGTTATTTCTTCGAGTGGAAGCCTGTCAACCATTTTAGGCGCACGAAGTTTTGCCCATGGATACGGATCACCGGGAATATATTCAGTTAGGTGCAGCCTCGCAGGATATTTACCAGTCATTATACCCGCTCTAGACGGTGAACAAGTCGGAGCTGGCGCATAAGCCTGAGTAAGGCGCATACCACTGCGTGCAATTGAGTCAATGTTGGGCGTTTCGTAAAAATCTGTTCCACCATAACCAACTTGATTCCACCCCATATCATCCGCAAGTATGAACACAATATTCCATGGTTTATCACTTTCTAAGTTCATTCCTTTTAGATAACCCGGAAGCGCAACAATTCCTGCGGCTCCTGCTCCAAGTATCCCGATGCTTTTTAAAAAATCACGTCTTTCCATATTTAATTCTCTCGTTTCAATTCATTTAAGAATAAAGACTATTATTTTTCACTGAGGAACGCCATTTTTAAATTCTACCTGCTTGGTTAAATTCCCATTTAGATCCCACTCCGAAGCAGTACCATAGCATATTTTATTTTTCCAGTATGACTCTGTTTTCTTTTTACCGTTCTCCCAATATGTAATCCAGTCAGAAGTTCCATTTTTATTATATTGACGACTCCATATTTTATTCCCATAAACATCATAATAAATTTCAGAGCCTGTCTTTTTGCCTTTGTCGTACTTTGCTGTTTTCTGAACCTGCCCGTTATCATAATAAAATGTTTCTTTTCCTTGTAGCAGGTATCTTCCATTATTTGCAATTCCGCCTGACCATCTTGCTTTAATTTTTCCATTCGGATATTTTTCAAAATATTCTTTAATGTTATGGATTCCTGTTACAGCTGGATCATCTTTATGTATATCAATATTCGTATTTGTAGCCGGACTAAGAATCCAGGCTTCATTGAATTCAAAATCAAGGCAGGGTTGGTTCATGGAAGTAATGAGATGAATATCACCGTTTGGCGCCTGCCTTGCAACAGAATATCCAAGTGTGCCACCACCCATTCTTTTGGCCCTATCTGTATCTTCGTGTCCCTGTGTTCCCGGTAATTTTTTGATATGCCAGGTTACTCCGTCATCATCCGAAAGTGCGACATAAGATCCTCTTTGTTTAAATCCTTTAGGTTGATTACCTTTTATATCTTCAAAGTCGCCAGCCATAAAAAGCCTCCCACTTTTTAATCTTATTATAGTCGGCCTTTGATTGCTGCCCAGCGAAGCAAAAGGTGTTTTACTAATCGTCCAGGTTTTACCTTTATCTGTTGAAATAGATTGAGGCATATAACCATCAATAGTACTACTCTTTCCTCCCATACCTAAAATTCTTCCATCTTTTAACAATGCAAAAGTAGTATGGCGTCCTCCGGATCTGCCGCCGTTATCAATCCAGGTTTTGCCATTATTTGTGCTTTTCCATAACTCAGATTTAGCTCCTACTCCATCACATGCAATATATATAGTTCCCTCTTTGTCCTTGAAAGCCGAATTTATTGGTTGTGCAGAATGTGGTCCAATCGGTGTTTCGAAAACCGGAAAATGGACGTTACTCCAGGTTGCACCGTTGTCAGTAGATTTAATCCATTGAAATGGAAATCCCGAATCGAGTTTACCCATACCCCAAAAGAACCAGACTGTATCTTTATCCTTCCATAACATTGGCGAAGTATCATCAACATCGGCAAAATCAAGAAAAGTACTTGGCATATCCCACTCATCCGTACCAAACCTTAGTCTAGCCGCCATCATTGATACGTCGGGTGTAATTTCTTCAACTGCTGAAAAATAAATAGCAAGCACATCACCATTTGGTAATACCTCAAGTGCCGGACTGTGATTATGCCTTAGAAATGATTTTGACAATCCTGTTATCGGAATATCTTTCAACTTACCTACAGGGAGATTTTCTGGTGGTGTCGGAAGGAGATATCTTTTCCGAAAAAATGGTTTGTCTTTGGCTGGCCCGATCAACGCAATTCCGTTATTTTGTTTAATACATTCAAAAACAAAAGGCTTTTTTACTTTTATCGGTTTAGTATCCGGCATTGGGGCTTCTACAATTCTAAAACCGATATTAGAATTCCCTTCATTGTTTAACACATCCCTGTAAAAATTCTTATAAATATTTACATCTTTAAAACCTTCAGGTTTATTTTCATTTTCTTTTTTTTTCTTAACAGTTACTGATGCTTTTGTCTGAAGTTTTAACATTTCTCTATTTGTTAAAGGAGGGAAATCAGGTGCAATACTGGCTCTGTTTGCCGAACGCGAATAATAAGGTGTCTGTCTGTCCAAACCTGCCCCTCTTACAACTTTTGCAAAGCCGCCGTCCGGGCCAACGGGATCAAGCTGATCTTTATATGTGTATGAGCCGTACCAGTCATAACACCACTCAGCAACTTTATTATTCATATTTTTTATTCCCCAAGCATTAGGAGTTTTCCTTAAAGTATCGCCTGTAGGATAAAGAGAAGTTGTACCTGCCCGATCAGCATACTCCCATTCCGCTTCAGTCGGCAGTCTGTAACTTCTGCCTTCTTTTTTACTCAGCCATTTACAAAATGCAACGGCATCATACCAGTTTATTCCTGTTGCATAAGGATAAAATTCTTTAACACCAACGTATCCCGGTTTAAATTGTTTGTATTGTTCAACTGTAATTTCCGTTTCGGAAATATAATAAGGCTTTGTGATCCTAACCTTGTGAACCGGTGTTTCATCGTAATCACCTTTGGCTAAATATTCCATTGCAGAATCAGGATGTGTAATATTATATTCTCCCATAAAAAATGAACCTGCAGGAACCTGGATAAATTTGACCCCGATAGAATTGGTTACGAATCTTTTCCCCTGCGCCTGAGAATTTGGGAATACTCCGAATAAAAAAGTTATAATTACAAAACAATACTTAAACATATTTTCCGTACTTACAATCATCACTAAATCCAGGATAAAGAATTTTGAATTACTCAAAGAATAATTGTGAGTATTTATTCTATTATTTTTTAATTTAGAGGAACAATAATAAAAACGACTTAGCAAATGTTAAATCGGGATGAAATAATGCTCATCCCGATTTTTTAACTAACCAAGGTCACACCATATTTACAAATCAAGTTTAATACCGGAACGCATTGACCAACCGAAATAATTATTTAATCTCGGTCTGGTTGTAACACCATAATATTCTCTATCAGGTTCGTTTGTAATGTTACTCCAATCAACATACAATGACAGATTCGCAAATAATTTATAAATACCTGTAAAATCCAGATGTGTAGATTTATCATAGTACCTGTCATAATCAGAACTTACGCCAACCTGATAAAGAACAGCTGCTGAATAGTTCAGGCTGAGTCTTGCAGTTAAATTACCCTTTTCATAACTAAGTCCTAAATTACCAACATCACCTGCCTGACCTGGTAATACATTCCAGTTTCTATATTGAAGCTTTGCTTTGGATTTGGTGTAGGTATAGTTTCCGTAAATTCCAAAACCATTTAGAAAGCCAGGAAGAAATGAAAACTGTTGCTGCCAGTTAACTTCAAATCCATAAAGTTCAGCGCTACCACCATTAACTGGTTCTTCTATATCGTAGCCATCATAAATTCCGCCAACCTGCTGATAGGTCCTTGTATATGTGACATCTTTCATATCTTTATAGAAAAGGCCAAATGAGAATACTCCAATTCCCTGGAAATAGTTAGCAAACATAAGGTCAAGATTTGTGGAAATTGTAGGAACTAACCCTGGATTACCTTTCAATATAGACTGACCATCGGGATTCAGCCAATAGTAAGGAGCCAGGTCAAAATAATTTGGCCTTGCAATTGTACGGGTAACAGCAAATCTTAAATTTGTTTTACTAGCAAGTCTATACCTGAGATGCAAATAGGGGAATACATTGTTATAATTTCTCTTATTCTCAATAGGAGTCATACTTAGGAAATCACCGTTATTATCCAGAAATATTTGATTCCCTTTGTAATCAGTATTTGTATATTCGTCACGTGCACCTGCGAGAACTGTAAGGTCACCAAAATTAAAAGTTGTCATTAAATATGCTGCATAAATATCTTCCCTGTTTTGATAATCTCCACCTGAGCCATCGGTATCATCATACACAAGAGTTTCAGCCAAACCATTAGCTTGTCCTTTGTACATATCAAAAAACTGACGAACTTTGGTATTGTCAATTGTCGGGGCAAATGTATAATGATCCTGCAAAAATTTATCAATTGTTCCATAATTAGAAACGGCATCCATATAGGCTGTATTAGCACCATTCCATTTATATTTTGCCCGAATACCTGCCCTGTCTTTTCTATCTACATTAAATTTTACTCCTCCTTTTAATTCAGCTGGTGAAGAAAACATATTATATGGTAGTTTAACATTGGCTGTCGCGGTAAAAACGTAGTTCTTAATATTTGTTACTCTGTAATCCTGTGTATCAATTTCCCAGTTTGCAGGATCGCTGGCATATGCCTGAGTTACATTAGTGAGTGTTATTTGTGGGAAATCTGCATTAGTAACATCCACCAGCATATTTGGTTTTTGATTTAGTTGCCAATCTGATTTTAGCTGACCGGGATTTTCTTTATGCTGAAGTGCATAACTGTAATTGATATCATAATCAAGTTTTAGATTATCAAAATTATGAATTCCCCCAAATGCTCCACCTATAATATCATGTATTTCATCCCTGTTCTGAAATTCAAACGCCATTCGGGCTTTCGAAACTGTTGTTGCGTTAAGATAGTCTCCTTTATCGAGTCTCCATCTTACATTGTTCCTTGATTGTTCATCATTCAGATGATTATACATTGCGCGAACGTGCAGCGAGTTATTATCATTCAACTTGAATTCCATCACTCCACTCAATCCGTAATGATCTCTTTTTGTGTTATAGTCAAAAAGATTAAAGTCAGTTAAAACAAACGGGAGTGTATTTCCATTTATATCTTTCACATTATCCCAGGTCATCTCATCTGAATATCCGCGAATATTATTTCTGTAGTAACTACCACTTATCGTATAACCAATGTTTTTATTTTCTCCTGAGAATCCTGTATAAGCAGCAGAGACTCTGTAAAGAGGTTTCTGATCTTGAACCGCATAACCACCTCCAAGATCAACTTTTAGATTTGATTTTTCATAATCAAATGGACTTCTTGTTACCAGATTAACTACTCCACCAATTGCATCAGCATCCATATCAGGAGTTAATGCTTTTATCACCTCAACAGAAGATAGCTGACTGGAGTTAATAACACCTAAATCAATTATTCTTTCCTGATCATCTGACGAAGCTAGTTTCTGACCATCAACAGTTACGCCAGTTAAGCGAGGTTCCGAACCTCGAATATAAACAAATGCACCCTCTCCCAGGCTTCTTGAAATGTTAATTCCGGGTACTCTTTGTAAAACATCCGCAGTATTCAAATCCGGGAACTTCTCCATTTCCTCTCTCGAAAGAACATTTTTAATATCATTTGCATTTAACTGCTGGTTAAGTGCCTTAACCTGTCCCTGCAAGAGACCAGAAACAACCACTTCATTCATTTCGACAGCAGATAGTGAAAGCTTTGCATTTACTTCAACTGTAGCTTTTGAATTAGTAAGTGTTATGGAGGTAGAAAAATCCTGATATCCGATATAACTTATTTTTAAAGTGTAATTGCCTAATGGAACATTATTAATCTGATAATTTCCATAACGATCACTGGAAACCCCGTAATTTGTCCCGACAAGCACTATATTCGCACCAGGTAAATAACCACCGTTGGATTCATCTGTTACCTTTCCAGCAATTTTGCCAGTATTCTGTGCTAAAACAGAAAAGGTTAACAACAGAGTAACTATAATTGGGAAAGCAAACGAACGGTTGTAGTTGTAATGTAACATAAAACCTCTGCTTTGATTGTTGTTAAATTTTTTAATTAAAGAGACAAGTAAACCAATTTTGTTTGATCATTATTTTAGCAAAATCATTTTACGTGTGGAAATAAATTTATCTCCAGATCCGGGGCTTTCAGCCTGCAATTGATAAATATAAATACCGCTGGCCAAATTCGTAGCATTAAAAGACACTATGTGTTGTCCTGCGTTTTGAATATTATTAACCAAGGTCGTAACTTTTCTACCAAGTATGTCGTAAACTGTTAATGTGACAGAACTTTCATTTTTTAGACTGTAAATAATTTGAGTGCCGGGATTAAAAGGATTAGGAAAATTCTGAAATAATTTATATGTCAACGGTGCGTTAGTAAGATTTGTGTTCTCAACTTTAGTGATATTACCATCTGAATTTATCTCAATAAAGTAAATGCTTTGTTTGGGATCATAGCTTGAAGTTCTTCCGAGAATAACAAAGCCTCCTGATGAATTTGAAATAACATAAGAAGCGTTGTCTTCGAGGCTTCCACCAAAGGTTCTTTGCCAGGTTTGATTCCCCTGCAAATCGGTTTTAATTATTAGAAGATCATTGTATATAAATTGTTGAGAGAAGTATGAATTAATGAACCCTACACAAAGATAGCCATCAGTTGTAGTAATTACATTTGAAAATTCATCAGAATGAATTGTTCCAAAAGTTTTATGCCACTGTTCATTTCCACTGCCATCAGTTTTCACAAGATATGCATCTCTTCCCCCGTTTCCGTAGCTTGCCGTATAACCACTAATAATATAACCACCATCTCCGGTTTTGTCCAAAGAAGTACCAACATCTGTTTCGGAACCCCCTAAAGTTTTTTGCCAGCTTAGATTTCCTGAGCCATCAATTTTTACTAAATAGACATCCGATTTACCGTCAGTTGGATTTGAGGATGAGCCGGCAAATACATATCCTCCGTCAGTGGTACTTACAATATCTGCAGCGCCTTCTCCTCCTCCATTATTATCAAAATCCTTTTTCCAGATACTATTGCCGTTGTCATCGATTTTCATCACAAGTGCATTTGTACTATTGTCTGACGTATTTTTTGTACTCCCAACTATTATATAGCCAGTGTCATTCGCTTTAATTATTCTTGAAGCACTTTCGTCATATGTAGTTGTGAAAGATTTTAACCATAGTGAGTCACCTGTAGAGCTTAATTTCATAACAAAGATGTCGTTTGTACCTGTACCATAAGAATCAGAGTGGCCAACCATTAAAAAGCTGCCGTCAGTTAAAGGCAGAATATCCGAAGCGCCGTCTGAATAATTCCCTCCATAAATTTTGGTCCAAACAGGTTTCCCGTTTCCATCTGTTTTAATTATATAAGCATCAGGATAATTTTCATCCGGCTTAGTGGTACTTCCAACTATTATATACCCATCATCATTGGTTTGGTGAACCTTACTCCCTGAATCATCCTCCGAAGTGCCAAAAATTCTTTCAAAAGTTGGAACGTTACTTATAGTAACTGTGCCGTAAGCTTTTAATGAATCAGTATAGTTTCCGCTGCTAGTTTGTATTTCTAAAATTCCAACATCCATTCCAGTAGCTGTTGTCGGCTGAAATACTATGCTTAGATTAAGTTTTTCAAGCGGACCTAGGGTTACTGAACCCGGGTTGTTGCTAATATTAAATTTTGAAGATGAAACTCCACTTACTGACAAATTTGTAATATTAATTGCACTGGCAGATACATTATAAATTGAAACATCCCTGGTAGCTGAACTTCCAATCGGAATTCTGCCAAAATAGGCCGGGTCGGGAGATATAGATAGAGATTGTGCAGAAAGGTATGAAGTAGTAAGGACGACAGTGAAAATTAATAGTATTATTTTAATATTTTTACTAACATTTTCCATTTAGGCTCCAATGTAATTTTATATTATTAACAAGATTCCCGTTTAATCAATTCTGTCCTTAAAATTAATTTTACAGGTTTCCTGTCTGGTTCTTTTACTCTTTGAAAAAGCATTTCTGCAGCTCTTTTTCCAATCTCATATCCAGGTTGACGAACGGCCGTTAAAGGGGGGTTTAATGAGATTGCCCAATACATGTCATCAAAACCTATTATTGCAATGTCCTGGGGTATTTTTAGTTTTTGGTTATGTATAGTTTCTAGTGCTCCGAGTGTAATCAGATTATTACCTGTAAACAAAGCTGTCGGCCTATTCTTCAAATTCAGTAACTCTTCTGCTAACTTTTTTCCGCTCTGATGTTTTGAATCTCCAAATCGCATTAATTCAGGATCAATCGGAATTCCATATTTCAATAGAGCATCTTCATATCCACTTTTTCTTTGCATTGTTGTAGGAATTTGAGGCAAACCTCCTATATATGCTATTCTCTTATAACCTGACTGAATCAAAAATTCAACCGCATCAAAAGCACCTTTTCTGTTATCAACTAAAACCACATCAACATCTATTTCGCTCAGGCCTCTATCAACACATACAATAGGCAAGCCATCTTTAACAAGCTTCATTACGTCATCGTCTTTTTCATTGCTCGGCGCTACAATTAAGCCATCAACAGATTCAGATTTCATTATATTCAAATACATTTTTTCTTTTTCTTCATCCTGTGCAAAGTTGCCCACGAATACAACATAATCCTTCAGGTAAGCAAGTTCCTCAACACCTCTAACGACATCTACATAGAAGGGATTTTGTATATCGGGCACAACTAATCCAATAATTCTCTTTTTTCCATCTCTTATCCTAAGTCTTTGCGCAACTCTACTGGGCTTAAAATTAAGTTCCTTTATAGCTTTCTGGACTTTGACTCTTGTAACCGGCTTAACATTTTCAGCATCATTCAGAACTCTTGAAACTGTAGCGGTTGAAACCCCAGCTATTTTAGCTACATCTTTTAAGATTGCCATACAAATTTATTTTAATGATTATTTTGTTGTAAACGATTACATTCCATAATTGTTTGTTCTATAATGAATTATGTTGCTATTTCCTAACAAATTATAATAACGATTACATTTTAATAAATTTGATTTTTATTGTCAAGAAAAAAATCAGCTTTACCTAAAAAAAATGATAAAAGAAAATCAGATAAAACTGAAGCCAAGAATGCTGTACAGTTTAAAGTTTCATTTTGTAGAAAAGCTTCAAATAATTATTATACAACTATATAATAAAATATAAATTACCTGAACGACTTTTTTTACTTCCTAATTAATACTAATTATGCTAATGATCCCCGATAAATAGGTATGCCTTGTCTAAGGCATTAATTACAAAAACCTTACACAGATTGAAGACTGCTTAATACAAACTACACCCGATAAATTACCAGGCCGGGCACCAATGTCCCGACCTGTTTCCTGTTGGCTATTTCACCGGAATCTTGCTACGTGCTATGAAAAGCGTAACCGCAGCTTTTTCAGGATCAATGTTTTGATTCAGCTCCTTCTGCATCTTCAGTGCATCCTGATAAGATTTCAACAGCACATCATAGAAGAAATCTGTCAGATTTGGTATTGCAGCATTTTCATCAACTGAAATTTCCTGCTTGTCTGATTTCTTATGCAGTGCTTTATCCATATCCATACTATCTGCAACCTTCTTGACAACATCAGCAACATTTGCTGTCTCATCATCTGGATAAAGATTGACCATATACTGCAGATGAAATTTACCACCACGCCTGGATGCTAATTTAGTTATACCAACCCGATCACCTTTCTTACAGTTCTTTAGCGATTCGTGAACATCAGCCGTGGCGAAATACGAGTATTCTTGATCGTTTTTCTTCACCGCGTATAAATAATAGTTCCCATATTGATTCTTACCAGTTACTGGCTCATCGAATAGCAATTCTATAATAATCATATTATTTAACGGGATATTTAATTTAGGTCTTGTTGTCATATCACACCTCCGAATTCTTAAGTTTAACTGAAAAGATTATTTTGCCTTCTATCAGTTTGATGCCGACCGGTACTCTACCCGACTTCTTAATGAATGCCTTAATCTTATTCAGATCAGGCTTCACAGCTTCCGGTATGACTGATAGCATATCCTGCGATGCAGATGCCATAAAAGCATCAGCGTCAGCAACCTCAACTTTATCAGGTGCCTTACGGATTTTTAGTGTTCCGGACCCTTGTAGGATACAAAGGTGCGATTTATCATCTACCTGTCTTAAACAGTGTTTCGATGGTAAATGTATTTCAGGGAATTTTAATGGGACTGGCAGGAGCGGCTATAGCAATATTTTTCATTTTTATTTTTCGGAAAATAGATGTAATTCTTAATCCTCTTAAAAAACATCCAGTTATACTCGCGACTACTGGAGGAATTATAATTGGATTACTGGCAGCAGTTATGTCTTTTGAATTTATAACAACTCCCCTTTTCTGGAGTGAATACCAGATAACCGAACTTTTAAAAGGAATTTCATCTGTTCAGAATAACTATAGCCTGTGGGCAGCAGTGGGACTGCTCGGATTATTAGCTTTTGTTAAAATTTGTTCTGTTGGTTTCACACTTCACAGTGGTTACAGGGGTGGGTTTATTTTCCCCCTGTTTTTTATCGGTGCGGTTAGCGGAATTGCGATTTCATTTGCAACGCATCAAATAATCCCTTTGCCTGTAGCGATTGCAGGTGTAATGGCGGGCTTAAATGTTGGGGTAACAAAAACGCCTATAAGTACCAGCGTTATACTAATTAGTCTTACGGGGGCATCATTATTTCCCATTGTTGCAGCAGCCAGCATAACAAGCTACATTTGTACAGTACGCTTCAGGTTGATTAATACTCAACAGCACAGGAGTGATAGTCATTCGGCTATGCACAGAGTCTGGAGGTGGAATGAAGGATAATTAAGGCTATATAAATCATTACTTACGAGTCCGAAGGGCGAAGGAGTACCTTAGTCAATAAAGCATTAATTTTTTATCGTTAGGTATTCAAGTCACTGAATCAACTGTTATTACTATAAAGACACCCGCAAACTCTCCCAAGTACAGACAAAACTCACCTGCCTCCAAATGACCTAATAGTTATGTTTATTTTAATGATAAATATGCACTTGCTCCAGACAGCAACTTGATTAGCTATAAATTAATTAGAGCCTCAATTACCATTAATATTATATCAATGGGCAGGATAGTCCTCTTTTATTTTCTGTGACCGATACTCTTTTTTACTGTAGGTTCGAATAACTGTTGCAATTCATCTCTAAGAAAATTATCAATCGCTTGCTGTACTGTCATTTTTCTTGCCAGATACACTTTACTTTTGGAAGTATTTATGATTTTAAATGCAGAAGGACCAATATTGTCGACTATAAATGCTTCTACTCCTTTGTCTAGAAATATTTTAAGATTAGCATGATTGTGCTCTTCTCTATTGTTAACTAAAGCATTAATATCTCTAGTTTCCGTATCATATAAAATATAATAATTTGCATGACCGAACCTTTTGGCTATATAACTTTCCATATTATTGCTCACTGAAGCTATCAACAGCAGCATATTAATTCCTTCTTATTTAATTAGAATTTATCAGTAGTAATACTGTTCTAAAATTTTACAAACGACTAATCAGTTTTTGAAAAATTAAATATTTTAACTAATTTCTTCTTGAAATGCACCAAAGCGGATATCCTTTATCATCACGAAGTAACAACGTTTCATTTCCTTTTTTTACACTGGCGGCAATAATTGCCGGATTTAAATCAAAAATTATTAATGAGCCTTCGATAGTTAATGAATCGTATAGATTAATTTTTATTTCCTGACTATCCATAAACCCGACAGGCCCAAGGTGAACAGAAACAGTATCCTTACCAATTTTAAATAATAGATGATTACAACACGACATTCCTTTTATTGGGGCAATTTTTTCAATGCATATAACTTCCCCGGATATGAACACAACTGTGTTTACATTATACATCTTGTTATATTGGCTTTTCGCGCCCCAGCCTATTGTACTTTTATTCATTTCCCTTTGTTGTGCAAATAAGTTGGCAGTAATAAAAAGAATAATGATGAAAGGGATTGCAAAAACAAACATAAATCGTTTCATAATATTGCCCCTTTGTTTTTTAAGATTTTTCTTCCTGTGTTTTTAAGCCAGTCATTTTATTCCCACTAATGTTTTCAGACGCCCCTTATTCATTGTAGCGCTTTTTATATCCATTAAAATGCATTTTTGTACGGCTACAACGCAGGTTTTATAGTTAGAAATAAATTCAAACTTTAAATTCATAATATTGTGGGCAATATTTTCAACCCCAATATTTCCTAAAGGCTTATCTGTTATTATTAATTGTTTTTTATAAATAATGTTGGTTGAAATAACTACGGGGTATAAGTTTTCTTTAAGCAGAACATCAATAAGAATAATTTGTTCGAAGAGTTTAATGCGTAAGTCTTCCAGCCATTTTACATAGACTATATTGTTTACATGCCCAGCTATGTCGACTTCATATGTTTTTATTTCAAAATTTATTGAAGCGCTTAATTTGTCATTTATAATCTTCATAATTTGTCTCCTCTAAGGTAGAAGAATAGCAACAGCAAGAACTGTAGTCCATAATCCCGTTCTATCACCTTCAGCTGATTGAGTAATATTAAAGGTTTTTACTATTTTTCCGGACACTTTGAATTCCTGCTCTCTCTCATTCCAATCAGATTCGGGATTAAAATCTACACCCAGTGTTGTTGCGAGCATCTGTGCAGCAAGATCTTCAGCATAATCTCCAGCAATTGTTTCTTTTACGCCGAAAGGATGATACTCTGATAAATAACCGTATTGAGTTTTATCAGCAGGGATTGCAACACCAATTGAAGATGCAATCAAACGATTTGGTTCATTAGTGGAATTTCTTGCCATCACTGCAAATGTAATTTGACCGGGTTTTAATTCCTTTAATCCTTCTTCTCTGCTTATACGTTTACAGTCGGGGGGAAATATGCTGCTAACAGTAACAAGATTACAAATTTCTATGCCGGCGTTTCGCAGGGCTGCTTCAAATGAACTTAAATAATCTTTGTGCCTGCCTGCACCCTTTGTAAAAAATATTTGTGATGGGATATACAATCGTTTTATCCTTTCATGTTTAGAATTTATCCTGCAAATAATGATTTACCGATCCGCAATCAGAACCGGCTTTCATGATTGTTATGCTAAACTTGCTTTAATCATCCATATTTCTTTTTCTAACCAGGCAATATTATCATCAGCAATGTTTACTGTAGGAACATCACTACTTTCACTTGCGGCTTTAGAAATTTCTTTAAAGCCTTTATTTAAATGTTCAAAATCCAATAGCACAGCACTTAGAACATATTTGGAATCAAATCCATTCTTGTTTTCTTCTTTTAATGAAGTATTCTTAAGATAATCCTGTAAAGAAGCTAATGGTTTTTCGCCAAGCTGGATAATTCTTTCAGCCACTTTATCGTATTGCTCTGCGAAATAATCATAGTAGGCTTCGGTCATTTCGTGAACAGGTTTGAAATTCATTCCATTCACATTCCAGTGATAGTTATGAAGCTTTACATACAATATTTGAAGGTTTGCAAGGTTGTTGTTTAACAATTCAATAAACTTTTCAGATTTCATTTTAATACTCCTGTTTTTGTTTTGATAAATAATTAGTTGTAGCATCTTTAATTTTTAGATCACCTACTACTCCATCGATAATTTTTATTTTCCTTTTTTAAGACTTCATTCAGTTTTGTCCTTACCTAAACCCTTTGTAAAAAATATTTTAGCTAGTATGTACAATCTTGTTGCCCTGATTATTTTTTAAATAATGTTTTATAGATCCCTTAACTGTTGATTCTGAAGTTAATAGCTGTATTGCGATGTGTGCTTTTGCTAATACTGAATAAGCTTTCACACCAATTTCCTTAGTCAGGAGTAAATCAATTCCATTTTCAATTATAAGTTCAGCAGTTTCCGCTCCGGCTCCGTGTTTACTTTGTATTCCGGAATTTTCAATAACTTCATATAAATTTTTATCAGTATCACAGATAATAATAAAGGGGGCACGGCCAAACTTGTCGCTTATCAAAGATTCTTTAGAATCGCCCATAGACATAACTGCTATTTTCATTTTACACTCAGATTATCAGCTATGTTGATGATTGTGTTCATGTGCACAAGCTTCATAGCCGCTTAATTTGCCCTGTATAAATTGATTTATTGCATCTTCATAAAGAAGACCTGGCGCCGTAATAACGCTCATACCATTATCAAGAAAATTAGAGATGGCCTTTTGTCCCATTCCTCCTGCTATAATTGTGGTAACGTTAAATTGTTTAACATATCCCGGAAGTTGACAGGAACCGCCATGTTCACCGGCTAAAGGATTAAAGTAAGTTTCATTCTTAATTATTTTTTTGTTCTCGTCTAATTCACAGACATTAAATTTAGAACATCTCCCAAAATGTTCGGCAACAATTTCTTTGGTGCCGGTTTCTTCGATTGCTACTGCTAAACGCTGGTTCATATTAACTCCATTTTATTTTTTTCATTCAATATTTTTACAAAAAAAGTATTACCCCAAAAGTTAATTTGCTTCAACTCTTTTTGATCGATTAGTTTTTTTACTAAGCTCCAATCAACGTTAGCTTTTGATAAAAAAACCGCCATCGCATCTTTACGCATAGGGTGAACCGCAAGGATACTCAACAATTCTTTTTCAGCATCGGATGTGTAACTAAACTCAGTCCCTTCATTATATGCTAATAGCTCCACGTTTTTTACAAGATTACAAAATATTTGATAGACCATATTCAAATTCTCTTCCGTAGGCGGCTCAACATAAGGTTCCGAAGGCGGGCGGATTGGTACCAATATATATGACTTATCCGGGTTGATTTCTGAAATTGTATCAGCAATTTTTTTAATCGATTCAACATTATCATTCATTCCTTTAACAAGCATTGTCTCGGTTACAAGCATACCTTTGAAAGATGAGGCAAAGGCCTTTATTCCGTATATTATTTCCTCAAGTTTAAGTTTACGATTTGGCCTGTCAATCTTATGCCATAGTTTTTCATCTACAGTATCAATTTTTACAGAAACCCAATCTGCATTCGCTAAATCTGTTCTAACCTCTTTATCCCATAGTAAGGATGAATTTGTTATAACCGCGATTTTAATCCCGAGTGGTTTTAACAGTTCTATTGTTTTGCCAAGATTTATATCAAGAGTTGGTTCACCATCAGGGACAAAAGTTAAGTAATCAATTCGTTCCCCGTCGTTTTGTAGCTGCTTAACTTTTTCAGAGATCTCTAAATAGATTTCTTCCGGTGAAAAATATTCTTTTCTTTGGATAGACATAGAATCAGTAGCACCGATCTGGCAATAAACACACGAATAGCTGCAAATTTTCGGTGGTATATTATTTATACCAAGACTTCTACCTAATCTGCGCGAGGGTATTGGTCCAAATGCAATTGACCTGTTATTATTTTTCATATATTAACTCAATCATGAAAATTCAATTTATCTTTTAATATATCCTTTAAATCGAGCTTTTTGACTAAATCACAATCACATGACAAACCCCGTCCTTTTAAAAAAATAATTGTCGATTCTATTTCTTTTTGGGAGAAATTCTCTTTCAAGTACCACACTGTATGTTTAAAACTATTTTCACATTTACTTTCTTCGTTAAATATTTCATACAAATAGGCCTGCAAAAAAGCCAGCTGATGTATCGGTATTGGTGGATCATTTTTTATCATTCAGTAATTTTCTCCCTTATCAATCATAAGACAATCTTAATTTCTGGTCTGTAAGTGCTGGTTTTATTAATTCATTCCACTCTTTTGTATCCCACGTATTTAATTTTTTATGAGTGATATAATATTTTTCCGGAATCGGATGAGTGCCCACTACCACTTTCAAATCATATTTTGTTTCTATAAAACTCTTAAAGCTATTTATATAAGGACAGGGCGGATAGCCAACAACCATTCCGGTTGCTAAATGAATTACTTCAGCGCCATTTATTTTTAATTCTTCCGGCGCATATTCAATGTTGCCACCGGGACACCCGCCACACGTTGTATAGCCAACAAGCTCAACTTCTCTATCTTTATAAATATCAAAAGCACCTGCCTTTTCCTTTACGGATCTGAAACATTTTCCACCCGCGCAGCTTTTGTATCTGTCGCAAATTATAATACCTATTTTAACTTTATTCTCCATTTGGGCGCCTTTTATGTATTTTATTTATTCTCTATAGTTATTTAATCGTTTCTAATTTTCTTCCTTTAACTTTCATCGGATCGCCTGAATAACCCAGAGCTTCCCAATCTAATCTTCCTTCCTTACTGTGACAGGAATTGCACTTTAATGCTTTTTCTTTTGGCGCAACCATATGATTAATAGGCCAGTACATTTCAGTTTCTATGAATGAGTAGCTTCCTGAATAAGGCAAATTGATTTCCTTCATTCCAAGTTGTGAAGCGGAATTCCAATCATAGGTTTTCCAGTAGCCATCCTGCCCAAAAAGTTTTGGAATAATTAGATAGGCGTTTTGTGAATCATAAATTTGTTTACCGCGCATTACCTTAAAAGGTGCAATCTTTGCTTTTGGATCTTTAATATCTCCGTTTAGAGAATTAAGTTCTACAATTTTTGAAGGGATCTACTTTATCCCCAAAAGAATAATACTTAGCACTTCCGTTATACCACTTGTAAGTTGGGATAACATTTTTTGCCCACTTAAATTCACCTTTCATTTTATTGTAAGTTTCTTCACCAAACTCATCCTTTGGTGCAGTCTTATCTTCACCCGTTTTTGACCAATCCCACCAAATTTTTGTTGGTTCTTCTTTTGCAAATTCAGGAATATGACAGGTTTCGCAGGCAACCGAACTTATGTGTTTGTTCAAAGTTTTGTTTTTGTGAATTTCACCCTTATGGCAATCGGTACAGTTTATATGGTTTACATTTGCAGCCATTGAACCGTGACTTGCACCCATAATTTTGTGTTTGTCAGTTTTATGGCATTCAATACATTGATAACCTAATTTTCCCATATGTACATCAACAGAAACAGTCGGCTCAAAAAGACTTCCGTCCAGATCACCGTGTTTAACGCCGGTACCTCCGCCTCCATTAAAATGACAATTACCGCAATTTGTTATGGTAGGCTTTCCAACACTTTGAGCAGATGCCAAAAGGTCTACATTTTTATCGGGCATTCCTGCTGCGGTCGGAGTCTTTGTGTATTTGCCGGTCTGATCATGACAAACCAGACAATCAACGTTTTCTTCTTTGCTGAAATCGAAAGTCGCATCCTTCCAGCCATATCCAGCGTGACAACTAGTGCAGCGTGGATTGTTTGAAGGAACGGCTATACAAAAATTATTGATGAAATTTATTTTGCCTCTTTGTTCTGATTTACCATCAGTAGCTAAAAACTTTTCATCAAGCCATGTCCAGTGGTTAGTCTGCATTACTTCTTTTGCTGCAGTTTCATGGCAAACCAGGCAGGCTTTTGTTACTTCCTGAGGACTTGTAAAAGGACCTTTTATTAAATCTTTATGTGATTGAGCGAGTACTGATATGCTAAAAAGGAAAAGTGAAAATAATATTATTCTTAACATGAGAACCTCTTTTAGTTTTTGGTTGTTGCTGATAATTCTTCTTGATAATGTTCTACAATTAAGTTCACAATTAATTTAAACACATTTGTTACTTCGCAGTTTGGCTTTTCGAGAACAATCGGTTTACCATTGTCGCCAAGTATGCGGGCATCAATATCAATTGGTATTGCCCCGAGGAACGGAACACCGCAATAATCTGCCAGCTTTTTACCTCCACCTTCGCCGAAGATATTAAGTACCGCGCTGCAATGTGGGCAAACAAAACCCGACATATTTTCAACAACACCGATAAAGGGTATTTCGAGTTTTTTCGCCATATTAATTGCGCGCTCAGCATCAATTACTGAAACTTGCTGGGGCGTTGTAACTACAACGGCATAATCCGGTTTCATTTGCTGTGAAATAGTCAATATCTCGTCACCGGTACCGGGGGGTAGATCGGCTATTAAATAATCAAGTTTTCCCCATTCAACATCTGCCAAAAATTGATTAATAATTTTTGAACGCATTGGCCCGCGCCAGATTAATGGTTGCCCATTTTTTAACATACTAGCCATCGATATTATCTTTGCGCCGTATTTTTCAAATGGATATATTTTCTCGTTTAAGAAAATCAAATCATCTTCAATATTTAACATCTTTGCAACATTTGGTCCCGTAATGTCCGCATCAAGTACTCCAGTTGAAAAACCTTTCGACTGCAATGCATATGCAAGATTAATACTAACTGTTGTTTTACCAACACCGCCCTTGCCGCTAAATACAGCTATTCTGTGTGTAATTTTTGAAACAGTTTCGGATATCCTTTTTTCTTCGGCTTCATAATCTTTTTTATGGTCTTGTGGATTCATGCTTCCTCTATTTTACATTTATTTTAAGAGCAGTATTAAAAGCAATACTCTTATCTTCATTCTTTTTATTTAAGTACAATAACCCCGTGCCAACCGGGAATCCGCATAATTCAGAAATAACTTCACATTTGACCTTGAACAAAAAATAAATTGGTCGCTCTGAATTCAACAGAGTTTCAAAATTTCCCTGGCCTTTTGCAATTATCATATCCGCATTTTTATAAAGCTCCAAAAATTCTGCCGTACCTTCATTTAAATCTGTTCCTGATATCCTGCTTCCGCTTTCTATTACTTTACAAAGTTTGTCTATGCCTAAATTTTTCGCGTCCTGAAGAGTAATGTCGTTTAAAATCTCATTTGATCTTACAGCAAAATTGACTTCCTTAGGTTGCAGCTGATTTATTAAGAATTTATCGAAAAGAGCCTCCTCGTAGTTATCCGCAATTAAAAGTACTCTGTTGGCTTTTTTAAAATCTTCTTTGAAATTGTCGATCGCAGCAAGATTAATAAGGTCCGAAGTAATAATGTTAATTTCTTTTTCAAGATTGTAGTTCGGATTTGCGCCAAGATCGATTGTATTTCCAGTTATAGAAATTCTAATTGCCATTTCCAGTTTATCATTAGCATTTTCAATCATTGTTTCAAGATATTTTATATACTTCTCCGCATTGAGCCTGTTTTTTTCTTTTATTTTTTTAAACGAACTATTGCCGTTAAGGTGATATGCCAATATCGATTGAAGCTTAATTGAAAAGTGTGGAGCAGACTGAATATCTTTATTTTCCGATAATGAGTTTATCGTATCATAAATAATTTGACTCTGTACATTTTTGTCCTCTACACCAAGAAGCCGGCTAAGTGAATAGGATTGTTTGACGATGCACGGAATACAACCCGGAGAAATCAACATTTATTAACCTCAAAGTTTTAGAATAAATCCTTCTGTATATGGAAATGTTCTTTTACCATATTTCTAATTAGCCTACAGCGATAAGCCAATTAATATAAATAGCCAATAATAGTGCCCGTAAGAAAACTCGTTTTTAGGATGATAATAGAGACATTTAATTCCAGTCTATTGCATTTATACAAGGTTTTATTGCAGGCATTGCTTTGGTGCAATAAATTTGCAATGTTTAATATATAGAATAAGATTGGTATGATATAAAATGAAAGACCTGCAAAGAATAATTGATCAGCAAAAAGAAGTAGCCGCAATTCCGGATGGAATTGCTGTAATAGGAACGGATAAGAACATCATTGTATTTAATGAAGCTGCTTCACGGATTACAGGTTTTACAGAAGATGAGACTATAGGCAAAAGATGTTCATTATTATTTAGTGAAATAAGCGAAGAATCAAAATTTATAGATGAAACTATTTCCAGGAAACGTGTTTATTCCAATCTTCCGTTTAAGCTAAAAGAAATAAACGGGAGTATAATTGATGTACTCGCATCGATCACACCAATTATGAAATCTGATTCGGTAATTAGTGTAGTGCTGGTTTTCCGGAATACCAAGGAAATGCTTTCAATGGCTGAAGAGTTAAATGAAAAGACTTCTGAATTAATTGATCAAAGGAATAAACTTGATGCGATCTTCAACAGTAATATCGAAGGCACATTCACAATTGATAACGAATGGAATGTCACATCTTTTAATAACTCTGCTGAAAAAATAACCGGTTATAAAAAATCGGAAGCGATCGGGGAAAAATGCTGGAGTATTTTCAATTCATCTCTTTGTCGCAACGGATGCCACATGGAACAGACAATTCATAATGGTAAACCAATGATTGGCAATGAATTGGAAATATTTCATAAGAACGGGAAAAAAATTCCGATACGTGTAAATTCCGGCATTCTTCTTAATAACAAAAATGAAAATATTGGCGCTGTTGAAACATTTATGGATTTATCTGAAATAAAAAATTTGTCCGAACACCTGAGCGAATTTTTTAAATATGAAAATATTGTAGGCAGAAATAAAGAAATCAAACAAATTATTTCAGTTCTCGAAAGCGTATCACAAACGGACAGTTCAGTTTTAATAACCGGTGAAAGTGGGACGGGAAAAGAATTAGCCGCACGCGCAATTCATCTGAATAGTTCAAGAAGACCTGGCCCATTTGTAGCTGTTAATTGCAGCGCTTTTGCGGAATCTCTTATAGAAAGTGAATTGTTTGGACATGAAAAGGGAGCTTTTACCGGAGCCATTAAAACTAAGATTGGAAGGTTCGAAATTGCTCAAGGAGGGACTTTGTTTCTCGATGAAATTGGAGACCTTTCAACTGCAGTACAAACAAAATTTCTGAGAGTTTTAGAGACTTGTGAGTTCGAAAGAGTAGGTGGTAACAAATCAATTAAAATGGATACAAGAATAATTGCTGCAACAAATAAGAATCTTACAGATGAAATTTCTGATGGAAGATTTAGAGAAGATTTATTTTATAGAATAAATGTAATAAATATTCAATTACCCCCGCTGAGGGAAAGAATGGATGATTTTCCATTGCTTGTTAATCATTTCATTGAAAGACTTAACGAAAAGTTCAATAAAAACATCAAGCAATTTTCATCTGCTGCTTATGATATTCTTATGGACCACAATTGGCCGGGTAATATAAGAGAACTAGAAAATGTAATAGAACATTGTTTTGTCCTATGTAATGGAGATATAATTCAGGTAGAGTGCCTTCCCCAAAAATTGAAAAAACCAGGCAAGACACGTTATTCTTCAAATATTACCAATGTAAAGAATAATTTTAAAGAAGCTGAAAAGGAATATATAATTTCTGTCCTTGAGAATAATAGCTGGAACCGAACAAAAGCAGCGGAAGAATTGGAAATTAATCCTTCGACACTCTGGAGAAAGATGAAGAAGTTTAATATTAATTAGGTTATTCGTTACGGAAAGTAATAGAATTGCTGAATACAACAGAAGCAGCAGGTTGCCATGAAATAACTTTCGATGCCAGTGGTTTGGAATCGGAATTTATTTTTATAGAATGCATGCGGGAGACTTTGTGCAGACAAAGAAATTAGTTTTAATGAAATAAATAATATTTTAATACAGAATTTATTAAAGCCGGATGAACTCCGGCTTTTAATTTTTAACGTTTAATTGTTTCAAAAACTTTTCCTGCTTTTCTCTCTCTTCCTGATGCTCTATGCAGCTGCAGTTCATCCTTTTATTTTCTTCAAGTCTGAAGATCGCTTCTTCCCTGGCGATATTCCAGAAGTCTTTGTTACCCAGGAAGGATATATTTCTGATATTTCATCGAGAAGAATTTTCGCTTATCCATAGTGTAATAATATAAAAAATTTACTTGCCCTTTATCCGGACTTTTCAGATTTTCCCTGCAAAAAGGTAGCCTTATATTCGGAAGATTCGGACTGGACCAGCCCACTAAAAAGATTATTGCAACTCTCGAAGATGCGGGAATAGCAATAAGTAATAAGATATTAAAGAATGAAAAGCTTCCCAAGCTGAACATTCCTCCTTCTGTGCCTATCATTACTGTCATAAATAAAATTGTAGATACACTAGATAACTTATAAATTAAGCGTGTGCAAACCTGTACGCGCTTTTTTTGTGTCTCCTAAAGATTTACATTATTAAATCTTTATAAGCTTATGATTTAGTAACAATTAACTTGACAACTTTGACACTTTAAGGTATATTCATTTTCAGTTAGGTCAGTCGCAATTAGAAAACAGGACTTTCAGTATAAATACCTAACTTAAGTTCAAAAAGAGATGGGTTATGGGTCAGCAACAATTCCTATTTATTTTACTCGGGGTAATTGTTGTCGGTGTTTCTGTTGTCGTCGGTATCGCTTTGTTTAATGCACATTTAGAAAATGCTAACCGGGACGAAATAATATCGGATATGAATACCCTTGGTACAATGGCGCAGGCATATTTCAAGAAACCAGAAAACTCTGGTGGGGGAGGTGGTAGCTTTGTCGGCTGGGAATTACCTGCTTATTTTAAGAAGTATGAATCAGGAAAAATGAGTATTACAATACAAAAAAATAAGGATAGAATTAGGGTTACAACCACCGGCAGTGAAATAGGAAACGATGGTAAAACTAAAATAAAAATCAGAGTTTTTGTTTACTCAGACAATATTACACTCCAAACTTTGAATTAACCTATAGTTTTTTATAATTGATGGTAAATTTTTTATGAACGAATGTTTTGTACAGGTTAATTCTTTATTATTTTCTTACCAGATTAAAAGTGATAAATAAAACCTGGCTGTAAAACAAATAAACATAACCAGATTAATTCTCATTTTACTACCTGGTATATTAATTTTCTCCAAGAATAATGATTCACAAAATAAATATGTTCAATTCGAATCTCTTTCGCTTCAGAAAGGTGTTTCCTTAAATTTGACATCATATAGTATGCTTCAGGACAGCAGGGAGTGACTATTCAAAACTTCATCTGGCATAAAAATTATCACTTAAGTCAGAAACTTTCTTTCTTGTAAAGATTTTGTAGTAAGGGTAGGTTGTTACTGTTTTAAGAACTCTTAGTCACCTTTTTGTCATCAAGCTTCAGAATACTCCTGAAAATGAACAAAATGAAGGGTAGCAACGAGTCCCTGACTCTCCACAAGTGTTTATCTGAACAGTTTTAATAGGTTTATTCCATTTTATTTATGTGTAGTTTGAAATAGCTAATCACACAAACCTAGAATTAGCCTATAGGCAAACCATCGGTCCATATAGTGGTAGTGGCATTCCAATTATCAACTACAGCTTTAAAATCTGTTTTTGTATCCTGACCTAAAGTCTAAATGCGCCGATGTAAGAAAATTTATAAGGGACGAACTATTAAATGGAAAGAAGCCCGGAACAACAGGAAATAAAATGCAGCACGAAGTTTATGTTACAGTAACAGGACAGTTATTTTTTGATGCTCCGCATTTAAAAGGTAACCCCAGAGGTAAAAGAGGAATGAAGTCCTATACACCGTGGGAACTTCATCCTGTGTTCGCCATTAAGTTTGCGCCGAAGCCGAATAATTAAGTTTAATTTGCACGGTTCTTTAATTACGATCTGGCGAAGGTTATTAAATCTGTAAAGCTACCTTCATCAGCATTTTTTAAGGCATCCAAGTAGGAATTTCTTGTATTACCGGCAGAAGAAAGGTTTGCACTTCCCCATGTAAATTCATCTTTGCCAAATCCTTTGTTGATTAAAACATCGGCTATTAGTCTTGAGTGGCGACCATTGCCATTAGGAAATAAATGAATTTGAACTATTCTATGGCTGAAGCGAATTGCAATTTCATCTTCAGAAAAAGTTTTATGTTCAATCCAATACTTTGTATTATCCAGCAACAGTTTTAGCTGGGTAGGAATTTCAAATTTATCTACGCCAATATTTTTATTAGAATTTCTATATGTACCGGCCCAACTCCAAACAGTGCTGAACATCCTGGAATGTAGTTTTTTTATAAATTCTTCGGATATAATTCTGTTAACATCAAGTTTAGTTTTAAGCAACCAAACTTTTGCTTCTTCTATATAAAGCTGTTCAAATTCATCAAGTTCACTACGGGTAGTAATGGTTTTAATAAGAAGGCCCTCTTTTTCATCTTCATCAAGAGGAGTCTGGCCATTAATGTAGTTCAGGTCTAATCCCATAAGTACTTCGGCATTTCGTTTTTAATTTGTTGTGCACGATCTTTAATAGCTTTTTTAATACGCGAAGGCACATTTTGTTGATCTTCCAGAGCCATAGAATGTGAAGTTTTAAGAACAATTTGCTTTGCAATTTCCAAAGCTCTTTTTTCAATCATCTTTTCGAGAGAACCTTCTTTGGGAATGAAAGCATAAACAAACTTTAATTCCAGGGCAGAGGCAAAATCTTTTAGACTTTTTATTGTAACAGAAGAATTTTTTTCGCGTTTTTCCATTTCCTTAACACCTGCAGGGGTAAGTTGCATTTTCTTGCCGAGTTGTTTCAAAGAGATGCCTAAAGCTTGTCTAATGCTATAAATCCACCCTTCTACAGGGATATTTATCTCAGAATACTTTGAAAATTGTTTGATTCTTCTATCAATTTGTTCTAATGCTAATTTTTTAGATATATTTTGCATTATTACCTCATATTAGTGTATGAATAATACACATATATATGAAAATATACAAGAAAAAATACACATATATGTTGAAAAAATAAATATTAATTACACATATATGTTGATAAAGCATATAAATGAGCTGATTTACTGAGTTCATCTCAGAGCGGGCCGCTTGCTTTATTTTTCTGTTATTATTTTAAGTTGATCAGGATCATTTAGGATGATTTTAAGTGTGCCGCGATATTCCTTTATTTTCCTTTTTATTTCAATTGGTTTGCCTGCAAGTTAATCAAGATCTTTGAATTTGTCTGCGTCAGATTGGAATATTACAAATGTGAAAGCATTATTAAGATATTTGCCACGAATATTGATTAAGCGGATTACTTAAAATATTAACTGAACAAAACTCATAAAAATTTAATACTCTAAATAAAATAATCGGATACCCGCTGATATGTGATCAGTGGGAAATAAGCTTGTAAAAAATAATAGCAATATGGGTTATTTAGTATTTTATTCAATGCAATTCTGACTTTCCCTCACCAAAACGATTTACCCCGCTTTGCTATGGGCATCCTGCAAAAACGGAATAAAGTCCGTTGGCAACAATGGGAAGAATAAAAATAACTATGTTATAAGTAAGGCGAAAAATGGAAAGGTTCATTTCAACCTGATTGCTGGTAATAAGGAAATCATCGGAACCAGCCAGATGTATGCAAGCAGGGATACCTTAAGAAGTGGTATTAAATCAGTTATGAAAAACTGTAAATCAAAAGTAGAGCAGTTATAAATCATTTTTATCTTAGCCCGGAATGCTTGCTATCAGCAATATTGCTTGGTCTCATTTCGGGCTCTTTTTATTAATCTCGACTCCTGAAACAATAACCCCAAACTTCCAATATTATTTACAGCTGTATGACTTTAAAGCGACGCTATTTATACCTGAAAGCTTTTTCCATAGTCCGCTGTTCAGCTTTTGGAATATTATATCTGTCCGCAACATTTTTCCAGTGACTGACGGTATGTTTAATATCTTTAATTATTTTTTCAGCTTTGTTTTTATCTAATCTAAAATATTCGGAAACCTCAAGAGCTAAATCAAAATTAAGGGAATTATCAGTCTCGGAAATATTCAGGCTTAATCCCGTACCTGTTTCATTTGGATTAATATCAAACGCAGGAGAAATTATCCATCCTGATTCTGTTAGAATAAAACCATGATTTCTTAAATGATCATCAGTATTTGAAACAGCAATGCTGAAAACTATTCTTTTCCATAACTCTTCCAGATCTTCATTAACCTTTGCTCCATGTTGATTTAAGAATTCTACTAACTCCAGGTAGCTTGCACCTGCGTGCGAATCTCTGTTATCTGTATAACCCAGCATTGTCATTGCAGACGCGAAATGAATTCTTTCGTTGCCGATTCTGTCAAATCTTTTTATCAAGGAAGTATGATAATTGCTTGCAAATTTTTCAACTTTGGCTTCTGCTACATTGATTCCACATTGCTTAGCGAGATTATGAACTACAATTTCCCATCCGCCTATATCTTTTGTGTCATTAGCACTCGGAAATTTAGCAATCCATAAGTTCTCCTTTTTCATCTATTACACTTGCTTTTGGGCGTGCGCCGCCTAAGGAAGATCCTGGTGCAATTAACATATTTAACCATTTTATATATTCAGGATCATCTATTTTTTCTTCTTCTATTTTTAGACTTGCTGCTTGTAATTCTCTGATAGATGCCCATGGTGGTGCAGCAAACTTTCTGTCATCATTCAAAAAGTCACCATCTTTATTAAGCTTAAACCTTAAACCTCCAACTCTATGCTCATCAAATACACCTAATAGAAAGTCTGATTCCATTAATGTTTTTTCCTTTCTGTTTTCTTCTCTTGCCATTATCGCTTCACGTCTTTTCATTAAAACTTGTCCCCAGCGATCTGGTGAAGAATCCAGGAAAATACCAAAGTTATTTTTTTTATCTTTTACATACTGTATCCCGGAGTAATGCTGCAAGTCAGGATCTAGAACCTGCAAATATTCTGACTTTAGCCATTGATCCGAATATTCAAATGAAAAGATCTCTTGTCCCTTTGTTATTTCTGAATATAGTATTCCCATCAGGGTCGGTTCTTCTATTCCAACCCAGTGTGCATATACTAATATCTCTTTTCTAATGTTTGTCTTTGCCATATTTTAATTCTCTTACTTTCTTTTAGGGGCCCTTTCTTTTACAGTTAATTTTGCATCTTGCAATTTTCGACCCAATTCATCATCGCTGGCTACTTTTAGCAAATCGTCAGCCAATCCAAGGACGAAGAGAGTTTGGACATAAAGTCCAATGCTTACATATGGCATACCCTTTTCTATCGCAGATAAAGTAGGGCGACTTATTCCGGCTCTTTCAGATACTTGTTCTGTACTTAACTTTCTCCTGAGTCTGGCAAGTCTAATATTCTCTCCAAGATCTGAAAGTACTCTTTTTATGTTTGGTGATAACATACCTTTGCCTCCTTCATAACGTAAACTATGCTTTACAAATATAGCATATTTTGTAAACAATAGTTTACATTATCAAAATATTTTTTTAGCCCAAAAATTGCAAAATTAAGCCAAAACGAGGATCACTCTCTCGGAATTAGTATTCTGCGCTTCGAATTATGCCCGGTTTTGCTGGTGATGATGGTCGGACGATAATTGGATGCGTAGTTGTTGGCCGGATTGCTGAACGATT
>CAVYYF010000002.1:0-109904 GCA_963772675.1 uncultured Bacteroidota bacterium
TTAAATATGCTTTACTTTGTTTATGTATTAAAAAGTAAAAAAGATAATAAGAGATACATAGGTTTTACCGATAATCTGGATAGAAGAATCTCCGAACATAATGCAGGATTAGTAAAATCTACTAGAAAAAGAAGGCCTTTGGAGCTAGTATATTTTGAAAAATTTGGGAAAAAATCTGAGGCAATGAAAAGAGAAAAATACTTTAAAACGGGTTTGGAAGAGCTTTTCTAAAAAATAAAGGTTTATAAATTATTTCAGTTAAGGCGAAGGTCTACAACCCGCCAATTGGCGGGCGAATCCGACCGGCGCCTCAAAAAAGTCCTGATAATTTGTAAGGATTTTTTGTTTTAAAATAGTTTTTAACCATTTTGAAATTGAAGTGATTATGATTATGTTTTTCAACCACCCAAGGTCATGTAGCAGCCAGATAGAAACCGAATTTAATATCAGGAAACTTAAGAAACCTTTCAGCTTTTTAGGTATTGTGATATAAAGATTCAGGAATCCTATAATAATTAAGAACAGAATAACCGCACTGATTTCCACAAAATTATTTAATGTCGATTCCAATTATTATCTTCTCAGCTTTTCACCAAATAATTTATTAGTATACAAAAATCTATAAATTAGTATGGTTCTTAAATTTAGACTGCGCTAACTCTTTTGCCTCAAATTTGTACAAATAATCAAATCGAAACAAATTATAAATCCCTACCTAATCATTATTATTAAAAAGCTAACATAAGCCTTGGCATATTAAGTGATTAACAAAAACTATCGATTACTTCCAAACCTCATGTCGATGATTTAAATAGCAACATCTACCAGGCCAAGCGATATCAGGCTGTAAAATAGAATAGAGGCAAAACGTGAGCGAATTTAAATTACACTTCACTTTTTATTTATTAAGGAAATTCAAAAGGCTAATGAAGGCCGGAATTTCTGCGCCAATTACTTTTTCAGATAAAGTATGGAAGTATGTAATCTTCAAAGATTTATTAAAGGTGAAAGCGCCTGAAGCGGCAAGCGGCTGCTGTGAAAAAGTAGAGTAGACTATTTTCTTGCTCCGTGTCTGAATCCCCTGTAAGGCAGTGAATGCTGTATTGTAATAAACGCGTCTTTATCAATTGATTCTATAAGTTCAACTACTTTTTTTTGTTTACTTCTTTGGACAATCAATACAATTATCGAAACTCCACCTGCTCCTCCTTCGCCAGGAAGAATTGTGACTCCGTATTTAGTTTTTCTTAAAGTATCAGCAATCTTATCTGTAAAGTGTTTTGAAATGACTGTCAGCTGTGCAAAACCAAGGCCGATCTTTTGTTCCAGAGAAACTCCGATAATATTACCAAGTGCGAATCCGGTAGCATATCCAAACAAATTTGGTATATAATCCAGGTGTTGGAATATATACCTTATGGCGAATACCCAAATTAATACTTCAAAAAACCCTGCAATCCCAGCATAATATTTTTTGCCCTGAACGACTAAAATTGTTCTCATCGTTCCGATGCTTACATCACAGATTCTCATACACATTATGAGAACGGAGCCCAAAATTGAATCAATCATATATTATCGAAATTTAATTAGGCCTTAAAATTAAACAATTATTGAATATTATTTTATCTTTGTAAGTCAAATTATTTTCCAGTCAAAAGCAGAATGTACAAATTACAAAGGCAGGATTTAGTAGATCAGATATCGATGAAGGGGATACATGATATCTCTGTTCTTAAAGCAGTGGGTGAAGTTGAAAGACATAAGTTTGTTCCCGATGCTATGAAGCATTTATCATATAATGATGTTGCGTTGCCGATTGGGTATGGTCAGACAATATCACAACCTTACACAGTTGCATTTATGACACAAGAGTTAAAATTAAAGCCGGGACAAAAAGTACTCGAACTGGGAACAGGGTCTGGTTATCAGGCTGCAATCCTATTCCAAATGGGAATGGAAGTTTACAGTATAGAAAGGAACTATGACATTCTAATTGAAGCGCAAAAGTTATTTGATAAAATTTCTATCAGGGTAAAAACAAAATGCGCTGACGGAACTCTGGGCTGGAAAGAGCATGCGCCATTTGATGGAATAATTGTTACTGCCGGTTCGCCTTCTGTGCCTTTGTCGTTAAGAGATCAGTTAGCTATTGGAGGAAGAATCGTAATCCCGGTTGGAGATAAATTTTCGCAGAAGTTAAAGATTGTTATAAAAATTGATGATGATAGATTTGAAGAAGAAGATATTCCTGAGTTTAAATTTGTTCCACTAATAGGCAAAGAGGGTTGGAACGAAAAATAATTGTAATTGTCGGCCCAACTTGTTCCGGCAAAACTAATCTAGGAATTCAACTGGCAGAAAAAATTAATGGCGAAATAATTTCTGCCGATAGCAGACAAATTTATAAATACCTGGATGTTGGAACTGCTAAACCTTCAAAAGATGAGCTGGAAAAGGTAAAACACTATTTTATTAGTAAGCTGGAACCGGATGAAGATTTTAATGTAAGCAAATTTGAATGGGAAGCATTAAAAATTATTGAAAAGATCTTTGAAAATGGTAAGCAACCTATAGTTGTTGGTGGTACAGGTTTATATATTAAAGCGTTGATCGACGGAATATTTGACACTGTTGATACTGATGAAGAATATCGGAAGGAATTGCTTGAATTAAAGGCTAAATTTGGTAATCAGTATTTGTATGATAAATTAATCCTGGTTGACTCCTGAAAGTGCGGAGAAAATGCAGCCATCGAACTGGAAGAGGATTATCAGGGCTTTAGAAGTTTATCATTTAACCGGAAAAAGGATAGGCGTTCATCAGGAAAAATATAAAAGAGAAATAAATTATAATTTTATCCAGTATGGATTAAATTGGGAAAGAGAAATTCTTTATAAAAATATAGAATACCGTGTTGATGAAATGATAAAGTCCGGGTTAGTTGAAGAGGTAAAGAAAATAATTGCAAAAGGTTACGATAAAAAATTAAATTCACTTAATACTGTAGGATATAAAGAAATTATTTCTTATCTGGAAGGTGAAATTTCACTTGATAGAGCAATAGAACTTATTAAAAGAAATACCAGAAGATTTGCTAAACGACAGATGACCTGGTTCCGAAGAGATAAAAGGATAAGATGGTACGATGTTAGTGATGTTGCAGACTTAAATAAAGTTTCAGATAAAATTGTAAAACAGGAATTTTAATGAAAGAAAAAATAAGAATTGCTTCAGGACAGGGATTCTGGGGTGATTTAATTGAAGCACCTTACTGGCAGGTAACCAAAGGTCCGATTGATTATCTGGTTATGGATTATCTGGCCGAAGTAACAATGTCTATTTTACAAAAACAGAAAAATAAAAATCCTGATCTTGGCTATGCAAGAGATATTCCCGGCTTGATGAAAAAGATTTTGCCAATCTGTAAGGAGAAAGGAATTAAAGTAATAACAAACGGCGGTGGAGTGAATCCTGTTGCCTGTGCTGAAGCTATCATTAAAGTTGCTAAAGATATCGGTATCAAGAATTTAAAAATAGGGGTTGTCGTCGGTGATGATATAAAAGACAAGATCGATGATGTTATCTCTGCTGGTTGTGAATTGAATAACATGGAAACCGGTGAATCTGTAAAAACAGTGAAGGATAAAATTCTCAGTGCAAATGTTTATTTCGGTGCTTTCCCGATTGTTGAAGCTTTGCAGATAGGTGCGGAGATTGTAATTACTGGTCGCACGACAGATACAGGGTTAACATTGGCTCCAATGATTTATGAATTTGGGTGGAAGGCCAATAATTATAACTTAATGGCGGCAGGAACTGTAGCCGGGCATATTCTGGAGTGTGGAGCGCAATCGTCAGGTGGAAATTTTTTAGGAGACTGGCAGTCACTTGAAAATATGGCAGAAGTCGGTTTCCCTATTGCAGAAGCCTTCCCAAATGGGGATGTTGTAATTACGAAACACGAAAATACCGGTGGACTCGTTTCATTTGCGACTGTTGCAGAACAGCTTGTGTATGAAATCGGAGACCCCAAATCATATATAACTCCTGATTGTGTTGCCGATTTTTCTTCTATTAAGTTGGAAGATCTCGGGAATAACCGGGTGAAAGTTTATGACGTAAAAGGAAATCCTGAAACTGAATTTTTTAAGGTTTCCTGCTCTTATGCAAGCGGATATTCTGCGATTGGTTCATTAACATATTCCTGGCCTCAGGCATTAACAAAAGCAAAAGCTGCTGATAAAATACTCAGGAAAAGATTGGAGAATCTTAACTTAAAGTATGATGAAATCAAAACTGAATTTATAGGATATAACGCAACACAGGGGCCGCTTTCAAAAGAGTTGAATGAAGATGACATAAATGAAATAATGTTACGAGTCGCTGTTCGCGGAAAAGATTATGATTCAATTGAAAGATTCGGGAAAGAAATTGCCCCGTTAATATTAACAGGTCCGCCGAGTGTTACCGGATTTGCTGGAGGCAGACCAAAACCGAGCGAAGTAGTAGCTTACTGGCCTGCTTTGATTCCTAAAAAGTTAGTTAAACCTGAAGTAAAATTATACGAGTTGTAAAATGAAAATAAAATTAAGAGATATTGCTCATGCACGCAGTGGGGACAAAGGTGATGCCGGGAATGTTGGTGTCATCGCTTATGATGATAAAGGTTTTGAAATAATCCGAAAGCATCTTAGTAAAGAGAGAGTAAAAAAACACTTTGAAGGAATTTGTTTCGGAGAAGTTGAGCGATACGAAATGCCGAATATTCGTGCGATAAATTTCCTGCTGCATAACACTCTGGGAGGTGGGGGAACTGTTTCTCTTAAGCACGATGCACAGGGTAAAATACTTGCTTCTGCAATGTTGAGAATGGAAATTGAAATTTAACTTAAAAAAATGGAGAAAAAATGTACGAAGAAGAATTAAAAACGTTGAAAGGATATAAAATACGAATCGATAATTTACGGAGTTATCTTTGACGTCGATAAAAAAGATTCAAAGGTAAAAGAATTACAAAACCAAACCGGCCAGCCTTCTTTCTGGGATGACCAGATAGCTGCACAGAAAACTCTGCAGGAAATAAAATCTCTCGAATCTTGGGTAAATCTCTGGAAAGCAGTTCACGATAAATCTCAAAACCTCGAGGAAATTATCCAGCTTGCTGATATGGAAAATGATTCCTCTTTTGAAACAGAAATTCAAAAGGAATTGAATGAGTTGAATTCAGCAATTGAAAACGCCGAGCTAAAAAATATGCTTAGCGGAAAGGATGATTCAAAGAACTGTATTCTCACAATTCATTCTGGTGCCGGTGGAACTGAATCGCAGGATTGGGCTGATATGCTTATGAGAATGTACCTTAGATGGGGAGAGCAGAACGACTACAAAATGACATTGGTTGATATACTTGAAGGAGATGGCGCTGGAATTAAAAGTGCAACTATAGAAGTCGAAGGCGAATTTGCTTATGGTTATATGAAAGCAGAAAACGGTGTTCATCGTCTCGTAAGAATTTCTCCTTTTGATTCAAATAAGAGAAGACACACTTCATTTGCATCTGTTTTTGTTATCCCGGAAGTTGATGATACTATAGAAATAGAAATTAATCCTGCTGATTTAAGAGTTGATACTTATCGTTCAGGTGGAAAGGGCGGACAGAACGTAAACAAGGTTGAAACTGCTGTAAGGATCACTCACATTCCTACTAATACTGTTGCAGCCTGTCAGAGTGAACGCTCTCAGGGACAAAACAGAGTAAATGCGATGAAGCTTCTCAAATCAAAACTGTACCAGATTGAACTGGAGAAACAGGAAGCAGAACTAGACGAAGTTGAAAAAAGTAAAATGAAAATAGAGTGGGGAAGTCAGATTCGTTCTTATGTTTTCCATCCATACAATATGGTTAAAGATCACAGGACTGATGAAGAAACCTCGGATGTGCAGAGAGTAATGGATGGAGATATTAACAGATTTATTAAAGCTTATCTGCTAAAATTTAGCAAGAATTAAATATAGAACGCGAATAAACACGGATCAAGCGATTCCTCGCAGATTAAATTCTTGGTTATCTGTTTAATCAGTGAAATCCGTGTTCTATTGAATTTCCACATTACAAAATGAAATCAAAAAAGAATCAAAATTTCTTTGACAAAGTTTACAAAGTAGTCGCAAAAATTCCTTATGGAAAAGTGACTACTTACGGAGACATTGCCGAAGCGTGTGGAACACGCGGTGCGGCGAGAACTGTCGGTTGGGCGATAAATGGTGCGAGTGTTACTGGTTTGCCATGTCACAGAGTTGTAAACAGGTTCGGCGCATTAACCGGGCGATTACATTTTGGTGATCCTGACTTAATGGAAGATATGTTGCTATCGGAAGGAATTGAATTTGATGAAGATGGCTGTGTAATTATGGAAAAATATCTCTGGAAACCAAAGTCATTTAGAACTAGAAAGAAGAGCAAAAAGAAAGTCAGAAAATAGAATTAATAACTTGTCCTGACCACTTTCACAGAAGAAACACCAGTTTGAATATTCAGATAAATTTTATTTTTCGCATTATCAAAATTTGATGTCTGGTAGTGATCATCACTGAGCCTGTTAAATTCACTGAAGGATTTTGAAGAAAGCGCAATATCCGTTCTGATATCACAACCTGCATTTTCAGGGACATATACTTCGATTGAAGAAGCTCCCCCTTCAATATTTACACGTGATTCATCAACGTTATCACCTAATTTTAATTTCAAGGAAGCAGCGCCCATGCTTACATCAATCCTTTGTGTTTTGTATTGATGAAGATCAAAATCCGCTGATGCTGCACCTATCTCGAGATCTAAATTCCAGACAGGGTTTGTATTTAAAGAAACTTCAGCTTTATTTCTAAGTTTGCCGTGTCTGAACCTGAAATGATGCTCCTGACCGGTAAGTAAAATATTTACATTGTGTTCATCTATATTTTTGCGAACTATAAAATCATAGTCGATTCCATTTGTTTTAGCTGCAATTAAATCAGAAGTTGTGTCTCTTATAACAAAAGAGCCGGCTCCACTTTCAAAGTGGAATTTTGCTTCCTTAATTGATGGGTCGTAAGCTTCGCTGTAACTTTTATAATTATTTGAGTTGTCTATAGAAATGTTAAAATCTTTTGAATCCCAATTAAAATTATCTGCAAAAATGTCTGTTCCCGCTTTAAAGGTCGCAAAAATTACAAATGCAAGCAGCAGGCCCGATGCACCGGCTAACAATCCCTTGAAATAAACATTCTTGACGACAATCGCCAAACCCCAAAGTACGAGAACTACAGGCCAGAATTTCCACAGATCATCCCAGCTAAAATTCAAATAATAAAAATTATTTAATAAAGTTAATACTCCAAGCGTGATGAACAACGCACCCCAGAAAAAATGTTTGGATTTCATTTTACTCTCTCTTCTTTGGTTTTAATCATACTTTGATTTAAGAAGAATTCCAACTCCGATCAGGATTAAGAGCAAGGGCCAAAAAGCATGAAAGTGAACGAAATTGTCTATCAACAAAAGGACACCAAAAACTATAAGAATTGCCGCGAAAATATGAGAACTGTTTTGCTTGTGTTGAGTTTGTGCCTGTGCCTGTTCTGCAGTCTGGCTCTCAGCATCTTGATCAGATGTTTCTTTAGCCGCGCCTGAATTGGAGCTAGTTTGTTTAGCGGTTTCAAGACCATAAGGCTCTTCCGGCACAACAATCCAGAGAACAATATAAGCAAGGAAACCCGCTCCCATAAAAAGGCCAACTACAAAAAGAATTCTAACGATCGTTGGATCAATATCAAAATATTCAGCAAGACCTCCTGCAACGCCGCCGATCATTTTGTCTTTTCTTGAACGATACCATTTCTTTTTCATTTTCGGGTCTCCGAAATTATTATTCTTTTTTTCTGGTTAAATGTTAGTAAATTTTACGGAAGATACCCTAATAATGTTATTATCGGCAGTTTTTCAGTTAATTCGGGGTACAGGGCATACCAACGGTAGAAATTCAGCTTTAATTTTTTGTAAAACGGGGCAACCTTTCATATTTTTACTAAAACGAAATTGAAATATGAAAATTGCGCTTTGTCAAATAGATACAATAATCGGCGATATTGAAAATAATAAAGCTAAAATAATAAAAGGATATGAAAGAGGCATAGCCGATGAGGCTGATCTTGTGATCTTTCCGGAATTGTCGCTACTTGGTTATCCATCATTAGATCTTATTGAGAAGAAAGCATTCCGAGCTGCTGTCATAAAAGCGGCTGAAGAAATTGCCTCTGTTACCGGGAAAACAGGATTATTATTCGGATCGATTACAGAGGATGACGATAATATAGGGACCGACGTTCATAATTCTGCTTTGCTTTGTTATAATGGAAAAATCCAGTTTGTTCAGCATAAATCCCTGATACCTAATTACGATGTTTTCGATGAGATGAGATATTTCGATCCGGCTAAGGAAGTATTTGTTCACGAATTCAAAGGAGAAAAACTGGGGATTTCTATTTGTGAAGATATCTGGAATGATGCTGATTACTGGCATGTAAGACGATATACAGATGATCCGGTAAACAAGTTAATCAAATTAGGCACAACAGTTCTTATTAATATTTCTGCCAGTCCTTATTCTTATGGAAAAAGGAAAGCAAGAAAAGAAATGCTTTCTGTTTTAGTTAAGGATAACAAAATTCCACTCGCTTACGTTTGCTGCGCCGGTGCTCAAAACGATCTTATATTCGATGGCGCCAGTATGTGTTTCGATTCTAAAGGCGAATTGGTATGTCTTGGTGAAGCATTCGCAGAAGATTATTTTATTTTCAACGCTAAAGGTTCATACCAGTCAATTCAGGTGACAGAAAGAAATTTCGAAGAAGAAGTGCTTAATGCTTTGATCTATGGAGTAAAAGAATATTTCCGCAAACAGGGTTTTAAGGAAGCATTAATTGGTTTAAGCGGAGGCCTTGATTCTGCATTGGTTACTTATATTGCTGTACAGGCTTTGGGGAAGAAAAACGTTCACGTGGTAATGATGCCGTCTATTTATTCATCGAGAGGAAGCAAAAAAGATTCTGAGAAACTTATTGACAAACTCGGCATCTCATCGAATGTTGTTTCGATAAAATCTGCTTTTACAACTCTTCTAAAATCTCTTGCACCAGTATTTGGAAGAAAAAAGAAGGATGTAACGGAGGAAAACTTGCAGGCGAGACTGCGTGGTATATTGTTAATGTCAATCTCAAATAAGTATGGATATCTTGTGCTGGCTACAAGCAATAAATCAGAAATGGCAATGGGATACTGTACACTTTATGGTGATATGTGCGGCGGCCTTGCTGTAATTGCTGATGTTTATAAAACTGATGTTTACCGTCTAGCTAATTATATTAACAGGAAAGAAGAAATTATCCCGAATGAAATTATCACTAAAGCGCCATCTGCAGAATTGAAAGAAAATCAAAAAGATGAAGATACTCTTCCACGTTATGAAATTCTTGATCCGACCTTAAAAATGTACCTTGAAGAGAATAAAGAATTTGATGAGATTGTAAAAGTAGTTGGTAATAAAGAACTTGTTAAGAAAATATTAACAACAATTGATCGAAACGAATATAAAAGATTCCAGGCAGCTCCTGCTTTAAGAGTTTCTACAAAAGCTTTTGGCTATGGAAGAAGATTCCCAATTGTGCAGGGATGGAGGAAGTAATTAGTCAAAGATGGAATACTAAATCAAAATTTCTGAAATTATTAAATCTCGTATAAAGTAAAATGAAAAATATTCTAAAACTGGCAGTAATATCATTTATAATTATTCTATCGAACAAATCATTTCCACAGTTAGGAAATAGCGAACCGATAGTAAATATTAATTCTTATCTTTCTGCTGATAAAGTCACTCCTGGTGATGCTTTTAAGTTGGCAGTTAAGGCTGATATTAAGAATGGCTGGCATATAAATTCAGATAAGCCAAACGAAGATTTCCTGATACCGACGAAGTTATCAATAATAAATCCGGGAAAAGGATTTTTTAATCTTGAAAATATTGTCTATCCTCAAGCACAGGATGTTAAATTAGGCTTTTCAGATAAAGCTCTTTCAGTCTGGGAAGGTGAAGTATTTATCGGCGGCATACTCAAAGCACCGACCGATATTCAACCCGGAAATTATTTGTTAATTGTAAAACTAAGTTACCAGAGTTGTAATAATAGTACATGTCTGGCTCCAACTTCGGTTTCTGATACTTTGCAAGTGGTTGTTACAAATGACAAAGCTTCTGTTTCTGTGATCAACCAGGATATATTCAAAAACGTTAAGCTTGAAATAAATAATACCACCAGTTCTGTTTCTACAGGGAATGATAATTCAATTACTTCATCGCTTGAATCTCACGGTTTGCTCATTGGGCTGCTTCTGGTTTTCCTTGGCGGACTTGCATTAAACCTTACTCCCTGTGTTTATCCTCTTATTCCAATCACAGTTGGATACTTCGGTGGACAGGCTGAAGGCAGTACAAAAAGACTTTTCCTTATGGGACTCCTTTTTGTTATTGGAATGGCACTGACATATTCTGTAATTGGGGTTGTTACAGCATTAAGTGGTGCTGTGTTTGGTTCGCTTCTTCAGAATAGTTATGTCATTTTGTTTATTGTATTAATATTTCTTGTCCTTTCACTCAGCATGTTTGGGGTTTATGAATTCAAATTGCCCGATTCGCTTGTTGCTAAAGCAGGAGGAGCAAAAGGAGGAATGTTCGGTGCATTTTTTATGGGACTAACTATGGGAATAGTTGCAGCACCTTGCATCGGGCCTTTTGTGCTGGGATTAGTAACTTATGTTGCCGCAAAAGGAGATCCCTATTTCGGCTTCCTCATGTTTTTTGTTTTGGCTCTTGGACTTGGCCTGCCGTATTTATTCCTTGCGATTTTCTCCGGCAAAATAAAAAGTCTGCCAAGAGCAGGAGAATGGATGGAAGGAGTCAAACATGTTTTTGGTTTTATACTGGTGGGGATGGCACTTTACTTCTTGCTTCCATTATTACCAAAATCTTTTTCAGGTTATGTTCTTCCTGTTTTTATGCTGATCACTGCTGCTTTATCTTTTATTCATTGAAAAAATGGCAAAAAATATAAAAGGTTTTAAAATATTTAAAATAGTTTTTTCAATATTGTTAATCGTGGTTGCAGTTTACTCGTTGATTCCTTCGGAGAAAGCATCTATAAACTGGAAACCTTATAATGAAAATGTGTTGGCTGCTAATACTGCTAATAAAAAAGGAACTATAATAGATTTTTATGCTGACTGGTGTATCCCGTGTAAAGAACTTGATGCAAAAACGTTTTCCGATCAAACCGTTATTAATGAAGCTAAAAATTTTACAACTCTTAAAGCTGATATGACAAAATCGCTCTCACCCGAAGTAGATGCTTTAAGAAACAAATACAATATAGTCGGTGTACCTACGGTGCTTATTCTTAACAGTAAAGGTCAGGAAGTAAAAAGAATAACGGGTTATGTGACCCCCGAGGAATTCCATAAAATCTTAAAAGAAGTAGACTAAGAACAGGGTAGAAGAAGAAACCTGCCCTTCTTCCATATAAACCCAACCTTACATTCTTATTTTTTATAAGAAATATTTCCATTATTGGGAAACAATTCCTTTTTATACAACTCTTATATTTAGAACTCTTCTTTTTTAGCAAATAATACACAAAAATCGTTTTTTCTTGATTTCCGGGCAAGAAATATTCAATATGGCACAGTTTATGGGTATGTAGGGTAATTCAAATTAAATTCCTTTCATATTATTAATAAGTAAGGCAAAAGAGATGGAAAAAGAAGTGCTCGAGCTTGAAGATGTGACCGTGAGGTTTGCCGGAGATTCCGGTGACGGTATGCAACTGACAGGCTCTCAGTTCAGTGATACGACAGCAGTCGCAGGAAATGATTTAAATACTCTCCCAGATTACCCGGCAGAAATTCGCGCCCCTTCAGGAACCGTTTATGGTGTAAGTGGATTTCAATTACACTTTGGAATGAAAGAGGTTTATTCTCCGGGAGATATGCCGGATGTTTTGGTTGCAATGAATCCTGCTGCAATTAAAAAGAATATTTCTGAAATAAAACCAGGCGGTATTATTATTGCAAATTCAGATTCATTCGATGCAAAAGGATTAAAGCTTGCTAAGTATGATTCAAATCCGCTGGAAGATAACTCACTGAAAGGCTATACAGTTTATCAGGTACCGATTGCAACTCTAACTAAAAAAGCACTTGAAGGAACAAACCTATCCCCAAAGGACATTGAGCGTTCAAAAAACTTTTTTGCCCTTGGATTGATGTATTGGTTATATAATAGATCAACTGATCAAACCTTAAACTGGATAAAAGCAAAATTTAAAAATAAACCTGAATATATTGAATCAAATAAAAAGGCTTTAATGGCCGGCTACAATTTTGGAGAGATGACTGAAATCTTTACTACAAGATTCAAAGTAAGTCCGGCAAAATTACCTAAAGGAACTTACAGGAGTATTTCAGGCAACGAAGCTACAGCACTTGGATTTCTAACAGCTTCAGTTAAAGCGGGAATTCCTTTATTCCTTGGTTCTTATCCTATCACACCTGCTACTGAAATATTGCAGTACTTAAGCAATTATAAAAATTTCGGAGTAAAAACTCTTCAAGCTGAAGATGAAATTGCCGGTATAACTTCTGCGATCGGAGCATCATATGCTGGTAATCTTGCAATAACAACCACAAGCGGACCAGGCCTTGCTTTAAAAACAGAAGCAATCGGTCTCGCTATCATGACTGAACTTCCTCTGGTAATTATTGATGTTCAGCGCGGCGGTCCGAGCACAGGCTTACCGACAAAAACTGAACAGGCGGATCTATTGCAGGCAGTTTACGGAAGAAATGGTGAGGCACCTGTTCCGGTTCTTGCTGCTTCAACACCAAGCGATTGTTTCTATATGGCGATTGAAGCTAGTCGTATTGCTATTAAATTTATGACTCCAGTTATTCTTTTAACAGATGGATACATAGCCAATGGTTCAGAACCCTGGAAGGTTCCTCATTTCAATGAGATTCCGGATATCCCTGTTAAATACAGAACAGAAAAAGAAGGATTCGCTCCGTATCTGAGAGATGAAAATCTTTCTAGACCTTGGGTAAAATTGGGAACACCAGGATTAGAGCACAGGATCGGTGGTCTGGAAAAGGCAAACATTACCGGTGATGTAAGTTATGATCCTGATAACCATGATCTGATGATTCATTTAAGAGATCAGAAAGTTAAGAATGTTGCAAAAGATATTCCTGATCTGGCAGTTGATGGTGAGCAGTCAGGTGATTTGCTTGTGCTTGGATGGGGAGGAACTTACGGTACAATTACAGAAGCTGTTCATCAGGCAAGGAGAGATGGATATAAAGTATCACAGGCGCATTTGAAATACCTGAACCCTATGCCTAAAAATACTGAAGAAGTTCTGAAGAGATTTAAGAAAGTACTTATCCCTGAAATAAATCTTGGCCAGCTTGCAAAGATTATAAGAAGCGAATTTTTAATTCGATCCTGAGCAATTAAATATAGTTCGCGGGTTACCGTTCAGGGTATCTGATATTGAAGATAAAATAATTGAACTCGCCAAAGGCGAACCGGGAGGCAAGTAAAATGAGTGAAGTTAAAATAAAAACAGATGAAATAAAATTAACGGCGAAAGATTTTGCCAGCGGATCAGGATGTAAGATGGTGCCCGGGTTGCGGAGATTATTCTATACTTGCCCAGGTTCAGAGAACATTTCCTGACATAATTGGAGTAGAAAAAGAAAAAATTGTGTGGATTTCCGGCATCGGATGTTCTTCAAGATTTCCGTATTACATGGGTACTTATGGCTTTCATACTATTCATGGAAGAGCACCTGCAATTGCAACCGGCGTTAAAGTAAGCCGACCGGATCTTTCAGTCTGGGTTGCTACCGGTGACGGTGATCTGTTAAGCATCGGTGGAAATCATTTTATACACACGTGCAGAAAAAATGTCGATCTCAAGATCATTCTCTTTAATAATAAAATTTACGGATTGACCAAAGGGCAGTATTCACCGACAAGTGAGCAGGGAAAAAAGACAAAGACTACTCCATACGGCAGCGTAGATTATCCTTTCAATCCTGTTTCACTGGCACTTGGTTCTGAAGCAACATTTGTTGCAAAGGCTCTTGACAGAGATCCGAAACATCTACAGCAGATGATCAAAAGAGCAGCTGATCATAAAGGTACTGCATTCATAGAAGTATTGCAGAATTGCAGCATCTTTAACGACGGTGCATTTGAACGACTGACAGATAAAGCAACAAGAGAGGATAATGTACTCTATATGGAACACGAAAAGCCACTTATCTTCGGTAAGGAAAAGAATAAAGGAATAAAACTGGATGGTGCAAAGCCGGTTATTGTTGATCTTACCGATGGAAAGAATTCGGTAAATGATCTACTTGTCCACAATGAATTTGATACACAGCCCGGTACACGCAACAATACTCGCACATATGTGCAGACGATCCAGCATATCCCATCACCTGTTGGTGTATTCAGACAAATATTTAAACCTACCTATGATGAAGGCGTTGAAATACAAATAGGAAATGTAACTGATTTGAAAGGAAAAGGAGATATTGAGAAAGTATTATTTAACGGCAACACGTGGGAAGTGAATTAATCTTTTATTGGAAACAATAAAACTCCGACAGGCGGGCTGCATAAACGTAGCCCGTTTTTATTTTAAAACATTATATTTGACAATAAACCCTTGCTTACTTAATTTATTCACCGTAATTAAATCCTGTGCAAATGTAGCCTAAATATCCTTAATTTTTACTGATGTCATTTTCATTAGATAAAAAAGAAAATTATATCATCTGTTATTTCTCATATTCTTAACAGAGATTTTAATCCCTATTTAATAGACTTTAATGTTATTTTATTAAATGTAATTTTTATGAATGTTATAAATAATTATTTGTCATAAAATAATAACTATTCAATTCAAAATAAATAAAATTTAAGGTATAGATTATATGTCAAAAGATGTAATGGAATTAAATGATGTTACTGTGAGATTCGCAGGAGATTCCGGCGATGGAATGCAGTTAACAGGTTCACAATTTACAAATACAACTGCGCTGGTTGGAAATGACCTGAGTACATTACCGGATTACCCGGCTGAGATCAGGGCTCCAGCCGGTACAACTTACGGTGTTAGCGGATTTCAACTGCATTTCAGCAGCAATGATATTCATACTCCCGGCGATCAACCTGATGTACTTGTTGCAATGAACCCCGCCGCATTAAAAGTTAACTTGAAGGATTTGAAACAGAGTTCTACTATTATAATTAATGTCAATTCATTTGATGCAAAGAGTTTAAAACTTGCCCATTATGAAAATAATCCACTCGAAGATGGAACGCTTGAATGGTTATAATGTTGTGCAGGTTCCATTAAGCAATTTGACTTCTACTGCGCTGGAAGATAGCGGTCTTTCAGCAAAAGAAATTGCAAGATCGAAAAACTTTTTTGCGCTTGGAATGATGTACTGGCTCTACAGTCGACCAATTGAACCAACTGTGGAATGGATCCATAAAAAATTTAAGAATAATGAACCTATTGCCAAAGCAAATGAAAAAGCATTAATGGCAGGGTATTACTTCGGAGAAAATACAGAGCTATTTACAACGAGATATCAAGTTGAACCGGCTGAACTTCCTAAAGGGACATACAGAAACATTACAGGCAATGAAGCGCTTGCTCTTGGGTTCGTAACTGCTTCAGTTAAAAGTAAATTGCCGTTGTTCCTTGGTTCTTATCCTATTACTCCGGCATCAGATATTTTACATGAACTAAGCAAACACAAAAATTTTGGTGTAAGAACTTTTCAGGCGGAAGATGAAATTGCCGCAGTTTCTGCCGCTATTGGTGCTGCTTTTACAGGAGCACTTGCAATTACTACTACAAGTGGTCCAGGTGTTGCATTAAAAACAGAAGCTATCGGGCTTGGAGTAATGACTGAGCTGCCGATAGTCATTATTGATGTTCAGAGAGGCGGGCCAAGTACCGGGCTTCCAACAAAAACTGAACAATCTGATTTGCTGCAGGTAATGTATGGAAGAAACGGTGAAGCACCGGTTGTAGTTCTTGCAGCAAACACTCCGGCTGATTGTTTCAATCTTGCTCTTGAAGCTTCGAGAATTGCAATCAAATATATGGTGCCGGTGATATTACTTACTGACGGTTATCTTGCAAACGGTTCTGAACCATGGAAAATTCCTGAACCTGATTCAATCCCAAATATTGAAGTAAAATTCAGAACTGAAAAAGAAGGATTCCACCCTTATGTACGTGACGAAAATCTTTCAAGACCGTGGGCAGTTCCCGGTACACCCGGACTCGAACACAGAATAGGTGGTCTTGAAAAGGCGAACATTACCGGAGACGTAAGTTACGATCCGCAGAACCACGAATTTATGGTAAGACTGAGAGCGCAGAAAGTTAAAAATGTAGAAAACGACATTCCTGAACTTGAAGTAACCGGTGATGAAGATGCAGAACTTCTTGTAATTGGATGGGGCGGAACCTACGGTGCAATAACTGAAGCAATCAATAAAGCAAGGAAAAAAGGAATTAAAGTAGCACAGGCACACCTGAGATATATAAATCCTCTTCCGAAAAACACAGGAGATGTACTCAAAAAATACAAACACATTCTTTGCCCTGAATTAAATATGGGACAGCTTTCTAAGATTATAGCAAGTGAATATGCAATTTCAGTTGAACCATATAATAAAATTCAGGGGCTGCCTTTCAGATCTTCAGAAATAGAAACGAAGATAGAATCAATTTTGTTAGGAGGAAAATAAGATGGCCGACAACGGAACAAAAGTATTAAAAAATACAGCTAAAGATTTCTCATCAGGTCAGGATGTAAGATGGTGCCCGGGATGTGGCGATTATTCAATACTTGCTCAAACGCAGCGAACTGCTCCTGATCTTGGAATAGATATCGAAAAGTTTGTCTGGATTTCGGGAATTGGTTGTGCTGCGAGATTTCCATATTATATGAACACTTACGGTATGCACGGAATTCACGGACGCGCGCCTGCGATTGCTACAGGAGTAAAAGTAAATAATCCTGAGCTTTCAGTTTGGGTTGCTTCCGGCGATGGTGATCTTGTTAAGTATCGGTGGTAATCATTTTATTCATGCGTGCAGAAGGAATATCGGTCTAAAAATTCTTTTGTTCAATAACAGGATTTACGGACTGACTAAAGGACAGTACTCACCAACATCGGAAAAAGGGAAGAATGACAAAAAGCACTCCTTTCGGAAGTGTAGATTATCCTTTCAATCCTCTTTCGCTTGCGGTTGGGGCGGGTGCATCATTTGTAGCACGCGCGCTGGATCGCGATCCCAAACATTTGCAGGCTATGATGAAACGAGCAGGTGAACATAAAGGAACAGCATTCATAGAAGTCTATCAGAACTGTAATATTTTTAATGACGGTGCATTTGAAATTTTAACAGATAAAACTACAAGGGATGATAATGTAATTTATCTTGAGCACGAAAAACCAATGATCTTTGGTAAAGAAAAAAATAAGGGGATAAAGCTGGATGGATTGAATCCTGTTGTAGTTGATATTGCTGAAGGTAAAAATTCAGTAAATGATCTCTGGGTTCACGATGAATTTGATAAAAATACATTTCCGTGCGCATATAATTTCACAGTTCACGGAAATGGAAAATTTCCCGACACCTGTTGGCGTTCTCCGGCAGGAAAATAAATCAACGTACGAAGATGATCTCCACCTACAACTTGAAGAAGCAAAAAAGACAAAAGGAGAAGGTGATTTAAGAAAACTCCTGTTCAGTGGAAATATGTGGGATGTGAATTAGGAGGAATCAATATTCATTGAACTAACCTTAAATTTTCATATTTTTGATTATAGAAAATATGGGGCTTGATCAAATCAAGCCCTTTTTAATTTACTTATGTAGATCTATGATAGATTTTAAAAAGCTAAAAACTATAATCAGTGAAAACAATTCATTTTTATTAACGACACACGTTAATCCTGATGCCGACGCAATCGGATCTGAAATTGCATTTTATTTAGTATTAAATAAGCTTGGTAAAAAAGTTAAGATAGTTAATCATCACCCCACTCCTTATAACCTTGAATTTCTCGACACCGATAAAATTATTGAAAAGTTCGATTTTGAAAAGCATAAAAATATTTTTAATGAAGCAGATGTTCTGGTTGCTCTTGATTTTAACAGGTCAGACAGAATGGTTTCAATGACAGAAGGATTTAAGAAATCTAAAAAAATGAAAATTTGTATTGATCATCACCAGGGGCCTGAAAGTTTTGTGGATCATTATTTTATTGATAGCGACTCCTGTGCAACAGGACACATACTTTTCGATTTTATAAAACAAACTCAAATAGTTCCGCTGACTTATGATATCGCTTATCCAATTTATGCTGCAATTATGACAGATACAGGTTCGTTCAGGTTTGAAAGAACTACTCCGGAAATCCACAAGATTGCTGCAGAACTTCTCGAGGCAGGAGTAGTCCCGGGAGATGTTTACGATAAAATTTATGACCAGGGTAAATTCAGCAAGATAAGGCTGCTCGGCAAAGCACTGGATTCAATAAAGCTTTACGGTGATGATAACAAAATATCTTATATGCTTCTAACACAAAATGATTTTAAAGACATTTCAGCAATGGAATCCGATACAGACAATTTTGTAAATATATGTCTTTCAATTGAAGATGTTGTTATCGGGTTACTTTTCCTGGAATTGAAGGAAGGCTTCAAGGTAAGCTTTAGATCCAAGGGTGTTATCCCGGTAAATAAACTCGCTCAGGAATTCGGGGGCGGTGGACATATTAATGCTGCCGGGGCAAGAATACACAATGGCAAATTAAATGATTATGTTTCAACAATACTTAAAAAAGCAGAAGAATATCTGAAATTAAATTAGAGGTGGTTAATGTTTAAACTAAAGTTTAATGCGGGCAATAAAAAAATCAGTTATAAACCGGATTCAGTCAGTGTAAAATATTTTATAGATAACAAAAAGCTTGAAGCAGACCTTAAACAATTTGAGAGGGTTTCAGGTATAAAATTGTCAAGCCTGCAGAAGAAAACTTTTTTATCTGATAAAGGAAATGAAATCAGAATTTCCAAACCGGGCGGCAAGCCTGATGAATTTGCAATTGTAAAAGTTAAAATAGATGAAAACCTGTCTGCGGACTTTTTCAGGAATCACCTTGCAGGGTTTATTCAGAAAATATCAACAGAGGAAATTAAAAACCTCCACATTTCAATACCTAAATATTCGGAATTCAAAAGCTTGTTTGACAGTGAAGAATATTTTTACCAGTCTTTTGTTGAAGGACTTAACCTTGGCAATTATTCATTTGATAAGTATAAAAAATCAAAAGAAAAACCTTCTGAACTGAATGTCTCTTTTTATGCCGACAGTCAGAAAAAAATAAATTCAGCTTTGGCAAAAACAAAATCCGTTATGGAAGGAGTTAACTTCACAAAAGACTTACAGAATGAACCGGGCATTGCAGTTACACCAGCTGAATTAGCAAGAAGAATTCAAAATAAATTCAGGGGAACAAAGGTAAGAGTTAGAGTTTTTAATGAGAAAGAAATTAAAAAAAGAAAAATGGGGGGACTTCTTGCTGTTGGAATGGGGAGTGCTAATCCACCAAGATTTATAATCCTGGAATACAAAGGCTCCAAAAAGTCAAAAACTTTTTCATTAGTTGGAAAGGGGGTGACATTCGACGCGGGGGGAATTTCAATCAAGCCGGCAAGTAATATGGGAGAAATGAAGGCCGATATGTCAGGTGCTGCTGTTGTTGCGGGAACGCTACTTGCTGCTGCAAAAGCGAAACTGCCTGTCAATATACTCGGTGTAATTCCATCCGCAGAAAATATGGTATCCGGCAGTGCCATGAGACCCGGCGATATTGTTGTAACCTCATCGGGTAAAAGTATTGAAGTAGACAATACAGATGCTGAAGGAAGAATGATACTTGCTGATGCTTTGCATTTCGCTTCTCAAAGAAATCCAAATGTAATAATTGACCTTGCTACACTTACGGGCGCGTGTGTTGTTGCACTTGGTGAATACGCCGCAGGATTGTTCACCAAAAATGATAAACTGGCCGAACAACTTTACAATTCCGGTATAAAAACTCACGATCGTGTTTGGAGACTGCCAATGTGGGACGATTATAATGAATTGATTAAAAGTGATGTCGCAGATGTGAATAACGTTGGTAAAACCAGGTGGGGAGGAGCAATTACGGCTGCAAAGTTTCTTGAACATTTTGTTGATAAGAAAATTACCTGGGCTCACCTTGATATTGCAGGTCCGGCTATGGCAAATGATTTGAATAATTACACACGGAAATATATGACGGGCTTTGGTGTGAGATTGTTATTCGATTATTTATCTGGCAAAGCAAATTAACTCTGAATAAGGCTTCCGTCTTTCATTTCAAAAACTTTATCGGCTAACTTTACGAGTCCTTTATTGTGAGTTACGATCACAAAAGTCTTATTGAATTTATCTCGCAGTTCAACAATAAGATTATGTATTGCATCACTGTTGGCTGAATCGAGATTACCGGTTGGTTCGTCTGCGAAAATTACTTCAGGATCATTAGCGAGTGCGCGGGCGACTGCTACACGCTGTTGTTCACCACCTGAAAGCTCAGCAGGTTTATGTTCAACCCTTTGTGTAAGTCCGACACTTTCCAACAATTTCTTTGCTTTTTTAGAAGATTCGCTTAAGGACTTGCCCTCAATCATCTGTGGAATAGCCACGTTCTCCAGTGCAGTAAATTCGGGCAACAAATGATGAAATTGAAAAACCAAGCCGACATTTTTATTCCTGAAATGTGCGAGCTTGTCATCACTGAGATTAAATATATCAAGTTCATTGTAAAGAACGTTTCCACTGTCAGGTCTGTCGAGGCCGGCAAGTAGATGAAGCAAAGTACTTTTTCCTGCGCCTGAAGCTCCGATAATAACAGAAATTTTATTGGCAATTATTTCCAGTGAAACTGATTTTAAAACTTCAAGTTTTATTTTTTTATTGTTCTGGTAAGACTTAACCAGGTTATTTGCAGTTATCAATTTATCATTCATTTAAGATCATTCCCATTTGATTGCTTCGAGTGGATTTACCTTTGCTGCTTTCTTAGCCGGAAATATAGATGCAAGATAGGTCAGTAGCAGGGAAATGCCTGCTATAAAAAAGAAATCTGAAATTCTGATCTGCAATGGAAGCGCATCAATTTTATATTGTGTTGGATCGAGAGGATAAATTTTATATTGTAATTGCAGGAAACAAATAAAATATCCGATTATCGATCCGGCAATTGTTCCGATTATGCCAATCAGCAAACCTTCGAATCTGAATATTCTCAATATAGATTTGTCCGTTGCTCCCATTGATCTCAGAATTCCTATATCTCTCTGTTTTTCAATCACCGACATTGAAAGCGAACCCAAAATATTAAATGTAGCAACTGCAATTATCAATGAAAGAATAATATATGCTGTCCATCGTTCTATCCTCATAACAATGTAAAGATCGCGATGAAAATCATACCATGTTGAAACGCTGTAATTATTCGGGCTAAGTTTTGCTGCAATTTGATCTTTTACATCAAAAGATGAATTTAGGTTGTCTAGTTTTATGTCATATCCCTGTATGTTTTTGCCATACCCTAAAATAGTTTGGGCAAAATTTAATGAAGAGAAAATATAGTTCGCATCGTAATCGTTATTGTTTGAGCTATATATACCAGCAAGAACAACTTTTTTTGTCAATGGCAAAGAAAACTGAGTAATAGCATTTTCAATTCCAACCGGGGAAACAATAGTTAAAGTATCTCCTATCAATGCTTCAAGACGATCCGCCAATGTAAGCCCGAGAATTATATGTGGAATGTTATTCTGGTCGGTCAAATTATATTTGCCGTAAAGTACGCTTGATTTCATATTATAAACACTGTCGCCTTCATCCGCCGAAATGCCTTTCAGATTTACAATCTGTGTCAGTTTATCCCTGTAGATCAAAATCTTCCCGCTTACATAAGGAGATACACCTGTTACTTCGGGATTATCAAGAATAATTTTTTTAGCTTCATTACTGTGAGCCATAGCATTTGCAGATATCATTTCTACGCGAACATTTGGATCAAAATTCATCAGGTAAGAAGTTACAAGATTACCGAATCCGTTGAAGACAGAAAGCACAACAATCAAAGCGGCAACTCCTATGGTTATTCCCGTAACGGATAGTATCGAAATAATAGTTATAAAATTTAGCTTGTGTTTACTGAGCAGATATCTTTTCGATATGAATGACTTCAAATCTCATTAGTTAAACCTTATTGCATTTATGGGATTGATCTTTGCTGCAATAAAGCTTGGAACAACTGATGCAAATATGCAGAGTACAAAAGTAATTGCAGAAACAAGAACAAAAGTATTAATGGAAAGTAATATCGGGACAGTCGACATCATATAAACAGAAGAAGGGATTGATATTATATGAAAGTGCAATTGAATAAATGAGAGTATGTAAGCCAGCAGATTTCCGATAATAATTCCTATTAACGCAAGGAAAATTCCCTGGTATAAAAAGATGGAAATTATTTGTTTCTTTTTTGCACCTAGTGATTTTAATATGCCTATTGACCGAGTTTTTTCAAGAACGATCATTAAAAGTGTCCCAACTATATTAAATGCTGCAACAATAATTATTAAAGCGAGAATTATTGGTATCGGTTTCTTTTGTAGTTCAATCCATGTGAAAATATTTCTGTGCATCTGGTAGATCGATTTTACATTGTTCGGGTAGGTCAATGTGTTTGAAAGGTAAGTTGTCAGGCTGTCAATCTTTGATATATTTTTTGCTTTAATGTCATAACCAGTAATGTTATCTCCAAGGCTAAACAAATCCTGTGCTGATTTCAAACTCACGTAAGCATTCAGATCATCATACTGAGCCATACCGCTTTCAAAAATTCCTGTAACAACAAATCTTTCAATGTTTGGTGGATTTTCCGCAGAGGGTATTTTATCTGCACTTAAACCAAAAAGGGTTACCTTACTGCCAATCTTTACCAATAATTTATTAGCTAGTTTCTTTCCTATAACAATAGAAGGGAGATCAGAATCCTTGAGATCAAGATTTCCTTCGACAAGATTCTGGCGAAGTCCGGTCCACTTATCAGTGGCTCTGATACCTTTAATGTTAACACCGTCCTTTATTTTCCCGGAACTGATTATTGCAAGCTTTGAAACGAATGGATTTATAGCAACGACGGATTTATCCAGATTTTTTTCTAGTTCAGGCAGAACAACATGATAATCAGGCAAAATTGTTTGATAGGAGTTTATTTCTATGTGCGAATCGAAGTCTATTATTTTGGACGTTAAAGTATTGGCAAAGCCATTTAAAATACTAAGCGCGATAATTAATGTTGCAACTCCCAGAGCTATTCCTAGTATCGAAATGGTGGAGATAAAAGTGATAAACTTTGAGTCCTTTCTTGATAGGGTATATTTTTTTGATATGAAAAAAGGAAGATACATTTACATATTTCTGTTGCTAATTCAGATTCAATTTAATTATGAAATAATGAAGAAAAAAAGTTTCAAATAGCATTAAATACTAAAAGAGACGAAACAATATAGTCCAAAAGATTGTTTTTTTGAAGCCTTTAATCTATATTTAAAATCTATATTTAAATTTACTGGACGAAATTGTTCCTGATTTTGTCTGTTTCACGGGGCGTAGCGTAGCCCGGTTCATCGCGCCTGCTTTGGGAGCAGGAGGTCGCAGGTTCGAATCCTGCCGCCCCGACAGAAAAGTTTGTTCTTAAGCTTATGATTATTGCTAAATATACATTAACCAATTGTTCATATGCGCCCATAGCTCAATTGGATAGAGCAACAGCCTTCTAAGCTGTAGGTTAGTGGTTCGAGTCCACTTGGGCGTACAAGTTTTTAATTTGTGATTCAAAATTTAACCTAGATGGTGAGCGTAGCTCAGTTGGTTAGAGCACCAGGTTGTGGCCCTGGGGGTCGTGGGTTCAAATCCCATCGCTCACCCTGCTCATTATAATTTTTCATCAGGCCCCATCGTCTAGTGGTTAGGACATCGCCCTTTCACGGCGGTAACAGGGGTTCAAATCCCCTTGGGGTCACTAAGCTCGAAGCGCTTTTTGTTATAATAAATATCGAAAAGGGTTTTTTAATTCCTTAAAATCGTTTTGTACAAAATCTTTATAAAAATGTTTAAGGCTTTTTTTATTTTCTTGTTTTAACACTTTCTGAATTGATATTAAAAATGATTATTTTTGACAGGAAAGATTCATAATCAATTTTAGTGATGAGAAATAATAAAAAATTTTTGCCGGACATAAACCTAAATCTTAATGTTAGGGGAATTCCTCAATCAGCAACCTTAGCAATTAATGAAAAAAGCAATACTCTTCGTAACGAAGGCAGAACTATTTTTAAGCTCGGATTGGGGCAGTCTCCTTTTCCGGTGCCTGAGCCCGTCGTAGAAGAACTAAAGGTTAATGCATATCAAAAAGATTATCTCCCCGTTAAAGGATTGCCTCAGTTAAGAGAAGCAGTTGCAGAGTACCATTGCAGAGTAAACGGTACAAATCATAATGCCGAAGATGTGTTAATAGGTCCCGGCTCAAAAGAATTAATGTTTCTGCTTCAATTTGTTTACTACGGTGATTTGGTAATTCCTACCCCTAGCTGGGTTTCCTACGCACCGCAGGCACATATCATAGGAAGGCATGTGAGATGGATAAAGACACAAGCAGAAAATGATTGGAAATTAACCGCGGAAGAATTAATCGAACATTGCAAAGATGACCCGCTTAAACCGAGAATTGTAATATTGAATTATCCTTCAAATCCAACTGGAATTACTTATACCCTGGAGGAACTAAAAAAGATTGCGCAAATGGCTAGACATCATAAGCTTATTCTTCTTTCAGATGAAATTTACGGCGAGCTTCATCATAAAGGAAAACATATCTCAATTGCAAAATATTATCCGGAAGGCACAATTATTAGCGGGGGATTAAGCAAATGGTGCGGCGCAGGAGGTTGGAGAATCGGAACGTTCACTTTTCCTTCCTCATTAAGATGGCTGCTTGATGCGATGGCTGCTGTTGCGAGTGAGACGTTCACTTCAACAAGCGCACCTATTCAATATGCCGCCGTTAGAGCGTATAGAGGCGGAACAGAGATAGAAAAGTATTTATGGGACACAAGGCGTATTTTAGAAAAGCTCGGAACAAGAATAGCCAGGCAATTAAAAGATGCGGGCATTTCGGTTTCCATGCCCCAGGGGGCATTTTATCTATTTCCTGATTTCAAGCCTTTTAAAGAATTGCTTCAGACCAGGGGTATTGTAAACAGCCTTCAATTATGTGAAACTTTGCTGGAGGACGCGGGCGTAGCCATTCTTCCCGGCATTGCTTTCGGACGCCCGCCGGAAGAATTAACTGCAAGGCTTGCATATGTCGATTTTGACGGTGTTAAAGCCTTATCAGCTGTTCAGCAGATGAGATCGCACAAAGAAATTAACGACGAATATCTTGATAGATATTGTGCTGCAACATTGGAAGCTGTTGATCTTATCTGTGCCTGGTTGAGATATTAGTAGACATTGGTGTTTAAGCTATTTCCATGAAAAAATAGATGATAAATTTATAGCTAAATACTGCAAAAAATCACTTGAAGCAATAAAGATAATCTACAACTGGAGCAATAAGTTATAGTGATCATTTCCGATTTTTTTCTAGATTTATTGATTTATTTTGACCGGAAATTTGAATACTACAAATTCATTTCTTAAATTCAGCACGCTTTTAAATTCTTCTAAAAAAACCATTTATAGCTATGAGAATCACAAAACCAAATAAATTGAAAAAAGGCTCTCTGATCGGAGTCATTTCGCCAGCCTCGTCACCGGATGATTTATCAACTGTTGAAAGCGGAGTTAATTACCTTGAAAAACTCGGTTACAGAGTAGAGGTCGGCAAAAATGTGGGACTGAATCACGGCTACCTTGCCGGAACGGATCAGGAGAGATTGGAAGATTTTCATTATATGTTAAGGAAAAAGGACGTAAAAGCCATATTCTGTGTCAGAGGGGGATACGGTACTCCCAGGCTTCTGGACAAAATTGATTACAGCCTGATCAGAAAGAATCCTAAAATTTTAGTAGGCTACAGCGACATCACTGCTCTGCAGATGGCAATTATTAAAAGAACGGGATTAGTAACTTTCGCCGGACCGATGGTTTCTACTGATTTTCATAATAATGTCAGCCCTTTTACTGAGGAAATGTTCTGGAGACTTTTAACTTCAAATAAAAAATTTGGAAACGTTAAACAGCCTGATAACGAAAAAATATTTGAACTTCACAAGGGACATGCAAAGGGTAGAATTTTGGGAGGCAATCTTTCGGTATTCACTTCATTGGCGGGCACGCAGTTTATGCCCGAGCTTAAAGAAAAAATTTTGTTGCTTGAAGAAATTGGTGAGTTACCTTACAGGATTGACAGGCTATTAAATCAGCTAAGACTGAATAAAGTTTTTGCACAAATAAAAGGTGTAATTCTCGGAAGTTTTATAGACTGCAATGAGCATGATCCCATGAAAAAAACCTTATCTTTAGGCGAAGTTATATGTGAATACCTGGAAGGCACAAAGATGCCCGTAGTTTATAATTTCAAACATGGACATATCCGAAATAACATAACTGTACCATTTGGAATTATGGCGAGGCTGAATACTTCAAAAGGGAGTATAGAATATACCGAAGGTGCTGTAAGTTAATTATTATAAATTTAATTAGTTATAAGATTTATTTAATTGGAATTCTGCAGAAAAGTAAAATACTTGTTTTCATAATATCCTTTGGCTTCGTTAGCTAATTCAGGATTTCTGTAAATTGCAAACAAACTCGATCCGCTCCCGGACATTAAAACAAAGTCTGCTCCCATCTCGTAAAGTTCTTCCTTTAATGATTGAATAGCCTGAAATTCCTCCGTCACAGGCTTTTCAAAATCATTAGATATCAATTCCCTGAAATTATCAAGTTTTAATTTTCCACTTCTGTACAATTCGATTAATGATAAAGCGGGTTTAGCTGGTTGGATCTTTTCATAAGCCCACTTTGTGGATACAAATATTCCCGGGTTTATAAGGAAAATCGGGTAGTCAATTTTAAAATCTATCTGTTCCAGTACCTCTCCTTTTGATGATGCGAAAGAAGGGTAGGGATTTAAAAAGAACGGCACATCCGAACCGATCTTTTCAGCTATTTCATTCAATGCGAGGGAATCGAGATTAAGCTTGAAAAGGCTGTTTAAAGTTTTGAGTGCTGACGCGGCGTCCGAGCTTCCACCTCCGAGTCCAGCACCGATAGGGATACCCTTTGACAAATGAATTTTAACTTTCAATTTTTTCTTCGTGAAATCTTCCAGTATAGATTTGGCTTTTATAACCAGATTATCTTTTTCAGAGTTCAACGCTTCATTATCTGTTTCGAACATAAACCTATCTGATTCAGAAAATATGAGTGTGTCAAAAATATCAACCGGGTAGAATATAGTTTCTATATCGTGAAAGCCGTCAGGACGCTTGCTGACTACATTCAATCCGAAATTAATTTTAGCAGGTGTTTTAACTGTTACGTTTTCCATCTATCACTTTTTTAATTTCTTTGATATGCTCGGGCGCTGAACCGCAGCACGAGCCGACGTATGATGGCGATAGTTTTCTGTATTCATTTATTATATTTGAGTAATCTTCAGGCGGTATACCGCATTGGATATCAGTATCAGTAAAAGAGCCATCACCACAATTAAGATAAAGCCCCCAGTTTGCAGGGAAGTCAATTTCTGCTTTTGCTTTTTCCATTGTTGAGGGAAGAATGCAATTAAACCCGATTGCCAGTGCTTTTGAATCATTCAGGAACTTCAATATTTCCGATAATTTTTCTCCCGAAAGTAATCTCAATTTATCGGTGAAAAATAAACTTATTATGTAAGGTATGTCATTTTTATCGCAATATTTAGTGATGATCTTTATTTCATCTAAATGGCTGTGCGTTTCATTAAGGATAAAATTAACACCGTTTTCCATCAGTAAATCAATGTGCTTTTTATGATTTTGTTCAAGCTCACGTTTTGAAATTGTTCTTTCAGTCTGGTAACAATCTTCGGCTGGAGCATTGGAGCCGGCGATCAAAACCGGGAGATCGCCTACTGCTTTTTTAGCAAGCTTTACTGCTCGTTTAACTAGTTGTTTGGAACCGCTTTTTTTAATCCCTTTTGTATCCGTTGGGTTTGTATTAAAAGTATTTGTGGTGATAATATCAGCACCGGCATTGATATATTCCTTGTGCAGTTCAATTACAAGTTCAGGGTGTGTGATGTTTGCAATCGACATCCAGAGGTCTTTGTGGGATTTTACTCCTTTCTGCTGAAGCAGGCTTCCCATAGCGCCGTCAAGTATTAGGGGACGGCCTATTCTTTTTGAAAGAGAAAAAATATTGACATCACTTTTTAACTTTAACATTTTTTGCCGGTCTTACTGATTTATAATATTTATCGACTTCCTTAACAATTCTATTCTGGTCAATCATTTTAATGCATTCAAGATCATACGGACAGGCTTTCTTCCAGCAGGGTGAACAGGCAAGATCTTTCTGGTAGAGTTTCACACCGCGGTTATATAGTTCAATTTCAGACCAGCAGCTAACGCCGAACCAGACGATCATATATTTTTTTAGCGCAATTCCGAGATGCATGCCGAATGAATCGCCCGTAATTATCACATCTGCAATGCTTTCGTAGCAGGCACCTTTTCTAACTCCTCCCTCGGTCGGCGTGTTAATTATCTTTCCTCTGAACTTTGAATAAATTTTATTATTTCTATTGGTATCTTCAGGTCCGCCGAACAATGCAATTTTATAATTTTTGTTTTTTAATAACTTATTAATCAGTGAAATGTGCTGCTCTACCGTCATCTTTTTATTCGGGTAAAGATTAGAGCACCCGGTATTAAAGCCGACTACAAAATCTGTTTTTTTGAGTTTGGCTTTCTTCTTGTAGTCCTCTATGAATTTCTGTTCGTCTTCTGTGAAATTGAAAGTATAATCATCGTTCGTGTAATTTAGCTCAAAAGTTTCGGCTAAATAATCCTGCCCGGTACGCTGATTCAATTTAAACTTGAGATGATCGTCCATTCCCAGATTATAATTGTAATGCGCTCCTTTGTTCATCGGAATAATCTTCCCGTCTTTATTCATTCCGAAGCCAAGTTTTTTTCTGCCATTTACAGAATTCAGAATTGCACAGGATCGCCGCGATTTATCCACGTTCAACACATAATCAAATTTCATCTGTGAAAGGATTGAAAGAGATTCCGCATCGTAAGTAAGCACGTTATCAATGTACCTGTTATTACGAAGAAGAGGAGCGGCTATTTTCAAAGTTATCCACCAGATTGTCGAAGCGGGGTATTTTCTTTTCAGGCCGGGTAATTGCGCGGTCGTCATCAGCACGTCACCCATCGCATCTAGATTTATTATCAAAATTTTTGTGCCAACAGGAATATTATCTTTGCAGCCGTCTATCCAGCAATTGTGATCGGGAAAGCAGGGCTTGTAGCCGGTGAATCTTTTACAGGATGGAATTTCTTTCATTATTAGTTTTAAGTATTGGTTGTTAAAATAGTTATCTTTAACGCCAAAGTGGTTTAATTAAAAGTGTTTTAATAAATTTAAACCTCAATATAATAAAAGATAGACAGCAAAAATAGGACGACAATTTGAACAAATTGAAAATCGTGCAGTGCAGTTTCGGCGACGGCTACGCAGGGAGCGCGAAAATGGCCATACTAAGTTCCGAAGAACTAATACACATGGGACACGACGTTACGATGTATGTTTCCCAAAATTCACTTACTGAAAAACGATCTCTTGAAAGAAAAATTCCAACTGTATCTTTTAACACTTCACAAGAAAAGAAATCATTATTTGCTGAGATCGACAAAACTTTCCTGGAAGATATACCGGAATATTTTATTGCATATCATTCTCTCGACAGGAAAGCCGGTATTTATCTGAAACGAAAACACAAAAAGAAATTTATTAATATCGCTTCGCGGCAGAACATTACTAAAAGCGCACCTATAATCGGTTCATTTATTTATAATATGTATTATGACTACCAGATTGCCTGCAGCAAAGGAGTGGGGGAAAGTCTTGCAAAATCGGGAATTAAAAGAAATAATATTAAAATGATAAACAACTGTATCGAAGTGCCGGATAACCTGGAAGAAATTAGCGGTGGAAATATCAGGAAAACTCTGCCGGCAGATAAAACTATCCTCGGCTTGTCAACGTGGTTTCATAAAGAGAGAAAGGGATTTGATATTTTATTCAAAGCATTCTCAGGTCTTGACGATAATTATGTTTTGTTGATTGTCGGCATTCCGGAAAATATGCAGAATGATGTTTTGAATTATGCGAAAGAGTTCCGTATCGGGAAAGAAAAAATAATTATGCCGGGTTACGTGGAAAATATCTGGGAGTATTACAAAACAATGGATATTTTTCTTCTTCCCTCACGCTCCGAAGGTTTTTCACTTGCTTTGCTTGAGGCCGGTGCGGCGGGTCTACCGGTAGTAGCTTCAAACATTCCTGGAACAGATGAAATAATTAAAAACGGGGAGAACGGTTTTCTGTTTGAGATTGAAAAGCCGGAAGAGTTGTGCAACGCGATTATTAAATTGTCAGGTGATGAAAAGTTAAAAGAGAAATTTGGTGATACGTTAAGAAAGGAAGTGCTCTGGAATTATCTGATCTCAAATTATGCCGGGAGGCTGGAAGAATTTTTGAAATCCGTAAAACGTCCTGTATAGGAGAACTGTCATTTCGAACGAGTCTTTGAGTGAGAAATCTTTTTTGTTAGAGGAAAGGATTTCTCTCCCCCTGACGCGGGATCGAAATGACAATAACGTAAAACTTTGAATTGTTGATTGAATAATAATGACTGAAAACTCGCAAATAAAAGAACATTTAAAATCACTGGAAGAAAAACTCCTCAATCTTGGGGTACGGAAATCTGTTGAGGAAGTTTTTCGATTGCTAGCGGATGATTACACTGAGTTAGGCAGTTCGGGGAAAGTATATAACAAAAAAGATACTATTGAAGCATTACAGAAAGGACTTGCCGGACAAATATCCGCACACGATTTCAAAGTGAATTTATTAACTCTCGAAGTCGCACTTGTAACATACGCTGCCGTAAGGAGGGATAATTCAAATAATAAAATCTCATCTTTACGAAGTTCTCTCTGGAAGAAGACAGGAGGGAACTGGCAGATTGTTTTTCACCAGGGAACGGTAATAATATCTGATAAAGATGGGAATTGTGAAGAAGTTATTTAGGTAATATCTTATTTCTCAATTTGCATATATCTGTCTTAATAGATATTATTAATTAAGTATTTCTATCTAGAATTAGGGGAACTTATGAGAACAAAATTATTCATTCTTGTTGTGCTAAGTGTATTTTGCTTAAATCAACCATCCTTTTCTCAAAATACCTGGGAAAAAGTAAGTGATACTGTTAAAACAAGTATCGTAGCTTTAACTACAAATTCAAACAACGAAGTTTCCATCGGCACTTCTGCCTCAGGGCTTCTTCGTTCGACAGATAAAGGTGTAACGTGGATGACTGTTAGTGATACCGGCGGTCTTTCCAGTATTCGTTATCTTACAATTTCAAAAAAGACTAATACTATAATTATTCTTGATGCTGGCTATGGACCTTATCGATCAACAGATAACGGTGGCTCTTGGACGCTTCTGGCTGATAGCCTTCACATTATGAATTTAACCTGTAACGATGATGGGATTTTTTATGCGGGTACTCCATTGTGGGGTGATATACGTTCTACGGATGACGGCATTACCTGGGTTGGCTGGTACAGCGGATTAACACAATTTTCAATATACTCTTTCGGTTTTGTTGATGGTTCTGATGTATATTGTTCAAGCTATGGGAACGCTGTTTACTATTCATCTGATTCCGGTGATAACTGGAACCCTATTCCTATTCCTTTTTCTTATGGTTATTCTGACGTTTCTTCTTTAGCTTGTTATAATAATGTTGTTTTTGCCGGCACTGCTATAGGGCTATTTCGATCTAGTGATAATGGAACAAATTGGGAAAAAGTTAGCAATTTTAATATTGTTACAGTAAAGACTGATGTAGATGGGCGCGTTTATATTGTTACAAAATCTAGTGGAGTATTCAAGTCACTTGATGGAGGAAAGAATTTTTTCGAAATAAACTCTGGTTTAACCGAAGTTGATGTTACTACGATGACAATATCCCCTGATGGATATATTTATTTAGGTACTAGTTCAGGTGCGGTTTTTCGAAGTGTTGGTGTTATGACATCAATTAGTGAAAATAAGTTAACGATACCATCTGGTACTAAATTAAAACAAAATTATCCAAATCCATTTAATCCAACAACTAATATTGAATATTCTATAACCCGAAGCGGTTATGTAACAATTAAGGTCTTTAATATTCTTGGCAAACTTGTTTCAACATTGGTCCAAGAAGAAAAACAACCCGGTAATTATAAAGTGCAGTTCAATGGAGCCGCTTTCCCCAGTGGCGTATATTTTTACAGAATGCAGGCAGGAAACTACACTGAAACGAAGAAATTCATTTTATTAAAATAGTTTTCGATAGAACAGACAGATTGTCTTTCGCCAGGGAACGAACAAAAGTTAAAAGTGAAAAGTCAAATGCACAATCGATGACTTAAACCAACTCAAAAAGCTGGCATACCGCACCTTCGATGAATCCTTCCGCCCGCTTATTTGAAGCCCAAAACTAAAATTCAAACTACCAATAGCATTATTACAAAGTGTTTGTTAAGTTAAGCATACGTGGGATGGGTAACAGTAGAAGCTGACAACAAGGAAGAGGCACGGGCTATTTTACCTGCAGCTTACCGCTCTACTGCAAAGATTACACAATTAAATAAGTTTACAATTGAGCATCTCGACGAAATAATTAGTCATCACAAAGATTAAGAGTGCAGAACTAACTTTTTATATCCTTTTGCTTTGACATATAGCAACTCCGTTACAAAAGATAAAGGAGGTAATAATGTCAAAATTATATTTGGCAGCATTATTTTTACTATTGATGAATGGTTGTAATGGCCACCAAAACGGGCAGGAACAGAAAGCACTTGCTGAACAATATATTCGCGGTGTTTATGGATGTGATTCAACTGTAGTGGATAATCTTGCAGCCGACAGCATCATTATTAGCTATCCCATCTTTGAAAAATTATTTAACACGCCGGCGATCAGGGGAAAGGAAGCTGTCAGGCACTTTGTTAGCCATTTCTGCAGCCGCTGGAAAGAACCAAAGTGCACCTTTCACGAAGCAATTGCTGAATCGGGAAAAGTGGTATTGGTATGGAGTTTTAAGGCACGTTTTGTTGGTTCGCAGCAAACGGATGTTCCGCCAACCAACCAGCTACAAAAGTGGGGTGGCATCACTCTCATTCGTTTTAATGAAGCCGGCAAGATTACAGCAGAGATCGGGGAGGAAAGCGATCCCGGTCCTTTCGAGAGGGTAGCGCAAGACAAGTGATGATTTAAACCAACTCAAAAAGCTGGCTTACCAGACTCTTTGAGAAAAATTATTATTGGGGTGAAGAAAGGCTGACTCAGCCTTCCTCTTCTTTTATTAAGCGGAATCCACTCCCATCTTGCTGACCAAGAGGGGAGGATTTCAACAGCAAGGAGATTAATACAGTAAGGGGAGCGGATATTCCGACATATAACGCTATGAATAGCATAAAATTATATAAGTGCAAATTTGTTGAGACATTGAACAAAAGTGCAACAAGTTTATAGAGGGGAAAAGTTCCCGGATTTTAATTTTGATTAAAATATCTACACTTCTTGAAATAAAATCCCACAAATAAAGGGAGATAGGCAGGTATCTTGATGCCAAAATCAGAATTTATACATAACACAATAAAAATGGGTTATAAGACTTGCTGTAAATTGCAGGAAATATCTGGTAATGTCCTAATTTTAAATTAGCGCATTACGAAGGTGTAAGTTTTTAGTTCCTGTAGATTTTATCATTATATTATTGGAATAGGAATAAACTAGTCAGCAAAAAATTTGTTAGAGTATTTATAAACCATTCGGAATCTTGATGAATACTAAAATAATAAAATGCACGATGGATGATTTAAGCCAACTTAAAATGCTGGCATACAAGACTTTCGATGAATCTTTCCGCCCGCTAAATATTCAGGAAACTATAGACACGTATCTCAGCGAAGCGTTTACAGCAGAAAAACTTTCTGTTGAGTTAATGACAAACGACAGCGATTTTTATTTTATTTATGCAGACGACGAACTTGCCGGCTATCTTAAAATAAATTATGCGCCTGTGCAGACAGACTTAAACGATCCCGACTCACTGGAAATCGAAAGGATTTACGTTAAAAAGGAATTTAAAGGCAAAGGCCTCGGCAAACAATTAATGGATTATGCAATTAGGCTTGCGGAAGAAGCTGGCAAAAAATATTTGTGGCTGGGTGTCTGGGAAAAAAATAAGGGGGCAATTGGATTCTATAAACATTCCGGCTTTACAGAAACAGGCAATCATCCATTTAAAATCGGTGATGAATTGCAGACTGATTTGATAATGAAGAAAGGTATTCAGAAAAATAATTAGGTGAGTTTTGGTTATAATCTCTGCTTCTTTAATAACTCTTGCATTGATTTTCTATTCTTTGGGTGTTTGGTCTGAAAGAATAGCAAAATACCTGAAAATCTGGCACGTAGTTGCATTCTGGATTGGATTTGTATTTGACATTTCCGGCACCTATGTAATGCATTTGTTATCCCAGGGACCTTTTGATATTACAAAGCCGCACACGCTAACAGGACAAATTGCTTTATGGTTAATGTTATTTCACGCAATATGGGCTACCGTAGTGGTTGTAAAACAAAACGAATCATTAAGAAATAAATTTCACAAGTTCAGCATTATAGTCTGGTTAATATGGCTGATCCCTTACTTCGGAGGAATGTATCTTGGAATGAGCGGCTAAGTGCAAGGAAACCTGTAGTGCCGTAAAAAGAAATTGAGCAACAAAACTGAAACATAACCCGGGATTTTGTAAATTTAATATATAACAATTGGGGAAAGGATATGAACAGGATACTTAAATCACTTCTGTTGTTAGTATTTATAAACGGATGCACAGATCAGTCTGCCTTGATCACACAACCCGAAATGCCCGTTAATTATGAAGCCACTTTCGATTCAATTAACATTTCTGATTCTCTATTAGTTTCTCTTGCTTATTCAACAAACAAGTATCCTGAAGGATTCTACCAGGAAGACCTTAATGGTGCATCAATTTATTATGAAAATACATTGAGCATCCTTCCAACAGATCAAAGGACGTCTCATGCAACGGAACTTTCAACAAATGATCGTGATCAGGCATTTGCCTGGTCGGAATCAACCGCTGTACATAGTTCTTACTATCGTAAACTTGAATCGGAAAGTGAAACCGATAAGTACTTTCAGTTTCGTCGCGTGTATGAACAGAGACCGAGTGATGTAATTTTAGATCGCGTACATAAATTGTCATATGTTGACAGATCGATGTATGATAGTTTCAATCGAACACCCCGTATAGCAAAAATGAATATCAGTCCAATTGATACATTGAGTGTTAAAGAATTTGTAGAGTATATCTGGTATGTCTGGAACTATAATATTTATGGATCAAAAGCAATTGCAACAGTTTCCCGTCAGTCCAATGATTCAACCTGGTGTGTATTATATTCTCTCGGAGAATCTATGGGCGATTGGGGAATGCAGGATGAGATATTTCTTTATCGATCAGTCTATTCCGTATCAAGACAGACCGGTAATGTGATTTATTCAAGTTCACTTCTGCGAACAATAAAAGGAATAAAAAGATAAACACTTGTTTCATATTATTTAGCATATGTAATTTTTTTATGATATTTATATTTCATTAGTCAATTAATCTGGGGAAAATTAATGAGCAATTATTACATTGATCTGGATAAAAAGAAAAAGATTATTTCCCAGAATGGTTTTAGATGTAATTTATGTAGCCTTTGCAATAGCCAGGCTGGTTTTTCACAATTCTGACCTTACATTATTTAATATTATCTATGTTTTAATTTTTCTGTCAAGTGGCATTGGACACTTTTATTAGGGAACGGGCAGCTATTTTAGTATAAAGTTTTTCGGTAAATCATTCATAGAATTAAATAGTAAATCTTTTAGTATGAAACTGCCCGGTCGTAATCCTCTTTTGGTTTTAAATGGGAAGAAGTTAAATCACTCAATATCGGTTTAATAAGCGTTGATATTACAAACAAAGAAGAGAAAGATTTTAAGATTGATCTCTCAAAGCTAGATTATGAAATGGTTGTTGAATTGAAGAAGCGTTTATCATCAATAGCAGAAAAAATAAAACCGGTTGCGGCTTAAATATATCCCCAAACTAAGCACACTTTCACCTATCTCCACTACATTTTCTATAAAGTTCTCAACCAGCAGGTTAATTATGTACTCTTTCTTGAAAGATAAAATTATTGATTAGCAATAAATCCGTTGATTATAAGTTTGCAGATATTCATATTGAAACTATGATGCAATTCAATAACCGCCAAACCGGGGGCAATGATGAAAGATAAAGGATCAGCCCTCTACATAGCACTTTTTGCAATCTATTTTACCAACATATGTTTTAGCCAAGAAAATAAATATCCTCTGCTATTGGAAAGCTATAACCAGGCAAATTATGTGGAAACTTATCGCACTTTTTTTTCACAAATAACTATTCAAAATAATGTGATTCAGCCTTCGCAATATTTTCAACTTTTAATTAAAGTAATTAAAGATATTGAAGCAAAAAATAATCAATCAAACTATAGTGGAACGTGGTTGATGCCGGATAGTTTATACCCTTCGATTGAATTAAGTCCGGATATTTACAGCCGTATGATTAGCAGGGCGGAATACATTCAACTTTTTAATAGCCTGTTAACAATTTATCCCGAGAATTCAAAATTACCGATGGAATTTACTTTCAGAAACCAGAGGTTCAGGTTTATTGATGCTTATTATCTTGCTCTTGTTGTAAGCAGGTTTTACTATTCATACGGATATTTACCCACTATAATTGATCCAAAAGTAGCAACGCCAAAAGGAATTTTCCCCTGGGAGGCGCCGGATGATAAGCTGCAATATTTAAGCAGTATTCAAAACGGAGAAGGCGTTGACTATCTTAGATATTCCGAATATTACGAGAACAGTTCTATGGATTATGAATATTATAAACTAGGTAAGGAAATTATAGGAAATGTGACAGATCAGTATTCTGCGGGGAGCTTAATTTATGACTATGTAAATACTGTATATTATAAAACTCCATATGGAGTTAATTATGATTTTGAAAATAATTTTGGATTTGTATATAATTCCTACGAGAAATTACGTTATATGCAGGGAACCAGCGGCACACCACAGGGTCCTAAGTATGGGCTTTACCCGGCAATTGGCATCCCTTATGGTTATGATGAACGTGGTTATGGTTCAGCTGCTTATATTAATAATCACGGTTGGATAAATACTGAGTATCACACAGCTTATGGAAGTGATTATCTCCAGAATCCTTTTGTTAGATATATTACTACTACTGTCCCACTGCCAACTGATCCAAATGTTTTAAGTATTAACCCGGGTAATAATGTAATTAAAGGAATAAATAATATACTTAAGCTTTCTTCAGCTACTTCAGGAACAAGAGCATTCTGGGTGAACCCGAGCGATGTAATTACATATGGCGCTGACTCGTTGATTCAATCCGCAAAGCATGGTGGATTTAATACTATAATTGTTACAGTTAAATCATTCCTGGGGTATCTATATTTTAATTATACTGATCTACTGCCGCAGTCTCAAAGAGTCAAAGAAGATGTCCTGACATCACTTCCGCAACTGGCAAAAGCCAATGGGATAAAATTACTAGTAGGGATTCATAATCTTTCTGATTATGTATATATAAATCAAATCGGTTGCGATTGCGGACTTAAGTTTCTTGCTGGCTGGGCTTCAGGCGCTTCAACAAACTTTTTTGTTACTCCTTGTAGCCAGGATCATAAAGCATACACAAAAGATATAATAAAGCAGCTATACGAAAAATATGACATTGATGGAATTGTATTTATGAGGAATTATACATACTACAACGGCTGGGGGAATTCAGAATGTGCCGCAAATGTTCCTGCAGATAAAGCAGCCTGGGAGAAATATCTTGCCGATTATGTAAATGAACTCGGTTCTTATGCAAAGAGCCTGGATAATAAAATGCAAACTTATTATTTGACTGCCGACGAAATAAATATTATCGGAACAACATATAAACAATCCTGTGAAGAACCTGACCCAAACACAATTGATTCTAATGCAATTGACGGAATTATTCTTGCTGTAAATGGTTTTACATGGCTCTTCGATGAAAGCAATACTGATTTTAACAACATCTATAACAAATATATCTCATCAAATCATCCGATTTATATTACAGCTTCACTAAGTAAAGAATGGGAATATCCACCTGAGTTTTACAGGGGAATTGCAAGATACTACGCTGGTTTAAATAGTTCAGGCATAATTATAACAGCTAATAATTCGGGAGAAGGGGAACTTGGTCCGGCTTTTGTGAAGCAACACTATGGTAAGCTTAACGAAATTAAATTTACAGTTCCGCCACCTGCACAAGATAATATAACTTCAACAGAAGATGGTAAAAATGATACGCATCATATACCGGAGAATATTAGTCTGTATCAGAATTATCCAAACCCTTTTAACCCGATAACTACAATAAATTATTCTATTCCTGCATCCTTGTATGTTACCCTTAAAGTTTATGATTTGTTGGGAAGGGAAGTAGCTAAGCTCGTTCATGAGGAAAAACCACGAGGTGTTTATAAAGTTAATTTCGACGGGAGTAAGTTGTCCAGCGGAATTTATTTTTATCGTTTGCAGGCCGGGAGTTTTTCAGAAACAAAAAAAATACTTTTAATTAAATAGTTAAATCATTTTCTTTATTTTCTCCATAACTTTCTCAATGGCAGCTCAAGCATGCATTCGTGTTTATAAGGGCACACCAGCTTATTGCAAATAATGCAGAAGAGGTCGTCCTTGTTTATAAAATCGGAATTTGGGGCATAAGGTCTGTGACTTTTGGGGCTGGTCGGACCAAAAATACCTAGTGTGGGGACACCGAGAGCAGCAGAAATATGCATCGGCCCCGAATCATTAGCTAGTACAAGGTTACACTTTTTTATAAGAGCGCTCATCTGCTGTAATGTTGTTTGTGGTGCGAGTATTGTCAATTCAGAGATTTCTTTTTTTATAAATTCAGAATCCTTTTCATCTCCCGGTCCCCAGAGTATTAAAAACTTTACTCTATATTTGTCCGAAATCGCTTTACATATTTCAACCCACTTAACAGCGTCACATCTTTTTGATTCCCATCCTCCTGCGGGAATTATGCCCACAATTATTTTATTCTTCTGAAAATTATTTCCAATAAAGTCTTTTGCAAAATTATCGTCCTCATCAGAAACGAAGTATTGAATATTCTTAGAAATGATTGGAACATTCATTGCCTTCAGAATTTCAAGATTATGCTCAGCAGCGTGTCCTTTTCCTCGTCCGGATGTTGCTTTGATATTGTAGGCATATTTTCTTCCGCGATATGCAAATCCGACCCTGTATTTTACTCCTGATAAAAATGTTATCTGAGCACTCCGCGGATTTGACCAGAGGTCGAGTATCATATTATATTTCTCTTTCTTTATTCTCAAAACAACTTTTAATGGGAATTCAGTTTTACCCATTGTCAAAACTTTGTTGATGTTGGGATTGTTTTCCAATGCAGGTTTAACGAACGGTTCAGTCAGGTAATCGATTGTTGCGGAAGGGAAGTGCTGTTTTAAATTATCTATTACAATAGTGGAAAGAACTACGTCCCCAATCCCACGCGGTTTGATGCAGAGTAATTTTTTTATTTTGGATTTGTCAATTTCCATACTAAAACATTCAAAATTATTTATCTATTCGTTTTTCATAAAAACAAACTAAATTCAACATCCAAAATTCAAAAATCCATCATTCAAGAATCAATGTGCATCGAGCCAATTGCTTCCCACACCTGTTTCAACTACAATCGGTACTTTCATGGGCATCGCATTTTCCATCATTTCTTTTATTAATGGAGTAAGTTCTTTCACTTCGTCTTTGTGCGCATCGAATAAAAGTTCATCGTGTACCTGAAGAACCATTTTGGTTTTCGTTTTCCTTTTCGTCAGTTCTTTGTGAATATTTATCATTGCAAGTTTTATCATATCTGCAGCGGTTCCCTGTATCGGCATATTTACTGCAACTCTCTCTTCGAATTGTCTTACTACTCTGTTTTTGCTATTAATGTTCCTTAAAAATCTTCGTCTTCCCATCAGTGTTTCTGCATAGCCTTTTTCTTTTGCACTTTCAACGGCGTCATCCATAAAATTTTTCACACGTTTAAATGTATTAAAGTAAGTTTCAATAATTTCTTTACCATGCTTTTGTGAAATTCCAAGTCTTGTAGCAAGGCCGTATGGGCCAATGCCATACAGAATTCCGAAGTTAACCTCTTTTGCTTTGCGACGCATATCGCTGGTTACATCTTCCGGATCAACCATAAAAACCAGTGCAGCTGTGCTGCGGTGAATATCTTCTCCTTTTTTGAATGCTTTTAGTAAGCCTTCATCACTGCAAATTTCTGCCATTATTCTTAATTCAATCTGGCTATAGTCCGCACTTAGGATTACGTGATTTTTATCACGGGGAATAAAAGCCTTTCTTATTTCTTTACCGCGTTCAGTCCTGATAGGTATGTTCTGTAAATTCGGATCGTTGCTGGAAAGCCTTCCGGTTGATGCGGCGATCTGATTCAGCGAAGTATGTATTCTGCCGGTATGAGGATTTATCATCGTCTGAAGTGAATCAGCATATGTGGACTTAAGTTTTGATATCTGTCTGAAGTCGAGTATCTCTTCGACAATTTTATGTTCGCCCTTTATAAATTCAAGTGACCGGGCATCGGTCGAATAACCTGTCTTCGTTTTTTTACCGGATTGAAGTCCAAGCTTATCGAATAAAATTACCTGTAATTGTTTTGGAGAGTTTATATTGAATTCTTCTCCGGCAAGTTTGTAAATTAATTTTGTAATGTCTTTTAATTCTTTGTCGAGATCTTTGCTCAGTTCTTTGAGTGCATTTTTGTCAACATTTATCCCGGTGTGTTCAATATCTTCAAGTACGGGGGCAAGAGGGAACTCAACTTCATATGCAAGCTTTTCTAGTTTTTCTTTTTTCAGTTCTTTGCTTAACATTTCGTAAAGCCTGTAAGTTATATCGGCATCCTCTGCAGCATATTCACCAAGAGCATTAACATCTGCTTCAAAAATATGTGTGGGATCTTTTTTCGTCCCGATCAAACTGGAAAGGGGGATAGGCTTGTACTTCAAATATTTTTCCGAGAGATCATCCATTCCGTGTTTTTGATCAGGATCAATTATATAACTTGCGAGCATCGTATCAAAATAAAAGTTATTAACCTCTATACCTATACTCCTCATTACAGAAATATCAAACTTCCCGTTCTGGCAAACCTTTTTTATCTTTTTGCTTTCGAAAACAGGTTTGAATATTTTTACGAAGTCATCCTGTAACAGCCTATCCGAGAGATCTGCAGAGAATAATTCTTTAGATTCCATCGATGGAGCTATTGCAACGAAGTATCCTTCCTTAGCTTTAAAAGAAAAAAGATGCTCCGGCAATTTTTAATTCATAAGGATTGAGCCCGTCTGTTTCCGTATCAAAAACAAATAAGTCCTGTTTGCTGATTTTTGCGGCTAGTTCTTTGGCTTTTTTCGCGTCTTTAATCAGAACATATTTTACTTTTTTCTTATCATACTCTTTTACTTCATCTACTGTCTCTGTTCTCAATTCCTTTTTCTTCGCCATCAAGTCCATAGACATTCAGCAGCCTGCTGAATAATCTTGAGAATTCAAGTTCTATAAAAATAGATTTAGTTTTTTCTAGGTCCGGTTTTGTAAACTTTGCATCCTTAAAATCCATTTCGAGTGGAACGTCGCAGTGAATTGTTGCGAGCTCTTTAGAGAGGAGGGCATCTTCTTTTCCCTCAATTAACTTATTTCGCAATCCTTCTTTCTCTATCTTATTAATATTTTTGTAGATCCCTTCAATGCTCCCATATTTTTGGATCAGGGGGATCGCGGTTTTAGGTCCGATCCCGGCAATACCTGGAATATCATCTGACTTATCTCCGATCAACCCCAGGTAGTCAATCATTTGTTTCGGTGCAAAACCGAATTCTTCTTTTACTTTTGCTACATCTATGATAATAATTTCATCTACACCCTTACCAGGTTTTATGATTTTTACTTTATCTGTTACCATCTGGTTGTAATCTTTGTCAGGAGTAATCACGTATGAGAGCATCCCTTTCTTTTCAGCTCTTTTTACAGCAGTGCCGACTATGTCATCTGCTTCATAGCGCGGAAGGATATAAAGAGGAATATTTAATGCCTCAATAATATCTTTAATCCTTCCTATTTGCGGAATCATATCATCCGGCATACTTTCGCGGGAAGATTTGTATTTATCATATCTCTCGTGACGAAATGTTTTTTCTTTTGAATCAAAAGCAACAGCTATGTAGTCCGGTTTATTTTCTTCAAGAATTTTCAAAAGCTGGTTAAGAAAACCGTAAATAGCTGAGGTGGGCTCTCCTTTTTTGGTAGTCAATGGTCTGGATATAAAAGCAAAATAAGCTCTGTAAGCCATTGCCATTGCATCGATTATAATAAACTTTTTGTTTTTCATATTTATTAAAAAAAATAATTGTGGAGATTTCAGGAAGTAAAATAGAGATAACAGACTCATTTTCAAAGGGTATTGAGAAGACAGAAGTTGTTCCCGCTATTCATAATAAAATAAACGATTTAATGTAATTTTTTTATTATTAAATCATTAATGTATATTTTGAGAAGCGTTCATCAGTTTTTAAGTTAAACACTTATTCAAGTTTGTCGTTATTGCCGAATAAAAATACAATGCCTCAGAAAGAAAAAAAATTTTCATCGTTTAAGGATATTACAAAAGCTGCCGGATTAGTCTTTGGAGATATCGGCACTAGCCCTATTTATACCCTGACAATTATTTTCACACTTACAAAGCCTACAGAAAATAATTTAATGGGTGTTTTGTCATTAATATTCTGGTCGTTAGTTATCCTGGTAAGCCTGGAATATGTCTGGCTTGCTATGAGTCTGAGTATGAAAGGGGAGGGGGGAATAATTGTATTAAAAGAAATTATAGCCGGCAAATTAAAAAAGGGACGAAAAGTAGCATTCGCAACATTTCTCGGTTATGTTGGTGTTTCGCTGTTAATGGGTGACGGAGTTATAACTCCGGCAATTAGTATTTTGTCTGCTGTAGAAGGACTACAATTAATTCCCGGTGTTGGACACATTAGCATAACTACGATTATTATAATTACTTGTATTATTACTGTATTATTGTTTTCAGTTCAATATCACGGCACTGATAAGGTTTCCTTTACGTTCGGACCAATAATGCTTTTATGGTTTTCCGTTTTATTCCTAACCGGGATTTATTCAATATTTCAGTTCCCAAATGTCTTAATGGCTGTTAATCCTTACTATGGTATAAATTTTTTGCTTCATCACGGACTGGTTGGATTTTTTGTCCTAAGTGAAGTAATACTTTGCGCAACAGGTGGTGAAGCATTATATGCAGATATGGGGCATCTGGGTGGTGATCCAATAAAACATGCCTGGTATTTTGTATTCTTTGCTCTGGTAATTAATTATTTCGGACAGGGTGCTTACTTAATTAATACAGGTGATTCGACTTCTATATTATTTTCAATGGTAAAGTCAATTGTTCCTTTTTTATATGTACCCTTTTTAATTCTTACACTTTTTGCTACAATAATTGCATCGCAGGCAATGATCAGTGCGATTATGTCTCTTGTTTATCAAGGTATCACTACAAGAATATTTCCCTTACTGAAGGTTAAATTTACTTCGCTGCATTTAAAATCCCAGATATATATAGGAGTAGTTAACTGGGGATTGCTAATTGCCGTAATTTTCATGGTTTTCTTTTTTCAAAAATCCGAAAATATAGCTGCAGCATACGGACTTGCTGTAACTGCAACAATGACAATCAGCTCAATTTTTATGATCTGGATTTTTAAGTTAGATAAAAACTACAGTAAAATGATAGTTTCAATTGTTGTATTTGTTGTTGTACTAGGATTCCTTATTGCTGTTATGAACAAAATCCCTCACGGTGGCTACTGGTCACTTGTTATTGCGGCACTTCCATTTTTTGTTATAAAATTATGGGAAAGGGGAAACAAAAGAATGCATCGTTCTTTCCGTGCATTGCCAATTGAAACTTTTATTGTCAGCTATAACCAGATTTATGGTCTTGGAACTAATATCAAAGGTACCGCCTTATTTTTTACAAAAAATCTCCAGGAAATTCCACCATATATGGTTCACTGTATTATTAGGGGAAATATTATTTATGAAAATAATATACTTGTTTCAATAAAGACTACTGACAAACCGTACGGAGTAAACTTTCAGAAAGTTGAAAATCTGGCTCACGGGTTATCTGGAATAATGATTGAGGGCGGTTACATGGAAGCGTTGGATATTCCGGTATTATTAAAAAAGAATGGAATAAATGAAAAGGTTATTTTTTACGGTGTGGAAGATATTGTGACCAATAGACCTCTTTTAAAAATATTCGCATTCCTGAAAAAGGTTACGCCATCATTTGTAAAATTTTATACTCTTCCATATAATAAATTACACGGCGTTGAAACCAGATTAGAATTATAAGTAATGAAGGGAGTACTAAACGATGACAAAAGGACTACTAATATTCGGGGCGAGTGGGGCTCTTGGCAGCGGAGTAACTCAGACTTTATTAGAAAAAGATTATGATCAGATATATTTATTTGGTTCTGGGTTTAAGGAAATAGAAACAAATAATGCAAAGGTAAAACAGATATCTGTTAAGGATTTGACTATTGAGGCAAATGTATCTGAAGCATTTAAAGCGATATCTCCTTCAAAAGATAAAGTGTTTTTCTTGTATAGTACAATAGGAGGTTTTGCCGGCGGTAAGTCTGTCTGGGAAACTTCTCCGGATGAACTTGAAAAAATGTTTAACATGAATCTGAAAACTAGTTTTTTGCTTGCAAAATATTTTTCGATTCTGGTTTCAAAATCTTCATCGGGTTCAATTTGTTTGACTGCTGCATACACAGGCATTAATGCAGAAGCTAATAAAGCCGCTTATGGTTTATCGAAAGCATCGCTTATTCATTTAGTAAAGTCTTTGTCACTTGAGGGGAAGGCTATAAATTTGTCTGCAAATGCCATTGCACCTTACATAATTGACACAAAAGCAAACAGGGAGTGGATGAAGGATTTTGATTTTGACTCTGCAATGAAACCTAAAGAAATAGGTGAGCTTATATATAGTATATTTAACAATTACCACTTTGTAACGGGCAATATTTTGGAACTAACTCATAGGTTTAAGCCCCTATAAAACCACAGGTTGATGAAAATAATTTTATTATTGACATTAGATAAATGTTGACTTTCTTTTTTGAAATCATTATCCTGATGGAGTATTTTTGATTAATTACGGAAGGTTTTCTCTCCTCGAGTTTCTTTTATATAATTTTTAGGAGGTCACTCTATTATGGAATTTGCATTCATTATTTCATCGATTGTAAATGTAATTGCACAAACTACTAACAATCAGGGAGCTTTAAATTGGCTAACCACTAAGTATGAAGCTGGCGGCCTTTTTATGCACCCTATTCTTGCTTGTCTTGTATTAGGTTTGGCTTTCTGTATCGAAAGATTTTGGACTCTTTCCCGAGCTAGGGTAAACACAAAAGATTTTATCATCAAAGTTACAAAAGCTTTGGAGAGCGGTGGCGTTGACGCTGCTAAAGATGTTTGTGCAAATACCAGAGGGCCGGTTGCCTCTGTTTTTCATGCTGGTTTGTTAAGAGCAGATGAAGGACTTGAAGCAGCAGAAAAAGCCATTATTGCTTACGGTGGTATTGAAATGAGTTTCCTTGAAAAAGGAATGATCTGGATTTCAACTTTTATTACCATTGCACCAATGCTTGGGTTTACAGGAACGGTTCAAGGTATGATTACTGCATTTGACGCTATTAAAGAAGCAGCACAGATATCACCAGCTATTGTGGCTGACGGTATTTCAGTAGCGTTGTTAACAACACTTTTTGGTCTGGTAGTTGCTATGATTCTCCAGGTAGCTTACAACTATTTCATATCAAGAATAGACCGTTTGGTTGGAGATATGGAAGAAAGCTCAATAGAATTAATTGATGCATTATACGAACTCAAAGCAAAAAAGAAGATTTAAATTCTTCTTTGTTAGTTTGCATTATTAATTTTATTAAATTTTATATGAGTTTAGTTTTATGATTAAAAAAAGAAAAATAGCTGAAGCGGCTATTCCGACCAGTTCAATGGCTGATATTGCATTCTTACTGTTGCTTTTTTTCCTCGTTGCAACAGTTATTGATGTTGATACAGGTATTGGGCTTACGCTGCCGGAATATGTTGAAGATTTAAATACTGTTGAAGTACCTAAAGACAGAATGGCAGCGGTTCTGATAAATGCAAATGGGGATGTTCTTCTTGATGGCAAGCCTATTTCGGTATTTCAAATTAAAAACAATATTAAACCGCGAATTATTTCCAAAATTGATCTCCCTAAAAATAAAAAATTAATTGTCTCTGTTAAGACTGATAGACAGACGCGGTATAATACATATATCCAGGCTCTTGATCAGATAAAGCAGGCATATTTTGAGACCAGGGATGAGTATTCAAATCAAAACTTTGGTAGAAAATATAATGATTTACCCGAGAAAGATCAGGATATAGTTAAGGAAAAGATTCCGATTATTATTTCATTAGCGGAACCTGAAAAAACAAATAAATAAGACTTGAGGTAAATCAGAATGAAATTTCAAAAAAGAAGAGCAAATACCAAACAAGAGATCCCAACTGCTTCTATGCCGGATATTGTGTTTATGCTTCTTCTCTTTTTCATGGTTACTACTACCTTGAGACAAGTTGACGTCTTAGTTGACTATAAACTCCCGGAAGCAAAAGCCATTGAAAAAATTGAGAATAAAAGATTAATTTCATATATCTGGGTGGGTAAAGATAACAGAATACAAATAAATGACAGTATTGTTCAATTAAAAGATGTCGAACCTTTGATGTATGCTAAGAGACAATCTTTACCAAATGTAATTGTTTCTCTTAGAATCGATAAGGGTACTGACATGGGAATGGTTACTGATATTCAACAGGAGCTTAGAAAAGCTTATTGTTTAAGAATAAATTATTCTTCTACGATTAAGATCTAATTTATAAATAAAATATTTTATATTTTTACGAGGCAGGTTAGTATTTTTACTTTCCTGCCTTTTTACTTTATGAGGTTGATATGGGTTTGAGTGAAATTATAAATGACGATCTGAAAACTGCAATGAAGTCCGGTGATAAACTGAGGTTGGAAACAATTAGATCGATCAGGGCGCTTATATTAGAATTTGAAAAAAGCGGTTCCGGTAAAGAATTTACACGGGAAGAAGAGATCAAACTTCTTACCTCTGCTGCTAAAAAGAGAAAAGACTCAATTGAACAATATCGTAATGCGGGTAGGGAAGACCTCGCTTCAAAAGAAGAAAAGGAACTTGAAATATTGCAAAGGTATTTGCCTAAACAATTAAATGAGAATGAAATTTTAGAAGAAGTTAAAAATATAGCAGAAAATATCGGGGCTAAAACTAAAGAAGATTTTCCTAAATTAATGCCTGAAGTAATGAAGACTCTTAAAGGCAAAGCTGACGGTAAGATAGTTAGAAGCATAGTTGAAAATTATTTGAGCAAAAGTTGACACCTATAGACCTTATAATACTAATTGTAGTTCTTATTGGATTTATTTTGGGCTTTAAGGATGGCTTTGTCAGAAAGATTATTGGTTTGCTAGGTTTTATTCTGGCAATTATTATGGCTGCATTGTTCTATGAAAAACTCGGGACAATTATTGAATCGTTTACAGGCATTGAAATTTATCTTTCTAAAATTGTTGCCGGTGTGTTAATATTTCTTATTGTAATGATATTGGTTTCTTTATTAAAAAGATGGGTGCATCCTTTTGATAAAGTAAATAATTTCATAAATCAGATACTGGGGGGGGTGATCGGAGCAGTGCAAATATTATTTTTTTTGAGTGCAGTATTCTTTTTATTAAAAGTATTTGAAATTCCAGGCAAAAACGTGGCTGAGTCTTCACTTTTCTACTCTAAAACTTATGATGTATTGCCTGTAACAATCGACTATCTAAATAGTTACACGCCAAAGACTAAAGAAATACTTAAGGACTATATTAATGAAGAAGACACCTTAAAATAATGATTGAAACTGTATATGATAAACTAGAATTCCAAAAAATTGTCAAGCATATCGCAAACTATTGTGTTACTGATCTGGGGAAATCTGAAGTACTAAAAATCAAACCAGTTATTGATATTCAAAAAATTGTTAATGAATCTAAATTAGTAAATCAATCAAAAAGATTATTGATTGAAAGGGAGCATTTGCCTCTTGAGTATTTACCTGATTTGAGTGAAGATTTATACAGGAGCAGGATAGAAGGCTCCGCACTGGACAGTAAAAAGATTCTGGATGTCCTGCGTTTGCTCGTCAATTCGAGATTAACAGCACAGTATCTTAAAAATAACGGAGATATAGCAAACGATCTTGCTGAAATGTCTGGAGGTGTTTTTACTGATAAGCTATTAGAACACCATATTCAAAGTATCATAAATGACAGGGGAAATGTAAAAGACAATGCAAGTAAACAACTTTCTGGGATAAGAAAGGATATAAATAATAAAAAAGATGAACTGATCAAATCGGTAAATAGGATTATTAAAAGCCTTACCGACAAAGATATTGTAAGAGAAGAATACATAACCCTTAGAGATGGAAGGATTGTCGTACCTGTTAAATCAGAACATAAGAGACACATAAGAGGCTTTATTCATTCTGAATCATCAACCGGACAAACAGTCTATATTGAACCTGAAGAAACACTCGATCTTAATAATGAAATACTCTCCTTATCTTTTGCTGAAAAAAGAGAGATCGAAAGGATATTAAAAGAACTGACTAAAAAAATATCGCTTGCGAGTACGGAATTAGTAAACTCTCTTTTAAAATTAGCTTACATTGACTCCATTTTTTCCCGGGCAAAATATTCAATAGAAATTTTAGGTGATTTTCCTAAGTTCGATAACAAAAAACACTTCTCTTTGATTGAAGGGAGGCATCCGTTATTATTGAAAAAATTAGGGAAAGGAAATGCTGTCTCTTTAAACATATCAATTGATAAAAATAATGTAATTATTATAACGGGTCCGAATGCAGGCGGAAAAACCGTTGTACTAAAAACCGTAGGATTGCTTGTTCTTATGGCACAGAGCTCAATTCCTATTCCCGCAAACCCTGATTCGAATTTCCATATTTTCGGTGATGTGCTACTGGATATAGGTGATGAACAATCTATTGAAGATGATCTTTCTACTTTTAGTTCGCATTTATCAAACATCAAGCGAATTATTGAAACTGCTGATTCCGATTCATTAGTGCTGGTTGACGAAATAGGAACAGGCACGGATCCTTCCGAGGGGGCAGCTCTGGCAACTGCTTTCCTTATAGAATTAAAAGAGAAAGGTTCTACGGTTTTAGCTACCACTCATCATGGGAGCTTAAAACTTATTGCTAATAGCCTGGATGGATTTGAGAATGCTGCGATGGAATTCGATCACAGTTTATTAAAGCCTACTTACAGATTTAAGCAGGGAATACCTGGATCAAGTTATGCATTTGAAATTGCAAAACGTATAGGCTTTGATAAAAAATTGCTAAGTACAGCGATGAAGAATCTGGATAGTGACAAACATAAAATCGAAGAATTTCTTTCCGAAATAGAGGCAAAATCCTTTGAGGTACAAGAAAAACTAAAAACTTTGGAAATAGAAAACTCAAGATTAGTCGGTTTATCTAATTTGTATAAACAAAATCTGGATAAACTAAATAGAGAGAAAAAAGAAATACTAATGAAAGCAACTGGAGAAGCAACCGAATATCTTAAAAGTGTAAATCGGAAAGTGGAAAAAGTGATTAAAGGTCTGAGAGAAACTAAAGCAGGATCCGAATCAATTAAGTCTGCAAAAATGCTGGTAAATGAACTTAAGGCAAAAAACAAAGAATTGTTTAAAGAAAGCGTGGAAATAAATGAGGAAAAAACTAACTTTATAATAGGTGATTTTGTTAACATTAAAGATTCAAATACTGTGGGACAAATAATAGATAAGGATGAATCTAAAAATAAAGCAATTCTTCAGGTTGGGGCAATGAAAATTACTGCTGATATTACATCACTGATACCGGCTAAAAAACAAAAAAAAATAATTTCAACCACGGTGTCGACCGGTTATTCAAATCAACAAGTGGGTACAAGGCTTGATATAAGAGGACAACGCGCAGCTGAGTCCGAATTTGAAATAATAAAGTTTGTCGATGAGGCATATTCGTCAGGACTTGACAGAGTGGAAATTCTACATGGCAAGGGAACCGGTGCACTCAAAAAAACTGTTAAGGATATATTAAATCAACATCCGGTCGTAAGTAATTTTTATTTTGCTCCTATGGAAATGGGCGGCGATGGAATTACAATTGTTGAGTTTAAGTAAGGAGTAATTTTGCTCAGGAAAATATTAATTGCAAACAGGGGTGAAATTGCAGTAAGAATTATAAGAGCCTGCAAAGAGTTGGGTATCAAGTCCGTTGCAATATATTCGGAAGCAGATAGAACTTCCCTGCATACTTCTATGGCTGATGAATCGTATTTAATCGGAGCCGCTCCTTCATCTGAATCATACCTTAATAAAAACAAAATAATTGCACTTGCCAAAGAAATTAAAGCTGATGCGATACATCCGGGGTACGGTTATTTTTCTGAGAATGCTGATTTTATCGAAACGGTTGAAAAAGAGGGAATTGTCTTTATAGGTCCTTCTTCGGATTCTGTAAAAAAAATGGGTAACAAAACCGCTGCACGGCAATTGATGAAAAAGAATAACGTACCTATTGTTCCCGGCACAACTGAACCCGTTAAATCTGTAGAAAAAGGTATTAAAACTGCAAAAGAAGTTGGATACCCGATTTTGTTGAAGGCAGCAGCGGGAGGTGGCGGAAAAGGTATGCGAAAGATTTCATCAGACAAAGAATTTGCTGATGCTTTTGAAGCCACAAAAAGAGAAGCAATGAAGGCATTCGCAAATGATTCAATATATATCGAAAAGTATATTGAAAATCCGAGGCATATAGAAGTTCAGGTTATTGCAGATAAGCATGGAAACTATGCTCATCTTTTTGAAAGAGAATGTTCAATACAAAGAAGACATCAGAAAATTATTGAAGAGGCCCCCTCATCGTTTGTCGATCCTGAAACCAGGAATAAAATTACTCAAGCAGGAGTAAATGCGGCCAAAGCCTGCAATTATTTCAATGCCGGCACAATTGAATTCCTTATGGACAAAAACAAGAGCTTTTATTTTCTGGAAATGAATACAAGATTACAGGTTGAGCATCCTGTTACTGAATTAATTTCGGGAATTGATCTGGTAAAGGAACAAATATCGATTGCATCCGGCAATAGATTATCTTTTAAGCAGAAAGACTTATTCATAAATGGGCATGCACTTGAGAGCAGAATTTATGCAGAAGATGCTGAAAATAATTTTTTACCTTCGACTGGAAAACTAAATGAATATGAAATTCCATCTGGACCTGGAATTAGGGTTGACTCTGGATTTTCGAGAGGTTCTGATATTTCTATTTACTATGATCCTTTAATTGCTAAACTTGTTTGCTGGTCTTCTACAAGAAAAGAAGCAATTTCACGAATGATCAGGGCATTAAAAGAGTTCAGGATTTCAGGAGTAACTAATAATATTCCGTTTTTACTTGAGGTGTTCGTAAACCAAAATTTCATTAATGGAAATTTTGATATCAATTTTATTGAGAAAGAGGAACTTGTAAAAAAATTCCAGAGTGAAAAAACAGATGAAGACAATACACTTGAGGAGATAGCTTCAGCTTTTTCAGCAATTTTAAAACATCAACCAGCTTTGCACAAACATGCAGGGAAGAAATTTGAAAATTCAAACAAATGGACAGACTTAGAATATGAATGAATATGTAGTTACGCTTAAAGACAAAAGAAATCTCGTCAGAATATCTCAAAATTCTAAAATTACCATTAATGGTAAGGATCATCATTATGAATTGATTGCATTAAATAATTCTACATACAGGCTACGTATAGATGAAAAGTTTTATGATATAGCTTCTGCAAAAATTGATAATAACAGATTTAGTGTTGTTATGGAAGGCTGGACATTTGAAACAGTAGTAATGACAACGTTGCAGGAAAGAGCATCAAAAGTCATCGAACAAACAGGTGCTGTTCTTAAACTGAGCGAAATTAAAGCTCCGATGCCGGGAATGATATTCAAGTTAAAGAAAAAAATTGGCGATAAAATCGAATTAGGGGAGTCAGTTATAATACTTGAAGCAATGAAGATGGAAAACGACATTAAAGCTCCATCTTCGGGGGTGATTAAAAATGTTTACGTTTCAGAAGGTTCCGCAGTTGAAAAGGGGGCAAAACTATTCTCAATAGAATAAAGCTATAAGAGGAGAGAATCACATTGCACATCTTAACCATCTTCTCATATGTGAGAACACAAATAAGAATTTTCTTAGAAATTATATCATTCTAAAATGTAATGGTTTATTTCATAATATTTTAAGCAACTAAATAATTACAATTACTGGCATAAATATAGCTGTAATTGTCAGTTATGTTAGATATGCCAATTAAAAACAATCAGATAGCTAATTTTAAGCCTACCTATATATACCTGGAAAAGGGACGCAAACCAGAAACTATATTTTTAATGAATCCAGAAATTATAACAAGTCAAATAATTTGATTGTTTTTAATAATGAATTTAAGAATTATAATAAATATAGAACACAACAATCTCCAAAGGCAGAGATATAGTCTTTGCTCAAAAGATATTTCCTTAAACCATAGATAAAAAATAGGAGGAAACTTGAAAAATCGGTTAGGTGCCTTCGTAATCCTTCTCGTCTTCTTTTCAGCAGAATTGTATGCTGGAGGATTTCAAATAAATGAACATTCCGCTAAAGCAATGGCAATGGGCGGAGCTTTTACTGCTGTAGCTAATGATGCTTCGGCAATTTATTTTAACGGTGCAGGGTTAACACAACTTACAGGAACTAATTTCCTAATAGGTACAACTGCAATTGCACCGGTGTCAACATTTCGGGGTGTGTTACCTAACGTTACTGAATATGGGACGGAAAAAAAGATTTTTTTCCCCTCACATGCGTGGGTTGCACACAGATTCAGTGATAATATCGCAGCGGGTATCGGATTTACAACTCCTTTTGGATTGGAAACTAACTGGGATCCAAACTGGGTTGGAAGATATCTTGCAATACAAACGAGACTTTTTGTGTTCACTATTTCTCCAGTCGTAGCATATAAGCTTTCCGATCAATTATCTGTAAGTGCCGGTTTAGTTTATAGCTGGGCAAACGTTAAAATAACTCAAAAAAATCCGCAGACTCCTTTCCCGGGTGACGCATTTGTTTCACTAGAAGGGAACGATAATTCCTCATTCGGTTATAATTTTGGTTTAATGTACAAACCGGACCCAAAGTTATCATTTGGTGTTTCATTCCATAGCCAGATAAAGTATTCATTTGAAGGTACGGCAACAACAGTTGGTGCGTCACAACTTGCTTCCCAATTACCTAGTGGTGCTGTAACTGCAAAATTGACTACACCTATCAATTTGACATTTGGGGTAGCTTACGATGTATTACCCAAATTAAAATTAAGTGCCGATTTCCAATATGTAGGATGGTCAAGCTATGATACGCTTGGTGTTGACTTTGCAGATCCAAGCTTTACAGATATTGCTTCACCGAGACTCTATGATAATTCTTATATTATAAGACTTGGAGGAGAATATAAATTATCGGATATGTTTGAATTGCAAGCGGGTATTTATTATGACAAAGATCCAGTTAAAGCTGAATATGTTAATCCTTCACTTCCTGATGCCAATCGTTTGGGATTTAGTGGAGGTATAGGGTATCATGCATCGGAAAATTTATTAATAAACGTTTCATACTTATTTATAAGGTCAAGTGAATTGACTGTTACAAATTCTAAAGAATATTATACTCCTGGTAACAGTCCTTTTAATGGAACTTATAATTCTTATGCAAATCTTGTATCAATAAGTTTATCATATAGCTTGTAATTTGAAAAGGATTTATAAAATGAAAAACAAAATGAAATATTTAATTTTATTTATTGTCACAGCTTTAATCTTTGCCGGCTGCCAGGATAGGTCAGAGTTACTGGCTCCAACAGCGCCTACACCAGTGAGCGGGAATGCTAACCTGACAACTTATGTCGCGATCGGAAATAGTCTAACGGCAGGGTATCAATCGAGTGCGTTATATCAATCTGCTCAGGTTTATTCTTACCCTAACCAGATTGCGCAACAGGTCGGTGCAACATTTGAACAACCGCTTATTGCTGATCCCGGTATAGGTGGTCAGATTAAAATTGTATCGCTAGATCCGTTCGTCACTAAGACTGAACCTGCTCAGGGTGGCGCTCCGTTGAACTTGAATTATCCGGCACCTTATAATAATTTAGGTATACCGGGTGTTGTTCTCGCTGATGTGATGAATTCAACAGCTACATCAGGCTCATATTCCAACAGCCCTTTTATTGATATTATATTAAGAGGGCAGGGTACACAGTTCGCACAAGCAAAGGCGTTGCGTCCGACTTTCATAACTCTCTGGATTGGAAATAATGATGTACTTGGTTTTGCTACAAGCGGTGGTGCTAATCCCAGCTCGCCGACAGATGCTAACACCTTTGGATTTCTATATGGACAGCTGGCTGATAGTCTTGCTGCAACAGGTGCTAAAGTGGTAGTTGCTAATATACCAAATGTAACTGCTATCCCTTTCTTCACTACAGTTGGACCGGGATTTGCACAAACTTTAACTGCAGCAAATGTACCCGGCTTTTACTATCAGGCTCACGGACAGTATTCAGGTACAGCTGGAGCACCTGCTCAATTGACAAGTAACCAACTTTTATTGACGCTCATTGCTCAGCCATACTTAGCTTATTTTGGTAAGCCATCAGGTAAATTTTATAGAGACCATAATGCTGATATCTCTTTACTAATTGCAGGAGGAATTATTGATACTACAAAGCCATTTGGCGCTGATCCAAAGAATCCAATTCCGGACGCATTGATTCTGGATCCAAGTGAAATATCAACTGCTAATACTGCAACAGCTAATTTTAATGCTGCAATTCAAGCTGCGGTTAATAAATATCCAAATCAATTTGCTTTGGTTGATATAAATGCAATTTTTAATTCAATTGCTCAGAATGGAATTACTGTTAATGGGATAAACTTCACAACAACATTTGTAACTGGTGGTTTATTCAGTCTTGATGGTGTACATCCGACTGCACAGGGTCAGGCAATAGTTGCTAATGAATTCCTCAAGGTCATTAATTCAAAATTCGGCTCAAACTATTCTTTGATTGATGTATCAACTATACCAGGAAGCGTAGGATTAGCAAAGTCTGTAAGTATAAATTTTGCAGATAAAAATACTTTTATAGACCCAAGCTTTATAAAGTATTTAATGTTTTAATTGTTTAAAAGAAAAAAGGGATGGTGAATAACCATCCCTTTTTATTTTATAAATACATTTACATTTATTCGTCTTTAATTTCTTCAAGTAAACTTTTTGCTTCTGTAATTCTTTGATCATCATCTCCTTCTTGTTTGGAACAGGTGGAAACTTTGTTCAGCATTTCTCTAGCTGTAGTATATTCATCTTCTCTTATTAACGAACGGGCATAATCCAAATAAAACATTCTGAAATTAGGATACAGAGCTATTGCCTTTTTATATTCAACAATGGCAGTTTCGTTATCAGCCCATGCAAGCCCAAGAGGCCATCTTAATAATTTAGCTTTTTCGCTGACCTTTGCATTAGACCTTGCCAGGACGTAATGCGCAAGAGCCTGGATGAAGTTTCCCCCATTTCCCAACTTAATTGCCTTTTCGCAATCATCCTTTGCTGCATTTACCACGCCTCCGACAGAAAATACACCTTTGAATAAAGCAATTTTCCCATTTGCAATCGCGCGCCGTAGATACGTTACTGATTTATCGGGCGCTAACTTTACAGCCCGGTCTGCATAAACATAAGCTTTTTGATATTCTGCTAACTGTGCATCCTTTTGTTCATCAGTTTTAGTAGGCATTTGGTTTGCAACATTTACAGTTACTCTGCTTAATCTCCAGAGTACTTGCCAATTATTTGGTGTTAGTATGTCAGCTTGCTGGTACTTTTGCAGTGCGCCCTGATCGTTGAAATTAGTGATCAGAGAATCTCCCTGATTTATTAGTTCTTCAGAGGTTTGAGAAAATATATATTGACCGGTAAAAATAATAATACAAATAAAAGTTGCCTCAAAAACTTTTCTCATAATATTAGCCCCTCATAATATAAATTAACTATGATAATTATAAACATAAAATACCCTGATGTTGGACAACAAGCAATTATAGTTTTTGTTTTTAGCTTTGATTCAGTAAAAGAATAGATTATTTTAAGCTAGTTATTATTAATAAAAAGGAACAAAGTGAAATGATAAAAAAGAAGTTAAGTTTAATATTATCATTGCTGATTTTGTCTTTTTTACTGGTTTCCTGTGGTTCAAGCAGGCATGATATGAGTGAGCAGGATGGGTATTCTAACGATTCTGTTTATGTTTTTGACAAACCGTTATCTCCTCCGCCACCGGCTCCTGACACAACATCAGTTCAGCCAAAGGTGCTGCCTCCTACAACCCCACTTCCGCCACCTGTTGCTAATGAAACATATTATTATATAATACAGATCGGAGCATTCAAGTCAAATGAAAGAGCTCAGGCTCTTGCGGATTCAGCTAAAAAAGAAATAAGTAACAAAATTGAAATTTCATACAGCAGTAGGGTAAATCTTTATGTTGTGCATTTAATGCCACCTTATGCAACAAAAACGGCGGCACAAACAGCAAGGGAAGACCTCTGGAAGAAGAATAAATTTAAAGATGCGTGGATACTTACTGTAAGAAAATAATTTAAGTAATATCTTTAACACTATATTCTTTAATAATTTAATAGAAATATATAAATAAAAAATAAACTATTGGATTTTTATTAAAAATTGTTAACTTAAACACTCAACTCAATTTTTATAAAAAATCAAGGGAGAATCGATATGGCTTTTTCACTTAACAGAATCGAACTGATTGGTAATCTCGGAAGAGATGCTGAAACAAGGTTTACAACCAACAATCTTTCTGTTACATCGTTTTCAATAGCTACTACTTATAGCTATAAAGGAAAGGATGGGAATTATGTGAATGAAACCACATGGCACAATTGTGTGGGTTTTAACATTTCTGATTTCTATAAAGATAACCTGAAAAAAGGGAAGAAATTTTATGTCGAGGGAAGACTGACAAAAAGGGATTATACAGATAAGGAAGGGAACAAGAGATATTCAACGGATGTAGTTGTAGATAAATTAATTCCGCTAGAATCAACTGGTGGTTCCGGAAGTTCAAATTATAATAACTCTTCTGTGGGTGACAATGCGAGCGAGCCTGATGTACAGGTGGAAAATAATGATGACCTGCCATTTTAGAATTTATGTTCAACAATACAGGAGTTATTTAATTTTTGGACGTTGACTGGCAAGTTAAAATTATTTCAATCCTTATTCTTTTTGTCGGTTCTGCTTTTTTCTCCGGCTCTGAAATTGCACTTTTTTCACTTAACAGAAAAAACCTAAAGAATTATCTATCTGCCAATCACATGATTGGCAGATACCTTTTTCAGCTTCTTCAATTTCCACGCAGACTTCTTGTCACTATTTTGATCGGAAATACAATAGTCAATGTTGCAGCTTCTATCATAGCCGTTTCATTAGCTCTTGAATTTGCTCAGCATTATTCAATATCAAAAGAGATTGCTTTAACTCTACAGATAATACTGCTTACTCTTTTTATCGTAACATTCGGAGAACTCATTCCTAAAGTATGGGCTTCAAAAAATCCGCTCGCATTCTCAAAATTTTGTGCAGTACCACTTTATTTGATGAGCACCTTTCTTTATCCCATCTCGGAAATTATAACGGAAGTTATCAGAATTTCTGTTTCAAAACTTAAATTTGATAAGACTAAAATAGCAATGAAACCCGATGAGCTTTCAGAACTTGCAAAACTTAGCAGGGAAAGAGGGACAATTGTTGAAGAAGAACAGGGGCTGATTCATAGCATTGTAAATTTTCGATCTGTATTTGTACAGGAAGTGATGACGCCAAGAGTTGATATTATAGCTGTCGCTGACGTTTCCAATCTTCCAGATTTGCTGGAAATCATTAATTCATCAGGTCATAGCAGGCTCCCTTTATATCATAATGATTTGGACAACATTACCGGCGTAGTTTACGCGAAAGATCTTCTCCCATTTATAAAAGATAAAGAAAAACAAAAAATGTTTTCGGTCAATGGTATTGCCAGAAAAATATTGTTTGTTCCCGCGACAAAAATGATAAGCGATTTGATGCGTGTATTTCAGGAAAAAAAGATGCATATTGCTGTGGTTGTTGATGAGTACGGTGGTACTGCTGGCGTAATAACCCTTGAAGATATTCTTGAAGAAATAATTGGTGAGATCAGGGACGAATTTGATAAAGAAGAAAGTCCAGTTATAAAGATTTCAGAATTGAAATATATGGTGCTTGGGAAATTTCCAATCAGTGAACTAAATGAGCTTCTAAATGTTAATTTAATGACAGAAAATAGTGACTTCGAAACAGTAGGTGGAATGGTATTGAATCAAGCCGGACACATACCTAAAGAGGGCTATTCATTTTCTCTGGAAAATCATAATTTTACAGTTAAGGAAATTTCCAATAAAAGAATAAAAAAAGTCTTGATAGAAAGAATAAATACAGAATAAAGATATGCATGAAAAAAGGTTGCTTTATAAAAGGAATTATTCTCCTTACAATTATTGTTGCTTCGATTACATATATTATTCAGAATAAGTTTAATGACTTCATTTTTACACCAGGCAAAAAATTAATTTTGCCTATTTTTGTAAATGATTTTAAGAAAAACCTTAAATATGTAAAAGATAGCCCCCAAAAGGATTCATTAAATTTATTTATTAAGAATTATCTTGAGGATTCTAAGAACATTAAAGATTTGTCTGATAGTTCACTAAAACCCCTGGTTAGAGAGATATATAATATAACATCGGATAGCGTTATTAGTCCGGCAGAATTAAAAAATATTAAAGATTTCATAAGATTAAGACGACAAAATGAAAGATCAGAGAAAAACTGAAATAAGAGTTGGAATTATAGTAGTAGTAGGGCTTTTACTGTTCCTCTGGATTCTGGGTTGGGCGAAAAACTTCAGCTTTGTTTCAAATAAAAAGGAAACAGTTGTTATATTTAAAAATGTTGCCGGACTGGAAATTGGTGATAATGTAACTGTTAATGGAGTTAGAAAAGGTTATGTAAAAGATATGCAAATAAAAGGCGACCAGGTTTTTGTGGCCCTTTCCCTTGATAAAGATGTATCACTAAACAAGGATGCTTCTTTTGCAGTTGCAATGCTTGATTTGATGGGAGGCAAAAGAATTGAAATTCAGCCTGGTACATTAACTGAGCCTTTTGATTATGGCAAAGTTCATCAGGGGAAATTCTTTGCTGATATTCCTTATGTGATGTCAATGGTCGGAAATATGCAGGAAGATATTGCGGGTTCTCTTAAAGACATTGAGATAACTTTAAAATCCCTAAATAATTACCTGACTGATGAGCAATTTAATAAAAATGTAAAAACTTCTATTTCAAATCTTAGCGGCCTTACCGATAAATTAAATTCAATTTTAAGTGAAAACAGGGATGACATAAAGCAATTAATTTCTAATAGTAATTCGCTTGCTAAAGATGCTAATAAAATGATAAACGATAATAAAGCCAATGTAGCGACTTCATTAGGAAATCTTAAAACTGTTCTGCAAAAAACAGATACTTTGTTGACAAAAATAAATTCTATAGCAACTGAAACCACTGATAAGAAAAATAATCTTGGCAAGTTGCTTTATGATAAAGAATTTTATGACAATCTAAATATTTCGCTCAAACAACTGAATGAATTAACCAAGCTATTAATAAAGCAACTTCAGGATGAAGGTGTTAATGTCGATGCGCACATCAGTATTTTTTAAGAAGTCTTCATTCACTATCCTCCTAATATTGGCTCTAAACCCTGTTACAATTTCAGAAGCTTCTGGACCTGTACGATCTAAACATGGCATGGTAGTTTCAGCTAGTACTATTGCCTCCAAAGTCGGTGTAGAAATAATGAAAAGGGGAGGTAATGCAGTTGATGCGGCGGTTGCCGTGGGATTTGCATTGGCAGTTACCTATCCCTATGCTGGTAATATTGGCGGGGGTGGTTTTATGGTTATTCATCTACAAAACGGGGAAAACACCACAATAGATTTTCGGGAGAAGGCACCACTAGCTGCCAGCAAAAATATGTTTCTTGATAAAAACGGGAAATATATTCCGGCGCTAAGTCAGCAAGGAACAACCTCGGCAGGTGTACCGGGGAGTGTTGCCGGGCTAATTTATGCGCTCAACAAGTATGGTACAATGAACCTGAAAGATGTTATTCAACCTGCAATTGATCTTGCCAGAAACGGTTGGGCGATTGATTATAAGACTGCTGAAGAATTTAAAAACGAATTAGCGGATTTTAAAAAGTATCCTTCATCCTACAAAATTTTTTCGAAGAAGGATGAAGCTTACAAAGAAGGTGATATATTTCGACAACCCGACCTTGCCTGGACGCTTGAACAAATAAAAGAAGAAGGTAGCGAAGGCTTTTATAATGGAAAGGTTGCTGAACTTCTTATAAAGCAAATTCGATCAATGGGCGGATATATAACACAGGAAGACCTTGATAAATATAAAATTGTTGAGAGAAAACCTGTGACCGGAACTTATCGCGGCTATGAGATTGTCTCAATGCCGCCACCGAGCTCAGGCGGAATTGCCTTAATTGAACTATTAAATATCCTTGAAAATTATCATTTTAAATATGAGGACTGGGGCAGTAGTGAATATGTACACAGATTAGTTGAGGCGATGAAATATGTTTATGCGGACAGGACCTACAATCTTGGTGATCCTGATTTCTATGATGTTCCTGAACAGAAATTAATTTCAAAAAATTATGCGGAATCAATTTTTGATAAAATTGAAAAAACAAAAGATAAAGCGGTTTCTGCAAATCAAATATCATTTTATAAGCCATCGAATTATAAAGAAAGTACTGAGACTACACATTATTCCGTTTACGATGAAAAAGGAAACGCGGTTAGTGTAACAACCACAATAAATTCTGCCTTTGGATCAAAAATAGTTGTAGATGGTGCCGGCTTTCTTTTAAATAATGAAATGGATGATTTTAGTGCAAAACCAGGGGAGCCAAATCAATTTGGATTACTGGGCACGGAAGCTAATTCAATACAACCCGAAAAAAGAATGCTTAGCTCGATGACTCCAACTATAGTTTTAAAAAACGACAAACCGTATTTAATTATAGGTTCTCCCGGGGGATCAACTATTATAACGGTCGTTCTTCAGGTTATTATGAATTGCATAGATTTTAATATGAATATTAGCAAGGCAATAGCAGCGCCGAGAATTCATAACCAGTGGTACCCGGATGTAATTTATTCTGAGAAATTTGCGTTGAGTAAAGATGTTATTAATAATTTAATACAAATGGGATACAGGCTTGTTAATATTACAAGAAAATTTCGTATACTTGGTCTTGCGGAAGGAATAAAGATTGATAATAAAAATAATATAATTTTCGGAGCAGCTGACCCAAGGGGAAGTGGTTCAGCTGAGGGATATTAATATTTATGATATTCGGAATAGGAATTGACATAATAGAAATTGACAGGATTAAGGAAAGCATTGATAGATTCGGTGATAAATTTCTTAATAAAATTTACACAAAATCAGAATTGGAATATTGTTTAAGTAAATCGAGTAAGTATCAGCATCTTGCTGCAAGATTTGCTGCAAAGGAAGCTGTTTATAAAGCACTTACATCAGGCTGGCATGAGAAAGCTACCTGGCAGGATATTGAAATATCTAATGAGCCTAACGGTATGCCTATTGTAAATTTGAATGGTAAACTGAAAACATTTTTGTCAAAAGAAAACAGTCTCAGAATATCAATGAGTCACTCCAGGGATTATGTTGCCTGTGTCGCAATAATCTACAAAAATTCATAAACTTACTCCATAAAACCCAAATTATCAGTATAAGCCAACACAGTTTAATAAAATAAGCTTGATAAATAATGTCTAAATTATATATATTTAAACATTTAAGATTTCAAGTAAAACATTAAGTGAAACCTGAAAGTAAATTTTTAACAAAGAGAAACTTTAATGTCTTTACTTATATTTCTATTATTATCATTGTAGTTTTGTTGGTTTTGATGCCCACTGAATCAATACCCATTCTTTGGGTTAAAATATTTCTTGGATTCAGTATTTTTCTATTTATTGTCAGAATTATTTTAAAAATTTATTTTAGTACTCAGGATAAAAAAGATTTAGGAGGTTAGTCTTCGAATCTTCGAAACGTGTAAATGGTAAGTTGAATGCAAAGGTTCTTATTCTAAACCAAAGCTATGAACCTTTAACAATCTGTAATATTAAAAAAGCAGTTATATTAATTTACCTTGGAAAAGCCGAACTTATACTTGAGGATGGTAGAAAAAATCTCAGGTCAGTTTCCAGAGTTTATCCCTGGCCAAGTATAATACGCCTTAGCCGATTTATTACAATTCCCTACAAAAAAGTTGTTCTCACAAGGAAAAACATACTAAGAAGAGATTCCTATAAATGTGCATATTGCGGCAGAAGTGATCTTCCTTTAACAATTGATCATGTTCTTCCCAAAGCTAGAGGTGGAACCGATTCGTGGGAAAACCTTGTGTGCGCCTGCACGTCATGCAATAATAAAAAGGGAGATAGGACCCCTGACGAAGCTAATCTAAATTTGCTTAATAAGCCATTCAAACCAAGCCATATAATGTTCATCAAAAACGTAGTAGGGAAACTGGACGATAATTGGAAACCTTATCTTTACCTTTCTTAAGATTTTGCCTTAACTAATAAATAATAAGATTATTACTCACTTTATTATTATTTTATTTGATCAATTACTAAACTTTTTACTCTTTTATGCCGAAAAAAAGAATTCTTAGTGGAATGCGTCCGACTGGCAAATTACATATAGGGCACTACGTGGGAGCATTGGAAAATTGGGTTAACCTACAGGATGACTTTGATAATTTTCACCTTATTGCGGATTATCATGCATTAACAACAAATCTGGATACATCAAGTATTTATAATGATTCGATAGATATGCTGATCGATTGGCTTGCTGCCGGATTAGATCCGAAAAAGAGCCCGATGTTCAGACAGTCTCAGATAAAGCAGCATACTGAATTAAACCTGATTTTTGAAATGTTGATTACAGTAAATCGGCTTGAGAGAAATCCGACTTTGAAAGATCAGATCAGGGATTTGAATATAGATAATGTCATCTTTGGTCATCTTGGTTATCCCGTTCTTCAGGCGGCTGATATTCTTTTATACAAAGGCGATGCCGTTCCTGTAGGAGAAGATCAGGTGCCGCACGTAGAAATAACAAGAGAGATAGCCAGGAAGTTTAATAATCAATATGGAAACGTTTTCCCAGAGCCTGAGCCCAAACTAACAAAATTTGCCAGACTTCAGGGTCTTGACGGAAATGCAAAAATGAGTAAGTCGTTAGGAAACACAGTCTTGCTTTCTGATGACGCGGAGACTGTTAAATCAAAAATGAAAAAAGCTGTAACAGACCCAAATAAGATAAGGAAAGGTGATCCGGGAAATCCTGACATTTGTCTTGTCTTTTCATATCATAAAAAGTTTAATCAGGGCGAAGTTCCTGAAATTGAAAAAGGTTGCAGGTCCGGTGCTTTAGGTTGTTTTGATTGTAAAATGAATTGTGCTTCAAAAATTTCTGCTTTCCTTGAGCCGATTAGAGAAAAAAGAAAATATTTTGAAAACAATCTAAATGAAGTGAAAGATATTCTTGCAGATGGTGAGGAAAGGGGAAGGGCAGTAGCTATGCAAACTATGAATGAAGTACACGCTAAGATGGGAATGGGATAAAATGTACAAAATCAAACTTGATCATTTTGAAGGGCCGCTTGACCTACTTCTCTTTTTTATAAAAAGAGATGAACTTGATATCTATGACATCCCTATTTCCAAGATCACCAAAGAATTTTTAGATTACGTAAAGATCATTCAAATGCTTGATCTTGAAACCGCTGGAGATTTTATTCTAATGGCTTCAACGTTGATGCATATTAAGGTCAGAATGCTTCTGCCGCGTGAACTGGATGAAAAAGGTGAAGAGATAGATCCGAGGGCTGAACTAATTGCTGCCTTGCTGGAATACAAAAGATATAAAGAAATGTCAGAAGAATTGGCGTTTCTTGAATCCGACCAGAGGAGACTGAGTTTCAGAAGTAATTTTTCGAAAGACGTTAAAGTAAGCATTCCTGATTATGAAATACTACTAAAGAATGTGACGCTCTACGATTTAGCAAAAGCTTTTAAAAAAGCGATTGATAATGTAAAGCCTGAAGTCGTCCACGAAATAAGGAAAATTAATATTTCGGTTGATGAGATGGTTCAGTACATTTTAAAAGAAACTTGAGGAATTTAGCGAGTTACATATTATGAGCCTAATTGACGGAATGAAAGAAAAAATCAGAATTGTAATTACTTTTATTGCACTTTTAGAAATGGTTAAGATGCAGCAGATTGGAATTAAAGAATCTCCTGATTTTAACGAATTCATAATTTATAAAACAGAACATGGACAAAATTTATAACTCAATAATAGAAGCTTTAATATTTTCATCTGATGAGCCTATCTCCGCTGCTGATCTTATAAAAGCAATTAAAGGAATTGACGGAGAAGATACACAGATTTCAAATGAAGAAGTTGACAAATGTATTGACGAAATTAATTCAACTTATGAGGGAAATAGTATTTCATTCAGAATAATCAGAATTGCTGAGGGATATCTTTTTGCGACTAGAACAGAATATGCAAAATACGTAGGATACCTCTCCTCAGAAAAAAGTAAAAGGAAATTAAGTCAGGCCGCTCTTGAAACACTTGCAATTATAGCATATAAGCAACCGATAACAAAACCCGAATTAGAGTCTATAAGAGGTGTTAACTCAGATTATATTTTAGGTACATTACTCGAAAAAAATCTGATTGCTATAAAAGGACGTGCAGAGTCTATAGGACGGCCTCTTTTATATGCGACCACAACTGAATTCTTAAAATTCTTTGCTTTAAATAAACTGAGCGATCTTCCTAAACCACGTGAAATTGAAGAGATAATGCAGGATGAGGATTTCATAGAGCAGAGGAATAAAATTATGATGAATGTAATCGAAGATGATGCTGAGAACGAAATACAGGGAAATCAGGAAGAACAGGGAAACAATGATCAGGCTGAATAAGTACATTTCCGACAGTGGTATCACATCAAGAAGAAAATCTGAAGAATTAATTTTACAGGGAAGGATTTCTGTAAATGGTAAAACAGTAAGAGAATTATCTCTCAGGGTTGATCCGGAAAAGGACGAGGTTAAATTTGATGGTGAAAAAATATCACCACAACGACATTTATATTTTTTAATGAATAAGCCCAAGGGTACTATAACTTCAACTAATGATGAAAAGAAGAGAAGAACAGTAATCGATTTGATAAAAACGAAAGAGAAGATATTCCCGGTGGGACGGCTTGATTATAACACCACAGGTGTTTTGCTGCTTACAAATGACGGAGAATTTTCTAACTTAATGACCCATCCAAAAAATCTTGTACCAAGAAAATATGAAGCAACTCTTGATAGAAGTCTTGAAGAAGAAGACGTTAAGAAATTGTTGAAAGGAGTTTTCATTGACGGTATCAGGGGTCAGTTCACAAATATAATATTTACTAAAAAAACGACCAGAAGATTTGTTGAAGTAATAACAGTTGAAGGAAGGAATCATTTTGTTAAAAATATGTTCAAGGCACTTGGATATACTGTAACAAATTTGAACAGGTCCGGATTTGGATATTTTGTTGCTGATGTTCCACCCGGTGCTTACAGGGTTGTAACTTCTTCTGAAATCAATAGAGCAATAGAAACATATGACAAGTAATATTTTTAAAAAAATACTAACATTATTGATATTGATTTCATATGCGATTTCGGCCCAGAACGCGACAAAGTCAAATAATAAATACGACGGCACCACACTTCCGGAATTTCGTGATCAACTGGATGATATCTTTAATGACCCAAATTTCAGTAATGCCCAATGGGGAGTAATGATCCAATCTCTTGAGACGGGAGAATATTTTTATAAAAGGAACGAAGATAAACTTTTATTACCAGCGTCAGATCTTAAATTATTTACTACTGCAGCTGGTTTAATTTTGCTTGGAAGCAACTATAGGTTTTCTACAAATTTATTTTTAAAAGGATCATTAGACGGTTCTATCTGGAAGGGGGATCTTGTTGTTCAGGGTCGCGGTGACCCGACTATTTCAGGAAGATTTTATGACGATGATATGTACAAGGTTTTTAATGACTGGGCTGATTCACTTTCTGCATATGGAATTGATGAGATTACAGGAAATTTAATTGGGGACGATAATGCTTTTGACGATGTAGGTTTGGGAACGGGCTGGGCGTGGGACTATGAAAGTGATTGGTTTGCAGCACAATCAAGTGCCCTTTCTTTTAATGATAATTGCGTAGATGTAACAGTAAGCTATAACAGGAAAACTAACCTGCCGGTTGTTTCTATTCGGCCTAAGACAAAATATATTGTAATAGTTAATAATGTACTTCCTGTTTCGAAGGATTCTGCCACAGCAATTAATGTGTATCGAGAAAGAGGAACAAATGTATTAACTGTTTACGGGACTATCCGCGAAGATGATTCTGTAAAAACTTTTGTAACTGTAAATAATCCTACACAATACACAATGGTCATTCTAAAAGAAGTTTTACAAAAAAGAGGAATTAAAGTTCAGGGATTTCCAATGGATGTGGATGATATTACTACATCATTGAATTATCAAACAATGAAAAAGCTCTGTACTACTTATTCTCCTCCGTTAAAAGAAATTATTAAAGTTATTAATAAGAATAGTCAAAATTTTTTTGCAGAGCAGCTTTTAAAAACTATTGGACTTGAAAAAGAGGGATATGGTACTGTAGCTAACGGGGTCAAAGCAGAAAGTAAATTATTCAAGGAAATGGGAATTAATCCTGAGAGTATGATTCTTGTGGATGGAAGCGGTCTTTCAAGACTTGATTATGTTACCCCGAAACAATTTGTTACTCTTCTAAGCTTCATGTATAAAAGTGATTATTTCATCCCTTTTTTTAATTCGTTATCAATTGCAGGTGTTGACGGCTCTCTTGGTGACAGGTTACAAAATACTAACGCGAAAGATAAAATCAGAGGTAAGGCCGGATATCTTGAAGGTGTAAGAAGTTTGACCGGTTATGCTTTTACTGCAGATAATGAACCTGTAGCTTTTTCTATAATTGTAAATAATTTTAATGTGCCGGTTAAATTGGCCGAAAATATTCAGGATTTAGTATGTTTGCGTTTAGCAAACTTCAAAAGAAAATAAAACGGAGGTTCTGTGGACAATAATATTCAGCAGGAATTAAATGTATTGTTAAAAAGAAGACACGAAGAATTAGCTGAATTAAAAGACAAAGGCGTTCAGCCTTTTGCATATTCATTTGAAGTCGATTCCAACTCAAAAGAGATCAAAGATAATTTTAAAGAAGGCGAAGAAAATAATGTAAAGATAGCTGGAAGATTGATGGCACTCCGCAGAATGGGAAAGGCATCTTTTGCTCATATTCAGGATCAGTATGGCAGAATTCAAATTTATTTGAAGAAAGATGAAATAGGCGATTCATACGATGCTTTTAAGCTTATGGATATAGGTGACATAATCGGCGTGGAAGGTTTTGTATTTAAAACAAAAACAGGAGAGACTTCTGTTCACGTTAAAAAGTTAGAACTGCTTACAAAATCGATGAGGCCCCTGCCAATTGCTAAAGAAGTTGTGGACGAAAAAGGGAACAAGACTATCTTTGACCAGTTTGCGGATAAGGAATTACGTTACCGTCAGCGTTATGTAGATCTGATAGTTAATCCTGAAATAAAAGATGTATTTATAAAAAGAAGTAAGATAATTTCTGCAATGAGGAGTTTTCTTGATTCAAGCGGATACATTGAAGTTGAAACACCTATACTTCAGCCTCTTTACGGAGGCGCAGCTGCCCGTCCTTTCATTACTCATCACAATACGCTTGATGTTGAGCTTTATTTAAGAATTGCGGATGAACTTTACCTAAAAAGACTGATTGTAGGAGGCTTCAACGGAGTTTATGAAATCTCAAAAGATTTCAGAAACGAAGGAATGGACAGAACTCATAATCCCGAATTTACAATGATGGAATTATATGTCTCATATAATGATTATGATTGGATGATGAACTACGTTGAAAAAATGTTGAACAAGATTTGTATGGATGTGTTTAAAACTACTGAATTTACTTATGAAGGTAACCAGATAAATTTCAAATCACCATGGAAACGATTATCAATGATTGATGCTATAAAAGAAAAGACAGGATTAGATATAATGGCAGCATCTGTTGAACAGTTAAAGGAAGCTTGCAAAAAGTACGGAGTTGATTTGAATAAGGTAGAAGGCAGAATGAAATTGATTGACGAACTATTCGGCGCTGCAGTTCAACCAAAATTAATACAACCAACATTTATAATTGATTATCCGGTTGAGCTTTCTCCACTTGCAAAAAAACATCGTTCAAAAGAAGGTGTGGTAGAAAGATTTGAAGGCTATGTAGCTGGCAGGGAATTATGTAATGCTTTCAGCGAGTTGAATGATCCTATGGATCAGAAGGAGAGATTTGAAGAGCAGGTAAAAATGCGTGAGGAAGGTGATGAAGAAGCTCACCAGATTGATGAAGATTTTATTCGCGCTCTTGAATATGGCATGCCACCGACAGCAGGATTGGGGATTGGCATTGACAGGCTTGTTATGATTCTAACGAATCAATCATCTATCAGAGATGTGCTTTTCTTCCCGCAAATGAAACCTGAAATTAAGGGATAGCACATCTATTTATTGAATTGTAGACGGAGATAAATCAAGTTGAGAAAAATAATTCTTTTATTGTCCCTTTTTTCGACAACGTTACTTGCGCAAACTGAATATGTGCTTTCAGATAGTCGTGTGTACGATTTCCTGGAAAGGATGGAAACTCTTCATCTGATCAATAAATATAATTCTTATGAGATTCCAAAAACCAGGAACGAGATAGCAAAATATTTGAAAGAAGTTATTGCAAACCAGAACAAACTGGATAATGTTGATAAAAATATTTTAGTCGATCTCGAAAAAGAATTTGAGCTGGAGCTTTTCGGGACATTAAAAAACTCTGATAAACTAATAACTGGAGATCACTTCGATTTTTTATCTCAGAAAGAAAAATATCTCTACTTTGTAAGAGACACTGCGAATAATATTAATCTATTTTTTAATTCAGCTGGTCACGCTGATGGAATAATGGGAAATTATCTTGACCCTTCCAAAACAATTGCAGCAGATGTTATGTCATATCAATTTCAGATCAGGGGAACATTTTACAGCAAATTTGGATTTTTCTGGCGGGGAGGTGACGGTGTAGTTTTTGGTCAAAGGGAAGCAGCGCTTTTTAGAAGTGACCTGCAACATAATTTTAAGTATAATACTTTCGATAAGCCAAATTCTTTTGATATTACCACGGCCGGGTATTTAACTGCCGATTTTGGTTTGGTAAAAATAAAATTTGGCAGGGACAGAATGCATATCGGATATGGTGCGCTTCCTGTAATAATGGATGATAACAGCAATATTTTTGATTATTTATACTTAAGTGCAAAATATAAATCTGTTGAGGTTTCGTATTTTCACGGAAAATTAATAGGGAATACAACATCCACCTATGATTCGACCGTAGGATCAATTAATACAGTTGCCGAGAAATATATTGGATATCACAGGATAGGATTAAATTTATCTAATGATTTTAGTATTGGCGCTGGCGAGATAATTATTTATAACAGCCGCCTGCCTGATTTCACATATTTAAATCCCTTTAATATTTATAAGACTGCTCAGAATGAAGTAAGTAAAGATCGTGATAATTCGATGATTATTTTTGATTTTAATAATAAATCGATAACAGGATTAAAAATTTATGGAGTATTTCTTATAGACGATGTTGAGCTTGCTCAATTAGGAACAGATTATTGGGGAAATCAGTTTATTTATAATATTCGGTTTTATTTCCAATAATTTATATAAGAATATTCCCCTGCAATTTCAGTTTGAATATGTAAGACAGGATCCTTATGTATTTACACACCGGTTACCAAATAATAATTATACTAACAATGGATATTCTATCGGAACATTTATGCAGCCCAATAGTGAATTGTTTTTAACTCAATTTAATTATAGATTTACCAGCAGGCTGAAGTTGACAGCAAATTTTAGTTATTATCTCCATGGAGCAAATCTGCTTAATCCTGATGGAACTGTGAAGAAAAATGTGGGTGGAGATATTAATCTTGGACATAGACAATTTGATCCTATTAACACCCCATTTCTTGATGGAGATAGAGAAACTACGAGACGATTTAGTGCAAAATTATTTTATGAACCGATAAAGGATGTTTATTTTTCCGGAACATTAACTTACCTTAATGAATCACTTCAAAATTCTGTTAAAAATAAAAGATTTGAGACATTTCTTTCGTTTGGGTTTGTTTTATAAAAATCATCAGGTGTAAAATTGAAATCAGGCAGCTTTAAAATCGTATTTCCCATAATAATTTTAACTCTTGGAGTAATTCTCGGAATTCAAATCCAAAAAGTTTTTCCGGACGATAACCTAAAAGAAAGTTTAGCCAAATTTAACGATGTTATGAATCTGACCGAGAGATACTATGTAGATACCGTTGATAGTAAGACACTTATATCTGCTGCAATAAATGGAATGCTTTCTAAATTAGATCCTCATTCAGTATATATTCCTGCGGACCAGATCCCGTCCATAGAAGAATCATTCCGCGGTGATTTTGAAGGTATAGGAATAGAGTTTCAGGTTGTTAACGATACTTTAACAGTTGTTTCTCCAATCAGCGGAGGGCCGAGCGAAGCACTAGGAATAATGGCAGGAGACCAGATAATTAAAGTTGATGGTAAATCAATTATCGGTATAACAAATGAACAGGTAAGAAAAAAATTAAGAGGAAAAGCGGGGACTAAAGTAGAAGTTACAATTTTGAGGATCGGTGTAAAGAAGCCAATTAACTATACAATTGTTCGTGATAAAATTCCTATTTATTCTGTTGATACTCATTTTATGATCAATGATAAAACGGGGTATGTAATAGTTTCAAGATTTGCAGAAACAACCTATGATGAATTATTTAAAGCTTTAACTGATCTTAAAAGCCAAGGAATGAAACAACTGATCCTTGATCTGAGAGGAAATCCGGGCGGCTATTTGAACCAGGCTGTAAAGATTGCTGATCTTTTTATCAGTGGGAATAAAAAGATTGTTTATACAAAAGGCCGCAGATCTGAATTTGATGAGGAATATGATGCATCAAAAAGTTCTCCTTATGAAAAAATTCCGTTGATTGTTTTAGTAAATAAAGGAAGCGCTTCTGCAAGCGAAATAGTTTCGGGTTCAATACAAGATTGGGATAGAGGATTGATCGTAGGCGAGACCACATTTGGAAAGGGGCTTGTTCAAAGGCAATTTAGTTTACCAGATAATTCTGCTATTCGTCTTACAATTTCAAGATATTATACTCCATCAGGTAGACTAATTCAAAGGAATTATAAAGGGCTTAAAAATAAAAGTGAATATTATTCAGAAGCAGGTGATACTACCGAAGCGCCGGGAGATAATATCAATCATACTGCGGAAAAAGATACCGGGCAGGCCATTTACCACACCAGTGGTGGAAGAGTTGTTTACGGAGGTGGAGGTATTACTCCGGATTATATTATCAAATCTTCTGACATAACTAATTACACTACAAATCTTTTAAAGAATAATATTTTTTATAAATTTATTCTGGAATATTTAAGACAGAATGAACAGAAGATAAAGAATAAATACGATAATGATTTGAGAGACTTTGTAAAGAATTTTCAATTTTCGGGAAATACAATTAATGACTTTGTTGAATTTTCTAAGTCAAGCGGAATAAAATTTAATGAGAAAGAATATAACACTGATAAAAAATATATTGCTACACGATTAAAAGCTCAGGTAGCCAGAAACTTCTGGAAGAATGAAGGCTGGTATATGGTAATGCTTTCGGTTGACGAACAAGCCGAGAAAGCATTAGGCTTATTTACTGAAGCAAAAGATCTTGCTAAGCTTAAATGAAAGAGAGACTTAAAATAATTTTTCTTTTGCCTTTTTTTTTATTTTTAGGATCAGGTCAACAGGCTGCAAATAAAAATGTTGATGATCCAAAATCTGAAAAGAAGCTGCAGGTAGGGGAAGAATTAGTTTATGTTGTTAAGTATTCTGTAATGAGGTTAGGTGAAATAAAGCTGAAAATTACAAAAGCAAAAGAAATTTATGGTAAATTATATTACAGTGCCACAGCTGATATTGATTCCTATCCAAGTGTCCCTTTCGTAGATCTTCATCAGGTTTATGAAACTACAATGACACCCGATTATTATTCTAAATATTTTAAGGGAGTAATCAAACGATCTGAAGACACTAGCTTTTCCCAATACAATTTCGATTATGATAATTCAACCATAAAGATCAAGGAGGGAAAAGTTAACGATTCAGTGTCAATGTTTGATACGACAGTAAGTGTTGATAAAAAATATCAGGATGGGCTTTCAATTTTTTATTATGCAAGAATGAATTCTGGTCAGCAAAAAAAAGAAGATATACCGACTTTTATGGATAAGAAAAAAGCAACAACAGATATTTCTTTTGAAGATCAAGATGAAGATGTTTCAATTGATGCAGTTGACTATGACATTGATTGTGTTCATATTGAAGGCGAAGCACATTTTATAAGCGTATTTGGATTGACAGGTGATTTCGAGGGCTGGTTTTCAAATGATGAAGCAGCCATCCCGATAAAAGCAAAAATGAAAGTTCTAATTGGGAATATTACTCTTGAATTAAAAAGCTGGAAAAGGAGTGGATGGGAACCTCCAAAATACAAGGATTAATCGAAGAAATTAAACTTTTTCCATATCTTGATAAATTTCCTAAACTGGGTAAAAATGTATTTTTAGCACCCGGAGTAAAAATCGCAGGAGACGTGGAAATTGGAAATGACTCAAGCATTTGGTATAATACAGTAATTCGTGGTGATGTTCATTTTGTAAAGATAGGAAAAATGACTAATGTGCAGGATTCTTCGACACTGCACGTAACAAACGGTAAGTTTCCTTTAATAATTGGTGATAAGGTAACTATTGGCCATTCTGTTGTTTTACACGGATGTATTTTAAGAGATCTTTGCCTGATTGGAATGGGAGCTGTTGTTCTTGATGGAGCGATTGTCGAAGAAAAAAGCATGGTAGCTGCCGGCACTGTAGTAATTCCGGGTTTTGTTGTTCCATCCGGAAAATTGGTTGCAGGAGTTCCGGGAAAAGTAATTAGAGATCTAAAAAGTGAAGAGCTAGAAGATTTTGAAAAATCGGCTGAAAGATATGTCAAGTATGCTCAGTTAACAGTGGAATCTTTCTCAAAAAACGATTAAAGATAATATTAACATCTTTCAGATATTTAAGTGGTAAAAGATTTAAGAATTTTCTGTTCCGATAAGAATTATAAGGTAAATAAAATCCGGATACACAGACTCGTAAATAATTTAAAGCAAGAATTAAATTTCAGCATATCATCTTTGCCGATAAATATTATCTCTTCTGGTGAGATCACTATTATTAACAAAAAATACTTAAGCCATAATAATTCAACGGATATAATTACGTTTAATTATTTAGGTAAGACAGATAATTTGGATGGTGAAATTTTTATTTCTTATGATGACGCAAAAAATAATGCCAGTAAGTTCAAAAATACTTTGGCTGAAGAAATATTCAGATTGGTAATTCACGGGATATTGCACCTTTTAGGATATGATGATATGAAAGCTAAAGATTATAAAATTATGAAAAAATTGGAAAACCAATTGCTAAACAGATATAAATTTCTTTTATTGAATTAAATATTAAAATTATGGTAACAGAAATAGTTGAAGTATTGGCTAAAATCACTGAAATGAAGAGCAAAAATATTTCAGAAGAAGAAATAGCTGAAACAATTCAGAGAGAATCCACATATAATAAGAATGTAATAGCGGCAGCTTACAGCTGGCTGCACGAAAAATATAATCAGAATTATAGTTTATTATTGCACAGAAATAATTCTGAATCCAAAAGCTTGAGGATTCTGTCTAATGAAGAAGGGCAGCAAATTGGACTGAAAAATTATAATTATCTTTTACATTTTTATAATATTGGTTTGCTTACAAATAACGACTTTGAAGAAATTATAGAAGAGTTGAAATTTTTCCCGGAGGGAGTAATAGAAACAGAGAATATCAATATATTGATTCTATCAATGTTTTTAGATCTGGACAAATATACTCCTCCTGGCAGTAGACATTTATTATATTCAACTGACAAAATTAATTAAAAATAAAGTAAGAAAGATGGCAAAAAATTTAGTACTTGTAGAATCACCTGCAAAAGCGAAGACAATAAATAAATATCTAGGGAAGGAATATACTGTAGAAGCAACGATCGGACATATTAGAAATCTGCCAAAGACAAAGCTTGGGGTGGATGTTGACGATGGATTTAAAGCTACATATTTAAATATAAGAGGGAAGGGCGACCTTATAAAGAAGATTAAATCATTAGCATCGAAAAGCAAAAATGTTTTTATAGCAACTGACCCGGACAGGGAAGGAGAGGCAATTGCCCAAGATATAGCTGATGTTATAACAGTCCCAAATGATGGAAAACTTTACCGTGTGCTTTTTAATGAAATTACCAAGACAGGGATTAAAAATGCTATGGAAAATCCCAGGGGGATAGATGAATTCCTGGTAAGATCCCAACGTGCAAGACGTGTGATGGACAGAATTATCGGTTACAAAATAAGTCCGTTTTTATGGAAAGCTATTATTGAGATGTCTGGAAGCAGTTCTATTTCTGCTGGAAGAGTTCAATCCGTTGCATTAAAGATTATTTGTGACCGTGAAGCATTGATTGATAAATTTATTACAACGGAATACTGGTCAATCTTGGCAATATTTAAGACCTATAAAGGGGAAACATTTAATGCAAAACTTTTCAGTGTTAACGGAAAGGACATTAAAGTTCCGCCCAAACCTGAAATGACTGACGATGAATGGAAAGAATTTCTTAATACTAATTTTGCCATAAATAATGAACAATCGGCACAAAATATTTTTGACGCAATATCGGGTAAAAAGCATTTTGAAATATCAAATATTTCAAAAAGGAATACGAGGAGAAATCCATCTGCTCCGTTTATTACCAGTACACTTCAGGCTGAGGCATCAAGAAGACTGGGAATGAGGCCAAGACAAACTATGATGTTTGCCCAAAGGTTATATGAAGGAATTGAATTAGGTGAAGAAGGCACGGTTGGATTAATTACATATATGAGAACTGATTCAACAAGAATTAGTGATGAGTTTATGCCGACCGCCAGAGATTATATAAAGAATACTTATGGCAATGAATATTTGCCTGAAATTCCGAATACTTATACAAAAAAGAGCAAGACAAACGTACAGGATGCACACGAAGCAATCAGGCCAACTTCAATTAAGTATACTCCTGATTTTGTAAAACCCTTTCTTGAAAAGAAAGCCTTCAAATTATATGAATTAATATGGAAACGATTTGTCTCTTCGCAGATGACACAAGCTCTAATGGAAACGACAGTTGTGGAAATATCTGCAGATGAATATTTATTTAAAGCTTTTGGAAGCGCGATAAAGTTTAAGGGGTTTTTGCAGGTTTATGAAGAAATGTTTGAACAAAAAGAAAATGCTGAAGAGAAGAGTGAGTACAGGAACGAAGCAATTCCATTAGGTATGGAGAAAAATCAGAAACTTGATTTAGAGGAATTGCATAAGGCCCAGCATTTTACAAAGCCTCCGGCAAGATTTACAGAAAGTTCTTTAATAAAAGAATTGGAAAGCAAGGGGATTGGCCGTCCAAGTACGTATTCTCATATAGTTAGTACGATACAGGATAGAAAATATGTTATAATGGAAAACAGAAAGCTAACACCCACAAAATTAGGGAAAGAAGTAAGCAGAATTCTTGTTAAGAATTTCCCGAATATTATTAATGAAGATTTTACTTCTTTAATGGAAAATGAACTCGACCAAATTGCAGGCGGTGAAAACGAATATGAAAAAGTTTTAAATGATTTTTATCAGCCATTTTCAAAAGCCTTAAAGGAAGTAGAAGATAAAATTGATAAAATCCTATGTGACAAATGCGGTGGTGAGATGATAATTAAAGTAGGGCGATTTGGAAAGTATCTCGCCTGCGGAAATTATCCGGATTGTGAAAACATAAAATCATTTAAAGAGATGGCGTCTCAAAATCAGGAACCGGAATATACGGGTGAGACTTGTGAAAAATGCGGTGCAAGAACAGTTTACCGAAATGGTAAATATGGGCGCTTCATAGGCTGTGAAAAATTTCCTGACTGTGACTTTATTAAAAATGTTACACTTGGAATAAAATGCCCTAAATGTAGTGATGGCGAAGTTGTTGAGAGAATTTCAAGAAGGAATAGAGTATTTTACGGATGTTCGAAATTCCCTGATTGTGATTTTGTAGGCTGGTATAAACCGGTTGCTCAGGCATGTCCGAACGGAGATTCGGAATATATGGAGAAACGCTACACTAAAAAGAAAGGCGATTATCTCAGGTGTCCGGTTTGTAGTGATGAAGTTTTAGTAGAAGAAGTTCAAGAAGTTGAAGAAAAATAAAAATGGATATCAAATCCATATCTGAAAAATATATTGAAGATCTGAACAATATAAAAAGATACTCTTTTAATACTGTAAAGTCATATAAAACAGATCTTAATGAATTCATAAGATATTGCTCGGATAATTCCAAAACAGAAATATCTAATATTTCAGAGAAATTTATTAAGTCATTTTTGATGACTCTCAGCGAAAATCAGATTAGTAAAAAGTCTATCTCCAGAAAATTAGCTTCAATAAGGGGATTGTTCAAATATGCCTTTCAACAGGAAATAATTTCAGTTAACCCGGCATCAGTAATCTCTAATCCAAAATCTGCCCGGAAACTACCTGAAGTAACATCCGAAAATTCTATACTGAAAATTTACGAATTGGTTGAAGAGGAAAAGGAGCCTGACGAAGCGAGATTAATAATAACAATCATAGAATTACTTTATGGGTGCGCTTTGCGAGTAGATGAACTTTGTAAATTAAATAATATTGATCTAGATTTGAAGGAAAGAATAATTAGGGTGAAAGGGAAGGGGAGCAAAACTAGAATAGTTCCTGTTGGTAGCAAATCAATTTCAATAATAAATGAATATTTATCTTTTAAAAAGAATAATGGAGGAAGAGAAGCATTACTTATAACAAATAGAGGTAATCGTATTTACCCACGTTACGTTCACAGGATTGTGAGCAAATATTTGTCAAAGGTAACTGATATTAAAAAGAAAAGTCCGCATATATTGCGTCATAGCGCTGCAACACATATGTTGGACAATGGAGCAGATTTACGTGCGGTCAAAGAAATTCTTGGCCACGAAAATTTATCAACAACACAGATTTATACGCATGTTAGTATTGAGAGACTAAAATCTGCGTATAAAAAAGCACATCCAAAATCTTAAATATTAACGGAGTGTACTTATGAATATTACAATAACAGCAAGAAAATTTAAAGCACATACTACACTTAAAGGGCATATTGAATCAGGAATAAAATCATTAAATAAATTTAATGATGATATAATTAATGCAGATGTTATATTAAGCTACCAAAATAATCATGAAAGTATAAAGATAGCAGAAATAATTCTTCAGGTTCCGGGGCAGACATTGGCTGCGAAAGAAGAATCAGATGATTTTGAGAAATCTATAAACTCGGCGATCGAAAAACTATCAAGGCAGTTGGTGAAATTAAAAACTAAAAGAATTTCAAGAGTTAAATGATCAAGATAGACCAAAAAGCAGTTTCAAAAAAAGAATATATTACTGTGGATTTTTTATACAGTGCAACCAAGGATAATTTCAAATTGAAGTTGTTATCGGATCGCTCTGGATTCGATAATAAAATTTATGAACAGAATATGCATAGGCCCGGGCTCGCATTGGCTGGGTTCGTTGAATTGTTTTCATATACAAAGGTTCAGGTATTTGGAAACACTGAGATGAAGTATCTGGCTAAGCTAACGGATGATAAAAAGAAAAAAGCACTTGAAAGATTTTTTGAATTTGACATACCTTGTATTATTATAACTGATAAAAATCATCCATTTCCGGTTTTACTTGAGCTTGCTAATAAGCATAAGGTTACTATCTTCGGTTCAGATTATTCAACAACAAAAACAATCTACTTAATCAGCGATTTTCTAGATGATCAGTTTGCTTCCAGAATTTCAATTCACGGATCACTTGTGGATGTGTATGGTGTAGGTATATTATTTGTTGGTAAATCGGGGATAGGTAAAAGTGAGGTGGCGCTGGATTTGGTTGAAAGGGGCCACAGGTTAGTCGCGGACGATGTTATAATTCTGACCAAAAAAGGGGAAGGAATTCTGATGGGTTCGGGCACGAATCTTGTTAAACATTTTATGGAAATCAGGGGACTTGGTTTGATCAATGTAGAAAAAATGTTCGGAATACGGGCGATTCGGCACCAAAAAAGGCTTGAAATTGTTGTAGAATTGGAGATTTGGAACGAAAAATCCGATTATACTAGAACCGGACTGGATGAGAGCATGACTACTATTTCAGATGTAGAAATTCCCTACGTCAAGCTCCCAATAATACCGGGGAAAAATATTACTGTTATTTCTGAAGTAATAAGCTTAAATTACCTATTGAAACATTATGGTTATGATTCTGCGAAACTCTTCGAAAAAAGGCTTAACGGCAGGCTCTCACAGAAGGGGAATGATGATATACGTGGAGTGGATTATTTCGAACACGATTTTGAATAAAATTATACCTTTTTGCTTGACAAATATGCCCTAATTTAATACATTCTGCCTTTATTTATGAAAAAATTATACTACTTTTCAAAGTCGAAACTGCAGTTTATTGAAATCAAGAACTATAAGGTAAAGTTGATTTCATATTTTACTTTAGCAGTTCTTACCTTCAGTGCATTTATTTTTGGGGCCTACTTTTTTATCAATTCGATAGCTAATCCAGGTAACAGCCTTATTGCTCTTAGATCTGAAAATGAAATGCTTAAGACTAAATTGTTGACAATATCTGGTCAGTATAAATTGCTAAACGGGCAGGTTGATAGCCTCAGCAAACATGACAAGGAACTAAGGCTAGCAGCTGATCTTGAGCCTATTTCAGATGAAGAAAAGAAACTTGGTATTGGTGGCGGCTCTTTTGATAACTCACTTGATTTCTTAAACGATGAGTCATCCTTTAAATTAAAGAAAGCACTTTCATTTGTTGATGAAGTAGCCAGGAAAATAGAATTTGAAAAATTACAATATGATGAAATAGGTAATAAATTAAATGAAAACAAATTGCTTTTTGAATCTATCCCGGCTATAAAGCCTTGTACCGGAACTGTTGGGTTACACGGCTTTGGCATGCGGCTACACCCCATTCTTGGTATAAAAAGAATGCATGACGGAATAGATATCATTACTGACAGGGGAACACCGGTACATGCAACAGGTGATGGGAAAATTAGTTTTGCTGGTTACAAAGGTGGTTACGGTTTGTGTATTGAAATCGATCACGGATTTGGTTATCGTTCCGTATATGCCCATCTTTCAAAAGCATTAGTGAAAAGAGGCCAGAAGGTAAAACGTGGTGATTTGATAGCCAAAACAGGAAGTTCAGGACTTGCTACGGGACCTCACTTGCATTATGAAGTACACCATAATGGAGTTTATGAAAATCCGACAGGCTTTTTCTTTGATAATATAAGCTTCTTTGATTCAACTAAAAATGATATAAAGAATTAAATTGTGGAGATGTACCAAATGATCTGGACAGTCGAACTGGCTTCTTATTTGGATGATGCGCCGTGGCCAGCAACAAAAGACGAGCTAATTGAATACGCGGACAGAATCGGTGCCCCTTATGAGGTTATCGAAAATTTAATTGAACTTGAGGATGCTGAGGAACCGTACGAATCTATTGACGATATCTGGCCGGACTATCCCTCAGAAGAAGACTTCTTCTATAACGTTGATGAATAACTCTCAAGGCGCCTAATGGCGCTTTTTTATTTTAGACTAAAATGAACAATTGGTCAGGAATTTACGGGCAAATCCCTGTTATTAATATTTTAAATAAATTGCTGGACAATTCTTCCGTTCCACATGCATTTTTGTTTACGGGGTTATCCGGAGTTGGAAAAGAATTTACAGCTATCAAATTTGCGCAAGCGCTTAATTCATACGACACTTCAACCAAAGATTCCGAAAAAATATCTAACCTAATAAGTAACTTTGCTGAACCTTATATAAAATATATTTTGCCTTTACCAAGAGGTAAAAACGAAACTGATACTTCGGGACCTTTCGAAAAACTTTCTACAGAAGAAAATGAAACTTACTGGAAAGAATTGAGGGAAAAAGATTAATAATCCTTATTACAAAATACATATACAAAGGGCCTCGAACATAAAGATAAGTAGTATACGCGATATAAATAAATTCTTATCAATGAACTACAGTGATATTAAGTATCGAATTATTTTAGTATCCGATGCTCATATGATGAATGAAGAAGCTCAGAATGCGTTGTTAAAAAACCTGGAAGAACCCCCTGAAGGAATAATATTTATTTTATGTACGCCATATCCGAACTTACTTAGGGAAACAATCAGGTCAAGATGCTGGCAGGTTCCATTTCAACCATTAATTGTTGAAGATATTACTAAAATACTAATAGAATATTTTTCTGTCGATAACACTTTGGCAAAGGAAGTCTCCTCGTTTTCAGGTGGTTCAGTTGCGACAGCATTAAAACTGATTGATCAGGATTTTGAATTATTAAGGGACAGGACAATATATATTCTGCGATATTCTTTTGGCAGAAAATACCATTCGGCTGTAAGTGAATTTACAAATATTTTATCCGATAATTCCGCGGAGACACTCAGGTTGCTAATACAGATGATGATTACCTGGTTGAATGATGTCCAAAAATTCAGATTCAACATTGGTGAATATTATTTCGATAAGCATCTGGAGACGTTGCAAAAATTTAATAAAAGATTTCCTAATATAGATATCCAAAAGACTATATTTAATCTGGACAGAATGGCATCATCAATTCAGAATAATATTAATCAAAACCTTATAATTTTGAATGTTATTTTTGAGTTATCTGCACTTACAATGCCGGGGCCAGCTGAATCTTAGAAAGAATTATTCAGACTATGTTATAAATCTAAATGCAATTCTAATTTATATGTATAGTCATTTACCTGATTCTTAGAACTATTTTCTATAAATTTGTATTATTAAATAGAATTTTTGTTTATAAAGAATTTAATTTGAAAAGGTTTATAATGAAAAGAGTAGTAATAACAGAAGCTAAACGAACGTCTATTGGAGCGTTTTCAGGTAGTTTGGCTTCATTCACTGCAGCTCAACTTGGTAGCTTTGCTATTAAAGCGATTTTGGATAGCTCCCAATTAGATAAAAATCTAGTTGATGAAGTCATTTTCGGAAACGTCCTGACTGCAGGACAGGGACAGGCTCCGGGAAGACAAGCAGCTATCTACGCAGGATTACCTGACAAAACTGAGTGTTTGACTATCAATAAAATGTGTGGAAGTGGCCTTAAGGCTGTTATGCTGGCTCATCAGGCTATCAAGTGTGAAGATGCTAATATAGTTATTGCTGGCGGACAGGAAAGTATGACAAATGCTCCATACTTGTTACCTAAAGCCAGAACGGGCTACAAATTTGGGAATGGTGAAATTATCGACTCAATGATTAAAGATGGGCTATGGGATGTTTATAATGACATTCATATGGGTAGTTGCGCAGAAGCCTGTGCAAAGGACTTTAAATTCACCAGGCAACAATTGGACGAATTTACTATTGCTTCTTATCAAAAGGCGCTGGATGCACAGAAGAATGGCAAGTTTAAAGATGAAATTAGTAATGTTGTATTAAAGACAAAGACAGGTGAAACTATAGTTAACACTGATGAAGAGCCAGCCAGGGTGAAATTTGATAAAATTCCTAAGCTTAGACCAGTGTTTGATAAAAATGGAGTTGTTACTGCAGCAAACGCCTCTTCCATTAATGACGGTGCAGCTGCCTTACTTGTCATGAGTGAAGATAAAGCTAAATCACTTGGTCTTAAGCCATTAGTCGAAATTATTGCTCAAAGTTCTGCTGCAAAAGCACCGATTGAATTTACAACGGCTCCTGCTGACGCAATTGCTAAAGTACTAAAGAAAGCGAGTATGACAAAAGATGACATTGATCTTTTTGAAATAAATGAAGCATTTGCTGTTGTATCATTGGCGGTAAACAAAATATTAGGTTTGGATACTTCAAAAGTAAATGTTAATGGAGGCGCAATCGCACTGGGACATCCTATAGGTGCTAGTGGAGCGAGAATTCTTGTTACTTTAATTCACGAAATGAAAAAAAGAAATTCAAAATACGGATTAGCTTCTCTTTGCATAGGTGGAGGCGAAGCTTCAGCGTTAATCGTAAAAAATTATAATTAGAGGGGGAATGTAAAAATGGAATTAAAAAATGTATCGGTAATTGGTGGTGGGACGATGGGGAATGGTATTGCCCATGTTTTTGCATTGAAAGGGTTTCAAGTAAATCTTATTGAAATGAATTCCGGGCTACTTGAAAGGGCAGTGAATACTATTTCAAAAAATCTAGATAGACAGGTTAAAAAAGAAATTATAAGTGAGAATGATAAGAAGGAAATATTAGACAGGATAAATAAAGTGGCTGGAATTGAAAATACTCCAAAAAATTCTGACCTTGTTGTAGAAGCAATCTATGAAAATATAGATGCAAAATTAAGCATATTTAAAACACTTGAAGGAATGATAAAAAAGGAAGCTATATTTGCTTCAAACACTTCATCAATCTCAATAACAGAACTTTCTTCCGTCTGTAGATCTGATAAATTCATAGGCATGCACTTTATGAATCCGGTGCCTGTAATGAAACTAATTGAGATAATTCGTGGTTATTCTACTTCGGATGAAACTTATAATGCAATTAAAGAACTTTCTGTAAAATTAGACAAAACACCTGTAGAAGTTTTTGATTATCCGGGATTCGTAGCTAACAGAATTCTTATGCCTATGATAAACGAAGCTGTATTTGCTTTTTTTGAAGGAGTAGCATCAGCAGAGGATATTGATACGGTCATGAAACTCGGTATGAATCATCCTATGGGACCATTAACCCTTGCTGACTTTATTGGGCTGGATGTTTGTCTTTCAATAATGGAAGTTTTATATAGTGGTTTTAACGATTCAAAATACCGTCCCTGCCCCCTGTTAAAAAAAATGGTAGCAGCCAATAAACTGGGAAGAAAAACGGGTGAAGGATTTTTTAAATATAATCAGGATAAAAAATAATACTTGAAGTTATATAATAAATTACGAAAGCTTTCAAGGTTATACAGAGTAAGGATAAATAATTTTTTCCAATCTTTTTCCCTATCTCAAGATACCTACTTACTATTACTTGGTTCCATTATAGGTGTACTATGCGGCTATGGAGCCGTGTTTTATAAAAAAGCAATAATGGTTATTAAAACTTTCTTGTTTGATACGCCTGGAAAATTTTGGGGACTTGAGACTCTCATAAATGGCCCTAAAACCTGGGAAATTGTTCTTATACTGGTGATGATTCCTGCCTTTGGAGGATTGATTGTTGGTCTGATGTCAAAATATTTCAAAGGTGCCCAAAAAGGGGAAGGTATTCCAAAGGCAATTGATGCAGTAGCATCAAGAGGCGGAGTAATAGAAGGGCAGACTGGTTTCCTTAAAACACTAGGTGCTGTAATTAGTATTGGAACAGGTGGTGCGGGTGGAAATGAGGGACCGATCGTTATGATGGGCTCCTCTATCGCATCTTCACTAGGAAGATATCTTTCCTCATCTCCAGATAGATTAAAGATTTTAGTAGGCTGTGGTGCCGCTGCAGGTTTGGCAGCAGCTTATAATGCACCTTTGGGCGGCGCACTTTTTTCGATGGAAATTATCTTAAGAACTTTTAATGCAAAATCGTTCAGTCCTATTATTGTTGCTTCGGTTTTTGCCACTGTTATTTCAAGAGGTTATCTTGGGAATGAACCCGCATTTAAGACATCTTCTTTTAGTTTGAATACAAACTACGAATTTATCTTTTATTTAATACTTGGTGTATTGGCCGCTTTTACAGCCGTGTATTTTGTTAGAACGTTCTTGAAAATTGATGAAATATTTGATGCTAAGAATAAAGTTCCGGAATGGTTAAAACCCGCCATCGGCGGTTTAATGGTTGGGATAATTGGACTATATTTACCTGGAATTTTCAGTTTTAGTGAGGCTGCAGTTGATAATACCATTTTTAATGCCACTCCTTTTATGGTACTCTTCTTATTGCTTTTGTTTAAACCTATTGCCACAGCTTTGACTATCGGTTCCGGTGGTAACGGAGGTACATTTAGCCCCAGCATATTTACAGGGGCAATGCTTGGTGGAGCATTCGGCCAGATAGTAAATTATTTATTTCCAACTGTAAGTGCACCTCCGGGAGCATATGCTCTTGTTGGTATGGCAGCGGTTGTAGCAGGTACCACACATGCTTCATTAACTGCTTTGATTATGGTATTTGAGATGACTAATAATTACAAGATTATACTTCCATTAATGCTTACAATTATTGTAGCTACAACAATATCAAAGAAGATACTTAAAGGTTCGCTTTATACTTTAAAATTTGATGTGGAAGGGAAGGGAATTGATATATATGGAAGAAAAACATTGGTTCTCAAAAATATTTCAATATCAAGTATAATTGAAAAATTTGAAGATCTTGTTACGGACGATTATACCTTTCAAAAACTTCTTGGAAAGGTTAAAGAATCCAGGTTTAATAATTTACTGGTGAAAAATAGTCAGGATAATATTATTGGCAAAATAGCATTTCAGGACATAAGAGATGCTATTTTAGATGAAGAAACCAGAAATATTATGCCTTTTCTTGTTGCTGGCGACCTTATGGTAAGAAATGTTCAAGTTATAACAAATGATAAAAACAGTGAAGATGCGTTAAAAATACTTGAAAAAATAGATATGGACTTTTTGCCGGTTCAGGATAAACAAACTGGTAAATTTCTTGGAATCGTTTCTACGGAAAACATATTAAAGAAGTATCAGAATGCATTATTTATTCAGCAAAGCGAGCAGGATCTTGCTTTGAGTTAGTTAGTCTGATATTTGAGTTCCTACGATTTTCAGGCCATTAAGATTTGAAATGGATACATTTCTTAATTTTATAGAAACATTTATACTTGCATTGTTTTGGATAATGGCATTCTTGTTTGCTACGGTAATGCTGGTTGCATTTTATTATGTAATGAAATCCTATATGTCTTTTTTTAATTGATTTAATCTTGAATGTGTGACTTACGAATTAATAATATAAGAACTTTACTTGTTGATATAGTGATGTAGGTATCGACTGTCCGATAATGTATATTATGTAAACTAATATATGCCCTAACTAAGCCCACTTAATTTCAAATAAACAAGTATAATAATTATCAGAAGTATTATCCAGATCAATGGACTTCTGGTTTTCCTCCTGTTAGTTTTGAGTGTCCTGGAAAAGCCCAATTTTCTTTTCTTGCGTTCTCTTTCATCATCTTCAGGCTTATAAAACCTTGGTGGATATTCAAAAACTCTGTTTGTAGGTCTTTTCATAAACATAATATTATATCAATTTAATTTTCAAATATGGCCGATAAATATAATCCGGGCTCAAATGTCTGGAGGTCATCAATCCCTTCGCCAACCCCTATATATTTTACTGGCACATTGATTTTGGAGCACAACTGAAATATAACCCCACCTTTTGCAGTCCCATCCAGTTTTGTAACTACAACACCATCAATCTTTGTAATTTTATTAAATTCCTCAGCTTGTATTAGAGCATTTTGTCCCGTATTACCGTCCAAAACAAGCAAAGTCTCGTTTGGAGCATAATTGAGTAGCTTCTGAATGACTTTTCTTAATTTCCTTAATTCATCCATTAGTTCAGACTTGTTGTGTAGTCGTCCTGCGGTATCAATTAAAACAATATCATATTTTTCTTTTATTGCCTTTTCTAAGACATCAAAAGCAACAGAAGAAGGATCTGAGCCATGTTTTTTCTTGAAAATATCTACACCTGCTCTATCGGCCCAAATATCAAGTTGCTCATTTGCGGCTGCTCTGAAAGTATCTGCTGCTCCCACAATCACTTTAAGCCCGGATTGTTTATAATTATGGGCCAGTTTACCAATAGTTGTAGTCTTCCCTGCTCCATTTACTCCAACAACTAAAATAATGTAAGGTTTATAATTGTCAAGTTCATTTCCATTCTTATTATCGTATTTGTTTTTATTAAGAACATTTTGCAGCTCAGATTTTACAGCTTCAATAATATTAAGGTTGGACCTATCTTTTTCAGATTTTAAAGCGATTCTGGCATTTTCTATTATTTTTTCTGTTGTTTCGAATCCTATATCAGATGTTATTAATATCTCTTCAATTTCATCAAGAGTTTTTTCATCGAGAACAGCTTTCCCGGAAACTACTTCATTGATACTATTATAGATTTTATCCCTGGTTTTAGAGAGACCGGTTTTTAATTTTCCCAGGTTAAGATTTTTTAGCAGGTTCATTCTTCTTTTGTTTTATAAATTCAAATGCTCTGATAGCATATCCTATAAGTGAGGAAATAACTAATAAGATACTTAGTAAATATATTCCCTTAAAAAAAACTGAACTACGATTCACCTGAAACAAAATAATAAATAATACCAAGCCTATACTTATAACTGTAATTTTACCGAGCATATTTGAAGGCAAAACTCTCCCAAGTTTCCTCGAAACAAATATGCCTCCTGTAAAAATTAATACATCACGACCGACAATCATCCAAAAATAATAATCAGGTACATCTCCAATCAGGAATAATTTTAGTACTACAACTCCTATAACAAATTTGTCAGCCAGAGGATCTATAATTTTGCCCATTTCCGTAACTTCATTGAATTTCCTGGCAAGATAACCATCCAGTACATCAGTCAAAACAGCAAACCAACACAGAATCATTATGAAGGTCCGGCTGTAACCCAAGTTAATGTTATCAAAAAGTAACCACAATGGAATGACAAGCAGCAATCTTAAAAGGCTCAACAGGTTTGATTTGGTACTAATTAACTCTTTTAATTTAATCATTAAAAAATATACTTAATGGTAGTTATGCAGTATTCTCACCAAGTATTTATTATAGTTCATAAATTTCTTTTTTAAAATTAACATCAATCTGGGTAGGGTATTCTCCAGAAAAACAAGCAGTACAAAAATTTTCAATTCCCGCTTCTGAAACTGCTTCAAGCATTTCCTCTTTTGTCAGGTATTCAAGACTATTAACATTCAAATAGTTTCCGATGTCTTCTATATCTTTGTGTTGATTTGCTATAAGTTCCTCCTTGCTTGGGAAATCCATTCCATAATAGCAGGGATTTTTAATCGGAGGTGATGATATCCGGAGATGAATTTCTTTTGGATTAGCTTCTCTAATTAAATTAACTAGTTGCTTTGAAGTTGTACCTCGTACAATTGAGTCATCAACAACGACTACAGTTCTACCTTCAAGAACTCCTTTAACAGTATTAAATTTTATTTTAACCCCTATTTCTCTTTTAGCCTGGCCCGGTTGAATAAATGTTCTACCAATATAATGGCTTCTTATTAGCCCGATTTCGAGTCTTGAATCTATTCCCTGTTTTTCAAGCTGAGTTTGATAACCAATAGCACAAGTGTTTGAACTGTCCGGTACACTTATTACAATAACTCTCTCTCCATCTTTGTCTTTTACCGGGTGCTTTTTAGCCAGAATTTTTCCAAGTCTGCGCCTCATTTTATCTACACTGTGTCCAAATATAAAACTGTCAGGACGAGAAAAATAAATATATTCAAATATACATTGCTTTTTGTGTAGAGAAGGTAACGTTATCATTGTTGACCTTTCAATACCTGTTCTTATTACCTCATCATCAATTATTATCATTTCTCCTGGTTCAACATCCCGAACATATTCAGCTGAAAGAATATCGAATGCACATGTCTCTGATGCTATGATAAAAGACCCAGCTGATTTACCTATTGCAAGTGGCCTGAAGCCATAACCATCACGTGCTGCAATTAGTTTGTCGTCTGTTAAAATTATAAGGCAAAAGGCTCCTTCTAGTTTGGATAAAGCTTCTTTAATCTGATCAATTTGGTTATCAAGTTTACTGCGTGCAATTAAATGTAAAATTACTTCAGTATCACTTGTGGTCTGGAATATAGCACCTTCGTTAACAAGCTCTTCACGAAGTTGTTTTGCGTTTGTTAAATTTCCATTATGTGAAACTGCGAGATTACCGAGTCTGTAGTTAACAACAAAAGGCTGTATATTTTTTTTAGATTCTGAAGAGCCTGTTGTGGAATATCGGTTATGTCCGATAGCTGAATTACCGACAAGTACTTTTTTGAAAACATCATTATCGGAATAAACTTCCGAGACGAGCCCTTCGCTTTTGTGCATATTAAAAACGGAGTGTCCCCTTTCATTAAAACTTTGTGTCACAATTCCGGTAGCTTCTTGTCCCCTATGCTGAAGGGCGTGCAGTCCATAGTAAGTTTTTACTGAGGCCTGTGGGGTTCCAAAAATTCCGAATATTCCACAGAAGCATTTAGGTTTATCAGATTTTATTATCATTTCTTTACTAGTTTTAGAATTAGGCATAAACAAAATTAAATAATGATGAGGTTGGTAGCAAGTATGAAGAAATTATAATAAATATGTCTTTTTATACTAATTTTTAACATCCCGCCTCTAAAGAGCATTTATTTGGTTTGCACTAACATATAGAGACAGTACCAAAAATATGAACAATTTATACAGACTAATATTATTTCATAAGTACAAACTTCTTTGATTCGATAAAATTATCAGCCTTTAATTGACAAATATAAATTCCACTGGATAAATTGGAGCCATCAAATTTTGCTGTATACTTACCGGCTTCCTTGGTGTCATTCACTAATGTAGTAACTTCCCTGCCCAAAACATCAAATACTTTTAAATTAATAAAACTAGTCTTAGGTAAAGTATATTCTATATTTGTAGTCGGATTAAAAGGATTTGGATAGTTTTGGTATAATTTGTATCCATTTATTAAAGATGATCCATCTATTCCGTTCACAACTGCTTCGCTAATTAGATGGGAGTCTATTAAATTTCCATTTCTTGTAAAAAACTGGAAAAGAAGCCCATTTTGAGTCTCACTTACCTTCATTGCTCCCCAATCACTATTATACCTGACAATACTTCCGCTAACTGGTGTTCCGAAGCTATATCGGTTTGCACCACCCAGTCCATTTACAAAATATGCAAGGCTATCTCCATCGTTGTTTGCATCTTTCATTATTCTTTCATAAGTGTGAGCATGTCCGGACAATGCAGCACTAATTCCCCACTCTTCAAAAGGCCACTGCATGTATGAAGTATTTCCGTGATTGCTATCCGATGAATATGCTGCATGATGAAACACGGCAATTTTCCACTTTGCTGTTGAGTTTTGAATCTTTTGTTTCATCCAATTACCCTGATCTGAATTATATGAATAACCATCAGGTGTATCGGTGTCGGAATCAATCATAAAAAATTCTATATCACCAATTTGAATATTGTAATAAAATTCGTTATTAGGTAGATTAAAATAATCCAGATATGGTTGAAGATTTGTAGCATGCCAATCATGATTTCCAGTTACAGGCCAGAATCTATTTATATCAGTTGAACCTGTTCCATATGATCCTGTATACGGTTTTATATATTGATGATAATCATAACCAATATTTCTGTCTATAGTAGAGGCCTCGCCATCAGGATAATTGTTATCACCTACAGTTATTATAAAATCAGGATTCCAGGATTTTACCAGGTTTGCAACATCGCTTTCAGCCTGATTACCCATACCGAAGTCGCCTATTACTGCAAAGGTTAAGTTTTGTCCTAAAGTAATTTTAATTGAAGAAAGTAAGACAAAAAATATTACGAGTTTAAAGGAAAGAGATCTAAATATCATTTTAGTACCCCATTTGTTGAGAGATTATTTTGTTAAAAGGTAATGTACTCAAATATTGTGCCTTTAAAAAATGTAAATTTTATGAGACTATATACCAGTTCAAAAAATATTAGTACAAATATTGTTCTCTTCTATCGCATATATTTCATATCATTTTTATAAAAAATGATGCTTTAGATTTTACTATTAAATTACCTTTTTCAAAAAAATACTTATAGCTTTCGGAAGGTCTTTCGTTACAACAAATAGGTTGTCTACCTGGAATTTGTGTGGGTTTGTTAAATGCATATATATCTAGTAGTAATGATGTTCTTACAGGGGTAAAAATTTTAAAATTCGTATCCTATCCCGAGTTTTCCTGTAGTTTGCTTTCTCCAGTTTCCAGAAAATGCATGACTATCGGCAAGTGAAAAATCCAATTGTATATTATCAATTTTTAAAGAAGAACCTAAAATTAAAAAGAAAGCCTGCAGATTTTCGTTTGTATTAAAATATTTATCGATTGAATAATATTCTTTCCTTGTTGAAAAAATGCCTAAGGATGATGACAAAATATTATTGAATGCATAAACAACACTTCCGGCGTATTCAAATGCATTGGGATTGCTACTATCAATATTTTTCCAGAAAACATTGGATATGCTTCCCAGGAATTTAATACTCCTAATCAAACTTATATCAAAATCGAATTTTACTCGTGCTGGAAATTGAGCTTTATAAGTGTTAATAACTGTGTAATATGTTAGCCGAGTTGAGTCAATGTTTGGAGTAGAAGTAGCGTTTAATCCCCCGTCCGGATGTCCAGTAAGACTAATATCCTTTTCATATGACAATCCATATTGCATATATTTATTGGCTTCGAACCTTTTCTCAAACATTATTCCAGCAGCCCAACTGTTACCTTTATAGTTAAGGCTAATGTCAGTAAATCCATTAGAATCTTCCGTCATATTTTTAATATTAAATCTCCCTCCTATGGAAAGATTCCAGGTATCAATAACCTTTTTAAATGAATATGATGCAATTATAGAATAATCATTAAGAATAATTTTGTCCTGAAAGTTAATAAATTCACCGGTTCCGTCTGGATATTGGTTAGTAGTAACAGGGATCTGACCTAAGTCCATAATTCCATTATATCCCTGACGAAAGGATATACCTAATCTAAAATTTTTGAATGGATACTGGAAACCTATACTTTGCGGTAAAAAAATTTTGTTTCGTTTATAGCCAATGTCAGCGATCCAAGCTTCATCAATTTTGGTTTCAAACTGGTATGAAAAGCCAAAAGAAATCTTTTCAAAATTGTTAAGAGCGGCTGGATTAATACTCCCTATATTTGAAATCATGTTAGATAAACCTGAAGTGCCAATACCATTTAATTCTCCGATGGGATTACCTTGTGGAAAGAGAAAAACATCATTGCTGGTTCTAACCTGAGCAAAGTTTTGGTTAACAGAATAAATAATAACTAATAGAATTAAGATTTTTTTCATTTATTCCCCTAAAAGATTAGTTGCAAAATAGGTAAATGCTTTAGTCGGAACGGCGGGATTTGAACCCGCGACCACCTGAACCCCATTCAGGTACGCTACCGGGCTGCGCCACGTTCCGAAAATTTTTCAATTACTTTTTAAATTTACAATTTCGAAACTAAAAGTTCCAAAATACTTTTAATTTCTTCAAGGTCTTTTTTTATGGATGGTCTTTCACGCTTTGTCTCAGGGTAAAAGGACTTACTTTCTTCTTCAGGTAATTCAACTTTATTTTGTTGCAAGACGTTCTCTGAAGAATAATCTTCGAGAATTTTTCTGGCTCCTTCTATTGTATATTTCCTTTCACGAAGCAATCCCTTTATGTGCATTATCAGCTGAATATCTTTATTCGTATAGATCCTGTTTCCAGCTCTGTTTTTTTGAGGCTTTAATTGATCAAATTCAGTTTCCCAATATCTTAGCACATATTGTTCAACACTGGTAATTTTGCTTACCTCACTGATTGAGTAATACAGTTTTTTTATAGATAGGTCTTTCATTGAAGCTCAAAATTATTTTAGGGCAAAATAACTAATTGGCTTTTTAATAGCAATATCCATTGCCTTAAATAAAAAAAAACTTTAGTGCGGGGTTATAACTTGTTTTCCTGCATAATGATATCAATGAGTTCACTAACATCATTTAGTTCGTAGTCAGCATTATGAATTTTTGTATTAAATGTATCCCCATATTTTGCAAATGCCGTCTTCATTCCCACATTTTTAGCACCTACTATATCTCTTTCGGCCCAATCCCCTACCATTAAAGCTTCTTCGGGTTTTACTTCAAGTTTTTTCAAAACTGCTAAGAACGTTGCAGGATTTGGCTTTCTTTCGCCAGTATCCTCAAATGTAACTACAGCATCGACTATATGATGAAAATTTAGATATGCGAGCCGCAGCCACGCTTCCTTAGCCGGAGCATCAGATAATATTCCCATTAAAATACCCAGCTTAAGTAATTTATTCAATGTGGAATATACATGTGGATATGGGATCAGTGCGGCTTCCCTGGCCCTACGGTAAGCTACAATGCCAGCTGATAAAATTTTATAATCGACTTCATTATTTACACGCTGGAGAAACAAATCAAATACCTGCTGATATTCTATCCCTTTCTCTTTATAAATTTCATCAATTACTTGATTTGATTCTTCCCTTGTGATCGAGAGGCCTGCATCGATCATAGCCGGAATTGCTTCCTCTATCGAACGTCGCTTCATTTTCATGAAGTCCATTAGTGTGTTATCAAGGTCAAATACTACTGCTTTAATCAATGGTAATTCCTTTTGTTCAAATTATTTATTAATTAGTTTTTGAAGAAGATAAATTCCTGCAAGGTAACTATGTTCTTTAAACCCGGAGATATAACCATCACAGCCAGAAGCAGTTATCAAGTTTTGTCTGAACTTTTCTCTTTTAGCAAGGTGAGATAGATGCACTTCAATTTTTGGAAGAGTACATTCCTCCAAAGCATCATGTATAGCAACAGATGTATGTGCATATCCGCCAGGATTTATAATAATACCATCAAAATTATTACCTGCATCCTGTATCTTATCAACGAGATCCCCTTCACTATTGGATTGAAAAAAAGTGAATGAAAAATTTTCAAACTCTTTGGTCAACAGTTTCTCAATCTTTTCCAAAGAAAGATCGCCGTATAATTTAACATCTCTTTTTCCTAACATATTCAAATTAGGTCCGTTCAGTATAAGTATTTTCATTGCATCTCCGTCGACATTTCATCTATAATCTCTCTCATTCGAGGAGTTAAATACATTTCATCAATTCCTAATTCCTTTAATGCCATACTAAGAATCATAACTTTTCTTTGCAAATTTGCCATTTTATTAATAACAATTACTTTGTTTTCTTTCAGCAAACAATAACCTCCCTTAAAATCTCCTTTTTCAAACCTCACCTCAGCACCCAACTGCGCAGCAAGAGCTTTGAGGTCCTGAATTATTTCTTCAAATTCTTTTTCTTTAATTTTCATTGGTAATATTATTTTTTTTTAATGGCTGGAACAAAAGGAAAAATATAATTGCACCAAAACAGAAAATTTCAATTACAGGAAAACTCCCAAAAATTTTGAATCTTTCTATTAGCAGGTTAAGAACATCTTTCGGATTAAAATTTGTAGTGTTTAATAGTCCTATTATTTTATAATCAATGATGGATAAATAAATTTCAAATGGTAAGGTCAATAGAATTATTATGGTTATTATAAATAGCCACCCGTTAGCTTTAAGAGATACTTTTGAGGTTATTATAAAAAGAATATATGATATTATAAAAATTAGGTAAAGTACAAGAGTAGTTAAAACTGCAGGCTCAAATGATCTTAGTATACCTGCAATATTCTGATCGTTAATATAGTTTCTTAATGTAAAGTCTGTGCCCTCAAATATCTGGTATGAAATTACTAAACGCGTGAAGTAGCCTCCAAGCCAGAGAGCACCAGAAAGGACAACAAAAAACAAAAGTATTTTAGGGAATGTTTTCAGGTCTTTCATAAACACTTATATTAGTGTAAGTAAAATAAAAAAAAATAATGATTGTTGCCTCAATTGATATCGGAACAAACACTGTGCTTTTGCTTATTGCAGAGGTGAGTAAGGATAATAAGCTTACAACTATTTTAAATGAGTACAGAATTCCACGGATCGGGAAAGGACTTTTACCAGGAGAACCAATCGCAGAAAATAAAGTTAAGGAGCTTTTTAGTGTATTAAGCGAATATGAGAGCATAATAAAGAAAAATGAATGTAAACAAGTACTTGTTACGGCTACAAATGCGTTAAGAATTGCCTCAAATAATAAGATAATATCCGAAGAAATTTGGGAGCAATTGAATTGGAAGGTTAATATTGTTTCCGGTGAAGATGAAGCTTATTTGTCATATCTGGGTGCCGTATCGGATATTCTAGAAGAGGCCGAAGCTTTAGTCATAGATATTGGAGGAGGCAGTACTGAGCTTATTTTCGGGAATAATAGTGTGATCAAATACAAAAATAGCTTTCATACTGGAGTAGTTAGCTGTACTGAAAGATTTCTTAAAGATGATCCACCAACTTTGGAGCAATTGCAGGAATTTGAGCAACATCTTGATAATGTCTTTAGAAAGTTATCATCGTTAAATTATGCTCCCGCTATCGCAATTGCTTTAGCAGGGACATCTACTACACTTGCCTGCATGAATTTGAATATCAAAAATTACGATGAAGAACTAATTGAAGGACATATCTTAAAATTTAATGAAATTTATAATATTAAAGATGATATTAGAAGGTTATCAAGTTCAGAGTTATTAAAGAGTTATAATTTAGTTGTTAAAGGGCGCGAAGATTTAATATTGGCTGGTAGTATCATTTTATTAAAAATTATGGACTTACTAGAAATAGATAAAGTTAGAGTTAGCACGAAGGGAATCAGGTATGGGGCTATTTTGAAAGAAATTAAAGTGAATAATTGATATAGACTATAGCATATTTTATCATATAATCTTTGGGAATCTTGAGACCTGTTATATCAACGACAGAAAATATAATCCGCACAAAATTATAATATTAAAAATAACTCCTGTTCCAAATCCGAATAGTTTGCTCCTTGTTTGGCTATATAGACCTGCACTAGCAAGGAATATGCTCCAAACAAAAACTAATATTTCAAAGCCTGAAAATATATAAGCCAGTGTTGGTTTTAACAAAAAGGGGGAGGGATTTGTGGAGAAAACATTTCCCCCAAAAACAGCAACTTCTATCGGGAAAATTATGCAAAGGGCGAAAGCATGTGGAATCAATGAATATACTAAAACTGCTAAGTTATCTTTTAATCTCGTTTTAGCGCTACTGTTTTGTGTAATGATTTTTATTAGAAACGAATATGAGAATAGAATTGCTAATAAAAAAGTAATTAGAAAAATGACGTTAGAGAATATGCTAAAATCAGTGTAAGTAGCCTTTGAAAGGAGCATTGAAAAGAAAGTGCTGTCGATTGAAAATTTCGCTACTACAAAAAGAATAATTGTCATGACAAAATTCTTATGCTCCGATTGGATAATTGTCTTAAAAGCACTCGAAGGGTTTTCAATTAATCGGCCAATTTCACTCCAAAGGTCTATATTTGCTATCTTATCGCGAAGAATAGTATTACACTTTTTGCACGAACTAACGTAAAGTGGATTCTCTGTCCCACAACTTTTACAAACTTGTATGTTTTTCATACTCTTAATATTAGAATTTAATTCTTAGATTCAACATATTTTGTCCGGTTCGATAATTTTCATTCACGCTAAAATCAAATAATTGCGCATCCACATAAGCATCTACCAAATTCAGAAAATAAGCTAGACCGATATAAATACTTACCAAATCGCGCTGATCTCTATAAAAGTCCCTATTATTTCTATAACTATTTGGAACTTGGGGATTAGGATTATTCAAATTTTGCAGATAGAGGTTTTGGGAATCACTATACTTATGATTGTTCCAAATCCAGACTGCAACAAGTGCCCCAAAAATTCCCCAAACAATGGGAGCCTTAATATATGACTCATTATAGATTTGTCCCCATCCGGGAATAATAGCGCTTCTCAAAACAGCCCCCCAAGGAGATTTCTGCATTACAAAAACTGTATCGGCAGAATTTTCATTCTTAATACTGGTCGTGTCTTCCTGTGCAATACCAAATGATTGCAGTAGAAGAATAAGAATAAAAATTTTAGTTATATGATTTATCAATAATTTCAAAGAGTTCAAATAGCCTTTCGAGTTCATCGTTTGAATAGTATTCAATAACTATCTCACCTGTACCGTCCTGCTTTTGTTTACAACTTACTTTTGTACCGAAGATTTTACGGAGCTTGTCTTCAATATCTTTTATATTCGAAATATGAGATTTTGCTTTAGGCGTAAATGAAACTGATCTTTTCTGAGCAGTCGGCTCATAAAGTAGTTTTTTAACTAAATGTTCTACTTTTCTAACAGACAAATTATTTTCTTTTATTTTGCGAAGAACTTCTAATTGAAGTGAAGGTTTTGGCAGATTTATTATTGCTCTAGCATGACCGGCTGTAATTTCATCCTTTATCAAACTATCCTGAACTTCCTTTGGTAGTTTTAATAATCTTATCGTATTTGCGATAGTTGTACGATCCTTCCCTACTTTATCAGCTATTTCCTCCTGAGTTAAAAAACATTCTTCCATAAGGCGCTTGTAAGCGATTCCTATTTCAATTGCATTTAATTTTTCTCTCTGAATATTTTCAATTAACGCAAGGGCAAGCATTGCTTCGTTGCTATCAACTTTGATAACGTAAGCTGGAATGTCCCTATACCCAATATCTTTGCATGCTTTTAAACGTCTCTCGCCTGATATCAATTCATATTTACCGCTTTCAACCCGTCTGACTGTGATAGGTTGTATCAGGCCATTTGATAAAATGGATTTTTTAAGTTCTTCCAGTGCTTCGGGTTCAATGTTTGTTCGGGGCTGGAAAGGATTGGATGATATCAAACCAACAGGGATCTTGGACAGTACATCTATACTTTCGCCATCATCTTTCTTCAATTCCGAATAATCAGCCGGTTTTTCAGATGCGTTTTTAACCCCTTTGGGATTTATCAACGCATCAAGTCCACGGCCTAATCCTGTTTTAATTTTGCTCATCTTTATTAGTGTTTGTGCCGTTTGAATTTCTTTCCAATAATTCTGAAGCTAATTCAATATAATTTTTTGATCCGGTGGAAATTGCATCATACAAAATAACCGGTTTGCCATAGCTGGGAGCTTCGGATATTCTTACATTTCGATGAATTACCGTATTAAATACTTTATCTCCAAAATATTTTCTTACTTCTTCCGCAACCTGCTGTGATAATCGAAGCCTGACATCAAACATAGTAAGTACTACACCTTCAATAGTCAAATTTTTATTGTAATGCTGCTTCACAATATTTATGGTGTTTAATAATTGTCCCAATCCTTCAAGAGCAAAGTATTCACACTGAACAGGAATGATGACTGAGTCAGATCCCGATAAAGAGTTAAGCGTAAGCAGCCCTAGCGAAGGCGGACAGTCAACAATTATATATTCATATTTATCGCGAATTTTTAAGGTAGCGTTTTTGAACAACATCTCACGGTCATCCATATCAACCATTTCAATTTCTGCTCCAACGAGATTAATATTTGAAGGAAGCAGATCCAGGAATGGCATATATGTTTCAATAATCACTTCACTAATATCCTTCGTACCAATTAATACTTCATAAACTGAGGGAGTTTGATTATGGACATTAAGGCCGGAAGAAGAATTTGCCTGCGGATCAATATCTATCAACAATGTTTTTTTCTCCGCAGCTGCAAGAGATGATGCAAGGTTTATAGCAGTAGTTGTTTTGCCCACTCCGCCCTTCTGATTTGCAACTGAAATAACTTTCGCCATTAAAACCTTATTTATAATAACTTATGAATATATATGAATGATTTGATAGAACGAAATTTAAGGTATATAAGTAAGTTAAGCAAAATATATACCCCGTATTCTCATTTTTTCTAACAAATCACAATTCTATTTCTTCACCAAACTTTAGCACCCTGCATTTCTTTCCTGCTTCTTCAACTTTTGCTCTAAATTCTTCGGGATCAGAATTTATTACAGGGAAAGTCTTGTAGTGCATCGGAATAACTTTTTTGGGATTCGTCAATTCAACTGCCTTTAGAGCATCGGTAATTCCCATCGTGAAATTATCGCCTATCGGAACCAGCATATAATCAACGGGATTCATTTCGCCGATTAATTTCATATCATAAAACAGGCTGGTGTCGCCGGTATGATAAATAGTTTTGTCTTCTATTGTGAGCAATATTCCTGCAGGTTCGCCAGCATATTGTCCGTCCGGAGTTTGAGAACCATGATGTGCAATAGTGAATTTCACGCGTCCAAAATCAAAACTGTGACTACCGCCGATATGCATGTTGTGAGCATCCGTCCCCTTTGCCTTACAATAATTTGCCAGCTCATTTACGGCAATAATTTTAGAATTGCATCTTTTGGCAATTTTAAAAGTATCGCCAATATGGTCTCCATGTGCGTGTGATAAAACAATAAATTCTGCATCCACGTCTTTTGATTTAACAGGAGAAGTCGGATTATCATCTAAAAAAGGGTCTATTAATATTTTTATGCCTTTTGAAGTGGTAACCTGGAATGCTGAATGAGAAAAATATTTGAGCTTCATAATATCCTCCGTACTTAATCATAAGTTGATCATTTATATTAGTAATTTAAGCTAATAATCTTTTAAAATCTTTCACAATATCTTTACCAAGAAATTCTTTTAATTTCAGGTCAAGTGTGTTTCCAAGGATTTCTTTTTTATATAGAATATCTTTTTCGATGGCGGTGAGCTCAGTAATACCATTTTCAGTCTTAAATTTATGTATGTTTTCAAGTAACACATCAAGATCTCTTACTTCACCCGACTGGTCCTGTAAGTCCACAATAGAGTCATAAAGCATTAAAAAATATTTCCTTTCGAAACATTCTATAAATATTTCCATTCCATAACGCATTCTTCTGATCGCTATCCTCATTGAATGAAGATTTTCTACTGAATTTTCCGAGAGATATTTCTTAATGGACCTAAGAGTGCTTTTCAAACGGTTCCCTAAAGCTATTTGAGAACTTTTCTTAAAGCTCAGTTTTTTCTGAAGTTTTTTAATTTCCCATTTTTTGGCTTTTGTCATTGCTAAATAAATAATGTTTTAAAGAAGCTAAATATAATTTGGACGGGTTTTATTTTACTTTTTTCATCGGCATATATTGTTGGGATCGGAACAAATCCGATTTTATAATTTTTTCTCGCTGCATTTATCAGTATTTCGCTTTCAGCTTCGTAACCTGAAAAGCTCGGAAGAATATCATTCAATATTTTTGTTCGGAACCCTCTGAATCCTGATTGACTGTCAAGAATTTTTTGCCCTGTTTTGAGGCTTAAAAGTCCTGAAGAAATTTTATTGCTCAATATTCTATGAAGAGGCATATCAGAAAGATCATTTAACCTGTTACCAATAACGATATCATAATTATTCAAAGCTAAGATAAAATCGGGAATTTTGTCCGGAATATGCTGCAAATCAGAATCGAGAGTTATTGTAAATTCAAATCCTCTTTTAGTGCTTTCAGCAAAGCCTTTGTTTAGTGCAACCCCTTTCCCTTCATTGACTATATTTTCGAGACAAATGATTCTCTCATTTTTCGGAACATTTTTTTTCGAGTTGTCTGTTGAACCATCATTAACTGCAATTACAGCATTAACAAAATTTAGAGCTCTGTTTATTACTTCTGCAATAGTTCTTTCTTCATTGTAAAAAGGAATTACAGCACAGGTTTTATTTTGATTTGATGTAATGCTCAAATATGCCCTTCCATCCTTTTACTGTAGGAGATTTAAATGCCGCGGCTAATCTTTTTCTGAGCGCATCTTTTGAAAGTCCCCGCGTAAGCTGTCCGTCTTCTGCAAGAGAAATACTTCCTGTCTCTTCTGAAACAATTACACTTAACACGTCAGCTTGTTCGGAAATTCCCAGCCCTGCCCTATGTCTCATTCCTAACGTTTCTCCGTTTGAAGTAGTTGTAAGAGACAATGGAAGTGTGCATCTCGCAGCTTCAACAGTATCGTTATTGATTATTACAGCACCATCGTGCAACGGTGAACGTGGGAAAAATATCGACTTCAATAAACCCACACCAAGTTTGGCATTTAGCAATTCTCCGGTTTCTGTATAACCTCGAATTCCTGTTGACTTGATCAGCACCATCAAAGCACCATGCTGATGCTGCGAAAGTTCAAATGCAGCATCTGCAATTATTGATGCCGGTTCCGACGATTCAGATTTAACGAACATTTTGAAGAATGGGTTACGAGCCACAATTACAAGCAGTCTTCTTATTTCCGGCTGGAAGAGAATTAAAAACGCAATTACCCAAATGTCAGTAATTAATTTTAGCAACCAGCTTAGTGCTTTTAAATTTGCTGCTTGTGAAATGAATGAAATGATAAGTATTATCATCAGCCCGATGAAAATCTGTGCGGCAATTGTGCCTTTTAGTAACGTGTAAAGTTTATAAATTATGAAGGTAACAATAAAGATATCGATGAGATCAGTAAAGGAAACAGTTAAAAATCCGACTCTGAAAAGTTCAAACATTTATTTTACATTAATTGTTTTAATAATTTACAAACTTGCATGCCATTCATTACGTTGTGAGTTCTGATTATTCTTGCTCCGTTTTTAATGGCAAGCGACTCTATAATCGAGGTAGCAGTATCTCTTTTATCTACATCTAAATTTAATGTTTTTCCAATAAAAGATTTTCTTGATGCACCAACTAAAATCGGGTAACCAAGACTCTTAAAATCTTCAAGTCTTTTCAATATTTCAAAATTATCCTCTATCCTTTTACCAAAACCTATACCGGGATCAACAAAGATTTTGGATATGCCTGCATTTCCAAGAATTTTTAATTTATCATACAGGAAATTATATATTTCTTTGATCACATCATCGTAGTACGGGGCTCTTTGCATATCCTTCGGATTTCCCTTCATATGCATCAAAACATAAGCCGCATCATATTTTTTCACAATATCCATTATCTTCGGATCAAAATTAAAGGCACTTACATCATTAATTATTTTAGCACCATTTTGTAAAGCAGCTTCAGCTACGGAACTCTTAGTTGTGTCAACAGAAATTATAGCATCCGGTTTTTCTTTTAGGACAGACTCAATTACCGGAATAACTCTGTCTATTTCTTCAACAACAGAAATTGCTCCAGCACCCGGACGCGTTGATTCGCCACCAATATCGATAAAATCTGCCCCATCTTCAATCATTCCAAGAGCGTGTTTTACTGCATTTTCAGTAGAATAATATTTCCCTCCATCGGAGAAAGAATCATCGGTTACATTAAGAATTCCCATTACATACGCACTGTCAAATACAAACCTGCGGTTACCTATTATGTATTCATTATTTATCATTTATGCAAAAACAGTTTCAGAATTTTTTGTGCAATTTTTATAGCTAGCTTTGTTTTATGAAATATTAAAGAAGAAGTTAAATGTACTATGAATTAAATAAAAAAAGTGACATTGAGTCACTTTACAAACGGATGAATAATATTGTAGATTCGCTTTTCAGCATAAAGCATTTTATTTAATCATGTTCGCTAACTCAGTAGCCGCTGCCGAAACACTTTCCTCTTTAAAGACTGACGAACCGATAATAAAAACATCACAACCGGCTTCGAGCACTGTTTTGATATTCTTATTTGTAATTCCACCATCAACTTCAATCAAATAATTTGCACTTAATTCTTTTCGCAGAGCGACAGCCTGTTGAATTTTCTTTAGCGAATTATTTATAAAAGTCTGGCCGCCAAAGCCGGGATTTACCGACATAACTAAAACAAGATCAGCAATTTCAGCAATCTCTGTTAAAGTATTTATCGGAGTTGAAGGATTAATTGCCACACCAGCTTTTGCTCCAAGTTCTTTTATCCTGTTAAGGGTTCTATCGAGATGGACGACTTCTTCCTGGTGGACAGTTATGGATCCGGCTCCTGCTTTTATAAAATCTTCCAGGTATTTGTCGGGATTTTCTATCATCAGGTGAACATCTAATGGAAGCTTTGTAGATCTTCTTGCAGTCTCTACAATGATTGGTCCGAACGTAATATTGGGAACAAAGTGTCCGTCCATAATATCACAATGTATCCGGTCGGCCCCGCCCATTTCAGCAAGTCTTATTTGCTGTGAAAGATTTGTAAAATCAGCGGCTAATATTGATGGAGCTAATTGTGCCGTTAATAAATTTATTTATTTGGAGTATCTTCATTTTTTGTTACGAACAAATCTACTTTTGTTCCTGAATCAACTTTGCTTCCTTTACTTGGATACTGATCTACTACCGTATTTGGTAATAATGAATAAGATCTCTGATAATTTATTTTCCCAACGTTCAAACTGCTATCGGCAAGAATTTTTTGCGCTTCAACAAGCGACTTTCCCATAAGATCAGGAACAGTCAAAAGCCCTGTACTGCTTCCCACACTCATTGTAACACCTACGGTTGCTCCTCTCTGAAGTTTCGTCCCCGCAGTATACTGCTGATCAAAAATCATATCTTTGGGATTGTTAGATGGTACATCCTCAATCTGTCCGAGAGAAAGTCCAAGTCGTTCAAGTGCAAATTTTGCATCACGAATTGATTTACCTTTTAAATCAGGAACTAAAACAATAGGGTCTCCACCGCTGATAAAAAGATATATCCTTCTTCCAACCTTTACCACTTCACCAGCGTTCGGTTTTTGAAACATCACATGTCCCCTTGGTACACTTTCATCATAAGTTGTGTCCCCTATTACCGCAACCATATCACTATCATTTAAAATTTTCTCTGCCTGGCTGATATCTATTCCAACAACTTTTGGTACTGTTTTTTCAGCAGAACTTACATACCACGGCATAATTACATTATTCAGGAGCAGAATAACTGCAATAAATCCCAGCAGGAAGTATAAACCTCTTCTAACAAAAGGCCTTTTTAGAATATTTTTCATTGTTGTAATATATCAAATGCTGTTTTCTTAAACAACTTAGCATTGTTCGGTAAAAATGGCTAATGCATAAACTAAATCCTTATATTATGAATCAAAATAAAAATGACCTATATTAATTACTTTAGTTTTTACACAAATTTACAGATCAAAGTTTCACCCAAACTTGAAGATTTACTTAACACCGAAAATAAAAAGCATATCTTTGTACAACAATCCAGAGAGGTTATGTAATGCTTAAGAAACATCCAAAGGGGCTTTACGTCCTTTTCTTTACTGAAATGTGGGAGCGGTTTGGATATTACCTTATGGTAGGTATCCTTCTGTTATATCTTATTAATACAAAGACGGGCGGAAAAGGATTTGATACAAAAACCGCGGCGGATATTGTTGGCTCCTTTATAGCACTTGTTTATTTAACTCCGTTTATAGGCGGGCTTATAGCCGATCGTTACCTGGGTTACATTAAATCTATTTTTATCGGCGGTTCACTAATGGCTGCGGGATACTTTGGACTAGCATTCCCAGGAAATACGGCATTATTCATTTCTCTTGGGCTTGTAATAATTGGTAATGGATTCTTTAAACCGAACATCAGTACACTTCTTGGAATTATTTATAATAAAGAAGAACTGAAACCTCTTAAAGATAACGCGTATAATATATTTTATATGGGAATTAATATCGGTGCTTTAGTCTGTAATTTTGTTGCAGCATATCTAAGGAACACATATGGATGGGGTTACGCTTTTGCAGCTGCAGGAGTTGGTTTGGTTATCGGTCTTATTTGGCTGGCTTCAGGATTAAAAGAGGTTAAACATGCTGATATAAAAAAGCCTATGGAAAAAGAAGATGCTTCTATGAAGCAAATTTTCTCATACGTATTTTTACCTGCAATCGTTTTTGCATTGATAGGCTGGTTTATTCCAAATAATATTTTCGGTTCCAATTCAAATGATGCTTTTATTTTTGCTTGTGTTCCTATTATTGCTTTTTATGTTTCTTTGTGGTGGCGTGCATCCGGGTCTGACAAAAAAGCAATAGGCGCTTTATTGTTTATATTTTCTATCTCAATAATTTTCTGGACAATTTACAATCAGAATGCAACCGGTTTAACAATCTGGGCTGAATCATATACTAACAGAGAAATAGCTCCTATACTTGAAAAGCCGGCTGAAGCAATAAATATGGTTCAGCAAATAAATACTGATCCAAAAGTTGTTCCAAAGGTTGATCAATATTTAAGGCCTGTAACAGATAGCAATGGCAAAGTTGAAACTGTGATGGGTGTGGATCCATATTTCGATAATTTGCCAAAGGATGAATGGCCGGGTGCAAACCAGGTGCTCACCGTTGCTAATGCTGAATTATTCCAATCGATAAACCCGTTCTTTATAATTGTTTTAACTCCACTGGTTGTTCTCTGGTTCGGTTGGCGCAAAAAGCGTGGAAAGGAAGTTTCAACAGCTTCCAAATTTGGTCAGGCTTTATTTATATCAGGTTTATCTGCCCTGGTAATGGTTGTTGCTATTATGTCTGTACCATCCGTTTACACTCATAAAACAGGCGCATATTGGCTATTCCTTACCTATGGAATTTTCACCATCAGTGAATTATTCCTTAGCCCTATAGGGCTTTCCCTCGTTTCCAAGCTTGCTCCTGCAAGGACAACAGCTCTTATGATGGGAGGATGGTTCCTTTCAACATCTCTCGGAGGTAAGGCTGCAGGAATAATGGCAAGTTTCTGGGATTCATTTACAGATAAAAAATTATTTTTCCTGATAATTGCTGTAGCTGCTTTCATCGGTGGTGCGTGGATTTTTGCACGTTTGAAATCACTTGATGCAATAGTTAAAGAAAGGACGGGTTCGAAAGCCTGACGGTTTAATATTATAATTATTTCTCAATAAAAAAGGCTGAATGTTTATTTAGCCTTTTAGTCTTAAAATATATACTTGTACAATATTTATCTTTCTAATCGAAAACTATTAGTTATTATTATTTCTTTTGTATTAATCCGGGACCCATAAAATAACCATCATCTTTGACATCCATTGTCTTATAATTAGCTTCAATCATATTCATATTCTCGTCAAACAATACTCCATATACAGTGTTTTCCTGTTCTATAAATTTTGGCTTTTCAATTCCTAAATGAATATAATTGTTGTTAAGAATTAATTGATTATTGTTCTTTATAAAGGTATCATACTTTGTCTCTAGCATTCTCCCGTTTTTGTTTAGCGTAATACGTTTTTGAATTTCAAATACAGAATAATCTAGTTCAGCTAGGAATTTTTTATTACAAACTTGCAAGCTAAATCCTGGCTTTATATTATTATCATAATATCGCAGTTGATAAACTTCCTTTTAAAAGATTAGGAAAGAATAATTTAGGGCTGAAAATAACTTCGGATCAAAGTTTTTAACGGCGTTTAATAATGAATCTTTGAGATGGCCTTTGCAAATATTACCATTGAAAGCAATTAAAGCCTTGAAATATTTTTCAATGGAAGTGCTAGCTAGAATGGCAGCTTGAAGGTTTAATTCATTATTTATTAAAACCCTTGCCCCAATATAATCTTTAAAGCCAAGATTTATAGAATTAGTTATTAGTATAGTTCTGTTTCTGTCAGAAGTAGTTTTCTTATTTTTCATATGAGAACTCATTAAAAGTTTTACTAATACTTATGTCGTTCAAATTATTATAAGTTTTGACAACCTTTTATTAAACCTCTTTGTTAGTCCCCATAAAAGGATTGTTAGGTGATGAGAACCAATCATTTCAAATAAATATTATTGAATTACAAAGTATCTTGGTAAGATTTTACTTCTTTTCTTGTAAAATTGCAATTGTTTGGTAGCGTATTAATTTTACAAATTGTAACCACAAACCTGTCTAATCGACTGACAGCTTAATTACTTCTTATCCATCGGTTTTATTTTCGCAAGTATTACAGCAATAATAATTGCAATCACAAACGCCGCTACTCCAATAATAACTGGCCAAAGGATAAGTGAAGCAGCGAGTAAGCCGCGATGAGCTAATGTAGAATTTAATGCGTGTATATTCGCTGCAACTGCAAGAGCAAATGCCCCGATTGCAGCAGAAATGGCAACGTGCAGTGCAGTTGTCCTGGACCGAAAATGAAAGCGAAAATGCTCGTACCAGATCTGAATCCCAAAGATAATGACACTGGCAATCCAGGCGGCGAGTCGCCATATTTTTTGTGTTGCACCAAGAGTAGTCGGATTTGGAAATGCTATACCCACAACAGCATATCCAATTCCGAAGAGTAAAACTATCCCCCACGGTTTATATTTATTAGCCTGGTTCATTTTTCCCTCAGACTTTCTGTATATTTTACTCCTTTTCTAATTAAATTGCAATAACTTTGAAGTATGCATAAAAATTACTTTTTCCTTAACAGGCTTGCTGTAGAATTAAATAAAGAACTGGAAAACTGTTCACTCGTAGCGGCTTTTTCACAGGAGAAGAATAAGCTTGTGCTGGAGTTTCAGAAACCGGATAATAACAAATACCTGGAAATTTCCGCCGAGCCGGGCTTTCCATATATCAATTTAAGAGAATCGTTCAACAGGGCAAAAAAGAACACCGTTGATTTTTTTACAGAATTCCTACGTTCTAAACTCATCCAAATTGAAATGGCCGAAGATGACAGGATTGTGAAATTGGCGTTCGAAAATTTCTCTTTATATTTTACAGTCAGGGGCAAATATACCAACCTCCATCTGGTTGATGATAATGGGAAAATTCTTTCCTTCAAAAATGAGGAAGAAGACATTGAGAATAAATTTATAGAGGAGTTAAAACATCGTTCTTTCATAAACAAATTTAATTTACTGGAAAGTTTATCTGACCACACTTCACTTCCCGCGGAAAAATTGAGAGAAGTCTTCCCTATTATCGGGAAAGAAATTATCCTGGAAGCAAAAAGTAGAAAAGATGATTTGGCCTCAAATGTTAAGGAAATAATCAACGAAATTGGCAATAGTCCAATCTCAGTTTTTATTGATGATTCTACTGACGAAGTTTATATTGCGCCATCGACATTCGGGATATTTCCATTTACAGAAAAGAAAGAATTTAACAGGTTGACAGAAGCGTTAAATTTCTTTTTCAGTAAGCATTATTACCTGGATGAATTTACCCGAAAGAAAAGAATCGTTGAAAAACATTTATCAAGAGAGCTTGAAAAAACAGCTTCTAAAATAAACAGGCTGAAAAACCAAGTTGATAAAAGAAGTAAGGAAGATGAATATCACAACATCGGCAATTTGTTGCTAATAAATCTTGGTGCAATTAGAAAGGGGATGGATAAAATTGAGGTTGAAGATATCTATTCCGATAACGCTAAAATCAGCATTAAGTTAAAAGCCGATTTATCTCCCAAGAAAAATGCAGATTATTATTTTGACAAAGCAAGAAGTGAAAAAATAAGTTTTGATAAAAGCAAAATGCTGTTAAAGTTAGCAGAAATAGAATTCGAAAGACTTAAGGGGATTAAAGAAGAAATTACAAATAGTGAATCAATCGAACAATTAAACAAGAGTATGAAAGAATTGAAAATAAAAGAGAAAGATCAGAAACCGGATAAAGAAGATCTCAGATCGAAATTCAAACATTACCTGCTGGAAGGCAAATATCATTTATTTGTTGGTAAGGACAGCCAGAATAACGATCTGTTAACTACAAAATTTGCAAAACAAAACGATTACTGGTTTCACGCACGAGTCGTTTCAGGTTCTCACGCTGTTTTAAGAGTTGATAATACAAAAGAGACTGTCCCGAAAAATGTCTTAAAAGCTGCCGCATCGATATCAGCATTTCACAGCAAAGCCAAAACTGCCGGTCTCGTGCCCGTTTCATATACTTTCAAAAAATATGTTGTAAAGAAAAAAGGAATGGCTCCCGGAAAAGTTGCTTTATCACGTGAAGAAACGCTGCTTGTGCATCCTGAAATTCCCAAAAACTGTGAATATGTAATTGAAGAATAGTTTCAGTTCTGTTTTA
>CAVYYF010000003.1:0-241663 GCA_963772675.1 uncultured Bacteroidota bacterium
TAACCTTTATATCTACAAGTTTTATGCCTTCCGCTTTTAACAGAAATGTTCACTTTCAATGAATGGTAAAGGGAATGTTTTTGATAGACCTTATAAAATTGTCCGTTTTTAAGTGATTGTGTCTGTCAGTGGACGTATAAAAATATTTATAAAGTAATGATGAAGCGAGATAAAATTAGATTAGATTGTTTACGATATTAAATGATTTGATCTATCTTATATTATAATAATTAGTATCTATTGGTACTGTGCCTTCATCGTTTAAAGCTAAAAATGGTTGTTTTATTTTTACTATCCAGTAATGATATTCGGAACAATTTGGACTAGAATTATTAGCACCGTTATAGTAATAATAATACCTAAATTTGTCCTCAGATTTCAAAATAATATAACTGTATCCTCCGAAAAATCCACCTGCATCTAAATATGCAAATTCTGATGTATTTTGAAATTTAGTAAGCAGTGCAAGTGTATTGATGGGTTCCAACGATTTAATAGAAAAGCCTTCGGGCGTTCCATTTCTAGTAGAAAACGTGACTGATAAATGATATTGATTAAAAAGTTGATCTGATTTTTTAACACCAGTATAGGTGATTCCATTTCTCCAATTATTTATCCAGGATTTATTTGTATCAACATATACATAAAATTGAAATAGATTTGATGTATTATATGTATGTGTGGATTTTGCACATTCAAAAAATGAGTCATTTAACTTATAACTATTATTATATATATAAATTAAATCATTGTAATAAGACATAATTGAATCTTTATTTAATTCAACCTGGTTTACTCTTTTGTAAGGGTCTTTTATAACTTTACCAAATTCAATATAGGCAGCATCTTTATAATAAAGATATTTTGTCGAATCATTTAAAGGGACTAAATTACTTGAAGAATATTTTGAGGCTGGAACACTTCCAACATTATTTGTGCAGGAGTTAAATATTATTAATATAAATAAACAAAAGAGATATTTCATAATTCTTCCCCTTCTCTTTAGAATTATTTTACATATAACGCACTTGTCTTTTAATGTTGAAATATTGCAATGAATTACATAAATACAATTAATCTAATTTACTTCACTTCCGCAATACCTGCATTTTTTTGCTTCTTTAGGTATAATGGAATAACATTCTTGACATCTTTTCCCGGCTGTTAAAGATACAATTATTGCCAGCGGACCAAAGACTATTCCGAGAAAAAACCACGCCAAAGGCGAGCCGCCTCTCTTTTCTGCAATGAAAATACAAGCTACAGCCGAAATGATATTTATGATTGTAATAAATGAATAGGTAGTAAAGAATTGCATAATTGCTTAATTAATTATTTTAATAACACTAGCTTTTTTGTACTAACAAAACTTTCTGCTTCTATTCTGTAAAAATAAACTCCACTTGATAAATTGCTTCCATTAAATTCAACCTCATAATTGCCAGCCGGCTTTTCTTCATTTACCAAAGTTGCTACTTCTCTGCCAAGAATATCATAGACCTTCAGAGTTACAAATGATGACCGGGGAATTGAGTAGTCTATTCTAGTTGAGGGGTTAAATGGGTTAGGATAATTCTGAAAAAGCTTGTAGCTAACTATGTTATCTTTGGGTATAGTAGTCGGATTATCCGCTCTAATCCTCAACAGAGATCCTCCACTACCTGTTATAAAGAAATAATTTTCAGCATAGGAAACAGAATTAAAACCCTGTGATAAATTCTTCTGTAATTCCCAATTTTTACCTCCGTCTCTTGTAATTAGAAAATTGCTGTTATTACCAACAACCACACCATTTAAGCTATCGGCAAATGCAACTGAAGTTAACGTATTGTATTGCCCTAGATCATATGAACTTAGATCAATCCTCTGCCAACTTTGCCCCTGATTATTTGTTTGTAACAGAGTTCCATTTTCACCGGTTATATAACCGCAATTATTATCAAGGAAATAGACATATTCTAATATTTCACTGGTTCCGCTATTTTCTTCATTCCAGGTAACTCCCTGATCAGTAGAATGAAGAATTACCCCGTTGTAACCGACTGCAAACCAATTATCTTTATCCGCATAAGTAACAGATAACAGTTGCTGAGAATTATTCGGGATGGCAGACCACTTATCTCCTCCATTTGTCGTTCTTAAAAAATATTCCTTATTATTGTCAGTTTTATTTCCTATAATTAGTCCAAAATCCTTGTCATATAAGCAAACATCCCACAAATAGATAAACATATTTGCATACTGGTATTTCCATGAAATTCCACCATCTGATGTATTAATAATCTGCGGATTGTTATATTCATTACGACCAATAATAGTCCCAAAATTTTTATTTATAAAGGAAATTTTTGTGCCCAATATATCAAATGAATTGTTTTGCCAGTTATTTCCCCCGTCAGATGTTTTTAACAAGCCACTTCCTGATGCAATAAATATATTATTTGAATCAACTGCCTGAATTTCAATTCCACCTAAATCCTTATTCAGGAAAGGAATCCAAGAATTTCCTTTATCGTTAGATTCATAACAAATATTTCCTATTCCGTAAATTAACTGATCATCAATCTGTACAATACGATCAATATTACCAGGGACATTAGATATTGACCAATTATTTCCGGCATCAGTTGATTTTAGAGGCCCACGAGTTCCCAGCACAAAACAAATATTACTATCGACATATGAAACATCATTTAAATAGACATTAACATCAGAATAAATATATTTTTGATTCCAGTTTATTCCACTATCAGTAGTTTTCATAATTTTATCAGTACAGTCACCAAATTGATCAAAGTCAGTAATTATAGCAATTCCATTCTCTTCATCATGAAAAACAGTTTTGATCAAATATTGATTAATAAAATGATAAAATGAAAACCAAGTCTTACCAGTATCTTTTGAACATAATATTCTACTATCTAAGATAGGGTTTGCGTGTGTGGAATAATCCGCGCTATGCGCTGTAATAAAAATATTATTATTTAGCTTTTGGATGGCCGCAAGATCATAACTATATCCAAGTTGAATCTTTTGCCAATTTTCACCGGAATCAATACTTTTATAAATTATACCATCTTCACAAGTAATTATTAAATCTGTTTGGTTTAGCTTTGCTATGTCGTATGCCCGGACATCAAGATTATATATGCTCCACGTCTTGCCACTATCCGCAGATTTTAGAACACAATTATTAGCTAAAATTATTTTAATATTTTCATCCATTTCAATTAATTTAATATTCCAACTTGAACCTTCATTTAATGAATAAGATGTCCATGTTTTTCCACTATCGGAACTTTTTGAAAACAATGTCCCAGCTACAATATCAATCCTTTTTCCATCTTGAGTATAGATATCAACTAAGTTATCCCTTGGTATTCCACTTAACCATCTTATAGGTGTTTGTGCTAGTAAAGGTAAATTAAAACTAATAAAAATGGCCAAAATGACTTGTATTCTTTTCATCTTACCCCTTAATAATTCATATTAGAATTTTAATAAATATCTTTACATAATAGTTAACTCTGTCCCGGTAATTATATTTCATAAACTAGATCCCCGATTGATAGTAATGTGGGAATTATTTCCCCTTCAAACAAACTTAATTAAACCCTTTTATTTAATCAATTGAGAAATTACTGTTTGATTATTTGTACTTATTCTTTGGAAAACTCAAAAATAACAGGATCTGCAATTCTTTTATAATCATTTACACTCATTATAATAGAATGAGTTAAAGAACCGGCATTAAAAGCAATTTTATCATTTGCTATTACAGAGTTATCAACATATAATTTGAATGGTAGCATAGGCTTTCCAAAGGGCGGGACAGAGCCCGGAACCAGGCCGGTTAAATCCTTTAGCTCATCTACAGAAGCAAATCTTGTATTCTTCGCCTTAAAAAATTTCTTAATCTTTTTTGTATCTATCCTGCGGGACGCACTAATAACGAGTAAAACAAATTCTTCTTCAATTTTCATTAAAATTGCTTTACCGCCTATTGAAATATCTTCTCCCCTCGCCTTTGCTGATTCTTCCGATGTATAAGTTTCAATATGATGAACTGATTTGAAGCTAATTTCATTCGCTTCTAACAAATTTATTATCTCTTCGTATATACTCATTTCCAAATTCCGGTTTCCCTTCTCCGGTCTCCTTATTTCATTACCGGAGGAGCTTTTAATATTCCCGGTGCATAAGGAAAATACAGACTTTCATAATAAGCAAGAGTTTTATCCGGCTTTTCATAGCCTGCAGGTATTGGCAAATGTGAACAGGTCTGGAAATAAAGTACGCACGCATTTCTCCACCAGACAGCTTCTTTCACCTGGATATTTAAAAGCATTCGCACTGCGTTAAATTCTTCACCATCAATTTTCCCTTTTAACAAGTTCCAGGTTTTCTGAATCGATCTTATACTATCGACTCCTTCATAATAATGATAGCACAGTTCATTCCACAAGGTTCTACCGGATTTCATTTTATAATTCCAGGGCAGGTGATGAAACCATAAAAGAAATTTGTCCGGGCAGGTTTTTAATGAAGCAAATTCATCAGCAACCGGTTTGTGATATTGAGCTACAGCATCGCTTCCTGTTTTTGTTCTGTCAAAACCTATCCCGGTGCTGTCGGCCCTGTTGTAATAAACAGGTGTCCATTCAGGTCGCCCTCTGTGACTATCCCACGGAGCCGGACCGTAGTGAGAATCCCATCCCATCTGGTGAGCAAGGCCGAGCGGTGTCATATAATTCACAACGTCTTCTCTTGATTGCATCATTATTCCTTTTATCGGCTTGATAACACTTTCATCATTTGAGAAAGTCATTCTTATCCATTCATCCGCGATTTGTGCGGATGTAAGATCGTGATTCCAGGCAAGTCTGCCAAAAGCATACCAGTTAGCCTGTCCAAAAGGATGACCTGTCCAGTTTCTGTCGGTTCCGATATTTGCAACTCCGGCAATTCCTGTCAAAGAATGATTCTCAAGAGAACCGTCAACTACTTTTGCAACAGTTGATCCTTTCCCTTTTTCGTAAGTATCCGATTCAAGAAACTCTTTCCACATCGGCGCAAGGTAAACAAGAGATGTTCCCTGCCCGAGATATTCCATCGTTATCTGTAATTCGGCCATCATATTTGTGTGGGGCATTCCTCCGAACAAAGGATGAAAAGGTTCGCGCGGTTGAAAATCAAGCGGACCATTTTTAGCCTGTATCAAAACATTATCTCTGAACTTTCCGTCAAGCGGTTTAAATTCATCATAAGCCTGCTTGATGCGGTCTTCAGGTTTTGTTGCATAAACAAAAGCGCGCCACATTACAATTCCCCCATAAGGTTTTAAAGCATCGGCCAACATATTTGCTCCGTCTGCATGCGTGCGTCCGAAATCCTGCGGGCCGGGCTGTCCTTCGGAATTTGCCTTAACGAGAAAGCCGCCAAAGTCGGGAATTAAAGAATAAATTTCTTTTACTTTGTCCTTCCACCATTGTTTTACTTTCGGATCAAGCGGATCAGCAGTTTTTAAACTATCAAGAACCATCGGTGAACTAAAGTTTGCCGATATGTAAACTTTAATACCATAAGGACGAAAAACATCTGCAATCGCTGCAACTTTAACAAGATATCTATGAGTTAAAATTGTAGGATCTGCATTTACGTTATTTAATGCGGCACCGTTAATTCCAATTGAAGCATTCGCACGCGCATAGTCTCTATACTGCGGAATTATATAATCCGGCAGCCTGTGCCAGTCCCAAATGGAAAAACCTGCATAGTTCCTTTCAGATATTCTGTTGAGGTTATCCCAGTGATCGAGCATTCTTATTTTTATTTTGGGATAAGAAACTATATCGAGATTTGTAATCTTCCGGTTAGTCTGGAGCAATCTTAGAAATCCAAAAACACCATACAGCACTCCAATGTCAGTATTTGCAGTAATTACAGTTGCTTTCTTTCCATTAATTTTTGTACTTAAAATTAAATATCCCTCTGAACCGATTGTTTTTAATTTATCTTTCAAATCTATAGTTGAAAGGTGCGAAGTATTTGTGTATGTGCCTATTAGCAAAGAACCATCATCTTTTACTTCCTTTATATTTGGGATTTTAATTCCCAATAATCCATCCAATCCTAACTGCAATTCATACTTTGCTGCTTTAATTGTAGGAGAATCGCCTTCAATAATCCAGCCTTTAATTATTTGTTTATACTCACTTATAAGTTTTTTATTAGATATTAAATCGTATTTGAGCCAGAGCCTGTAGCCATCATCTGCAAAGGAATTATTTATAAATAGTGGAAAGGCAAAAAGTAAGAGAGTAAATAATAGTTTTTTCATAACGTTCCCGGATTAGTTTTCCCCAATTTGGGCTTTTTAATGGAAACAGGCAAGGGTTAAATCAGCAATCAGTACGCAGATTTCAACCAATTTATTATAAAGATTAAATTGGGTATTCAGCATTCATACTTTAATCATTCCACAGGGTTTGCATTTGCAGCTTCGATTATTAGGAGACTTTTAGTTGCAAATGCAAACACATTAATAATTATCCTTTTTTTTAACAGCTTAATAATATTAGCGATCCCTATAGACTAATTTATTTTCCTTGCAGGAATATCCCGATTGTTGACATGAATCATTACACTCTCAACAACACCTTTTTCATTTTTATTAAATGTCAGCATCAGATCAGCCATATCAACAAAATATTCAGTTTCAGAAGCAGGATACAACTGAAATTTTTCATTATCAGGGCTTATACCCATAAGTTTTCCCGATTCCAGGTATATGCTAATCGCCGTACCTGGCTGTATTTCATATTTTCCCGTTACTGCTTTCAATGCAGACTCGCTTACTTTGGGTAAGTTGCTTACAGTTGTTGTTAAATCGGGTAGTACTTCCTGCGCGGACAATTTTTTCTTAGTTCAGTATCTCCTGTTTCAAGGTATTTATCACTTATTTGCCAGTCGTAATTAAAAACACCGCGGGCTATTATAAGTTTATCTGAGGGAAAACCAAGTCTACTGTTACCAATGCTTCCATCATTAATAAAGAAATCATAATCTTGGTTTACGGAATTATAAAAATACATTCCGGCTGCTGATGTTGCCCCGATAACAGTAATATATCTTTCCCTATTTAGCGGATGGGGATAAACCATCTGCACACACGCATCCTTAGCTTCAAAGGTTCTTCCTGTAATTACAATTTTATCAGGGGAAATTTTTAATGGAATTTTATTGCCAAGTTTTTTTGTAATTAAATTTGCACTCGCATCACCATAAAGAATAAGCGAATATTTCTGCATATCACTTTCGCTTAATTCCGTATCAAGGAAAACGCGGGGTTCATACTTTTGCCAGTTTTTCCAATATTTTATGAAATCATTTGCTTTTATCCGGCACAATTTATTCATCAGGGTATCTTTTGATGAAGTACCAATAACAACAGCAAATGGCGTTGTTGTTACGTGAGATATTGGACCTTCTATTTCAGGATTCTTATAAATTGATGCAGGTTTATAATTTTTAGCAAACAGAGCTATTTTACCGTCTTTGACTTCGACCCCTCTAATATCATTTACATTCCAGATGACAGTTACTTTTTCATTCGGATTTATTAACTCTGCCGGAGGTGTTAACTCAACAGCGAGTACATTTTCCGAAGCCAGTCTGATTGTGTTTTTTATTAAAACTTCAGCTTCAGCTTCAATAAATGAATATGGATTTTCCCGCTGCAATACTTTTACCCAGTTTGAATGAGCAGAATTAAGAACAGCCGCTCTTACACGAACTTTTTCAGGTGCAGAATTTTTCTTATGCTGCAGAAACCAGGAGATTACCTGGTCAACATAAGGAATTCCTTCGTGGGCATAACCGGGGTACTCGTGGTAGCGAATATCATAACCCCACCGCTGAAGCATTCTAACCGCATACCTTGAATTGTTTACATTAACCGATTCATCAATACTGCCGTGTGTTACCAAAACAGGTGTAGTTAATAAAGCGTCTGCCTGGGCAAAGCTGCTGCTTTTTTCCAGGTTAAAAATTTCACGTTCTGTCATTTTGGAAACTTGATCTTCAGTCATATTTACGTGGTAATCCCAGCCTCCGTAAACAGGCGCAATAGCCGCAAAAATATCTGTGTGTCTCGTTCCAACATACCAGGTTCCGCCGCCGCCCATCGATTCGCCTTTCAAATAAATACGGTCTTCATCAATGTTAAATTTCTCTTTAGCCATCTCAATACATTTTAAAATATCCTTCTCGCCAATTCCTGTGTAACTTGTGTTTCCCGACCGTGCGGTTCGATATCAATTACAGGAAATTTATCAACTAAATCCATATGTCTTGATTCAATTGACCACCATTTAACATAAACCGGATTTGCGCCGTAATAACCGTGAAGATTTACAACAAGTGGCCATTTTTTTTCGGGATCATAATTCATAGGCAGATATGCACGGCAAAACTGAGGCGTGTTGTCAACTTCATCCCTGTAAGCCAATCTTACAAATCCATTTTCACGGACGTTTGAATTATTTTTCAATTCTTCATACTCCATCAAAGGAGAGTAAAGTGCACTTATCTGAGATGAATCAATTTTTGATAAATCTTTTCCCACTCTGTCGAAGATTAATTCCGAAAGCATAACATGTACAATTTCTTTTGGTGTTACAGGATTTTCGGGTACGCTTGCTACAAGTTCCTTTGCTGCCTGGATAGCATCACCTTTGTACCAGTATAAATAGGCAGTTACTATTTCTCCTTTATTAGTAATGCTTGTCAGACAAATATCATAAACGCCTTCATCCCAATCTTCGGTATTAAATGATACTTCATCACAGCGCTTTACTGTTTTTTCTGCAGCTACTTCCCCACCTGCAGCCCTGACTTTAACTGTTACATCTATTTTCTGAATTTCAGGATTGAGAGTTCTATCAGTTTTTACAATAAGCTTATTTTTCTCCGCCATTTTTACAATTGAAGGTGACAATTGGAAATCCTGTGCAAGTGATAATTTACCGGGTTCAATTAAACGCATCCAGAATCCCCAGGTCCAGCCGCCATCCACCGATTTAAGGATTATTGAATTTTCACCTTTAACCATGTCAACTTCAACCTGATTATTTTCACCTATGGTGTAATCGGTTTTATTTGAGTATATAAGTTTGCCATTCACCCAAATTTTGTTACCTACATTATTCCCGAATGAAAGAATGACTATACCATCTTTCGCGCGCTGAACATTTTTATAAGCGTAAGCAACCTTGTTACTGTATTCAACATTTTTGAGGATATTAAAAAAATTAATATAGTTGTACGGCGATTCATATTTTTTCCATTCAAGGGTGATTCCGTTCGGTAGTTTTTGCGTCATTCCCTCTTTAGGAGAAATATTCGCTTCGCCTCCGTTGCCTGAAAATAATCGGTATCAAAACCTTTTCCATCCGGATTCGGAAATCCACCGATAATCAGCCAATCTCTGAAAAATTCTTTTTGAGAAGTTGCCCACGGAAAACGTGTTTCGTCACTTAATGATGTTTGTGCTTTGACAGGAATTAAGTTAAACAATAAAATTCCTAGCAATAATAAATTTGTAATAACCTGTTTCTTTTGCATTTTATTATTTCCCTCTGATAAAAGCATGAATACGATTTAATGATCCGTACTTATGACGCTTTAAAATAACCATGGGCTGCAATTTACCAAAATAAGTTTGTTTTACTGAAATCGTAATGACTCAACAGGATTTGCCATTGAGCTTTCATAGCCTGAAAATAGAATTAAATAGCAGCTAAATTATTTTTTAACATCTCATTCCCCTTTTTATTCATACCTCAAAGATTTTACCGGATTTGAATTGGCCGCCTTTATTGTTTGTGAACTAACGGTAATTACGGCAATTATCATTGCAGCAACGGCAGAGATAAAAAATACCCAGTAAGGCATATTAATTCTATAAGCAAAATATTCAAGCCATTTGTTCATAATATAATATGCAACCGGCCAGGCAATAATATTTGCTATTAGAACCCACTTGATAAATTCTTTTGATAGAGCAAAGACAATTCCCGGAACTGACGCACCAAGCACTTTTCTTATTCCGATTTCTTTTGTTCTTCTTTCAGCAGTGAATGCGGCAAGACCAAGTAATCCCAGACAAGCTATAAAAATTGCCAGTACTGAAAAGACTGTAAATATCTGTCCCGTTTTTTGCTCAGAACGGTACAAGGTGTTAAAGTCATCATCGAGAAAAAAATATTCAAGGGGTTTATCCGGAACAAATTTTTTCCATTTGGTTTGTATTAGGGCCACCGTTTCTTTTACATCTTTGGGGCTTATTCTTATTGGCAAATATGACGTAAGCCCCGTTCTAAGAAAAACAGCGAGAGGCCGTATTTTTTGATGCAAAGATTCAAAGTTAAAATCCTTTAACACTCCAATAACATTATAAGCAACACTCTGCTGTGCCGTAGGTCCGATCACTATTATTCGTTTGCCTACGGGGTCTTTCAAACCAAGAATTTTGACAGCACTTTCGTTTATAACAACTGCCAGACTATCAGAAGGATTATTTATAGAAAAGTATCTTCCATCTTCTAATTTCAATTTCAGCGTTTTAGCGAAATTATAATCTGCTGACATAATTGCCAGCAGAGACTGCTGTGAAGCTGGAGCATTTTCTGCTTTAAAAACTGTCTGGCCGAAAATTCTCCCGGGAATGTTATTACAATTAGTCGCACTTATTACATGAGAATCTTTTAAAAGTTCATCCTTAAAAGTTTTTGTCTTCTTATCAAGAGCCCAGGCTCTGTTAATTACAAGTACATGTTCCCTGTCAAATCCGAGTTTTTTATCCTGTATATATTGAAGCTGGCTATAAATAACAAGCGTACCTATAAAAAGTATTATAGATATTGCGAATTGAAAAACTACAAGCCCGCTTCTTAACCAACTTCTTTTGTTATTATCCAGTGCACCTTTCAATACTTTAACAGGTTTATAATGCGAAAGGAAAAATGCCGGGTAGCTTCCTGCTATCAAACCTATTATTAACACTCCGACTACAAGAGCTGCAATTACAGAAAAACTGGTAAAATTTGTTTCAAGCTGTTTGGCTGCCAGATCGTTGAAAGAAGGAAGAAATGTCTCAACAAGTGCAATTGCTACTAGCACAGCTATAAAAGAAAGTAAAATAGATTCAGCCAAAAATTGTTTGATAAGTTGCGTTTTGTTGGAACCGAGTACCTTCCTGATGCCTACTTCTTTCGAGCGGGTTGTTGAACGGGCTGTAGTCAGGTTCATAAAATTAATGCAGGCAATCAACAAAATAAAAAGTGCAATAATTGAAAAGATATAAACGTAGCTTATGTCACCATTTGGTTCTATTTCATAATCTAGATTTGATTTAAGATGAATGTCGGTAAGCCTCTGCAAATGGAATTCATAAGAATCACCTTTCTTCTGAAATTCTTCATAAGGTATGCCCATCGCCTGGTACAGTTGTGGCCCGGCATACTTTTTTACAAGCTCAGGTATTTTATCCTCTAGTGCCTTTGCTGAAGCACCTTTTTTAAGCACAATATATGTATAAAAATTATTAGCGATCCATAAAGTATTCTTCCCGGCCTCAATGCTTGCCATTGATGCAAATATATCATAATGGAAATGTGAATTAACAGGACAATCTTTGACAACACCCCTGACAGTATAAGCTGTACCATCTTCAAAATTCATAATCTTATCCATCGGATCTTCACTACCAAAATATTTTTTTGCAAGTGATTCAGTTAATACAACAGTATGAGGCTGGTTCAGAGCAGTTTTAGGATTGCCTTCTATAAATGGAATTGTAAAAACATCAAATATAGTTGAGTCCGCCCAGAAGAACCTTTTTTCATTGAACACATTATCCTTATAGCGGATCAGCATATTCGAATTCGGCATCAGTCTTGTATATTGCACAACTTCAGGAAAGTCGTGTACAAATGTTTGTCCCAAAGGTGCCGGTGTAACTATCATATCAAGGTCTCTGCCGGTAAGTTTACCTGCAGTGTAAACTCTGTAAATACGGTCTGCTTTAAGATTATATTTATCAAAGCTGAGTTCATCTTTGACATAGAGTAGTATCAAAATGCAGGCAGCAACACCAACAGCAAGCCCTGTAATGTTTATAAGGGAATAAGTTTTGAATTTTAATAAATTGCGAAATGCAATCTTCAAATAATTTTTTAACATTGTCTTCTTACCTGTGCATTTTATTATTCATACCTCAAAGATTTAACCGGATCTGAATTTGCCGCTTTAATAGCCTGTGAACTGACCGTAATTAAAGCAATCAACACTGCTAATATAGCAGAAGCAAATAAGACCCAAAAGGGGAACTCTATCCTGTAAGCAAAATCCTCAAGCCATTTTTTCATAAAATAATACGCAACAGGCCAGGCTATAAGGTTAGCAAGTAAAACCCATAGAATAAATTGTTTTGATAGATAATAAGTAATTCCAGTAGCTAGTAGCCCCTAATACTTTTCTAATTCCAATTTCTTTGGTCTTTAATTCAGCAACATAAGATGCTAGTCCTAAAAGTCCCAGGCAGGAAATTATAATTGCGAGAATAGCAAAGGAATTAAATATTTGTCCAAGCCTTTGTTGGGATGTATACATTTGTTCATAAGTCTTATCAAGAAATTCATAATCAAACACAAATTTTGGATCGAACTTTTTACAGGTTGCCTGGATGAAGTTGAGAGTATTGCCCAGATCAGCATTATTTATTTTCATTGACAATAGTCTGGGTGTGGGGTCCGGCCAAATTATCAGCGGTCCTATATTTCTCTGCAGCTGAAGAAAATTAAAATCCTTTACAACACCGATTATGTTCCAGTGCCTGTTTCCCCCACGTGACAGTGTTTTCCCGACAGGATTTTCCATCCCCATCAAATCCGCAAAAGTCTCGTTTATTACTAATGATAAAGAATCATCTGAGGGATATTCTTTTGAATAATAGCGCCCTTCTTTTAACTTAATATCGTAAGTCTTCAAAAAATCATTATCAGCCCCCATTGAACTAATAAGTTCATCCTGATTCGGATCTTTACCTTCCCACTTCCATCCGCCACCGTTACTGTAAACAGCTATCGGAAGATGCGTACTTACGGATGCGCTTTTTATATTTGTGTTCCTTAAAAGTTCGGTCTTTAATGATTTGGGATTTTTCTGCAATTGATCAGAAAGATTAATATAGATAATATTGTTTTTATCAAGTCCTAGGTTTTTATTAAGCATATAATGCATCTGCAGATAAACGACAGTAGTTCCGATTATTAATATTATTGAGATAGCAAACTGGATTACTACAAGAATTTGTCTGAGAGAAAATTTCGAGGATTTCACAGACAGTTTATCTTTCAACACTTCTACTGGCTTAAATCCGGAAAGAAAAAGAGCCGGGTAAATACCCGCAACTATTCCTGTTAAAAGCGTTACAAACAGGATAAGGAGAATAGTGTCTCCGTTTACCTGGCTTAGCGCTAATTCTTTGCCTGAAATATCATTAAACAGCGGCAGCAAGATTTCGACTAATAAAATTGCAAATGCCAGGGAAATGAAAGTATATAATAACGATTCACCAAAAAATTGCTTTGCAATCTGCGGACGAGTTGCACCGACAGCTTTCTTAATTCCTACTTCCGTGGCCCTCTTTGCCGACCGGGCCGTTGCAAGATTCATAAAGTTAATACATGCGATAATCAGGATGAAGAATGCTATAATAGAAAAAATAATTACAGTCTCAATCCTTCCTCCCTTCCCTGATATCGAATATAGGTGAAGCTTATTCAACGGGTAGAGAAACATTTTGCCTGCCGTAGAAGCATTTAATTCTTTTTTTAACCTTCCTTCAATTTTTTTAGTAACTTCACCCGCCTGTGCCGGATTTTTTAGCATTACATATGTGTGAAGCATATTCTGTCCCCAGTTGGTCATGTTGAAACCAAGGTCTTTAAACAACGCAATCGGTACCAGCATATCAAATTTAATATCCGAGTTTTCAGGCACATTTTTGACAACACCGCTAACAACCATATCAAACCTGTCGTCCATTTTTATGATTTTGCCTATAGGCTCTTCATTTTCAAAAAATTTCTCAGCCATTTCCTTCGTGATTATTATTGAGGAAATATCTCTTAACGCATTTTCTTTATCACCCTCTATAAAATCAAAGCTGAACATTTTAAAAAAATCGGGATCAGCGAAATTAACCTGTTGATTAAATGTCTTGTTCTTATAAGTAACCTTTCTTTTCCCCAGGTAAGCTTCGTACCTGGTAGCATATTTTATTTCCGGGATTTCTGATTTCAGCGCAGGCGCAAGAGGAATAGGTGTGGGCATAACTGTAAAATCACCAACAGTCTGATAATGTTGTGTTTGAGGGATAACAAAAATACTGTCGTAATTTTTATTGAATTTATTAAAGCTTAATTCATCAGTTACCCAGAGCAATATTAATATACAGGCAGACATTCCTATTGCAAGCCCGGCAATGTTTACAAAAGAATAAAGCTTATTCTTAAATAAATTTCTTATAGCAATTTTGAAATAATTTTTTAACATTTTATTACCCCAACTAATTATTCATACCTTAATGATTTAACGGGATTTGATCTTGCAGCTTTGATTGCGTGTGTACTCACAGTTCCAATAGCAATAATCAAAGAAATGATTCCTGAATAAAGAAATACTAGCGGAGTAATAGAAACTCTGTAGGCGAAATTACTTAGCCAGTTATTCATAGTATAATATGCCAGCGGCCAGGCGATAATATTTGCTATCAGCACCCATTTTGTAAATTCTTTTGAAAGAAGCATAAATATTTCGGAGACACTCGCTCCAAGAACTTTCCGTATTCCAATTTCTTTTGTGCGCTGTTCAGTGATAAATGCTACAAGTCCGAGCAATCCAAGGCAGGCTATAAAAATGGCAAGCACTGAAAACACAATAGAAACTTTGCTTGTGCGTTGTTCAGCAAAATATAAATGTTCCCAGTCCTGATCGAAAAAGTTATATTCAAAAGCCTGATCATCTGCAAATTTTTTCCAGGTTTTTTCAAGCGAGGTAATTGTACTCTGATAGTCTCCGGCAGTTATTCGTACAGAAACAAATCTACCGAAATTTCCATTTCTGAATAAGTGAATTACCATAGGACGAATTTTCTGATGCAGTGATTCATAATTGAAATCTTTTACCACACCAATAATTTTATATTTAATAGATTGATCGGCTGTTCTGCCCAATTGCACTAGATTCATTCCTATAGGATTAGCAACACCAAGGTTCTTTGCAGTTGCCTGATTAATTACAACTGCCATTGTATCAGAAGGATGTTCTCTCGAAAAAAACCTTCCTTCCGCCATGTTGATTCCATAAGTTTTAAAGAAATTATAATCACAAACCATTACCCTTAGATCCAGACTTTTATTTGCTGAAGATCCTTCAAGTTTATAAGCGCTATCACCTCCCTGCTTTCCCGGGATAGCTGTCGTATTACTAACAGAAACAACTTTAGGATTGTTTGCTAATTCGAGTTTAAAAGACTCTATCTGCTTTCCTATATCATCTGTTTTGTTTATAACAACAATTTGTTCCTTGTTGAAGCCTAGGTTTTTATTTTGAATATAACTGAGCTGATCATGAATTATAAAAGTTCCAATAAATAAAATAATAGAAACAGCAAACTGGAAAATTACAAGACCGCTTCTTAAAAGGGATTTCCTGCTACCTTTTCTTGTGTCCGATTTTAAAATATGTGCCGGATCAAAAGATGAAAGGTAAAATGCGGGGTAAACACCTGCCATAATTCCCACAACCAATCCAAAACCTAAAAGTACTGGAACAGACGAAATATTATTTAACAAGTTAAGATTCATCTGTTTCCCGGATAAATCATTGAATAAAGGTACAAGTAGTTCAACGATGCCGATTGCAATAAAAACAGAAAGAATGCTCATTAATATTGACTCTGCAATGAATTGCCTGATAAGTTGCGGACGGTTTGATCCCAGTGCTTTTCTTATTCCCACTTCTTTAGCGCGGCGTTCCGACCGTGCAGTAGAAAGATTCATAAAGTTTATGCTGGCAATCAGTAATATTGCAATGGCAATAGCCGAAAATATATACACATAAGAAATATCGCTGTTCGGTTCAATTTCATAGTCCAGGTGTGAGTGAAGATGAATTGATGTCAGAGGCTGCAGGTTATAACCATATTTATTTCCTGTTGATTCAAATTGCTCCAAAGAAACACCGGCCGCAGCTTTAATCTGTGGCCCGACAAAATTCTTAACCATATCTTTCATTTCGTTGAAGACTTTATGAAGATCAGCTCCTTTATGTAAAACGATATAAGTATAATAGTTATTGCTTAACCAAAATGGATTTTTACTATCTTCGTACGTTGATAACGAAGCAATAAAATCGAAATGAAAATGTGAATTACGAGGAAATCCCTTTACAACTCCGGTTACCATATAATCACGCCTGTGATCAGCATTTAATATTTTGCCCATTGGATCCTCATTGCCAAAATATTTTTTTGCCATAGCTTTAGTGATCACCACACTCTTGGGTTTAGTCAATGCAGTATTCGGATTGCCTTCAATAAATTGCACAGTAAATACCTGGAAGAAAGTTGAGTCAGCCCAATAAAATTTTTCTTCACTAAAAGCTTTGTCCTTATACCTCATTACAGGAAATCCAAAGTTCCTGACCCGCGTGTAATTCTCTACCTCAGGAATATTATTAAGCATTGCAGTGCCCATAGGTGCCGGAGAAGTTGCAGTACTTAACTCCGAATTATGGATTCGTCCCTGTAAATATATACGATATGTCTGGTCAGCCTTAAGATTAAATTTATCATAACTTAGTTCATCTTTTACATAAAGGAATATTAAAATACAGCAAGCCGTACCTACTGCAAGGCCTATTATATTTATAAATGAAAAAGCCTTGTACTTTTTCATATTTCTTAATGCAATGTGTAAATAATTTTTAAACATAAATTATCCTCCCAAATACCTTATTCATATCTTAAACTATTAACAGGATTTTCAGTGGCGGCTTTTATAGCCTGAATACAAATAGATAAAGATGCGATAGCTAAAACTATAAACCCTGCTATAAAGAACGACCATGCATTTATACTAATTCGGTATGCAAATTCATGCAACCATTGATTCATTAAATAAAAGGTTAATGGAAAGGCAATTAAATTTGCTAAAATAATAAGTAGTAAATATTTTTTAGTTAAAAGTAATAATATTCCTGAAGTTGAAGAACCGAGGACTTTCCTAATGCCTATTTCTTTTCTTCTCTGTACTATATTAAAAGCCAATAGTCCAAATAGCCCGAGAGAAGCAATTATAATTGCAAGGATTGAAAAATAACTTACAACTGTTACCATCCTGTCCTGGCTGGCATAAAGCATTTCGAAATTTTTGTCAGCAAAGAAATAATCGAAACTTCTTTCAGGATCCAAATCTCTCCATTTACTTTTCAGGAATGCAAGCACAGCTTCAGTATTTTTACTATTATATTTTACTGATAGAAATCTCGGTGCTGAACTTTCTGTTGTTCTGTAAAAATGGATAAGCGGCCTTACTTCAACTTCAAGAGATTCGGTGTTGTAATCTTTAACGACCCCGATCACACTGAAAAAACTACCGCCAATTTTTACTTTTTTACCTATAGCTTTTATCCAGCCCATATCTTTCATAGCAGATTCATTTAAAATAATCGCATCTTTTTTATCGGTTGTCATTTCCTTTGAAAAATTTCTTCCGTCGATAAAATCTATTTTATATATTTTGAAGAAATCTTCGTCATTAGCTGTAATTCTCATCCTTAAGGGTTGGGGAGATTTCCAGTCTTCCGGTGTGGCAAAAACATTTGCGTTCGTAACATTTCCGGGCACCGACATTGAAGAAGAAACATCTATAATATTACTGTTTCTTTTCAATTCATTTTTAAATAATTCAATTTTATTTACTGCTGCTTTTCTATCTCCAAAGTCCCCGAGTGAAACAGGTAAAACAACTACATTATCCTTATCAAAATTCGTGTTATGGTCCTTCATATAATTTGTTTGATTCCACACGATTATTGTACCTGCAATAAGTATGACAGAAAGTGCGAATTGGATTGTTACAAGAATATTTCTGAAAAATATTCCCTTCTTAGATGTTTTTACCTCACCTGATAATGAATCAAGCGCTCTAAAGTGTGACAGAACCAGAGCGGGATAAATTCCAGACACAACTCCAACAGAAATGCAAATTGCAAGAAGAATCAAAATAGTTGATGGTACAAAAAAGAAGCTATGGCTTATATCCAGTTTATAAAGATCATTCATTACAGGTATTAAAAGCTCAGAAATTCCCAGCCCAATAAGTAAAGAGAGAAAACTCATAAATATCGATTCACCTAGATATTGTTTTATCAGTTGCGGCTTCCCTGCCCCAAGAACTTTTCGCATACCGATTTCCTTTGCTCTTTCTAATGACCGTGAAGTAGAGAGATTCATGAAATTGACTGAAGCAATAATCAATATCACAATAGCAATGAAAATAAGTATATATGCAAAAGTCCGTGTGTTAGCCAGATTATTATGCCAATCCAGCAGGGGAAGTAATTTCAACTCGAGTTGTTTTGAACCGTTTGGTCCGTCTTCACCCCAAATATTTTTAATAAATTCCGGCATTTGTGCTTCAATTGCTGCAGCCGTTGCTCCGTCTTTTAATTTCACAAATGTATTAAGGAATGCACCATTCCAGTTCTTCTGAACCTTAGGATCATTTTCATCAACTGCACTACCAAAAGGAGCTATAATATCTGTTGAAATCGTGGAGTTCTGTGGAACTTTATCAAGCACCCCGGTAATAGTGTAATTGTTACTAAAATTAATTTCCAGGGATTTACCAATAGGATTATCGTCGCCGAAATATTTCTTTGCAATCTCTCCTGATATTACTATTGAATTTTTATTCTTTAATGCTGTTGAAGGATCCCCTAATTTTAAGGGGAAAGTAAAAACAGTTAGAATGCTTGGATCTGCATAAGTAATATTTTCTCTGAACTTATGTTTACCTGTCGTTTGCACCCAATCATTACTATTGAATAACCTTGTACCCCCATCAACATCAGCATAATCATTTTCTAATTTTTGTAATAAAGGTATCCAGGTATCATTAAGTATTTTTAATCCAACTGCGGTGTGCCTGTATTTTTGAACTAGATAAATATCATTTGCATTTTTATGAAATGCATCATAGCTTAATTCATTCCGTACAAAAAGGAAGATCAGGATACTGGAAGCTATTCCGACAGCAAGGCCGAAAATATTTATGGTAGAAAAAACTTTAAACCGCACGATGTTCCTGAATGCAATCTTCAAATAATTTCTGATCATTAGTTAATCCTTTTTAGTTATAAATAATGAAATGTTATTCATACCTTAGTGATTTAACAGGATTCTGGATAGCTGCTTTTATTGATTGATAACTAACTGTAACAATTGCTATGAAAAGTGCCAGAGCACCGGCAGAAATAAACAGCCAAATATTTATTCCAGTAGCATATGCAAATTCACCCAGCCATTTATTCATTGCATAGTATGCTATCGGCCAGGCAACAATATTTGCAATTATGATAAGCCAGAAGAATTCTCTTGATATTAAAAGAACAATATTCGAAACGGAGGCTCCTAATACCTTTCGTACACCTATTTCTTTTGTCCTTACCTCAGATGTATATGATGCAAGACCAAATAATCCAAGACACGCAATAATAATTGCTATCATAGCAAATATTCCGAAAGCAGTACCCAGCTTCTGATCTTTTCTGTACAGGCTATTTAATCTTTCATTAAGAAAAGCAAAATCGAAAGGATAGCCTGCCCTGTACTTCCCCCATTTGGATTTTAAGAAACTCAAAGTTGTAGGAATGTCTTTCCCACTAATTCTAACAGTAACCTGGTTATTACCCGTTTTAGTTATAAGAAAAATAATAGGTACAATTTCATTGTGTAATGTTTCGAAATTAAAATCGTTAACTATTCCAATTACTTTACCATCCCTTCCGCCATAATGTAATCTTTTGCCGATTGCTTCATCATTTGTCCAGCCTATTTTTTTGACAGCTGATTCGTTCAGAATAAACGCGGTGCTATCGTCAGTGGCATATTTCTTTGAAAATTCTCTTCCGGCAATCATTTTAAGTTGATAAGTGTTGATAAAATCATAATCTACTTCCTGCACAGCAAGACGAAAGCCTAATGGTTCCATTTTACCGTTCTTATAAATACGACCTCCCCAACTGTTCAACAACATATTTGAAGGAACAAGCCTGGAACTTGTTACCATTTTAATATTCGGATTTTGCAAAAGCTGGCTCTTAAATGAATCGAGATTATTTTTTATTTTTCCGCTAGAAGGCAAAACTATGAGATGTTCTTTATTATAACCGAGGTCTTTATTCTGCACAAATTGCATCTGTGAGTAAACAACACCTACGGATATTAATAATGTTATTGAAATTACAAATTGCAACACTACAAGTGCCGACCGGAGAACAGACTTTCTGCTGAATAATTGCTTATCATGAAGAGATTTAGAAGGATTGAACGATGATAAAACGAATGCGGGATAAATGCCTGCAGTCAAACCTACAAATAAAGTAATACCTATTATAATAGTAGCTAATGGTAAATTACCTGTTAAATTAAATTGCAAATCTCTTTCCATGAAGTCACTGAACGGTCTTATAGCAAGTTCCACTAGAATTATTGAGAAGACAAGAGAAATAAAAACCGTTACCATAGACTCACCAAGAAACTGTTTAATGAGTTGCCCCCTATTAGCTCCCATTACTTTTCTGACTCCAATTTCCTTTGATCTCTTTGCAGACCTCGCAGTTGCAAGATTCATAAAATTGATGCAGCCAATCAACAATAAGAAAAGAGCTACAGCTCCGAGTAAATATACAGTGTCAATATCTCCGTTTGGTTCAATTTCCGTTGTTAAATGTGAATATAAATGTATATCCGTCAGCTTTTGAAAATGCAAAGTTGTGTAATTATGCGGTAGTCTTTCAGGAAGTTGACCACCTTCCTCGCGAATATGTTGCAAAATATGCTTATCCATAAAAGCCGGAATTTTGTCCTTTAATTCTTTAATCGGAAAATTTTTCGGCAACAACAAATAAGTGATATAATTATTGCTTCCCCAGTTTGTTTCAAGTGTTTTCCTTCCAATAGCAGCCGGGTTATAAAGTGTAATAAATGAGGCTAAAAAATCGTAATGAAAGTGTGAGTTTTCAGGAACATCCTGAATAACGCCGGTGATTTTAAAATCATAATCATGTTCATATTTAATGGTTTTACCCAATGGATCCTGATTACCAAAATATTTCTTTGCAGCAGATTGTGTAATTACCAGGCTTTGTGGTTCTTTAAGCGCAGTAGCGGGATCGCCTTCGATAAAAGGTATTGTGAAAATATTAAATGCCGATTGTTCAGCCCAGTAAAAATTGTTTTCAATAACAGCATTATTATTTATTTCAAGAAAGGTATTATTATCGTGTAAAAACCTAGCCTCCTCTTTTACTATATGGGGAAAATCATTTTTTAGTAACGGACCTATAGGCGGCGCAACTCTTGCTAAATGTAAGCTGCTCTCACCGTTATTATTAAACCATTCACGTGTAACTCTGTAAATTTGGTCAGAATTTTTATTGAACTTATCATAACTTAATTCATTTTGAATATAAGCTATTATTAGAATGGCACAGGTAAGTCCTACGGCCAAACCAAAAATATTTATAAAAGAATATCCTTTTTGTCCTCTTATATTTCTAAATGCAATTTTAATATAATTCTTGAACATTAAACCTCCAGATTACTAATTAATCTTTATAGTATCATAGCCATGAATAATACATTTCGAACGATTACTCGTATTTGATTGCATTAACAGGATTTGAAGTGGCCGCCTTTAAAGCCTGGCTACTTATTGTAATAAACGCTATTAAAAAGGCTAGAGATGTTGCAAGAATAAAAATGCCAGGACCAATATTTACTCTATAGGCAAAGTCCTGCAGCCAGTAATTCATTGCGAAATAAGAAACTGGTACTGCTATGATTCCCGAAATAATTACAAGTTTTATAAAATCTTTTGAAATTAAAAATACTATGCTGGAAACAGATGCGCCTAAAACTTTTCTAACCCCAATTTCTTTAATCCTTTGTTCGCCTGTGTAAGCAGCTAACCCAAATAATCCCAGGCATGCTATAAAGATTGCCAGTGACGCAAAAAATCCAAACATCTCCCCCGTTCTTTCATCATTTTTATATAATTCATTAAAAGTCTGATCAAGGAAAGAATAATCGAATGGTCTTCCCGGAACAACACTATTCCAGGTATTTTTTACAAAATTTACGGTTGCAGAAATATTTTCCGGTTTAACACGCACAAGTAGGAAATAAAACTGATCGGGATTAATTGACATAACCAATGGACCAATTTTGGAATGCAGGCTAAAGAAATTAAAGTCTTTTACTACTCCAATTACAGTTTTAATAGGGGTCCCCTCAAATTGTTTTCCAATTGGATTATCCCAGCCAAATTTTCGTACAGCAGCTTCATTAATAATTACAGATGAAGTTGAATCAGATGGGTGTGATAATGAAAAGTTTCTACCTTTTACTATTTTCATTTGCATAGTTTTCAGGTAGTCATAATCTACAAAACTCCTTCTCATCATCATTTTTAACTGGTTGTTTGTTCCAACTACTGTTTCTGTACCCTCCGATCCACTTGCTCCGAATAAGCCGGAACTTGCTGCTACTTTAACAATATTTGAGTTTTTTAATAATTCTGTTTTTAATAAATTAATTTTTTCTCTTGTTGCTTTGCTTCTGATAGGCATGTAAATAACGTGCTCTTTATTAAATCCAAGATCTTTGTTCTTAATAAAGCTCATTTGATTTGCTACAATACCTGTGCAAATAAAAAGTGTAATCGCAATTGCAAATTGAGAGATGACAAGAAATTTTCTTAGAAAAGCACCTTTAAAATTGCTTGATAAATTCCCTTTTAAAGATTCTGCAGGCTGAAATTTAGATAAGAATATTGCAGGGTAACTTCCCGAGATAATACCTACGATAATTGTTATTCCAATTAGTTCTAAAAAAAAGGTAAAATTATCCTGAAAAGAGATTATGACTTTTCCATCAAATATATCTTTAAAGTACGGGAGCAATAATTCTACCAACAGGATTGATAGCAAAAATGCCAGGAAAGAAATTAAAATTGCCTCTCCAATAAACTGGTAAACGAGACTTTTTCTTCCTGAACCAAGTACTTTCCTCATTCCAATTTCTTTCATTCTTTTTGCTGATCTGGCTGTAGCCAGATTCATAAAATTTATACAGGCAATCAGAAGAATAAACAATGCTATTGCTGAAAATATATAAACAGTACTTATGCTTCCCTGGTTTTTACTGTAAGTTTGATAAACAATATCGCTGGAATAAAGATGAATGTCCTTAAGTTGTTGTAGATACATTTGCAGATCGGATTGCTCACCTGTTTGAGGATCAGGTGGAATGTAATGATGAATAAATTTTGTAAACTGATTATCAATTTGTTGAGGAGAAATTCCTCTTTTAAAAGAACAAAAGTTGCCAGTGTATTATTATCCCATGTATTAAGCCAGCTTACATAATGCTCCATAGTATTATAGGAAGCAAGCATAGTAAAATACATATTGGAATTTTTTGGATAATCTTTAATTACGCCTGTTATCTTATAATCATTTTTACCAAATATGCTTGAAATTGTTAGCGCCTTTCCAAGCGGATCATCATTTCCGAAATATTTGTGTGCAGCACTCTTTGTTAAAACAATTGAAAACGGGGAGAGTAATGCAGTTTTAGGATTACCTTCAATAAAAGGAATTGTGAAAATATCAAAGATTGAAGGATCAGCAAAAGATATATCCTTTTCATAAAACCCTTTATCACCAATTTTACAAAACATGGGTGGTGCAGGAACCATGCGTGCACTATTTTCAACTCCTGAAAAATAATCTTTCATTGCAGTTGCAAGCGGACCCATAGTTACGGCAACTTTTAGTTTACCAATATTATCCTGGTTTTGAATTTCAACAACCCTGTAAATCCTGTCCCCGTTTTTATGAAATGAATCAAAACTCAATTCATTTTTAATTAAAATTGTTATAAGAATAAATCCTGCTAAACCAATTGCCAGTCCTGCAATATTTATGAATGAATAAATTTTATTCTTAAAAATATTTCTGATTGTAACTTTTAAGTAATTATTAAACATAATTTCTCCGATGAAAGTAAGTTTAGCCGGCAACCGGAAAAGTTATTAACTTACTCCGGCTGCCATGGCTAAGAGAAATATTATTGGACAAAAGGCTGACAGGAAGATTAAACGTGATATCCCTCTTTAATATTTTCAGTTACAACCTGTCCATCGAATAAATGAATTATTCTATGACTATATTCTGCATCGTGCGGTGAGTGGGTTACCATTACGATTGTTGTACCATTATCATTCAGCTTTGTAAGTATATCCATCACTTCTTCGCTGTTCTTTGAATCAAGGTTACCTGTAGGCTCATCTGCCAGTATCAATTTGGGCTTTGCAACAACGGCTCTTGAAACTGCGACTCTCTGCTGCTGGCCGCCGGAAAGCTGTTGGGGGAAATGATCTTTCCTGTGCATAATTTGCATTTTTTCAAGTACTTCACTAACCATTTGTTCTCTATCAGAAGAGGATTTGCCAAGGTAAAGTAAAGGAAGTTCAACATTCTCAAACACCGTAAGTTCGTCAATTAGATTAAAACTCTGAAATACAAAACCGATATTGGCCTTACGTAGATTTGCTCTTTCTCTTTCCGAATACTTTGAAACTTCGTGATCAAGAAAATGATATTCACCATCGGAAGGATTATCAAGCAGTCCGAGAATATTTAATAAAGTAGATTTACCACAACCTGAAGGCCCCATTATAGCCACAAATTCTCCTTCGCGTATTTCAACATTCACATTATTAAGTGCAGTAGTTTCCACTTCATCGGTTGTATACAGTTTTTTGAGATTACCGGTTTTAATCATGTTATTTCCCATTTGATCACCCTTCTATTGGTTATTAATTTTATATTTATTAATTCTTATTTCAAAACAAGTTTATCTATATCACCGTAAGTGTCATAAGAAGAAGTAACAACTTTATCACCGGCTTTTAATCCATCCAGCACTTCAAAGTAATCAGGATTTTGTCTGCCTAATTTAATTTCTCTCTTAACTGCATTATTACCAGATGGATCAACTACAAAGACCCATTGTCCTCCTGTCTTCTGATAAAACCCACCACGTGCAAGTAATAATGTTTTTGTCAAATCTCCAAGTTCAAGTCTTATCTGAAGCGTTTGACCTCTCCTTAGATTGGTAGGAGCTTTATCATTTTTAAAATACATATCAACCTGGAACCTGCCATTCGTTACTTCTGGAAAAACTTTCTTGACTACCAGCCTGTAATCTTTGCCATTAATTTCAACAGAGCCTTCCTGTCCATTGTTAACTCTTGAAATGTAAAACTCATCAATTTCTGCTCTGACTTTATAACCATCAAGAACGTCAACCTGTCCCAATCTTTCTCCAACGGATTTTGATTGTCCTATCTCTGCATCTAGTGCAGTAAGTTGTCCTGTTATAGGCGCTCTTATTGTAAGGTTATCTATGCTTTCTCTAATTAGACCAAGGTTCTGCTGTAAACGTTGTATTGACTCATCAATTTGTTTAAGCTGGGATGCACTTTTTATTGAATCTTTTTGATAATTCTCTTCAGCAAGTTTTTTCTGGGCTATAGAATTTAAGTAACTATCTCTCGACTGTTCAAAATTATCTTTTGATGTTAATTTTTTATCCCACAAAGCTTTATCTCTTTCATAATTCCTTTTGTCTTGCTGATAGGTTAACTGAACCGTCAGTACGTTTCTTTTCAGATTAATTGAATTTTGCTCTATTGAAAGACGACTGTTTCTTGATTCATTAATTTGTTGATAGGTTAATGCCTCCTGTTGAAGCGCATTTAATTGAACTGCAGTATTCGAAAGTTTTAATATCTTATCTCCCTTCTTTAGCATTGCACCTTCTTCAACATATTTTTTTTCGACTGCCCCACCTTGAACTGCATCGAGAAAAACGGTATTCTTCGGCAAAATGTTACCTGTGACCGGAATAAATTCCTGGAAATCACCCATCTTCACTTCGGAGATCGTGATCTTATCTTTTTCAACATTAAGTTTCGAGCCAGTGTCACTCAGTATTAAAATTATCAGAATTAAAAATATTATTCCCCCACCAACACCAAGTTGAAAGTTTCTTCTTTTGTAGAGTGGTTTTTTTTCGATTTTTCTATCCAAGTTATCTCCTTAAGCGCCTATAGTTTTAGATAGCTAATTATCAATTTTGGTTACATTTAACAACTCTCGTGCCTCAATAATGCTTCCTTCTTATCCTATAAATTGGCATCCACTAAAATATTTATTGAACCATTGATCATTGATAAACGCAAATAATCAGGAAATTAGCCACATCCATAACTATATGCTTTTTAATTAAATTGGTTATATTTATGTACGCATACGGACATTATTGTCCGTTTACGAACTACTGAAATTAAAATTATGATACCTAAAATAGATAATTTTAATCACCTTTTACGGAATAATATTTGAATAAATTTTGGGACTATGGATATGGCAAAAAAGTCTGGAAATATTCTAATTATCGACGATGATGAAGATGTACTTTATTCAGCACGGTTACTATTAAAACAATTTTACTCTGTTGTACATATCGAAAAAAATCCCAACCTAATTCCTACTCTGATATCAAATACAAATTACGATGTAATTCTACTTGATATGAATTTTTCAGGTGACAGCAACAGCGGTAAACAAGGATTTGAGTGGCTGAAGAATATTCTTGAATCTGATCCCAATATGGTTGTGGTTTTAATTACGGCCTATGGAAATATTGAAATGGCAATTAAAGCTATAAAAGAAGGCGCAACAGATTTTGTAATAAAACCATGGCAGAATGAAAAATTACTTGCCACAGTTTCTTCTGCAATGAAATTGAGCAAATCTAACAGAGAAGTTAATGATTTAATATCGCGACAAAAATTGCTTAGCAATGATCTCGATAAAAATTTCCACAACATTGTTGGTGATTCACAATCAATCAGGAATATATTTGGTATAATAAATAAAGTTTCGAAAACCGATGCAAATATTTTGATCGTCGGAGAAAACGGAACCGGTAAAGAATTAATTGCCCGTGCAATACATAGAAATTCCGAAAGAGCAAATGAAATATTTCTCACAGTCGATATGGGAGCCATTTCCGAATCTTTATTCGAAAGCGAATTATTCGGTTATGTTAAAGGAGCATTTACAGATGCAAAAGAAGATAAACCCGGCAGATTTGAAGCAGCTTCAGATGGAACTCTTTTTCTCGATGAGATTGCAAATATTTCCCCTAATCTTCAATCAAAACTTTTAACTGTTCTCCAGAACAGGCTTGTGACGAGAATAGGCTCTAACATACCTAAGCCTGTCGACTTCAGGCTGATCTGCGCGACTAATGCATCTATAAACGAACTCGTTAATCAAAAACAATTCAGGCAGGATCTTTTGTACCGGATAAACACAGTTGAAATAAACATACCTCCTCTTCGTGAAAGAAAAGAAGATGTGCCATTATTGTGTAATCATTTCCTTAATATTTATTTAAAGAAATATAATAAAGAACTAAAAGAAATTTCATCCGGCGCTTTAAATAAACTAGTGGATTATCAGTGGCCGGGAAATGTCCGCGAACTTCAACACGCAATAGAGAGGGCTGTAATTATGACCGAAGCTGAAGTTTTACATCCAACGGATTTCCTGCTGTCAACACACGAAAGACCTACAGAACAACAAATCATTTTCCCGAATTATCATATCGAAGATGCCGAAAAGATGCTCATAATTAAAGCAATTGGAAAACATAACGGAAACATTACAAAAGCTGCACGTGATCTGGGTTTGACCAGGGCTTCTCTTTACAGAAGGCTTGAAAAATATGGTCTTTAAAAGATTCGGCCTTTTGATAATTTTAAGAGTGGTCATTCTTTTTTTGACTATTGCTCTTGAAATCTACATTATCTTAAATACACAGCTATATGCTACAATTTTCATCCTTTCAATTATCATATTCTTACAAATTTATTTTCTGATCAAATTCGTAAGCAGGACAAATAAAGAGATTGTTCGCTTCCTTGATTCAATAAAATACTCTGACTTTTCTCAGAACTTCAACTTAAAATTAAAAGGTTCATCGTTCGAAGATTTAAGTAGTTCGTTCTCGGAAGTAATCAGCAAATTTCAAAATACACGTGCCGAGAAAGAAGAACATTATCGTTATCTGCAAACTGTTATCCAGCACATTGGAATAGGGCTTATCGCGTACACATCTGATGGCGAAATTGAATTAATAAATAATTCAGCAAAGAAAATGTTCAAATTGAGTGCTCTTAAAAATATAAATGAGCTTTCGAAATTTGATAAAGATTTTCCTGCCGCATTATTAAAGCTTAGATCAGGAAACAAGTTACTTCAAAAAATAGTTGATGATAATGAATTAATACAACTAGCTATTTCTGCAACCGAATTCAGGATGAGAGGCAAAGAATTTACGCTGGTCTCACTTCAGAACATTCAAAATGAACTTGAAGATATTGAAATTGAAGCCTGGCAAAAATTAATAAAGGTTCTTACACACGAAATTATGAACTCAATTACACCGATTACTTCTCTGGCTTCAACGGCAGATAGTATACTAAAAAATTATGAATCTAGTCCATCTAAAAATGAAGATGATCTTAAAGAACATTTAATAGATGTGAGAGGGGCAATAAATACAATTCAGAAACGCAGCAACGGCTTACTTCATTTTGTTGACGCTTACAGAAATCTGACCAAAGTGCCTATACCAAATTTTGGATTAGTAAATGTTGATAATTTGTTCAAGAGAGTAAATACACTCCTTACTGAGGAAATATCAAAAAGGAAGATACAATTATCATGCTCCGTTAAACCTGAAAGTTTTGTAATTACTGCCGACGCAGATCAGGTTGAACAAGTATTAATTAATCTTGTACTAAATTCAATGTATGCACTTGAAGAAACAAAAAGTCCGGTTATTAATTTAATTGCCTTTATTGATCGCGGCGGACACGCGAAAATTCAGGTAATTGATAATGGACCCGGAATCCCTGAAGATATTATTGAAAAGATCTTTATTCCATTTTATACAACCAGAAAAGGCGGATCGGGAATCGGATTGAGTTTATCACAGCAAATTATGCGCGCTCACAGAGGAAATTTAAGAGTAACTTCTTTACCCGGAGAAGGAACTACTTTTACATTACGCTTTTGATCACCTGCTTGCTTTGCAAAGCTATTATTAATAATTTGCATTATAAAATAATGAGATTTTCATGCGAATTATATTATTTGGCTCTCCCGGGGTGGGAAAAGGGACGCAAGCCAAAATTCTTTCTTCTAAATTTGGCATTCCACACATTTCAACAGGGGATATTTTAAGGAAAGCAGTAAAAGAAAAAACACCTTTAGGAATTAAAGCACAACAAGCTATGAATAAGGGTGCGTTGGTTTCTGATGATATAATGATAGGAATCATTAAAGATACGCTTGAGCAGGACGATTGCAAAAAAGGTTTTATTCTTGATGGCTTTCCTAGAACTCATGTGCAGGCTCATGCAATAGACGATATGCTTGCTGAAATGAACATTAATAATGTTTGTGTGATAACACTTCAGGCAAATGAAAAAGAGATTGTCACAAGGCTGTCAAACAGAAGAGCCTGTAAAGTATGTAAAAATATTTTTTCCCTGACAGAGATAGAAAAATTAACTAAATGTCCGGTATGCAATTCGGAAAATAGTTTTTATCTCAGGACCGACGATAAGGAAGAGGTAATAAAGCACAGAATGGAAGTTTTTAAAGAAGAAACCCAACCTGTGCTAAAACATTACGAATCAAAGAAAAAAGTAATTTATATCGATGCACTCGGTCCAGTTGATGAGGTAACAAAAAGAATTATGCTTGCCCTGAAGGAAAGAGACTCAAATAAATTTTCTACTTCTGCTTAAGCACGGCTTTAACGGCCTTTCCATTTTCAAGTTTTACTATTTTGAGATCCCCGAATTTTTTTACTATGTCATAATTATGGGTTGCAAAAAGTACAGCTGTTCCTCTTGCATGAATCTTCATTAATATTTCTAGAATTTCACCTGAAGTTTCCGGATCAAGATTACCGGTTGGCTCATCAGCTAATACGAGAGCAGGTTCATTAATTATTGCCCTTGCAATCGCGATCCTTTGTTTCTCGCCACCTGATAATTCATCCGGCATTCCAAAACGTCTGTGAAATAAATCTACATCGGTTAGAGCGTCATTAACTCTTTTTTTTATCTCCTTGCCAGGAGTATTAGTTACTTCAAGAACAAAAGAAAGATTATCGTAAATATTCCTGTCCCTTAAAAGTTTAAAATCCTGAAATACTATCCCAACTTTTCTTCTTAAGTGAGGAAGATCTCTTGGCTTAATTGTTTTCGAATCATACCCTGCTACCTGTAATTCTCCGCTGTTTGGGAAAAGGTTCATATAAATCATTTGCAAAAGGGTACTCTTCCCTGCTCCACTCCTTCCAATTAAAAAATTGAATTCGCCAGGCTCAAGTCTATAATTCAAGTCTGTAAAAATCTGGTGTGCTTGATATGCAAAGTCAACATTACTGAATGATAACATTATAATTCCCTATGCTTTTTTAACTACAAATTGAACCCTTTTAGAACTTGCTTTTCCGTTATTAAATGTAAACGCGTCAAAACATTCAACAACATAAAGACCGGCTTTCTCAATTAAATCAAAATAGTCATAATATTCTAATATTTTTTGCTTATGAACTTCTTTATAGACAACTCCGTCAGGAAATATTATATTAAAAACATTTTTGTGAATACGGGTTCCTTTATCATAAGTACTTTTATGCACATAATTATATCCATTATATCTGGCTTTTCTAACGGGTTGAGAAATATGACTTATACTATTGCGTTCCAAAGATGCATCAAATGCAAAAATACCATTATCGCGCAATAATCTTTTTATCCCATTAAAAAATAATAACATTTTTTTCTTAGTAAGAAGATAATTAATACTATCAAAAGTTATATATATAAGATCAAATGTTTTTTTAAAGGGTGGGAAAAGCATATCACAACAAACTTTACTTAAAGTTGTATCTTCGGAACTCGCAAGCATTTCTGCAGAAAGATCAGAAACAATTATGTGTGGATATTTCTTTCTCATGAATTCGGCTAGCTTACAATTTCCTCCAGCTAATTCAAGTACTGTTGCTTGCGTTGATACATATTTAGACGTTAAGTGAAAGAGATAATCAGCCCAGTAATCGTATCTTATTCTCCTCATCAAATGGTTGTAAATTAGCGGTAAGCTCTCATAGATATTTTTTCTTTTAACTTCAGGCATTTCTCTTTCTATTCTTTACGATTATTTCAGCATATTTATAAGCCTGTATCATACTTGATGGATCAGCAAGATTCTTTCCGGCAATATCGTAAGCTACACCATGGTCCGGTGAAGTTCTTACAATAGGCAATCCGGCAGTATAATTTACACCTCCGCCGAAATTTAAAAGCTTAAAAGGAATAAGCAACTGGTCGTGATACATTCCAATTACCATATCAAAATCCCTGTATAACCTATTAGCAAAGAATGCGTCCGGGGAATACGGCCCTGATAAAAACTCATTAGGCCTGTATTTTCTTATCGCCGGTTTTATTGTTTTTTCTTCTTCATCACCTATTGCACCATTCTCCCCGGCATGTGGATTTAACCCGAGTACGGCAATTTTAGGCTTATATATATTGAAATCATTTTTAAGAGATTGAATGACAACATCAAAGGTGGTATGAAGTTTTTTCCCGTTAATATGCCTGGATACATTTTTAACAGGCTCGTGTATTGAAACTAATGAAGCTTTCATCTTTCGAGACAAAAACATCATCACAAAGTTTTTTGTGTTTGAATATTCTGCAAGCATTTCCGTATGACCGGGGAAGTTTATTCCGGCCATTTTAAATGCTGTTTTTGATATCGGAGCCGTTATTATAGAATCAATGCTTTTTGCGTTTGCAAGCTCAACTGCAAGCTTGATTGCATTATATGCAGTCTTGCCTGATGCTTTGGTAGAATATCCATACTTCCTTGAGACATCTTTCAATGTAATTACAGATACTGTCCCCTTTTCTGTATCATTAAATTTATCTGAAAATAGAAAATTAAATCGCGGCTTTACGATTTCGGAGGTTTCAAGGAAAGTTTCACGTGGACATACAACATAAAATTTATTACCGGAATTCAGGGTAATAGAATTTAAGGATTTAATGATTATTTCGGGGCCGATACCGTTCACGTCCCCGCAGGTAAATAATATTTTATTCATTATCCTTTTGCTAAAGGAAATTCGCCGGTTCCGTTCTTGTCAACAAATTTAAAGCTTAATTTTTCTTTAGTGTAAATCCATAGTTCAACTATTTTGCCATAATCATCTGAACTTCTTTCAATCTTTGCAGGCATTCCAAACTTAATATATATTTTCCCCCTATCTGTATCTGCCCCGTTCCTGTTAGAAAGCGATGCGAAATTCCTGACAGCGTAATCTACCCTGTTATAATATTCATTCATCAGTTCATTAAACTTTGTAGTGGGTGTAGGATCATACTTCTGCCAAAACTTTTTCAATTCAGGCATATAATCTATTTTATCAGTGTCGAGTAGTTTGCTGACAACACTGTCCTTTTCCACATACTTTAGCGAAGTTATCGCAAATTGGAGATTATGTAATGAAAAAGGTTTATTAAACCAGGTAACATTTTTGGTAAACGTTTGTGGATTTTCCCCATCTTTATCCTGTGAAACAATAACCTTTATTCTTCCTTCCGATAAGGAATTGCTGAAATCAGTTAAAAGAAAGTTTCTGAAAATATTATCACCTGGCTTTGAACCAAAAATAATTTTCCCCTCATTTTCTTTTAAAGATATACTCGAAACAAAAGATTTACTTACGTAATCGGAAAAGACAGTATCTCTGTTGTTAATTATCGTTACGTAAATTTTTTGAACTGATATGTCTTTACACGGAATTGCCAGTTCATATCTTTTTGAGCTAAACGGAATAGAGTCTTCATAATTTGTAAGTACAAAATCCTTATTATCGTTTGTTCCGGTCTTATTTTCATTTAATACTATCGGGTCCAAGAATAATGAAGAGTCGCTTTTTAATTTATTGACTCTCAGCGGTTCTAATTTTACTTCCTGTCCGGATTGGACATCATTTATTACCGGAATGAATTTATATTCATCATTTGGCAAATGAAATAACAGAACACCTTCGCAGAAATAATCGGGAGAATTTGTTTCAGAAAAACTATCCGCCACAATATTGCGTTGCTTCATTTGTCGGGAAATAAATTGTCCTGTAGTATCAAATACTTCAAGAGCTACGTTCAATGCAGCTTTATACTTATCTCCATCTTTAACAAAAGTAAGCTGATTATAAGGAATCCTGTAATCATAATAAATAGTGTTCAGGCTATCGTCAGGAATTATGTGTACTTCTACAAAGAAGGGAATTTTAAATTGCTGTAATAGTTCTGGTCTGTGTGCAGGTTGCTGAGCAAACATCATCGGAACTAAGAGAAGCAATATCAAAATAATCTTTTTCATACATTTTATAAAATAAGTAGAATTTCTTTCTTTTCAAGTGCATTTCGGAATATTGAAACTCTTAGAGATAACAATTCTTTAAATATCGACAAGTCCAAATGAGCTTAAATTAGATATGCCGATCTATGGGACAATTCAACTTGAGCTAACAGGATCAGCTATTCATACCTTTGAGGAATTCTTTGTTGTTCTTTGTTCCCCTGATCTTGTCAAGTAGAAAATCCATTGCTTCAACAGGGCTAAAATCACTGAGGATTTTCCTGAGTATGTATACCTTCTGAAGGTCATCTTCTTTCATCAATAATTCTTCTCTACGTGTTCCTGATCTGTTAACATCTATTGCAGGGAAAATTCTTCTGTCGCTAAGGTCTCTGTTCAACACGATCTCCATATTTCCTGTACCTTTGAACTCTTCAAAAATCACATCATCCATTCGGCTGCCTGTATCAATAAGTGCCGTTGCAATAATTGTAAGACTTCCACCATCTTCAGTGCTTCTTGCTGCGCCAAAAAATCTTTTCGGTTTATGAAGAGCATTAGAATCAACACCACCGGAAAGAATTCTTCCGCTATGAGGCACAACAATATTGTGAGCACGGGCAAGACGAGTAATACTGTCCAGCAGAATTACAACATCTTCTCCGGCTTCAACAAGTCGTTTAGCTTTTTCGATCACCATATCTGCAACCTGAACATGTCTTTCGGCAGGCTCATCAAAAGTGGAACTGATTACTTCTGCTTTAACAGAACGTTCCATATCCGTTACCTCTTCGGGACGTTCGTCAATCAAAAGTATTATCATTTTAATTTCAGGATGATTTCTGGTGATTGAGTTTGCAATTTTCTGCAACAAAACTGTCTTACCGCTTTTGGGAGGAGATACAACCAATCCTCTCTGCCCTTTTCCAATAGGGGAAAGAAGATCCATAATTCTCATCGAATATTCACCAGGCGCAGACTCAAGGTTAATTTTCTTGGTTGGATAAACCGGAACAAGATTATCGAATAACGTTCTTCCCCTGATATGATCAGGTTCCAATCCGTTTACAGCTTCAACCCTCAGCAGGGCAAAAAATCGTTCGCCTTCTTTAGGTGGACGCACCTGCCCGCTCACAAAATCGCCGGTACGCAAACTGAATTTTTTGATTTGTGATGGAGAAACGTAAATATCATCGGGTGAAGGAAGGTAATTATAATCTGCCGACCTGAGAAAACCATATCCATCGGGAAGCACTTCAAGCACACCTTTTGAGAATGTGAGACCATCTTTCGAGGTCTGGGCTTCGAGAATTTTAAAAATGAGTTCCTGTTTTCTTAGATCGCTGAAGCCCTGAATGTCCAGATCTTTTGCAATCTGGTTTAATTCAACTATTTTTTTTGACTTCAGTTCAGAGATATCCATTGGCATGACTTTTTCCTAATAATTTGGTTGTTAAATATTGAAATTTCTTTTTAAGCACTATAAAAACTAAAAATTTTCAAAGGTTTATTTTCGGATATGCAGTTATAAGAGGTATCTTCTTATTATTTCTTTCTTTTCACTCTTTTTGAATTAAAATTGAAAGGAACCAGAGGTTTAGATGAAACATAAAACGAAAAATAAATAATGTCAAGCAATTTTTTGACTAATTTTAGATTTTATTTCACCCAATAAGTACATACTCCCCAGAACTACCAGGCAATCATCCTCACCTTTGTCCTTAAATGATTCAATAAATTCATCCGGTTTGCTTTCAGTTGTAACTTTAACATTTATTTCTCCCGCTAATTTAATCAATTCTTCAACCTTTGCAGCCCTTTCATAGTTGATTTCACAAACCCTTATCTCATCAAAGCTCTTGTTTAAGTCGAACAACATCTCTTTAATGGACTTATCTTTCATTACCCCAAATAACAGCACCTTCCTTTTATAGGTTTTTGAATCTTTCCTGAATTCCCGCAGAAAATTCCTCACGCCATCCGGGTTATGAGCCGAATCAAAGATAATATCCGGCTGGGTGTTGAAGTATTCATACCTTCCCTGCAATCCGGTATTTCTTATAACATTCCTGATCCCCCTTTCAATGTGGAGAAAATCGCCAGTGTTAAAAATCTTTGAAATAGCCAACGCAGCAAGCGCTGCATTATATTTTTGGTAGTTACCTCTTAACGGCATTGTGAAATCATCAATTTCTATTTCTTCAGTATACAATTCGATTGAATCTTTTCTTTTGATTATATAATCAGATAGCTTATAATACTTGCAATCAAACTCCCGGCATTTATCTTCAATAATTTTTATTGCTTCCGGCAGCAACTGACTCGTGAAAACCGGTACTCCGGGTTTTAATATTCCGGCTTTTTCAGCTGCAATTTTTTCTATTGAATCGCCCAGAATGTGTGTGTGTTCCAGGCTGATAGAAGTAATAATTACTGCAACAGGAGTTAAAACATTTGTCGCATCCAGCCTGCCGCCTAATCCTGTTTCGATTACTGCATAGTCAACATTTTCATCACTAAAATACTGGAAGGCAATAGCAGTCGTGACCTCAAAAAACGTTAGTTTGTGTTCTTCTATAAATTTATCATACTTTGTTACAAAACCTGCAACATAAACATCGGGGATTTCAATCCCGTTTATTTTAATTCTTTCATTATATCTTACAAAATGAGGTGAAGTATACAGCCCGACCTTATTTCCAAGCTCCTGCAGAATGCTTGAAAGAAAAGCAGCAGTGCTACCCTTCCCGTTTGAACCTGCTAAATGAATAACTTTTAATTGATCCTGTGGGTTCCCAATGTGATCGAGAAAATTTTTAATATTATCCAGGCCCAGTTTCATTCCGAATGTATGTAGCGCAAATAGCTTGGAAAGGGCCTGTTCGATTGTCATAAATTATATGATGCGGTTAGATCAGATATTTTGTTGATTTTTTGTTTTATACAATATTCTTCCAATTCATTCAGAATTTTTCCTGCAGCGGAAGGATCGATGAAATTAAGTGTCCCTAACTGAATAGCGGAAGCGCCGACAATCATAAATTCTATAACATCTTTCCAGTTCATTATTCCGCCGATACCTATTATGGGAATATCAACATTCCTGCTTATCTCCAAAACTTTTGCAAGTGCAATTGGTTTGATAGCAGGTCCGGATAGTCCACCGTTCACATTATGGATTTTCGGTTTTCTTGTGATAATATTAAATGATGTACCTACCAGGGTGTTAATTGCTGATACCGCATCACCTCCGCCTTCTTTTACGGCTTTAGCAAATTCAGAAATGTAGGAAACATTCGGAGACAATTTTATAATTACCGGTTTGTCTGTTACAGCTTTTACCTTTTCTGTTATCTGCCTTACTTTTGAAGCATCATTGCCGAATTGCAAACCACCTTCTTTTACATTCGGGCAGGAAACATTTATTTCAAATGCTTTGATTGTTTCCTCTTCCGTCAAAATTGTTGTACACTCTACATATTCTTCAACTGAGCTTGCCGCAATATTACATATTAACGGGACATCAAACTTTTTAAGGAAAGGAATTTTTTCTTTTAAGAATGCTTCTACGCCGACGTTTGCAAGCCCGATAGCATTTAACATTCCCGCAGGAGTTTCCACAATTCTCTGAGGAGGATTTCCCTTCCTCGGTTTAAGGCTCAATGATTTTGTAACGATTCCTCCCAGCTTGTTAAGATCGGTGAACTCAGAAATTTCGTTGCCGTATCCGACTGTACCTGAAGCAAGCAGTATTGGGTTACGAAGTTTCAGCGAACCTATATTTACTGAGAGATCAACTTTGCTCATATTACTATATCTTTTACATTGAAGATCGGGCCGTCTTTGCAAACGAGATAATAATTCTCAGGATGAACTGTAGATTCAATCGGGCAGCCCTGACAGATACCAAACCCGCACGCCATTGCACACTCTGCAGAGACTTCACATTCAATATTATTTTTTATACAGAAAGTTTTTAGTGCTGACAACATCGGGTTTGGACCGCAGCCGAATATTTTTATCCTCTTTTCATTGATGGAAGTAAATTCTTTTTCCAGAAGCTGAACGATTGTGCCTTTGAATCCTTCGGAACCGTCATCAGTGGAAACCTTAATATTTTTCATCCCGTATTTAATTATGTCGCGATGAGTCCGCCCTCCAATGAAGGTGTAAATATTCTTTTTGTTATCCAATGAACGGGAAAAATAAGGAAAGGGTGCCGCGCCTAAGCCTCCCGCAACAATTACGGCTGTATCAAAATCATCATCAAGATTAAAACCGTTACCAAGAGGACCAAGAATATCAATCAAATCCCCTTTATGCTTGCGTGATAAAAGTCTCGTTCCTTCTCCAAAAATATTGAACATCAGATAGAAGTGATCTCCCTCAACATCGCAGACACTGAAAGGCCTCCGCAATAAAGGGTACATTGACTCAGAAACGCGAATATTTAAGAATTGGCCCGGTTTTATTATATGCGAAATTTCGGGACAGAATATCTTGAGCAGGTAAATATCGTGATCCAGCTCTATTGATTTTTCTACAGGGGCTTTAGTTATAAACAATCGTAATCCTACATTAAAGTAATATTTCTAACAACCTGGTAATTTCGGGGGGTTTTGAATAATTATAATTTTTTAACCCTTTTAATTTAAGTCTTTGTTTTAATTAAATCAAAAAGGTGATACTTCGATAATAAATTTTTCTGCTTTTGAAGAATATTTTAATCTATTTCTCCCAGCGTAATCACTTCATAATAATATTTGCTTCTTATCCGGTCCATTGCAGCATACATTCTCTTCATTGATTCTCCCCTGTTGTCGAACATTGCAGTCTGATCAAAGGAGACTTTAAAATTGCTGAAACGTACGCCAATCAACCTGACTCCAATTCTCCTGGTGTGTGCTTTCCTGAAAAGAGTAACAGCTTCTTTATAAGCTTTGTGATCCTGGTTGGTAGGTTCACTTAATGTGATAGATCTTGTCAGAGTTTTAAAGTCAGTGTAGCGAAGTTTTAATGAAATTGTCGAAGCTGTAAGATTTCCTTCCCTCAGCTTGTGGCAAAGTTTACAAACCTGATGGAATATCATCTCTTCAATTTTCCTGTTGCTCAATACATCTTTACCGAAAGTAACTTCCTTTGACATCCCCTTTTGTTCTCTTTCGGGAGTAAGATATTCTGTCCCTTCTCCGTTTGCTTTGTGCCAGATATCAACTCCGAACTTGCCGAATGCTGCAGTAAAAAAATCGAGGGGAATACTAGTAATATCTTTTATCTTATAGATTGCAAAGGAGTGCAGCTTTGCAAGCGTTTTCTTACCAACTCCCGGGATTCTTTCAACCGGAAGATGTCCGAGAAAATCCTTCGCGGTAGACTGCGAAAGATAGATAAGTCCTTCCGGCTTGCCCACATCACAGGCAATCTTTGCAGTTGATTTATTACCGGCAATGCCTATGCTGCAAGGCAGGCCGAACTTATTTTTTATCTCTTTCAGAATATAATTGCCCAGCATTAATGGAGAACCATAAATTTTTTGAGTGCCTGTAAAGTCCATATAAAATTCATCGATTGAAGCCTGTTCAATTGTAGGTGCCAAACCCGTCAGGAATTTTTTTACCATATTGGAATACCTTTCATACTCGGAAAAATTTCCGTGGAGATAAATCCCTTCAGGACATAAACGGTAAGCTAGTCTTATCGGCATTGCAGAATGAAGCCCGAATTTTCTTGCTTCATAAGAACAGGCGGCGACTACCCCCCTTCCCACTTTCGGATCGCCGCCCACAATAACAGGCTTACCATTCAGTGAAGTATCCATTACTCTTTCGACCGAGATAAAAAAGGTATCGAGATCAAGATGAAAAATCATTCTCATTAGTTCACAGCCACTTTATGTAATTCTGGAAAAAGATTCAGTTCACGCTTAAGACTTGCATAAACTTCTTTATCGAGTAATGCATTAAGTTCAAGTGCATTGATTACAGCCTTGCCTCCCGGATGATTGTTAAAAATTATATGTATCTCATCGATCTCATTAAAATGTTCTTCGATCATCAGTTTAATTTCAGTGAGTTCTCCGAGAGAATACTTGTAATCATACCTTGCATTCTTTTCATCGAAAGCTTGTTTTGCTTTAAAATTATTAATGTTTTTGAACCATTCGTCTTTATTTCTTCCGTGCAGTCTCAGGTACGCGCTTCTATCCGAAATAGTAACATTGAATTTCAGAGATTTGCCGATTGCCGGCTGATCGATCGAACAGAAAGTAAGTTCGTGATCGTTAAAAAGCTTTACGGCTTTTTCGTTGTTCCAGCTGTTGTGCCTTACTTCCACAACTTTTTTATAGCCGACAAATAATTCTGCAAGTTTTGAGATATAAGAGATATTGTTTCTGATCCATATGAAACGAATAAGGAAACTGCAAAAGTAATGAGCCTAGTCTTCCGGAATCTTTAAGAATATCCAGGTTTTCTCTTACAGCTTTTACGTTTGAGCCATTAAAATTTCTCAGATGAGTAAAATCCTGGTGAAGCTTCATCTCAAAAATGAAATTGTCTTTGTGAGAAACTTTATCGACCCAGCTTTTTATCGTTTCATTCCTTGCGTAACCGTAAAAAGTTGAATTAACTTCAACCGAGTTGAAGAACTCGGCATAATGCTGCAGCCAGTCATAATGTTTTGATTGACTTTTTACATAAAATGCTCCGACCCAGTCTTTGTATGACCATCCCGCAGTTCCGATGAATACTTTTCTCATAGTTCTGTCTCCTTATATAAATTGTTGAATTCAATTTGTTTTAGTGTATCCCTTAAAACTCCAAGTGAGCGCTGACTTAAAAGATCGATCTTCACCAGCCCGACATCTTCTATTCCGTACATATCAGGCTGGGTTACAATTAAGCCGAGCCCTTTATTTTTTGCATACTCAAGTGCCGTGTAATTTGTTATCGGTTCAGGAGCAATTACAATTCCTCCGGGGTGAATGCTTAAATGTCTCGGAAAATTTGCAAGCCTCGGCGCAATGGAAGCGATCGTATTCCACGGTTCAGAATCAAATTTTAATGAGCGCGCTTCAGGGTAAATGGAAGAAATATTCTGAATATTCTTTGCGTCTGTGTAAGGAATAAATTTACTGTACTTCGAAATTTCCGAATCAGGCATACCGAAAACTTTTGCGGTTTCCCTGAATGCCGATCTTGCCCTGAATGTTATATGAGTTGAGATCATAGCTACATATTCATAGCCATACTTGTCAAAAACATATCTTACTATTTCGTCTCTTTCCTTCCAGGAAAAATCAATATCAATATCGGGCGGAGTTGATCTTCCCTTGTTGAGAAATCTTTCAAAGTAAAGATCATATTTTACGGGATCGACCTGCGTAATGCCAAGGCAATAGCAAACGAGACTGTTTGCAGCCGAACCTCTGCCGATAGTTACCATTCTTCTCCTGTTTGCTTCGCGGAGTATGTCCCACACAACCAGGAAATAATCACTCAGGTTCAATTCATTTATCACATCAAGTTCATATTGAAGTCTTTTTATAACAGGCTTTGTAAGTTCCGGGTATCTTTCTTCAAGTCCGCTGAAGGCAAGCTTCCACAAAAAAGAAAACTGATCGGTGTTATCCCTGTGTCTTGAATACGGGATATTTGAAAGTCCCAATGCCTACATCCACATCACACATTTCAGCTATGCTGTAAGTGTTGAAGATCATATCGGGAAAAGCTTTCCATTTCGCTGTTCAGCTCTGCAGGACTCCTGAAATAATATTCTTCGTCAACCAGTTCATCCATCCGGTAAGATTTTCAAAAGTGCTGCGTTTCCTTTATCGCAGTTATAATTTTATGAATCATAAATCATCTCGTTCAAGAAAGTAAACGGGATGTGTAGGCACACACTTAATGCCCCTGGCAAATTGCAAACTCATAAAGTTCTCTCGTATTCTTTTTCTCTTTTTCAGTTGAGATAAGTTCGGCGTAAATATTTTTCCTTACAGGGATGCTCTCCAGGAGTTCAAGGGAATGAGTAAGTATAACAAGATCGGGAAACTCAGCCTGCAAGAAGATTTTTTAAGAGAAAAGTTTTCTTTTAATTTTCTCGTGGTAATTATTTTGCAAAGATCGGAATAGCCTTTCCTGTTCATTGCAAGGAAAACAGCGTTAATGTTTTTATCCGCAGGATCATCGATAAAAGCGCCGGGTATCGGTTTTATGTTTGCTTCCTTTGCCTTCTTCATAAATTCGATCAGCCCGTACATTCCGTTGGTGTCGGTAAGAGCAATTGCCGGCAGCGCGTATTCTTTTGCTTTCTCAATGAGTGAGTCTACCGGTATCGTTCCCTGCAGAAACGAGTAATATGAATGAATATGCAGATGGAATATCATTCGGTTTATTAGCGAATAAGCGTTAACCAGTTTTTCCGTATTTAATTCAATAAGATAGATATCTTCTTCACGGAATTCATCTTTTTCCGAATATTGTGTTTCGGGACTGAATCATTCTGTGAAACTCTCAGCTTTATATCTGCAAGCACTTCAAGCTTATCAACCACAGATTATTTCCACCTTCAACATCGACTCTTCCCTCCACGAGATATGGCCCCATGGACATTGTTTTTTCAGCAACCCGTGCATAAACGCGCGGAAAGATCACAGCTTCAAAAGTTCCCGTCATATCTTCGAGCGAAAGAAATTTCATTGCTTCGCCTTTCTTTGTCGTAATTCTTTTGGAAGCCATATACCAGCCGATCATTTTTACTTTTCGCCTGTCATACTTTTCCATATCCGCAGCTTTGATTATATCTTTTGCAGAAGTAAACTCACTGAAAAACTCAAGCGGATGTTTTGTGATCATATAGCCGAAAGTTTCATATTCAATGCTGCATTTCTCAGCAATGCTGTAATCTTCATCTGTGATCACTTCCTTTTCCAGCCTGAATGATTCACTGACAAAAAGATCACTCGTAATATTCATCGAGAATTTTTCTGCTGTTGAGATATACATTCAGAAGTCTCAGCAGTGTCGGACGCGTATATTCGAAACAATCCATCGCTCCGCATTTTATCAGTGAAGCAGTTTCTTCAGGACCGGGCCTTACGCGTACTAAAAAATCCGGGAGCGATTTATATTCTCCGTTCTCTTTTCTTTCATCAATTATTTTTTCGCAAAATTCTTTTGAAAGACTTCCTGATCGCCATCAAGCCGATCTGTACTTCCTTTCCTGAACCGGTGTAATGATATTCGCTTTTATTGATTGAAGGCAGCTTAAAGTTTATTCCCATTCTTCTTCCTTCCCACACATAAACGGCAGCGGAATAAAATCCTCCGCCGTTGTTTAAAACGGAAGCAATAAACTCAGCAGGATGATGAGCCTTTAAATATGCAACCTGGTATGAAAGAAGTGCAAAGCTTGCGCTGTGCGCCTTGCAGAAAGAATAGCCTGCAAAAGATTCAATCTGCCGCCAGAGCTCCGCGCGTTACATATCTTGACATTCCTTTTGCTTTGCAGGAATTAAGAAACTTATTCGCCAGCATCAGCATAGCTTTATGTGAGCGTGCTTTGCCCGACATTGCTCTCCGCATCAGGTCGGCATCATCAAGAGATAACCCGGCAATGTGATGAGCAACTTTAATTACATCTTCCTGGTAAATCATCACCCCGTAGGTTTCACCAAGGTATTTTTCCATTAATGGATGAAGATATTTTCTTCGTGAAGGATCTCTGTGCCGTGCGATGAACTCCTGCATCATTCCGCTTTCGGCAACACCGGGACGAATGATTGAAGAAGCCGCGGTCAGCATCTCAAAAGTGTGAACATCCAGTCTTTTAAGAAGCTGCCTCATTCCCGGCGACTCAATATAAAAGCAGCCTATAGTTTTGCCTGTTCTTATTAGTTCAAGCGTTTGCCCATCATTAAAGAGAAAATTGTAATCGTAAACATCAAAATTGACTCCCCGAATATTCCTCGGAATAGCCGGGAAAAGGCTTGTCAGCTTCAGGCCTCCGGAATCAGGTAAACTATAGCTTTTCAGGTCAATTGTGCCATTTTGCATAAAAATCACAATATTATATAGTAAACATCTGAGCACCTAATTAATGTTTTAATACTTTAAAAACAAGTGAACAGAATATTAAATTTTACTCCCCTTGCCCTTTAGGCTGTCATTTAGGATTTTACAGAAAAAAAGAAAATAAAAATGTGTGGAAGAGATTACCTGCTTAGCGAACCGGATGAAGTGGCAAAATTTTTAAATGCAGGAAAAATACCTGCAAGAAATCTTGTTAAGAATAAACTTCAAAAGATAAATATTCCCCCAACTTCGGAAATTTTAACTCTGTTCAAAAAAGATAAGGACTACGTTCTCGAAACAACTCAATGGGGGATTAAATTTTCAGATAAAGCTCCGTTAATAATTAATTCGAAAATCGAAACTATAAAAGAAAAAGATTACTGGTTCAATCTTTTTAATCATAACCGCGCCCTTGTACCTATGACGGGATTTTACGAATGGCCCGTTATAAAAGGAAGAAAGGTCATGCAGCAGGTGTTTCTTAAAAAAACAGAATTATTTTTTACGGCAGCATTGTGGACAAAGCTAAAAGATAATATCTGCACCTCAATCATAACTGTACCAGCAAACGGGTTTATGGAAGACATTCATCACCGGATGCCTGCAATACTTTTGCGCAGCCAGGTAAAAGAATTTTTCGAAAATCCGCCTGAAAAAAATCTTGACCTCTGTGTTCCCTACCCCGGGAAAGATATGGCTATGGAGAAAGCGAAAGTTTAATCATTACAATTACACTAACAAGTTCAGGAGTTAAATGAAAGCAAGAGAAAGCGGAATGCCCGATGAAAATACCTGGGAACAGTTTTTTGATGTGGAAAAAATATTAAATGAATTAGAGATAGATACTAAAATTGAAAAGCTGGTGGAGTTTGGTTTGGTTACAGTACATTCACTATCCCCGCAAGCAAAAAGATTAAGGGTCTGGTGTATGCTTACGATATAGAGGAACAATTACACAAAGAATTTCAGCAAAAATTAGAAATAGACAAGATTGAAAATGCTAAGCTGCTTAGTAAGGATTCTATTTCTGAAGGAAGCGGACTGTTGAATGAAGAAGCAGATTTTGTAATGTTTTTTAATATACTGCACTCTGAAGAGACAGACGATATTTTAATCCTATAGAATATTAAAAAGAAAAGGGAATGTCGGAGTTACCCTACTGTCATAATGACCAAATAATTTAAGCACTTCCAATATGTAGCAAGCCGGCTGGTAAAAGTGTTCTTTAGGACTTATTTTATAAGACAAAGTTATGTTTATACTGATTAGTTTAATTATTCTCATTTATATGTTCACCTCCTCAGCAATACAGGCTAACAAAAAACCTTTGCCCTGGATACTTTTAGGTTTTGCCTTATGGATTGGATTAAACGGACTATTTATAATAATTACGTATGGATATTTGCTGCTTATGTCATCGGTGCCTAATAAGGTTTCTATGCAAAAATCAGAAGTAATTCTTCAAGGAATTTCGGCCGCCATTATTATTGCAGTGGGTTTTATTGTAAAGGAAAAGATTATCAAGAGATAATCTTGCTTTAGTAATTTTTATTTCAACAATACCATCTTCTTTGGTTGAACAAAATCCTTAGCTCTCAAGTGAAAATAAATTTAAGTAACTCTTAAATCTGAGTGATCAAGTAACTTTAATATTTGCAGAGTCCTTTGTACACTAAACTAGCTTGTAAAGCTATGTCTGAGAAAATGTAAGCTAAGCTGTGAATTAGATTATATAATTATATTAGAAAAACTTGGCCTGGCTTGCTGGAGTGTCCCTTTATTGATAACTGAGTTTTTTCTTCAGCTCAAAAAATCGCACAAACAAACGGCTAGAGCATCCGAACCAATTGTGTAAGTATGAAGGATTGACATTCCAACTGTAGTGATTTTAATTTACAGACTTATTTTAGATTAATGCCTGAATCCAAAACCTGATCGACACATCTCATTGATGACAAAAAAAATTTGGTTTTACCTTTAATATTTCGGAGTTTTAACCGGCAACTAATCATAAGTAACTAAAGAAAGGAACATAGAAATGAAAGCTTCAAAAGAAATGCGTGTTTGGTTTGCAATTTTTGCAGTATTAATATGGTTAGGGATTTATCTTACAGGCTTTTCAAATATTCACTGGCTGCTTTATATTCCACCTGCAGGATTAACATTTGCTGCTATAACTGGCATTTGTCCAAGCCAGATTGCGGTTTTTAAAATGGTGGGATCAAAATAGCAGATATAAAAAATTAGCGATACAAATTAGAATTTAGAAAGCCGGATTTAATGGTCTCTATCGTTTTCTATTTTAGTAATTTTGTCCAGTCTCCTTTGGTGTCTTCCGCCGCCAAAGTTTGTGATGAGCCAGGCTTCAAGAATTGACTTTGCTGTTTCCTCCCCTATCGCTTTTGCGCCAATGACAAGTATGTTTGCATTGTTGTGTTCCCTTGCACTTCGAGCAGAGAATTCATTGTAGCACGTTGCAGCACGGATTCCTTTCACCTTGTTCGCGGTTATAGCGGATGGGATTCCTGTTGCATCAATAATTATTCCCCAATCAACGCTCCTCTCTTTCACTTTTTTTGCGACAGCAAACGCGAAGTCAGGATAGTCGCAAGATTTTTCATCATAGGTACCGACATCTGTCAGCTTAAATCCTTTATCGGTTAATATTTTTGAGATGACACTTTTTAATTTAAAGCCGGTGTGGTCGCCTCCGATAGCAACGCTTTTTGAAATAAGTGATTTTATAATTCCGGGATCGCCTGCATTAATTTTTTCTGCTTCTTCTTTCGAGATAATTTTTATACCGATCTGTTTAATCCTATCTTTTGCTCCTGGTGTAAGTATATCGTTCGGTCCTATTGGTAAAACCGTTCCGCCCTCTTCGGCAAATTTTACTATGTCAGATTCGGTAATTAATTTTTTCATTGTCTTAATAAAGCAGGCAACCTTCTAGGTCAAAAAAGCAACCTCGAAGGTTATCTTAATAAAAAGTCTGCTTACAAGTATTTCGTAAGGCTGTTGACCTTAAGATGCTCGACAACCTTTTTAACATTCTGTCCCTGGTCTCTCCTGCAAATGAGCAAAGCATCTTTTGTGTTTATGATGATAAGGTTATCCACGCCTATCACCGCAGCAAATTTATCAGGGGAGTAAATATACGAATCAACGACCATATCTGTAAATATTTCTCCGACTTTGGCAATCCCGTTTTCATCTTTTTTGGAAAGAGCGAAAACTTCTTCCCAGCTTCCCACGTCACTCCAGGAAAAAGTTCCTTTAGTGAGATATACTTTCTGAGATTTTTCCATTATGCCGTAATCAATAGACATACTTTTTAGTTGTCCATAAACATTTGTTAGTGTGCCGCTGAAAGAAGGTTTATTTATGTCATTCTTAATTTTTTGAAGTCCTTCATGCAGATCAGGCAGGTATTGATGAATTTCTTCAAGAATTGTATCGACACGCCAGATGAACATACCGCTGTTCCACATAAAATCACCGCTCTCAAGAAATCTTACAGCAGTTGCATAGTTCGGTTTTTCTGCAAAACTAAGCACACTATAAATATTGTCTGAAACGTGTTCTTCGTCAATTTGAATATAACCATAACCTGTTTCAGGCCTGGTTGGCTTGATACCAATAGTCACAAGCCCTTTGGATTCATAGGCAAATTCGGCGGCAGTTTTTAATGTTTTATGAAATTCATTTTTCTCTTTAATAATATGGTCGGCGGGCAAAATAATTGTAACTCCGTCTTTGGATTTCTTTTGTACAATTACTGAAGCAAGCCCTATACACGCGGCAGTATTTCTGCCGAAGGGTTCTTCAATTATGTTTTCAGTAGGAACATTTTTTAATTGGTTTGCAACTTCAGGTCTCTGAATTTTATTTGTGATCACGTAAATGTCTTCATTTTCAACCAGGCCATTTAATCTTTCTACGGTATCCTGAATCATTGTATTCTCACCAAAAATTTTTAATAACTGTTTCGGTGTTTTTTCTGTGCTGCGCGGCCAGAATCTTGAACCAATACCGCCAGCCATTATGACTGCAAATATTTTCATTAAATAAGACCTTTTATTTTTATTGATTGGATTTCACTCCCAAACTCTTCCGCACGATTCAGGTAACTCGTGATATCAACTTCCTTACCTTTTACAACTGCAACAATTACGATCAGGCAGGCGCGCATCGATTCTATCACATCCTTCCCGGGCATTAATTCCCTAACCTTAATCAGCATCATAGCTTTTGAGAGGACGTGGTGCATATTTGCAATTATTTCAAAGCCAATTTTTGCAGAAAGTTCCCCGTTGTTCGTCATTTTTTGCGCAAAGCTGTTTAGTTCATCGGGATCCCCTGGTTCGCCTTCGGATAACCTTTTCAGCATTCTGTCAATCGGCTTAATCGGTTTTAGAATTTCAGTTTCATAATTCTGAAAGAAGTTTTCTTCCTCAGGTTTGTCATCTTCAAAGATTATATTTTCCTTTTCAATGTCAGTTTCTGTTTTTATCCTGCGTACTGAAATATTCCCAACAGGTTTAATTTGAATATTTCTTTTTGAAAGATCGGACCTGATTTCATTATTACTTTCAGTACTGTAAGTTATAGTCTCGCTTTCGGATATTTTTTCAAGCGCCGTTCTGAAAGTAGCAGGATTTACCATATCAAGCATCGAGCTAAGATCCTTTATTAAAAACTGGCTGTGATCTTTTATTTTATCAGAAAGCCTGAACAAATCAACAGGGCTGCTGGTCAAATAGTCATAAATATCATTAAGCCTGATGGCAAAAGTGGAAAACTCAGTTACCTTTTTCATTTGCCTGATCTGCTGGCCAACGTTGTTGGAATTAGCTATAGCTTCGCGAAGCAGTGCAACAACCTCAATCTTTTCAGTGCTAAGCCTTAAATTGTTTGCAGCTGAAGAGATGGTCTGGATAATATATTGTTTAACAAAATCCATAACTGTTTTTATTTTTTATAAATTCTTTCTATTCGTTTTCCGATTACGCACATTACTTCATAAGGGATTGTATTCAGTGTTCTGCACCAGTCCCATGCTGTTATCTTTTTATTTTTTTCGTCCCCTAAGATAATGACTTTATCGCCAACTTTTATATTATCATTATTAATATTGAACATTATTCGGTCCATTGAAACGGTACCAATTTGCTGATACTTTTTCCCTCTTATTATTGCATACGATTTATTGGATAATCCCCTGCTGAATCCGTCTGCATAACCGAGCGGCACGGAAATTATTTTTATCTTCTTCTTTGCAGTAAATTTTCTCCCATAGCTTACTGTATCCCCCATTTGAATTTCAGTCTTTGAGCTTACTTTAGATATGATAGACATAACAGGTTCAAGCCTAATAGACTCCGAAGTTTCAAGTGAAGGATAATAGCCGTACATCAAGATTCCCGGACGAACCATGTCATAATAAGATTCAGGCAAATCCAGAATTGCTCCCGAATTTGCAGTATGCTTCAATCCTGTTTTGATGTTATTAGCTTCAAGTTTCCTGAGCAAATCATTAAAACTTTTTATCTGAAGTCCAGGAAAACTTTTATTTGTTTCTTCGGAATTTGCAAAGTGAGTGTAAATGCCGTCGATCACAAAATCTCCATCACTATCTATCTTTTTAATAAAATCAAAAGCTTTTTTATGATTTATTCCAAGGCGGTTCATTCCCGTGTTAATCTTTATATGTACTTTTATTTTCTTTTTTCCGAACTTTTTCTGTCCTTGTTTCAAAATTCTGATATGCTCCCGTGCAAATACACTTGCAATGAGATTATACCTGAACAGATCATTTACCTGATTCCTTGTAAATGGTTCAAATACAAGGATTGGTTCTTTTATCCCGGCTTTTCTCAATTCAACTGCCTCATCGGGAAAAGCTACGGCAAAATATTCAGGTTTTTTATCACCGAGAGAAGACAAAAATCCGGCCGTTTCCCTTATCCCATGCCCATAAGCATCAGCTTTTACAACTGCCATTATTTTAACTTTTTTTATCTTCTTTCGTATGTTAAAAAAATTCCTTTTTAACTTAGAAAGGTCTATAACTGCGTAAGAAAGGTGCATCGGAACTATAATTATTATTTATAAAATATACTTTTTATTGAAGTTATAATCAATTTAGGAAAATAACATCCTTAAAATTCATCTTTACTATTTACTAATGAGAAGAAAAATCATAAGCACTTTGATAAAAATTTATTTAACTTGTTCTCGGTATTAGGAATATTAAATTTTTACCATAATTAATTTCTTACTTTTGAAAATCAGTAGATGCAAATATATTAAATTACTGCAAATTTGTAGAATAATAATACTGAGAGTAAATGGTATGTATGTTGTTAGTGATTGTGCGATATAGAAAAATGGGGCAGGTTTTTAATTTTTTTAATCTTAAAAAAGTATAGCCGTTTCTGATATTTTACAACAAACTATTTCAAATATGCTAACTGAGTTCGGCAAAATTTTCATATTCTTCCTGGTTGCAATCCTGTTCGTTGTTGTAGCAGTTTTAGCATCCAAATTTCTTCGTCCTTCCCGCCCGACAAAAGAAAAACTCCTTACTTACGAATGCGGTGAAGATGTTGAAGGCTCGCCCTGGGTAAAATTCAATATAAGATTCTATGTAGTAGCACTGATATTTTTAATATTCGATGTCGAAGTTGTGCTACTAATTCCATGGGCTATGGTTTACAAGCAATTTGGAATCGGAGGATTTTTGGTAGGGGCAGTTTTTCTTTTTATGCTTGGCCTGGGGATGGCTTATGAATGGAGAAAAGGCGACCTTGAATGGGAAAGGCCACGAATTATTCCCACACATACTAAAAAAGATTCACTCGAAGAAAAGATTACAGTTAATACAGAGGTGTAAGGTTTTATGGGATTACTCGACAAGCAATTTACTGACGACAACATTGTAATAGCAAAAGTTGAAGATCTTTTAAATTGGGCAAGACTTTCTTCTCTCTGGCAGATGGGATTCGGGCTCGCCTGCTGCGCCATTGAAATGATGGCAACTTCTGCATCGCATTATGATTTTGACCGCTTCGGTGTTATTCCCCGACCCTTCACCAAGACAATCGGATGTCATCATCGTTTCAGGAACTGTTACACTTAAAATGGCAATCCGAATAAAAAGATTATATGAACAAATGCCCGATCCAAAATATGTTATTTCAATGGGAAGCTGTTCAAACTGCGGCGGCCCTTACTGGGAACATGGCTATCACGTGTTAAAAGGTGTAGATAGAATTATTCCAGTTGATGTTTATGTGCCTGGATGTCCTCCAAGACCTGAAGCTTTACTGGAAGGCTTATTAAAATTACAGGAAAAGATCAGAAACGAATCACTAGTCAAGAAATCAGCATGAAAACTACTGAAGAAATATTTAATCTGTTAAAAGAAAAATTTGGCGAAAGTATAATTGAACTTAAAACTGATGTACCCGTTGAACAATTTATAATTGTTAATCCGCTTGAGATTGATAAGGTCTGCAATTTTTTGACTTCAAATAACGAATTAGCATTTGATAGTCTGATGAATCTTTCAGGTGTTGATGATGCAAATGGTGAGACTAAAAAAGATGAAGAAGGAAATACTCAGACTGCAGGCGGAACCCTGAGTGTCTACTATCATCTTGAGTCCACTTCAATTCGACATAAATTAGTTTTAAAAGCATCTGCACCAAGAGAAAACCCTGAAGTGTCTTCGGTTGCGGAAATTTGGAGAGTAGCGGATTGGCATGAAAGAGAAGCATATGATCTTTTAGGGATTAAATTTTTAAATCATCCTGACCTTAGAAGAATATTAATGCCCTACGATTGGGATGCAGGATATCCATTACGTAAAGATTATAAAAATCCGGAATATTACCAGGGGATGAAAGTTCCTTATTGATTCCGACATTCGTATTAAAAAATGTCATTAGATATAGAAAATAAAACTACTACAAACGAGAAGTTGAAAACTGAGGAAATGATTCTCAATATGGGACCACAGCATCCTTCAACTCATGGTGTGCTCAGACTCGAACTTCAGCTTGAAGGTGAACTAATTGTAAATGTTAAGCCGCACATTGGTTATCTCCACAGATGTTTTGAAAAACACTGTGAAGCGATGACTTATCCACAGGTGATTCCGTATACTGACAGAATGGATTACCTCGCTTCAATGTACAATGAATTTGGATATGCTATTGCTGTAGAAAAGCTACTCGATATTAAAGTGCCTGAAAGAGTAGAGTATATAAGAGTTATAATGGGCGAGCTTCAAAGGGTTGCATCGCACCTTGTTGCTCTTGGAACATACGGCGCAGACATTGGTGCAGTTACGCCTTTCCTCTTCTGCTTCCGTGACCGTGAAAAAATATTAAGTCTCTTTGAAATGACCTGCGGCGCCAGGCTTTTATACAATTATATATGGGTTGGTGGAGTTAGTCACGATCTTCATCATGATTTCCTCAGACTTACAAAAGATTTTGTCGATTATTTCAGACCCAAAATAAAAGAATTAAACGATCTTCTTACGTTCAATAAAATTTTCATAGAGCGAACTGCTAATGTTGGAATTCTTCCTCTTGACACAGCAATAAATTATGGAATAACGGGACCGATGCTTAGAGCTTCCGGTATGAAATGGGATCTTAGAAAAGACGATCCTTATTCCATTTATGACAAGTTTGATTTTGACATTCCTATCGGCGACGGAAGAATGGGAACTGTCGGCGATAGCTGGGATAGATATTATGTCCGTGTTCTGGAAATGGAACAAAGCTTAAGAATAATAGAACAGGCAATTGCACAAATTCCCGAAGGTGATGTTACTTCTGCAATTCCTAAAAGAATTAAACCGGTTGTCGGACAAGTTTATTCACGGGTTGAAGGTCCACGTGGTGAACTCGGGTATTTTATTATTAGTAACGGAACTGTAAATCCATTCAGAGTAAAAGTAAGGGCACCTTCATTTGTGAACCTTGCCGTAATAAATGAATTGTGTAAAGGTCACCTTGTTGCTGACGTAATTACAGTTCTTGGAAGTATTGATATTGTACTAGGAGATGTGGACAGATGATCTACGATTTTTTCTACAATTTAACCGGCAGCCAGATACTTGCATATGTTATCGGAAGTCTTCTGCCGCTGTTCATTTTTATTCTCCCGTTTGCTCTCGTTGCAGTTCTACTCGAACGAAAGGTTTCTGCACATATGCAGGACAGACTTGGTCCAATGAGAGTAGGTTATCATGGGCTTCTTCAAACTGTTGCTGATATCTTAAAATTAATTCAGAAAGAAGATATTGTTGCAGAATCAAATGATAAACCTCTTTTTAACTTAGCACCTGTTTTAGTTTTTGCAGGCAGCTACACCGCATTCGCTGCTATTCCTTTTACGAGCGCTTTTATCGGATCAAATATTGATCTCGGAATAATTTTTATCATCGCAATTACAGGACTTAGTGTTGCGGGAATTTTAATGGCTGGCTGGGCTTCAAATAACAAATACACTTTGCTTGGAGCGATGAGATCTGTCGCACAAATTATCAGCTATGAAATTCCGACTATACTTGTTGTGTTAAGTTTAATTATGATTACCGGAACTGCAAGCCTTAACAAACTAAGTGAAATGCAGAGCGGACATTTCTGGAACTGGATGATATTAGGCGGACCCGGACTTTCACTTACAAAATTCCTTTTTATTCCATTTATGATAATCGGATTTCGTAATTATTTACATAAGCACACTTGCAGAAGTAAACAGAACTCCGTTCGATATTCCTGAAGCAGAGTCAGAAGTTAGTTTCAGGTTATCATACAGAATATTCTGGAATGAAATTCGCGATGTTCTTTCTTGCAGAATATGCAAATATGTTTGCAGTATCAGCTATAGTTGTTGCATTGTTTTTCGGGGGATACCAATCCCCTTTTGGATATCTTGGAAATACATTACACCTCCCCTGGCTTATCCCGATTGAACAATTTTTCTGGTTCACATTTAAAGGTGTTTTCTTTGTAATTGTTCAAATGTGGTTGAGGTGGACTTTACCAAGACTCAGGGTCGATCAGTTGATGGCAGTCTGCTGGAAATATTTAATTCCGATTGCTTTCGTTAATCTTATAATTATCGGATTGATTACGGTTTTATAAAATGAGTCAATATTTCAAAAATATCTGGTCAGCAATTTCAACAGTTTCTATAGGAATGAAAGTTACATTTAAGCATCTCTTTGTTCCGGCTGTAACTATTCAATATCCCGATGTAAAGCTCGAACTTCCTGAACGCGAAAGAAACAGGCTTTATATGAATATGGATGACTGCATAGGCTGTGATCAGTGTGCTCGTGCCTGCCCTGTTAACTGCATCGAAATTGAGACCGTAAAGTCTTTGCCAGACGAAGACCTCGGAAAAACTTCCAACGGAAAAAGAAAAGCTCTCTGGGTAACAAAATTTAATATTGATATTGCAAAATGCTGCTACTGCCAGCTTTGCGTATTCCCCTGCCCTACTGAATGCATTTATATGACTGATGTTTATGAATTTTCAGAATTCAAAAGAGATAACCTGGTTTACGATTATGCAACATTATCACCGGAAGAGCGAGTTCAGAAAAAATTAAACTACGAAAAATTTGAAGTTGAAAAGGCTGCTCAGAAAGCTGCGGCGGCCGCTGCAGCAGCTGCTAAAAAGGCGGAAGAGAGTAAAGAAGCTAAGCCCGAAAACAAGGAAGTGAAACCAGAGAGCAAAGATATTAAACCGGAAACAAGAGCAGCAAGTCCTGATAACAAAGAAGCTACATCCGGAAATAGTGAAACTAAACCAGAAAACAGAGAAGATAAACCAGAATAGATTATGAATATTTATGATATAATATTTTACCTTTTTGGAGCTATTACAATTGTATCCGCTTTCTTTGTTGTTACAACCAGAAACATAATTTATTCGGCCTTTTATCTTTTATTTACATTCTTTGGAGTTGCAGGTCTTTACGTTTTATTAGGTGCTGATTTTGTTGCGATTGTTCAGTTGATAGTTTATGTGGGAGGCATTCTTATTCTTCTCTTGTTTGGTGTAATGCTTACCAATAAAATTACAAATGTTAACATCAAAACCGGAACAATTCAAATCATCCCCGCAGCAATTGCGGTGGTTGCATTTATGTACCTTTTAATTACAACGCTTTTAAATACCGCATGGAAAACAACTAATAACACGGTTGATCTTCCATCAACACAAAAACTTGGAGTGTTATTAATTACACAGTATGCTGTTGTTTTTGAATTGCTCGGAATTGTGCTGCTGATCGCTTTGATAGGTGCAGCATCAATGGCAAGGAAATAATTTTATGACACATGTTGGATTAAGTCAATTTTTAGTTATCAGTTCTATTCTCTTTTGTCTCGGAATATTTGGTATAGTTACAAGAAAAAATGCAGTTATGGTTTTAATGGGAATTGAATTGATACTGAATTCTGCAAATATAAATTTTATTGCTTTTGCACGTTTCGGAAACTTTGGCTTCCAGGGACAACTCATAGCGCTCTTCGTAATTGTTCTCGCTGCTGCTGAAGCAGCTATTGCCCTGGCTATCGTTCTGAATATTTATAAAACTTTCTCAAACATTAACGTTGATGAGATTGATAACCTTAGAGATTGACAAATATGACTGAAGCATTACTAATAAAACTTTCTATTGTAATTCTGTTCCTTCCTTTAATAGGATTCATTGTTACATTATTCTTTGCAAAGAAAGTTAAAAAAGTTTATCTCTTTGAAATCGTAATTATAATTGCCACCTTTATACTTTCTGTAGTGTTACTTTATTCAAAGCTTGCTTACTACCAGAATCAAAATATTACTTCAGAATTTGAGTGGATCAATCTTGGTATTGGTCCTATAATGGGCAAGGTTACTGTCGATCTTGGATTGTTCCTGGATAATGTAACTGTAATTATGATGTTTGTCGTTGCTCTTATCAGTATGCTCGTACATATATTCTCCATCGGATATATGGAAGGCGATAAGAGATTCAACAGGTATTTTGCATATCTTGGAATTTTTACTTTCTCGATGAGCGGAATTGTACTCACTCATAATGTTCTAATGATGTATATTTTCTGGGAGCTTGTCGGCTTGTCATCTTACCTGCTTATTGGTTTCTGGTACGAAAAAAAATCAGCTTCAGATGCTGCAAAGAAAGCTTTTATCGTAAACAGGATCGGCGATATTAGGAATGTTTGCGGGAATACTTATTCTTTTTACAACATATCACACTTTTACTTTTCAGACTGTTTTTCACCAGATATCACAGGGAATTCTTCCCTTTAACAGTGAAAGCTGGATTAACATTAATGGGCATCCTTTTGTTCTGCGGAGCAATCGGTAAATCAGCCCAATTCCCACTTCACGTTTGGTTACCTGATGCGATGGAAGGTCCAACTCCTGTCAGCGCATTAATTCACGCTGCAACAATGGTTGCTGCAGGTGTTTATTTTGTTGTAAGGATGTTCCCTCTTTTAAGTGGAAATGCTCTCTTTGTTATTGCTATCATTGGTGCTCTTTCAGCATTTATTCCTGCTACAATTGCTTTAACACAAAACGATATTAAAAAAGTTCTTGCGTATTCTACTATCAGCCAGTTAGGTTATATGATTCTGGCTCTTGGAGTAGGCGCTTATAAATTTGCATTCTTCCATTTAATCACTCACGCATTCTTTAAAGCCCTGCTTTTCCTCGGAAGCGGTTCTGTAATTCATGCAATGCATCACGAACAGGACATCAGGAAAATGGGTGGACTCAGGAAGAAAATGCCAATTACATATGCTACTTTTTTAATTGCATCACTTGCAATATCCGGCGTTCCATTATTTTCAGGTTTCCTTAGTAAAGACGGAATCCTTGCCGGTACTTTTGCATTCGGATATATAACCGGTCACTGGTTCTTTGCAGTAGTCGGATATTTTGTTGCACTGCTGACAGCATTCTACATGTTCAGGTTGGTAATATTAACTTTCCACGGAAAGCCAAGAGATCAGCATAAATATGATCATGCTCACGAATCAAAATTTGTAATGGCAATGCCGCTTGTAGTTTTGGCAACACTATCAATCTTTTTCTTCTATACTCCGAACCCGGCTAATCCTGAAGCAGGTTGGTTCTTAAAATGGATTAAGGCCCCGGAACTTGTCACTCCGCAATCTTCACGGTATTCGTTTATGAGATCTGATGTAAAAGAAGCTACTTCAACAACTGAAATGCAAGCAGCGGAAACCGGATCAGAAGTAATGTACTCTGAAGCTTATGAAGATGCTTTGCATCATGCGCATAAACCCGGTTTAATTCTTTCTCTATTGCTTGCCGGCGGTGGAATACTTATGGCTTTTATGTTCTATCAATGGAATAAACTAGATCCGGATAAGCTTGTAGCTAAAATACAGCCTCTTTACAAATTATCTTACAACAAATGGTACTTTGATGAAATATATTATGCATCATTTGTAGCTGGCACTATCGGGTTGAGTAAGTTTCTTGCCTGGTTTGATAACACTGTAATTGATGGAGTAGTAAATTTCTCTGCAACATTCACACGCGGATTTTCAAGGGCAAGCGGACAATTCGATAGTATCGTTGTTGATGGATTAGTGAACCTTATGGCATACCTCAGCGGTTTCATAGGATTGATATTCAGGAGATTCCAAACAGGTAAAGTACAAACTTATATAGTGCTCGTAATTTTCTCATTAGTAATTCTATTGTTGTTCTTTAAGTTTTAAGTCGTAAAATGTAATTGAATAAATTAGGTAAATAAAGAAATGCAAAACATTCCCATCTTATCAATAATAACTTTCCTCCCTATTATAGGGATGCTGATTATAATGTTTTTGCCGAAAGAACAGGTAAAATCAATCAAGGTTCTTACTCTTATTATAACAGGACTACAGGTTGTTTTTGCCGCTCTAATATTCGCAAATTTTAATTATGCAGCAGGAGGAATAAACGATCCGAATTCATTTCAGTTTGTGGAAAAATTCAGGTGGATCGATATTTCAGGGCTTTCCTGGTTAGGTAGAATCAAAGTCGATTACTTCCTCGGAATAGACGGTTTGAGTGCACCGATGGTTCTCTTAACAGCAATCGTTACTTTTATTGCTACTCTTGCTTCCTGGAATATTCCAAAATCAATAAAAGGATATTTTGCATTGTTCCTGCTCCTTGATACTGGGATGATGGGCGTTTTTGTAGCGCTTGACTTCTTCCTATTCTACATTTTCTGGGAACTAATGCTGCTCCCGATGTACTTCTTAATTGGTATCTGGGGTGGACCAAGAAAAGAATATGCTGCTATTAAGTTTTTCCTTTATACTTTATTCGGAAGTATTTTTATTCTGCTTGTGATGATTGGGCTCTATTTTAGCTCAACTGAAACATTAGTTGACGGGACTAAAGTTTTTACATTTAATATGTTAGCAATGATGAATAAAGCTAATTTTACGGCAACGGGAATTCTTTCGCCATTCAATCCGCATAATTTAAGATTCATTGCTTACATAGCTTTATTTGCTGGATTTGCAATTAAGATTCCGATGTTCCCGTTCCACACGTGGCTTCCCGATGCACATGTTGAAGCACCGACCGCAATTAGTGTTATTCTTGCTGGTGTGCTCCTGAAAATGGGTACATATGGTATTTTAAGAATAAGCTACCCTATCTTCCCCGAAATTACTTATCAACTTGCCTGGTATATAGGTCTGTTTGGGATGATAAATATTATCTATGGGGCGTTGTGCGCGATGGCGCAACGTGATTTCAAAAAGCTTATTGCCTATTCCTCTGTATCACACATGGGCTTTGTTCTCCTTGGAATGGCATCACTTACTACTGCCGGAATCTCCGGTGCAATTCTCCAGATGTTCAATCACGGAACAATTACAGCAATGCTCTTCCTTATTGTCGGAGTTATTTACGACAGAGCACACACAAGAGAGATCGATGCGTTTGGCGGACTTGCTAACCAGATGCCTATTTACACAGGATTTGTTACACTGGCATTTTTTGCAGCTATCGGTTTACCCGGATTAAGCGGCTTCATTTCCGAAGCGTTCGTATTCCTGGGTGCATTTAGTTCTGAAACTATAAGAGTTATTACAGTAATTTCAACACTTGGTATTCTACTTGGCGCAGGCTACATGCTCTGGACATTCCAGAGAGTTTATATGGGAGAATTAAAAGAAAAATGGAACCAATTAAAGGATCTTACTTTAAGAGAATATGCTATGCTTGTTCCATTGTCACTTATAATAATTTTCCTTGGAGTTTATCCATCGGCAATGCTCGATATAATGAATTCATCAGTTAACGCTATGGTTAATTTTATGCACCATGCACAGACTCTTTATAGCTCAATTGGTGGATTTTAATTCCGAATATTATTGAAAACTAAAAACGAAATATTAAAGTGAATCTAAATTCTTTAACAGACAGCTTATACCTCATCAAACCTGAAATTGCTATTGCGATTGTATTGGTTTGCGTAGTGACTTTTAATTTAGTATTTAAGAATAAATCTAAAGCACTCCCCTGGCTTTCTATAATTGGACTTATAATAATCGGTTACTTTGTAATAGGACAATTCTCTTTAAATTCTTTAGCTTTTTCATCTGCAGACTATAAAGGACTGCTTGTTGCAGATCCATTCGGTGCTTTCTTTAAACTATTAATTGTATTCAGTTCTATTCTAGTTATTTTATTTTCGATCACGAACAAAGAACTCGATTCTGCAAAGGATAGACTTGGTGAATATTATTCTCTTATTTTCGGAATGATACTCGGTATGTTCTTTATGGTATCAGCGGCTGATCTGATATTAATTTACTTATCAGTTGAATTGCTTTCTCTCTCTTCTTATGTGCTTGCAGGATTCACTAAAAAAACGTTGCGGAATAGTGAAGCTTCTCTTAAATATGTAATCTATGGTGGTGTATCATCCGGAATTATGCTGTTTGGAATTTCAATAGTTTACGGTTTAACTGGAACTACTAACCTTTATGAAATTAATACGCTTATTCAGTCTCTACAGATAAATCAATTAACTTTAATATTTGCGGGTTTATTAATCTTTGTGGGAATCGGCTTTAAGATATCTGTAGCACCGTTTCATTTCTGGACTCCCGATGTTTATGAAGGGGCTCCTGTAACAATAACAGCATATCTTTCCGTGGCAAGTAAGGCCGCAGGATTTGCATTGCTGATAAGATTCATTAAAGTCGGATTCATCAAATCTGTTAGCCCTGAAGGATACTGGCAGGTTATCAATCTGATCGACTGGAAGAGTTTCTTCATTTTGATTTCAATTATCACAATGACACTTGGCAATTTTGCTGCACTCTGGCAGAATAATATGAAAAGGCTACTTGCCTATTCCAGTATTGCACACGCAGGATATTTAATGCTCGGTATAGTTGTCATGTCGAATGCAGGAATCCTCGCAGTGATGATATATTTTGTGGTTTATACAATTATGAATCTTGGCGCTTTCTTTATTGTTATGCTTATTTCAAACAAAATTGGTAGCGAAGAGATTGATGACTATAAAGGACTCGGTTACTCAACACCTGTCCTTGGTATTTGTTTGGCAATATTTTTAGTATCGCTGACTGGCTTACCGCCGACTGCAGGATTTATTGCAAAGCTTTATCTGTTCATTGCACTAGTCGATGCTAAAATGATCGCTGTCGCAATAATAGCTTTATTGAATACTGTGGTTTCGCTTTATTATTATATCAGGGTATTAAAAAATATGTACCTTGACAAACCTGAAAAAGAAATTCCGCAGTTTTCAGCTTCAATTCCAAATCTTGCATTATTGTTTGCATTAGTTGCTCCAATAATTTTCTTTGGAATTTATTTCACGCCAATTATTAATCTTGCCAGGAATTCATTAGTCTTTTTCGGATTTTAGTATCGCGTAGATAACGCAGATTTTCTATTTGTTTCTAATTGCCTAAGTTCCTAATATTACATCCAAAATTCAAAACACATAATTCAAAGTCTATAAAGTGAATTATACAATCATTTACTGGGCTGCGTTCATTATCTATTCTGTAATAGTAATCGGAATAGGGTTTTACATTTGGTTAAAAAGAAGAAATGCTCCCCCACCAACTGACACACAGCGATACTGGGCGTCAAATAAAAAAATGTCGGGCTTCCTGATAGGCCTTTCAATCTCTGCAAGTATGATGTCGATTAGCTGGTCATGTGTTTACGGTGTACAGTTATTTTATTGGTATGGCACAGGTGCAGCCTGGCTGCTTGCAATTCCCTGGCTAATTACAATGTGTGGATTTTTTCTTTTTGCTCCTCTCTTCAGAAAGCTTCAGGCATTTTCACAGCCTGAATTGATCGCAAAAAGATTTGGGAAAAACCTGAGACAATTAATAGCCATTCCCCTGATATTTGTTTTTATAGTTTGGGGAGGAGCAGAAATTTACGCTGCAGGAATTACTATTGCACCATTCCTGAAAATTTCTCCTCAAGCTACTATGTTTTTAATTGCGCTCGTAATTGCACTTTACACTTACACCGGCGGATTTCAGGCTGTTGTATCGACTGACAGAATACAGTTTGGCTTTGTTGCAATTTTTGTGATTGTAATTGCGTACATCGGATTAAAAGCAATAGGAAGTGAAAATATTTCGTCGGGATTATTTTCAGCTGATTCGCTTGCTCCGAAGGCTAATACTGGTTTGCACGGATTTTTTTCACCCGGATTGGCCTTAATTGCAATGACGTTTTTTGCCTATCTACCTGGATGGCTTGTTGAAACAGATGTCTGGATTAGATTGCAAGCCGCTAGTGATAACAAAGAAGCAAGAAAAGGAATTCTTGTTGCGGGTTTTAATTCGTTGGTGTTTGTAGGAATTCTGCCGATGATAATCGGACTTTCGGCTTTGCTGCTTTATTCCCCAGTTAATGGTGAGGCACCCGCTAAATTGCAGGATGGCGCTTTAATCTTTGCTAACCTTATGCAAGATTTTAGCCCCGGCTGGTTAAATGTTCTTTTAGGAATTGGACTGCTTGCCGCTTCAATGTCAACCGTAGATACCTGCGGAAATGTCGTCGCGCTTTCACTTTCTTATGATGTTCTGGAACCTCACTTTAGTAAAAAATGGGACAGTAAAAAATTAAATACACTTGCCCAATGGGTTTCAGTCGGTGCAGTTTTTATTGCTTTCTTTTATGCACTTTTCACAAACTCTCTCTGGGATATTTTTTATTTATCATCCGGAGTTTTAACTACCACAATATTTATTCCGGTAATTGCATCATTTTCTTCCGAATACAAATAAAAGACAGGTTGCGTTCGCAACTATCTTAGGATTTGTAGGAACAATTGTTTTTTATTTTCTTGAAACGAAAGGACATTTAAAACGATAGAACCCAATTGGCTCATTTCAACAGGCGTTGGATATATCGTATTTGGATTTTTATGCGGGCTGATTGGATTTTTAATTGGAAGGAAAAAGCAAAGCATGATTAAATAGAGACTCATCACTGTGAGTCTCTACTGCTAATATTATTTTATTCCCGATACTTCTAACTGCGAATTTCTTGTTTTCATATCATCTGAAAAGTTTTTCAAATCATTAAAACCTGAAGGAGTAATAATTCTTTTCTCTTCAGTGTAAATATACAGGTAGCTCATTCTTTTGCTAATCTTTTTAAGGTCTTTTATATATGCCATCTTTTCTTTACCAAACCAGTTTTTAAACGTTAGTAGTTCCTCATCCACTTTTATCTCTTTAGGCATATTAAAATACCTGAACATAAGAACAACGCCTAAAATTACATAAACAACCCATAAGACACTTTGCCCCTGTGTTGTAAGAATCATATAGATTCCAAGTACCATTATTAATAAAGCCAGTATAATTTGATACATACTGGTGGCACGCAGTTTTATTGAGTAACTTTTCTCTGACATAATGTTATTCTCTTGATTTTTATATTGTGAATTGTATCCCTTTTTGAATTATTTATATGACAAAATAGCAAATTCCTATTTAAATTGAAGAGTTTTTACACAACAAATTATTTGCATTTTCTCAAAATATTCCATAAGTTTGAAATACGACAAATTTAGTCCGGTTTATATGCTGAAGCTTTCAAAAAAAACAGAATACGCTTTTATGGCTGTTAAGTATATGGCACTCAAAAACGGAGGCAATGCTTCAACAGCAAGAGAAATATCTGATAAGTATAATATTCCCTTTGAATTTGTCGCAAAAGTTTTACAGAAGCTTTCTAAAAAAAAACTGATAGATTCGTTCCAGGGAGTGAAAGGCGGATATTTACTGGCTAAACATCCATCAGAAATTGCTCTTCTGGATGTGATACTTGCTATGGAGCCACATTATAAATTAACAAAGTGCATGAAGAATGAAGGCGATTATCACGATTGCTCTCATTGGGATTGCTGCCAGATCCGTGATCCGCTTGCAAAAGTACAGATGGAAATAGACAATCTTTTTCAAAGGACTAAACTAAGTAACATTTTATAAGGGGCTGTTTATGAATAAAAAAAACAATAAGTATTTTGAACTAATCAAAAATGATGAAACAATCTTTCTGAATTTTCTTAAAGCGAAGTTCCCTGTTTTTCACAATTCAAATTTTTTCTTCAGGGATTTTCAATTTGGAATCAGAAAATTTTTAGAAAAGAAAGGGATCCAGGTTTCTTACTCTGATACAGAAGAGTTGGCAAACATGCTCGCAAATCATTTTCAGAACCAGGGATTATTTGTACCTGTAAGTTCAGGTACCTGGAAATTAAATTATCCTGAATTTGCAACAAAAGAGCCAGGCGATCCTTTTTAATTAATTCCCGCGCCACATTACCAGCCCCCGGTAGCCTGGGCTGGTAATTACCGGGAGTTTATTTTATTTTTACAAATATTTTATTTAAAGTTTAATGAAAGGGTTTCAGAATGTCAGATACACAACTTGATACTGAAATAAAGATTACTGCGAAAGCAGTTAAAGAAGTGAAAAAGATAATGGAAGAGAATAAAGTTCCGGAAAACTATGGACTTCGTGTCGGAGTAAAAGGAGGTGGATGTTCAGGACTTACCTACTCTCTTGGATTTGACGCTGGTTCAAAAGAAGGTGATACTACAATTGAATCAAACGGAATAAAGCTTTTTGTTGACGGTAAGAGTTTATTTTATTTATCCGGCACTTTACTCGACTTCACCGATGGATTAAATGGAAAAGGATTTGTTTTTAATAACCCGAATGCTACAAAAACCTGCGGTTGTGGGGAATCATTCGGTGTATAAATTATAAGTAAACAATTTTGCATAATTTGGACTAATTTTATTGTGCAAAGCATAGAATAAAAAACAGGAGGATATGATTATGGCTAAATTCGAATTACCGGCATTGCCGTATGCACACGATGCACTTGAACCTTACGTAGATAAAATGACTATGGAGATTCATCATGGTAAACATCATGCAGGTTACGTAAATAAGCTAAATGCTGCTGTAGAAGGAACCCCGCTCGAGGGTAAATCACTTGAAGTATTATTAAAAGAAGTTTCAAAACATCCGGTTGCTATACGAAATAATGGAGGTGGACATTTTAATCATTCATTATTCTGGACAGTAATGAAAAAAGGCGGTGGTGGAAAACCATCAGGCGATCTTTCAAATGCGATTAATTCCGCATTTAATTCATTCGATGAATTTAAGAAACAGTTCAGTACAGCTGCTGCTACAAGATTCGGTTCTGGCTGGGCCTGGTTAATAGTAACAGGCGGAAAACTTGATATCACTTCAACTCCAAACCAGGATAACCCCTTAATGGATGTGGCAGACAAAAAAGGTACACCGATACTCGGGCTGGACGTTTGGGAGCATGCTTATTATCTGAAATACCAAAACAGAAGACCAGAATATATCGAAAACTGGTTCAGTGTGGTTAATTGGGATGAAGTTGCTTCACGTTTTGCAAAAACAAAATAATTTATAATTTGTTCTAGTTAAGGGTTGTATTAAATAATCTGCTGAAGTGTTAACAATAAAGGCAATTAGGATTATTTGATGCAACCTTTTTATATTTATATATGAATTCTTCAACAATACCCATATTCCCTCTTTCGCTAGTCGTATTCCCCGAATCTAAATATCCTTTGCATATTTTCGAAGAAAAATATAGAAGAATGGTTCGACGTTGCCTTTCAAATGGCGAAGGGTTCGGGATTGTGGCACAGATTGGAAAAGAACTTTCAAAGGTAGGAAGTTATGTAAGAGTGGCAGACATTCTCACTGAATATGAAAACGGTGAGTCAGATATTATCGTACAGGCCTTAAACAGATTCATATTAATTGAATATCACATTCATCCCGACGGTTACTATGAGGCATTGATAGATAATTTTCCTGACCTGGGCAATGTAATTATTAACCAGAATTCTCTTGAAGAACTCAAAGAGAAATTTGAGATGGTTATCGATAAAGTGAATTTCAAGCTTGAGGATACATTCTGGAAAAACTATTTAAATTCAAGAAATAAATCCTACAAAATTGCAGAAAAATCAGGGCTATCGTTAGAACAACAGCAAAACCTCCTCTCAATTCGCGATGAAAATAAAAGGATCAATTTCCTGGTTAATCACCTTGAAAACCTCGAAAAACAGATAGAAAAAGGCATTGCTCTAAAAGATATTATTCTTGGTGATGGATATATAAATAATTAAGCTTTTTAATGAATGGCGCGATAGTGGTTATATACGCAAAAGACATTAGGTTCTGATATAATTTATTTGTAATTTTGTTAACTCGGTATTAAGCCGGGTTTTATTTAATATTATTTTTTAGAGGTTCTAATAGTGAGTACTAAGTTATTTGTGGGTTCATTACCCTGGTCAGTTAAAGACAACACATTACAGGAAATTTTCGAAACACACGGTTCGGTTGTCTCAGCTAAAGTTATTACAGATCGCGAAACAGGCAGATCAAGAGGTTTCGGATTTGTTGAAATGGAAAATTCATCTGATGCTGAAAATGCTATCAAAGCATTGAATAATTCCGAAGTGGATGGCAGAAATATCGTTGTTAACGAAGCTAAGCCACGTAGCTAAATAAATAGATTTTTCGGATTTCAAAGGCGTCTTTAAGACGCCTTTTTTGTTTTAAAACAAAAAACGGTATAACAAGCCGCTCAACACGGACAGCGTTTTCGCATTCGACATTATTGGTATTGAAAGATTTTTCTTCCGCTTTATTATTGTTGTTCAAGTTTATACATTTAGTTAAGTTTGTTTAAATTATTGGCATTCTGCTTCTAACCTTTATTCTTGTTCTGGGCTGCCGGTTAGCGGCAACGCCGTTAGGCAGTATGTATTTCCAGGTAAAATAAATTAGAAGGCAAATTCAATGGTTCAACAATCTTCTCAAATAAGTAATAAATATTGTAGAATATTAGCACTGGATGGAGGAGGGGCAAAAGGTTTTTATACTTTAGGTATCTTTAAAAGAAATTGAAGCAATGATAAATCAGCCTCTTTATGAAAAGTTTAATTTAATTTTTGGCACTAGTACTGGTGCTATTATTGCTGCCCTAATATCACTTGGAAAGAGTATTGATGAAATTCATGAGCTCTATAAAAATCATTTACCAAAAATAATGAAGGCTTTCACTAAGTCAAAAAAATCAAAAGAATTAAAAAAGTTATCAGACGAAGTATTTGGGGATTCTAAATTTGATGAAGTAAAAACGGGGCTTGGAATTGTATGTGCTCGCTGGGACTTTGAAACTCCAATGATATTTAAATCTAATGTAGCCCAAGCACACGGTAGAAAAGCTACTTTTGTTCCTGGATTTGGTTGTACAATCTCGGAGGCAGTACAAGCTTCTTGTTCGGCTTACCCGTTCTTTGAAAGAAAAATATTGAATACAGGTAATGGAGATATAATTGAACTTATTGATGGGGGGTATTGTGCGAACAATCCAACATTATACGCTATTGCAGATGCGGTAATGGCACTAAAAGAAGATTTTGAAAACCTCCGTGTTGTAAGCCTTGGAGTCGGAGCTTATCCAAAGCCGAATAAATTTGGCTGGCCTTGGTTAGTTCAAAGATTAATCAGTGTACAATTACTTCAAAAAACATTAAATATAAATACTCTATCAATGGATCAGTTAAGAACTGTTTTGTTCAAAGATGTGCCAACCATAAGAATTAACGATAAATTTGAACGTCCTGAGATGGCAACTGATTTATTAGAACATAATCTTAAAAAACTTAACCTTCTGTTTCAAAGAGGACGTGAATCTTTCGCAAATCAAGAAATCCGCCTCAGAGAGTTTCTTATTTAAAAATATTTTCTATTATTTAATGGTAATAAAGTTATGGCTATACCTGAAACACAATTAGAAACTTGGTCACATCAAGGTTCAATTACTCAATCAAGCTCAACATACGCAACTATAAAGAATACGCTTGAAGAAACTGGGACTGTATATTATGATAAAAGGTTTAAAGTCTTTCTTCAAGGATCATACGGTAACGACACGAATATTTACAGTGAAAGCGATGTTGATGTTATAATATGTCTATATTCAACATTTTATAAGGACCTTGAAAGTTTACCACAAGATCAAAAAGATGCTTATAATTCTGTTTTCAATAGTGCAACTTATACATGGTCACAGTTCAAAAATGATGTGCTGAACCACCTTACCTCAAAATATTCAACATCGATAAGTCCTGGGGCAAAAGCAATAAAGATTTCAGCATCAGGAAACCGTCGAAATGCTGATGTAATTGTCGCAACTGAATTTCGAAGATATTATAAATTCCTTTCGTTAAGTGATCAAATTTACGATGAAGGAATTTGTTTTTTTAATTCTGCTGGTGATAGAATTGCTAATTATCCAAATCAACATTCACAAAATTGTACAACAAAACATCAAGCTACGAATTCATGGTTTAAGCCTATGGTTCGTATAATAAAAAATATGCGTGGGAAATTAGTGGCTGATGGCGTTATATCAGCTGGTTCTGCCCCGTCTTATTTTATCGAGGGTCTTATATATAATGTGCCTAATGATAAATTTGGAAGAACCAATGTTGATACTTTTGTAAACTCTATAAATTGGATTAACTCTGCAGATAAATCCAAATTTGTTTGTGCAAATGAACAGTACTATCTTCTTCGTAAAGCTCCACTAGTATGTTGGGATCCTGACAAGGGAGAAGAATTTATTCAAGCATTAATTAATTTATGGAATAATTGGTAAAAACTGCCTAACAAGCCCATCAAGCCGACAGCCGTATTCGCATTTGGCAATTGTATAATTTTAGATGGTAGTCGTTCCGTTTTAGCTAACTTGTTCAACATAGTCGTTCTAATTAATAAACTTGCAAACTGCGCTTGCGATAAAGTTAAGCACAGTTTGCTAAATTATCGGCAGTTGTTTTTTAAGTGGCATTGCTGTTCTGGGGCGCCGCTTATCGGCAAGGCCGATATACACATTAAAGTAAATTGGGTTTAGTCTAATGAAAATAAATTATAGCTTTACTTATAAATCATTAATCATTTTATTTGTTTTTACAATTGTTGGGACCTATTCTTTCTTAACTCTTGCACGTAATATTGAATCAAACAGAACTTTTGATAAAATCTATGATAAATATATAAATCCGTATAATGGAGCTTGGTGTTGGTTTGCTGATCCTCGTGCGGTTCAAATAAAAAATAAATTTGATAAAATTTATTTTGGCTGGATAACAAAACTTGGAGGAGTTAGAGTTGGTTCTTATAATTTAGAAACGAAGGAAACAGAGTATCATAATATTATAAATAACTTTGAATTAGATGACCACGACAATCCGTCATTCTTAATTTTACCCGATGATAGAATAATGCTTTTCTTTTCGAAGCACGTTGGGAAAGATTTATTCTCTACAATTTCCAAATATCCCGAAAATATTCGGAGCTGGGAGAAGATAAAAACTATTTATCATAATTATGATGCAAATGGAGGTGTAACATATCCAAGCCCAGTTCAATTATCTAAGGAAGGAAATAGTATTTATTTATTTTGGAGAGGCACTAAATCACAACCTTATTTCTCTAAATCGATAAATGGAAAAGAATGGGAAAAAGAAAAACAGTTAATAGAAAGCAAAGAGCGTAGTCCTTATTTAAAATTAGTCTCAAATAATAGAAATGAGATACATTTTGCTTTTACGGATGGACATCCGAGAGAATTATTACCCAATAGTATATACTATTTTAAATATAAAGCTGGATATTTTTATTCAGCTGATTCCAAAATAATAGGTTCAATTAAAGATCTTCCAATTAAGCCTACCAAAAATTTATTAGTATATCATTCAAAATCATTAAAAGATCGTAGCTGGATTTGGGATATTGCCTTAGAAAATGATTCAACGCCAGTTTTAGTTTACTCAGTATTTAAAGATTCTTTAGACCATAGATATTATTATTCAAAATATTTCCATAATTCTTGGATTACCACAGAAATAACTATGGCTGGCAAATGGTTTCCGCAAGAATATTCAGCAAGAGAATATTTCTATTCTGGCGGAATTATTCTAAACCACAATAATCCTTCCGAAGTATTTTTATCAAAAGAAGTAAATGGGTTTTTTGAAATAAGAAAATATACAACTAATGATAATGGCAAAACATGGACGAAACAAAATATAACAAACAAGTCAAAAGAAAATAATGTAAGACCGTATTTGGTAAGTTCGAAGGATAATAAAACTGAATTTCTTTTATGGTTACAAGGGGACTATATGCATTACACTGATTTTAATACTAATATAAAATTTCTTGTCTTGCAAAAATAATAAAGGAAAAGAAATGTGTATAACCTGCTTTTCCACCCGACCGCATTTTCAGTGCGGTATTGAAGTGATTTACTGGTTTGATACAAAAGTTAATCATTGCAAAGAAAGTTGTTCTAAAAATTAATTTGTAAAAAATATTGGTAGTAGTTTTTATTTCGTCATTGCTGTCCGTGGCGGACGGGTGAAAAGCGACGCCGTTAGGTGTAAAATTGCAAAAAGTAAAATTATTATAGAATATTTTGTTACTTATTTGTGACTAGTTTTAAACTAATTTGCTATATAATAATAAGTTATATCATATCTAGAGGATTTAAACAAAAAATGGGATGAACTTCAGTAATATTCATCCCGTAATCTGGCTTATTAAAAACTTTAATTATTTTGTAGCTGAAACACCTCTCAAATACTTCTCATAAATATTCAGCCTGTTCTGCGCTCTTGCTGCAGCGGCTTCCGCTCTTGCTACATCAATTGTTTTATCAATACCTCTTTCTGCCAGTCGTTCCCTTGCTCTGTTTAAGGCAGCTCTCGCTCTATCGGGATCTATTTCATCACTTTTTTCAATTGAATCAGCAAGTAAGGTAATTTTATTATTTAATACTTCAACAGTACCGCCACTAACCGAGTAAAACTCAGTTGAACCATCCAGCATTTCGATTTTCACAATTCCAATTTCAAGACTACTAATAATAGGTGCGTGATTTTTTAAAACCTGAAAACTGCCATCCGTACCCGGAACAGTTATGGATCTGACATCTCCTGAAAAAACAGATCTGGAAGGTGAAATTATATTTAAGTTTAATACAGTCATATAATTATTTCATTTTCTTAGCTTTTTCAACAGCTTCTTCTATGGTTCCAACATACATAAATGCTGATTCGGGAAGTTCATCATATTCACCGTTAATAATTCCTTTAAAGCCACGAATTGTATCATCGAGCTTAACATATTTTCCGGGGAAACCGGTAAACTGCTCAGCTACGTGGAACGGCTGACTGAAGAATCTCTCGATTCTTCTTGCTCTTCTTACAACGAGTTTATCCTCGTCTGAAAGCTCATCCATGCCAAGAATATTAATAATATCCTGAAGATCTTTGTAATGCTGAAGAATCTCTTTACAGTTTTTAGCTACATCATAATGTTCCTGTCCAAGAATATCCGGATCCATAATTCTTGAAGTTGAATCAAGAGGATCAACAGCCGGGTAAATACCAAGCTCTGAAATTCTACGGCTTAATGTTGTTGTGGCGTCAAGGTGAGCAAATACTGCGGCAGGAGCCGGATCTGTTAAGTCATCCGCAGGTACGTAAATAGCCTGAATAGAAGTAATTGAGCCTTTATCTGTAGAGGTAATTCTCTCCTGCAAAGCGCCCATTTCTGAAGCCAGATTCGGCTGGTACCCAACCGCTGAAGGCATACGTCCGAGAAGTGCCGATACTTCGGAACCCGCCTGTGTGAAACGGAAAATATTATCGATAAATAAAAGCACGTCTCTGCCTTCTTCTTCCCTGAAATATTCAGCGATAGTCAGACCGGTAAGAGCAACTCTCAAACGGGCCCCCGGTGGTTCGTTCATCTGTCCGAACACAAGCGCAGTTTTTTCAAGCACTCCTGATTCTTTCATTTCAAGCCAGAGATCGTTTCCTTCACGGGTACGTTCACCGACGCCTGTAAATACTGAGTAGCCCCCGTGTTCCTGGGCGATATTATTAATGAGTTCCTGTATAATAACGGTTTTACCAACACCGGCACCGCCAAAAAGCCCGGTCTTTCCGCCCTTTGAATAAGGCTCAATAAGGTCGATTACTTTTATTCCGGTTTCAAACATCTCGCTTTTAGTGGAAAGATTTTTGAACTTGGGTGAAGGTCTGTGGATCGGGTATTCCTTTTCTGATTTTATGGGACCTAGCCCATCAATTCCTTGACCAATTACATTTATTAATCTTCCGAGCGTAGAAGGTCCAACTGGTACCGAGATTGGCTTGCCCATATCAATCGCATCCATTCCACGCACAAGACCATCTGAGGAGTCCATACAAACTGTACGAACTCTGTCCTCACCAAGATGCTGCTGTACTTCTGCTATAAGGTCTTCTTTAACTCCTTCTGTGGTAGTTCTTGGGATACGAACTGCATTGTATATACTTGGAAGGTGCCCCTCTGCAAATTCTACGTCAACTACAGGGCCTATTACCTGGATGATTTTTCCTTTAATTTCGCTCATTTTCTCCCTTAAATTTTAAAATTTATTCTTCAAATTTAATGATTCGAGCAGGATTAACCAAATAATGAGATTAAAAAACTTATTAAATATCTTACTTTCCGCCTAATTAAGTTACTTAACTAAAATAATGCCCGCGCGTGTTTGTCGGCATGATAGGAACTTCTAACAAGAGGTGAAGATTCAACAATTTTGAACCCCATTTTGAGCCCTTCTTCCCTGTACATTGCAAATTCTTCCGGCGTAACAAATCGATCAACAGGTAGATGATTTTTTGTTGGTTGTAAATACTGCCCTATCGTAAGAATATCACAGCCATGGTCAACAAGGATTTTCATTGTATCAAAAACTTCTTCAGGTTTTTCACCAATGCCAACCATAATCCCGCTTTTTGTTCTGAGATATCGATCTTTAAACCACCTGATCAGCTTAAGGCTTCTTTCATATTTTGCCTGCGGACGAACTACGTGATAAAGCCGTGGAACTGTTTCAAGATTGTGATTTAGAATATCCGGAGGATTCAGCATTATTTTTTCATACGCTGAAATAGCTCCACGAAAATCCGGAATTAAAATTTCGATCGTGCATTCAGGGACTTCAATTCTGGCAAGACGAATAAGTTCTGCAAAAATCGAGGCCCCCCCATCTTCAAGTTCATCTCTGTTTACTGAAGTAATAACCGCGTGTCTTAATCCAAGCTCTTTTATTGAAGCAACAACTCTTCTTGGTTCGTCGAGATCAAGTCCGACGGGCATTCCGACTTTTATATTGCAGAAGCCGCAGCTTCTTGTACACGTATCGCCCAGGATCATAAATGTAGCACTCTTTGCATTCCAGCATTCTGCTATATTCGGACAACGCGCTTCTTCACAAACTGTATTCAGATGCTGATCTTTTACAAGATGCTTTAAGTTAGAATAATTATTCCCTGTCGGCAATTTTACTTTCAGCCAATCCGGTCTTTTGCCAAGAGGAACTTTTTTCTTTTCAAAAGCTTCTTTTACATTTCTCTGATGTGTGTTTAGTACTGCCATAAATATTTTTTATAAAAAGTCAGCCCGAACTTGATTCGGGGTCTTCTAAAATTACAAGAGATTCCGAAATAAATACGGAATGGCAAATTGTATAGTTATAATATATAGCAATTAAATTAATGAACTATCAAAATTTTCTAAAGTGTCCTTCATAAATTTAAGGAATTTTCCGCCAAGCATCCCGTCAACCAATCTGTGGTCGTGTGCGAGAGTTAATGACATCATATGCCTGATTCCTATCGCGTCGGATCCATCGACATCAATCACAACAGGCTTTTTAATAACCGCACCAACACCAAGTATCGCTACTTCTGGTTGATTGATTATCGGTGTCCCCCAGACTGTACCGAACACACCGTAATTTGTAATTGTAAAGGTTCCATTGCTGATATCATCAGGAGATAATCTTTTTGTCCGAGATTTCACTGCAAGATCGCTAATTGCTTTTGCAAGCCCTATGAAATTTCTTTGCTCCGCACCTTTTATATTCGGTACTATCAAACCATTTGGTTCCATTGCAACAGCTATACCAAGATTAATATATTTTTTCTGATAAATCGTTGTTCCGTCAATTGTCGAATTTATCAGGGAATATTCTTTCAATCCCTTTACAACTGCATCTGCAATGAAAGGCATATAAGTTAATTTCACATTCTGTGAATTTATATATTCTTCTTTTTTTGACTGAATGAAGTTATGAATTTTAGTCATATCAACTTCAATCAATGCATTAACGTGAACTGAAGTATCCCTGCTTGCAACCATATGCTGCATAATTTTCTGCCTGATGTTGTCCATCGGGATAACAGTTACATCACCTTTTGAATAAACAGCCTCAACCTTTGAATATGAAGGAGCAGGTGCAGTTTCTTTTTGTTTTACTACAGACTGCGATGCACCACCATTCCCTCTTTTTTGAAGATAACCAAGAATATCATTTTTTGTTACTCTTCTATTGAGTCCGGTTCCGTTTATCTTTTCAAGTTCTGCAAAACTTACATTTTCTTTCTGAGCAATATTCAGAACGAGCGGCGAGTAAAATCTGGATGATTCACCTTTTACAAATTCTTCTTTCGGCTCCTCTCTAACAACATTTGAAAAATTATCGTGCATAGCTGCTGGTTGTGTTTTTACAGGATCAGATTGCTTCTCTAGTATTGCTTTTTTTTGTTGAATTTTCGCTACGGTCGCACCTGTCGACAATTTAGCAACAACTGTTCCCACTTCAACCGTTTCCTGCTCAGCTACCAGGATCTCTGAAACTGTGCCGGCAACCGGAGAAGGTACTTCCGTATCAACTTTATCTGTGCTTATCTCAAAAATAGTTTCATCCTTTTTTACAGCATCACCTACTTTCTTAAACCATTTTATAATGGTTCCTTCCATTACTGATTCGCCCATCTTTGGCATTGTTATTTCAATTTCGTTCCCGTTTGCTTGAAAGGGACCGGATTGTTCTTTTTTTATTTCTGTTTGCAGTTCAGATTCGACTTTCTTTACTTCAACTATTTTTGCTTCTTCTTTTACCAGTTGTTCAGTTACCGCAGCAGTTTTCTTTTCTTCCGCAACCGTTCCTTCTTTATCGATCACAGCCACAACTGTTCCGACTTCAACTGTTTCTCCTTCCTGAACTTTTATTTCGGATAAAACACCATTAGAAGAAGATGGAATCTCAGTATCGACTTTATCCGTGCTGATTTCAAAAATTATTTCATCACGCTTAATTTTATCACCAACTTTTTTATGCCACTTGATGATAGTTCCTTCGTTTACACTTTCGCCCATTTTGGGCATTATAACATCCATTGTCAAAACTCCTGGTTCTAATTTTTCTTATTAAAATTCTAATAGTTCTCTTATTCCATTTAGCACTTTTTGCCTGTTTGGTAAGATAGCATTTTCCAGAATAGGCGAATACGGAATGTGTGAATCTTCTGCCGCAATTCTTTTTACAGGTCCATCAAGATATTGAAAACATTCATCCGCTATTCTGGCAGCAATTTCCGCTCCGAATCCACCTGTTAAAGTATCTTCATGAATTACAATCGCTTTGTTTGTTTTCTTAACGGAATTAAATATTGTTTCAACATCGAGCGGAATAATCGTTCTGATATCAATGACTTCAACTGAATGTCCTTCCTCTTCTAATTTTCTTGCTGCAAGGACAGAATCCCAAAGTGACACGCCATACGAAATAACAGTAACATCAGTCCCCTCTCTGACAACTTTTGCCTTTCCAAATGGGAGTAAATAATTTTCGTCTGGTTCCTGAGCCATAGCTGAACTCTGCCTGTACAATCCTTTGTGCTCGCAGAACAGCACAGGATCATTAATTCTACACGCAGTTTTTAATAATCCTTTTGCGTCAGCTGCGTTTGATGGAAATGCGATAAAAATCCCCGGAACGTGAGCGAATATTGATTCAATGTTTTGGCTGTGATAAAGTCCGCCGTGAATGTATCCTCCGACTGCAACTCTGGTAACAACCGGAGCACTCCAGGTATTATTGGACCTGTATCTCATTGTAGCAACTTCACTTTTCATCTGCATAAACGCAGGCCAGATATAATCACCGAACTGAATTTCAACAACAGGTTTTAATCCTGTTAGTGACATCCCTACTGCAACTCCCATAATGCTCGCTTCTGCTAGTGGCGAATTAAAAACTCTGTCGTCTCCAAATTTTGATGACAAACCTTTTGTTGCTGTAAAAACTCCGCCTTTGTTGTCTGCTATATCTTCACCAAACATATAAATCTTATCATTCCGCTCCATTTCCTCACGCATAGCGTGATTAAGTGCATCAACCATTACGATTGACTTACCAGATGGTATAGTTGATTCATATTCAAGAGATTCTCTGAAACCTGAATCATCAAAAACGTGAGCTGATGCATTAGCAGGATCAGGATCGTTTGTTTCAAATGCGTCATCGGCTGCATTGCTTAATTCTTCGGCTACTTCAGATTTTAATTTTTCATATCCATCTTTTGTCAAAAGCCCTTGTTCGATCATTTTCCTTACAAGTTTTTCAATAGGGTCATTTTTCAAATCCCCTTCAAGTTCTTTCTGACTTCTGTATTTCTTCTGATCATCGGATGATGAATGCGAAAGCAATCTGACAACTTCCGCTTCTATTAATGCCGGGCCTTTCCCTGATTTTATGTAATCCAATGCTTCCTGAACTTTGACATATGATTCAAAATAGTCAGTCCCGTCAATTCTTGCTCTATGCAGATTCGCGTAGCCTGCCATCATCTCAGATATTGAATTTTCTTTTCCCCCGCTTTGTGAATGTACCGGAACAGATATGGCATATTTATTATTTTCAATTACAAAAAGAACAGGAAGCTTATCTCTGCTTGCCCAATTAATTGCTTCGTGGAATTCTCCCTGGCTGGTGGTACCTTCACCACTACTGACATAAGCAATGCCTTTTTTATTTGTACGCACCATAGAAAGTGCTGCTCCAACCGCATGCAAGAATTGAGTGCCTGTTGGACTCGACTGTGAAGGAAGATTTATATTCGGATGACCCCAATGACAGGGCAACTGTCTGGCACTACTTGATGGATCATCAACCTTAGCAAAACATTGTAGAAAAAATTCCGTTGGAGTGATTCCCGCTGCTAATATAAGAGCTAAATCCCTATAGTATGGAAAAAGCCAATCAGTTTTAGGGTCGAGCGAAAATCCAAGGGCCGTTTGAATTGCTTCGTGTCCCGCTCCGGCAATATGAAAAAATGTTTTACCCTGTCTCAATAAATTCATTGCCTTGTTGTCGATACCACGCGCAACGATCATATGTCTTAAAACTTTTAGCAACTCTAATTTCTTTAAGTCAGATTTCAAATTATTTTTAGAAGCTCCGTTATTTCCCATGTTTTTCCAATTTGAGTTCCCTTTCTTTACTGATGAAGTTTTTGAAGTATTAATTCCACTGGTATAATTCTTAGCCATTATTACTTCCTTTGTTTATAAATTGGGAACAGTTATCGGTATCAAATCATCTTTCGTTATTCTTATCACATCATCATATTCAAAAATTTCTTTGAAGTTATTTCCTAATTTTTCTTTCACTTTAGAAATATCAATTGTTTTTTTTAGTTCATTTTTTAAAGAAGTTATTCCTTTGTCTGTTATTCCGCAAGGTATTATACCTGAAAAGAAATCCAGATCAGTGTTAACATTAAATGCAAATCCGTGCATAGTAACCCAATGTGAAACTTTTATTCCAATTGCTGCAATTTTTCTATCTTCAATCCATACGCCAGTATACTTAGGATCACGGATACCTTTAAGTCCATAGTCAGCACAAGTTTTAATAATTACTTCTTCCAGTGATCGCAAATATTTATGTGTATCCAGTTTCCATTTTTTCAAATCAATAATCGGGTAACCTACAATCTGACCAGGACCGTGATATGTAATATCGCCGCCACGGTCTATATCGAAAACAGATATTTTATTTTCGTGAAGATAATCTTCTGAACCTATCAAATTATTTTTATCGGCTACTTTGCCAAGCGTATATGTATGCGGATGTTCCAGCAGGAAAAGAACGTCGTTAACTTTTTCATCAACTCTTAAATTCAGGATCTCTTTTTGTAATTCCCAGGCTTCCTGGTAATCAATAAAATCAAGATCACAATAATTAAATATTCTTTGTGACACCTTAGTCTAACCTGATAACTTTTAATATTGTTAAATATGAATCGATTCTCCGTAAACAGCAGCAGCAGCTTCCATCACAGATTCAGAAAGTGTTGGATGAGCATGAACAGTTTTTATAATTGATTCTGTTGTTGCTTCCAGAGTTTTGGCTAATGTAGCTTCCGCAATTAATTCAGTTGCTTCCGAACCAATAATATGTACACCTAATATCTCACCATATTTTGCATCGGTAACAAATTTTACAAACCCTTCCCTTTCACCGACAGCAAAGGCTTTGCCGCTTGCCATAAAAGGAAATTTTCCGATTTTAACTTCGTACCCATTTTCTTTTGCTTTAGCTTCGGTTAATCCAACGCTGGCTACTTGTGGTTGGCAATATGTACATCCGGGAATTGTTTCATAATTTATATCGGGAGGATTCATTCCTTTAATTTTCTCAACACAATGAATACCTTCAGCAGATGCAACGTGCGCAAGCCAGGGCGGACCTATTACATCACCGATAGCAAATATTCCTTTTACATTAGTTTCATAAGTGGACTTGTCTACCTTGATATGGTTTTTATATAATTCAATATCAAGTTCTTCAAGACCAAATCCTTCTACATTTCCGGTCACACCAATAGCGCTTAAAACTTTATCCGCTGTTAATTTTTTCTTCTCCCCATCCGTTGAAATTGTTACTTCTACTTTCTTACCTTTAACTTCTGCTTTTTCTACAGAGGTTTTTGTATAGATTTCAATTCCTCTTTTCCTGAAACTTCTGGCAAGTGTATCAGAAACTTCTTTATCTTCGATTGGAAGAATTGAATCAAGCATTTCAATTACTGTAACCTTTGTACCCAGTACACTGTAGAAGTATGCAAACTCAATTCCTATTGCTCCTGCACCGATAACGATCAATTCTTTGGGTTGCTCGGGCAAATTCATTGCCTCAGTACTTGTAATGATGTTTTGCCTGTCTATTGGAATTGAAGGTACTGCTCTTGGCCTGGCACCTGTGGCTATAATGATTTTATCAGCATTAACAGATTGAACTTTCTTACCCGAATCATCAAGTATATCAATTTGATTTTTAGAAACTAATTTCCCGAAGCCCTTTATCCTATCGACTTTATTTTTCTTAACCAGGATTTCAACGTTGCTGGTTATTCTCTCTGAAATATTTCGGCTTCTTTTTATAATCTTTGTGAAATCAAAGGTTAATTCTTTAGCCGTTATACCGAAATCTTCACCATGATTTTTTACCGTATCATAAATTTCAGCGTTTTTTAAAAGGGATTTGGTTGGAATGCAACCCCAGTTCAGGCAAATCCCACCCAATCTATCTTTATCAATTACAACAGTCCTAAGGCCTAATTGACCGGCGCGTATAGCTGCGACATAGCCTCCCGGTCCCCCTCCTAATACTGCAATATTGTATTTTTCTTCCATATTAGAGTGATTTCAGCTTATTATAATATTATACTTTCAAATATAACTAACTCAATATGAAAATGGAAGTTACAGCATTTTATAAATAATAAGAAACTGACCCATAAGTCATACTAAAAATAACCATTCTATTTCTCTCTATCGAAAAGTTTTAAAGGTATTTTCTATAAAACGAAAATAAAATAGAATCAATTCATCAATTTTGAAGCAGAAGTTAGATTCAGGAATAGCACAATATTTGATATTTATAAATATCAAATATTGATTATTAGAAAATGGAAATCGCAAAAGCTTCTCAGCCCGTCTATACAATCAGTGTCGCAGCAAACCTCCTTGGAATATCTGTTCATACTTTAAGGATGTATGAAAAAGAAGGGCTAATTATAGCTTATAAAAAAGATTCCGGACACAGGCTTTATTCTGAAGATGATCTAGAAAGGCTCAAATGCATTCGAAAAGCAATTAATGAAAGCAAAATCAGTATAGCAGGTATTAAAACAATATATTCCTTTATACCCTGCTGGAAAATTACTGGATGTTCTGAAAATGAAAGATCCAATTGCCCTGCTTTTACTGCCCATTCAAAACCGTGCTGGACTTTTGAACACAAGACTAATATTTGTTCATCAAGAGTTTGCAGGGAATGTTCAGTTTACAGAGATTTTTCAGATTGTACTAAAATTAAAAACTTAATGAATCAAATTTAATTGGGCAATAAAAATGCTCTCACATCTAAATATAAATATCAATGAAAACCGCAAATATTATTCTGCTGTTTATTTTATTAACAATCAATTTATTTCCGGACCAAAATAGTAAAGTAGAAAATGAAAAATGCTTCAAATGTCATTCCTGGTCAACGTTAGGCTATAAAGATAAAGAGACAGGGTTATTAATTAATTTATCGGTCAATCCGGAAAATTATTATTCATCAAATCATAGAAATCTTTCCTGTACTGATTGTCATTCAAAAGAATTTTCAACATTCCCCCATTCATCAAAACTAAAAGAAGAAAGCCTTTATTGCCTTGATTGTCATACTGATAAAAAAGAATTATCTAAATACAGCTTTAAAGAGATGGAACATGATTTTAAGGAAAGTATTCATTACAAAAAGTTCGGGAATAAGTTTACATGTTTCAATTGTCACGAGCCTCATACATTTAAAGTTAATGCCAGAGTAAATAATCAAATCTCAAAAACTGTTTTATATGATAACCATATTTGTCTTGACTGTCATAATAATTCAGAAAAGATCGAAGCAATTTCAAAGAAAGTAGTACCAACTCTAAATTCATCACACGAATGGCTTCCTCATCTTGAACTGCATTGGGCAAACGTAAGATGTATAGATTGTCATGCTACAGGCACTACAGCAGGGGTACCTCACGATATACTTCCTAAAGATAAAGCAGTAAAAGATTGTGTTAATTGTCATTCAGAAAATTCCATTTTATTACAAACACTTTACAAATTCAGGTCTCTACAGCAACGAAATGAGGAAGGATTTATTAATGCAACCATATTAAATAACTCGTATGTGATTGGGGCAACGAGAAATTATTATTTGAACTTATTCAGCTTCATAATATTTGGATTAACATTAATCGCACTGGGGATTCATTCATATTTAAGAGTTAAAAGCAAAAAGACAGAGATTAAGGAATGAGAATTAAGAAAGAATACTACTACCCTGCGTGGCTTCGGGTCTGGCATTGGCTAAATGCAATTTTATTTTTAAGCCTGATTATCACAGGATTAAACCTGCAATATTCCACAAAAGCAAATCCTTTGATAAGATTCGATCATGCAATAAAGTTCCATAATATTTCCGGAATAATATTAACGGCTAATTATCTCTTCTTTTTTGTATTTAATATAATTTCAGGAAACATACGGCAATACATACCAATTGTTAAAGGAATTATAAAAAAATTAACGATTCAATCTGAATATTATTTAAGCGGCATTTTCAAAAATTCGGAACATCCGTTTGAAACTAATAAAGAGAATAAGTTCAATCCTTTACAACAGATAACCTATGCACAGATAATGTATGTCCTCTTGCCGATGGTTATAATTTCCGGGTGGGCAATGTTATTTCCTGAAATTTTAATAAAGCAGCTTTTCAATATTTCAGGTTTCCTTTTTACATCTTTAATCCATACTGCAGCGGGTTTTATACTTTCTATTTTTATGATAGGGCACATCTATCTCGCAACAACTGGCACAACTTTAACAAGTAATTTTAAAGCAATGATAACTGGATGGCACGTCAGCCATTCTGAAATTAAACTAGACACCGGAGTAAATAATGAAGAAGATATCACTAAAATTTCTCAAAACTAAACTCGGCAAACTAATAGTAACAATTGCCGCAGTAATGCTTTTCGGCTGGCTTTTTATGGCATTCCTGTATAATCCTTTTTTCGAATGGTATACCGGGGTAAAAAATGCAACCCTAGCCTACGATTCCAGCAAAAAAATTACAGTGGATGAATTTAATAAGATCGCAAAAGAGTTAACATACCAGGACAGGCTTAAACGCGCTGAAGAAGTAACCAGCAAAGAAGCCGACAATTTCTCGCGAAAAGTTAAAATCGAAATGTTGATGAATACGGCTTCATTTCAACAGCAGACAAATTTTAAGCATATAAAATATTTTCGTGATGCAGGCATTTTTCAGTACAAAGGCCCCGAAACTTGTTTGCAATGTCACAAGACAATGGCAGTTCATAAACCAGATGGAACAACAGAAACTGTGAACACAATGGAAGACGTTTTGAGCACTGTGCACTTTAAATTCCAAAGAATGGCAGCAGGCTTCAGCACTTATGGCTATAACGGAAAACAAGTCAATCAGGAAGGAAGGCCAATTCCTGTAGGCAAAATTGATAGAGCTTGCGGAATTCCGGGAAGTTTTTCCTGGACAGGCTGGGCAGCATTAATCAAAACTTACCCAGAAGGTAAAAATGGTAAAGTAGAAATGCGAAGCGAAGGCTGTGGAGCCTGTCACATAGGCGGAAACTACCAGCCTGCTACTGAAGATATGATGCCAATTGGTGATGTTCCAAAATCTGCGGAAGAAGGAATTGATTGCCTTATTTGTCATTCACAAACTTATGATATGAATTATAAATATGTAATTAAGGATAACGTAGGAACAAGGTGGAATCAGGATAGAACAATGCGCGCTGCAATGACAGTTACAAAACCAACAAATGAAAATTGCTTAAACTGTCACCAACATAATATGGGCGGTGATGTTTATCAGCATAATGTTTCAGCTCAAAACCTTGGCTACAAAAACCGACGCATCATCCACGCAGGAAGTAAGAGAGGCAACCCATTTAGTGTTCACGATGATCTTCACTATGCAGCAGGAATAAAATGTATCGATTGTCATATTCCCGAAGGCCATAAGATCCCACGCGGAACAAAGGGAACTGATTTAGTTGCAAATGATCTTCCGGGAGTAACAGTTGCGTGTGAAAATTGCCATACAGCAGCTCCTCATACAAAAAATGAACTTACAAGAGTGATACTAAATGGCCATATTTCAAGAATTGCATGCGAAACCTGTCATATAAAAGATCTTCAGAATTCTAACGTGGTATTACGAGATTGGACTAAACCAACGTGGAGCAAAGAAGAAGGAATGTATGTGCCGACAGATATACTTCGTTCAGGCAAAACAGGCGTTGGATTTACTTACCTGTGGTTCAATGGAAACGGTACTTTCCTGGCAAACGCCTTAGGTAATAATCCAAATAAGACGGATAGGTATAATCCGTTAATGAACCAGATGGTTAAAATAAATAACCCTGAAGCTTTAAGAGAAGTAAAAGAAAATCTTAAAAAAGATTTTAATATGACCGACCAACAAGCTGAAGAATATATGAAAGAATTTACTAATACACTATCTCAACTCTCCCCTGCAATGGTTGAGAAAAGAAAGAAAGTAATAAATGATTTTCTTTTCAAATTAGAAAATATGGGGGAGAGTAAAATTTATCCTTTCAAATTATTCAATGCAAGAATGTATGAGGATATGACCAACCAGGGTCCATTTGGCGCTATGATTCTGCCTTTTGATTATGCTACTTACTATGAAAAAGGAGATCCAAAATCAGCAGTTAAAGTAGCCATTCAAAATCCGATTGTAAAAAGGATGTATCAACTTCCATTTAAAGAATATATGATGGATGATTTTATGCATTACTTTGGGGTTGATACGTGGTCGGATGTTTACCCATTGGATGATAAAGGAAATTTAAGAAATGTAGAAGCACACTGGATGAGACAATTCGGAACTTTAATGGTAAATCACGGAATCCAAAAAGAAGGTTTGGATTGCAAAAGTTGTCATTCACCAAACGGAATATTGGATTTTAAGGGATTAGGATATTCTCCTGAAAGAGTTAAGGATCTACAAAATTTGAAAGAGCTCAAGTACTTTAAAAATAACAATACTAAAATAACAGCAAGTAAAATGTAATTTGGGGGTAATATGAAAAAGAATCTTTTCGTAAAATGTTCTTTGTTAATAGTAACTTTCATCTTTAGTTATTCATTGATTTTTGCAACCGGCGGATATTTAAGACACGGTTACGGTGTAAAATATTCTGCATTGGCAGGTTCAGGTGTTTCACTTTCTTTAGGTTCAATGGGGGCCGCTACAAATCCGGCTTCACTAGGTTTTATGAATTCTAATCAATATGAAATAAATCTTGCACTATTTAGCCCTAGCCGAGATTATACTATTACTGGCAATCCATCTGGTTATCCGGGGACCTTTGGTCTTGCACCAGGTAATTTTGAAAGCGATTCAAAGTACTTCCCTATTCCCTCTATTGCAGCTACGTGGAAATTAGATGAAAATTCCTCGCTTGGCGCAATGTTATTTGCGAACGGAGGAATGAATACTAATTATCCATACAAAACATTTTATGATCCAAATTCTTCAAACACCGGGGTGAATCTGGAACAGATTTTTTTTGGAGTAACTTACGCAATAAGAATTGCCCGGGATCATTCTTTTGGTATCACAGGCCTTTATGCTTACCAGAGATTTGCAGCTCAGGGATTAGCATCGTTCTCAATGTTTTCAAGTGATCCATCAAATCTGACGGGAAATAGAATGAGTACTTCATCAGGCTTTGGCGCAAGATTTGGCTACCAGGGACATATAACTCCTCAGTTATATATTGGTGCCTCTTACCAGACAAAGATTTTTATGAGTAACTTTGATCAATACAAAGGTTTATTTGCGCAACAGGGAAATTTTGATATTCCTGCAAACTGGACGGTTGGATTTGCTTATCTGCCAAACAATGAATTAACTTTTTCTCTTGATGCTCAGCAAATTTATTACAGCGGAATAAAAGCTGTTGGCAATCCATTTTTACCAAACCTGCAAACTGCTCAACTCGGCAATGATAACGGTGCCGGGTTTGGCTGGAAAGATATTCTGGTTTTTAAGTTCGGTACAATGTGGAAAGTAAGTGATAATCTTAATCTTATGGCTGGATATTCCTACGGACAGCAACCGATATCTGATTCGGAAGTTCTATTTAATATTCTGGCTCCGGCAACAGTTCAGCATCATATTACCGCAGGTTTTTCAACAAAGTTGAACCAGCACAATGAAATATCTGTTGCATTAATGTATGCGCCTGCTACAAGTGTCACTGGTGCAAATGCTCTTGAAGCTCCAAATCAACAAACTATAAAACTTAATATGACACAGTGGCAATTAGAAGTTGGTTACGCTTTCAATTAAAAGAAAAAGACTTAACAAAAAAAGGCGGGTTATGCTCGCCTTTTTTTTATTTTAAAATCAATTATTAACTTTGGGCATCATATTTTATTATGAATAAAAAACATATGAAAAAAATAAATTACGATATTTCCGACTTTCAAAAGAAGTAATTGAAGAAAGCTCTAATATTCCCGTCCTTGTAGACTTCTGGGCTGAATGGTGCGGGCCCTGCAAAGTTCTTGGTCCTGTACTTGAAAGACTGGCAGAAATACATAAAGAAGAATGGAAGTTAGCCAAACTTGATGCTGATAAAAACCAGGAAATAGCTGCTGAGTATGGAATAAGAGAAATTTCCAATGTAAAGTTGTTTATAAATGGAGAAGTTGTAAATGAATTTGCAGGTGCTTTACCTGAACACATGATAGAAGAATGGCTGAAAAAAACTATCCCTGGAAAAAATTCAGAACTAATTATTGAAGCAAGAAAAATGCTTGAAAAAGGAGATGAAGCCAAAGCAAAAAATATACTAGCTAGATAATATACTTGAAGGAAATCCTGCTGAATCAGAAGCAAAATTGCTCCTCGCTAAACTTTATTTATTTAAGGATACAGAAAAAGCTGTTAAGCTAATCTCCGACATTGAAAATACACCTGAAACTGTTGATCTGATCTGATCAATACAAACAATTTCTTCACTATTGACAAGACTAAATAATCAAGATTCTTTTAAAGATTCAACAGAGAAACTAAAATATATTGATGCAATAAATGATCTGAAGAATAAAATTTTTGAGCTTTCACTCGAGAAATTCATCGATGTAATAAGAAATGACAGAAACCTTGATGACGATGGAGCAAGAAAAGCCTGTCTTGCAATATTCAAGTACTTGGGCGAAGAGAATGAGATAACATTAAAGTATAGCAGAGATTTTGGAAGTGCACTTTATATTTAATAATTTCCTAAAGAATCTATTGGTGAATAATACTTCGGAAGCATATCAGCCATCCCCATATCAGTCCAATAACCATACACTTCAAAAGGAATTGGTTCAACTGGATAACCGTACATATCCAGAGTAACTGTAGGATATAACAATTTTATCCATGATACTTGGGGATTGTCGGGATCTTTTAACGTATAAAGTACTCTCAAATACCCGGTAAAGGAAAGCGAATATTGACCGTTACTCTTTCTTACAAGAGAAGTCCAAACGTGGTTTAATCTTTTTAGCGGAATTTCTGACATGGGTCCAAAATCCTGATAAATTTGAAATCCCTCTTTATTTAATTTACCATCTTTAATAACTTGAAGGAAATTATCAATGGAACCTTCATAAGCTTTTTCTCTGTTTTTATTCCATTCCGCTTTCAACAGCCCAGTAGTATCTTTCATTTCTGAAAAGGATGGTCGTACGGCAGCCTGCACCTGGTATGTTTCAGCGTCCCAATCAAATGAAACTAAAATGCAACTAATTTTATAGCCTAAATCATTATTAACAATTATTAATGGTTTTTCAGTACGTGCAGTCAAATGATGCGAATTATTCCAGGTGAAATTCAATACTTCCGGATTATTTATAATACAACCTGATGCAAATTTAGAATTTCCAAGAAACCTTTTCCTAAATATTTGATAGTTGTTTTTCCAGGCGGTAGGGATATCCCCCGAAACCGTTACTGCTTCCAATTCATAATGAGCTTCTTGCAATTTGAAAGTTAAAGTTGAAATATTACCATTGGCAAGATGTACCAATTTCGTGCGGGACACATATCCAATTATCGAGGCTACTATTTCATTATTTCCTGATGGAAGGTTATCTATTTCGAAATTACCATATTCGTCAGTTGTAGTTCCCCAGATAGTGCCGGAGACATAAACATTTACATTTTCCAGAGGTTTTCCAGTTTCATACGCAAGAACTCTTCCCTTCACTTTATTCTTAAAGGTTTGAGCTTCTGTTTTTGAAACTACAAGTAATGAAATTATTAGTAATAAAATAAAAACGGAAATATCTTCATTTTTAATAAATTGATGACTCATTCCTTAAAGCTTGCAACCGCTTCTTCTTTTGTTTTCAATATCGTAAATACTCGGTGCATACCTGTTATATTTAGTAAGACCTCAACTTCTGATTGAACACCTGCTAATCTTATTTTACCACCATGATTTGAAAAGTCTTTTAATGCCTGAATTAATGCACCAAGAAATGTTGAATCCATATACTTACAAGCAGAAAGATCTATAACTATTTTTCTCATTCCATCTTTTAGATCCTTCTTTAAATTATTTGTAAGATTTTCTGCTTCATTGTAAGTGGCTCTCTTCAGATTTACTTTCTGAATGACAACATCCCCCTCAATTTCCTGAACGATATTCATCAAAGCCCTCTGTTAAATAAATTATTTAGATACAAAATAACTTAATAATTAATTAAATAAAACCGGTTTTAGTTTTAAAAACTGTTCAAGTGAATCAGGGTTAATTAATGCATCTTTATTATCAATAGACTCTCCATTTATCAGTCTGCTAACTGCAAGTTCTACTTTCTTACCGCTTATAGTTCTCGGCACATCTTTTATTTCAATAATCTTTGACGGCACATGCCTTGGGCTGGCATAATTTCTTATATTTATTTTTATTCTATCAATTAAATCTAAGCTAAGCTTTAACCCATTTTTAGTAACAACAAACAAAATTATTTTGATATCATTTTTCCAATTCTGTCCAATTACAAGACTATCTGCTATTTCATCCATAGCTTCTACAATTCTGTAAATCTCAGCCGTCCCAATTCTTACTCCACCGGGATTTAAAGTTGCATCTGATCTACCATAAACGACTATCCCGCCTCGTTCAGTAATTCTTATAAAATCGCCATGATGCCATACTCCCGGATATCTTTCAAAATAGGCTGTTTTGTATTTTTTACTATCCGGGTCATTCCAAAAAAATACGGGCATTGAAGGAAATGGTTTTGTGCAAACAAGTTCCCCTTTCTTTCCAACTTTCGGGTTACCCTCTTCATCAAAAGCCTCAACCTTCATACCCAAACCTCTGCATTGAATTTCTTCTGAATAAACCGGAAGAATAGGGTTACCTAACATAAAACACGAGATTATATCTGTTCCCCCACTAATAGAAGAAAGTTGCACATCCTTTTTTACATTTTTGTACACCCATTCAAAGTTTTCAGATGAAAGTGGTGAGCCGGTAGATAAAATAGTTTTTAGCGAAGAAAGATTGAATTTCTTTTTGGGTATTATTCTTCTTTTTTGAGAAATGGTTAAGAACTTAGGACTTGTACCAAAAATGGTTATTTTTTCTTTCTCTATTTTCTTCCATAAAGCATTATTGTTAGGATATACAGGGCTGCCATCGTATAGAAAAATTGTGGCTCCAATTTGGAGGGCACTTACCAACCAGTTCCACATCATCCAGCCACAGGTCGTAAAATATGTGATCACGTCCTTTCTCTTTAAGTTTGTATGTAAAGCATGCTCCTTATAATGCTGCAGCAATGTACCGCCTGTGCCATGTACTATACATTTAGGAACCCCTGTAGTCCCTGATGAGTACATAATATAAACAGGATGATCGAATGGGAGCTGAATAAATTTGAGCGATTTACTAGATAAATTAGATAACTCTCTAAAATATAAATATTTATTCCATTTATTTAATCTATTTACTTTGGTTTTAGATTTCCTAAAATCGAAGAATTTTTCAATTAACACAACATTCTGAATATCAGGTATATTGTCAATTATCTGATGAATTTTCTCTCTGCAATCAATTATTTTTCCATCATATTGATATTCTTCAATGGCAAATAACACTTTTGGTTGGATCTGACCAAATCTGTCCAATACACCTTTTAGACCGAAATCTGGTGAACAAGATGACCATAGTGCTCCCAAACTAGTTGTAGCAAGCATGGCTATTATGGATTCAGGATAATTTGGAACAAATCCTGCGACACGATCACCCTTTTTTACTCCTAGTTTTTTAAGCCCCTTCACACATGAAGCTACTTGCCGATACAATTGACTATAAGTTAATTTAACATTTGGATGATCTTCCCTGGAACTAACAATTGCTGTTTTGTTATCCCTGTATCTTAAAAGATTTTCAGCAAAATTGATCTTTGCTCCCTCAAACCATTTAGCTCTTGGCATCTGGCCTGGTGAAAGAACCCTTTTAAATTTTCTTGAACAAATTATACCAGATACATCCCAGATGGTCTTCCAGAATTCCTCAGGCTCATTTACAGACCAATTGTAAAGTTCATTATACGATTTGATTTTCGAACTGGTATGCCTGGAAACATATCTAATAAACTTAGACATATTTGAATTTTTAACGCGGTCTTTTGAGGGGGTCCAAAGCGGCTTCTTCAAAATGTGTCCTCTTAACTTTTCTGATTTCCTGCATAAAGAGCTACCTTCCAGGCAAAATCAGTGTCATTATTTTCGATAGCGCATTTAGTAGTTAGCTCCAAATAAGTTTTGGCTTTAGGGTGGCTTTCTTTCGCAAAAATAATTGCTGCTTTTAACATTCTTTGAAAATCATTATGTCTCTGATATCGGTAAAATGCTTCTTCTGAGGCTTCGAAATTTTCTATTTTTTCGCTCTCAATTTCTTCTATAAATTTTTTCACTTCTGAATCATCAGGAATTGATTTTGATGTCCCAAAAGTTCCAAGATTATTTGCAGAATAAATATGAGATTCTTTTATAAAATCAGGTAATGACTCATATCCAACTCCAATTTCAAATTTTGGTTGGACAAGTTCGAATATGGAATTACCAGATGCCCGGGAATAATAATTTGCTGACATTCGTCCAACCAGATCAATATCATCAGGATGAATGACGCCATCTTTCACAATATCTTCTGCAATATGTAGCTTAAGCACTTCACAGATTGCAATATTTGGGGAAGCACCACCTTCACCAAAACTCCTCATTTCTTTCATTATGCATTCCATCTGAAAAGGTGATTCTTTTACTCTTTTAGGTTTTACAAGATCAGATTCAATGGGAGTTAATCCGCTTTTTACAAATTCATCAATTTCAGCTGAAAATTCAGTGGATGCAAGATTAATTTGATTTACCATTGAATATGTAACAGATTGCACAACACATTCCTTATTGTTCATTAAATTAAGGTATGTGTTTTTAAATGAACCATCCTTTCCCCTTCTAGAGGGTGAAAAAGCAACAATAGGTGGATTGGAGCCAAAACAATTAAAGAATGAAAAAGGTGTTAAATTTAGAATTCCCTCTTCAGAGATTGTCGAAACCAACGCTATTGGCCTCGGACCTATTCCTCCAAGCAATAGTTGGTGTAATTTAGGTACAGGTAAATCTTTGGGAAGATAATTCAGCATATTATTTAATTATTTTTAGATAATTTCTTTTTAGCAAGTATAGAATAATCTTTTGAAGTTTTAACAATCTTATTTGAGAGTTTACCAAGCCCTGTAATTTCAAGCTCAATTATATCGCCTTCTTTCAACCAGACCGGTGTAAATTCTTTCCCCTGGGCTTTTGCTTCCAGGACGTGAGTCCCATTTAGTTCAAGGTAGCAGCCTGTTCCAACAGTTCCTGATCCAATTACATCTCCGGGATATATCTCTACGCCATACGATGCACGTTCAATTAATTCCGAAAAAGTCCAGTCCATATCTTTCATATTTCCATCTGAAATTTGTTGACCATTGTGAAAAGCTACCATTCTCAAATCATATTTATTTCCAACAGAAGTTTCAATCTTGTAGTTTTCCAGTTCATCGGAAGTAACAAGCCAGGGACCAATTACAGTTGCAAAGTCTTTCCCTTTAGCTGGACCAAGATTCAATTTCATTTCTTCCATTTGCAGAACACGCGCAGAAAGATCGTTCATTATCATATAGCCTGCTATGTATGAGTCAGCATCCTTTGCATCAATGTTCTTTCCTTTCTTCCCAATTACAATCGCTGCTTCAAGTTCAAAATCCAGTTTTTGCAAATGATCTTTTTCAACTACTATATCTCCTTCTCCAAATATTGCATTGTGGTTCGTCATATAAAAAACCGGATATTGATCAAATTCAGGAATCATCTCAACACCACGGTTTCTTCTGGCTGTTGCAACGTGTTGACGAAATGCGTAACCATCACGGCAGGATGTTGGATGTGGTACCGGGGCAAGTAACTTAACTCTATCTTTTTCAAAACCAGATTTTATCTTCCCTGCTTTAATCGCCTCATCTACTTTTGCTACCTGTCTGAAAAGTTTTTCAAATTCATTTAAAAACTTCCCCATAGTTGATGGCAAAGCAATATTTAATTCGTTCCCGGAGTTTTGCAGATCGTAAATTTTATTTTGGTAAAAAAGTCCAAGCCTTTCTTCACTGTTATTTAAAAATGAAACATATTTCATACTTTCTCCTTTTGTTCAAGAGAATTATTCAGCAAGGTGAAGTTTGTGCTTTTCCGCAAGCATAGGGTAAACTTCACTGATTACATTTATTGCAAACTCTGTCTCTTCGTCAGTGCCGGAATTAATCCTTATCCCGTTTGGAATCCCAAATGTGTTAACATGGCGAAGTATGAGACCCCTGTTCAGGCATTCTTCATTAAAATCAGTTGCAAATCCCCCCGTTGGAAAAACCAGCATATAAAAATTAGCAGCAGTTGGGACGTAAACAATAAAAAGCTCATCAAACTTTTTCTTTAATTTTTCTAATGATTTTTTATTCTGCTTTACTGTCTTTTCAAGAAATTCATCGTCATTAAGTGCAGCAATAGCAGCTCCCTGCGCAAGCGCATTTGGCTCAAATGGAAGCTTAACTTTGTAGATTTCTTTAATAAGATATTCAGGACCAAAAGCAATTCCAAGCCTGATTCCAGCTAAGCCGTAAGCTTTTGAAAGTGTCCTTAATACAATAAGATTTTCGTTTTCATATTCCAATCCATTTGGATACTCGGGATTATCTTCTGCATAAATCGTGTATGCTTCATCCAGCAAAACCAGAATATTTTTGGGAACTTTATTCAGGAAGGATTCAAATTCCTTTTTTGTGAACATAGTTCCTGTCGGATTGTTGGGATTAGCCAAATAAATTATTTTTGTATTAGAATTTATATCCTCATAAATCCTATCAAGATCATAATGATAATTTTTCAATGGAACCAAAGTCGATTTTCGCCCATATTTGTCTGCATTAACATACCAACCAATAAAAGTCCCTTCGGAAGTTAGCAGTTCGTCATTTCCATCACTGAAGGCCGTAATAATATATTGAAGAAGTGCATCTGAACCGCTGGCTGTAACAATTTCCTCAGGTCTCCTATTATATTTTTTCGCTATTGCATGAACAAGTTTATAGGAGGAGGGATTTGTATAGCGATGTAGTTCCTTTATGTGATTAGTAATCACCTCCATTGCCCTTGGTGAAGGACCAAGAGGATTCTCATTGGAAGCAAGCTTAACAATTTTAGTTATTCCCTTCTCACGGGCTAATTCCTCAATAGGCTTTCCTGCTTTGTAGGGTTTAAGTTCCTGTATGTGCTTTGGAATTTTAATCATGTTATTTTTCTAACCAGGATTGATGATAATCTTTAACCATAGTTTCCTTCACATTCCTTGTAACTTTTAAAGGAGTGAAAGTGTCTATCATTACAGCATACTCATCTGTTTCCTTTTTTCCTATAGATGCCTCTGTCTTTCCGGGCTGTGGTCCGTGAGGGATTCCCATTGGGTGCAGTGTAATAGAACCTTCCTCTACTCCAGTTCTTGACATAAAATCACCATAAACGTAATAAAGTACTTCATCGCTGTCAACATTTGAATGATAGTACGGGGCAGGAATAGACTGAGGATGGAAATCAAACAATCGAGGAACAAAATTACAAACTACAAAATGTTGTGTTGTAAACATTAAATGAATCGGCGGCGGAAGGTGTATCTTACCAACCTTTGGTGCATATTCTTTCAAATTAAAAGTGTACGGATATAAAAATCCGTCCCATCCTACAACATCAAAAGGATGATGTGGGAGTTGATATTTAAATGTTCTGTTTGATACTTTTAAAATAAGATCGAATTTACTTTGCTTGTCTATTGGTTCAGTAAAATGAGGAGGTTTAAAATCACGCTCATAATAAGGAGCGTCTTCTGTTAGCTGGCCATATTCGTTCCTGAAATGTCTTGGAATATCAAAAGGTGTATCTGATTCAATTATAAATAATTTCACATCTTTGAAATCATCAAACTTCATCTGGTAGGTTGTGCCTTTAGGAACGACAATATAATCCCACTGTTCAAATGGATTGACACCATATTCAGAATAAAATTTCCCCTTTCCATGATGTACAAATACTATCTCGTGCTTGTAGCTGTTTCTGTAAAATACATCTGTGTCTTCTGTAACGTGAGCAGTGGACATTATACAATGGTCATTTTTCAGATACTCTTTCCTGGCATCTATAAAATTTCCCTTTGATTTTTTTGAATCAGTTTTAAAGTGATAATACTGAAGCGGTGCATCCGGCCAGGATTTATCATCATTTTGTTTTATTTCTCCAATGCTTTCAACCTGAGGAGGCATATACAAATGATACTTATTAGAATAAATGCCGGTAAAGCCTTTTGTGCTGAATAATTCTTCCCTGTAAAGTGATTTCCCATCAGGTTTATAAAAAGTTGTATGTCGTTTGGGAGGAACTTTTCCTAATTGAACGTAAAAGGGCATGATAACCTCCGATATTTTTAATGCATAATTTTTAATATGTCATTGCCAGGAATCTTGCAGCGAAGCAATCTTTAACAAAGTTAATAACAATATCACTGATAGCTTCGTCCCGAATTTATTGGAGTTCATAATGACAATATTTGTTTTTCTACTCTACTGGCTCTTTATCGAAATTTCCTCTCTTTATCTGATCCTTTTCAATTGATTCAAAGAGTGCCTGGAAATTTCCCTGTCCAAATCCTATTGCACCATCTCTTCTCTGAATAATTTCATAGAAGAAAGTTGGTCTGTCGCCTATTGGTTTTGTAAATAGTTGAAGCAAATATCCTTTATTCTCGCCGTGGTCGCAGAGTATTCCATTTGCCTGCAAATCGTCAATGCTTTCCTTAATCTGTATCTTTTCTTTACGCAGCATATCGTAATATGAATCAGGTGGTTCTAAAAACTCAACTCCATTTTTTTTCATATTCGCAATAGTTTCAATAATATTATCAGTTGAAATTGCAATATGTTGAATTCCGGAACCCAGGTATTCGTCAATATATTCTTCAATTTGTGATTTCTTCAAACCTTCGTACGGTTCGTTAATCGGATTTTTAATATCAGCTTCTTTTGAACGAACTACTTTTGAAAGTAAAGATGAAAATTGCGTTGAAATATCGCCCATTCCGAATTCAAGAAATGTTTCAAAGTTCAAAGTTTTATTCAAATAATTTACCCAATAATCCATTTCATTTATTCGAACGTTTCCAACAATATGGTCTATTCTTTTCAGACCGGTATTGTAGGCTTCTATTTTAATATTTTGTATGGGTTTCGAAAATCCCGGTTTGAAATGTCCTTTATAATTATCTCTTTTTGAAAAAACAACTTCAGCATCGTCATAAAGTTTTACAGAGGCTTCTTCAACGAAACCATTTTCATCTTCATATTTTTTATAAGTACTTACAGGGATTGCTCCATTTTTAACCGCAGTATCAAATGCAAACTTTACGTCTTTAACTTTTAATGCCCACTTTTTAACTCCATCTCCGTGCTTCTGAACAAATGAAGAAATATTATATTCCTTAGGATCAACTGCAGAGGTAATGACTATTCTTAAACTTTTCCCTTCTAATAAATAAGATGATCTTCCTTTTATTCCTGTTTCAGGACCACTGTAAGCAGTAATATCCAGTCCCATACCTTTTGCATGCCAGTACGCCCACATTTTAGCAGAACCTACATAAAATTCGACATAATCATAACCAAGTATGCCAATCGGATGTTCTTCCATTAAAATTTCTCCATTAATTATTTGTAATTAAAATCAGGAAATATTTATTTTAAAATACTAACCCTGTAGTCTCTTTAACTGTTTCAAGCACTATAGTTGTACTCGTAGAACTAATTGATTTAATTGAAGCGATTTTTTTTCTTAAGAGCTCCGTTAAAGCTGCAGGGTTTTCAGCCCTAACTTTCACAAGAAAGCAATCTTCGCCGGCTACAATGTGAACTTCCTGTACTTCAGGCACTTTTGCTAATTCTTTTGCAGTTTTATTATCTACAATTGGCCCATTTGCTTTTACAAGTATAAACGCAAGCAATTCCTTGTCCACCTCAGAAGCTTCAATCTGTACTGTATATTTTTTTATGATCTTATTTTTTTCAAGTTTTTTTATTCTTTCCAAAACAGCGGATGGCGCCATTCTGATCTGCCGTGCAATTTCAGCATTTGAAATGCGGGAATTATCTTGCAGTATATTCAGTATTTGAGCATCTATTTTGTTGATCATTTGGTTTTCTTAGACTACTACAGAAGATTATTCGTAATATTAGGAATTATAAGAATTTAAATCAAGTGCGAAATAATTGAGAATTGTGGCTAAGGCTGTCAACCTAAGTAGGTCTATTATTTTATCGAATCCAAAAGTAGGAAATCATTTACTTTGTATTTGGGTGAATTATCCAGATTTTTCTGAGGATATTCGCATATTTTAAGCAACGAACATATTGAACAGGATGGTTTTGCAGGTTTGCATATTTCCCTGCCAAGCCTTATTAGGTTCGTATGAAACTGATGAGCAATTCCATCAGGCATATTCTTATTGAGTATCAGAAATGTTTTATCCGGCGTTGATGTTTTCACAATTCCGATCCTGTTTGTTGTTCTGTGCACGTGGGTATCAACAGGACAAAAGTTTTTCCTGAGTGAAAAGAGAAGAACACAACTTGCAGTTTTTACTCCTACTCCAGGAAATGAGACCAAATCATCCAATATTTCCTCATCCTTCATTTTTCGAAAATAATCAAGTGAGATACTTCCCTTTTCTTTTAATAAAGTTGAGAGAAAATTTTTAATCGCTTTTGATTTTTGTTTCCCAAGCCCCGCGATTTTAATAAGTTTTTCAATTTGTGATGCTTTTAGTTTAGCGACTTTATCCCAGCTTGAATAATTTTCCTTTAAATTCTGAAAAGCTTTGTACGAATTCTTATCATTTGTATTTTGTGAAAGTATCGTTGCTATCAGCATATCGACAGGATCAGGTGGAGTTTTACTTCGTGGAGGTATTCCATATTTCTTTATCAACAGATTATTTATTTGACGGATTTTTCTTTTAAGCATAAGAGACTTTATATTTGATATATGAATATAATATGCTCTTCATAATAATAAAACTCAGGGAGTTTAAATGTCGACATTAATGGTTAGTATATCAGGAATAAGAGGAATAATTGGAGATGGACTTGATCCAAATGTGCTTGTAAAATATACATCAGCTTACGCTGATTTTATTGGGGAAGGCACTGTTGTTGTTGGAAGAGATGCCCGAATCACAGGTGATATGGTTCAGGAGATTGTTACAGGGACTTTAATAGCAAAAGGAATAAACGTAGTTGAAATAGGAATTGTGCCTACTCCTACGGTTCAATATTCCGTAAAGACTCTAAAAGCTCAAGGAGGAATCGCAATTTCAGCAAGCCACAATCCGAATGAATGGAATGCCTTAAAGCTATTGAACAGCACAGGACAGTTTATGAGCCCCGAGGAAAATGAAGAGATGAAGAGGTTGCTTGATAAGTCTGACGAAAGTTTTGTGTCGTGGGATAAGATTGGCAAACGGAAGAAATATGATGCTGCTTTAAAAAAACACGTAGAGGATACGCTAAATCTAAAATATATCGATAGAGCAAAGATCAAAAGGAAAAAGTTTAAAGTAGTAGTTGATTGCGTTAACGGTGCGGGAGTTTATGTCGTTCCACAAATGCTAAAAGAACTAGGCTGCAAAGTGATCGAAATGAATTGTGATAAGTCAGGAATATTTCCTCGTCTTCCTGAGCCAATTCCGGAGAACCTGGTTAAAACAATGAAGAGAGTAAAAAAAGAAAAAGCTGACCTGGGGATAGTGGTTGATCCTGATGTAGACAGATTAGTTTTAATCACCGACGAAGGAAAACCTTTCAGTGAAGAAAATACGATTACACAGGCAGTTAAATTTATTCTTTCAAAAAAGAAAGGCAATGTAGTTGTTAATCTTTCCACAACCAGAGCAGTCGACGATGTTGCTCATGATTACGGAGCAAAAGTCTACCGCTCCCCTGTCGGCGAAGCTAATGTTGTGAAGAAAATGAAAGAAGTTAAAGCGGTAATTGGAGGTGAAGGAAGTGGTGGAGTTATTTATCCTGCACTTCACTACGGCAGAGACGCACTCGTCGGAATTGCAATCACGCTTCAGCATTTAACCGAGTTTAAAGGAAAAATAAGCGAGTTGAAAGATGCTCTGCCACAATATTTTATAGTTAAAAAGAAAATAAAACTTGATAATAAGGAGCCTGACACGGTTATTGAAAAACTGGTAAAACAATACGACGAGGAAGAATGTAATACTGAAGATGGTTTAAGAATAGATTTTTTCAATCATTGGATACATTTCAGAAAATCAAATACCGAACCTATTATCAGAATAATTGTTGAAGGTGAAAACCGGAAAGTAGCGGAAGCATTAGCTGAGAAATATATGAATGACATTAAAAATCTGAATTAAATAGGCTACTAACATTCTTATTGTCTTTAAGCAGCCAATTTGCTAGATTATTTTTAAGTTTTTAGTAATAGTAGGGGTAAAATTGAAATCTCTTCTTTTATCTTTATTCCTTATAATCTTAGTATTTCCAATTCGGGCACAACAACAAATCGAGTGGCAGCATACTACTGGACCTTATGGTGGAGAAATTCTTTCTTTACTTTATGATAATAATGGAAACTTGTTTGCAGGTTCCAGGGCGAATGGATTATTCAAATCAGTTGATAACGGCAAAAACTGGACACATGTAAAAGGAATTCCTGCCACTGAAGTGCATAATCTCATCAAAAATTCAAAAGGAGAAATATTTGCGGGTACAAACCTGGCACTATATTTTTCTTCTGATGACGGAAATACCTGGGAAAACATAACGAAAGATTATAATTATTATGTGGGAAACACAAATTACTACCTTGGTTCGTATGCCGCTCTTACAATTGATAAATATAATAATATATATATTGGTAATGAAACCGGATTGTATAAATCATCCGATTATGGAGACAATTGGAGTAAAATAAGTAAGGACACAGCATTTGGCTATATGTACTCAGTAGCTATTGATTCTACTGATAATATTTATTTCTCATCTTCCATCGGATTATTTTATAGTAATGATGAAGGAAATTCCTGGAAAAAACTTGTTGTCAATGGTACTTTAATAAACTTTTTTAAGATCCTAATTACAGCAAATGATAATATCATTGCTGGCACTGAAAATGGAATCGTAAGGTCCACTGATAGCGGTAACACATGGAAATTTATAAAAATTGACAGTTCGACTATCGTATATCCAACTCTTTTTCACCAATCTACAAATGGTAATATTTTTACAGTTTCTTCTTATAGATCATTATATGTTTCATCTAACGATGGAGATACCTGGGAAAAAGTAACTGATAAATTTAAGTTCCAGACTATATATGATGTTATCACAGATACAAATGACGATATCTTAATTGGAGCAGTTGGCGGATTTTACTTTTCAACTGATAATGGCTACAATTGGGAACAAAGCAATTCTGGTTTTATAAATACTAACGTTAATACATTAAAATTTGATAAATACGGGAATTTATTCGCAGGAACATCTACAGGAATATTTAAATCCGATGATTTAGGAAATTTTTGGAAACAAACAAATAGTCCTAACCATTATGTCCACGATATTGAAATAGGACCTAATGGATATATTTTTGCCGGAACATCAAATGGCATACTTCGTTCCATTGACCAGGGAAAGAATTGGACAATTGTTAATAATGGACTGACGAATAACTTCATACAAGCATTAGCAATTAATCATAATGGTGATATTTACGCTGGCGGTCAGTATTCTGTCTACAAATCAACGAATAATGGTGATCAATGGGAAAAAGTAAATATGGGAATTGAGAATTTATTTATAAATGATATTGTAATCTGTAATGAAGGTACAATCATTGTTGGTGGCTTTGGCAATTTAGTAAAATCAACTGATAACGGTATCACGTGGGATCATAATAATCAGGGTTTAACAAACCAATATATTATTTCTTTGAATGTTACACCTAGTAATGAGATTCTGGCTGGAACCCGGTATGGAGGAATGTTTCGTTCGACTAATGAAGGAAGAAATTGGATTAATATAAGTAATGAATTGACTAAATTTTATCAAATTAAAGTTATATATACAAATAATGCAGGAGATATTTTTATTCTTACTGAAAAAGGAATATACATGTCAACAAATAATGGTTCCACCTGGAATGAGATAAATTACAATATTCCAATCGGATATTATGGATATGTCAATTGCATCACTTCAACTCCAGGTGGAATTATATTAGTTGGCACTTATAATTCAGGTGTGATCAGATCAATACAAACAGCAACAACAACATTATCAAATGATTATAAATTTCAGAATTTTCCCAATCCATTTAACGTTACAACAACAATTCAGTATGAAATTCCTTCACCAACAAAAGTTTCGATAAAAGTTTATGATATACTTGGTAAAGAAGTTAAAACTTTATATGAAGGTGAGAGACCACGCGGAAGATATTTTGCAATTATTGACGGAATAAATCTTGCAAGTGGAATTTATTTAGTTCGTCTGGTAACAAATGATTATACTAAAACCATAAAAACAGTTTTGCTAAAATAGCTTACTTCTCTTCTGAATGTAACTGAACAATGCTTTATCAAACGGCATCGAAGTTTCAATTAAATTATATTCAATATTTGAATTGAGACATTCGGTTTTTATCCTGCCGACAAATTCTGACATTGCTTCCTTGTACGCTTTTTGAATCTGGTAAGGCTGAGTAGTTATTTCGTCTTCGGTTTCCATATCTTTAAATATTGCATCTGTCCCAAATGCAAATTTTCTTTCCTGTGGGTCAAGTATCTGGAAAACGATAACTTCATTTTTTTTGTAACGAAAATGTTTCAACGCTGAAAGCACGGAATTTACATCATCGAAAAGATCAGAAACAATTATAACTAGTCCCCTTCTCTTTATTTTTTCCGCTATTGAATGTAGCGAAGAAGCTGTATTAGTTTTATTTGAGGCTTTTGCTTCGGAAAGCATTTTTAGTATTTCCTGTAAATATGCTTTCGAAGCTTTTGGTGGAAGATATTTATTAATTTTTTCTGAATATAGTGAAAGTCCGACCGCGTCCTGCTGGCGAATCATAAGATAACTCAAACCTGCTACCAGAGTTGACGGCATATTCCAGCTTACTTATATTACCTTCAGAAGAATAATTCATCGAACGACTTATATCGAGAAGAATATAGCTTTTTAGATTTGTTTCTTCTTCGTATTGTTTTATAAAAAATTTTTCAGTCTTTCCGTAAACTTTCCAATCTATATCTTTTAACGAATCACCTTGCATATATGGTCGGTGCTCGCTGAATTCAACTGAAAAACCATGGTAAGGACTTTTATGAAGCCCGACCATAAATCCTTCAACAACCAGCCGGGCTCTTAATTCAAGAGAGTTTAATTTCGAAATTACTGAAGGAGTTAAATATTTTCTATAATCCCGTGCATCAACAGGCATTATATATTCTTCGCATTTTTATTCTTTTTCAGAATATCATCAGGGGACATACCCATAGTATTTAATTCTTCTTTTGCAGACTTAGCAAGCTGATGGTTCGGAAATTTTTCCAAAAATAATCGATATATCTTCGTTGCTTCATCGTATTTATTTAGATCATTCGAAAGTACAAAAGCTGACATAAACAAAGCCTGAGGCGACTGTTTGCTGCTAGGATATTTATCATAAACTTCCTTGAATAATTCGGCTGCTTTTGCAAATGATTGTTCCTGGCTAAGAGTGCTATCGGAATGATTCATATAAAGCGATGCCATTTTTACAATCGCTTCAGGTGCATCTTTACTTTCAGGGTATTCCTTTAGAAATTCCTGGTATGATTTTACTGCTTCACTGTAGTTTTTATTTTGAGTGCTCTTTTCGGCTGCATCCATATATTCTTTCTCAGTTTTCTTACTGCAGCCTGTAAGTATTAAGGCAAAAAGGATTAATAATAATGTTGACTTCATTAGCGGTAATCTCCATAAAATAAATTCTATTGTGTAAATTTATTGAAATGGCAAAGAAGTAGCAATGCGTTAAGAGAGACAAAAATCCGATTTTTACTATTTAATAACTCAGCCAAAAGAAGATAGTATTTTTTGCTATAATTAACGTAATTTAAACAGAGTAATTTTACACTTTGGGGATTTTATGACTAACAGTACTTCGTTAAAGAAGAAAGCCGCATACATTTCTCTTGTAATAGGTATCGGTATGTTCCTTTCTAAAATGGGAGCTTATCTGATAACTGGTTCGGCGGCTATTTTTTCTGATGCGGCAGAATCTGTTGTTCATGTACTTGCAACCTCAATGGCGCTATATAGTATAATACTTGCTTCAAGACCTGCAGATGATTCACACCTTTATGGTCATGGGAATATCGAATTTTTCTCAGCCGGTGTGGAAGGTTTTTTGATAGTTCTTGCGGCTGCAGTAATCATTTACACTTCCGTTCTTGATATGATGAGAGGTACGCATCTTAAGTCACTTGATATAGGAGTTTATATAATTTCGGCTGCCGGTGCTATAAATCTTTTTCTCGGTTTTTATCTTATTAGAACAGGTAAAAAAACAAATTCGTTAACCTTAATTGCTGATGGCAAACACGTGCTTACAGATTCATATACAAGCATCGGAGTTATAATTGGAATAATATTGGTAATGATTACAAAGATAGAATTTATTGATCCTCTGTTTGCAATTGCGGTTGCCATAAATATAGTATTCACTGGCTATAATCTAATCCGTCAATCAATCGGCGGGCTGATGAATGAAACAGATAAAGAAATGCTTGACAAGTTAGTGATGAGATTAAGTTCTATGAGAAAAGATTACTGGATTGATATTCACCAGTTGAGATTCTGGAAATCCGGAGACAGAGTATTTATAGACTTTCATTTAATTCTTCCTTATTATTTTACGATCAGGAAATCACATTTGGAAGAAGAGTACATCGAAGAGCAGCTGGAATTAGAGGTTTCAAATTTTGAAATAAGAGTTCACCTTGACTATTGTACTGAACATTTATGCAAATATTGTAATTACTCGGAATGTACAGTAAGGGCATTTGATAAAACTGAAGATAATGAATGGACAACTGAAAAACTGCTCGGTAGACCTATCAGTCCCTCAACTCATATTACTTAGATCGTTTTATCTTCCTGTTTTTATTCATTGATTCAGACTCCATTTTCTTTTTATAAGCAATCAGCTTTTTTTGAAGTGATGAATCATTTGTTGCTAAAATTTCTACAGCTAATAATCCTGCATTTTTTGCCTGGTTTATTCCTACTGTTGCAACAGGAACGCCGCCCGGCATTTGAACGATAGAAAGCAATGAGTCAAGACCATCAAGTGATTTTGATTTTACAGGAACACCTATTACAGGAAGCGGTGTGTGCGATGCTGTCATTCCGGGAAGATGCGCAGCTCCTCCGGCACCTGCAATAATTATTTTTAGTCCTTTTTCATGCGCGCTGCTTCCATACTCAGCCATAAACTTCGGGGTACGGTGAGCAGAAACTATTTTCACTTCGTGTGGAATTTTAAATTCTTTGAGTATTTTTACTGCTTCATTCATTACAGGAAGATCAGAATCACTTCCCATTATCACGCCGACTAAAGGTTTAGTTGCCATTTATGCCTCCGGCATCCTGTTAAAATATCTAACGAAAATATTTCTAAATAATTGTAATTTTTTCAACTCTTCTGGCAAGACTCAAAATCTTTTTAAGATCGTCTCCCAAAACAGTTATATGCCCCATCTTTCTGCCTAATCTGGATTTTTCTTTCCCATAAATATGCAGATGTACATTATTATTTTTTAAAACCTTGTTATAATCTTCCACAACACCTTGTCCTTCCCTCTTTCCCAAAAGATTTATCATAACAGCAAAGGGCTTAACCATCTCAGTTGAACCAAGTGGAAGATTCAAAACAGATCGGATATGATTTTCAAACTGAGATGTTACACAAGCTTCAATAGTGTAATGGCCGGAATTGTGCGGGCGCGGAGCCATTTCATTCACCAGTATTTCATTACCATTAACTAAAAACATTTCAATGCCGAAAATTCCAAAGCCTTTAATTGCTTTAACAGCTTCAACAGCAATTTTCTCTGCTTTTTTTATAGCAGATGGAGCTATTTGTGCAGGAGCTATTACTGTATGACAGATATGATTTTTTTGGATTGTCTGAACAACCGGGTAAGTTTTTATTTCTTTTCTGGATCTCGCTACCATTATAGCAAGTTCCATATTGAAATCGATAAATCTCTCAGCCATTAGTTCACTATGACGGGATGAAAGCTTCTCAATTCCTTCGTGAAAATCTCTTTCTGATTTTACGCTATGATTGCCATATCCATCATAACCCATCTTACGGGATTTTAGAATAAATTTATTGCCAAGAACATTTGCGACTTTTTTGTAACCGGTTTTCTCGTCAACCTTCAAAAAATCTACGATGGGAATATTATTGTTTTTCAACGTTCTTTTCTGAACATATTTATCTTGAATTAGAGAAATTGTTTTGGGTGAAGGTAAAACCTTTTTGCCAAGACTTTCAACAAATTCAAGTTTCTGATAATCAACAAATTCATTCTCAAGAGTAACTATATCGCTTGCATTGGCAAAATTTCTTAGTGCCTTTTTATCATCTACCCATCCAACAAATTCGTGTTTCGTCATCATCCCTGCTGGAGAATTTTTCGATTTTTCAAGAATTGCTATTTCAAACCCAAGTTTATAAGCCTGGTAAGCAGACATCCGTGCAAGTTGTCCCCCACCTAGTATTCCAATTATTCTTTCTTTTGATTTCATCAGCATCGGTAAAAAATATTAATAAGGAGTGTTTTAATATAAAGAAGATGTTATAAACACGGAAATTATAGCTCTTTCCAATTTACTTTTTTAATAGTATTACCGTCGGATTGTAGAAGGATAGCTCCTGAAAGATCAGTCCTGTAAACTTTTGAATGAATTTCTTTAAGTTTTTCCAATGTAATTTCAGAAGGATGATGAAATTTATTCTGCCTGCCATCCGAAATAAGGCTTATTTCAGGAGTAACCAGATTAAGGAAATCTTCACTTGAGCTTGTTTTACTTCCATGATGCCCAACCTTTAAAACATCAGAATCTAGAAAGTTTCCATACATTTTCGAATAATATGCTTCCCCCCTTTTTCCAGATCTCCTGTAAAAAGAAATTCAGAATTACCATAGACAATTTTCAACAAGCCGCTTCTGTTATTTGAAGTAGAAGTATTATAAGCAAGTGTATTCAAAACATATACACGCGCATTACCGATTTTAATAATTCCTTTTCTGTAATAATTTTCCGGTATTTTATTTTCAAATAGATATTTTTCAAATTTGACATCTTTTGATTCAGAGGAGTCAATTTCTGGTTTGTATATAGATGATATTTTACCATCGTGAATTAAAGAAATAAAACCGCCATAATGATCAAGATCGATGTGTGAAACAAAACCATAATCAATTTTACCTATTCCTATATAATTCATCAAAGGTAGAATCACTCTTTCACCGTTATCATAGTTGAATGTAACTACTCCAGCATCAATAAGAGCAGTTTTGCCATTTGGAAACTTCAATAAGAATGCATCGCCCTGACCAACATCTATCATCATCACGCTTAATTTATTGTCAGGCATTATTTTCTTGTTATCAAAACTTGAAAATAAAAAGAAATTAGATAGGCAAAGCACTAACAGGACTACTTTAGCCAAACTTCCGTTAAACTTTTTATAAAAGAAGAGCAAAATTGTCAGGAAGACATAAAACAAAATAATATCAAAAGGCGAAAAACTCCTGATCCTCTGAAAAGAGAATTCACTGCTTCCTGTTAAATGTATAACATAAAAAACGATCTTGATTATAATTTCATTCACTATACTGAAGTACACTGCGACCGCCGGAATTATAAGACCTACTGCAATAGATAATATTCCGACACTTACTATAATGCCTACAACAGGAATCACTATCAAATTTGTAAATAGGGCAACTAGTGAAACCTTACCAAAATAGTAAATCGTAAATGGCATCGTACCAATTTGCGCGGCAATTGAAACACCGGCAAAAAGTAAAATATTTTTTACAGGTTTGTTTTGTACACTAAGACTTTTAATCCATTCACTTATATGAGGATAAATAATTGCTATCGATATTACTGCCGCAAAAGAAAGTTGAAATCCGGGAGAGAATAACTCATAAGGATGTACCAATAAAATTATTAATGCTGCAATGGCAACTGAGTTAAGCAGATTTGTTGAACGATTAGTTAGGAACGCAATAATCAGAACCAATGCCATCACTCCTGCACGAAATGCCGAAGCAGGCGGACCTATTAATATTAGATAAAGAATTAATCCAATTGCGGTCAGAATTGAACGGAGGTAAATGTTAAATCTCCCAAAAAGAAAAGCGTAAATCATAATTATAAATCCGACATGCAACCCGGAAACCGCTAAAATGTGTATCACACCAGAATTTATGAATTCAGTTTTTGTGTTATATGATATTTCACTTCTGTCTGCTAAAAGTAATCCTCTCAACAATGCGGATGACTGTTCATTGTATAAACTCCTGATCTCAGCATCAATCTTCTTTCTTAAAACGAAAACAGTATTAGCAAATACATTTTCCCTGACTATCGACAATTTTAATTTTTGATACATCATAGGCAGTTATTATTCCGGAAATACCATTCGACCTGAGGTATTTATTGTAATCAAATTCACCCGGATTTCTTTCCTCATTTCCTTTGAAGAAATTACCTGTAAAATGAATAATATTTCCGACCTTGAGTTCATTATATAATGAGTTTAATTGTTTTTTATCGTCTCTTACTACGCAAATAAAATTTATATCCTCATTTATAAGGGAATCGGATAAATTGATACTATGCGACTCAACATTGAAAACAATCTTATCCTTCCGCGGAAGCTCTATATCAGTAATTCGCCCGACTACTTTAACGTTTTTTACGCGGTAAACATTCTCCGGTAGCAAATGATAATGAGATTGATTTAATTGTGCGATAAGATTGCCTGAGAACAAAATACAGGTATATACCAGAACATTTACGGAAATGTGCAAGATGTTCTTGTCAAAATGTCTATGAAGAAAGAAAAGAGAAATTACCAATAAAAGTGCAGCAACAAATACGGTTGAATCGATAAGGGAAAATTTGCCTAATAAAATTCCTGCGGCGAATAGAATTGCTAATTTTATCGCGGGGAAATCTTTCATTTACATATTTCTAATATTGCAGGTTTTATTTGAGTTAAATCTTTTATTTTTTTAGATAATTCTTCAGCATATTTTCCCGAAGTAATTGTCAGGGCTGGATTTAATGTGTGGGTCTTCACAGACAGGTTTTCAAAGTTTCCATGGTCAGAACAAATAATCAAAGTCATCTTTTCCTTGTCTAATCCGTTAAATACAGATAATAAAAATTCATCTAAAGTACGCATTACATTTTCGAAATCTCCAACGTCACGGCCATGACCAAGATGATCAGTAAGGTAAAACTCATACAAAGTAAACTTATGTATTTTCAGCAATTCTTAAAAATCTTTTAGCTGCAAGTTGTGGGCTGATCACAGGAAGTTTATAATTTAGCTTTGCTACCCAGCGCTCATTCGTTATTTCAGCCGTCAGAGCTTTCCCTCTTCTAAGATCTGTAGAAGTGTTAAGCCTGATACCGCTTAACTTGCAGCTTAGAGTTGTTACAGAAAGTCTGCCTCTGCCGGATTTTAAGTAATCAAAGAATTGCTTCGGATAAGCATTCACAAAACTTACTTTTTGTTTCTTTCTTAAGAAATGCTTTTAGAATATTTTCCTTTTCTATTATTGGAACAAGTGTAGAATATGGAAAAGGGCCAAAATGTTTTCCAACATATTTTGCTGCATTCATTCCGCAAAATATTGCCGTTTGCCCTGTTCCACTTTGTGGTAATCCTTCAACGCCAAGTCGTGCATCTGTTGGGAAGAGAAAAGAATTATTTGTTCTTAATAATTGATTGCTCAATGAAGGTATTTCCCCAAATATTTCTGTAAATGTTTTAAATCCATATTTAAAAAATGGATTGAATTCGTAATCTTCTTTACCAATTCCAACTCCATCTATAAATATCATTAAAACAGGATTCAAATCATTATTACCTTTTTGATTCAACTGTTAAAGTTACCGGACCATCATTCATTATTTTTACAAGCATCATTGCACCGAACTTCCCGGTTTTAACTTTTCCTTCCTCTATATTGTTCTTCACTCTTTCAATAAATTTTTCATAAAGTGGAATTGCTTCTTCAGGTCTTGCAGCATCTGTAAATCCCGGACGATTTCCTTTTGCTGTATCACCATATAAAGTGAATTGAGAAATTATCAAAGCTTCTCCGTTTATATCTTTGATCGATAAATTCATTTTCTCATTTTCGTCTTCAAATATTCTAAGGTTCGAACATTTGTCAGCCACATAAATCACATCTACTTCAGTGTCGCCTTTCTTAATTCCCAGCAGGATAACCATTCCTCTGCCAATTTCTGCTGAATAATTTTCTTTTTCAATAAATACTCTACCTTCAGAAACCCTTTGTACAAGCGCTCTCAAGTTAAAACTCCTTTGACAACTCTTTCGATGTTGGAGTAGTCTTTAAAGATTTCAATATCAGAAAAACTATTCTGAATCAAAATAGTCTTAACTTCTTCAGCTTGTCCCATTCCAACCTCAAAAAATAATTTGCCATTTTTATTCAACAATGTTTGAGCCTTTTTTGATATTTCACTGTAGAAATTCAGCCCATCCTTATTATCGGTTAACGCAATCTTTGGCTCGTGATCTTTTAATTCAGGACTCAATCCCGAATAGTCGTTAATTGAAACATAAGGTGGATTTGATACTATCAGGTCGAAATTACTTTCGTTAAATCCCTGCTCATTCACAAAATCAATTTTATAAAAACTGATCTGACCATTTATATTATTCAGCTCTGAATTCTCTTCAGCTACTTCAATAGCATCTTCACTTATATCTATTGCAGTTAAGGTTGAATTCGAAAGATTTTTAGCAAGAGAAACAGCTATATTTCCGCTTCCGGTTCCGATGTCAAGGATTTTTAGAGAGTCTTCTTTGTTTACGCTTTCAAGTATCTTTTCGATTAATAATTCGGTCTCAGGGCGCGGTATGAGAACGGAGGGATTAACTTTAAATTCCAGCCCATAAAATTCCACTGTTCCGACTATGTATTGCAATGGTTCTGTTTTACCTCTTCTCACTATGAGTTCACGGTAAATATCAGTCTCATTTTCTTTTAATGGTCTGTCAAATGCCAGATAAAGATCAAGTCTTTTGCATTTAAGAACGTGGGCAAGCAAATGTTCCGCATTTGTCCGGGGAGATTCAATATTTTTCTTTTCGAGAAATTCTGTGCTTCGATTTATAGCTTCTAAAACTGTAAGCATAGATTATGAACTAAATAAAAGGAATTTATATATTCGATATGAATAATTATCCCCGACTACTATTTATTATTACAAAGATAATAAAATTTTATAAGTATTACGGAATAATCACTATGGATATCAAGCTAAACTTTTTTTGAGAATATGAATATTATCTATCTCAGATGGATCCTTGCCCCTTAAAATAGCAGCATAATATGTTATCCAATCACACAAATAAATCATATCCAGCAGTCGGACCTTAAATTCATTCTCCTTGCTCTGGATATTTATCACGTCAGCTTTACTCTTTTTAATAATCTCAGAAGTAATCTTAAACCTTTTCTTTACCTGCGAATGGTAACCTTTATCAAGGACGTTAAATACCTTGGTTTGGAATTGCTTCTCGTGGAATGTTTCCCAGCCAATCACTTCATTGTGATTTAATTCCGGGAATAGATTATGAAAAGCATGCAGTTTTGAGTTTTCATTCAACTGACATTTAAATCTATAACCAACGGCTGAAGTGACATCTGCTACTGAATAAATTACAGGTATAAACCCTAAAGTATCCGAAGCGATCTTATAAGCATAATTTCCCTCTTTACTGTATTCTTTCCCTTTGACTCTCCATAGTGAAATTATTTTCTTTACAACCTTCCCCTGCTCGGAAATAAGTTCGATTTCCTGGAAAACTTTAAGCAACGAGAAGAATCCTAGACCTAAAGCATAACGCGGTTGATATCCTTTTTTCAATTTCACTACAGGAATATTATTCTCTTTAGCTATCTTTCCTACAGTCCCCCCGGTTGTGATGGCAACAATTGAACATTTTTTCTTTATGCCTTTTTTAATTACCTCTATCGTCTCCTCCGTATTTCCTGAATAAGAAGATGCGATTAATAAAGTATCTTTATTTACAGATGCAGGTAGAGAATAATTCCTGTTCACACTATAAGGCACTTTTAATTCATTACCTAAATAATTCTGAAGAAGGTCTCCACTTATAGCGGAACCACCTAGTCCTGAAACAATTATTGATGAAAAGGTTTTGCCTTTGAGCTCTTTAAAATTGATTTTATTATTCCAGGCAAATTCAATTTGTTCAAAAGAATTTACGAGCACATCAAACTGATTTTCCGGATCGTAATTTGAGACGTAATCATTTATCTTCATAACATCCTATATTATATTCCTGGTTCTGGTAATTTCATTTTCTACAAAGAATTTCTCAATTTCCTTTAATACTTCATCCTGGGTCGAAAAAGTTAGACACTTTTCGGCCATTTTCTTAGCCTTTGTATATGACATACTTCTGATTATTCTTTTAATATACGGAATTGTTGAAGGTGAAATACTTAATGAATCCAATCCTAATCCTACAAGCAAAGGAATTGCTAAAGTATCTGCCGCCATTTCTCCGCAAAGACTTACCGGGATATTCTGTTTCTTACCGTCAATAACTATGTGATTTAATGTCCTGATCACTGATGGATTAAATTCCTGATAAAGATCGGATACGAGATCATTGCCTCTGTCCACCGCCATCAAATATTGAATTAAATCATTAGTACCGATACTTAAAAAATCGACCTCTTTCGCAAATTCGGAAGTCATTACTGCAGCAGAAGGGACCTCAACCATTATACCTATTTTTATATCCTTGTCATATTTAATTTTTTCCTGCTTTAATTCGTGCTTGCAAAGCTCAAAAAGCTCTTTCGATTTCCTGATCTCACTTGTTACAGAAACCATCGGCAACATAAATTGGATATTCTTATTTTTACTAGCTTTCAGGACTGCTCTTATCTGAGTTTTAAATAGTTTTTGGTTTTCAAGTAACAGCCTTATCCCACGTAAACCGAGAAATGGATTAGGCTCAACAAAATCCAAAAATTTGAATTTGTCTCCCCCTATATCAAACGCTCGAATTATTAACGGGTTAGGGTAAATTCTCGAAGCCATTTTATGATATATTTCTGCTTGTTCATCCTCGGTAGGAATATCGCCAAGCTCTTCGAGCACTTGTTCTGTTCTGAATAACCCAATCCCTTTTGCGCCACTCGTAACAACTAAATCTATCTCACCGGAAACATCAACGTTTGCCAATAATTGAATCTCCCGGCCATCGTTTGTCATGGCGGGCTTTTCCTTTAATTCCTCAAGCCCTTTTTGGAGATTAATAAGCCTTTCAATTTTTCCCCGGAAGAATTCTTTTTGCTCTTCGGTTGGATTAACTATAATATATCCGTGAAAACCATCAACTATTAAAGTATCCCCTTCCTTTATAGTCAGTGTAGCATTGTGACAACCAACTACTGCGGGTATGTTCAGAGATCTCGAAATAATTGCCGCGTGTGAAGTTAAGCCGCCGTGATCTGTAACAAATCCTTTTGCATTACTTCTCGAAAGTAAGATCGTGTCAGCCGGAGTAATGGAATTACTCACCACAATAACATCGTTTGTAATTTTTGATTGCCATCTTTTTTTCTGCAGGTTCCTGATAATCCTGTTTTTTATATCTTCAATATCGTGAGCCCGTTCGACCATATAGGACTCGTGTGCGTTAACCATCATATGCTGATATTTGGAGATCTCATCATCAACAATAAATTCCGGCTGCTTTTTCTCACTTTCAACACGTTTTATTATATTTTCAATTAATATCGGATCATCCAGAATCATCATTTGTGCTTCAAAAATTGCGGCACGATTCTCTTCCATTTTCTCTTTGGCAATAGAGAATATTTTATTCAATTCCTTCTTTGATTTGTTAAGGGCCTCCTGAAGGTTCTGCTTTGCTTCATCTATATCTGTAATGGTTGCATTACTTATTACTAATCTCTCTTTACTAAAAAGATATGCCTTTGCAATAACAATTCCTGGAGCGGCAGCGATCCCGGAAATCTTATTACCAGCTTCTTTAAATATTTGCTTGAATGTTTTCAAAGTTCATCAAATCCCTTCTTAAAGTAATCGATTATTTCAGCGGCTGCTTCCTTTTCGTCTTCTCCGTCAAATGTCAGGATAATTTCCGAACCCATCTCGGCTGCAAGCGTCATAACCCCAATTATACTTTTACCATTAATGCTTATCCCATCTTTCGCAATAGTAAATTCACATTTATATTTTGATGCAAGTTTAACTATTGTAGCAGCAGGACGAGTATGTAATCCTGCTTTATTTATAATCATTATTTTCTCTTCAATCATTATTTGTTTCTGTTTATTAAATAGTCCGCAAGTTTATGAAAAAGTTCCCTGTCCTCTTTACTTTTCAAGACAGCCAGTTGCTTCAAAGCTCGATTAGTATAGTTTTTAATTTCTTTCTTAGCATCTTCAATTACACCAAGTCTGCGGTATATTCTTTGATATTCAGAAATTTTATTTTTTTTAACCCCCTTATTTTCAATTACTAATTTTAATAATTTCTTATCGTTGCCTTTTGCTTTTTCAAGGGATTTCAGGAAAAGGAATGTTTTCTTGCCTTCCCTTAGATCACCGCCCACAAATTTCCCAAACTTGGTTTCATCCGCAACAGCATCGAGTAAGTCATCCTGTATTTGAAAAGCCATCCCTATATTACGTCCAAAATTAGCAAGCGCATTAATTTCTCTTTTTGTCCCGTTGCCAATATAACCACCTACTGTACAGCACATCTCAATCATTTCAGCAGTCTTTTTACGTATCATTAATTTATATCCAGGAATAGTAACATTTTTCTTCAGTTCAAATTCTTTATCAAGGCTTTGTCCTTCGCAGACTTCCACAAGACCTTTTGTGAACGCAGCCATAACCGGTTTACAATTTAATTTTAAATCCTTTAATAAACTTTCATACGCAACCGAAAGAAGGCTATCACCTGCAAGTATTGCAGTGCTTAGATCATATCTTTTGTGCAAAGTTGCCAGTCCACGTCTTTTTTCAGCATTATCCATTATGTCATCGTGAACCAGGGTAAAATTATGCAGCAACTCAACAGCAACCGCAGCATTGTAGGAATCCGCAAACTTCCCTCCTGTCGCTCTGGTAGAAAAAAGGACAAGCATTGGCCTTATTCTCTTCCCGGAACTTTCAAGAATATATGATCCCGGTTTATAAAGTGATCCAGGCTGTCGGTTTTTGAGTAATGCCCTAAGTCTCTTATCTATCTTTTTTCTTTCTATTTCATAAATAGAATTAAATTTTGCTTCTGTTTTCAATATCAATAAAGTTCGTTTTTATGAATTAAATTATTCCTGTTTTTGAAATCGTGTAGGTTTTGGGATCCTGTTAAAAACATTATTTTTTTTACGTCTTCAAACCATTCCTCTATCATTTTTATTACTCCATCAACGCCGTTTTTATCTAATGTCTGCAATATAGTTCTTGCCGATGCTACAAGATCAACACCAAATGCAAGTGCTTTTGCTACATCAAACGCAGAATTTATGCCTCCTGATCCAATTAAAATAAACTCGTTGTATTCTTTTAATGGGGCAATCTGCTTTATACAATATGCAGTCGGTAACCCCCAATCCCAAAAATCATCATGATCAGTTACACCGCTTCTCAACATTTCAACTCCTGACCAGCTTGTTCCTCCTGCACCTGCTACATCTATGCCTTTAATTCCGGCTTCTAATAATTTCTGTACAGCTTTTTTCGAAATACCTGAACCCACCTCTTTAACTATTACAGGAACCTTCAAAGTCTCTGTTAGCTTTTGCAATTTTTTGAGCAACCCTGTAAAATCAGGATTTCCTTCAGGTTGAAAAAGCTCCTGCAGCGGATTAAGGTGAATTACCATTGCATCAGCTTTGATAATATCAACAAGATAGCTAACTTTGTTCGGTGTTTTTAATTTAACAACTTCTGAGGCTCCAAGATTCCCTAAAACCGGAATTTTCGGAGCATTCTTCCTGATTATTTGGTAGGTCTCAAGATATTTATCATTTTCAAGTGCCTGCCTCTGGCTTCCGACTCCCATTGGAATATTTAACTCCTGTGCGGCTATTGCCAGTTGAGCATTTATATTTCCCGCTACCGATGTTCCGCCCGTCATGCAGGAAATCATAAAAGGATAGCTTATATTTTTATTAAAGAACTGTGTTGTAAAGTCTATCTTTTTAATATCAACTTCAGTGATTGCGTAATGCTCGAATTCATAGTTTTCGAAGCCGGTTGTTTTCTTTTTGAAAGCCACCTTGTCAGTCAGGCATAAATTGATGTGCGCCTTTTTCCTCTTCGAAGTTGAATCGCTGTTTTTTGACATAAATACTTTTTCGAACTAAAGTTGAAAAATCTATATGACAAGATATTAAATAAAAATTAAATTATCCCATTTAAGCTATTTGTACAAAATGAGTTAAACTATGAAAGTAAAAGTAAGTACGATAATATTTGTGGAATTTAACTTTTTCAGAACGACCGAAATTCATTCTCATTCAGGTACAATTTGTGGACTGTTGTTCTGCCCCGGAGTGAATTCGTTAGAATAATCTCTTCACAGCTTAAAAGATCTTTCATATATAAGGTTCCCTCTACCGCGTTCATATCGCTTGAAAGCCACTGTTTCCTTTCGATTCCCGGCAGCAAGCCGCAATTTACAGCAGGAGTGATCCATCTGTCTGCCTGTTTCGCAAAAATATTTGAGATTGCTCCCTCTGCAAGCTGCCCTTTTTCATTTAAAAATATGACATCAAAAAAGCCTTTTGCTGAAGACTGCCCGAATTCATCGTTATATAAAATTCTGTTGTCGGTTTTGAAGTATTGAAAAGGATTTTCAGAAGAAACTTTTTTCTCCGAAATTATAATTTTTATTTCTTCAGGTGATACCGGGTAATCCTTTATAAGGATATTAATTTTTCCCAATTTATTTAAAGTTAATTTTATCTGCTTTTTACAATTTAATTCATTTATAACGGTAGAGAGTTTTCTCCTTATCTTTTTGTCATTATAACAAAATAAAAAGTATTCTGCCGATTTCTTTAATCTCTTCAGGTGGTTTTCCAATTGATAAATCTCACCGTTTTCATATCTCATCGTTTCAAAAAGCTGGAACTCTTCCAGTGCATTTGTCAGGAACCTGCTTTTTAATAAAGTCTCTTCATATTCTTTATGCGGATCGCTGTCCCAGACTACTCCGCTTCCCAATCCTATTTCACCTCTACCTTCTTTATCAATCTCAATAGTACGAATAGCTACATTAAAAATTGATTCGTTTTTTTTCACGATTCCAATTGCCCCTGTGTAAATCCCTCTACTTTCAGACTCAAGTGATTTAATGATATTCATTGTCCTTATCTTTGGCGCCCCGGTGATTGAACCGCATGGAAAAATATTTTTTATAATTTCAGGGAGTTTTGCATTCTTCTTCAAAGTTGCTTCTATATCGGATACCATCTGGTAGAGCGATTCATATTTTTCAATTTTGCATAATTTGTTTACCTTTACTTTTCCGTACTGACTTATTCTACCAAGGTCATTCCTTAACAGATCAACTATCATTAAATTTTCGGCTTTATCTTTTTCGCTTTTTTCAAGCTTATATTTTTGTAATTCATCTTCACGAATATTTACTCCCCGGCTGATTGTTCCTTTCATCGGACTGGTTTTTATCTTTTGTCCGTATTGCTCAAAGAATAGTTCAGGTGAAAGTGATATAATAATTTTATCACCAAGATTTATGATAGCTGAGTATTTTGCCGATTGATTGAATAAAAGCGTCTTATACAAATCTACAAGATCGCCATTAAATTTAAATTTACCTTTAACAGTATAGTTCACCTGGTATGTGTTGCCCTCCTCAATATATTTTTTGATTTTTTTTATATCAGAGAGATATTTCTTCTTTGATGTGTTTAATTTGAATGAAGATACCGTGAGCTGTTCTTCAACTGGGCAAATTTTAATATTTTTAGAACTAATCGTTTTAATATTTTTTTTATCGAATAAAAAGCCCTGTAATATTTTCTTATTATTATATTTTAAATATCCCTGTAATTTTTTCTCGTAACAATAACCTGCTTCATAATCTATAAGACAGTAACCCCAACTTTTACTCGTTATCGAATTATAAAATTTAGTTATAGCAGAATTTATTGTCTTACAACTGGCTGAAGTGAATAGCTTCTTCGGAGATTTGAAATGATAGCATTTGCTGTTTTTGTGTATGGGAGGAGTATAAAAAAAAGCAGACCCTTTTGTTTCCAGGACCTGCTTTATTATCTCTTCAATATTCATAACGAAATTTAATATTTCGTTATTTCACAATCTATATCAATCAAAAATTTGGCAAATCGTCAGATATATTGGGAAAATCATCAGAATCAACAGAAGAATCTTCCGGGGTGGCTGCGGAAGCCATTTCGTCAGCTTTTACTTTCATCTCTTCCATTGGAACATCCCGAAAATGTGTACCGAAACTCCATTTATGTCCAAACGGATCAATCAGTGTGCCTGCCCTGTCGCCATAGAATTTATCCTCAACCGGTTGTTCTTCTTTTGCACCTTCACTCAACGCTTTTCTGAAAAATGAATCTACATCCTTAACGTAGATGTAAAACCCAACCGGGCTTCCGCCCAGTGAAGAAGGGCTAACCGCACCCATCTCAGGATACTCATCAGCTATCATAAAATTGGATTTACCAATTTTAAATTCTGCATGCCCGATCTTTCCTCCTGGCGCGTCAAATCTGTAAAGTTCCACAGCACCAAAAGCACGCTTGTAAAAATCAAGAGCCGCAACACCATTATTAACAATTATGTATGGAGTTGCTTTTTCATATCCGGTTGGTATTGCCTGTAATTTTTTAACTTTTAGCGCTTTTACTGCAACTTTAACTTTTTTACGTGCGGCAGGCTTTGCCGTTTTAGTTGCCTTTTTTACAGCTTTCTTCACGGCTTTTTTTGATGTCTTTTTCTTTGCCATAGTAATGTTCCTTATGATAAATGTTAATATATTTTTTAACAAAAAATAGAACTATAACCAGAATTCGTAATTATCTATTGAGCAACTTAGTACTGGAAGAGATGTATGAACGAAAACTATTTAATTAAATTTTAATTGGCAATAAAATTATGATTGAAGTTCACTTCAAAAATGCTTCTTGTCTGTAGATTGAATCATTTTTCGGGGAAATGAGCAACTTATAAAGCTTCAACATTCCTAAAGATTTGATTTCGTTTTAATAAACGTTCCAGCTTGAAGTTCTTCAAAAGCTGTCTTTAGTTCTGCCTGCGTGTTCATAACAATCGGACCGTACCATGCAACAGGCTCTCTCAATGGTTTACCTGAAATAAGCAGAAAACGTATTCCCTCTTCTCCTGCCTGAACTGTAACATCATCCCCGCTGTCAAACAGAATTAGCGACCGGTTATCTGCTTCTACCGGTGGATTTGCATTTAGCCTGCCTACACTTTCAGTAGGTACGGCAAGCGGGCCTGAAGCATTACAAAACTTACCTGATCCTGCAAAGACATAAGCAAAAGCATTATTTCTTGTATCAATCTTTAACGATTTTCTTTTTAGCGGTGGAACAGATACATCTACATAAACCGGATCGGCAGCTATCCCGTCAACTGGGCCTTTCTTTCCCCAGAATTCTCCACAGACTAACCGTACGTGTGTCCCATCATCATCTGTTACTTCAGGTATATCTTTTGCCTCAATTCCCTGGTAACGCGGTGGAGTCATTTTAAGCGAAGCTGGAAGATTTGCCCAGAGTTGAAAACCATGCATCCTCCCATTCGCATCACCTTTCGGCATTTCCTGGTGTATTATTCCGCTTCCCGCCGTCATCCATTGAATGTCGCCGGAAGAAATGACCCCTTTATTCCCCATACTATCACCGTGCTCAACATCTCCTGCAAGAACATAAGTAATAGTTTCGATTCCGCGGTGAGGGTGCCATGGGAAACCGGCAAGATAATCTTTCGGATTTTCGTTCCGAAAGTCATCCAGAAGCAAAAACGGATCAACTTCCGAAGGATCGCCGAAGCCAATTGCACGTTGAAGACTAACTCCCGCTCCTTCAATGGCGGGCTGCGCTTTTAATATTTTTTTTACCGGTCGGATAGACATGGAAACTCCTTTAGATACTTTTATACACAATAAACTTTTTTAAAATTCCATTTTCTATTTAGAATAAGACTACCAGGAACTAACTCAATATAATATTACAGAAATCATAATTACAAGATCAAAAGAGTAACTAAATAAATCATCATAATTTCTCTTTAAAATCACTGCTAATCCTTTCCAAAACGCTTCTCGCTGTATCCGGGTTCATTATCTTCGAGAAAATCAACAATATCTTTTGCTACTACGTTCGGATCTGCAAGCATATTATTTGCTTTCAATGATTTGAACACATTTGCTGAAGGGAAAATTTCAGGTTCTTCTGATCTCACTTTTAGCTGCATCTCAGTATCAACTGTTCCCGGTTCATAGCTCCTTATAGCCAGGCTTTTGTCTTCTTTATTTTCTATCGCAAGTATTTTCCCGGATATTAAAAGAGCCGCCTTCGTTCCGCAATAAGGTGTCAATCCCGGGTAAGCATTGTGAGCAGCGCCTGTTGAAATATCAATTATCCGCAATCTTGTTTTTTCGTTTTTATTTTTAAAGAAAATGCCGGATAGCCAGATTGGAGTTACTGTATTAAGAATATAAAGCTCACTTAATTTCTTAGGATCAAGTTCTTCAAACCTTAAAAGTTCTCCTGTTCCCGCTGCATTGTTTACCAGCGCAATCCTGTCGTACTTTTTATCACTAATTTTTAGTTTTAGCTGCTTTGCTAATTGATTTTCCAAATTATTAATATCGCTAAGATCAATTTTTAAATGCACATAATTTTTATCATTAATATCCACATTCCTTCTGGCAGTACCGATTACTTTCCAGCCTAGCTTAAGCAATTCATTTGCCGTCGCCTTCCCGATACCGGAGCTGGTACCGGTAACAAATGCAAATTTATTCTCATTGATTTCCATAGTTTAACACCTGAAAAGTATAATTATCATTTAAGGGATTTATTAAATGTACCAAAAAAATAAGCAAAATATAATGTTAATAGTTTATGTGATAATTCTGTTATAATTAGTGTGTATTTTTGGATAAATTAATGCGTTCAGATTTATTATAATAAACAGGATGTAGGTTAAAATAATCCCTTTAAAATTTAGTATGAAAAAAGTACTCATAATAGAAGATGATAAAGAGATTTCCGGTCTGCTTGAAATCCATTTGACCGATCTTAATTGCGAAATATCAAAACAGTTCGATGGACTAAAAGGATTCAACGAAGCCAAAGACAAAAAATTCGATCTTATTGTGCTGGATATTATGCTTCCGGGGATGGACGGCTTTGAGATCTGTAAAGAATTGAGAAAGCTGGAAATCAATACGCCCATTCTTATGTTGACTTCAAAATCAGAAGAAACGGATAAGGTACTTGGACTGGAATTTGGTGCAGATGACTACCTGACAAAGCCATTCAGCATAAGAGAATTTATTGCGCGCGTAAAGGCAATCTTTAGAAGAGTTGACTCGCTTACAAATGATAAAGAGGATAAGAAAGATCTGAAATATGATAACCTTGTTATTGATCACACAAACAGGAAAGTGCTCTTAAACGATAAACGGGTTGAGCTCACTCAAAAAGAGTTTGAACTTCTTTATTTAATGGCATCGCACCCAGGAAGAACGTACACAAGGGAAAATCTTCTCAACCTGATCTGGGGAACACAATACAGTGGTTACGAACATACAGTTAATTCGCATATAAACCGCTTAAGAAATAAGATAGAAGAAAACATTTCCGAGCCCAAATTTATTTTGACAACCTGGGGAGTTGGATATCGTTTTAATGATAAGCTTTGAGTTATAATTTATGAAAGATTTTTTTAATTCGTTATTTTGGAAAATATCTGCGGTATTCCTGTTGATACTTCTCGTAATTTCAGCAGTATACATTTATATTTCGGTGAACACCGCTGAAATGTATTTCCAGGAAACACGACAAAAACTCGATATAAAAATTGCATCTCATATTTCAGGTGAGGCCGAATTCTTCAAAGGGGATTCCGTTAATTATGGAGCTATGAAAGATGTTTTCCACAACGTGATGGTAATCAACCCGAGTTTAGAGGTTTACCTGCTTGACACCGATGGAAATATTCTTGCTTTTGATGCAGACAGTAGTCTGGTAAAACTCAAAAAGCTTCCACTTGGTCCAATACAAGAATTTATTTCATCTAAAAATGAGACCTTTCTTCTAGCTCCCGATCCTAAAAATCCCGGGAAAGAAAAGCCAATTTCTGCTGCGGGTGTTTACAACAAAGGTAAACTAAAGGGTTATATTTATGTAATTCTCGGCGGACAGGAATATGAAAATGCTTCGCAATTATTATTCGGTAGTTATATTCTCCGGCTCGGCGTCCGTTCAATGATAATTGCGCTTCTTGCAGCAACGATAATAGGATTTTTTGCGATTGGTTTTATTATCAGGAATCTTCGAAAAATTATTATGGTGATCAGAGATTTCCAAAAAGGAAATCTCAGGGCCCGTATAAAATTAAAAAGCAAAGGCGAGCTCCAGGAATTCGCACAGTCTTTCAACGATATGGCCGATACAATTGTAACAAACATCGATGAAATAAAACGAATGGATAATATGAGAAGGGACCTGGTAGCCAATGTCTCTCACGATCTCCGCACTCCCCTTTCGGTCATCAGCGGTTATATCGAAACAATCTTAATTAAAGATGATAAAATTTCACCTGAAGAAAGGAAAAAATATCTAAATACAATTTTGAGCAGCACAGGAAGATTGCAATCACTTGTAGCAGAATTGTTTGAACTTTCAAAGCTTGAAGCAAAAGAAACAAAGCCTGAAAAAGAATCATTCTCTCTCGCCGAACTTCTTCAGGATGTTCATCAGAAAAACCTGATAATTGCTCAGAAGAAAGACATAAATCTAAATCTTAAAATAGACGATAACCTGCCTTTCATTTTGGCAGACATACGAATGATGGAAAAGGTTTTTCAGAATCTGCTTGATAATGCTTTAAAATTTACTCCGGCTTCCGGCAAAGTAGAAATTAAACTGAAAAGAAAAAGCCCGGATAAAATCATTACTGTTATTTCAGATAACGGGCCCGGGATCGAAAAAGATCAGATAAAATATATCTTCGATCGGTATCACCAGATAAAACGTGTCTCGACTGAAACATCTCAGGGCACCGGTCTGGGACTAACAATCGTAAAAAAACTTCTCGACCTTCAGGGAATGACAATAGACGTCGAAAGCGAATTTGCAAAAGGGACCTCATTTATAGTCACCGTCCCGGTATAACCGGATTAATTCTGCTGTTTTTTAAGATTCTGGCAAATTAAACTTTAACCTCTTTTTACCTTTCTGTGATCTTTCCGTGATAATTGAAGGCTAATTTCCATATGTGAATAAACGACAAATAGCATGTCATTCTGAACTCGTTTCAGAATCAATTATATGACCCTGAAACAAGTTCAAGGTGACTATAAATAAATTTACAACACACAGGGAAAGAATAGGAGATCAAACAATGATTAAGAATATGCTCATAATATTATTCATGCTTGGAGTCTTAATAGGCTGTTCAAACATTGACTCGAAGCAAAAGGCAAAAAAAGTAACGCCAGCCAAAGATGAAGACGGCTATTCAACAGCAATATTTGCCGGCGGATGTTACTGGTGTATGGATGCTTCATTCGAAAAACTTTCGGGATTGAAGGATGTTGTTTCCGGCTACGCCGTGGGAGAAACAGATGATAATAACTCAACCGGAAAAGTTGAAGCCATCAAAGTGATTTATAATCCTGATGCAATAAGTTATTCCGAATTACTGGAATATTACTGGAAACAGTTTGATCCTACTGATGCAGGCGGATCATTTTACGACAGAGGGCCTGAATATATGTCCTACATTTATTATCAGAATGATAAGCAAAAAGAATTAGCTGAAAAATCCAAAACCTGGCTAGAAAGCCTTGGTAAATTTGATAAACCGATTGCTACAAAAATTGTAGAATTCACAAACTTCTACCCTGTTCAGGAATCCGAGCAGCACTTTTATAAAAAGAATCCCGAAAGATATCACGAATACAGGAATGCCTCAGGAAGAGATAAATTTATTCAAAAGGTATGGGGAAGTTGCTACGTACAGCAATATAAAAAGCCTTCAGATAAAGTATTAAAGGGTAAACTGAGCTCATTAGAATATAAAATAACCCAGGAAGACGGAACTGAGCTCCCCTTCCAAAACCCTTACTGGAATAATCATAAAGAAGGAATTTATGTAGATATCGTTTCAGGTGAACCCCTTTACAGTTCAAAGGACAAATTTGAATCAGGCACCGGCTGGCCGAGTTTTACAAAACCGATTGATCCATATTTCCTTAATAAGAAAATTGACGGTTCACTCGGAATGCAAAGGATAGAAGTCAGAAGCAGGTTTGCCGATTCTCATCTCGGGCACGTGTTCAACGACGGGCCTGCTCCAACGCATTTAAGATACTGTATGGACTCAGCAGCAATGCGGTTTATTCCTAAAGAAGATCTGAAAAAGGAAGGCTACAGAGAGTATTCATATTTATTTAAATAAAAAAGGTTAACAACGTAATTGTTTCACTAATTATATAACAAGGAGTCAGTAAAATGAAAACAATCGTAAAAATGCTTCCGGTGATGTTCCTTATGTTGATGTTCGCGGCACCTGTTGCAAAAGCACAGCAAATGCAAAAGAAAGAAATGAAAAAGGAAATGATGAAAGATTCAACTATGCACAAGGACATGATGAAGGACAAAAAGATGAGTAAAGATAAGATGATGAATAAAAAAGATATGATGAAGATAGACAAGATGATGAAAAGTGACAAAATGATGAAAGATAAAAAAATGAGCAAAGATAAGATGATGGATAAAAAAGATATGATGAAGATAGACGAAATGAAAAAAGACAGTACGATGATGAAGGATAAGGACGGGATGAAATAAAACATATCTAAACCTTCGGGGCTGATTAAACCCCGAAGGTTAGTTTTGATAGGCTATGTTTATTAGTGATTTAATATAAAGCCTTAAAAATCAATAGATTCCGCACGCCACGTTTTAGGATCACCGAAAATTTTCTTTTTATAACTTATGACATCCAGCTTTTTGGGAATTACTTTTATCAGCAAAAAGCTCTCATTCTTATCCGGATAAAACCGGTTCCATTCCTCTTTCCAGTGGTTTGCCTTATCTTTTTTATCATTTATTAATTCCGCATTTCCGTGAATCACAACATAACCATTTCCAGCAGGGTCGCTATAGTACAACACTACATCAGGATTATTCTTTATCTCGTTCACTTTCCTGCTTTTGGGATTTGTACCTAACCAGACAATAAAATTCTTATCAGGTTGGAAAGGATCCATCGTTCGGACCTCAGGCTGTCCATTATTACCAGTAGTAACAAGACCGCAAAACCTTACTGAGGAAATAATATCACGCGCGGCTGCGATTACGTTTGTATAGCCGGAGTCTTTTTTACTAACCTGCGAAAAAGCGCTGCCTGAAAATATTAAAATAAGAAAGAAGATGAAGAATAATTTAAATTTATTAGGAAACATTACAATACCCTCCTTTGCAGAATTTAATAACAATTATTTTTCATAATTTACCATATAGGCACCATTCTTTGAAAAGGAAAATAAAAGATTTTATTATAAAAACTCTTGCCTCTTCACTACCATCATTATTGCAGGACCATCGGGATTTGTAATTGGCTGAACCTGTTTGAAGCCCGCTTTTTCGTAGCATCGGATAGCACGGAAATTGTCTGGTCTGGGATCAACAAGAACTTCATTTGCATTTAACTCGTTAAACAAAAACGATATAAAATCTTTTACCATTGCAGTGCCGAAACCTCTGCTAAGCTTATTATAGTCGCCTATAAAAGTATCAATCCCATAAACACCCGGACCCGGTTCATCAGGCCACCAGTTTGGATTTCCTTCTGTTACAGAATAGTACTGAATGAATCCTTCCGGTTTTCCATTTAAGATTGCGAGATATGGAATTGCTGTATCTTTATTGTTTATCCGCGAAAGGTATTTTTCGCAGACTGCATCAAGAGTTATTTCTCCTTCCCGCCACCATTCCTGCAAATGCGGACTATTAAGCCAATCGCACATTAAAGGAAGGTTGGATTCTACCAATGGATTGAATTTGAAGTTTGGACTAGACATAACCTATTTACAACCAGAGCTGAAATACATAAAGCTATCCTATTAAAGAGGTTGTATCGTGTTTATTAATTTTTCCTACAAAAAACTCAAAGGCACCTATTATATATTTATAATTAATCGGACTGTTCTAACTAAAATTCCAGCTCTTTTAACATCGCTTCTGCTTCTTCAACTTCCTGGCAAGGTACCATCAGTTTAAATTCATTAATAATGTGTCCATCATATTCACCTGAGGCACGGAACAAGGAGTAATCCGGTCCGCCCAAGGAGAGAGGGCTGGATTTGCGTGAATAGACAAACGGATGAAACCCGTTTTTTTCAAGCGCGTCTTTTGCGAAATCAACTTTTATTGAATCATTTGCTCCATAAACTCTCGTCATGCCTTCGTATATCTCGTAATTACTATGCCTGTTACAAAGATAATGGTCATCTGTTCTCATTCCGCACTCTTTGCAAAAAGGAGTAGAACAAATAATGCAAACCCCGACTGCAGGTTTACCCTGATGCTCTGCGCAGAAAGTATCTTCCGCAAAAAGTTCGCCGCAGTTAAGGCAAAAATCAGAATCTGCTTCGATGAGTTCTTTACAATGAGGACATTTTATGGTCTTTGATTCTACTTCTGGCATAACTTCCCCCAAATGGAAATTGCTTTGTAAAACAGAAATGTAATGATTTGCTCAGACTAAGTAAACAAAATAAATTATAAACTACTCCCTTACGAGCTCATACATAATAGTATTTTCATTCTCTGCGTAAACAGTACTTAATTTAAATCCATTCTTTACCATGAGCCTTATGGAACGCTGGTTTTCTTTTGCAACTTCGCCTTCTATAGTTTTCAGGTTCAGTTCATTAAGTGCAAAATCTATCACTTTGGGAATGGCTTCCTTCATTATTCCTTTTCCCTGGAAAGCAGGAAATAATTCAAATCCAATTTCGGCTTTCATTTTTTCGCGTGATATTTTCCAGAGACAGATAGTACCGATCAGTTCATTTTTACCCTTTAAAGTGATTGCCCAATACAAAGCTTCATTCTTCCTAAAACTGTCATTTATTTTTTGGATAAACTCATTTGCTTCGTCAACAGATTTACAGATCGGCCTCGCGAGATATTCAGCTACTTTTTCATCGGAGCGTATATGGTAAATCGCTTCGGCATCGTCAGGTATTAGCTGACGAAGTATTAAGCTGTGTGTGTTTAGAACAGGAAATGTTGTTGCTTCGTCGGATAACATTTTTAATTCTCCGTCCATTCAACAGGAAGATATAGACTCGTCATTTATTATAATGAACTTTTTGAAGAAATGCTAAATAATAAAATAATTAAACTATAAAAATAGGCTTAAAAAAACAGGAAATCTGTTATTTTCTCTTCTTCTTTTTAAAAAAATGTTCTTTCCCTACGAAGATATTTTTAAGAAGATTATTTTTGCTCCCGTCAAAATATGCGTCCGGATTAGTGGATGAATTTACGAGAGTATCGGACGGAGAAATAAATGAAGTAATTGTAATCCCCCCTTTTGCAGATGAGTTTATAGTTAAAGTATAAGCTGCTTTGCTTAACACGCTCTGATCAAAATTATCTTTAAATTTCTGACTGTTCATCTGTGATAAACTTCTGAAATAATTAATAGTGTTAGTAGAATCAGCTTTTCGCAAGCCTATTACCCAGCCTTTGTTCTTCTTTTCTACAGTGAATGAACTATCTCCGGGATAAGAGAAACTTATTTTAGTCCAGTCAGAATAATTATCATTAACTACTCTTCCGTCCCTGAAGTAATTTGCATTTTGATTGAATAAAAATCCGGGCATTCCATTTACCTTATAAACATTATCGTCACCTGCAACCCGAACATAGGTTGACATTGTTCTTGGTCTTTCAAAGGCAAATTTACCAAGAGTAAGATCGAGCGTATTATTTCCTCCCTCAAATATTTTTATTTCAGTGCCGGACGAATCATCTACCTGGTATTCTATCCATTTGCTTTTATTTAATCCGGCGACACTGAGCGGTTTTATTTTTAACAGTTCTGTAAACATTTCGTTTACTTTTCGGTTTGGTACATAAGCAGTTTTATTATTAGCAATATCAACTTTCCAGAAGTTGCCTTCTTTGAATATCTTAACGAGTTTATGATTTGTGTTTTTAGGATAAATATTTAATGGAAGTTACTTTTGCAGTATCAATATTCACAAGTTCATTTTTGAAAGATCTTTCACCATGTTCCGAATCATAAAACAGGAACGCAGCTACAATAATAAGCAAACCAACGAATAATATTATTAAAGCCTTTGTCGATAATTTATTAAACATATTCTTCGTGCATCAATTTATTTCTTTTTTTTCTTCTCACCTGAAAACGGAACAAACCGTAACCAATTATCAAAAGGATCGGGACAAGGAAGTTAGCGTACTTTATCAAGGTTTTCGTACCATCAGAAAGATCACTTTCAATCGGGCGCGAAGATATTCCTTTGGTACGTAAGCCTATCAGTCCTGTATCGTCAGAAAGCCAGTCTATTGCGTTTGTCATTAGGTTCACATTGTCCTTACCTAGTTTTTGGGCATTTTGTCCCGACCCATTAACCGCAAAATCACCATTACCGAATACAACCATTTTTGAATAAACACCGTTATCAATTTTTCCATCAACTGCTACTGCCACCGTAAGTGAAGAAATTGGAAAATCGCTTTTGTCCCATTGCTTTGAAACATTAAAATAAACCGGGGGTCTCTGCACTCCGGATTGTTTAGAAGTTTTGGCAAGAGTTACAACATTGAGCAGGCTATCATTTTCACTTACTTTAATCGGACTCACAAAAGGCAGCACAACTGATTCAATTCCCTGTGTGATCGGATGATCTGCAAAATTTGTGATCTGCGGGAAATAAGGGAACTGAATAGGTGTATTCATTACGAACATTCCCTGCTGCTGTCTTACCATCACGTTGCTACAGTTTGCATCGATTATTAAATTTTCTTGTACATTAATTCCCTTTTTCTCAAGCCATTTGCTGAATCCTGTATAAAGAGCCGAACCCATAGCGTGTGACATATCTGCCTTCACTCTATCGAGAGCAATTAAAATTCTACCACCTCTTGCCAGGAAATCATCAAGCTGACTAAAATATGCCGGGTTAACAGTGTCCTTCGGTGCAACAATGATAAGCGTTTTATATTTTTCGGGTATACCAGTTGTATCATTAAACTTTACTGTCCCTACGTTATATAAAATCGATAAATCCTGGTTGACCTGTTGCATATTAGAAAGCGGCGGTTCGCCATTCCCTTCAAGGAATGCAATATCTGTTTTATTTTTAAGAGTAAGTTTTTTTATTGAAGAAGAAAGAGCATATTCCATTGCTGAACCCGGCTGCACGAATGGAATTATTTCCGTTTTATCTCCATATTGCAGAACAGCCCCGAGATATGCTCGCTGTTGTTTCATCTGATCGCGCTCGCGCACGTTTATCATTATCGGCCTTATTCCAGCCTGCTGGGTTTTCATCTCAGACTTCTGATCTTTATTCGGATTGACAAAATCATAAACTACATTACCGTCAGATTCATTTGCATATTCGACAAGCATATCCCTGAAATCGCGCCTTACCTGTGCAACGTTAGGCGGAAGGTTTTCTGAGAAATATGCTGTAACAGTCACTGGCTGGTCAAGTGAGTTGAGAATATTTTTAGTGGCTGTACTTAATGTGTATTCATGATCGTCAGTAAAATCAAGTCTAACAAAAAATCTATCAGCAAGAATATTTACTAATAGAAGTATTCCGAAAATCAGTCCGATAGAAGCAAGTATTTTTTTCTTAGTTAACATATTTACTTATTCAACAATATTTCTTTTTGATAAAGAAGTTTCCGCAAGTATTAATCCAAAAAATGAAATACTCAGAAAATAAATTACATCCTTGCTGTCGACAACGCCTCTTGAGATTGAATCAAAGTGTGTTGACAAATCCATATAGTTAAATATTCCTCCTAACAATCCTGTAAAATTACCTGCAAGGACATTGAAGATTATTAAAAAGAAAACTCCGACAAATAACGAAAGAAGAAATGCAACAATCTGATTACTTGTTACAGCGCTGGCAAAAAGTCCAATGCTGATGTAGGTCATACTCATTAATATTAAACCAAGATATCCGCACCAGACAGCACCATGATCCACGGGGCCAAGGGCCCATAAACTGATGTAATAAGGCAATGTTAGAGCCAGCGCAATAACAATAAGAAGAAGACATGCTAAAAATTTTCCAAGTATCACCTGCCAGTCGCTTACAGCTTTTGTAAGCAGAAGTTCTAGTGTGCCGCTTTTATTTTCTTCGGCAAGCATCCTCATCGTTAAAGCAGGAGTGAAAAAGAAAAGAGTCCAGTATGCAACAGAAAAGAACGGCTGAAGAGTCGCCTGCCCTATAAAGAAAATATCAGAGCCGAAAAGCCACGTGAAAAATCCACTCAGTCCTAAAAAAACAATTAAAAGTATGTATGCAGTAAGTGAGTCAAAAAATGATTTCAATTCTCTCGATGTAATTGTCCATACTTTGTTCATAATTAATCTGTAGTTAGTTCTCTGAAAATATCTTCTAATTTCGTTTCAATTGGAGTCATTTCAGTCAGCACCCATTTTTTCTTTACACAAAGTTGAAAAATATCTCTGCGTGATGACTGCCCTTCCCTGCTTTGAATAATAAAAGAATCACTAGTGTCGTGTACAGGATCAACCATCTGCACACTATCAATTCCCTTTAGCGCTTCAATCAACTGATCCTTGTCTTTTGTATCATCCACCTGTATGCGGAGAACTTCATTACCCTGCGCCTGTTTTCTTAGAGTATCTGATGTACCGTCAGCTACAATTTTTCCGTTATTTATAATCAGAATCCTGTCGCAGGTTGCTTCCACTTCTGGTAAAATATGTGTACTGAGAATCACCGTTTTTTCTTTTCCAATATGACGAATGAGTTTTCGTATTTCGATAATCTGGTTTGGATCAAGCCCGGTAGTTGGTTCATCAAGAATCAAAATTTCCGGATCGTGAATCATTGCCTGGGCTAGCCCTACTCTCTGCCTGTATCCTTTCGAAAGCTCACCGATCTTTTTGTGTTTTTCCGCATTTAATCCGCAAACAAGCACCATTTCCATAATCCTCTTTTCGATTTTATCTTTTGCAACTCCCTGCAACTTTGCTACAAATTCGAGGTACTCAAGTACAGGCATTTCGAGATAGAGCGGATTATTTTCCGGCAGATATCCGATATTTTTTTTAATCTTTTCCTGGTTGGAATGAATTGAAACATCATTTACTTTAACATCACCACCGGAGGGAGCCATAAAACAGGTGATGATTTTCATTGTGGTTGTTTTTCCAGCGCCATTAGGACCCAAAAAGCCCAATATTTCGCCTGTATTGACTCGGAATGAAATATCATTTACGGCTTTTTGAACTCCGTACTGTTTGGTAAGATTCTCTACAACTATGCTCATATTAGTTCAAACTCTACATAAATAAGTCGGCATCTGCGGACCATTTTCAATTTTGTTTTTGATTAATAATTTGTAAGCAGTGTAAATTAAACCGAATTAATTCCCAAAAGGTTCCAGCTAAGTAAAATATTTTTTTGTTTTTTTATTTGAACAGATAGGTATTATTTATTATAAAAGAATTTACCCCTTACCGGCAGGATGCCTGAACAATAAAAGCCCGAACCATATTGCAAAAATTATATAGATGACAGACACTACAAAAAGTATTACTAAACTACGTGAGGATGAAACGAACTTGATCAATGCCATTCCACCAACAAAGAAGTGCACAAAGTTCCCCAACGCGAGAGGTTTGCTGTAAATTCCTCCAATAATATTGCCCCTCGCCATCCAGTTCAAAGAAGCAAAACCTATATAAAGTGCCCCTGTTATTTGACAAATTACTATAACAATTTTGTCTTGATTTGAATTAAGCAGTCTAATAATTTCATCCGGCATAAAACTTAGTATAATTCCAATAAAGCCTAAAATAATTGCACTCGATATCATCAAATATTTGCTGTTCATATAATTTTCATAGTTATACAGATTGAAATGTTTTGCTAATATAAGGAATAATCGAAAAGTTATTGAAATATAAAGAATTGCTTAAAACTTGACAAGTTCCGTTATGACTTACAGATGACTGTTAATTTTGACAATTAATTGTAAGCAAAACAGCAATACGAGTAAGATAGATTTAAATGAACCTTCTTACTCGTATTGCTGATACTGTATTCTAGATAATTATTTTTTTGCAAGCTCTATCAATGCATCCAATGCTCTTTCATCATCTGAATTACCGAGAGCATAAATTGCGCTTTTGCGAACTTCAAGACTAGAATTTGTTTTAGCGATTTTAATCAAATAAGGAATAGCATCTCTTAAGCCATTAGACAGTGCATATACTGCTGTCTTTTTTATTTCAATATCAGGATCATTATCAACAAAATCCTTTAGTGCTTCTTCGGCTTTCTTTACTGCTTTATTGCCAAGAGCATAAATTGCATTCCTGCGCACTTCCCTTTCGTTGTTATGCTTCGCAATATAAACCAGCTCGTCTATCGATCCTGGCAATTGGATATAGCCTATACCCCAAACGGCATCTTTTCTGACATCAAGATCATGATCATCGTTTACAGCCTGTATCAAAGTCGTAAGGGCCTCCCGGTTGTTTTGAAGACCGAGCCAGAAGCCAACATCTTTTCTCAATTCAGGATCTGCTTTACTAAGAATTATATTTTTCAGGAAATGTGTAACGAAATATTGATCAGTGTGTACGCCAATTGCAGCAATCAACTTCTTTTTAGTATTTGTCTTGACTAATTTATTATAAAAACTTAAAAGAAAATCGACACTCTTTTTATTATCCTGTTTACCAAGCCATATTAAAGGATAATCTGAAAGATCGAAGTTATGAGATAAGCTTGATATATCAACCTCGCGAAAATCATTTATATTTTTTGAATCTTTGTCATATCTGAAAAGAATTGCAGTCTCTCTATCCTGCGTTGCTTCATCATGGATTGAAGTGCCATTAATCATCCTGAATGATCTTCCCGAAAATTTCTCTTGTTTGGTTTTTGAAAATTGTGAATAGTCCATAGCCTTTGGTGTATTCATAATTATGTCACGGAGTGTAACGGATTCATATTTATCATCAAGATAAAACGAGCCTATCAATATTTCCCGGTTGCTGTTTCGCATAATGCTGTAACCGATCCAGAAATCTTTATATGTCTCTCCCTTGTTGAAAGCCTCATTAAATTGGTTAGATAAATCAGAAGGGAGATTTTCGATTCTGATTACCTGCTGTGCGTGTAACAGCACAGCAGATGCAATTATGAATAATATTGTTAAATATTTTTTCATCTTCATTTTATATCTGAGAAGATTTACTTTTGAAGAATCTTCAACAAGGCTTCCTGTGCTTCAGGAGACTTGATATTTCCAAGAGCAGTTACTGCTGCTTTACGTACTTCGAGACTTTTATCTCCGTTAATTACTTTTACCAACGCAGATACTGCCTCCTTATCATTTATATTTCCAAGCTGATATACGATTGTTTTTCTTAGCTCCGGATCATTCTCTGTAGTCAGTAACTCACTTAGTGTTTTTATGTCCATCCCGTTTTTATTTGCATTGAAGAGACTATAGATTGCTGCTTTTTTAACTTCAGTAGAGGTGGCATTTTGCAGAATATCTTTCAAAGCCCCTACGGATTGTTTCGATTCGAAATTACCAAGTGAATAAACGGCTGCTTTTGCTAATGAAACGTCTGGTTCAGTCAGAGCAACGTTTTTAAGGAACGGAATTATATCAGAGATATCAGAATTACCAAGTGCATATAATGCTGCTTTGCGTACTTCGGGAACTTTTGAATTTTTTAATATTTCTTTCATTGCTTCGACAGATTCCTTGGACTTAAAATTCCCAAGTGAATAAAGTGCGGCTTTAGCAAGAGAAACATCCGGCTCTGTTAGTGCTACTGATTTGAGGAATGGAATTATATCTGAAATATCAGAATTACCAAGTGCATATAATGCAGCTTTACGAACATCAGGCGCTTTAGCCATTTTAAGAACCTTCTTAATTGCCTCAATGGATTGCATACTTTTCGAGTTACCAAGTGAATAAACTGCTGCTTTTGCAAGGCTCTGGTTAGGTTCATTTATGGCAATATCTGTAAGAAAAGGAATTATATCCGATTTATCAGAATTTCCAAGCGCGTACAAAGCTGCTTTGCGAACTTCATCGGGTCTTGAAGATGACTTCAGAACATCTTTTATTGCATCAAGCGCTTCTTTTTTATCTGAATTCCCTAAAGCATAAACAGCAGTCTTTGCCAGCTCAGTATCTTTATCAGTCAATGCAATATTTCTTAAAGTAGGAATTATATCAGGTGAATCAGTATTTCCTAAAGCGTAAAGAACAGTTTTGCGTACTTCAGTCGGATGCAGAACTTGATAAAATTTCTTTGAGAGTTTTTACTGCTTCCGGTTTATCTGTGTTAGCTAATGCGTATACAGCTTTTTTCTGCAGATCAGGATCCTTTTCAGATTTTGCAATCTGAACAATTCTATTAAAAGCCTTCGGTGAGTCAAAATTGCCAAGCGCGTAAATAATCTTTCCCTTATAATCTTTGTTCTTAGTTGAATCATATAATTTTAATATTGCATTGAGTGCTTTTTCATCACCCATATTTTGCAGCGCATATAAAGCGGTTATACTGATTTCTTCATTATTTCTTTTCTGTAAATTGTTAATTATTGTTTTGTATTCAACTTTCCCCTGCTGCACAAGCTTCTGCCCGACAGCAATCATATTTGAACGAGCGTCATCGGCCCATTTGCTTCTCCTGTTATTTTTAGCAAAGTCCTGGTATGATTTGAAAACCTCTTCCAGATTATACCCGGCTTTCTCTTTGGAATAACAGAGCCAGAATCCTGCATCATCTTTCCAACTGCTACGAGGATATTTATTCAGAAAGCTGCTGAACTCCTGTATTGCATCTTTCCATTTTTCATCGAGCACAAGCTTATAAGCTTTTTTGTATGCAACTGCATCTGGGCCATTATCTTCCGTACCATCAACAAATGAAAATATTTCTGCTTTTATAATTGTACTTTCATTTCCTCCCGATGAACTAGTCACAGATGCATTTATAGATAACGTAATGCAAAAAACAGCTAATAATATAATTTTGAATTTTGGTAACATTATTTTTCTCCTGTTAAATATTTGTATTCCCTTTTCCTGCTTGGACTCCTGGTTTGTGAAATTGTTTATTACTCTCCAGAAGTTGTTGGATATTAATTTTCAGGAATATATTCTGGCTGTTAACTCCCTCTTTTACCAATTCGATTCCATCAACGTCATTCTTTGCCTCAAGGTTAGCAATTTGAAGCATAATCAATTGAAGATCGGATACAAGCTGTTTAACTTGCTGTTGTGAAGGCTCCTTCAAATCAACTTTTAATGCAGGCGCCTGTTTTGCTAACCGTTTTGAAATTGTTTGAATATGAGGAAGATTTATAGTCTCAGCGTCATCCTTTGTCGGATCAAAATTCATTATTCCGAGTAGTAAAATTTTCGATCTTTCAATGTATTTTGCTGCTTCTACATTGGCTGCGGTTTGATTTAATTCAGTTTTATATTTATTTGAGGTGATTCCCCTGTTTTGTATTCCATTATCGGTCATTATGAATTTCCCAATCACAAACCCGATGACAAGCAAAGCTAATCCTCCCGCTAACTGGTATTTAAACTTCGGATCAAACCTGAACAGCTCAATAAAACTCAGCCAGAAATTCTTAAGCGGATTTTCTTTTACCTCAAGCTTAGGCTCAAGAATTTCCCAGAAGCTATTCATAAATTTCTCTTCAGGCTCGGGTCTCTGATATTTTTTAATTGTATTTATGGTTTCCTGTAAATCCCGGAACTTCTCTTTGCATTCACTACAGGAATTCAAATGCTCATTAAAAATATTTTCTTCTGTTTTGGTCAATTCATTGTACAGAGCCTTTTCGAATAACCTTTCATATTTATTACATTCTTTCATTTCAACCTCTGGTTAAATTTCATCTTTATAAAATGCCAGTTCTTTTCGGAGTTTTTCCAGCGCCTTAAAGTTTGTACTTCGGACAGTTCCCGGCCTTAACTTCAATATTTTTACTATTTCACCGAAGGATAGCCCGCTGTAATTTCTCATAACAAAAATTGTTCTTTCACGTTTCGAAAGTTTTTCAATTGCTTTATCTATATTCTTCTGAATGAATCCGGCTTCCGTATGAGATTCCGGGTCAACGTTTCCGGAGCTACTCATTTCTGATTTTGTATCAATTATCTCTTCAAGGTTTTCACTTTTCTGCATAGCGGTGTAACCTTTTTTACTCTTTAGTGACAAACAAGTATTAACTGTAATCCTGTAGAGCCAGCTACTGAATTTCGCGTCACCCCTGAAGTTTTTCAGGGAACGAAAGACCTTTAAGAAAACATCCTGGGAAATATCTTCCGCGTCTTCCCTGTTGCGGGTAAGATCAAAGGCCAGGTAATAAACATTTCTTTTATGTTCATCTACCAATTCCCTGAACGCATTCAAATCTCCGCTCTGCGCGCGCTTAATAAGTTCAGTATCTTTATCCAATAATTAACTCCGGATTCTACTAATTAAGACTCTATATGAAGGGAAAGTGTTTATTTATTTTTCAGGAAAATAACATTTTTACAAGATAAGCGACCTAAAATATTTTAATATTTAACTACCTTCTAGAACGCCCAATCCACTCATCATATTTCAGTTATTTCAAATTATATTTTTATATATTTTGAATAAAATTATAGCCTTGTAGTAAATTAAGTAATTTACTGCGTCTAACATGCAAGGTGGACTTTCACTAAAAAGCAAAAAGGATTAAAAATGAAAAAATTTGCGGTTCTATTTATACTGATGTTTGTACCCTTGTTTATACAAAACATTAATGCGCAAATTGATGCCCGCATGCTGCAATACCCGGCAGTTTCAAAAACCCAGATCGTTTTTTCCTATGGAGATGATCTTTGGCTGGTTTCAAAAAACGGTGGTGTTGCCCATCACCTTACAACACCAAAAGGACAGGAAATTCTTCCTAAATTTTCACCGGACGGTTCATATATCGCATTCAGCGGGAATTACGACGGCAATACTGATGTATATGTAATTCCATCGAAAGGAGGAATGCCCGTTCGCGTTACACATCACGGGTATGCCCGATAGAATGATCTGCTGGTATCCTGACGGCAAACATCTTCTTTATGGTTCTTCTATGGAAAGCGGTAAACAAAGATTTGACCAATTCTACGAAACGACTCCTGACGGAGGTATGCCGGTGAAATTACCACTACCTTACGGAGAATTTGCTTCCTTCTCTCCTAACGCTAAATCAATAGCCTATACTCCACGAACCCGTGTCTTCAGAACGTGGAAAAGATACCGTGGAGGAATGGCTACAGATATTTGGGTATATAATTTTAATGATACTACTGCAGAAAATATTACTAATGATGAATACAATGACGAATTCCCGATGTGGCATAATAATATAATTTATTATCTATCAGATCGTGGCCCTGCTGAAAGAGCAAACATCTGGTCATATAACACTTCAACAAAAGAGAGAAAACAAATAACAGACTTCAAAGATTTTGATATTCACTTTCCTTCTCTGGGTCCCGATGATATAGTGTTCGAAGCAGGCGGAAAGCTTTACCTGCTTGATCTTGCAACAGATAAATATCACGAAGTTAAAGTTGAAGTTGTAACGGATGAAATTACTTTACTTCCACGTTCTGAAAATGTTGAAAAGCTGATTCAGAGTTTCAATTTATCACCTGATGGTAAACGCGGAATATTCGGGGCCAGAGGAGATTTATTTTCTGTACCTGCGGAGGATGGTCCTGTAATAGACCTGACTAACACTTCGGGAGTTGCAGAAAGATTCCCTTCGTGGTCACCTGATGGAAAATATATTGCTTACTGGAGTGATAAATCAGACGAATATGAATTAACAATTCATGATATGGAAAATCCCTCATCCTACAAAAAATTAACTTCATACGGACCAGGATTCAGGTATGAATTATACTGGTCACCGGACAGCAAAAAAATCGCTTTTATTGATAAAGCAATGAACATATATATTTATGATATGGACTCAGATAAAACAACAAAGGTTGATCAGGAAAAATATTATTACGAAGGTAACCTTGCAAACTTTTCTGTATCCTGGTCATCAGACAGCAGGTGGATGGCTTACCAAAAAGATATGGATAATCGTAATAATGCAGTTTACATTTTTGACACTAAAGAAAACAAAACGCACGCAGTTACTGACGGTTTTTATAATGATTCTCAGCCTGTCTTCGATCCTGATGGGAAATATTTATTCTTCCTAACGAATCGTGATTTCAGCCCTATATATAGCGATGCTCAGAACACATTCATTTACGCTAACACAACCAAGATTGCTGCAATATCCTTGACAAATGAAATAGCCTCACCCCTTGCACCTAAGAATGATTCGGTTACAGTAAAGCAAAGCGATACTGAAAAGAAAGAAGATAAGAAAGATAAAAAGGATGAAGGAAAAGATAAGAAAGAAGAAAAATCCAAAGAGGTAAAAATTGATTTTACAGATATAGCTAGTCGTGCTGTTGTTCTTCCTCCTAAAGCGGGAAATTATAGAAACCTGAGTGCAGTATCAGGCAAAATAGTTTATATGAAAATGCCGAATACCGGTTCGGGAGAAAGAGAAAGTTCGATTGACTATTACGATCTTGAAAAGAGAAAAGAAGAAACGATAGCTGAAGGAGCAAATAATTATACAATTTCGGCTGACGGAAAGAAGATATTAATTGTTAAATCCGGGTCTTACTACGTAACAGATATTGCACCTAAAGTCAAAACTGGAAACAAAAATGCCGGTATCTGAAATGGAAATGACTGTAAATCCACGGGAAGAATGGCATCAAATTTTTAATGATGTCTGGCGCTTTGATCGCGATTTCTTTTACGATCCAAATATGCACGGAGTAGATTGGAATTTAATGCGTCAGCGTTACGGAAAGCTTATCGATAATTGTATTACAAGATCAGACGTTAATTATGTTCTGGGCGAACTTATTGGTGAAATCAGTTCGTCACATACTTATAAAGGCGGCGGAGATCTTGAAACTCCTTTGCACAAAGCAGTAGGCTATCTCGGAATTGATTGGGAATTATCAAACGGCGCTTACAGAATCAAAAAGATTATTAAAGGTGCTCCGTGGGATCTGGATGATAAATCTCCGCTTGACCAGCCGGGAGTTAATGTAAAACAGGGCGATTACATACTGGCAGTTAATGGTGTTCCGATGGATGTAACAAAAGATCCCTGGACTTCATTCGAAGGACTTGCAGGTAAGACCGTTGAATTGACAGTAAACAACAAACCTTCAATGGATGGTGCAAGAAAAGTTTTTGTTGAAACAATGAAAAATGAAACGCGCTTAAGAAATCTTGCCTGGATTGAAGCAAACCGCTCAACTGTAGAAAGAGAAACCCATGGCAAAATTGGTTACATCTATGTTCCGGATACCGGGACGGAAGGGCAAACAGAATTAGTCAGAGAATTTGTAGCCCAGATTGGCAAAGAAGGACTAATTATTGATGAAAGATTTAATAACGGGGGACAAATTCCAGATAGGTTTATTGAAATGCTAAACAGGAAGCCTCTTGCATTCTGGGCAGTAAGAGACGGAAAGAACTGGCAATGGCCGCCTAGTGCTGTCTTTGGTCCAAAAGTAATGCTTATAAATGGCTGGAGCGGGTCCGGCGGAGATGCTTTCCCTGACTTTTTCCGCAAAGCCGGAGTTGGTAAACTTATAGGTGAACGTACGTGGGGCGGATTGATAGGTATTTCAGGGGCCCCATCATTGATTGACGGAGGATTTATAACGGTTCCTACTTTCAGAATGTACAACCCGGACGGTACCTGGTTTGCAGAAGGACACGGCGTTGATCCGGATATTAAAGTAGTTAATGATCCTGCACAAATGGTTAAAGGCATTGATCCTCAACTTCAGAAAGCAATTGAAGTTGTAATGCAGGAGTTAAAGAATAATCCACCTGCTAATCCAAAACAACCGCCTTATCAGAAAAGATAATTAATACTAAAAAGCCGTTCAATTTATTTATGCTGAACGGCTTTTTGATTTCCAATATAAAAACAAATTTCTTTTTGATTATACCTATAGATTTTGACTGCACCTCATCTATTCATCCAATTATAGCTTAAATAAGATTAGCTTAATGTTATTTATTCAAATCAATTACTGTAACACCAACTCCACTAAAATTATTCATATCCGTCAATTCTTTTAGTGATTCCTCAATGGTGATTGTTTTGCCTATCAATTTTGATGGGTTAAGTTTCCCCTGTTCAACCATTTCAATCATTTCGTGATATTTATGCGCCTGCATCCCATGACTACCTAGGATTTCCAGTTCACGGCTGATCACTTTTTCCATTGGTACTTGCGGATTACTTTCATTTCCCGCCATCAATCCGATTTGTACATGTTTACCCCTTTTCATCAAACAGGATATAGAATTGACACAGGTTACCTTGCTGCCAAGTGCATCAATTGAAACATTCGCCCCGCCATTTGTTATATCCATAATAGCTTCAATAACACTGCCTGCTTCATTTGCATTTACAACTTCATCGGCACCGATAGATCTTGCTGCTACTAGTTTATCATTCGAGATATCTATACCGATTACTTTTGCTCCGAGAGCTTTCCCGATCATAATAGCAGAAAGACCTATTCCCCCACAGCCGTGGACTGCAAGCCATTGACCTTCTGAAACTTTTCCAATCTCTTTGACTGCCCTGAAAGAAGTGGCAAAACGACAGCCAAGGCTTGCTGCTGTAACAAAATCGAGATTATCAGGCAGTCTCACCAAATTAATATCAGCATATTCAATTGCTACAAATTCTGCAAACGATCCCCAGTGAGTAAAACCAGGCTGGAATTGATTATCGCAAATATGATGATTACCGGATTTACATTGAGGACAATATCCACATCCGCAAACAAAAGGAAGCGTTACTCTATCCCTATTCTTCCAATTTAAAACATCTTTACCAACTTCCTCTATAACTCCAGCAAGTTCGTGACCAGGAACATGCGGTAGTTTTTTAATATCAGGATCATGCCCCATCCATCCATGCCAATCGCTCCTGCAAATTCCAGTTGCACAAACCCGAATCACAACCCCTGTTTCCGAAGGAACAGGATCCGGCACATCTTCTATTTTCAATGGCTTTTTGAATTCTTCGTATAAAGCAGCTTTCATATTTTTGTCCTCTATCACAGCTATATCTGGTGCTAGAATATATATAATTTCATTAACTTTTTTTGATTATTAAGACAATTTGCATTACTAATAAATATTTGCATTTAGGACTTAATAAAAATAACTTTTAATCTTATTTATAAAGCTTTTCTATGGCGGATCAGGATAAAAATATTACTATTAACCGAAAGGTCAGGCACGAGTACACAATACTTCAATCCTTTGAAGCAGGGATAGTTCTGCAGGGAACTGAAGTGAAATCGTGCCGTGAAGGAAAGGTAAGTCTGGTTGACAGCTACGCTCAGGTAAAAGGCAACGAAGTATGGCTTGTTGGGATGCATATAAATCCATACAAGCATGGAAACATAAATAATCATGAACCTACCCGCACGAGGAAGTTGCTGCTCAACGCTTCTGAAATCAGAAAGCTTATTGGTAAGGTTAAAGAGAAAGGATTAACTCTCATTCCATATCGTGTTTATTTTAAGAGAGGAAAAGTTAAAGTTGAATTGGTGTTAGCTAAGGGCAAAAAAGTATACGACAAACGTGAAGATATACGGAAGAGAGATTTTAAAAGAGATCAGGAAAGGAAGATAAAGTATTGAATTGTCTGTAGAGTTAACCTGTTATTAATAGGTACAGGCTTCAAAATCCTAAAAAGAGATTTTTAAAATATTCCCATTTAACTTAAAGTTATTTTATTTTAGTCTTTAACATTTCAGAAATTAAACGGAAGCAATAATTTGAAATTTCCAGCTATTAACGAACAAATGGACCTCATCAGAAGAGGTGCATCTGAAATAATCCAGGAAGAAGAATTAGTAAAGAAGTTAGAGAAATCCATAAAGGAAAATAAACAGCTCATTATTAAATTAGGTTGCGATCCCAGTCGTCCCGACCTTCACATTGGCCATTCAGTTGTATTAAGAAAACTAGAACAATTTCAATCACTTGGACACCAGGCAGTTCTGATCATTGGAGATTTTACCGGAATGATTGGCGATCCTTCAGGCAGAAATGTTACACGCCCTCCCCTTACTTTAGAAGAAGCACGTTCAAACGGAAAGTCCTATTTCGATCAGGCTTCAAAGATTTTACACAAAGAAAAAACGAAGATAGTTTATAATTCAGAATGGCTTGGCAAAATGTCTTTTGAAGATGTTATAAAATTATCTTCAAAATACACAGTAGCCAGAATGCTGGAAAGAGATGATTTCACTAAAAGATACAAATCCGGTGCACCGATTAGCATTCACGAGCTTCTCTACCCTCTCGCACAAGCTATGGATTCGGTGGCAATAAAAAGTGATGTTGAACTTGGCGGAACTGATCAGAAATTTAATTTGTTGGTTGGCAGAGATATTCAACGTGAGTTTGATATTGAACCGCAGGTAATTTTGACTATGCCTCTTCTCGTAGGTACAGACGGCGTTGAGAAAATGAGCAAATCTTATAATAATTATATCGGCATATCAGAATCACCACAGGAAATATTTGGCAAAACGCTTTCGATATCGGATGACCTTATTTATACTTACTTTGAACTGGCAACCGATATTCCAAATCAGAAGTTGAAAGAGATTAAAGATCAACTTATTGATAAAAAAGTAAATCCACGTGATCTAAAAAGAGAGCTAGCCAGAACACTTGTTAGAATGTATCACAACGATGATGCTGCCAAACAAGCTGAAGCAGAATTCGATAGAATATTCGTAAAAAAAGATATTCCGGACGAACTTGACGAACATAAGATCAAAGGCAAAAAAGAAATCAGTATTGTCGATCTTATACTGGAAGTTAAGTTTGCTCCCTCAAAAGGCGAAGCTAAAAGGCTCATATCTCAGGGTGGAGTTAGCATAAATGGTGAAAAAATTGAAGACATTAGTCATTCAATAAAATTAAACGGGGAAAAAATATTAAAAGTAGGAAAAAGGAAATTTATTAAAATTATTTCGTAAAAAAGGAGATGAAAATTTGTATGTACCAACAAGAATATTTTTTACCAAAGGGGTAGGCAAACATAAAGAGTACCTTACTTCTTTCGAGCTTGCACTTAGGAGCGCCGGAATCGAAATATGCAATCTTGTAACAGTCAGCAGCATATTCCCAATTAATTGCAAGAGAATAAGCAAAGAGGAAGGATTAAAAGAATTGACTCCAGGTCAGATTACATTTTCAGTTATGGCGAGAAATTCGACTAACGAACCTAACAGACTTGTAGCATCATCAATAGGCGTAGCGATTCCTGCCGATAGCAACCAGTATGGTTACCTTTCTGAACATCACCCGTTTGGCGAGACAGAAAAAGTTGCCGGCGAGTATGCAGAAGACCTAGCCGCAACTATGCTCGCAACAACGTTAGGTGTAGAATTTAATCCCGATACCGACTGGAGTGAAAGAGAGAACATTTATAAAATGTCTGGCAAGATCGTCCGTTCATTTAATATAACACAATCTGCAGAAGGCGATAAAAACGGGTTGTGGACAACTGTATTAGCAGCGGGGATTTTGCTTCCATAAAAAGGAAATATTTTGCTTAATGAATTTACCTTCTGGATCGTATTCGCAATCCTTGCATCTCTGATCATTTTTATTGATCTGTACGTTACTGATCATAGGCCAGGTAAATTGGGATTAAAACATAGTTTAATGTGGAGCGGTATCTGGATTGGAACTGCTCTTCTTTTCAATGCAGGAATTTATTTTTTTCTGAAAGACGGACATACAAAAGCTCTTGAATTTACAACCGGATATCTGATTGAATACTCGCTCTCGGTAGATAACCTCTTCGTTTTCCTTCTCATCTTTAAAGTAATGAACGTACCGGAAAAGAGTCAGCCCCACGTTTTGAAATGGGGGATTTTAAGTGCTGTTGTATTTAGAATAGCATTTATACTTGCAGGCGTAGGGCTAATAAATCTTTTCCATCCTGTAATTTATTTCTTTGGATTAATTTTATTATTTGCTTCCTATAAAATGGCCTTCGGCGGAAATGAGACAATAGACTATGAAAAAAATCCTCTTATTAAGTTTGTAAAAAGATTTTTTAATATTACTAATAAATTTGAGGGAGATAAATTTTTTGTTAAACAGGGTGGAAAGTTTTTTGCTACTTCTCTTTTCCTGACATTAATTGTCATTGAATCCTCCGATATAGTTTTTGCTGCGGACTCTATACCGGCTGTAATTGCTATTACCCGTGATACATTCATTATTATTACATCCAACATTTTTGCAATACTCGGGCTACGGGCTTTGTACTTTTCACTATCCGGGCTGGTTGACATGTTCACTTATCTAAAATATGGAGTGGCTCTTATTTTAGCATTTGTTGGAATAAAGATGCTGGCTTCAGAATCTTATCACATCCCTACCGAACTGTCATTAGGTATTATTCTTTTCTTTTTAGTTGGGTCGGTTTTGTTGTCGTTGATTTTAAGAAATGATAAAAAAAAGTGAGACTTGCCCCAAACAATGGATGAGTCTCACTTATTTAAAAATAATATAATAACGTTTATATCAATTTATGGTTCTGATATTGCTAACCAATCGCCGGCTATCCCCATAATTTTTGTATCATTCCAGGTTGCTACTTTTATTGAAAAGCCATCACGTGAAATAGATAATGCTTCAACCCTATATCTTAGGTTTGTTTGAGTCTCTGCATCAAGCTTTGTTACAGACAGGATAATTTTAGGTTTCTTATCAAAACCCTTATCGAAGTTTACATATATCGTCATAGATCTGTCACCAGACTGTTTATCCAACGTGTAATTTTGCATTGTATTATCAAGCGAGTACTTTCCACTTTCCATTTGTTGAGCATATAATGCGCTCGAACCAACTAAAAACACTAATGCTACAAACGCTAATTTTAAGATTTTCATATTATGACTCCTCTTATTATTGGAAGGAATAAATAGTACATTTTTAAACACATTTACTTACCTGGAATCTGCAATAAGCCCAGTCAGAAAATTACTTAAATGGGCCACCTCAAGTAATAGTTAACATAAATAATAAATTTTATATAAGCAATATTTATTTAGGAGAGGGTTATTTAGTAGTCTGAACAAATTAAAAAGAGCATATTATTGATTAAGCCAATTTCTTGTTTGCAAGATGCCCAATAAAATGTATAACGATCGATACAAATAGCCCAACCAGCATAGGCTCAATCTCATTAATTATTGTAATATCCGAAAAATTATCTCTAACGATATACCATGTCAGGCTACATAGCACAGCCAGTATCATTTCAATAAGCACAATCTTATTATCAATTTTTATTTTTGTATAATAAGCGCTAACAACAGGAATGATCATTCCGGGAATACATATTGAGCCAATCATATACCATATTTGAATTACTGATGGAATAGCATAAGCAAGCAAAGCTGCAATTATTCCCGAAGCAATTAATCCGTAAACCGTATACTCCTTTAATTTATATTCACTCGAATGTTTACTCAAGCGAAAGATAAAATCTCTTCCAATCGTCGTTCCGCTTAAAAATAAAAAGCTGTTGAGGTAGAAATGATAGTTGCAAATAAGCCTGCATAGAAAATTCCTTTGAAACCGGGTTTAAGTATTTTTTCTGCTAAGAAGAGGGAAAGCTAAAACAGGTTGTTTTATATCAGGAATTAATGCACGGGAATATAACCCGGTTGAAGTTGTAAGAAAATCAAACAAAGCCCAGAAGCAAATTGAGATTAGTATTCCCTTCTTAGCAATGTCCCCTGTTTTTGCAGCGTAGCATCTTTGGTGAAAGCCGGGATCTGCAAAAGTCCATAGTGCAATTAAAAACCAGACAATTAAAAATGTTGGTGATGCTCCGCCAGTAAGAGTAAGATATTTCGGCGGCAATGAGTGTACAAGAAAATTAGTTCCACCAAGCGTTGTATAACAGAAAATTAAAATAATTATAAATGCCAGGAACATAATAAAAAATTGGAACGAGTCTGTATAAACGCTGCTTCTGAAGCCGCCTTTGAATAAATAAGAAAGTGAAAGTATCAGACTGATTATAAGACTATAAATAATATTGATATTAAATATCAGCGAAATAAGGCTGGCTGTCATTAGCAGATATGGCGCAGGAGAAACAAGTATAAAGACAAGAACAGCCGAAATAAGTCCGACTTTCTTTCCATAAGCGTCTGAAAGCTTATCCGGGATTGTAAAAAGAGAGGCCTCCCTGATTTTTTTTGCAAACAATAGCGCAAACAAAAATGCAAAAAGATAATATGGAAGTCCCTGTGTAAACCAGCTTGCTATTCCATATCTGTAAGTGAACTCTCCGACCCCTAATATTCCCCCGTACCAGGCGGAGACAGTTGTAAGTACAAACAATAGCAGTCCTACTTTCCTTCCAGAAAGTAGATAGTCATCTGCTTCATTCTTCGTACGCTTGCCCGAATAAAATCCGATTATAAGTAGAACAATTAATAAAAAATACAATTATTACTGCAATATCTAAAAAGACTAAAAGAGACCATTTCTTCTCACCGTGTTGAATTCTCTTATAACAAAAATAATCCCGCCGGTAATTTTCAAATTAACAAAATCTGATAAAGCAACATTACTTGTACTTTCTTTTTTACCAAATGGAAGGGAAACTTTGTTGAGTGGATATTTTAACCCTTTTGAAGTGATTCTTGTTTTTTCATCAAAGCCGTAAATTGAAAATATTTCACCGGGTAAAGTTTTAATTCTGACATTCTTGGAATATGCGGTAAGCAACGATTTTTCAGCAATTATTTTTATTCCAATTTTATTGAAATACTTCAGCACTATTCCAAGATTACAAAAAGTATGATCCAACCTGTCACCGGTAACACCAGTCAGAACCGCCTCTTTAATCCCTTTGCTAATTGAAAACTTCAGACACTTCTCAATGTCAGTATCAGTTTGCCTTTTTATTCCAATGATCTTTGATATATTTTTATAATGTTTAAGAGTCTTCTCAGAAATAGAATCAAGATCACCGATGATAAAGTCAGGGATTATTCCAAGTTTTCTTGCTGAATTTGCCCCTCCATCGGCACAAATTATTGTCGAATGACCTTCCTTCTGAAGATATTCAATAATATTTTTGCGGGGAGGTTTGCCGTTACCTATGATAATGCAACGTTTCATTTTATATTATTGTGATATTCTTACTAAAGTTAAAGTATTAAAGTCCAATCTCTAATCCAGCCAGGAAATTTCTGTCGGCAGCCGGGAAAAATTCACCACCAATAGCATTTGCTGAATATAATTTGTCAAAAATATTATTAATCTGAAAATAAACCTTAGAGGAAGTTAGCGAATTAAACAGGTTAAATTGATAGCTTGCTATCATATCTGCATTAAAATATGCGTCATTTACATTATCAGAATAACTTACAAAACCTGGGAAAGCATTTAAATATTTGTTCAGATTTTCATCATAATTATCAGAGTAAAACTTCCCTACATATTTCCCGGTTATTTGTACAAAATAATTGTCTTGCTTATAAGTAACTCCGGCATTTGCCAGGAAATCAGGGAATCCGCTTATTCTGTTACTGCTTAGGTCAATTATATCTGTTGCGTTTATATAATATTTTCCGTCTTTTATTTCATTCTTACTATAAGTAGCGTTCCCGAAAACAGAGATTCCTTCATTCAGCTTTAAGTTAACTGAAAACTCAACTCCACGATGAAGTGTTTGAGGTACATTTCCGGTAATTGGTTGGCCATAAATATCAACTTTACCGTTTTTCACAATTTCATTATCAAATATCATATAAAACATGTTCAAAGATATGTTAAGGTTTCTTGAATTTATAGAACTCCCAAATTCAATATCGTTCATTGTCTCCGGCTTAACAAGCGGTTCATTAAAATTGTAACTCCCGCCCGGATTCTGAACAAACTGTGGAGTTACACCTCCGGTTGCTTCATCAGCATTATAATAATTAGATAATCTCGGTTCTCTTGAAACCCTGGCGAATGACAAGTAAATGTTTTGCCCGTGATTTACTATATAATTTATTCCTAACCTTGGATTAAAAAACAGGTTACTAACCTGAAAGTCAGTTCCGATATATTTTTCATCATATAGTTTATATTTATTATAAGCTAATTGCACTTCACCGAGTAAATTAAATTTATCATTAATATTATAGGTTTCGTGAATGAATCCATTGACTATATCTTTCCCTCCTTTATAGGAATAATATCTGTAGTCTTTAGTAACTCCGACAGGAAGATTTTCCGCAAAGCTTATACCACCCCAGTGCGTTGAGCGATGCAATCGGAACTCACCACCAATAATTAATTCACCGTTATTGTGTTTAATGCTAACTCTTGGTATCCAGCCATATTGCGTATTTTCAACCTGCGCACGTATCAAAGTATTGACAGGATTTCCGACAGGGCTAAAACCATTGGCGTGTGTTAATCTTAAATAGCTTGTATCAGCCCATGATCCATCAAAGTCAAAAAAGCCATTTCCAATTACAAGAAATAAAGCTGAATTAATCGTAACTTTATTATTTAGCTGATATTCATTCAGGATTTCAAAATGAGGTTGTGAGAAGTTCTCAATTTCTGTGGGGCGTCTTTCCAGCGTGTAAGTATAATTGTTGCTGTTTGCTTCCCAATATGAATAATTTGCCGTTCTTAAATCTTTATTTTTTATTGCAAACTTTGGCAAGCCCGTATAAGCCAATCCATCAGCAATTGGTCCGCCGTATAAGTTAATCTGAGTGGTTAAATCTTTATCATACCTGACAGCCGAGATGTGATATGCAGTAAAGTCTATCCAGCTTTTCTGCCTGTACCCGCTGCTTAACGTTTTGGAAAGATTTGCATATACGGAATATTTACTATCAATAAGTCCACTAGAATATGAAACAGAATATTTGCGGGTATTATAGCTTCCTATTGAGGCTGAATAAACTTGCTTTGGTTCATTGGAGAATGAAGATGTGATAATATTAATCGAACCTCCAATGGCAGGATAGCCTGTCACCCCGGAGCCTGCTCCCCTTTGCACCTGGATCAAATCTGTGCTTGCCAACAAATCAGGAAAATCAAGCCAATAAACATTGTGGTCTTCCGGATCATTCTGTGGAATACCATTTATAGAAACAGAAATGCGCCTCTGATCAAAACCCCGAATGCTCAAATAATTATAGCCCAGTCCATTTCCATTTTCAGAATAAAATGTCGTTGATGGTAGTGCTCCAAGATATTCGGGAATATCCTGAAGCGTGTAATTTTCCTCAATATCTTTGCGGTTAATTTTGCTGAAGGCAAGTGGTGTTACTCCTTCCTTTCCAACACTTCCTTCAACAAGGACAGTCTGTGCAGGAATCACTTTAGGCTTCAATTCAATTATTATTTTATTTTTGCCTTCACCAGTAACCTTATATTGAAAATTAAAATAGCCCACATAACTTACTGTTATTATATCCTTTAGTCTTAGTCCGTTAAACCCGAATATTCCATTCTTATCCGTAGTAGTCCCTATGGAATTATCTCTTATGAGTACAAGATTTGCTCCGGGAAGAGAAAGCTTCGTTGTGGAGTCTATAACCCTCCCATGGATAGTTATATTCTGTGCTTGTAAAAGAATTGCTGAAAAAAAAAGGAGACCAATTAAGATTTTCATTTTATTACCTCCCAAAATAAAAAAAGCCGTTTTTATATCCGAAGTTCATATTCGGAGAAACGGCTAAAAATCTTATTTAGGTCTTTACCCCGTTTCCCTACGCTGGAATTACCCAGATCAGGTTAAAGGGTATTATCTCAGATATCCCGAAGATTCGGGATAACACCCCTAACGGCCAATTGCAGATATGCTAATTATGATCAAATTTAATAAGAACTACAAATTCAACACAAAGTAAAAATAATTACCTGCTTTATTCAATAATTAATTCCTGCCCGATAATTAATTTATTGGTTTTCATATTATTTAATTTTTTCAATCTGCTGATAGTTGTATTATACTGATGCGCAATTGTATAAAGTGATTCGCCTGAAGTAACGACATGTGATCTAATACCGATAACTTTGGATTTACCGCTTGATTTGTTTGATGACACAGTTTCAGGCAGATCATTTATATCGGCATCTGAATAAATCTTCAGCGTTCTACCGGCATAAATTCTATTGCCCCTTAATCTATTCCATCTTCTTATATCAGATATAGATACATGATAGAGATCCGCAATCTGACTAATTGCATCACCTTCTTTGACTTCATAATAATTTAAGTTTGCTGCTGTCTTGGAAGTATTGTCTCCCAAAGAAGACGAACCACGCCCATAAATTTTTAGTGTCTCACCCATATTTATTCTGGTATTAGTAAGTCTGTTCCATTTCATAATTTCTACAACAGGTATTCCAAATTTATGGGCAATCTCGCTTATTGTATCGCCATTTCGCACCTTATATCGAAAGACATTACTTTTCGAAGAACTGACATCTTGAGTTGCTGCATAACCTTTTGACTTATCTGATAATATTTTCAACTTCTCCCCGACATAAATTCTGCTACCAGATAAATTATTCCAATCCATCAGATCACTCACATCTACTCCGTATCTTGCTGCTATATAACTCAGACTTTCCCCACGCCTTATCCTATGGGATATCCAACTATTTGATGTTTTAGCAGGTACATTCATTGTCACAGCTTTTTCCAGTTCAGATTGATTATCAAGGCTTGCGTAATAATCTTTTTTATCATTGAGTACATAGACAGAAAGTTTTTGCCCAATGGTAATTGCTTTGGTATAAGGAATATTATTCCAGTTTCTTATATCACTTACTCTCACATTAAACAGGTGAGCAATACCCAACAAATTGTCTTTCTTTTTTACGTGATAGATGACTTCAGATTTACCGGCTGGTGCAATAACAGTTGCATTATCATCTGCATCTTTTTCAACAGATTCAATATCACTAAATGAAACCTGGTCACCTGATATTTGCGTCGAATCATCTGAATCCTGATTCAAAGTTACATAAGGAGAAACATATCCGTTGCTATCAGAATTAAGTGCAACATTTGTATCAGCCGAATTATCTTCAGTCGCTGTTTCAATATTTGTGTTGTAAGCATAATCGGAATTTGTTACGATTCCAGGAATTTTGAGCTTTACTCCAATATACAATCTTGATCGAACTGAAATGTTATTTGTAGAAGCAAGTTCATGCAAAGGTATCCCGTATCTTGCAGCAATTCCTGAAAGAGTTTCACCACTCCTCACAGTATGAATGAGATAATTTCTTCTTGCACTTTCAGGAACATTAACTAAACTTGCGGTTAATTTTTCAAGATACCCTTTTGGTATTCTTAATGGAAATCCACCATCATAATTTGCTGGAGTACACATCTGTGTAAGTTCGGGATTTAATGATTTTAATGAGTCAATATCTATTCCGGTTGATTGAGCAAGGTAGTTCAAATCAATCGCGCCATTAATTGTGCATACGTCGTATTGTTGTGGTTTATTGTAATCAATGTTAGTAAATCCATATTTTGCAGGATTCATTCCGATTAAACATACCGCAATAAACTGCGGCACATAACTACGGGTCTCACGCGGAAGATATCTTCGAGCATCCCAGAAATCAGTGCTTCCTGATCTTCTTATTGCCCTGGTAATCCTTCCTTCTCCGGCATCATATGCGGCAAGCACAAGATACCAGTCGCCCAGATCATCATAAAGATCTTTCAAATGTTTTGCAGCAGCTTCAGTGGCCTTTTCCGGATTTCTCCTCTCGTCGTAATAAAAATCTGATTGTAATCCATACATTCTTCCGGTCGCTTTTACAAACTGCCACATGCCAACAGCACTCGCCCACGACCTGGCAGTAGGGTTCAATCCGCTTTCCACCATACTTAAAAACGCAAGCTGCTTAGGTATCCCTTCCTGTTCAAAAATCTTTGTTATCATTGGAAAGTACTTTCCGGATCGTTCGAGCCATGTCTGCATATACTCTTTTCCACGACCTGTAAAATAATCTATCCACTGATCAACGATAGGGTTTACCTCAAGCGGAATTTCAGCAGGAATTATTATTGATTTATAATTTTTGAGGACATTTGTTTCTTTGCTATTTTGAATTTGTAACTCTGAAACAGTTTTTCCCATCCACTCTTCAAGAGCAGCAAAAGAAGCATCAGCTGGTAAATCCGACAGGCCATCAACATATTTTTTATAATCATCCAGAATCGATTTTTCTAATTCCGCATAGGCTTCATTTTCTTCAATACCAGGATAATAACTTAAACTGTTGATTATTTTTAAAGCCGATTCAAAGTTTGATATAGTTTCATTTGTATTCTTTAATTCCTGTTTTGCCAGAGCAATAACATAATATTGTCTTGCCTGCTCTAGCATTTCAGAAACTATACCGACCTTTTGAACTTTTTGTGATGATTCTTTAGGTGAGTACTCCTTTATCATATCTTTATTTGTACCGCAGGAATAAAACACTATTGCAAATAAAGAAACAATAAATACCGGTAGGGCTCTTTTGATCATTCAAACTCCAATTGAGTGATATTTAGGTGCGAATATAAGCCTTAGTTTTTCTTTTATCAAGTAGTATTTTAGCTAATCGGCTTAACTGATTATTTTGTCATAGGTTAAATTGCGGCAGAAACGCTATAAAGGTATATTTCCGTGCTTTTTTCTTGGGTTTCTATCAACTTTTGTTTTTAATAATTTGAATGAATTTATCAGCTTAATTTTTGTATCCCTTGGAAGAATTACATCATCAAGATAGCCTCTTTCAGCAGCAATATAGGGATTTGCAAATTTTTCAATGTACTCTGATAATTTCTTTTCTGTTTCTTGTTTCGGATCTTCGGCATTTGCAATTTCTTTTTTGAAAATAATTTCAACAGCTCCTTTAGGACCCATAACAGCTATCTCTGCGCTTGGCCAGGCAAAATTAAAATCGCCGCGGATGTGTTTTGAATTCATAACATCATAAGCACCGCCATAAGCTTTTCTCGTAATCACAGTAACTTTGGGAACCGTAGCTTCACAAAATGCATAAAGTAGTTTCGATCCGTGTCTTATTATACCTCCCCACTCCTGTTCAGTTCCCGGCAAAAATCCAGGAACATCTTCGAGCACCAATAAAGGAATATTAAACGCATCGCAAAACCTGACAAACCTGGCCCCTTTCACCGAAGCATTTATATCAAGAACTCCCGCAAGTACTGATGGTTGATTTGCAACTATACCTACCGACATTCCGCCAACTCTAGCAAAACCAACCACTATGTTTTGTGCATAGTTGGAATGTACTTCCAGGAATTCTCTTTCATCGACCAATAAATTTATTATTTCTTTCATGTCATAAGGTTTATTCGGATTGTCAGGAATAATATTATCTAGTTCGTTTATAGGTTTGAGTGTTGATTCATCAAAATCTGTATCGTAAGGCTTGTCCATAAAATTTAACGGAAGATAGCTCATCAATTTCCTGATGTTAAGTAATATCTCCACTTCGTTGTCAAAAATGAAATGTGCTACGCCGCTTTTCGTTGCATGAGTTTCAGCACCGCCAAGATCTTCAAATGTCACATCTTCATGTGTAACTGTTTTCACAACATTAGGGCCAGTAACAAACATGTGACTTGTATTTTTAACCATAAAAATAAAATCGGTGATAGCAGGAGAATAAACTGCTCCACCGGCGCAGGGACCCAGGATAGCCGAAATTTGGGGAACAACACCCGATGCCAAAGTATTTAATAAAAATATATCGGCATAACCACCTAGACTAACAACACCTTCCTGAATTCTCGCACCGCCTGAATCATTCAGTCCAATTACAGGAATTCCAACCTTCATTGCTTTTTCCATAATCTTTGCAATTTTTTCGGCGTGTGCTTCCGATAACGAACCACCAAAGACTGTAAAATCCTGACTAAAAACAGCAACAGATCTGCCATCTATTTTTGCAAAACCTGTTACAACACCATCACCGGGATAATGTTGTTTATTAAGGCCGAAATCGGTTGCACGATGTTTAACGAACATATCAATTTCTTCGAAGCTCCCTTCGTCAACGAGAAGTTCAATTCTTTCGCGAGCAGAGAGTTTTCCCTTTTCGTGCTGTGATTTTAATCTTTCTGCGCCACCGCCGAGTTTAGCCTTTTCTTTTTTATTTAGCAGATCATCAATTTTATCCTGCATAATAAATTTGCCTTTTCAAATTTTATTAGATTCGAATTTCTGTTTGTGACATTTCGCCCGATGCCTTAAATGCTTTTTCAATTTCATTGCGCAGTGAAACAAATCTCTCCTGTCTATTCAATCCTTTTGATTTCAAAGTATCAGCATCAAGTTTGATTTCTTCAATTATTCTTCCAGGGTTTTTCTTCATTAAATATAATTTATCCGAAAGATAAATTGCTTCAGAGATATTCGTAGTTGCCAGTATAAAATTTATATTAAATTTTAACCGGACTGTTCTTAAAAGCTCATATATCTCATCCTTCGTTTCTGAATCCATTCTCCTGAATATGTCATCGAGCAAGATAAAGGTCGGACCAACTGCTAAGGCTCTGGCAAGCGATATTCTAAACCTGAAGCCCAAACTTGCATTATGAGGATGATGATTTTCATAGCCTGTTAGGTCAACAGCTTCTATTAGTTCCTTTAATTTATCCGTGCTAATGTTAGTTGCGAAATTTATATTTTGTTCAACATTCAGCCAGGGAAATGAAGAAGGTTTTTCAGGTATGAAGACTATTTTCCCAGTGGCATTATAGTAAACTTCATCCTGAAGCAGAACTTTGCCATTGTCAGGTTTTTCTATAGCTGAAATAATTTTTAGCAGGGTTGTCTTTCCACTTTCAAATGATGCGAGAATAGAGACAAAACTCCCTTCATTTTCTGATGCTTCAATTGAAAGATTAATATCATCAAGAACTTTTTGTTTTGCACCTGCATGTTTCAAATAATATTTCGATATACTTTCCAGTTTAAGATTACTCAATTACAAACTCCAGAATGCAAATTTTTTGTTGAGATAAGCAATGATTGTTTTCCCTAAAAATATTGTAACACCTACAATTATAAAAGTTGAGAACAATGCCGATAAATCTTTATACTGAAGAGCCTGCCTGAAAATATTTCCAAGGCCGTAATTTCCTTTTATAAATTCAAAAGCTATAATCAGTGACCAGATGTACAGATGCAACTCATCAATGTGATTAAATATTTCAGGCTGTAACGATTTCCAAATTACTTCCTTCCTGACCCTTCTTTCAGAAATCCCTAATGATCTGGCTGAATCAATATATTCGGTCGGAAGTGTCTCAATCTTTTTCTGCAAAAAAATAATAAAGGATAAAAAAGAAGTAAAAAAAGCAAATACAAATTCTATGACAACTGAATTGGGAAACCAATAGATCAATAAAAACCCGATAAGAATTCCAGGAAGAAATCTTGAGAACCAATTAAATGAATGGACAAAATCTGTCAAAAAGCTTTTGCCCGTTACAAAAAAATGGATAAGATAATGTGTCAGTAAGTATGCGATTATTATTGACAAATAAACCGAAGAAACCGTATTCAAATAATTAGAAGGCAAATGGTAATCTTCCCATAAAGCGCCAAAAGATTGAAAAACGATTGATGGTTTAGGCAGTATATTATTTGCCGGTAAAATAAATTCAAAAAGAATGATCCACAAAATGAAATAAAACAAAACAAAAATTAAAGGGGATCTTTTTGAAGTGATTGATGACGCCATATTATTGGTTTGATATGATTCGAAATCTTTTACTGAGATTTTGTCTAGTCAAAATATATCGAAAGCAGGGCTTTATATCAATGAAACAATTACACTGAATCGACATTACTCAGATAGACTTCAGGAATGGATTACCACTTCGCTCAATTCCAATGCTGCTATCTTCACCGTGTCCCGGGTAAATAACCACATCATCATCCAGCGACAACAATTTAGTTTTTATAGAGTCCATCAAAGTATTAAAATCACCGCCCCATAAATCCGTTCTTCCAATGCTTCCTTTGAATAAAACATCTCCTGTAATGCATTTTTTCTCACTTTCAAAGTAAAAGCAAAATTCTCCTGGAGTATGACCAGGGGTAAAGAGAAACTTTACTTGAATATTTCCTATTTCTATATTTAAATCTTCAGTGATAAATTTATCCGGTATCTGCGGTTTAGCTGCTTTTATTCCAACTGTTTCGCATTGTTTTTGAAAATACTCTAGCAATACAATATCTTTTTCAGGAACAAAGTATTCAGGATTAAATGTTTCCTTGATAAAATTATTACCTAATACGTGATCAATGTGACAATGGGTATTTAGTAAATATTTTACTATAAGATTACTTTTGTCTATAAAAGTTTTTAGCACTGCTTCTTCGTTTTGATCAAAACATCCGGGGTCTACAACTGCTGCTTCATTTTTTTCATCACACCATACTAAATAAGTATTCTCTGTAAAAGGGTTAAAAGTGAATTTTTGTATTTTCAGCATTATTGGTTCTTTACTTCCTGAAATTATTTCTGATCCTTTTATTTAATTTTTTAGTATAACTATTAAAATTGTCTTTTGTCTCTTCAATAGAATCACCGCCAAATTTCATAAGGAAATATTTTGCGATACTCCAGGCAAGCATAGATTCAGAAATTACTGCACAAGCCGGAACTGCCACAAAATCGCTTCTTTCCCTTCGTGCTAAAATACTTTTCATATTTTTGAGATCAACGGTCTCAATTGGACTCATCAACGTGGCAATAGGTTTCATAGCTGCGCGAATAATTATCGGCATACCGGTTGATATGCCCCCTTCTATCCCTCCAGCTCTGTTTGTTTTACGAACAAGTTGACCGTTTTTAATAATTATTTCGTCGTGAGATTCGGATCCAAAACTATCTGCCGATTCAAAACCGGTACCGATTGATACAGCCTTAACAGCATTTATCGACATAATTGAATCCGCAATTTCGGCATCAAGTTTAGTATCGTAATGCATAAAGCTACCGAGACCCACAGGAATTCCGGTTGCAACTGTTACAAACGTTCCGCCGAGAGTATCTCCTTTTTTCTTAGCAAGTTTTATTTTATTAATAATTTTTTCTCCGTGCTCCTTATCCAAAACTCTGACTTCGCTTTTGTCGGCTTTTTCCGAAAGGTCCCATCCTCTAAAATTATCATTTAATTTATTTGTAAATAATTTCTCTGTGAAATTTTTCTTGTTATAAATTCCTCCAATACTTTCAACAAAACTTCCAATTGAAATCCCGAACTCATATAGAAATATTCTTGCAATTGTTCCGGCAGCCACTCTTGCAGCAGTTTCTCTCGCACTTGATCTTTCAATCGAATTTCTTATATCGTTGTAATTAAATTTTGAAATGCCAACCAAATCAGCGTGACCGGGACGTGGAACAGTAATCTTTTCGGCTTTACCGAATTCTTCGGGAGACATTTTATCAATCCAGTTTTCCCAGTCTTTATTTCTTATCAATAAAGATATTGGAGAGCCTAAAGTTTTTTTGAACCTGATGCCGGAAAGAATTTCTGCTGTGTCTGATTCAATCTTCATCCTTAACCCCCTACCATAACCGGATTGTCTTCGTTTCAAATGAAAATTTATATAATCGTTTTCGACCTTAAGGTTAGAAGGAAAACCTTCAACAATTGTAGTTAAAGCTTTGCCATGTGATTCACCTGCAGTAAGAAATCTTATCATTTGTTTCCCATATTTATTTTAGATAATAAATATAAAAAAAACGCCCGATAAACGGGCGTTACAATAATTAAATAATAATTAGCAGGTTCAGTTTTTATTAGGAATTTCAAGCCCTACAAACCTGGTACTTCCCTTAGAGTCCTGAACTTTTAACAGTAAAGCTGAACCTCTCTTGTCTTTGACAGCTTCCTTGAAATCGCTGACATTATCAACAGGTTTTCTATCAGCTTCAACAATTACAAAGCCCTTTTGGAGATATTGGTCAGCTGCCGCGCTATAAGGCTTTACATCTGTAATCATAACTCCGCTATCAACCTTATAATTCTTTTTATCAACAGAAGTTAAATTCTTTATTGATAAGCCAAGCTTATCAAAGCTTGCGGTTGTTACTGCACTTTCGCTTCCATTTTCTGATTTATTTTTCATATCAACAACAGGCTGAGTAGTTGTATTTTCATCTCTTGCTTTCAATGTAACCTTCCTGTCAATTTCTTTTCCATCTCTGAAAAGAGTAAGGTCAACAACTGATCCGGCCGATTTACCGGCTATATAACTCTGCAGATCGCTTGGTTGGTTTACAATCTTCCCGTCAACTTTAAGAATTACATCTCCCTCTTTAATTCCGGCAGATTTAGCAGCTCCTCCATCAACCAGGCTCTGAACCATAATTCCCTGGGGTTTATCCATTCCAATAGATTTTGCAAGTGCGTCATCTACTCCACTAATTTCGATACCTATATACCCTCTTGTAACTTTTCCATGAGCAATAAGATCTTTAGCCACTGCTTTAGCCATATTAATAGGAATAGCAAATCCATATCCAATGTAGGTACCCGTTCCCTGTGTAGCTATTGCAGAATTAATACCTACTACCGCTCCGGAAAGGTCTACTAGAGCACCACCGCTATTGCCAGGATTTATTGCAGCATCCGTCTGAATAAAATTTTCTACTCCATATCTATCTTTAATTAATCCTAACTGAGTTCTTCCTTTTGCACTAACTATTCCTGCTGTTACAGTTGAAGTAAGCGATAAAGGATTTCCAATGGCCATTACCCATTGCCCGACTTTAAGAGCATCTGAATCTCCTAAATATGCTGCATTCAAATTATTTGCATTAATTTTTATAACCGCAAGATCGGTTAAAGGATCTGTACCTATAACCTTTGCGTCATAAGTTGTTTTATCATACATAGTAACTTTAACTTTTTCAGCATTTTCAACTACGTGATTATTTGTAAGGATATATCCATCAGGGGAAATAATAATTCCGCTTCCAGTTCCCTGTTCTTCCTTAGGCATCTGTGGAAATCCCGGGAAGTTAAAAAATAGATTCTGATGAGGATTATCTTTTATTTCTGAAACAACTTCAATTTTTACAATTTGCGGTGTGACTTTTTGTGCAACTTCAATAAAAGCTTTGCTGAATGAAGTTGCGTCAGCATCTAAACTTACCGGCGGATTACTTGTTCCTAATTTTATATCCGCCATTCCCGGTCTTACCAGTCCAAAACCTGATACAAGCAATGCACCAAATACTATACCAACAACGATAAGTGCGAATGCGCCTATTAATCTTTTCGAATTCATAGTTAGTCCTCTCTTAATATTATTACCAATTATAACATTATTTTTTATTAACGTACAGTGATTTTACTTAAATAATTTCAAAGATTGGATTCCTTTAAAATCCGACAGGTGATACATCAAATATTTTTCCATAAAAAATATAGCCCTGTCAATAATCTGAGAATTAACCTTTTCCAGCAACTTTTTATTGGTTTTTAGACCTTTTAAACAATTGAAAAGTTCCAAATTTATTGCAAAAGATTCCAGGTAATCAGACTTGCATCGGTCGCACAAAAGCCCAATACTAAAATTATAGGAAAGCTGCAATCCGTCAAGATCGGTTAGCCCACAGGACATACATTTTTCAAGCTGAACTTCGTAGCCTATTTCGTGCAGGAAAAACAGGAAAAATCTGGCAAAGATCAGATTCGGACTATCGCCAGAAGATTCAAATAAGGATAATATCCTTACTATTCCATTAAACAGCCGCACATTTTGCTCATGTTCAGGCGTTAGATTTTTCACCAGTTCAATAACTGAGTATGCATACTTAAGCTTTTCAAGGTCTTCTTTAATTTTCGAATAGTGTTCCAGCAGATCTGCTGAACTAATTATCTGGAGATCTCTTGTATCCTTATTATAGAAAACAACTTCAACATAATTTATGGGATCTATCTTCATCCCGATTTTAGATTTCGGACTTCTGGCTCCCTTTAATATCGCGGATATTTTCCCCATCTCTTTGGTAAAAAGAGAAACAATCAGGCTCGTGTCGCCGTAATTTAGTTTACTTAGAACGACAGATTCTGTTTTTAATATTTCACTCATTTAATAAAATTATACGGGAAAGTATAAATGTCGTCTTCAGTAATTATTCCGGTAATAAGATGAGAAGGAGTTACATCGAATGCAGGTGAATATGTTTCATAATATTCAGGTGTAATTTTTACTCCATTAATTTTTAGAATTTCTTCTTTGCCACGCTGCTCTATTATTATATCATCACCGCTAACAAGTGAACTATCAATAGTTGTAGTTGGAGCAGCAATATAGAATGGGATATTAAAATGTGCGGAAAGTATTGCGATACTAAGCGTACCGATCTTGTTGGCAGTGTCACCATTCAGTGCAATCCTGTCAGCGCCGACTACTACAAAATCAACTTTGCCGTGTTTCATTAATGAAGCAGCCATTGAATCAGTTTGGATTGAAAACGGTATTCCACAATGTTCAAGTTCAAATGCCGTTAGTCTTGAACCCTGTAGCAGCGGTCTCGTCTCATCAGCATAAACATACTCAACAAGATTATTTTCAAAACCCATTTTAATAACATTAAATGCCGTCCCATCTCCACCGGTTGCAAGTTTGCCGGTATTGCAGTGTGTAAGTATTTTAGATTTCTTTTAAATATCCTTAATCCGTTCTCACCTATTTTTCTACATTTTTCTGCATCTTCAGAATGTAAATGTTTTGCTCTTTCAAGGAGAATTGAATAAAGATTTTCAGAATTTTTATTTTTTGTGAAAACATTTTTTATCTCATCCAGAGCGAAAAAAAGATTAACAGCGGTCGGACGGGTTCTATGTAACCTCTGGTAGGCTTTCTCAAATATTTCTTCCACTTTTTGATGATCAGAATTTTTGAAGGCAAGTGATAAACCATAAGCTGCGGCAATCCCTATCAAAGGAGCTCCCCTCATTTCCAGTTTCTCAATAGCTTCAGCTATCCTTTCGTAATTGTTAGTCTCGACATAATTTTCTTCAAACGGAATTTTAGTCTGGTCAAGAAAGATTAATTTATCATTATTGAATTTAATTGAGAAGTATTCTTTTTTGTTCATACTCATCTAAAAGAGAAAATGAAGGATTACTTTTTTGAACGGTTTAACATTCATAAAAAATACTGTAAATCTATCAATCTTATATTATAGTCATATTGAGCGCAGCGAAATATCTAATGTTATAACTTAAAGCTTTGAGATTCTTATCCAACAAAATCGGAATTCAGAATGACAACAATATCTAACTTTCAAAAAAAAGCTAAGCTTTACGCATCAAATTTTGAAAGATTCAGGAATTCTCTGTACCTATCCTGAACGCGAAGATAATTGAGTTCTTCCAAAGCTTTTGTACTGAATTTTTCTACACAAAATGATGCAAGCGCCGATCCGTAAACAACTGCTTTTTTCATATTCTCAGTACTCAAATCCTGTGTCTTGTGAAGATAACCAACAAAACCTCCGGCAAAAGTATCACCTGCACCGGTGGGATCGTAAATCATTTCAAGCGGGTAAGCAGGAGCTGAGAAAATTGTATCTTCAGCAAAAAGTAAAGCTCCATGCTCGCCTTTTTTGATTATCAAAAATTCCGGTCCAAGTTCACGAATATGTTTTGCAGCCTTTATCAGGTTTGGTTCGTTAGCAAGCAACCTGGCCTCTGAGTCATTTATAATCAAAACGTTTACACGTTTTAAAAGTTTTAATAAATCATCACGCTTTCCTTCAATCCAATAATTCATAGTATCACACACAACGAATTGTGGATCCTCCATTTGGTCCAGCACTCTTATTTGAAGTACCGGATCAATATTACCAAGACAAACAAATCTTGATTTGCTAATTTTAGGTGGAATTATCGGGTCAAAATCCTTAAACACATTCAACTCAGTCAAGAGTGTATCGCGCTCGTTCAGATCGTAATGATATTTGCCTGACCATCTGAATGTTTTTCCGCCTTCGACTATCTGAAGACCCTCAAGATCAACGTTATGATTTTCCAGCATTTTCATATATGAGTTCGGAAAATCATCACCAACAACTCCTACCATGTAAACAGGTCCGGAAAAATAACTTGAAGCAAGCGAAATATACACCGCTGAACCACCGAGAGCATCTTCAACTTTATCAAAAGGGGTTATGACAGTGTCTAATCCGAGTGAGCCAACTACGAGTAATCCCAAAATATTCTCCTGATTTCAATAATTTAATCTGTAAAAATAACTAAATTGAAAACTAAAGCATAATTTCGATGAATTTTAGCAGACTTTTTTCGTCTGAAAAATATTCCGTAATGATATCCACAGATTTTTTTTGGCCAGGCCACGCCAGTAAATGTTTTGCGATTTCCGGCTTAGCCCATTGAAATTTACAATGTTCTTCGCTCAGCAAAACATCAGAATCTTCTGCGACTCTGCAGACAAAAACCGGCAGGTTCGAAATTACATCACGTGACTGATCGTAAAAAGAATTAATATTAGGAGCAACCCAGAATTTTACCGGAACCATTCCGGTTTCTTCTTTTATCTCACGCAGAGCGGCTTTGTAGGCAGGCTCATTCTTTTTCATCTTGCCAGTCACCATCTGCCACAATCCAGGATAAATAGAGCTTTCTGCCCTTTTCAACAATAGAAATTCTATACCGTCAACTGATTTACGAAAGATATGTGCTTCAATTAAATCTGAAACGATTTGCATAGTTTACTTACTCCTTGCAAAATTAAAAGTATGCTCTGAATTCCGCTCTTAAAGTATGAATCACCTTACCGGCTCCCTGCCATCTTCCCTGGTAACTTACAGTTGATTGCAAATTAGATCCAATGCGATAATCAAAATTAACAGCCCATAAATAGTTTTTGCCAACCAGATTACCTTCGGTTAATTCGAAAGGTAAAAAGTTGTTATTTTCATTTCCATTTAACTCTGTTCGGTCAATTTCTATCCTTAATCTGCCTGTTCCTGCAAAAGATAAGTTCATTCTAATTGATTCTGAATTAAGATCAATAACTGTAGGAACCGCCGGAAAATAATCAGTACTTCTTCCAACTTTAAAAGCAAAACCAACTTCAATATTGTTTTCCGGTCTGTATGAAAAATCAGTATTTATGAAATTGCTGGTAATTTTTCTCTGCCTGTTTGATACTGATATCTGGCCTGCAGCTAGGTTATCATTTTTATTTACAAAATCTGTCTGATTACTTATTTCCTGTACTAATTTTGTTCTAAGCCTTATACTTCTTTCCCGGTTATATGTTTTTACAGGACCATCATTATACTGGTTCAAACTTTTTGTTTGTGCAAACCTGAAGCGCAACGAAAAATCCTGAGCATTTTCAAAAAGATAAACATCCTGTTGGATATAATTTGAGCCACTAATTGTTTTGTTTTCATTTTGAAAAGCTGAGAACTGCAACAAGTATATCTTCTTATAATCTTCCTCCCTCGTATTCTCTTCCACACGCCAGAAAGTTTCAGTAGTTAAAGGTTTTAATAGCTTGCCAAAGAATGAATATTTATCAAAAATATCTCCATAACTGACCCGCCAGTTAGTACTGGTTTTTAGATTTATAACAGGATATAATTCTTCCGTGGGAACAGTAACTAAGATATAATTTCCGTCATAAAGAGTAAGCTCAAATTCATTTTCGTCGGCTATTCCATTATGATTCAGATCGCCAAGATATTTATAATTCCCTGTCCCTTTTTGGACAAGCAAAAATACCTTTTGTAATTTTGCAGATTTCTGAGTTGCAACTTCATAGTAAACGTTGCCTGAAAGTACAGGATCCCAAAATTTCATGTTCGTTCTGGAACGGACCAGTATAGTCTGATTATCGAGATACCCTAGTTTCTTAAACGCTTCACTGTAATTTTTATTCCGAACCGTGATATTTAAATTTTCATTAAATGAACTACTGCCATTGTATGTCGCTTCCAAAGTAGCTCCTGTTGAAGACGATTGTTTTTGCATGTTCCCATTTATTGGCAGATAATCATTCCGTAATGAATACTTAACTGCAACATTTAGTCCTTCAATTCCAACCAGCGAAATAAACGGATCAATCTCTAAATATTTCAAACTTGTGGCAAGCAGTGAATCGCCAGTATTATAAATATCTTTTTTGTTTTCCGCCAAAAAACTAACTCCTGGTTTAAAATTACCAAGAAGATAATAACCAGATCCGGTCTGACGCAGCCAATTGCTGCTTATGGAAATATCCCGTGTACTTACATAATCAAAATTATATTCAAATCTGTACTTTTTGCTATCGGAAAGGACCAAAGTATTATTATACCTGTCGGATTTAAATTCATTTCCTCTTCTTAAAAATCCGAAGGAAGAAGTAACATTTAATTCATCAACAGGTGAGTAATTCAGATCTAATTTTCTAAGATGTTCATCAGCGTTTTGTGATGAATCAGTAATATTATAATACCTGCTAAATTCTACAGCATTGAAACGATCGAGAGAAGTAAACCTGCTCTGGATGAACCTATCCTGATAAGATAATCCTGCTTTACCAAAATTTATATTTCCAAGCGCTATTTTTTGCGGATCTATCCTGATAAATACATTTGTTGCTGCACCAAAATTATCTTTGTTATCAAGTGTTGAAAATTTATTCTTGTCCCAGTTGCTTCCCGCAAGTTCGACACTTATCAAAATGTCATCCTTAGGTCGGAAGTCAAGAACAATATTCCCAAATTGTTTTGATTCGGGCATCGGCAAGTAAATAACCGGCGCATAACTTCCCTGGTTAATTCCAACCCATGAATAATTTCCAAGGCTTTGTTTCTGATAGTCACCCAGCCCCTGCCCGACAAAACTGAATGATACGTTATAAATTGCGGTAGAATCACCGGGATTGTATTTATAGTATGAGTACGGTTGAGCATTAATCAGAGTGTCGATTTTCTGATAAACTCCGTGAACATTTCCGAGTGAATCAGGTAAAGCAAGACTTACTCCGCTTTTTATTGCTTTTCTTCTATTGTCGCCGGCATTTCTTAGAATCGTTTTATCCGAATCTGAAAGAGAGATGTCAATCGGCGCATTCTCATCATCACCTTCCTGCAAGTATTGAAATTTTATTCCGAGTTTATCATTAAAGACTTTTGTTTCAACGCCAGCACCAAGAAAATTCCTGGCGAATCTTCTATCGGTATATTCAAAATCAACAGAAATTCTGCTGGCAGAAGTAATTAATCTGTTTGGAGTGAAAGTAACTTCAGCATTGGAATAATCAATAGTGTAATCATTCCTTTCGCCTCTTTTCATTTCAATTCCGTCAACATAAATTTTTTCGGTTCCGGCGATTACAATAATATCCGGTTCGTTATTTATTCCCGAAAGTCTGTAAGGTCCCTGGACTCCATCCTGTCCTGTAAATTTATTCGTTGTGAATTTACCGGTTGAACTTGCAATTGAAAAATATGCGCTGTCATTTCCATAATAATATTCACCTAACAATCCCTGTAATTTTCTGTTGACCACTCCGAACTCACCAAACCTTTTCTCCAATTGATAATCTCCGAAGGTTCCCGCCGCTCTAGGATGTTTTATCTGAATAAAAACTTTGTCAAGTTCATCCAGTCTTTCAGTATTTCCTTCAGGCTGAATTGGAGTGTTTTCATCAGTTAATGCAGCTACAAGTTCTATTTCATCCGATAATCTTCCTGAAAGCTGAAGCCTGAATCCGCTGTTGAGAGATAAATCTTTATTAGTCCCGATTGTAAAACCGCGTACCAATGTACCGCTTCTTTCGATTCCGCTTCCAAAAATTGATTCGGCAGTAAAGCCCTGTGATTCATTCCTAATTATTCTGATCGTGTCCTTAGAAGATTCATTATACTTATAGACAAGGCTTCTTCTTTTGTACTCTTTCTTTAATGAAAGTCTAAAAGTTTGATAGGTAATAATTAAGGTATCGAATGCAGAATATTTCAGATTTTTATCAAGGGAAAACTCTCCCTTTGAATAAGAAATTGTATAATCATTTTTATTCAGAATTTTTCCCATGAGGTACAGGGTTTCAGAAAAAGGAATTATCGATAAAGCAGAAATTTTATAAATATTGTCAAGGCGGACTACAAGTGTATCGGAAACTGTTTCAGTGTAATATTTTTCTTGTGCTGAAGCTGAAGCCAGAAAAATTATTGTTGAAATAATAACAACCGGCAGATTTTTAAGAATAAATTTCAAGCGATGAAAATTTTTTATTGAAAATGAATCTAAAATTATTTGACTACTGATTGCGGCTAAAACAGAAAATATATGTCAACCACCATAGCCCGGAACCATAAAAAAGAATATCACCTTTTATTTCAATCCTGAATTTACCAACCCTCAAAATGCTCTAAAATGCATAAATTTCAACCATTTGCACAGATATTTCCCTTCAAAGTCGGACAATATTTTATTATTTTAGTAAGGGCAATTTAAGTTAATAATAAGAAAGTTTGTATGATAGAAAAGATACGGAAAGCAGCCTCAAAAAAGATTGTTTATACTCCTCACGCTGTTATTCAGATCACGAACCTTGAGAGAATGATTGAACCGGAAGAAATCAGGAAAGTAATAAACAGAGGTGAAATCGTGGAAAATTATCCATTTGATCTGCGTGGAAACACCTGCCTAATCTTAGGACGTGGAGTTAACAACAGGCCGATTCATGTTGTCTGTACTCCGTCAGACTTCTGCCTGATGGTAATTACAGCTTACATTCCTTCTGAAATAAAATGGGGTCCTGGATTTTAAAACCAGGGAGGCCACGTGGTCTGTCTAAAATGTTATTGCGACACTGAAAGAAAATTCAGCCCGTTTAATATTAAGCGTGAAAGCTTCGAATTAACTTTTAAGGAAGTTCCATCCTGGGTATGCCCAACCTGCAACGAAGTTTACTTTGATGAATCCGATGTGGAAATTCTCCACAAAACTGTCACAAGTCTTGACGAGCAGTCAGTAAAATTAAAGGATGCAATAGTTTACTGGCCAGACAATACAAAGTAACCTTTATTCGAAAATTCTGACGAGAGCAAATCTATTCATTCGTAAACTATCCCCTTATAACAAAAATATAAAATTTCTGAGTAACATTTTTATTAGAAATATTAACGAAAGTGGTTTTTTATCTTCTGCTTTTTAACTTCAGTAATAATACCGAGATACATTTAACCGCTCGCGCAAATTGTTAGCCTTGATTTTTAGAAGAAATTTTGCGTAACTTAATTTAGCTGTGAGCTAAAATGTAAATTATATAGCTGTTAGTTATTAACCAAATGTCATCAATTGCACTGATGACTGCCACTCAATTTTCTTCTAAGGGGCAACCATGATGAGCAAAAAGCCAAAATTACTTATTGTAGAAGACGACAAAATTACTGTTGACGTACTTAAAATATACTTAGGGAAAATATATAGTCTAGATTGGGTCATTACAGGTAAAGATGCCTTAAAGAAAGCAAAGGATAATAATTATGACGGCTTTTTAATGGATATCGGACTGCCCGGCAATATGAACGGAATTGAAACGACAAAAAACCTGAAAGAAATTAAAGGCTATGAGAATAAGCCTTTTATTGCAATTACCGCCTATGCCATGAAGGGCGACAAAGAACATTTTCTTTCGCAGGGGCTGACGCACTACATTGTGAAGCCGTTTAACAAACAGGGTCTTTTAGAGACTTTAGCAAAAGCGTTGAACAACGAGGTTGATAAGTAAGTTATTGGCACATTAAGAGGGGCATTGGTTTATAAGCTGGCAATTCGCGTATTAGCCTCTATTTTTTGCCGCGAATGCACAAATAATTATTAGACAATTTGCTGATTTATATTCCAATGCTTCAGTAACTTTCTAAAATTGTAAACTAAAATAATCTGCAAAAATCTGTTTTTTTTGCATAAAGAGCTGGATAATCTCTGATGAAGTGATATTTCTCAAACCAGTGCATAGTCTATTTCTATAACTTGTTGCATATCATAGGTTTATTAAATACCTTTCAGATGCGGAAAATTACTCAGGGTAATTTTTTTCTATATATATTATAAAAAAGAGGAGATTATGAAAAAATTTGTTGCTCTGTTCGTAGTTATTCTTATGGCATTATTACTTGCTTCATGCGGTACTACTTATGCTCAATATGCCACTAAGGGTACGGTTGAATTAGGGGGTTCCGTTTCTTATTCCAGTACTACTGCTGTTTCTAATGGTACAACAGCTAGTGAATCCACGTCACTCTTTCAGTTCATGCCATACGCAAGTTATTTTTTCCTTGATAGTTTTTCTGTAGCCTTAAGCCCGGGAATTAATATTTTGAGTCCTGCCGGAGCTACAGATAATACTAAAATTTATGGAATATTTGTTGTCCCTGGCTATACATTCAATATGAAAAGCAATGTATTTCCTTTTGTAGAAGGACTTGTAGGTTATACCGCACTTAAATCTGGCTCCACCGATAACAGCGGAATTAGTTTCGGAGGCAAGGGTGGTATCAAAGTTATATTAGGAAAAAATGGAGCGGCCAGCTTTGGACTTTCCTATATGCTGATAAATTTAAGTCCCTCAGGTGCCAGCAGCAGAAGCGGATTTAATAATTTCGCTTTTAGTGTTGGATATTCTGTATTTCTTAATTAATAAAAGAAGGGATAAGATTTTTAATTTTACTAATGATAAATTAAAATAATATTTAACCTTTTATAAACCGGCAGTTGAGTTGAGTATTAAAATAAACTTCCTGTCGGTTTATTTTATTATTTTTTTAATGCAGCCTTTGTAAACTTTGAAGCAGGTATATCTGCATTAAAGATTACAGAATCAATTGTATATTCAGTGCCGTTTCTATTTTGCAGCAAATCATGGTAAAGAATCTTTTTAGGATACCAGCGGTTCCCTGATTTAAATACTTCCAGCACTTCAGTTCTTTTCAAGGGTTTGCCGCTTTCCGCGTATCTCTCCTCTTTTAATGGTATCCATCTTTCTTTATCCACCCAGAGTTTTCTTCTAAAATATGTAATATCATCCAGTTTCGCGGTTAGATCAAGTACATAACAATCCCTGCTATTTATTTTTTCCGAACCAGTGATTATTGCATTATACATATCTATCAATTTTCTATTTTCAGTTATATCTTCATATGAAAGATCAGATCCCATCACAGATTGTCTTAATAAATGCCCGGAGATAGCTATAATTCTATCTGTTGGTTCAGGGAAATAAATCCAGACTTGGTCTTTTAACTTTAGCATTTTTTTCCCTCTTTCACGAGGCGGGTCAGTATATTCAACAAACGATTTATCTTTTCCCTCAATCCATATTTCGGATTTAATAGAACGCGTACCTGTTCTTCCATTGATAACCATGGACGTCATGCTTAACGCTTTATCAAGGAACAAGTTTTTATCAACATGCTTTAATACATCCGTACCTGTAAGTTTCTGAGGAAATAGATTAATGGTTAACACAACAATAATTCCAACAGTAGATAAATATTTATTCATACTTCAAGTTCCTTGAATAGCGATGCAGTTTGTCTTTTAAATATCTGGACCCCTGAAAATGCTGTACCTATCAATGTAGCAAGCAAGCCGGGGATAAGACCAATGTAAAAACTTGTAATGTCGATTCTTGCTTTTATAATATTCGGCATAATAGTGGTTGAATTTCTAAGGGTATCACTTATATCTATTCCGACTTCCTGCATGTAATAAGACACCGCCAATCCTGATACGATACCAATTACTGAGCCAATTAACCCGATGAAAATTGATTCATATAAAAGAGTTTTATAGATATTATCTTTTGTTTCTCCGAGCGCTAATCGTACTCCAAGTTCGCCGTATCGCCTGATCCCCGACATGAGTCCGGAGTTCAATAGGACGATTGACATTGCGAATAAAAATATACCGGTGATTATCAATCCAACTGTATTAACATATTGAAGATATTCTCTTAGTCCATTTTGATCGTCAAGAGTTAGCATAACTGGAGAAAACTGATCTTTCAGATTGTCAAGCTTATTGTTAAAATTATTTTTTATTTTTTCAGCTTCTCCGGATAAATAGAAATTATTCTTATTAAAACCTAAAATCACACTGGCACCGTCAGGCATTTCCAGCATGTTTTGAATATCAGAGAGATCTGAAATAATTGCGCCTCGATCCATCACTGCTATTCCAAATCTTACTGTACCCGAAACGATAAAATTCTGTACTGTCATAGAGCCGCCAGAATTTGTCGAAAGGAGTGTAACAGGGTCGCCTATCTTTATACCCATTTTTTCTGCGAGTACTTCACTTATAAGAATCTCCCCCCTTTTTTCGGGCATTTGTCCTTTTAGAATTGCTTTACCTAAGTTAAGTCTCCCGATTTCTTTAGACTCCTTACTGAAAAGATCCACAGCGAATCCAAAAACACGGTACTGTGCTTTTGTTTCACGATTTACATCCGGTACATCCAGCAATCCTGTAAACTTTATCCTGGGTGTCCAGTCATACCCGGGATATTCATTGCTCAATGACTTTATAAGATTTGTTACACCTGTAAGCGCAAGATCATTCGGCATTTGATTTGCCAATTTAGAATATTCCTTTGTCATTACCTTTAGATGCCCGGTATCCATAACTGCATTTGAATGAACCAATTCATTTATCTGGCCATTAATAAATGAATACACAACCGTGGTTAACAATACTCCGAATGCAACTACGATGACAGGAAACAAACTCCTGTGACGATCCCTTATCATACCTTTAATTAAAAATCCTAGCATGATCATTTCCCTTTAAGAGCAGCTGTTGGATTTAATTTCGTTATTCTGCGTGTGGGCAGAAAGCTGACAATAATAACAGAAACAATAAGAATCATACCGGTCATAATAAATAGTTTTAATCCGTATTTGGGATAAAGAGTTAAACCGATAGCAAATTGGGATTGCTGCACCATTGTAGGAAGGACTATCCCCTTTTTAGCCAGGTAATACAAAAGTGGAAATCCGTAAAGAACGGCTGCAAAAAGGGAGAATAAACCTATCATGCACCCTTCAAAAGCAAATAAAAGGTTAACGCTCCAATTTGTCATTCCAAGCGCAATCAAGGTTCCAATTTCCTTACGACGCTTGAAAATGGAAAGTACCTGTGCATCAAATACAGCCAGCAAGGCTATCCCGAGTAAAATGATGTAGAAAAAAGTAGAGTATATTTTTTTCCTTTTTATATTTTCATTAAGATCTTTTAGAAGGAAATCCTGATCTTTAAAAACCCAGTCGGAGCTGATTGTATTAATTTTATCCACATTATTTTTTAAAATTATTAAAGTCGCCTGCCCTGTGGCCTGCATCATCTTACGAAGTTTATCCAAGGGAATCCAGATTTGCTCCCTATCATTAAGAGGCGCAGCGATATCTATTATCTTAATTATCCTGATATCGCCTGCATCAAAAGTTCCTTTGATATTACGCCACCTAGTACTGACATAATCACCTGTTTTCAAACCGGAATTTTTTGCCATCCTCGAACCGATGAATCCAGGTATATAATCGGTATCGGAATATCCTTTCAGAATTGCAGCCGGAAGATTTACTACTTTTTGATCCGGGTCTATTCCATTGATTCGAACGGATTGTATATGATGCTCAGGAAATATTGAAGCAGAAACGATCATTACAGGTGAGGCATTACCTTTTTCAATTTCTTTATTCAGATCAGCTGGAATTACAGAATGCGACATATCAAAAGTAAAGGGGTCATAAGGATCAAAATTTTTCTGCCAAAACTGCCCGCCCCCGACATTTGAGTCTATCTCAGCATCTTTAACCTGTTCTGAAAGTCCATCATACAATCCTTCAGTAAGTACTATTGCAACAAATGCGAATGATAGTGCAATAATATTTAACCAGGCTCTGATACCGGAATGAGCAATATTTCTGAAAGCTAATTTTAGTAAAAACATTTTAGAACCGGTTACTTAATTTACTTTTACATCGTCTACTATTCTGCCGTCATTAAGTACAACCTTCCTGCGCAGGTAGCCAATAACTTTTTCATCATGCGTAGCGAACAGGAATGTTGTTTTTAATTCATTATTTAATCTCAGCATAGTTCCAAGTATGTTGTGAGAATTTGCAGCGTCAAGATTTGCAGTAGGCTCATCGGCAATAACTATTTTAGGTGATTTCACCATTGCTCTTGCAACAGCAACTCTCTGGCTTTCACCGCCGGATAATTGATTTGGTCTCGAATTTGCTTTGTCCGTAATGCCGACCCATTCCAATGCACGCATAACAAGTTCTTTTCTTTCCTCCTTATTTTTTTTCAAAAGTAAAAGAGGAAACTCAACATTTTCAAAAACCGAATAGACAGGCAAGAGGTTGTATGTCTGGAAAATAAACCCTATTGATTCGTTCCTCAATTTTGCTGCCTCTTTTGGATTCAGATCATTAACATTTTTATCCATAACAATCGCGTCGCCATCCGAAGGATTATCCAATGCACCTACAATATTTAATAACGTTGTTTTCCCGGAACCACTCGGGCCGACAATCCCACAGAACTCTCCCGTATTTACTGAGAGATTAATTTCGTTTAAAGCTCTGAAGAATTTTTTCCCCATCGGGTAATCTTTAACGAGGCCATTTATTTTAATTATGCAGGAATTATTCATAAAATGTTCCATGTGTGGCAGAATTAATAATTATAGATCAGCATCAGTTGTAAACCGTAACCTGAAAGAAGAGACGAATTACCATTAAAAAAAATACTCCTGCCATACTCCGGGTAATGAAACAAAGACAAATTTATAATAAAATTATCGTAAGTTCTTTTAACCTGGAAATAATGAAAAATATTTTTGTTGCGCCAGTCATAATATTCCTGGAGCGTCAGGTTATCGAGCAAATCGGGAGAATATGTTATCATCATCGCCGATATATTCCAGCTTTGGTCCGTTTCCCAAAACGATTCAGAAAAAGTTATATTCATATGTTCTGCCATAACATAGATTCCGCTTCCCTCCGGGATTGTGTAGTCCGTACCTACTGTAGTCATTCGGTTCCACTTATAGGCAACCAAATCAGAGATGCTCTGCTGAAAAACCGCCTCAAACCAGAGACCAATTCCTGCATCCCAGTGTCCATCCAGAGCATAGCGATTTTCACTGTAGTTATATAGCATTGCATCGACTTTCCGGGTATGAAATGTACCTGCAATTTCACCCGAGAGCAAAGGTAGTTGTACACGTCCGCCAAACTCGGGAGCATTTTTAACGGTAGGTAATATTTCATAACCCGTGTTATCCGTATTACCGAAAAGACACCAGAACCATAACATAGAATTATCCAGGAAATTATACTTAAAACGTAGAGCATAAACTCCATCAGTTAAGTTAAGCGGATCCCTGGGATCAACTCTATCAAACCACATAAGGGAACGTAAAAGCCGAGCCGGACCGAAATCTATTTTTTGAAGACCCAGTTGCATTTCAGATTGTGTTGAAGAATAACGAAGGATTGCACGGTAAGTTTTAAAGTTATGATTTCCGGATTTAAAATTCGTTTCATAATATGTGTTGAACATTAGTTCGGAGTTTAATACATCATTTTCATTAAGAAAAATACTGTAATTTAAATGAGGGATATAGCGCATACCGAAATATCCATTCCATTTATTGTGAACTCTTACCTCGGATCCCCACGTAGAAATCTGTCCATTAAAATTAAAAACCTGGCTTTTACCAACTTCCGAAAATATCAACAGAAGGAGTCCGCAAAGGACAATTCTCTCTTGAAATATTGTAAATTTAGACACTTCGTTTAACTTTCCTTTATATATTTTTTGAAAATTCAAGAGTTACTGGCACTAAAATACCGCTGTCAGGGTCGGTTAATGTAGTAGCTACCTGTAATTTATCTCCATTTAATTTAATCAGAAAGGTTATTGATCCTGAATCAGAAATTAGTGTAAGTCTTCCATTTTCCAGATTCCATGTACCATTATCATTTATTATATCCCCATTATAGTTTTGATACCGCTGGTAAGTCCGGCTGCTATCCAGTGTAATAGTGAATTCTATATTTTCTTCTTCAGGAGTCAGTTCTTTTGTGCCAGAAGAATATGAGGCAATTATTTTTGTCAATTGCCAGCTTCCGATGATTTCATCTTCAGATACAAATGGCCCGTTAATATCCCCCTTACAGGAAATAATTGTGAAAGTAATTAATATAATAAATAAAGCCGGTAGGGATTTTCTTTGATAAAACAAATAGTCGCCTATAAATTCTAATTTGAATTTGAAATTTGTTTGAAAAAAAATTTTGTTATGGAAATAATTTCATCTGAAAAAACGTATTTCACTCATACCTCAACGCTTCAATCGGGTCAAGATTGGCAGCTTTATAAGCCGGATAAGTACCAAAAACAAGGCCGACAAAAACACAGATTGTCAGTCCCACTAATACCCAGTCGTAAGGAATAACTGAAGTTGCATTTAAAAGACCACCCACAAGATTCCCTATTCCAATGCCTAGTATTATTCCGATTATTCCTCCTGCACAACATAATGTAATAGCTTCAACAAGAAACTGATAGAGTATATTCCATTTATTTGCTCCAACGGCCTTTCTAATGCCAATTTCCCTTGTCCGCTCCGTAACGGAAACAAGCATAATATTCATTATTCCAACGCCGGCGGCGAGCAGCGCAATGACAGAAACAACTATCGCCCCAACCTTAACGCCGCTTGTTATATCATTTATCTGCCCTATTAAAGATTCGTTGCTCATAATTGCAAAGTCGTTTTCTTTTCCGGGTAGGACTTTCCTGATAGTTCTCATATATCCTATTGCAGCATCTATGGTAGCATCATAATCGTCATCATTGTAAGTCGTTACTGTTATACTAACATTGCTTCTTCTCCCTCCATACATTGAGTAATATGTTGTGATCGGAATTATAATATAATTATCCATAGTTTGTCCAAATATAGCCGGCCTTTTTTGAAGTACTCCTATAATCAGCAAAGGTCTTCCATCCACCTTCGCGTACTGTCCAATCGGGTCTATTGCCGGGAATAATTTATCTACTACATCCGGTCCTATCAAACAAATATTAGCTGTATACCGAATGTCATTTGATCTTATTTCCCTACCCCTGTCAATTTTTATATTTGCAGTATTTAGGAAGCCCTCGGTTATTCCTGCAACAGCTATGTTAGGATTGGTTTCAATACTACCGTACTTAATCACGGCACCTCCGCGTGACAAAGCCGCTCCCATATATTTGGCCTGTGTAAGCAGACCTTCAAGCTCATAAAAATCAGTGAGAGTTATATCCTTCCTGTTCCTGAACTCTTTGGAATTATTTTTGTTAAGCGGGGGATATTTCATTATTTCAAAACTGTCCTTACTAAGGAATGAAAAACCGGAATTTATTGTAGTCTGGAGCATAGTTATTATGGTCATAATAACTATGATGGAAAATATACCAACAACGATCCCCAGAATAGTAAGAGATGTCCTGAGCTTATTTTCTTTAATAGATTGAAAAGACTGAATAATTATTTCGAAGAGATTCATACTATAAAACCCCCTATAAAAATCTGTTTACAGCTACCCTCTAATGAAAAATAAAATAAGAATAGGTAATAAACAATAAAAAATCTGTCATAAGTTAATCGACAGCTTTTTCTCTTTTTATTTACTCATGTCTAAGTGCTTCTATAGGGTCAAGGTTAGCAGCTTTGTATGCTGGATAAGTTCCAAATACAATCCCAACGAATACACAAAGCGAAAGGCCAATTGCTACCCAGTCATACGGAATAGCGGATTTAGCATTAAGGAAGCCTCCTGCAAGATTTCCAATTCCAACTCCAAGAACAATTCCAATTATACCACCGACCATGCAAAGCACAATTGCTTCTATCAGGAATTGAGCCATAATATTTTTTCTCTTTGCCCCTACTGCTTTCCGTACTCCAATTTCCCTTGTTCTTTCCGTAACAGAAACGAGCATAATATTCATAATACCAACTCCAGCGGCTAGGAGCGCTATAATTGATACTACCATCGCCCCGATTTTAATGCCGCCGGTAATCTGGTTGATCTGGCCGATTAAAGATTCATTACTGAATATCTCAAAATCGTTTTCTTCACCCGGCGCAACTTTCCTTATAGTCCTCAGATAACCAATAGCCGCCTCTATTAGCCTTGAATAATCACTTTTATTCTTTGCCATAACCATAATATTTACGCTTGTCCGGTATTTCCCGTAAAATGACTGGAACGTTGTAATCGGCATTACAACAAGATTATCCTGGCTGCCGCCAAACATAGCCGGCTTCGGTTCTAAAACTCCTATTACGCTCAAGGGTTTGCCGTCAACCCTTACCGTCTGACCCACGGGATTTATACTCGGAAAAAGTTTATCAACAACATCTTTCCCCAAAAGGCAGACGTATGCTGAATTTTCTTCGTCGGTAGGTCTCAAACCTCTGCCATAAGCCGGATTCCAGTTATTGGTTTTTAACCCTCCGACAGTTTCTCCATATACCCTGATATTCGGATTAGTTTCAACATTTCCGTATTTAACTATTTTCCCGCCTCTTCTTTGCTCGGCGGCAACTTCCTTGGCACCAGTCAATAAAGCTTTTAACCTGTTGTATTGATCCAGAGTAATGTCTGCCCTGTTATGGTATTTTTCGTGATCTCTATGCCCACCGACCCTGAAAGCCGGGTATTTCTGAACCTGGAAAGTATCCTGGGCAAGGTCTGATAAACCGCCTTCTATACTGTTCTGAAGCATAGTTATTATTGTCATAATTACTATAATAGAAAAAATACCGACAACAACACCAAGAACAGTTAATATTGTTCTTAACCTGTTTCCTTTTATTGACTGAAAAGCCATTTGAATTATTTCGAAGAGTTTCATGCAGTGTTCGGGGATTAAAACCTATAATTTCAATTAATTGTTGCAAGATAATAGAAATGTAATCCAGTTCAAACTAAAATTACACAACTGGATTTAGACAACTTTACAATATGAAAGGTTTAATCTATTCATATCTGAGCGCTTCTATGGGGTCAAGATTAGCGGCTTTAAAAGCCGGGTATGTACCGAAGACTACGCCTACAAAGATACAAAGGCCGAGGCCGATAAGAACCCAGTCATACGGAATTGCCGCATCAGCATTCAGCAGGCTGCCGGCCATATTTCCTATACCTATGCCGAGAAAAATTCCGACGATTCCTCCCGCTATACACAAAAATATCGCTTCGACAAGAAACTGAACGAGAATATTTTTCTTTTTAGCCCCGACGGCTTTCCTTATCCCTATTTCTCTCGTTCTTTCGGTTACCGAAACAAGCATTATATTCATAATCCCGACACCAGCAGCAAGCAGCGCAATGATTGAAACAACCATGGCACCTATTTTAACCCCGCCGGTTATATCGTTGATCTGTCCGATAATAGATTCATTGCTCATAATTTCAAAATCATTTTCCTCTCCGGGAGGAACCTTTCTGATCGTTCTCATATAGCCAATAGTCGATTCAATTAAGCTATTATAATCGTCGTTGCTGTATGACATAATCGTAATATCGACACTGCTGTTTTTCCCACCGTACATTGAATGAAAAGTTGTAATCGGGATTGCAAGGTAATTGTCGAAACTCTGTCCGAAAAACTGGGGACGTTTTCCAAAAACCCCGATTACCCGAAGCGGTCTCCCGCTGACCGAAACGTATTGTCCAACGGGAGAAATGTTTGGAAATAATTTTTCAACTACATCTGGGCCGAGCAAACAAACATCGGAAGAATGCTCCACATCGGTCTTATTAATTTCCCTTCCGTATTCAACCGTCAGGTTGGCTGTTCTCATAACACCGGCGGTTATTCCGCTGATATATATATTTGGGTTGGTCTCTTTGTTCCCGTACTTAACAATAATTCCCCCTCTTGCTTTATCCGCGCCCATATATTTGGCATCTTTCAGAAGTTCTTCCAGTCTGTAAAATTCATCCAATGTTATATCCTTCCTGTTCCGGTATTTTTCACGCGCGTTGTGCCCGCCGGTATTTATTGCGGGAAATTTTTGAATCTGGAAACTGTTTTTGCTGAGGAAGGAAATTCCGTTATCTATTGTAGATTGCAGCATGGTTATAATTGTCATTATAACAATTATTGAAAATATGCCGACTACAATGCCAAGCACTGTCAGAAGTGTCCTAAGTTTATTTTCTTTGATGGAGCGAACAGACTGGGAAATGATTTCTAATATATTCATTATTGCAGGCCCCCTAATATTGAACAACGGGATAATCTAAATTAAAACTGGAAAAATATTTCTTCAAGATACTAAACAAATAATAAAAATACCCGTTAAAGTGACGGGCATTTTTTGTAATTTCTGCGGCTATTCAATTACTCATATCTTAAAGCTTCAATCGGATCGAGATTTGAGGCTTTGTACGCCGGATATGTACCAAAGGCCACTCCGACAAAAACACATAATGTTAATCCAATCGCTACCCAGTCATACGGTATTGCGGACTGAGCGTTTAACAATCCACCCGCAAGGTTACCGATTCCAACTCCAAGAGCTATTCCGAGAAAGCCGCCAAACAGGCAAAGCATAATCGCTTCGAACAAAAACTGGTAAAGGATATAAAGTTTTTTCGCGCCGATGGCTTTTCTAATTCCAATCTCCCGGGTTCTTTCAGTAACTGATACGAGCATAATATTCATAATCCCGATTCCAGCGGCAAGTAAAGCAATTATTGAAACAACAAGCGCGCCTATTTTTACTCCGGCGGTTATTCCGTTGATCTGGGCAATTATGGTTTCATTACTGAAAATTTCGAAATCGTTATCTTTGCCTGGTTGATTTTTACGTATTGTTCTCAGGTATCCTATGGCAGATTCAATGGTGGAATTATAATCTGCCTTCGACTTAGCCATTACCATTATGTTTACACTGTAGCTGTACTTTCCATACATCGACTGAAAAGTGGTTATCGGAGTAATAACATAATTGTCCCTGCCGTTTCCGAACATCTGCGGTTGTTTTTCAAGCACACCAATTACTCTCATCGGGCGCCCGTCAACTTTTACCATCTGCCCTATCGGGTTTATGCTCGTAAATAGCTTATCGACAATATCCTTCCCGATTATACAAACATTGTTTGCCCGGTCAACATCTGTTTGCATAAAGTCACGACCGTAATCAACGTGCCAGTTATTGGTTTTTACGCCTCCAAGAGTTTCCCCCGCCAATTGTATATTTGGATTAGTCTCAATATTACCATATTTAACAACGACGCCCCCGTGCCATTGCTCAGCGCCCATATAAAGAACTTTGTCCTTCATATTTTCTTCAAGTCTGTAATACTCTTCGAGCGTCAGGTCTTTCCTGTTCCTGAATCTATCCCTCCAGCCGGGTCCGCCTCCGCCGTTTTGCGGATATTTTTGTATCTGGAAAGTATTTTTTGCGAGCTGCGAAACGCCATTCTCAATACTTTTTTGAAGCATAGTTATAATTGTCATAATAACGATTATTGAAAATATCCCCACTACAACTCCAAGAACCGTTAACATTGTTCTCAGCTTGTTGTTCTGAATTGACTGCATCGACATCGAAAAGATCTGGCTGATTTTCATTATTCGTACCTCAACGCTTCAACCGGGTCCATTTTTGCGGCAGTATAAGCGGGTGCAAATCCTGCAGCAACTCCGGTTATTAATGAAACAATTATCGCTATAACAACGGCGCTGTACTCCACGGAAGTAGGTATAAATTGGTTAACTATCATGCTAAGTATAATCGCGAGAATAAGACCTATAAACCCTCCCATTAAACAAATAGTGGAAGATTCCAGGATAAACTGAGCGAGTATTGTTCTTCTCTTTGCCCCGATAGCTTTTCTTAGTCCGATCTCCTTTGTTCTTTCCCTAACCGAAACAAACATTATATTCATAATTCCTATTGCGCCGACAAACAAAGAGAGACCGGTTATAAATAAACCGGCAATTTGTATAACACCAACAACAGAATTAAAATTCTGCATAAGTGCTTCCTGCTGATTTATAGAAAAATCGTCCTCTTCATCATATTTCAGTCCCCTAACCTTTCTCATAACACCTTCGGCTTCATCCGCTGTTTGTGCTACCATTGCGGGACTCGACGCACGCACATTTATCTGGATACTGTTACTGCGCCGGCTCATAAAATATTTGAATACACAGCCTATTGGAACATATACCTGGTTATCAGGATTGAAGGGACCAAGAATAAAGCTGCCCTGCTCTGCCAATACGCCCACAACTTTAAAATTTTCATTTCCAATCTTTATTTCTTTATCGAGCGCGTCGCCCCTGGGAAACAGGTTTTTGGCGATTTCGCTCCCAAGAACCACCACGTTCCGGGAAGATTTGCTTTCTACATCAGAAAAAAATCTTCCAAGGTCAAATGTAAAATTTGTGGTCTTCACATAATCGCCGTTTGATCCTGTTAGGAATACATTATCTACCGTTCTGTCTTTGTATTTTACACTCTTGTTGCTGCTTACAGCCGGGGCGATCGCGATTGGTGTTTTGGCGAGTTCTTTAAATTTTTCATAATCTTCCATTGTAATGTTTCTTCTGTTCCTTACCTTCCACCATTCAGTATTACCGAACCAGGGCCATTTGCCCACATATAACACGTCGGATCCAAGTGCGCTGATTCCTTTCTTAAAGGAGTTATCTATTCCGTTTATCGCAGTAGTCATAAGCACAACTGAGGTAATACCGATAACAATACCAAGCATCGTAAGTATAGACCTTACCTTGTTTGACCGGATTGCCCTCAATGCGATGAACAATCCTTCTTTAAGTTCAAATAAAATTATATCCATTTTTTACTCTTTTAATTTTTAGAGTTACCCGTGATAGAAAAAAAGTTAAACCACTGCCGCTCTCGGCTTTGGAATAAACCTGTTTTCTACCCGTTTGTCCGATTCAATTAAACCATCTTTTAGCCTTACTATTCTTGCGGCGTGTTCCGCTATATATTCTTCGTGCGTAACCAGAATGATGGTATTTCCTTTTTCATAAATTTCATTGAAGAGAATCATAATCTCTTCGCCTGTTTTTGAATCGAGATTTCCTGTAGGTTCATCCGCCAGTATTATAGAAGGCCTTGTCACTATCGCACGTGCCACAGCGACTCTTTGCCTCTGACCGCCGGAAAGTTCATTTGGCTTATGATCCATCCTGTCTTTCAGACCGACATCGATAAGAGCTTGCTCTGCCCGTTCGCGTCTTTCCGCTGATGCAATGCCCGCATAAATTAGCGGCAGTTCCACATTGTGTATCGCATTTGATCGTGACAGCAAATTGAATGTCTGAAATACAAAACCGATTTCCTTGTTTCTAATCTTCGCAAGGTCATTATCAGTCATTTCGCTAACACTTTGTCCTGTAAAGTCATACTTCCCGGAGGTTGGAGTATCTAGACATCCTAGCATATTCATTAAGGTAGATTTACCTGATCCGGATGGCCCCATTATAGCTACGTATTCATTTTTGTCAATCTTTAACGATACATCGCGTAAAGCATGAACCTGCTCAGAACCAACCTCATAAATTTTAGCTATATGTTCTATATTAATAATGTTCATCTTTAATTCCGTTTATTTTTTTTCTGGTTGTAATGCTTGTCCCTTTTTTTCCACTCTAACTGTACTACCATTGTTTAGTTCTCTCGAAATTGCCCTGTAACTGCCGGTAACAACTTCTTCATCGCCGGTTAAACCGGATTTAACCTGAATATAATTATCATCACTTATACCGGTTGTAACATTCATTGTTTTAGCTTTTCCGTCCTTTACCACAAATACTATTTCCTGGGGTTTACTGCTCTCTTTTTTCTTAACAGTTGCCGCGTCATCACCGGAGGTAGACGCGGGCTTCATGTCACCTGCGGTCCTGGCAGTTACGCTCTGTATCGGCACACTTAGCACATCTTTAATTCTTGCTGTCTCAATTTTTGCGTTGCAAGACATTCCCGGTCTCAATTTAGAATCTGTATCAATTAATTTTATTTTCACCTCAAAATTAACAACCTGATCCTGGGTTCCGGCTCCTGTTGCTTGTGCGCTATTTCCTATTTGCTTAACCAGTCCTCTGAATATTTTGTCGCCAAAAGCATCAACTTTTACCCTTGCTGTATCCCCGATGGCGATCAATACAACATCATTCTCATCCACATCGACAACTGCTTCAATATTATTAAGATCGGAAACAGTCATAATGTTTGTTCCTTGAGTGAAATTACTACCAAGAACTCTTTCACCAAGTTCCATATTAAGCTGAGTAATTATACCGTCCATAGGAGAATAGATTGTTGTTTTCCTCAGGTTATCTTGTTGAACTTTTAATGCAGCTTCAGTCTGAGCCACATTAGCTTCAGCTCCTTCATATTGTGCTTTTGCAGAAAGATAAGAACTTTTTGCTGCTTCAAGTTCAGAATCACTGGAAAGTCTTTTCGCGTGAAGTTCTTTAGTTCTGTTATAATCAGCCGACAACTTATCAAGATCGGCTTTCCTCATGCTCAGTGTTGCTTTTGTACTTGTAAGGCTTGCTTCTGATTGCTGAACCTGTGCAATATATGCATCCTGCCTTATCTTTAAAAGCAACTCACCTTTTTTAACAACATTGCCTTCTTTAACCGGCAGTGAAACGATTTCACCACTGACTTCCGGAGTTATTACAACTTTGAATTCCGGGTTAATCGTACCTGTCGCTGAAACTGTCTGGGTTATATTTCGCTTCATGACTTTTTCAACCTGAACGGCAATTATATCATCCTTGCTGCCTCCTACAAAAGCTATAATAATCAACGCAAGAATCAATACTCCTATTCCGCCGAATATAAAAAGTTTCTTTTTCGATTTTTTCTTGTTCCCGTTAGCCATTTAATTATTCTCCTATGTTAAATTTTATTCGTATTTCTTGTATTCAAGCTCGCCTAAGTAAAACTTAAGTTGCTGGCTTAATTGTATATATGAAAATTGCGCGCTTATAAGATTTGAACGAGCTGCTGTATAGTTTGAGTTTGCAGTTAGTACATCAAGTAATGTACTGGAACCAAGCGAATATCTTTCTTCCTGAATTTTTTGATTTTCAGCAGCTGCATCTATGTTAGTTCTATTTACATCAAGGCTTTTTTCGGCTGCCTGCAAATTCAGATATGTCTGCTGAATATTCTGTTTTACCGTTCTTTCAAGATCATTTAGATTTAACTGAGTATTCATTTCATTTACTTCTGCAGCCTGAACTGCATTGGAAATTCTGAATCCGGAAAATATAGGGATGCTTAACCTTAAACCTACACTATATGTTTTTGAATTCTGAAGATCAGTCCAACTTAATGTGTTTGAGCTCAAATTATAACTTGCTGATCCTGTCAGACTGGGTAGATGTCCTGACCTCGCAATGGTAATACCGTTTTGTGCGCTTTCAAGATTTAACTGCGCGCTTTTATAATCGGGTCTTGTATTAAGTGCCTTATTAACTAACTCGGTCAGGTTATTATAATCTTCGCTAAGTTTTCGATTTAGAATATCTTTTTCCTGGGAAGTTAATGAATCCGTTAGTGAATAATCTTCCAGTACATCTAATGCCAGATAACTTAATAAATTACTTTTTGCAGTTTCATAATTATTTTTTGCTTGTATGGATGCAAGTTCAGCGTTACCTGCCTGCACCTGCTGTGAATATACGTCAGCGAGTGTAACTGAACCTAATTTATTTCTCTCTGTAATTGTTTCAAGATTTCTTTTATTCCATTTTACATTGTCTTCCTGAACTTTCATTTGTTGCATAGCATTTTCTACTGAGTAATACAAACTGATAGTCTGAAAAACAATATTTTGTTTTAGATTTTCTAATTGCAACCTGGCTGATTCAAGATTCTCCTTGCTTTGGGAAAGTGTTGCAAAGTTTGATAATCCGTCAAAAAGTGTAATTGATGAGTTGACCCCTGCATTGTAGTATCGGCTTTCCGAGGTTGTAGGCGGAACTAAAAGCACAGAGCCACCAAGATTTCTATAACCACCGGCGTCTTCCGATCTGTTCCAGCTCCATCCACCACCAACATTTAACGATGGCAAAAAATTGCCATAAGCAACTTTAACATTTGACTCTGAAACATCAAGATTATTTTCTGCTTTTTTTAATGTAGTATTTTTTTGTAAGGCAATTTTAATGGCTTGATCCAGAGAAAGTTTATTTTGCCCGAATGAAGCTACTGTAAAAAATAAGACGAGTAGCATACTAATAAGTCTTCGCATCTTCTCTCCATTGATATATAATTTATTAGGACGTTTATTAAACTTAAAAGGTTACTTAGAACCTCAAATGTAAAAGTTATTAATTCGTTAAAATTAACTGCATCCGGGGTCAAAAATAGTATTTATTTAGCCCCTAATGTTAATTTAAGTACGAACGGTAGAATAATTACATATTCGGTCTTTTAAGCCCCTTCTATTTCTTCCCTCTTTGACAACTTAATTAAGCTTTGGGTTTATAAATTATTGGCAGGAGAATTCCAATCAAACACTTAAGTGACCCCTCACTATCTTGCTTAAATAATTTCATCCTTTATCTTAAGCATATATTCATAAGCCTCTTTATAATTATTACCAATTCTACCATCAAGTATAGCATCTTCAATCGCGGTTTTTATGAGCCCGACTTTTTTAGACGCCTTCAACTTACATACTTCCATAATTACATCTCCACGCACAGGAGATTGAAACGCTCTTAGCTTATCCTTCTCTTCAACCTCCCAAACTTTTTTCATTACCCTTTCATAATTGTTTAAATACTTCACTACTTTCGCTTCATTTTTACTAGTTATATCTGCCCTGCACAAAGTAATGAGGTCTTCAAGATCTTCACCCGCATCTACAATAAATCTTCTAATTGCAGAATCGGTAACTTCATCTTTTGCAAGTGCAATTGGACGAAGATGCAGCCTTACAAGCTTTTCAATGTATTCTAACTTATTTAAAGGCAATTTTAATTTTTTGAAGATTCCTTTCATCATTCTTGCACCAATTTCTTCGTGACCGTGAAAAGTCCAGCCAACTCCTTCAACAAATCTTTTCGTTTGCGGTTTAGCTATGTCGTGAACCAACGCCGCAAATCTTAACCATACATCATCCGTAGCTTTAGATATATTATCAACAACTTTACAAGTATGAAGAAAAACTTCCTTATGATGATAATCCTGTCTCTGTTCCTGCCCTGCCAGTCTTGAGACCTCAGGGAAAATGATCTCCATCACATTGGTTTCCTGAAGCAACTTCAATCCAACTGATGGTTTTGGAGAACCTAATATCTTAAAGAACTCATCTGTTATTCTTTCCTGTGAAACGATCTTTAATCTTTCCCTTAAAGTATTGGCCGCTTGTAATATTTTCTCATCTACATCGAAATGAAGCTGCGAGGAAAATCTGAATGCTCGCAAAATTCTAAGCGGATCATCGTTAAATGTTTCGAGTGGGTTTAGTGGTGTTTTTATTATCTTTCCTTTTATATCATCCAGTCCATTGAATTTATCAGTTAGTTTACCGAAGTCTTTTGTGTTTATAGAAGCAGCAAGAGTATTGATTGTGAAATCACGACGGTTTATATCGTCATCAAAAGTACCTGTGGTAACTAATGGATTCCTGCTATTCTTTCGGTATGATTCTTTCCTGGCCCCTACAAATTCAAGATCGAAATCATTATACCTGAAATGGGCTGTACCGAAGTTTTTGAAAATCGAGATTTTTTCTATCCCGAGTTTCTTCCCGAACGCCGAAGCAAAACCAGGACCATCACCAATCACAAGAAAATCGATCTCATTATGTTCACGGTTTAAGATAGTATCTCTTACAAATCCGCCCACGATGAAAATTTCACAGTTCATCGAATTGGCTAATTCAGAAGCTGTTTTCAGAAAGGAATATTTTTTTAGATTCTTTTCGAAATTCATAAATAATTTTCAATTTTAGATTATAAAGATAAAATATTTTACTGAGAAATTGGTTAGAAAATTGGGGGAGAAAACTAACTGAATCAACTTACAGTTTGGTCATCAACTTTATTTCCCATTATGATAGCGAAAGGTTTGAGTGGTTCAATATTGCTGAAAATAATTTTCACAGCAGCAGCTATTGGTACAGATAAAAACATTCCGACAATTCCCCAAACCCATCCCCAGAATATAAGAGAAAAAAGGACGAAGACTGTGCTTAATCCCATTTGTCTACCAAGATAATGCGGTTCAACAAGATTCCCCATTATGCTCTGATTCAAAAATAATAAAACAGCTAACGAGATTGATGTAAATCCAAACCCAAAATCAATCAGTGCAACCAGAATTGGGAAAATTGATATTAATATTGAACCAATATTAGGGATAAAGTTGAATAGAAATGTTAACACTCCCCAACCTATTGGAAAATCGATACCATAAATCCATAAAATAATTGTAACAACAGTTGCAGTAATAATACTTATAATTGTTTTGATAACAAGGTAAGATTGAAGCTGTGTATTTATTGTACTAATTATTTTTCCGACAACTCCTTGCTTTGACTTAAATGCAAACTTTATTCTTTCCTCAAATTTATTTTTACCAAGCACCATAAATATCCAGAAAAGCATAGAGATAAAAAGATAATTTACCAGAGTTGTTAGCGAAGTAAATACCCCCTGGATAATCCCTGCTTTGAACAAACCCTGGAAGATGGAACCAGCATCGAACTTTTCAATCCGGAAGTTTAAAAGCTCTCCCATTTCTTTGAAAGTAATATTAAACGAAGCTAAAATCCCCTCAAGAAAGCTGACAAGTTTATCACCATAGGATACAATTTTATTAGCGAATATTTCATAGTTAGATATAAGCACAAGGCCCAATAGATAATATAAACCGAACATCGCTATAAGAAGAAATGAAACAGTCAGCCAGCGTGGGAGTTTCAACTTATGATTAAAATATTCGAGGACAGGATATAAAAGATATGCCATAAAAATGGCAATAGTAACAGGGATAAGTATAGCTTTTAACACAACAAGTACATAAACAAATATTACAAATGCGATAAACCCTACCAGGTATGTTAGTATCGTGGTATTGTTTGTAGGATTTAATTCCTGGTCCGCCATCTCAGGTTTCGCCTTCTGTCGTTATTTTATGTTGTCTAATATTCTATCAGCATTATAATAAAACCAATTAGCTTTTTCAAAATTTGCCTGAAGTATTTCATTAAAATTTTTATCAGAGTTATAATTCATTGATAATTTAGCAATTTTATTGGCATGAGAAAAGTCCAGGTTATCCATCATATACTTCGATAGCTTAAACATTGCATAGCTGCTTGTATAATCTTCCACTCTGAATTCATTATTAAATCCAACAATAAACTTATTGTAATTTTGACCAAGGTTGCGGGAAAGTTCAACCAGCACAGGAATAGAACTGTAAACTATCTTGACAGAATTGATCTTCTTTAGAATTTCAAATTTTTGAATATCAGTACCTGCTACATATTGTTTAAGAAGTAAGGTATCTTTTGATAGTCGTAATCTCAAATCAGAAATATTTGATAATAATCTGTTAGGTCTTTCAGCCGATAATTTTGTGTAAAGTGAATCTGCAAAGATAAAATTGGAATTTAAAACTTCCAGGTCCGCCAGCCTGAATTCAAGGTTGTAAAAGTACGCTGTATTAACGAATTGATTAATATGCGTCTTTATAATTTCTGCCGCTCCGGAAGTGTCATTCATTTCTAATAATGTAGAAGATAATCCAATTAACGAAGAATAATTATTTGTTTTTTGTAGAATCTCTCTGAATATTTTTTCAGCATTCACATAATCTTTTTCTATGAAATAATCTCTTCCTGTTTCTAATTTTTCCCCTACATATCTCGGGCATACTTTCTGGAAGATAGTCTGTCTACCGAAATAATAATTAGCCTTATTTATATTCTCATCTATCTGCAGTGAATCTATAAAATTATAGTAAGCGTGTGTAATGTTTTCTACAGGTTCATTATAAACTTTCTTAAAATTCAGATTTGAATATAATTCCTCAAATTTTTTAACACCATAACAGTCAATTAGAAATTTTGAAAACGAGCCTGCATATATATAAGAAAGAGATGATACGCTTCCGAAAAAATTCAATCCAGCAAAAAGATGTTCAATCTTAATCTTATAACCATTTTGATAAGCAAGCTTGGCCATATAATGAATAGTGTTGTCGCCATAAAAAGGGGCTGCAGCAACGGCTGCCCCCTCAATCATTGCCGGATTTAGTCCATCAGCGACTTTAAAAATACCGGCCCCGAAACTAGCCGTAAAAACATGTGCCAGTTCATGCCTTAAAGTTTGATCGTAACTATCAGCAGAAATGTAAATTTGTTTCAACCAGGGCTTTGCTACATCTGCATTCATTGAACCGAAATATTTCCCTTTCTGTTCATTTGAAACAAAAACATATGAAGTTATTTTACCCCTCGGGTGAATTCTAAAAAATTTTCTTAATTGCACAAAATCATATTCGTGTTCAAGTGCAATTTCCTTGGCCAGATTATTCGGTATATCCGCGGAAAAATATATACTGAAATGTGCTGTCTCAAAATTGACGTTTAATTCTTTTTGCAGGCTAGTATTTGTTGTAGAAAACCCAAATACAGGTGAGATATATAAAAACAGAGCAGCTATGACAATTGTATATATGGCAATAAATATTTTACGATAATTCTTCTTTATGCTTTTGAGAATTAATAAAATAATGCTGCCGAAAAACACCAGGTTCAGAAGCCTGTACAAAATCAGTTTTGAGGTGACCTTGATACCCTCATCGTATATTGTTCCGGGGAAGAACCCAAATACAGGGTTAAAGAAAAAGACTTGAGGATTATAATAGAATTCAAGGAGAGGAATTATCAAGATCAAAATAGTAATTACTATAAAGAGTAAAATCCTGAATTTTTTGAAAAGAGTAAAAACCAGAAGTCCGGTGCTGCCTCCCAATATTACAGACGGAACTGTAATAACCAGGTAAAATAAAAATCCGTCTTTTAGTGAACACATCATTGTGACTGAAGAATAGACGAGGGAAATTATAAGCGGAATTACTAAAAAAATGAAAAATGTAAATCCAATCTTCTTAATTCCGGCACTACTTGCATTAAATAAACTCTGTTCTCTTGAGAAATACTTTATTGTATAAATTCCGGATACAAAGAATAAAAGCATAGAGTTCGCTAAAGAGAATTCAAACCCGAAAACATTTAACAAAGGCAGGAAAAGGGAAAAGATGTTAAAAGCCAAAATTACAATAAGATAGATCCGCAGGCTTCTAAAATTTTTTAATATAATTGTGAATGACTTCACAACTAAAATTCAGCTCCCGTCACCCTTTCAATATCTGCGCCCAGTGCACGCAGTTTTTCTTCAATTTTTTGATACCCTCTGTCAAGATGATATACACGCAGCACCTCGGTAGTCCCCTCAGCTGCCAAGCCAGCAAGGACAAGACTAGCGCTGGCTCTAAGATCAGTTGACATCACCTTTGCTCCCCTTAATTTTTTCACACCTTTAATTATAGCTGTATTTTCTCTGACTGTAATGTCTGCTCCCAACCTGACAAGTTCCGGGACGTGTGAGAACCTGTCAATATAAATTGTATCCCTAACCTTCGATATTCCATCAGACAATGACATATAGGCTATCCATTGAGCCTGCATATCTGTAGGGTAGCCGGGAAAAATAGATGTAACAATATCAGTTGAATTTATGGAATTTTTGCTTGATATTAATTCAATTATATTATTGTCTCTTACTACCTTACAGCCGCTGTCCTCAAGCTTTAAAAGAACAGTCTCAAAATATTCAGGTAAAATGCCGCTTATCTTTATTTTCCCACCAGTTAAGGCCACTGCTATAAGAATAGTTCCTGCTTCTATCCGGTCAGGGATTGTTTCAATTTCACTATGAAATAATTGATCTACTCCCTCAATAGTTAAATCCGAAGTGCCAACACCGTCAATTTTTGCTCCCATTTTTAAAAGATAATTAGCAAGGTTAGTTATTTCAGGTTCCTTCGCTGCGTTTGTAATTACTGTAGTTCCTTCTGCAAGTGTGGCAGCCATTAATAAATTCCCAGTTGCTCCCACGGATGATACATCAAAATTTATTTTAGTACCTTTTAATTTCTTTGTTTTAGCTATAATATATCCTTCTGAAAGTTCAACTTCAGCGCCCATTTTTTTTAAACCTTCAAGGTGCAAATTTATCGGCCTCGGCCCCCAGGCACAGCCTCCTGGCAAAGATACCTTAGCTTTTCCATATCTAGCTAAAAGTGGACCCAGTACATAAACAGAAGCACGCATTTTCTTTACGTGTTCGTAGGGAGCTTCCTGACTGGTTATATTGGTTGTGTCAAGTTCAAGAATATGGTCCCCAAATACGGATTTAACACCCAGATGATTTAACAGCTTAAGCATTGTATAGACATCGTTTAGTTCAGGTGTATTGTACAAAACTGATTTCCCGGAAGCCAGTAATGTGGCAGGCATCAACACCAAAGAAGCATTTTTAGCGCCATTAATTTTAACGCCGCCGTTTAACTCTTTGCCCCCGTGAATTACAAATTTATCCAAGATTTTTCTTTTACTAATTGATAAACTAAACTTTAATTATTAAGCTAAATTAAAGATACATTGAGGCAAAAACAATTTAGTTAATGCTGGCTCAGAAGAATTGTCCCCCCATATCCAACGGCAACAACTTTCTTTGAAGGTAAAACTGAAAGCTGAGTCAATGCTCCAAATTTTCCGCTGAGGTTTGATTTCCAACTTTTCCCTCCATTAACAGTAGCTAAAATATCACCCTTGCTGCCTAGTATAAATCCATTATTTCTGGTGACAAATGAAACTGCATATAGTCCCGATATTGTACCGGATGATATTTCACTCCAATCAGAGCCTCCGTTATCAGTTCTAAAAATTTCGCCACCACCACCTACAATAACGCCCAGATTGCTATTAACAAAACATATACCACGAAAGTAAGAATCACTGAGTTGATCCATCCTATTCCAGGTAAGTCCCTGATCAGTAGTCTTGAGCAGTTCGCCATTCCAACCCACCGCAAAGCCGACTTTGTCGGTTGAAAAATCCAAGTTATAGAGTAAATCCCTTGACGGAGATAGAACTCTTTTCCAACTGGCTCCAGAATCTGTAGTCTTCAAAATTGTTCCGCTTCCGCCAACCATAAATCCAATATTTGTATTTGGCAATATCTTAATCCCGAACAGGGATTCGTCAACACCCGTTTTAACATGCTGCCAATTTTTACCACTGTCATATGTGATAAGTATCGTCCCCTTTCCACCTGCAATAATTCCAGTAGACGCATTAAAAAATTTAACGTCAAAGTAGGTTGTTGAAGTATCGCTAAAAGGAATCGCAGACCACTTTTGCCCTCCATCTGTGGTTCTTATTAGGGCTGCGTTAGTTCCACAAGCAAAACCAAGTGAGTCATTTATAAAAGTTACTCCATTCAGATCGGTTCGAACCGGACAAGTTGCCAATCTCCAGCCTGATCTATCTAAGTATGATGGATTAGAACTATATGAATTTGTCCCATCATCAAGCAATTTAGAATCCTTATTACCACCGGGCGCAAGGAGTTCTGAAACCTGTTGATAAACAAAATAGCCCAATGTACCAAGAGCAGCTAAAGCAAATACCGAGATTGTAAAAATCTTTAACCTTCTGAGAAATCTCTTAGGTTTAATTTTGGATTTTATTTGCCCGGTAATTCTTTTCGTACGCCTTGGTTTTTTATTAGGTTTTAATGAGATGGAATCAAGATCAACGATAAATTCTTCACAGGTATGAAACCTTCGCATTGTAGATTTACTTAAAGCCTTGGATAAAACTACATCGACAGAAGCTGGTATATTATCAAGCTGGCTGGAGAGTTTTAATGGATTCTTTTTTAAATGAGCTTCCATTATATGAAAATCTGTCGGAGCCTCAAATGGGGTTTTCCCGCAAAGCATTTCATAAAAAGTTATACCTAAAGAATATATATCACTTTGTATAGTTGGTTCCTGCGCTTTAATTTGTTCAGGGCTCATATAAAGAACTGTACCTAGCTTCGTTCCTGTTTTAGTTATTCCTTTGACCTCATTCAATGATTTTGAAATTCCAAAATCCATTATCTTTGGAACACCGCTGTGGTTTATAATGATGTTTGAAGGTTTAAGATCCCTGTGAATAAACCCCTTTGAGTGCGCATAACCTATACCTGATAAAACTTGCTTCAAGATATCTATTGCTTCTAATACTTCCAGTTTCCCTTTACGTTCAATCATTTGTTCGAGGGTTATACCAGGGACATATTCCATAACAATACCAAGTAAACCCTTATCTTCAGCAAATCCATATACGGGAACTATATTAGGGTGATTTAATTTTGCCTGGTTTCTGGCTTCTCTTTTAAAGCGTTCAATAAAGCGTGGGTTTTTAACGGCTTGCTCACTTAGAATTTTCAGTGCTACAAATCTTTCAAGCTTTAAATCAAAACTCTTATAAACTACACCCATCCCCCCTTCACCGAGTATACTTACAATTTTATAGTTTTCAATTACTTCACCAACCATAAAGTCCTACCCCCCGGTAATGATAACAAAGGTAAAGTTATCAGGTGCTCCCCTTTTTTCAACAAGATTAGCAATTACTTCAGAGATGTAATGGACATTATCATTCACTAATATTTTTTCAAGCTCATCATTTTGTAAAACAGTAGTAACACCATCGGTACAAATAAAAAATTTTCCAAAATCGGTTGTACTTATCTTTAACTTGCTCAGATCAATTTCAATATTTTCACTATCGCCAAGTGCTCTCATAATTATATTTTTGTTCGGATGGTTCTCAGCTTCTTTTAGCGTTAAGTAACCTTCATCTATAAGTTTCTGAATTAAGGAATGATCTTTTGATAGTTGTTTCAATTTATTGTCTTTTAAATAATAAATTCTGGAATCACCCACATGTCCCCAATATGCTGTATCATCCTTAAGGAATAAAGTTTCCACTGTTGTGGCCATTCCTTTTCTGTCAAAATCTTTACTGGATTCTTCCATAACTATTTTATTTGCTTCTAAAATGGAAAGTTTAATCCTTTCAAGAAATTCAATATTTTTTAGATTCTGGAATGTTTTGGCAATCGTTTCTACAGCTAACTTTGAAGCAACGTCCCCCGCTTTATTTCCGCCAAGTCCATCACAAACTACAACGAGAAGTCCCTTCTCGACTTCGTAAACGCCAAATGAGTCTTCATTATCGGATCTTTTAAGACCAACATCTGTAAGTGTAACATATCTGAACTTCATTAATCACCAAAAGGTTATTTTAAGGCAAAAAATTCATCTGATAAGAATTCAAAATACGTAAATATAAGTTAAAAATCCTAATATGTAATTATTATCTAATTCAGTTGAAGGTTTCCTGACAATCCCTTTTATTTTAATACATTAGAGTCTTACCAAGGACCTTTATAATTTGCTAAACTCTGCCTTTAACTGTATATTTCAAATTGAAAATTTTGAAAATGAATAAATCTTTTCAGATAAATTCCCTGAAGAAATCTATTATAAGTATATGTAATATTATTTTCTTTAGGAAACCTTCAAAATGCTAATATTCTAAAATTATTAAATAAATTAAATTTTTATTTGCGAGAATGGCGGAATTGGCAGACGCGCTAGACTTAGGATCTAGTACCGCAAGGTGTCGGGGTTCGAGTCCCCGTTCTCGCACACTAAAGTAGTAACTGATTAAAAGAGGTTAAATTGGACGTAAAAATTAATGACATAAGCGCATCTGAAAGAGAACTTGAAGTTTCTTTCAAATATGATGAAATAAAATCAGATATTGAAACCGAAGTCCAAAAACAAACTAAGAAAATACAACTCCCCGGTTTCAGAAAAGGTAAGGCTCCAATCAGTGTCTTGAAAAAAATGTATGGAGATGCTCTGGAATATGAGGCTTCCGAAAAAATTGCCAATAACCGCTTTTGGGAAATCTCAAAAGAGAAAGCGTTAAAACCGATCGGACAGCCGTTTTTGAAAGACATAAAATTTAACCCAGGCACAGATTTATATTTTAAAGTATTGTACGAAACTTACCCGGTTCTGGAAGTGAAAGATTATAAAGATCAGGAAATAGAAATACCCGATTTCCAGGTTAAGGATGAAGATGTTAATAAAGAAATTGAATATATCTCCAGGGCAAACAGTACAAAAGAAAAAGCTGACATTGTTGGAGACGATCCGAATTATTTGCTCGATCTTGAAATAAAGCGAATTGATGATAAAGGTGAGCTTTACAAAGACTCAAAACCTGAAAAAATACAAGTTGATCTTTCAAATGAAAAAGTGCAACCTGAGATAATCGAAAATGCAAAGGGTAAAAAGAAAGGCGAATCTTTCAATTTCTCATTTAAAGATGAAAGGACTATTAAAAACAGCGAAGGCAAGGAAGAAAAGATAGAAGAAGCGTACAACTATAAAGCAGAAATAAACGAAATAGAAAAGATTGTTCTTCCTGATTTGACTGAAGAATTAATTAAGAAAGTTACAAAGGACAAAGTATCAACTGAAGAAGAATTGCGTGCTGACATCAAAAAAGATATTCAGGGATTTTATGATCAGAGAATGGAAGAAGTTTTGAACAACAAGCTGGTCTCAATGATAATTAAAAATAATGACTTTGAACCGCCAAAAACTCTTGTTTACAATATTCTGAGTGAACTGGTTAAGCACGAAGAAGAGCATGCAAAAAAAGAGAAATATAAAGATTTTAACAAAGAAGAAACATCTAAAAGACTGTTACCGAATGCCGAAAATGAAGTAAAATGGTTCCTCTTAAAATCGGAGATTCAAAAAAAGGAAAACATAAATATCACTGATGATGACCTGAAGGAATTAGCTGAAAAAGATGCAGAAAAAACCGGCATTGATATTGAGAAGCTAATGAACTATTATAAATCATCAAACTATAATGAAAAATTGATCGACAAAAAGCTTTTTGATTTCTTAAAAGAAAATAATAAAATTAAAAATGTTGATCCTGAAAAATATTCAAAAACAGAATCAAAGGAGTCTAAATGAGTACAAATAGCGAATATCAAGCCCAGCTTGTACCGTATGTAATCGAACAAACGGGACGCGGGGAAAGAGGAATGGATATATTCTCGCGTCTATTGAGGGAGAGAATTATTTTTGTTGGAACAGCAATTGACGATCATATTGCAAGTTTAATAATAGCTCAGTTGATCTTTCTTGAAGCTGAGGACTCGGATAAAGATATTAACTTATATGTCAATTCTCCCGGTGGCAGCGTTACTGCGGGTCTGGCAATTTATGATACGATGAAATACATAAAACCCGATGTTTCAACTATATGTGTTGGTATGGCTGCAAGTATGGGAGCTATTCTTCTTGCAGGAGGTGCAGCTGGAAAGCGTTCTGCTCTTCCCAATGCAAAAATAATGATACATCAACCCTGGGTTGGAGGCTTGCAGGGACAGACTACTGATATCGAAATCCATGCAAAGGAAATGATTAAAACAAGAGAGACACTATATAAAATACTTGTTGAACATACTGGCAAGAGCATGGACCAAATTACAAAAGACTGTGACAGAGATTATTTTCTGACTCCCGACGAAGCGAAAGAATATAAGTTAATAGATAATATTCTCGCAAAGCGGGTATCTCTCGACAAGAAAAAATAATTCCAATAAAAGGGATCATTATTTGATCCCTTTTTAATTTTATTTTATACTATATTATCCGCCAGTTAGCCTTTTTTACAAGCCAGGTATTATTTTAATTATAATTTTGTACTTGAAATACTCAACTTTTATAATATTTTTAAGTTACATATCACTTTAAATAAATTATGATAGGAATAAGGTTCACAGATTTCATTCCTGAAGACCCGGGAAAGAAGAGATTTGAAGACTTACTCAAAATATTTCTTCAACTACTTACTATTGCCTCCGGCGATGTTGCGCAGGCACTGGACTGGTTGAATCAGATTGATCAAAAATACCAGCTTACTGACAATGAATATGGAGTTGGTGATTTTATACAGGAGCTAAAAGATAAAAATTATATAAATGAAGACGAAAATGACAGGCTAATCATAACAGCAAAAAGTGAGCAATCTATTCGCAGACAAGCTCTGGAAGAAATTTTTGGAAAGCTTAGGAAATCGACACGCGGCAATCATAGAACGCCTTATACTGGTCAGGGAGATGAAACAACATCCGACAGACGTGAATATTATTTTGGTGACACTATGGATCAGATCGACATGACAGATTCTATAAAAAATGCTCAAATTAATCATGGACTTGATGATTTTAATTTAACTGAGAACGACCTTGAGGTTGAAGAACGAGATTTCAAAGCATTAACATCTACCGTACTAATGATTGATATTTCGCACTCTATGATTTTATACGGAGAAGACAGGATTACACCAGCCAAAAAAGTTGCGATGGCCTTATCAGAGTTGATAGCAAGAAAATATCCTAAAGATACTCTTGATGTAATTGTATTTGGTAACGATGCATGGCCAATTGAAGTTAAGGATCTTCCTTTTCTAAATGTCGGACCATATCATACTAATACCGTAGCCGGGCTAGAATTATCGATAGACATATTAAGAAGGAGAAAAACTACCAATAAGCAAATATTTATGATTACTGACGGGAAACCTACATGTTTGAAGGAAGGATTGAAATACTACAAAAATAGTTTTGGTTTGGATAGAAAAATTATGAATAAAACTCTCGACCAGGCTGCCCGATGTAGAAAACTGGGAATACCAATTACTACATTTATGATTGCCCGTGATCCTTATTTACAGAGATTCGTAAGGGAGTTTACAAAAACAAATGGAGGACGAGCTTTTTATAGTAGTCTTAATGGGCTTGGTGATTATATTTTTGAGGACTATATTAGAAATAGGCGAAAACGCTTAAAGTAATCTTCTTTCCATTTTAATTAATACAATATTTTGAATCGGAGAATCCTAAATTATGAATTATAGTGATATAGCTACACTAGGGAAATTAAAGAAAACCGGATATAAATCAGTTCCGATTAAAGATGAACTAAGAAAAAATTTAATTGATAGTTTACAGAACGGACATAATCCTTTCGAAGGAATTCTTGGATACGATGATACAGTAATTCCAGATATACAGACTGCTATATTATCACGTCATAATATTATTTTATTAGGTCTACGCGGACAAGCAAAAACCAAAATTGCAAGATTACTCGTTAATCTTCTGGATGAATATATACCGATAATTGAAGGAAGCGAATTAAATGACGATCCATTCAAGCCTCTTTCAAAATTTGGCAAAGAAATAACTACAAAAGATGGTGACAATACTAAAATAACTTGGCTTCACAGGAACGAAAGATATACCGAAAAACTGGCTACACCTGATGTCTCGGTTGCAGATTTAATAGGTGATGTTGATCCGATAAAAGCAGCCTCACTAAAACTGCCTTACTCGGATGAAAGAGTAATTCATTTCGGACTTATCCCCCGTTCACATCGTTCAATATTTGTAATTAATGAATTGCCCGATCTACAGGCAAGAATACAGGTAGCCCTTTTCAATATGCTGCAAGAGTCTGATATACAGATCAGGGGATTTAAAATCCGTTTACCTCTTGATATACAGTTTGTATTTACTGCTAACCCGGAAGACTACACAAACCGAGGTTCAATAGTAACTCCACTAAAAGATAGAATAGACAGCCAGATATTAACTCATTATCCTAAAACAACTGAGTTGTCGAAACAAATAACAAATCAGGAAGCAACAATTTCGCCTGAACAGGTTGAAACAGTAATTGTACCTGAAATTCTAAAAGATCTTGTCGAACAAATTGCTTTTGAAGCAAGACTGAGTGAATATATCGACTCGAAAAGTGGAGTTTCTGCGCGATTAACTATTTCAGCTTATGAAAATCTTATCAGCACTGCCGAACGAAGAAGAATACTAAATAATGATAAAAATACTGTTGTAAGAATTTCAGATCTCTATGGGGTTATACCGGCAATTACTGGAAAAGTAGAATTGGTTTATGAAGGCGAGCAGGAAGGTCCTTATAAAGTTGCAAATATATTGATCAGCAAAGCTATCAAAACTATTTTTGAAAGTTACTTCCCGACACCTGACCAGTTAAAGAAGACAAAAGCAGATAGTCCATATCAGAAAATAACTAACTGGTTTAGTAAAGGGAATAAAATAGATATATTAAATTCCACATCTAATAAGGAATATGAAAAATTGCTATCTGAAGTTCCCGGGCTACAGGATATCATCAGCAAATATATTAAGGGCAAGAATGGATACAATTTTCTTTTTATGGAGTTTTTGCTTCACGGGCTTTCAGAATTTTCTCTTTTAAGTAAATTCAGACTTGAGAAGGGATTGCAATTTAAAGATATGCTTAGTTCTATGTTTACAATGTCACAAACTGATGAAGACCAGGATGAGGAAGATAATGATATTTTCAGATAAATTATTTTTTATCGAGTCGTAAAACAATTTTCTTGTTTTCTTTGGAAGTAATGTATTCTTTTAGTGACGCTGATGATTTGAATATATCAATGAAATCTTTTTTCTCACTACTGCTCTTTTTTTCATTTTGATCAGGTCGTTTCTTTCTCAGAAATTCACCAAAAGGACTTGAAACATCCTCCCCTTTTGTAGCTTTTACATCCTTCTGCATCCCGGTTTCATTAAGAAGGTTCTTGTCTTCAACGTTCAACTTCATTATCTGTGTATGGTCAAAATCCTTATCCTCTGAAATTTCGTGTTGTATCTCTTTAATACTTTCTTCCCTTTCAGTTGTAATTACCTTTTGAGTTTGTTTTATTCTTTCTGCAAATGAAGTAACCTCCTTCATCGCCGTCGACTTTTGGGCACCAACGGATATGCTTTTTGCTGAAGTTTTAACTTCTTTATTAGCAATACTACTTTTATTATGAATGAATGTTACGATGGCATCCGCAAAAACTTTATCATTTTGAAATTTTGCTTCCATAGCCTCCAGATCAATTGCATATATTTCTGCAAAATTTGGCAAATTTCTTTTACTATTTAGTGTTGTTAAACCTACTTGCTGAATTCTAAATCTGAGATCATTCAAATTTGTCAATTTGCCGTATTTTTCTAATTCCTTAACAGCAAATACGGGATCATAGTATATAAGTTCCGTCTGATTATTAATGCTCAGAACATAACCGTATTTTGAAGCATCTAGTTTAAAATCTTTAATATTTGTAAGTAATCTATATACTATTAAATTCTTGGGGGTAAATTCATCTACAAACCTACAAACATAATCAAAACTTATTTTTCTTGGTAATTTATCTTCGTCATCCTTGAAAATAATTTTAAAATTATTGTTAAGATTATAGATGTTTTGCGAATAAATAATAATATCGTTCTTTTTTATATCTAATGTCTCAAGAAGCATATATATTAGAATAATTATCAGATTGATATAAAAATACAAAAATTAAGTCTCAACCTGAAAAAAAACTTATGTTAATAAATCCTTAAAATAATTTGGCTATCCGCTTCCAGCCAGAATGAAATGGTAATAAATGCTACAGGTTTGCCCAGCTAACAAGGCCAAGATCAAATTGACTGATTAGCAGTGGATTCTTAGGCAATATTCTGACCGTATAACCCAAGTGACCGGTCATTTTACTGTTGATTTTGCCTTTGTATGTATGAACACCGTTCTTTGTTTTGGCAGCATTGGTTTCCATATCTACAGTTAAGTTATTCTCCGGGTTATCTTTATTTTCCAACAGCCCATAGTACAACTGAACAACAACATCATTTGGGGTAAGATTGCCAAGGTCTACTTCTGCACTTACTGCGTAATCCTTACCAGCAATTATTATGTCCTTCGAGCCATTTGAATTAATCGCCAGAATTTTAATGGACTTCCAGTTTTGCTCAATATTCTTTTTCCACGAAGATAATTCCTTTGCCTTTTTCCACCTTTTATCTTCAAGCAGCGCTCTCCTTTCGAAACCGGGTCTGTAATAATTTTTAAAATATTGCTCAACCATCCTGTGAGTGCTAAATTCTGGTCCAAGTTTCTTAATCGATTCCTTAATTTTTTCAATCCACTTTCTTGGAATCTGATCATCCCCTCGCGAGTAAAAAAGCGGGGCAATTTGTGTTTCAAGAACACTATAAAATTGTCTTGACTCTACTTCATCCTGGTAATCATTGTCCTGGTACTCTTCACCGTTGCCAATCTTCCAGCCAAGTTCAGGATCGAATCCTTCATCCCACCAGCCGTCGAGAACGCTGAAATTAAGTCCGCCATTTGAAATAACTTTCATACCGGAAGTACCACTGGCTTCGAAAGGTCGCCTTGGCGTATTAAGCCATACATCGCATCCTTCAACTAGATATCGTGCAACGTTCATATCATAATTTTCTATAAATGCTATTTTCCTCCTAAATCTATCTTCTTTTGCTATCTGAACAATTTCCTGAATAAGTTTTTTGCCTTGTTCATCCTGAGGATGAGCTTTGCCGGCGATAATAAGCTGAACCGGAAATTCCCTATTGATAAGTATCTCGTAAAGCCTATCAATATTACTGAAAATCAGAGTGGCTCTTTTATAACTAGCAAATCTTCTCGCGAATCCAATGGTTAAAACTGTAGGATCAAGTACTTCAGCAGCAGCAGCAATTTCATATTGACTCTCCCCCCTGTTTTTTAATTGTTTGATTAATCTCCTTCTCGCAAATGCAACTAATCGTTCCCTGCGTCTTTCATGCGTTCTCCACAGCTCTTCATCAGGGATTTTATCAACTCTTAAATAAATATCTTTAGAGGAAGGATCGTTTAACCATTTTTGTCCCAGATATTGTAAAAATAAACTTTCCATTTCAGCTGACATGTGAGAACGTGGGTGAATACCATTGGTAACATAACCAATTGGAATTTCATTAAAGGGAATATCTCTATAACCGGAGGCCCACATTTTCTTTGAAATTGTTCCATGTAGTTTGCTTACACCATTTACATATCCGGACGTATTCATTGCCAGGTGCGCCATATTAAATGTGCGGGGATTTTTATCGTTATTAATATTTCCAAGTAAATAAAACTCTTTATCAGAAATCTTTAATTCATTTCTGTAATAATTTCCAAAATATTTTTCAACAAGTTCATTTGCAAAGACATCTATACCTGCAGGTACGGGAGTATGGGTCGTAAAGATATTTGAGTAATACCCCAGCTCTTTGGCTTCGGCAAATGTTAATCCTTCATTCATCATTGCAAATTTTATTCTTTCCAAACCCATAAATGCAGAATGTCCTTCATTCATATGACATACATATGGTTTAGTACCAAGAGCGTGCATTGCTCTAATTCCTCCAATGCCAAGAATTATTTCCTGCTGGATTCTTGTTTCTCTGTTTCCCCCGTATAGGGTTTCTGTAATCTTCCTATCAGCTTCAGAATTTTGCGGAACATTAGTATCGAGCAGATATAGAGGTATTCTTCCAACCTGTATCTTCCAGATTTGAATTAAAACATTTTTATCATTAAGTGTAACTGAAATTGTAAGAGGCTCACCGTTTTCTTTTCTTATAAGATTCATTGGCAGGTTTTCAAAATCATTTATCTCATATCTTTCCTGCTGCCAACCATCTGAAGTAAGATATTGTTGAAAATATCCTTCTTTGTAAAGTAATCCCACCCCTATCAAAGGGATGCCCATATCGCTACTTGCTTTAAGATGATCGCCTGATAAGACACCAAGTCCGCCTGAATATGTTTGCAGACATTCAGTCAAACCGAACTCAGCAGAAAAATAGACTATATTAGAACCATTAAAGGAAGAATTATTCTTTTCAAACCAAGTTTTTTCATTTAAATATTCTTTCAGCTTAGTGTATACTCTGTCAAGATGTGCCAGGAATCCATCATCGCGCGAAGCCTCTTCAAGTCTTTCCTGACTAATTTTACCAAGAAGCATAATTGGATTGTGGTTTGTTCCATCCCACAATTCCGCATCTAACCTCTTAAATAAATCACGTGAATCCCAGCTCCAGCTCCAGTATAAGTTATATGCAATCTCTCTTAAATTTTCCAGATTTACAGGCAATGAAGGTACTACCTGGTACGAACCAAGAAATTTATACATTAAATCTCCTAAATTTGTTTAAACTACTTTTCTGTAACAGATAAGAAATGAATCATTCTAAAGTCAAAATATAGTAATTATTAAGTTACTATAAAATATTCCGGCCTTGCGGTATTAGTATAATTTTTAGACTATTGGGCTAATATCCACTCCAAATGGGTTGGTTTTGTACTCTAACAATAAGCTTATTATTTATGTCATCTCATTTAAGGATAATCATTTTTTTACTCTGTCCAAAATTACCTGCTGTCAATCTATAAAGATAAATTCCACTGGTCAGGTTATCTGCTGTAAATCTAAAACTGTGTTGTCCGGAAGTTTCCCTCTCGTTTATCAGAGTTTTAACTTCCTGGCCAAGCATATCATATAATTTTAGAATAACATTTTCTTCTCTTGGAATATTATAACTTATTGTTGTAGAAGGGTTAAATGGATTTGGGTAATTCTGATATAAAACGAATGATTTAGACAAAGAGCTATTACTCTTCACAATACCTGTTGAATTATCAAAAGCTAGTAATGCATAAACCGGTAAATGATCAGATGCATTATACAAAGCGGTTACCATGTTTGCTGATACAGCAGAGTTAGTAGGACTATATACCATAGAATTATTATAATGTTGCCCATCATTTCCAAAAGCTACAGTAGAATTACTTATAAAATGAACATTAACAAGTTGACTAATTGAATACGAATACAAAATTAAATCCAGCCTGTTGTTAAGGCCTCCATAAGTTGAGGAATATCTTGTTGAATGAGTATGGTACTGAGCATAAGCACTATTATTCCAGACACCTGTCATATTAATCGGGTCTATAAAATATCCTGATTTATTATTAATGCTTGTAAGGGTTTGGTATGCCGGTTCATCAGCACTGAAAATATTAAAGTCACCGAGCACTAAAAAATTGGTATTTACAGGAAGTGCGTCTGTATAACTTCTCAGGCTTACTGCCCCGTTGTTCCTTTTCGTTTCATTTGCAGACTGGTCTCCTGTTCCATAGTTAGCTTTAAGATGTACGCCAAAAAGGATGACAGTTTGTCCACTATTTATATGTGTCAACTTAAAAGCATCTATATCTCTTATTCCGTAAGTATGAATCGATGTGACAGAATCAAAGTTAAATTTATCCGATCTGTAAAATAATGCGTTGTTAGTAGTATCTACTGAAGAATAAGTATTGGGGACAAATCCTGCGGCAGCATAATCGGAAGTGAACGATTTCAAAACATTATTCAAAAACATATTAACAGTAACCTGCGAAGTAATCTCTTCAACAACGAGTAAATCCGGTTTAATATCACTTAATATTGTTCTGAAATATTGATTTCTCGATGTGTCCGCAGGCGTATAATTTTGCAGATTGTAGCACATTACTTTGACTGTGTCCTGTGCAAATACCAGAGATGTTAATGAAAGGACAATTATTACACAAATAAGATTTGATTTAACTTTTTTTATAGAGGACATTGAAAACCTTTATTTACGATGGAGGACTAATAATCAAGAAATTATTTATCTGATGAATACGCTTTATTCTATTTAAGAAGATATGGATATTTTTAATAACAGGTACTATTTCAATAACAACATTTTCCTGACCCGGAAATAATCACCCGCCTTAACAGAATAAAAATAAACACCAGAGCTTAATCCGGAACCATCAAATTGTACTTTATAAATTCCGGTTGGCTTGTCCTGATTAACAAGCGTTTTTATTTCCTGACCAAGGATGTTGAACACTGTTAAAGTAACGTGGCTTTCTTTTGGAATTGAATATGTAATTATTGTTGAAGGATTAAATGGATTAGGATAGTTTTGCATCAGCTTAAAAGTAGTTGGTGCTTTGGAATCATCTTTTACGTCAGAAATAACATCAGCCCCCCCGGCCTCTTCATATCTGGCTTTGAACTCCTGTAAATAGAGATTCGCTATTCTCTTACTATGAATAATTAGCGTATTTTCATTATTAGAAGTTTCTGCTGAACTTGACCAATTATGAGAACCTGTGATTACAATTTGATCAGCAGTGGTACTGGCATCTACAATTGCATACTTATGATGTAATAAACCTGCTAAGGCACTTCCTTTTAAATGAATATCAATACTGTTACTCTGCAAGTTTGAAAATTCATTCCCGGTATCTGAATTGTTATCAAGTAAAACCCGCACTTTCTCACCCGCATTTTTCTTATTTATTAAGATTTGTGCCAGGTCATCACGCGTAAATGTAAGCATAGCAATATTTATAGAATATTGAGACGCATTTAAAACCTCACCAATATGTGCTGTTGTATTATCTGAAGGATCAAAATAAAGCTGGATTGGAGTACCGGCTAAATTAAACTCGTGTGGAGTATTGTCCGTCTTTCGAAATCCAAAACGTGAATTAGATGAATTTGGCGTGTCAGTATTACTTCCCCACATTTCATCGAACTCCATTGTGTAAGCGTTGGCAAGAGATTTATCCTGAATTACAATTACATTTTGTGCATCATTATTGTTACCCGGATCAGTAACATTCCAGGAACCACTCCATATCCAATCATCTGTAAATGAACTAGTATCACGGAAGTCAAAAACTGCAAACTTATTGTGCATCAAACCATTTCCGCCATTTATTGCATCATAGGTATCAAAGATTAACGGTATGTTTGCATTGCTTAATGTGCCCCAGGGTGCTGTATTATGGTTATCATATTCACCTATAACTCGTACTTTAACACCTCGATCCTTTGCAGTGATCAGAGCATTTGCAATATTTGCACCTACAGTCCCACTCAAACTATAAAGTGCAAGATCAATTGAATAATTTGCAGAATCAATACGATTAATAAACTTCTGATAAATATTTACTTTTTGAGCATCTTCCCCAGCAGATACGGAATTATCCACCGATTGATTAAAATAAACATTCATTGTTCCTGTAGAACCAACCGGAGATGCAGTTGAGAAAATAGCATCACCTGTGTAGTTAGTACCTGATGTATCTTCCACTCCTACCTGATAATGGTAAACAGTAGCGGGCCAGAGAGAGGGTAACAGCACAGCAAATGATGTATCCGGTACTGATACAACAACTGAATCAGTATATGAAGATGTTTTCCCATATCTAACTACAGTCTGCACAGACTTGCTGGTTTTAAATGAAATCGTAACTGAGTTTGACTGAATATTGTTTTCTTTTGGTCTGCTTATAAAACTAACACCTGAACTATTAATGATATCTGCCTGAGAACGAGGATTAACTTCATAATCAGTTGTATAGGGAGCGGTTACATTTATTCCCGGTTTGTATTGTTTTAATATACCTACAAGATCGAAAGTCCCTGCGGGTACATTTAAGCTTCCTACATAAGCGCCTGTTGTTCCTGTAATATCTGTAACAGTAGAGTTGGAAGCATTATAGGTAACATTGTTAAGTCTAATTAACCTTCCTTCATTCGGTTCAGTAAAATCATCAGAATGAAATGTAAGATTAACTTCTGCTGCAGTTAAAACCATTGGAGCAGGAACTGTATTTCCGTGAGAATGAACAAAGAAAAGATCTGGATCGGGTGAAATTTCAGTTAACCCGCGAAATTGCAAAATCGATCCGGTTACTGTTACACTATCACCAACCTGGTAATCCAGAATTCTTGCTGGACTATAAATATCTATCCCTGCAGTTTCATCCTGCATATAAACATCTGTTCCACTTGGATTGTAATCTGCAGTAATAATTCCACTAATAGTAACTTTTGTTCCTAAGCTATAAGGAGAAGCCGGAACACCGTTGCTATCGTTTACGTGAATCTGAATAATAGGGATAACCTTTAAAACATTTATCCGGGGAAGAGCCGACACAGCTACAGGTTCACCACCAGACAAAGCTGTCTTAATAGTAAAGTCAGTAAAGCCCGGGCTTGAAGGAGCAGTGACATTATCGACAGTTACAATAAGGCTATCAGCAGAAGTTATAGCGAGGGAGCCTATATAAATTGTATCAGCAATAATCGAGACAGAAGGTGAAGAAGCGCCAGCCCCTGAAATATTTACATCAGATACGTTTCCACTCCACGTCCAGCCAGAAGAAGACGGAATTACAATTAAAACACTATCCAAAGTATTTGTACCATCTCCTGCTAATTTAAAAGTTATATTTGTTGAAGCTGAAGTATAAACCCAGTTTGGTGAAACTGACATTGTACCTGTACCGTTTCCGCCTGTGTTTATTACAGGTTCCGCCGGACTGCCTGAATTTTGAGGTTGAGGAGTTGTTCTTTCTACAAAATCATTTGCATTATTATCAGAATCATAACCATTACCTTCAAATTCATCTGCGCCGCCGGATCCCATCGTTGCAGAAGTTGAACTGCCGTTTGCCTTCCTTTCAAGTGAAACACCTTGAGCCGGTTTAGTTGCAACAGAGCCCTCGTAATTAGAAGATACAGCACTTCCCCATCCAAGCAGATCGACTATCGTACCTGATGAATTTCTGAGGAATACTCCACCGCCGGAATTGCCAAGACCAAGTATCACTACATCAGCAGAATTATCCCTGTTAGAAACTCCGCCACCGCCAAATAAATAATATTTATGTGATTGAATTATAGTTCCGGCAGGAAAAATATATTTGTTATTAAATGTTGAACCTGAAGCGCTCCTGTAATCAATTGTCCAATTACTAAGATCAACAGAGCTGTTAGTCGGGTTATAAATCTCAACAAACTCATCGTTATTAGATGCTGAAGATTCGTTGACACCATCTATAAGCACTTCACTTATAACAACGTGGTTTGCAGTCTGTGCAAAATTAAAAACATTTAAGAACGAGATTAAAAAAAGAGTTAGGAAAAGAGAAGTAAAAATTTTCATTATCTTGTATCCGTAGAAAGTTGAAATCTTAGAATCCTGTTATTCCCCGTATCCAATACATATAGAACTTTATCGAAATAAGCTACAGCATACGGCCCATTTAATACACTCGGTCCACCAAAAGATTGCAGCTCATCTCCAAATGGAGTGAATTTAAATACGCTATCCTTACCCGCGTCTGCAACATAAATATTGCCGGCGTCATCCAGGCAGGCACCTTCAGGGCGAAGGAATTTGTTAGGTGTCATAAATGCCCCTCCATCTGAGGGAGTTAGCCTTGCCTCGTAATTTGCTGATACAGGTGTTACAACATAGGTCAGCCATTGTGTTTTTAAACTGTTATTCCCTGTCAAGGTCTCAATAAAATCTATATTGTTACCATTAAATGAAGTGAGAGAACTTATTTGATTTGCAGAAACCAAACCCGAACTAATAGGGTCAATATTAGGTACCCTTCCAATTAGAGTATCTCCTTCGCCTCCACCAAAAAATTTTTTGGGACTAAAATATAAAATGGAATTATCCGGATCTATAAAGCTACCGTTATTAGGACCTGTGCGTGCCACATAAAATCTATTATCATAAAATGCCGCTACGCCGGTATATCTTCTCCCAGTACTATTAAAATCAGCCGGACGAGGCAAAAGTCTTATAACCGGCGCTTCTGAAATTTGATGACTTGCTGATACCAGATCCAATTTATAAACTGCACCAAAACTCTGAGTAACTCCATTTACAACAGTATCCATTTCAGCGCAGACTATAAGATTTAATTTATGATCTTCTGCAAGTGCAACCGGTCTCTTAAATGTTCTAGAACCCAAAATATCCCCATTAAGATTTAACATTACAACTCGGTCATTGTAAGTATCAGCTACGTATATAAAAGGTTCTCTTCCAATAATAATATCCTGCGGCTGATTATATCCCGTCCACGGAGGATTCAATTGGATATAAACAGTATCTCCGGCAATATTTGCATTATTCGGACCTGTTAACTGGGCTGTATCGAATTTCTTTTCACAACCTATTATAAACAGAAATATTAACGGAAGACAATATATAACTTTCATCCATTTCATAATCAAAAGCCTAAAGTAATGGAAAACCGTTGAGCGTTACCCAGCCGCGTAAAATTCGTAAAGGAATAATCAACACTACACAAAGCAATTCGTATTGGAACATACACACCGAAACCGAAGGAATAATTTTGTTCATCGACGTTGAACTTATACCCCCCCCTAAACATTACAATATTTTTCCAGCTATACTCAAATCCTGTTGATAAATTCTCGCTATTATCATTTGGATGATTTAACTGAACAGAAGCAGTAATTCTATTATCCTCATTTTGATATGGCTCAAACGCAAAGCCTATCCTGAAAATCGTTGGGGGAGAAAAAGATTGCCATTCCGAGCTTTCTCTTTTACCCACCAGCACTACTTTCCCATCAGGAGCAAGCTGGTTACCGAAATTCGAAACAGTAACTGCAAATCTTGTTGTTCCCAGGCCTGTCCAGTAATATGTGCCTAAGTCGATCATGACACCACGCATTTTTAATTTATCAAGTGTTTCATCAATATATCTAATGGTTCCACCAAAGCTGAACTTGTCTGTCATTTTCCTTGAATAAGAAACAGCTAGCGCAAGGTCCCTGTAAGAAAAATATTCTCCTGTCCCGAACGGAGCGAATTCAGTTGTAACCTTCATATCTGCTGTAGACAACGAAGTTAGAGCTACACCAATTGAGTTTTGATCATCAAAATGATAAACTGCTCCCAAAAAATCGTGATTTATATCAACTACCCATTCATTATGAGAAAAGATAATTTCGTCCTTATCGAATTGTGCAAGTCCTGCAGGATTCCAGTATAATGCAGAAGCATCGTTACTAATGGCAACAAATGTTTCCCCCATAGCTGTTGCGCGACTGCCGACTCCAATTTTCAAAAACTCAGCTGTAGAAATTCCTATCCTTTGTTCACCTAAAGTTGGAAATAATTGAGCTCGTATATCCACGAAGGATATTATTATTATAAATATTAACAGTAATTTTTTCATAACTAAAATTTCAAACTTATTCCGAACTTTATATTCCGCCTTGTAAGGAAACGCGCCGGATTAAATGGATATGGAGATATTGGTGCCTGCAGATCAGGATAGTTAGGATCATTCCAACTATACGGAACCGGATCGCCTGCCTGGTAGGCTTTCCCGGTAACAGGGTTTATAATAGTAGAGTTCTGAGTATCCAATAAATTATTTATTTCCATATTAAGTGCAAACTCAAGTCCACCTATCGGAATATATTTTTCAAAATTCAGATCGATATAAAACCAGTTATCTCCTACATTTGTATAACGATCGGTTGTAGACGCAATATAAATTGGTCTTCCCTGCGAATCGTAACCGGTATAATAAGCGGGAGTATATCTCTTACCCGATTCATAAAATAGTCTTACATATAAGTTGAGATCATCCAGAATTCCTTTACCGAAGCCGAATAATCCATCCCCTTTTGGCACGTAGAAATTTGCAGATGCAGTTGCAGTTACAGGTCTATCCCACGGCATAAATTTTTCCTTTACCGATTCATTTACATCACCTTGGATAACAAGCGCACCTTCGTCAGCCGAAGAACTCTTACCTGTAACTATAGCATATGAAAACGTAGCAACCCCATTAAACCAGTTACCAATTCTTTTCTTAAACTCAATTTCCAATCCACGCGACCGCGCATAATCAGAATTTACATATGTAATAAAATTTTTAGTTATAAACCTTGCTGAAGCAATTTTGACGGATCTTGTATTTATGTAATCAAAGATATCTTTATAGTAGGCAGTTACAGTAAGAACATCATTTGGGGTGAATTGTGTTTTAAGTCCCAACTCATAGGCAACAGTTGTCTCTGGATTTAAATTAGGATTTCCGAACTGTTGAAATGAAGATTGTGCATTAAGTGGATTTAGTTTGGCATAGACAAATTGAGGTCTTGGCCATTTGCTGAAATGTCCATAAGAGAAGAACATTGTTTGAAAATCTGAGACAGGAAATGAAATACCAAGACGAGGACTTAATCTTGCCTTAAATCTCCTGTTGCCAAACCAGCTAAAAGTATCATTCTTATAATCCTGCCTGGTTTGATCAGGAATGGTAACTACCAGACTATCGTTAACTGCATTATCAACATATTTACCCGGAAACCAATAATCAAGCCTTAATCCGAAGTTGAGGATCATTCCATCAAAATTAATATTATCCTGTGCATAAAAATCTCCCATAGCCGGACTTACTTTATAGATATCATTATTCAATCCAAGAGTACCAACCCAGGGTTCATAAATATCAACGACCTGCATTTCCTGAAAGCGGGTTTCAAAGCCGGCTTTAAATTTATTTTTTTCATCAAAGAAACTTGTTATGTCCCCCTTTAATGAATATTCTTCAATGTAATGATCGTGCCAGGTGTATGGGTTACCTAAATCCCAAAAACCATCACCCGGTATTACGCCAACAGTATCGTGATTTGTATTATAATACTGAATAGGGAAATTTACTATGTCCTGCGGCTGTACATAGTCAGCCCAGTTTTTGCCATTTGCATCAACGCGAAGATTAGAGAAGAAATATCCAATTCTTAATTCATAATAAGTTTTTGCACTTACTGTTTGTGTTAAGCTGAATGACTGAAATACATTTTTGTGTGTGAAAACATTTGCGTTCTGCAAAATATTTTGAAAAGTATACTGATAACCGGGACTTGGTTCAACAAACTCAAGGTTTGTCTGCAATGCAGTCGTGTTTTGACTTATAGAAACAGATTGATTGTATGAGTACGAAAATCTAAGTGTTGATGATGGTTTATATGTCACCTTGATCAGCCCGTTCCAATTGTTGTCAGCTCTTGGTGAAAATCTGGTCTTGTAAAAAGTTGAAGAGTATAGATTTGAAACAGTAGGTTTATAATAGCCTTGTGTAATACCGTCAGTTAACCCGCCGTAAAAGCTATCAAAGAAATACACTTTCCCTGGTATTTTTATCCCCAATGCCGGGAGTAAATAAGTAGTTATAGGTTCAGGGCCCCCTAAATCTAACTCAAAAATATCCGTGTTAAAATTATGAAATGAAGCTCTCTTCTGCCAATTGTCAGTTTTGTATGATACATATCCGTGGTATTCATCTCCACCATCTTTAGTTTTAACATTAACAATACCGGATGTCGCCTGGCCATATTCAGCATTAAATCCCCCGGTTATAACATCCACTTCCTGTATCGCATTTGCACTTAACTGAAGTCCAAAACCTGTTCCCGAAAGTGGGTCCTGTACGGATACACCATTCATCAGGAAAGCATTTTCATAAGTTCTTCCTCCACGGATATGAATTTCATTATTATCTTTCACAATTCCGGGCTGCTGAGCTACCACATCAGTAATATTTTCTACAACTGCATTTTTAATATCTTCAGACGTTATGGTATTTTTACTTTGTGTTTCATCAACGTCTAACAATGGTTTTGAACCTACTACAATTACGTCTTTATCAAGAGTCAAAGACGTCTGTTCCATTTTTGTATCTAATTGTAAAGTCTTCCCTTCAGTTATTCTAATGCCGGTATATTCAACAGCTTTATAACCTATGAAAGAAATTGTAACATTATAAGTCCCAGTAGTAATATTGTGAATAGTAAATTGTCCGTTTATATTCGTAGCTGCACCATAATAAGTTCCCTTAAGCAGAACATTAACACCTATTAAAGATTCGCCGGTTTTTGCATCAGTGATATTACCTGTCAGGCTACCTGTATCCTGGCAGTAAACAGATAGTAGACCTACTATCACAAAAATGATTGTTAAGTATTTTTTCATAGCGTTAATCCGAAATCTTGAAATAATACTTTTCTTAGAAGATTTTGAACATTAGCATTCCCACTGTTAGCTTTATGAAGCGGTATCCCGATAAAGAACAATTTCTTTTCAGTATCTGTAAATCCGACATATCCCTTCATTTCATTGTTAGGGAAATAATATATAGGTATTCCACCTAGCGCATTAACATAGAACGATTTCATTCTGTAAATGGAGGCAGACAATTCCAGATCAGGATAGGATGATTGTGTATTTTGTGCTGATATTACGGTACCGCCATTTAATATTAGCTTGGAATTACTTGAATCTGTGCTAATTGGTAAAAAGCCACCAAGTACAGCTAAATCTAAATTCTGAGGGAACTGCATTGAGATAGCAATTTTTCCGCCTGAATCCTTAAATTTTTGAACCGAGCTGCTTAACAGGTCAAGAGCAGGATCGTTATCAGTATACCAGAAAACATATTTATAGAGTTTTAATGTTTGCAAAAATGTAACACTAATAAATGGCGGCGTCTGGTTATGAAAATCGTAGACATCGTATTTACTATTTAAGCCAAGGCTATCAAACATAGCTGAATAAAAATCTGCAGCGTTGTCAACAGTTTTATAATCGTCAACTATTAATAAATCACCCTTCGGCTTTTTTACATACCAGGTTTTGCCAGTATCGGGCATCATAACAAATTTTGATTTTGCTCCTGAAATATCCACAGCCTGAACGAAGAATTTGTTGTTACCATTAAGAAGCAACCCTGATAGTTTTTGCGAGGCCATATTTGATTCTACCCCACCGATAAGAATATCTGCAGAAGCAGTATTTGAACTAAAATCGTGTGCGACTATTGAAACATTTCTTACCTGTCCATTCAAAGACACAATATTTGCCGGATTTGAAGTGTCGTTAAGAGCGATATTAATTGTTGTAATGGTTTGTTCACCATCAATGTCACTTGCAATCCATCCAAATGTCATAGCAGGAAATGAAGTATCCGGCAAGACAGTTAAAGGATCCCAGGTTACGACAGGTGCAGAATTTTTAATTGGTATTTTAATAGATGTAGGTTTTGGATCTATCAGCCCGATATCTACATAATCTTCACCTTCGTCCCATCTGCTATTATTGTTTTTGTCAGTAAATGGTTCCGGCCCATAATCCTTTCCATTCTGTACAATGTCATTATCATAAACTCCATTGCCACCGTCATCAACAGCCGACACTTGAAACAAATAACTTGTATCAGTTGCTCCAATCTGCAAAGCAAAAACACTATCATTGGATTGAGTGAATGTCCAGTTTTGTCCGTCCCAGGAAAAGTAATATCCTATAACAAATCCGTCGGGATCATCTCCCCACCAATGCAATTCAATTCTGCTCGGCTGTTTGCTGATTGTAGAATCAGGTACAAGAAATAATCCTGTGTGTGGTGCCTGGTTACCGACCGGGTTGTTCACTGCCTCTTTATTGCAGGAAGTAATAAACAACCCAGAACAAATAAAGGATATTATTAATAGCTTCTGTAACATTCAGGAAATACTTTCAATTATTTAAGTAACAACATCTTTTTAACCTGGAAGAAATTTCCGGCCCGTAAAGTATACAAATAAATTCCGGAGCTTAATGAACTAGCATTAAAGCTTACTGAATACGATCCGGGAGCTTTCGAATCATTCACCAACGTTTTAACTTCTTGTCCGAGAATGTTATATATCTTTAATGTAACTATGCTTTCTTTTGGAATAGAGAAGTTAATTATGGTAGAAGGATTAAATGGATTCGGATAATTTTGCGATAAATTATACGTTATTGGTTTAACCCCATTATCCTTTTTAACGTCCGTTACAAACCCTACAAAATCATCATCCTTCCTGGGAGCTAGTTTATAGTTGCCAAATGAGTAATACAAAATGCCACGCAATTCCGTAAAAGTAGCACCCAAATTAACCTGAATATTATTAGGATCATTTGCCAGTGCAGCATCCCACAGGTTTTCGTAATGATGATTTCCATCCTGTAATTCAACACGAGTATCACCACTGCCATCGCTCAAAAATATTTCACCGTAATTGTTAGAAACCGGACCAGAATCTCCATCAGCATTATCATCAGTCACAGTTACATTCTGATAATCAATCAAAACACTTTCCCACTGTTCGGCAGCAACTGTACCAGTTGATTTTTTGTCAATATCTCCGGTAGCTACAGTTACAGAATTTGGTAGAGTGTTATTATTTGAATTCACTACTATACTGGTTAAAGAATCAATTGAAGTAACACTATAATTCTCAATGATAACACCATTCAAGGTAACATTGTCACCTCTTTTGAGATTTAGTACCTGTGTACCGTTAGCACCTTTTGTCCCTATCATAATACCTGTCCAAGGGCCGCTTCCGTCCTGCATATAAACACGTAATGGCGTACTACTTCCAAAACCGGGAATATCAGAACTATCTGCAGTAACAGTTCCAGATAGTGTTACATAATAACCGTTGTAACCGCTATAGCCACCTCCGTAAGGACTGAATTGAACATCCCTGATCTTCAGTGTTTCATCCAAAACCTGGTAAAAATAGTTGCTGCTTGTTGTATCACTAGGTGAATATCCAGTTAGTCCGTCATTATCCTTTGCTGAAATATAGAAGTTGACCATTGTTGAATCTGTAGTTACAGCAGGGATCATACCTGTGTATAGGGTCGTATCTGTGCCGGATTTAGTCATAGCTACAAAAACTCTGTTAGCAGTACCAATTTTATAATTTAATGATGCACTTTTAACAGTGCCGTCAAGGTCAACAATATTTGCAGATACCGTAACCGATTGGTTGGTATTAACCTGCACTTTATCTCTTTTAATATTTGAAATTATCGGAGGTGTGGCAGTTATATAAATATCCTCAGGATATAAGGGAGTAATTTCAAACACATCATTGTATACCGAAACTATTCCTCTTATTGTCTTAATTGGAGTTCCATCTGCAGGAGCCTCAAATGTAGAAAAAGGAAATTTATGATCGAGTCTAAAATATCTGGACTGCTGATAAACCATAATATAGTTTCCGTTTGCATCATAAGCATTAAAATTTCCATTGGTTGAATTTCTATTTGCTGAGACTAAATTATGCAATTCTACATACATGCCGGAATATTTAAATGCGTCTTTAACTTCTGCCTTATTATTCATAAAATCCGTTACTGATAATTGAATCGGATCCGGTCTTTTGGGAAGTTTACCAACAAAATCTATTGCGGTAACAGGATTTGTTAAAGGGGTAAGTTCCCTTGTCTGTCCGTATTGTGTAACTATCCCGGTTACTTCGACATAATCTGTAGTATCTACTAAGTCAAGAAATGTGCCTTGATAAGTTGAATCCGATTGATAAATATTTAGACCACCCCATCCATTTTGCCTTGCGTCTGCAGTTGTATCCTGAATATAAATACTCCATGCTGTGGTATATGTTAACATAGGAGTTCTATTAGTGTCAGCATCAACTAATGTTCTAACCAATGCAGCTCCCCTTACTCTAACAGTATCGCCCAACAAAGGTGAGTCTGTAAATCCTGTTGTAGCTACATTATCTATATATTGAATGTCGTGAATAGTAACCAAAGGATAAGCATTAGTTTTAGCTAATTTATTTCCAGATTGTGCTAATATCACCCCGGCCCCAATTACTAATGATAGAGCAAGTAACCTCAACTTCATATAATTACTCCTTGATTATTTAATAACTAAAAACTTACCGCGTTTTATTACGCCGGTCTTCAAATCTTTTACAGTAAATAAATACAAACCTGTAGCAATTGCCTGATCGTGATCAGTTAAAAGATCCCACGCATCTTCACCACCTGTCATCACTTGTTTGCCATCACTGGCATACGTTTGGAACCATTTAATATTTGAACCATTACTATTTTGATCATGATATATTTTTTTTACTATATCACCGGAAAGTGTATAGATATAAATTTCACAATTGTGCGGAAGATTATAAAAATATATTTTTCTCAATCTCTCAGTACCCCCGTCCCAATAAGCATTTCCATAATAAGGGTTGGGATAAACACCCACTTCTGCCTGATCATTATTGTTTGGAAGTGTTCCCGGAAGCACCCTGTTAAGTGAAATCAAAGGGCTGGACTCAAGACTTGAAAGATTATTTTCAGGATCTCCTTTATCAAACGCTGTTACAGAAAAAAGATATTGCCAGCCGTTTAGTAAATTATCCAGTTCATATTTGTAATAATATTTTGTTGTATCACCTTCCAATGTAACAGGCTGTTGCAACTTAACTTTTCCAAAGCCGGTGTTGAACCCGATTGAATTACCTGAGCTGTCAAACTGGGCAAGCATTACTAAAGAAGATCTTGCATCTTCTGAAAGATCCAAATCAAAACCCGGTTCCGTCCTGTAAAGCCTGTAACCTTCAAAATCTTTTTTACCAGAAATTGGATCGATAGAGTTTTCAGCCCTGTTATCCCAATAAATTGTTACTTTAGTATTTTGGGGAACTACTTTAACCAATGGCGAAGTCGGTGGCGCCGGAAGTACATACCTGTGAATTTTCCCGTCACCGTAAATATCTTCACCAGGATCAAGCTTGCCATTCCTGTTACGATCATTTCCATAGTAAGCTCTTAACGCCCAATCACCATTAGAATACAGATTAGTTTTCTGTTCATCTGTATCAAGATTCATCGGGTCGTTTCCGTATTTTTTAGCACAAACAATTGCGTAAACAACATTAATTGAATCGCCAGGTGCTATGCTTCTGAAAGGTCCTCTCGTAATTAATTCTGATCTGTTAGATGGATCCTTCAATGCAGAAGGGTTAACACCCTTGCCATACCTATTCGAACCGCCAAAGTAGCCGTTCATCTTTCTGTATCTGTCAACATCAGTAGTTGGAGAAAAGAAATTTGGGTCGCCAGTATTTTTATATTGCCAACTTACAAAATTGACAGTAGGTAATGTATCCTGTCCATCCATAAATGTACTATCGAGAGTAGGAGTGGAGCCTAAGAGTTGAATGCCCACGTAACTATTTGTATAACCAACATCACCTGTTGCGTCATAGGTGTACGCCATTTTCATAGCACTGCTATAGCCTTCTCCCCCTTTATCAAAGAAAGAAGCGCCAGTTCTAGGAGAAGTTATTTTAGTATTACGAACAACTGCATCAGTCCACAATCCGACAAAAACACTGTCAATGTATTTATTAGTTACATTTTTAATTGTATAGTTCATTATTACAAAAAAATCAGCAAATGGGAAATTCCAGGCATAGGTTTCCTGGTGAACTGTAATGCCGAGAGGAGAATGATTCTGAATTGTCTCGCCGTTTTGAAGTACACGGTTTGTGTCTGTATAATCCATTACAAAATCCTGGTGAGATACAGCATCGGGATTATAATATCTTGAATCAAGCAGTGATGACCTTTCGACTATCCTGCTGCCGGGTGCATTGGTAAATTCAAAACCGCCACCACGTGTAGAGACAGATGATGCATCAACAGAGCCTGTTGTTACGAAGGGGCCTACCCTGTTTTGTCCCTGTGCATCACTACTTATATAACCTCCCACCCAGAGACTGCCGTCAAAGATATGTTCAATTCCACTTCCTAACGGGTATTCACAACTAGGTTGTTGTGGCCATAAGGCGAACCCATTACCGTACATGCCAAAATTTGTAACGGTTAGTCCTATGTTACCTACATTCGTGTATTTGGAATTATCGTCATCCATTGTCTTATTTAGTTTATTACCCCCATCACCAGAGTAAAAACTAAAACTGAATGCCGATATTATTACCAGAGATAGTAAAAGTTTAGATTTCATTCACCGCTTTGTTAAAATTTAACATTGGCCATTATTTCTATAAAAATATTTTGTAAACAATGAATTCATTTCCCATAACCGAATAACAAAATATTTGTGATCGATAATTAAACATTCAGGCCGGAACCGGTCTTTAAATGAATAAACGGCAAATATAGCTCACAAATAAATTAACCGGGTAAGTATCTGAATAAGCAATAAACTTACCCGGCATCAATTTAGACTAAAACACCCCGTTTTATTTTAATAGCATAAGTTTTTTAGATATCATCGCGTCGGCTGTCTTTATTGTATAAACGTAAACACCCGTAGCAAGATTTGAAGCATCAAAGTTAACTTGTGTAATACCCTGTGGTGCAACAGCGTTGTACAATGTTTTTACTTCTCTGCCAAGGATATCATAAACTTTTAGAACAACCTTTTCAGATTTTGGAACTTCAAATTTAATAATGGTGGTCGGATTAAACGGATTCGGGTAATTCTGATAAAGCTGGAACGTATATACTCTCGTACCGCCGTTTCCTTCAACTCCGGTTAAAATAGTAGGTTTAATATCTGAAGTATCGCGTGGCATAATTTCATAACCATCATTGTATACACTTGAACTTGATGAATATTGGTTGCCAATACCAACAAGATTAATTGGATAGGATGGTTCAGTTGTACCAGGAATATTTGTATATGAACTTATGAACATCAACAAGGTATCTGTCTCACTTGCATTTCTAACATCAATATATCCATTTGAAGATGCTGATGGCCATGTACCTGATGCCTTGGAAAGTGTATCTACCTCAACAAGCATACCTTCGTAATTCTCCGGATTTGCATTAAATTCAGTAAGTGTAAGTTTTACAGGAGCGGGCATAACAGCATTGTGTTTTATAAGACCAAGATTTGTTGAATCAATTGTAAGCGGAGCAAACTCATCAAGGCCGCGATATTGATCAACCGTTCCAATCACAAAGACTGAATCTCCCATCGCAAAACTTGTTGCCGGCATTGATCCGTAATAAAATACTTCGATGCCTCCTGTTGCATCCTGTATGAAGAATGCCGTACTACTGCTTGAAATATTTGGCGAGGTAATAACACCTGTGACCATCAAAGTATCACCTGTAACTTTATGATCAGGAATTAAATCGTGGTTATCATCCTTTCTTGCCTCAGCTATTGATACTTGTTTTGCGGTAGATATATTCCAGGTAGTATCGACATGAATACCATCAATGGTTAATGACGGTGCAGCTGATGATGATCCTTGTCTTAAGGTTACAGTCGATATGTCAGTAGCATCATTTTTTCCACTGAATGTATATGGTCCAACTTCCGGTGTACCCGGTTCCATAGCTGGAATATTTGATCCAAATACATAAATTGATATTGCATCATCAGTCGTGTCAGCCGGATTAAAAGAATATTTTGATACAACTAAGTATGTTTTATTCAGGGAAAGCTCTGTACTTCCATAAACAGCACCACCTGAGGCTTCATTGCTTTTACTCACACCTATAACAAAGCCAGAGCCGGAGCTTTTTATGTGAATTCTGTCGTAATAGTTATATTGAGTGCTTGCAGGTGAAAGAGCAATAAAATAATCACCAGTTTGTGCGGCAGATACATTTACTAAAAATGATAAATAAACATTACCGGAGGATATTCCTACAGATGTGAAGTTGTTATAAACATCCTCACCGCTCGTTGTCATTGCAACTGAATTTCCAGAATTATATAAATAATTTGGAAGTGTTAATCCGGGTGAAGAAACAATTAACGGATTAGTTGTATTACTTCCACTTAGCGTCCAGCCATGAGTTAATAACGTATCTCCTGCCGGATAATCAAAATTTTCAGTAAACAATAAATTTAATGAAGCAACTGAGCCGCTTACAGTTACATTTTGTGTAGTTGCTCCACCGCCGGAATTTGAAATAACTTTCACTGTTATAAGCGCCGTCGCTAAGTCCGGCTTTTAGTCTTACATAAATAGTTGTGTCTGACAGAGTTCCTCCTGTGTAAGCAATATCAAGAGTTCCGCTAAAAGTTGAACTATCCGATGAAACCTCGTAATTAGTGGACCCTGTTACAGTAATATTTCCTGAAGCCGGAGTAAGATTCGCTCCACTTAAAGTATAGCTCTGTACAGCGGATGGACCATTACCAATAGTATATGTAAAATTAGTTAAGCTTGTGGGTAAAACGGAAATTGTTGGAGTCGAGGGTAGGGGCGAGCAGCAAGATCCCAAGAAGTCGAAACCTGGATACCATCAAGAACTACATCTGGAATACCACTCGACTGGCGAATACCTATTGCGTCTACCGTATCTGTTGATGTACCTGTCTGGCTGTCTATTGTAACATCCGGTGTACCGGCTGCGGCTTCACTAGCAGGAACACCCGATGAAACGACCCATAGTTTAGTTGTATCATTTCCAGAAGTATTTATTGTATATTTTACAATAAGCAGATATGTAGTGTTTTTAGAATAAGTATTTGAAGTGTATGTACCAGTAGATGTATTTGAGAGACCAAAATTTACATTATCTGATGCATCAACACTAACAAAAACACGTGCACAAAAAGATGTGAAACTTGTGGGAGAGGTAGTTTTCCCCAGATGTAAAAAATATCCTCCACTTAAGCTGTTTCCTATCTCCGAAACATCGACAAGAGCAGACAAATAAATTGAAGTGCCGTCAGTACCCTGTGCCGTGAATTCCTTATTCACATCTTCTCCGGTACCAAATACATCAGCTGCGTTACCAATTCCCGACCCAATATATCCAGAATAAGTTAACCCACCATTACTTACCAGTACTGGGGTAGTACCGCTTCCACTGTGAATATTCCAACCGTGAGTGTCTATAGAATCTCCAGCAGCATAACTAAAATTTTCAGTCAGCAACTGTGCAGACGTAATCTTAAAAAATGACAGCACAAAAAATGACACCATAAGTAGTATGGACACTTTTTTCATAATAACCTCACCTGATTTATTATTAAGAACAATTGTTAATTAGAATTTTACAAAAAGTAAAATTAAATGCATATGTTACCCAGAGATAAACAAATTGTTAAGAAATCGTTAAGATATTATTTTATGCACAGGCTAAGAATTAGGTGTGCACAACCAGTCGAGTCATAAATGTAGTATATCAGTTTAAGCAGCGCCGTCCGCATTTCATCTTTTTAAGTAATTGGGCTATACAATTATTATAAAGACTCGCAATGGCAACGACAAACAATACCCTTGGGGTATCGCTCCCTTTTACATGAAATCGTGAGATGTAAAAATTTGTATAAGCTTCTCCCTCATTTAAATTATTGAATTAAGAGTTTTTAATATTACTTATAAAAGTATTTATATTAATTCGTAACCTATTACCCATATATTCAATATCACTTGAAATTTATGAAAAACTAATTCCACTTACAATATTTTTTTAAAAAAACTTCTTTCCACATCAAAAATACTGAATAATGCCACCCATTATCACTGATAATATTGATAATGAAAATTAGGTTATTCCAGACATTATTTATTTTAGCAAATTCATCTTCTTGGTTTCAACGTAATTATCAGTTGTTAACTTGTATAAATAAACGCCGCTTGCAGCAGCAATTCCATTTTTGTCATTGCCATTCCAATAGACAATATGGTATCCGGCCTGCTTTTGTTCATTAAGCAAAATAGCCACTTCCCTGCCAAGAATATCATATATTACTATTTTTACTTTTAAATCGCTTGGAATATAAAACTTAATTGCAGTTGATGGATTGAAAGGATTAGGATTGTTCTGTAAAAGCTTTGCTTGCTCAGAACCATTGAGTGATACAGTAACTGCATCATAATATTTGAATTTCCCATCAACATCTATTTGTTTTAATCTGTAGCTGAATTTTGTCCCTCCTGTTGGCCTATCAGTAAATGAATAAGACTTTGGGGAATTACTATTGCCGGAACCTGCAACAAAACCAATCTTGCTCCAGTTTTTATTTCCCTTTTTCCTTTCTACATCGAAGCCATAATTATTTATTTCAGTTGCTGTCTGCCATTTTAAGGTAACGGAGTTTTCGGTTGAATAGGCTGATAAATCAGTTAACTCTACAGGAAGTGCAATGACACCATCCAATGATAAGCTATTGACATTTGTAGTACCTAACGCAAAACTACCTGAACCACCAGAAGCACCCCACGCATATAATCTCAAATAAATTGTAGTGGAACTACCAACATTTTGTAAATCACTTATACCTGATAAGTCTATCTGAGGTTGATCATCACCTGAAGAAGTTGTTGTTGTAAAATCAATTTGAGAACCGATATCGGTAAAATTTGTACCATCAATGCTGAAACGCCAGATGTAGGCATTCGGGCCTGTACTTGTTCTCCTTAAATGTGAATCAAGGGTTGATAAAAATACACTATAGCCAAATTTGGCATTAACGGTAACCTGATAATACCTATTATTTGTAATCGCTCCAGATTCATCTGCGTCTGTCCACCCTTTAGATGAATATCCGTGTGAAAGGCTAGTTGCAGTTACTCCAGTACCTCTTGATAATATAGGTGTATTTAAATTGACATCATTTGTTGTTGCGCTGAAGCTAATATCATAGGAACTAGGTGAGTTATAAGAATTCCATGCAACAATTTGTGCAGAAACAATAGAATAAAAAGACAATAGGAAGAGCGTGGCCAGAACAATTGAAAATATTTTTCTCATTATGCCCTCATATAATTATAAAAAATATTGTTTATTAAATGTTTAGAATCATCAACATATCCTTTAGTGAAATAATTTAGATTAAAATATTACTTGGCTATAAATTTTCTGTTAATAAATTATTAATTCATTTTTTAATATTGTGATTTTAAAAAGGGTAAGCCTAATTAGACCTGTAGAGATTAAAAAGCCCACAAAAAATATCTACATCATTATAAATCAATTATAATTTATAACGACTTGCCAATTATGCTTTTAATTGAGACCCCGTTATGCAGTGGAATTCTCACCCTGTTTGCACAATTTTAAGATAATATAAAAATTCATTTTAAAGATGCAACAAAAATTCAAAGAATATTCATTATTTATGATAATTTTTGCTCATTTGAACCGGGAATTTATTTGCCAGGTGAATTCGGTATAAGAAACGAAATAGATGTTTACATACACGAAGATGGGAAAGTAATTTCAACAGGTGAAATTCAAAAAGAAGTCGCGGCAATTCTAGGTTAAAAAACTACTCAGTTTAAAAAGAATAAATTTACTTCTTTTTATACTTTTCCTGATATGTTTCCATAATATATTTTGCAACAGCCTGTGCCTGATCAGGTCTCAAGCCGGGATTAGGCATTGGAGGATAACCGGGATTATTCTGCTTTGGACTAAGTATGAACGCAACTAGTTCATTCATTTTACCTTCGTACTTTGGCATAGTCTGTTGATACGGTGGTCCAACAACTTTATGATCGAAAGAATGACATGAAGAACAGATATTCTTGTAAATTTCTTCCCCACTAATTGCTTTGGGTTTATTACTTCCTGTCAATTGCGCCATCATTTCATCATACTTACTGCTTAATATAACTGCCTGTTCCTGAGTAGCATTATCAACCGCAACCTGGTCTTTAATAATAAGAGCCATAAATATTGCAATCAAAGTCATATAAAGAAGGCCTGTATGATTTGCGTTGGCATTCTTTATCATTGAGTAAAGAAGATTGTAAGTCAGGAACATTAATAAAAGGGCTAAAATTGATAATCCAAATACTGCACCTGAGACTGCACTTCCTGGTATGGAAAATAAAATTATAGCAAGAAGCAATGGCAGAACTAATAAAGAATAAAGTGTATGATTGACAGCATTCTTTCTGACAAATTCTTTATAATTCTCGTCGAGATTTCTCTTACCACCTTCCCAGTAAAAATAGCGGAATAAAACTGAACCGCCTGTAAAAGCAAAAGCCATTACTATAAAGAATAAAAATCTTACTAATACCTGCCAGGAAAATAATACTGATAGAAAACTACCCTGCCCCCAATCAACAGGATAAACTGCTACAGTAACTCCGGAAGTAAAAAACCAGATTGAAAAAAATAGTAAGATTAATCCGTAAAAACCTGAACGTGAACTTAGGTGTTTGCTGGATTCACCGAGTTTAGCAATTTCATTCATTACGGATGAATCTTTTAGTTTAGCTTCACTTAGCGAACCGAAAAGAAATGTAAATTTGGTTGAATATCTATAGGTGTAAATAAATATTAATGCAAGTATTATCAACAGAAATGAAACTGATAAATAGATTACTGACGTTGTGTTACTTAAATGAAGAAGCTGTGAATATATAAGCACAGTTGTTAAAACCGGAACAATACCTAAAATTACACCAAGGCTTTTACTTACAGTAACAACTTCAATAATTTCTTTCGCAAAGGTAAGATAGTTTTTATGGTTTTCCTTTACCCCTTTATGCCTGTAAAAGAGAGAGAGAAATGTTCCACCAAATACCATACTAATAAAAGGAACAAAAAGGAAAAATATTAACATCGCCAGATAATGCAGCAATTGAAGATGCTCAGAAGATTGAGGTATTACAAATTTTTCAAGAAACTCCATTGTTCAATGCTCTCTTTTTTCAGTTAAATTAATGTTACAAGTTTATCTATAGAAATTAAAACGACTACAAGAATTGCAAAAATATTTATTTCCATAAATGCAAAACGAAAATATTTTTTCTCTTTGGTAGATCTTAATAATTTAATTGCCTTCCAGGTCAGCCACAACCCGGCAATGAAAAGCCCGTAATTAATAATGTTTGATCTTACAACTCCGAATAATGGAATAAGCAAACCAATCATAACAGTAGTGATTATCCAAACAAAAGTAATTCTACCCAATTGATCGGTATTGAAAATTTGAGTTAAAGTTGGAAAACCAGCTTGCTTATAATCTTCACCAAATATTAATAACAAAAGCCAGAAATGAGGGATCTGCCAGATAAAGAAAAACAGCGAAATAATAGCTATCCTTGGATCGAAAATATTTCCGCCTGCTGCAACCCAGCCAACTGCCGGAGGAATTGCCCCTACAATGGAACCGGGAATTATTGCAAATGCATTTTTCTTTTTTAGCGGAGTATAAATTGCGTTATACCAAACAAGATTTAGAATACCCAGTCCAAGCGCAAGAGTTCCACCACCGAAATATAAAAGCATGGACCCTGCAATTACTAATAAAACCGCTACATTCAAAGCGTCCTGCGCCGAAATTTTACCAGATGGAATGGGACGGCTTTTTGTTCTCATCATCAGAGCATCGGTTTTTCTTTCCTGGTAGTGGTTAATAACAGCAGAACCACACGCTAATAATAAAATCCCAAAGACAGGCGCAATCATATTTACAGAAAATCCACCGGCGGCACAAAGGTAACCAAATATAGTTGTAATCGTGACAAAAAAAGTAATCCGGAATTTTGTTAATTCCATTAACAGATCAATTTTTTGTCTAACACTTAAATCGTGGGCTACAATATTTACTGTTTCATTCACCATAAATAATTCAATCACTATTTGTTGAATCAGTTTCTGAACTTGCCTCAATTGTCTTCGGAGCTTTTTCAGCCATCCATTTATCAAAGTCTTTTTGCGGAATAACCTTTACTGCTGAATACATATACGAGTGATTCAAGCCACAGTATTCAGCACAAAGCACCTGGTAAGTTCCAAGTTCCTGCGCTCTGAACCACGCAAAGTTGGTCCTGGAAGGTATACAATCTCTTTTAATACGGAATGCCGGTACATAAAACGAATGGTCAACATCTATAGAATGCAGGAGAACTTTTACATTCCTATTTAATGGGACATATAAGGTATCGCTCTCCACACCATTAGCATATTTATAGCTCCATTTCCACATCTGGGCTGTAACATTCACTACCATAGAATCTTTAGGAGGAGTTGTTAAATCTTTATAACCCGTCCAGCCCATCCAGAACATTCCTAGCGCAATCAAAGTTGGTATTACAGTCCAGGTAATTTCAAGTGCTGTGCTGCCGTGAAAATTAACAGCTTTTTTATTTCTCTTCCTGTTATATTTTATTACAAACGTTACCATCGCTATAGTAATCAATAAAAGGAAAAACACACATATAGAAACTAAAATAAAAAAGGTAGTGTTTGTTTCATTAACAAAATTTGATGCTTGTGCAATCATTGTTTAATTAACCTTACATTTTAGAATAATCAGAAAATAATAGAACGATTGAAATAATAATAAAAAAGAGTGCCACTCCCAGGAAGATTTTAAATGTTCGGGATTCAGTATTTAAATGCATAAACTCAGTAATAACCAGATAAGATTTTATTGATGCAATTACTAAAGCCATAGTAATAGTTACATCTCCAAGATTTACTCCTGCAACAGCAACTGTAATTGCAGTAAGAGTTAATAATCCCATCCATACCAAAATATATCTGCTGTACGAATGACTTGTATGTTCTGATAATTCGTTATTATTAATCATAAAAACCTACCTCAGGTTATTAAATAGAATAATGGGAAGAGGAAAATCCAGATGATATCAACAAGGTGCCAGTACAATCCGGCAGCTTCCAATTTTACCATCCTATCAGGTGTAATAACATCCTTAATTGTGAAACGCATCATAAACATAATTACAATCATTCCTATAATAACGTGGAGTCCATGTAAACCTGTCATAACATAATAAAGTCCATAAAATAAAATGTGACCCGGAGGCTGACTCAACAATTCAGGAGAGCCGGGGTAATTACCATGATGAATTTCCGCGGTCCATTCAAAATATTTATTTATAAGAAATATCAATCCGAAAATAACCGTTATTCCCTGCAAAGTAAGAGAAAGTATTTTCTTCCTGTTGCGCAAAGCAACTATAGAAAGAGCAATCGTCAAACTGCTTGTAAGAAGTATAGCAGTATTAGTTGTTCCTATAAAAACATTCATCGATTTTGCAGCAACATGGAAATCGGTCTGATGAAGGAACCTGTAAACCGAATAAACAAAAAACAAACCTCCGAAAAGGATCAATTCAGTAAACAAGAAGAGCCACATTCCCATTCTTGCGCCTACATCATCTCTATGGACGTGAGTTGTTACCGTTTGTTCATGAGTACTCACTTTACCTCCTCTAATTCTATGTCATTCTGTTTGTATTCGTAGGGTCCGTTGATCACATCCGGAATTTTATCAAAATTTGTTAACGGTGGAGGAGTTGGAACAGTCCATTCGAGTGTTTCTCCGCCCCACAAATTTCTTTCGGTTATTCTTGGACCATTAATGGCTGACTTAAGTAAATTGTAAAACATCATTAATATTCCAGCTATCATTATCCACGATCCTACAGTTGAAATTACATGATATACCTGGAACTGAGGTAAATAATGGTAAGATCTTCTTGGCATTCCCAACCAGCCCATAATGAAAAACGGAAAGTAAAGGATATTAAATCCTGTAAATATTATCCAGAATGCAACCTTTGCAAATTTCATATTATACATTTTGCCAATCATCTTAGGAAGCCAATAATGGAGCGCAGCAAAAATTCCAAAACCCGCTGTACCAAAAACAACATAATGAATGTGACCTACAATGAAATATGTATCGGTTAAATGAATATCTACTGAAAGAGCACCCTGAATTATTCCGGTTAAGCCGCCAATAGTAAAGAGAAAAATAAATGCCAGTGCATAAAGCATCGGTGCATCGAGTTGTATAGAGCCTTTATATAAAGTCGCCGTCCAGTTGAATACTTTAATAGCGCTTGGTATTGCCACCATAAATGTTAAAAGTGAAAATATAAATTCTGCTGAATCGCTCATACCAACTGCAAACATATGATGCGCCCAAACCAGGGATCCAAAGACAGCTATTGCCAAACTTGAATAAGCAATAAATTTATAACCAAATATCGTTCTATGTGAAAAGGTAGGGATTATTTCTGAAATAACACCCATCGATGGAACCGCCATTATATAAACAGCTGGATGAGAGTAAATCCAGAACAGGTGCTGAAATAATATAGGATCACCGCCTAATGCAGGATCAAAAATTCCAACTCCAAAAACTCTTTCAACAATCACAAGCAAAAGTGTAATTCCGATAATCGGAGTAACGATTACCTGTATCCATCCTGTTGCATAAAGCCCCCAGGAGAATAACGGCATTTTGAACCAGTCCATTCCCGGAGCTCTTAACCTGTGAATAGTAGTTATAAAATTCAATCCAGTAAGAATGGAAGAGAATCCTAAAATAAAAACTGCTGATAGCGTGATAATCATATTGGTGCTGGTTCTTACGCTGTAAGGAATGTAAAAAGTCCAGCCCGTATCAGGTGCACCGCCAGGTAAAAAGATTGCAAGAATAATTAAAATACCGCCTATTATATATAGATACCACGACAGTAAATTAAGTCTCGGAAAAGCCACATCTTCCGCTCCGATCATAATCGGCAGAAAGAAATTACCGAATACAGCCGGAATACCGGGGATCACAAAAATAAAGAGCATTATTACCCCGTGCAGAGTAAAGAATGCGTTATAAGTTTGTGGCCCAACGATGGTTCCTTCAGGGGTCAATAATTCAATTCTTATCAATCCGCCCAGCGTCATTCCAACAAGGAACCAGCTAAGCAAGGCAACCATATAAAGGATGCCTATCCTTTTATGATCAGTTGAAAGTATCCAGGCAAATATACCTTTGTGCTTTCCCTTATAATCTAAAAAAGATCCTTGACCATTCGATTCAACGGTCTCAGCAACACCTGCCATAAAAATCTACCTCTTTTTACTTTTAACTTTCCCGGGTTTTTTAGCCCTTAAATAAACTACAAATACTCCAACCAATAATAACGTTCCCACACCAAAAATATTTAATAAGTTAATAACATATTTTTTGTCAGCGGGATCATAACTAAAACAAAAAGCTAACAATTTACCTACCGTAGGCATCACTTTTCCTTGTGATGCATCAAGCACGGCCATCTTAAAATCGAAAGGTAAAATTCCAAACTCACCTTTCTTATTATAATCCGGATAAAGATAGCGGCTTATTTTTCCACCTGGTGAAATGAAAATCACACAGGTTGTATGAATAAACTGTGTACCGACTCTTTCAAAATGAAAACCGGCTGCCTCAGTAGTGTGATAAATATTAACGCTGTCACCTGTCAGAAACTTCCAGGCATCATTCGGGAAAGGTTTATTTATCATGCTCAAAAAATTCTGTTTCTTCTCAGCAGCAACCTTTGGATTTTCCCGATTATCAAAACTTATTGTAACAATATCATAATCCTTCCCAGGCACAAGATCGGATTCGTTTACTATGTTTGACAACTCCGACATTAACGGGCTGCAAATTCCCGGGCACTTATAATAAACGAATGCCAGTACAGTGGTTTTATTTACAATATCTTTAAGAACAACTTTTTTACCGTTAGCATCAAAAAAAACTGCATTCATTGGAAGTTGTTTCCCAAGATGCTCTTCAATATCTATCTTTTGTTTAGCCTGAATATCATTTAATAATAAGCCACTTGAACCTGCTACCAAAAAAATGAACAACGTTAATTTTGCAACCTTGTTCATCAAAATTTACCTCCTCGTAATCTAATCACATATACTTGCTTAAATACCTATAAAGCGTATCCCAATCATTACCATTTAAATTGAAAACTTTTTCGTTAAATCCATCCTGATGCACTTCATTAACAACGAGGTTTATAAAGGATTGTTCGTTCATTCTCCAATCTGATGCATTGCTTAAAATTGCAAGAGCTTTGAATTCATTTGATGTAACATTCTTGAATAATTTAGCTCCAGCATCACTTATATTATTGTTTATTGAATTAACAGTATTAATAATTTTCTGATACCTGTTTGCATTTTCTTTTACGATAATATCTTCAGCAACACTTGTCGGAATTTGTGCCGGTACCATTTTGCCTTGCGATAAATTATACGTAAGATCCAGCATCATTAAATCGGAATCAGTGTTTTCCGGAGGATTCTTAATAAAGATAGCACGAATATATGCAGCTAATGCAAATAAATCTTCCGGTTTCATATATGAATATGATGCCATTGCACTGCCCTTAATTCCTTCCTGCAAAGTCTTATAAATATCAGAAGAGGTTTGCCCATTTATCCAATTTGCATTGCTTGTATAATTTCTTGGCGGTGGATTTAAACCTGCAGATGCCGGCCCATCACCTTTACCATCCGTTCCGTGACAGGAAGAACAATTTGCGGAATATAAATCTTTTCCCTTAGCAATTAATTCAGGTGTAGCGTTTTTCATATTCTCAACATCAACTGGTGGAATTACCTGCGCTTTCTTAAATGTTAAATCCTGCTGAGTAGCAGTAGTATCAGGAAGTTGCGGAGGGACTCCCTTCCTGGTTATAAAATTAAAATTGCTAACATATAATAGTCCAATTACAAGTCCTATTACCAGCAAATACGGATAAGCAAACGCCAATATTGTAACAGGATTCTTTTTCGCTTCTTCTATTTTTTGTTTTATGCTTTTTTCAAAAATGCTCATATAAACCTATTTAGACTAAAGGTGAAAATCTAATCCACGTTGTAATTTAGGATCTCCTACTGGAACCAAATTAAATTTCTCCGCCATCTTATTAAATACAAGTAGCAACACTCCTACAAATAATAAAGGATAAACAAAATCGATCCAGCTAAAAGAATAAACATGATTATTTCTTGACATACTTGGCATAATCAGCCAGTATATATCAAGAAAGTGCACACATAAAATCCAGATAGACATAAATTTTAATCGTTTTAGATTAGTCTTTGCCTCGTAAGAAATAAGACCAAAAAATGGAACTATAAAGTGTGTAACTATTAATAGAATTGAAATTATCTTCCATCCCCCGTCCCATCTCTGCATAAACCAGAATGTTTCTTCAGGTAAATTTCCATACCATATAAGCATGTATTGTGAAAATGCTATATACCCCCAGAAAACGGTGAACGCAAATAACAATGTACCAAGACTATAAAAATGATCCTTATTGATTGCGGAATGCATGTAGTCTTTTTCTTTTAACTTAATTGCACTTAAGGTTAAAACTGCAAGCGCACTCAGGGTTACTCCTGCAAATAAATAGACTCCAAAAATTGTTGAAAACCATTTGGACTCAAGACTCATTACCCAGTCAACAGCAATCAAAGTAATAGTAATAGCAAACAAAGGAATAAATATTACCGATAAAGTTATGTTCCTTTTCGTAAGCAACTGATCCTGAACATTATCCTGCTTCTGCGAATTTTTAGTGATCATCCAATAAAAGAGACACCACAATAAAATTATCACTACAACTCTTACTACAAAAAACGGAGTATTAAGATATGCTGATTTTGCTTCCAACATTTTGTCACCATGGACGAAATTCGCATGCGACCATAAAAATAAATTCCCTGTATTCAGAAATAATGGAATTACAAAAATTAATAAAAGCGGTAGAGCTGCCGCGAAGAATTCACTAATCCTTCTGAACGGTGTGCTCCAATCAGCGTTTGCTGCATACTCTAATGCAACCAGGAACAGAGAACCGACGGCAATACTTAAGAAGAACAAAAATGAAACGAGGTACGCATAAGATGCTCTGTAACTATTAAACATAAAACCTGCAATGCCCAGCACCAGGCCAATACCTGCGAGTATCATTCCGATCTTTTGAACAGATTGCGGCAAATTCTTTTTAACGTAACCGGATTCAATTTTGGACATTTGAAACAGACTCCTTATTAGCTGATGTTAAATCAGATTCTTTAGCGTTTTGTGCTCTCTGTAAAACTCTAATATAATCGACGATAGCCCATCTTTCATCCCGCGTGACCTGTCTTGCATAAGAAGGCATAGCATTCTGACCATTAGTTATTATATGGTATATCATGCCATCAGGGTAATTTATAATTTTATCTGAATGAAGAGTTGGACCATTAGGAAACTGACCCTGCAGTCTGCTATTGCCATTGCCAAAGTTGCCATGACAAGGACTACAGAAGGTTAAAAATTTTCTCTTCCCAAGATCTAAAACTTGTTTTGTTGGAATTGTGGGATTCGATAATACCTGTGCCGGGTTTGTCTGTCCTTCATATGGATAAGGCATATAACCTCTGGCAATAGTTCCATCAACAGGAGGACGCATACCTTCTCCGTTTGCAAAGATATTACTTCCATCCTGTGCACTTAATTTATCCTGTTTATCCATCCAATCAAATGGAGTGATATACATCAATTTATTAAGTGTAACATAGGTCATGCCTGAAGTTGCAAGCGCAACAAAAATCAGGAACACGATAAACTTTGGTTCAAACATCCTGTGTTTTTCTTCTTCAGGAAAGTAGATACTTTCAATTTTATAAGCTCCAAGCTCATTGAGAAATTCTGTGACTTCAGTTTTATTAAATTTTTCATCTTCAACTTCAATCACTAAACCGTACTTATCTGCAGAAACTGCTTTCATGTATTCGGTATCATGCAGAGGATGAGAATTGTTTGGAAGTTTAAAATAAACTGCAATCATCCCAACTACAGTTGAGATCGCTGCAAAAAGTACTGTAGTTTCAAATGTTATTGGAATAAACGCAGGAATAGCAAGGAAAGGTTTACCACCTACAACTATATTGTAACTTGCTGCATAACACCACCACATAAACAAGAATATGAAGGTTGCCCCCGACAATCCAAAGAACAACGTAACGAAACCTATTTTCGACTGTCCCATACCCATTGCACGATCCATTCCGTGAAGGGGATAGGGGGTATTAGTATCAAATTTTTTATATCCTGCTTCCGTAGTTTTCTTTGCAGCATTGATAATTTCATCAGGTGTTTTAAATAACGCCGCTAAAGAATGAAGTTTTTTATTAGCCATTATGATCTCCTCCGTGGTGCGATGGTTGAGCACCTTCCACAACTCCTTTAATTTCAGACATAGTTACAACCGGTAATGTTCGTGTGAACAAAAGAACAAGCGTAAAGAATAACCCGAAGCTTCCTATCAGGATTGAAAAATCTACCCAGGTCGGAGAGAAATAGCCCCAGCTTGAAGGCAGGAAATCTCTTTGTAATGAGGAAGCAATAATAATAAATCTTTCAAACCACATACCAACATTTACCAGAATCACTACAAAAAACATAACAGGTATAGATCTTCTAAATTTTTTGAACCAAAATAATTGCGGGAAAAGTGAATTACAGGAAACCATTATCCAGTAACCCCATGCATAATCTCCAAAAGCCCTGTTGATTGCAGCATATTGTTCAGTTGGTACACCGCTATACCATGAAATGAAAAATTCCATCAGGTAAGCATATCCTACCATGGAGCCCGTAAGAAGAATAATTTTATTCATTCTTTCGAGGTGATCCATAGTAATAACATTTTCGAGATCAAAAACTTTCCTCACAAAAATCAGTGCCGTTACAACCATAGCAAATCCGGAGAATATAGCTCCTGCAACAAAGTACGGAGGAAATATAGTTGAATGCCAACCGGGTAAAACTGCAACAGCAAAGTCAAAGCTTACAACAGAGTGAACAGAAAGTACAAGCGGAGTTGCAAGTCCGGCAAGAATCATATAAGTTTTTTCGTAATGTCTCCAATCCCTGTTCGAAAATTTCCAACCCAGACTGAACAAAGAATAAACTGTCTTTTTAATTTTTGTGGTTGCCCTGTCTCTTAAAACTGCAAAGTCAGGAATAAGTCCCACATACCAGAACATAAGTGAAACGATAAAGTACGTAGAGACTGCAAACACATCCCATACTAGAGGAGAAATAAAATTCGGCCATAGGTGATGTGAGTTAGGATAAGGTATTAAATAACCTGCAAGCCACGGACGACCGGTATGTATGATAGGAAAAATACCAGCGCAGATTACTGCAAAGATCGTCATTGCTTCGGCAAACCTGGAAATACCTGTTCTCCATTTTTGTCTTAACAAATAAAGGATTGCAGATATAAGTGTACCGGCGTGTGCAATACCTACCCAGAATACGAAGTTAGTTATGCCCCAACCCCACGCTACCGGCTGATTATTACCCCACTCACCTATACCGTAAAAGAACGTCAATGAAACGCCTATCACGCCAAGCAGTAAAAGTGAAGTTGTAAAAGCCAGTGCAATGAAATATTTTCTACCGGGCTTTTCATTCATTGGTTTTGAAATGGCATTATCAAGATCTGCCATTGTCAGGTTACCCTGAACCAAGGTTATTTCTTTAGTATAATCTGGACTCACTATACTTCCTCCGAGTGGGTATTTCTTAATTTAGCGAGATAAGTAACGTTCGGTTTTACATTCAATTGTTCAAGAACATAGTAACCTAGTTCGTGGTTTCTGTATTTGTAGAACTCACTATTCTTATCGTTCATATCACCGAAATTAATTGCATTTGTGTTGCAAGCATCCTGACATGCAGTATGAACATTCGCTCCGATTATATTTCTGTGTTCTCTTATCGCATCTTCACGTTCAGTTGCAATCCTCTGGATACAGAATGTACATTTCTCCATCACTCCTCTTGAGCGGACAGTCACTTCAGGATTATAAACAAGATCAAGCAATTCTTTTTGCTGGAAGCCGTCTCTAAAATGATCTCTGAAATTGAAGAAGTTAAATCTTCTTACTTTATAAGGACAGTTGTTTGAACAATATCTTGTACCAACACACCTGTTGTAAACCATCTGGTTCAAACCATCTTTACTATGAGTAGTAGCAGCAACAGGACAAACATTCTCACAGGGAGCGTTGTCACACTGCTGGCATAACATCGGCTGCGTACTAACAATCGGATCATCTTCCGAACCCGAATAATAAGTATCGATTCTCAGCCACTGCATTTCCCTTCCAACAGCTACTTGATCTTTACCAACTACAGGATTATTATTTTCTGCAATGCAGGCAACTACGCAGTCGCTGCATCCAGTACATTTATTCAGATCAATTGACATTGCCCATTTAACACCGGTAAAGTAACCAGGATGTTTTGGATAAATCTCATCAACAGGCGCTTCTTCACTCATCTCAGCAATAAACTTAGGATTCTTTAGATATTCCTTAACAGTTCCTTCTTTAATTATATGTCTTTCACCAAGAGTATTATCGTTAGGTGAATGTTCAAAGAGATGATGTTCCTGAGCTGAAACTAATTTATAGCTTCCGTCGCCTTTCTTAATATTAGCAGATGTAAACAACCAGGCCGAACCTTTCGCATCTTTAGATAATAAAACATTTGCGTTGAATCCTGTTCCTTTTCCTACTTCTCCGACAACCGTTCTGCCCCAGCCTGTTTCGATTGCAATCGTGTTATCAGCACAACCCGGCTGAACTAAAACCGGAATTTCTAATGTTCTCTTTCCAATCGTTACTGAGATCTTATCATTACTTTCTACGCCTAAAGTTTTCGCTGTATTCTGTGAAATTGACGCATAATTGTCCCACGTCATTTTAGATACAGGGTGAGGAAGTTCCTGCAACCAACCATTATTCAAATACTTTCCATCTCCAAGAGAATAGCTTTCATTCAGAACAACAGCGTATCCGGATAATTTAGAATTGGTTTTATTTATTCCATTTAAGGCTGAATTGTTAAATTTACCGAATGTTTTTGCCGAGTCATTTGTTAAAACAATTCCTTCCTGAAGTGCACCGTACCAGAATTCCTTAAATGGCAATCTTGATTTTAATGAAGGATAAACATTGCTTTCCCAATTCTTCATTAAATATTCATGATACATTGTATCGCTAAACTTACTATTTGCTCCACCGATCCAGTTTAAAAGGACAGCTTCTTTTTCTCTTGTATTGTAGATAGCCGCAATAACAGGTTGTTGAAGAGAAGAAAATCCAGTTCTTGTTTTTGCATCGCCCCATGATTCAAACGGATGATTAATTGGCAAAGTATAATGACCTGCAGCCGACGAATCATTTGCGCTTTCAGTTAATGAAATAACTGTAGGAACTTTCTTCAAAGCATCAGCATAACCAAGATCGTTTGGCAAATGATAAACCGGATCAGAATCAAAATGAATTACTGTTCCGACCTTACCTGAATTCATATCTGATACAAGCGATTCTAATTCTTCCTTGCTGCTTAAAGGTTGAGCTGAATAAACATCTGAATCAGTTCTGAATAATTTTGTATTTCCAAGAATATCATTTAACAGGTTTACCGCGATGTGTGTGTTTTCTGATAAAATTCTACCTGCGTAAACAATCGCGTTACCTTTATTGTTTACAAGATCATCAACCAGGTATTTTAATTTCTTAGTGTTAAGTGAATATGTTTTTGCGAAATTATTTAACGAGAAATTTGAAAGATCAATTGGTAACTCGTACGCTGTTCTCCTTGCAACTTCTTTCAAGAGGCTTAATACAAATTCGTTCTGTGCATCGGGCCTGAGCTTTAACCGATAATCTGCGTTCATTCCTGTCTGAGACATATTGCCTTCAACAACATAAAGTCTGTTGAAGTTTTTCGCATCACTAACTTCCCTTCCTTCTGTAAACATCCTGGAATTTTCAACTTTGTTTCCATCGACTCCAAGGAAATCGGCTTCCAATGCGACAATTACTTTTGCTTCGTTCCATTTTATTAAAGGATAATAATCAGTTCCGTAACATTTCTTCCAGGCAGAATTTCTTACTTCATCGTTAAACAATTCATAAGAATAAACTTTTGTCCCGGGATATTTTGCTGCAAAATCATCTAATGTTTTTTTAGTAGTTGGTGAGAGTATCTTCGAAGAAATAATTGCAATTTCTTTCCCGGCATTAGCAGTTAAAGCATTAACAATTTCCGAATCTGCTTGCTGCCAGGTAGTTTTAAAAATTCCCCGCTCCTTGCTTTCTTCATCGGGTTTTGTAATCTATCCGGATCATATAAGTTTAAAACACTTGCCTGACCAATTGCGTTTATCTTTCCTTTACTTACCGGATGATCCGGGTTTCCGTCAACCTTGATCGGCCTTCCCTCGCGGGTCTTAATTATAATTCCCTGCGAAATAGATCCGTAATTAAAAGTAGAAGCATAATATTTTGGTTTACCGACAACAGTATCTTCCGGCATTTTTGTGTAAGGAATAATTTCTCCCTTGTCCCTGTAATCGGAACAACCTACACCCGCTAATGCTGCTGAAGCACCTACTAGTGCTAAAAATTTACGCCTGGAAACTCTGGATAATTTTGACGGATCGAAATCATCGGTAGCGCCTTCTTGAAATTCGTTATGGCTGGAAGCAATTAAAGCAGGGTCTTTATGTAACTCCGCAAAACTGCGCCAGTAGTTCTGATCCTTTTCCTGTTTTATTTCTTCGTTATTTGTTCCGTCCTTAACTTCAGACATTATTACCACCTATATTTTTTCTGCTTACAGCCAGTGGATTTACTTTCACGCGGCTGTTGGTTTTCTCAGCTTTGTTTGAATTGATCTTCTTTGAAAATAATTTAAACGGCAGTGATCTCAGGGCAAAATATCCTGCAACTCCCGCACCCAGGCTGATAAAGAAATTTTTCCTTTTCATTCTTTTATCGAAGTTCAGATTTTTTAATTCCATCTTTCTTTAACTCCGGTTTAACGATGACAGGCCCAGCAATTGTCCGGACCGTTTTTAACATTCTTTAAATAAGGTAATTTTTTCTGAGCATTCCTGTGGCAATCCAGGCAGGCTCCCATAGTAAACGAATTCATTTGCCCGATATGATCCATATTCCTTACATCTCCGTGACAGCTTGAACAATCAATACCGGAGTTTACGTGAACACTGTGATTGAAATAAACAAAACCGGGAACCCTGTGAATTCTCTTCCACGGTAGAGCTATACCTTCGTTATAATACTTTGTTAATTTTTTTATTTCGGGTCGATCTTTGCGGGCTATAGTGTGACAGTTCATACAAGTTGAAACAGCAGGCACCATCGCATGCCTTGATTTCTCCACACCCGTGTGACAATACTGGCAATCAATTTTCATTAATCCGGCGTGAAGTTTATGTGAAAAATTTATCGGTTGAACCGGAGTGTAACCAACTCCGTCTCTTTCGGCTCTTGAAGCAAAGTATGTAAGTGTAAATGAAGCTAATATGACAAAGATGGTGATGGGTAATCGGACTCTTAGAATATAATCCAGAAAAGATTTTTTCATCATTTACCTTTTGAGTTACAAGCGATTTTTTTAGAAGAAATTATGTTCATAACAACATCAATAAGTCTGCTCTAAAAAACTTTGGACTTGAATAAAATAATTTTGTGGTATTGTTAAGAATAAATTTGATGCGGTTAAAAGGCTGCCGCAAATGATTAATTAAATAAAAAAAATTTAACAAATCTTAGTCGATAAAACTAAAGAATTACATTTTTAAAACAAAGAATCCCAGGAGAAAATTTAGTACTATTTTTTATTTTTTTGAACTTCTGGGTCATAATTTATTTGTTGTAATTTTTAACACTTAGCAACGCTTTACTACCTCATATTTTCATTTATGAGAATCAGAAACCTCTATCATATTCTTTAACAGTGTCACCGGGTGCTTTATTTCAAATTCACAATTGAACCTTTTAGCACCGTAAACCAACTGTGTTATACAACCCGGATTCCCGGTCACCACAATTGAAGCACCGGTCCTTTTAATATTTCCGATCTTGTTTTTCAGGAAATACAGAGCATCTTCGAAGCGGGTTACATTATAAATACCGGCACTGCCGCAGCAAGTATCAGAACATTCCATTTCTACTAACTCTAAACCCTGAATAGATTTTAATAGTTCCCTTGGCTCTTTTGTGATCTTTTGCGAATGTGCCAGATGACAGGCATCATGGTAAGTAATAGTTGCATTAAAATTTCCCGGCCCTGAAGCTGGTCGTTTATCGCAAAGGAATTCAGAAACATCTCTTACTCTATTTGAAAATATTTTTGCTTTCTCAGAATAGTCCGGATCGTCTTTAAATAAGTCTCCATACTCTTTCATAAATGCACCGCACCCGGCTGAGTTTGAAATCAAATATTCGTATTCACTTTGTACAAATGAATCTATATTTTTTTTCGCAAGTGTGCGTGCAAATTCGATATCACCGTTGTGCGCATGCAGCGACCCGCAGCAAACCTGGTTTTGTGGAGTAAATACTTCGCAACCAAATTCTTTGAGCACATCAATAGTATCTATATTAATATCCGCAAAGGCTACGTTCATTATACATCCGTAATGGAATGCTGTCTTATATTTTGCGTCCGCTTCAGGTCTTGATATCTCAGGTATCTTTTCATCGCTGAAGAAATCAGAAATTTTGGGAGAGAGTTTTGAAATTTCAGGTAAATTCTTCGAGAATATTTTTAATATGCCGGAATTTTCAAAAAAGTTTTTTAAGAATGAACGTTGATAAAACCTCAGGAACTTAGCAAACAATTTCAAATTGCTTTTGTCGGCCAATATTTTTCTCAGCAGGAATCTTTTAACCTGAATTTTAAAGAAAGTGTTTTTATATTTCTCATCAACTACTACTCTTGCTGATTCGACAAGTTTTCCGTATTTAACTCCTGCGGGACAAGCCGTTTCACAGGCCTGGCAATCGAGACAAAAATTCATTTCCTCCGCAAACAGATCAGATATTGGTAACTCACCCTGCGATACTGATTTTATCATTTTTATTCTACCGCGCGGAGAAGATCTTTCATTTTTTGTTAAGTCGTAGGTAGGGCAGACAGCCAAACACATTCCGCAATGAATACACTGAGACAAAACATCATCCGAAGGAAGAATATCGGAAGAGATATTTAATGAATAATCTGTCATTGATTATTTTTTAAGATTTGTTCGCGACTGTACGGCAAAGCGCCTTCGCAGCGAGGAGCGATTGAAAATATTTTACCGGGATTCAGAATATTATTCTCATCGATCACTGATTTTATTTTTTTCATCATTTCGATGCCTGGTATTCCGGCGACCTTTTCGAGGAATTGTTTTTTAGCAAGCCCGGTTCCGTGCTCGCCCGTAATTGTTCCGCCGAGTTTTATCGCTTCGTTAAAAATAAAATCGAATGCTTTGTGTGCCCTGTCGATTTCGTTTTTATCTCTTTCGTCTGTCAGGCAGGTTGGATGCAGGTTGCCATCCCCCGCGTGACCAAAGTTGCCGAAAGTTACATTATACTTCTTCCCTGCTTCCGTTACCTTTTCAATCATTACAGGTAATTCACTTCTCGGAACTGTCGCGTCTTCAAGAATTGTTGTTGGCCGAACTCTCGCCAGCGCACTGAAAGCGCTTCTTCGCGCTGACTTTAGCGTTAATGCCTCGTTTATATCCGTTGCAGTTTTCACAGCAGAAGCATTATTCTTTTTCAAAATATTTTTGATTATTTCTGCATCTTCTCCAACGATGCTTCCCCTCCCGTCAACTTCTATCAATAATATAGCTTCGCTGTTTCTCGGTAAACCAACCTTCGTAAAATCCTCAACACAATTGATTGTGGTGTTGTCTAAAAATTCCATCATCGAAGGTGTAATGTGCGAAGCAATGATATCCGATACAGCTTTTGCAGAATCCGTAAGTTTGTTGAAATAAGCGAGAATCGTAATTGCCTGTGAAGGTGAAGGTATAAGTTTTAATAATATTTTTGTGATGATGCCGAGCGTTCCTTCACTGCCCACAATAAAATCCCTGAGATTATACCCTGCTGTATCTTTCATATTCTTCCCGCCGGTTTTTAAAAGATCACCGTTGGGCAGAATCATTTCTGTGCCGAGCACATAATTTTTTGTAACGCCGTATTTCAATCCACGCAGTCCACCTGCATTGTTTGCAACGTTACCTCCGATTGTGCAGACATTCATACTCCCCGGGTCGGGCGGGTAAAAAAGTCCGAGCTTCTCAACTTCTTTTTGCAGGTTTCCTGTTACAACTCCGGGCTGAACGGTTACCGTTAAATTATTGTTGTCGATCTCCAGAATTTTATTCCATTTTGTCATTACAAGCACAACACAGTTCTCAACAGGAATTGCGCCGCCGCTTAAACCTGTCCCCGCTCCTCTAGGTACAATGTTGAACGATTCCTGGTTTGCCAGCTTTAAAATTTTAGAAATTTGTTCTTCATTTTCAGGAAAGACAACCGCTTCCGGCAGTTGTTTTAACAAAGGAGTGGCATCGAAGGAATAGCAAAGGCGGTCTTCTTCCGAATCAAAGCAATTATTTGGACCAACTATTTGCTTGATCTTTTGTTTTGCAGCTGTGTTCATTCTAAAAGCCTGCTAAATGATTAGCTTAAATTAATATTCTTTTTACAATATAAAAGGAAAACGTCACAGTGTTTTAGGCCATCCTGAACTTGTTTAAGGATCTCCCGAATAACTCTTGCTTAAATTCCCTTCATTGCTTAAGTTATGATAAAAGAATTGGCAACTTCCTACTCCAAAAGCCGGGAAAACAGCCGGCACTTCTTGTTAGGGGAGCTTTCAAAATGTAATCTTGTTAAATTGAAATCAGGTAAATACGTAGACATGAATTTGCTTACCTGTCTATAGTTCCTTTAAATGTTAGTTTCACATTTATATTAAAAAAGGGGGTGAACAAAATGGTTAAATTAATTTTAGTCATTCTTTTAGTCGGACTTATCTCATGTCCTTATAATTATTCTCAACAGGAAACCTTCGGCCATAAAACACTCGATAATGATGATATAGTAAGCACTACCTTTCTTATTCAGGATGGATTTGTCCTGGATAGTGCCAATTCAAATAATCAAATATTTAGATTCGAATACAATCAGGTAGGGAAATTATCAAGAGATATTAATATCATAACTCTCCCTGCTGTGGTAACAGTGGACGGACATCAAAAGTTGATACATATACCAGGCTGCAGAGACTTTTATTACAATAACAAAGGAGATGTTGATTCGATGGTTGCCAGTGGCTGGGATGACAGTCTGGGTATATACGTAGATAATCCTTATGGTTATACAATCCACTATTCTTATGATAATAATGGGATGCTGCTCTCAAAAACTACTTCAAATGGAGGAGTAGTATCAAGCATGGATAAATATAGTTATGATTCAGCAGGGAATCTTACTTCGATTCAAACGACATTCAATGGACCGGATACAGCTTATGTAATCAGAGAATATGATTCACTTACTAGATTAACAAATATAAAAAACATTATTAACGGTACACCATCCGGTGATCAGTATACATATAGCTATGATTCATCCGGTAATGTTAATTGTCTAATCCAAACTTCTAATACCGGCAAGATTAGTAATAAATACAATTATTTTATTAAATTCGATGAATCAGGAAAAGTAGCTGACGAAACTGACTTATCTATGTTTCTATCCGATTCAACCTGGCGCGATACCTTAGAAATATCTTTCAATTATGATGAATATGGTAGGATAATTCAGATGGGCCAATTTACCTGGTTTCATTATAATCCGGACGGGAATCTTGATTCGATGGTAATTACACATACCTTTTCCAGTGGCTATCTAGCAAATAAAGGGACGTTTGGTGATTCTTATGGAAATAGTATTACATTGCCCTCTTACTCCGGAATTAATCATTTCTATTATAGTTCATTTATCACTGGCATAGAAGCAAAGACTCTCAATAATAAGACCTATACTTTATTTCAGAATTATCCTAATCCGTTTAATCCTTCTACTACTATACGCTACTCAGTTTCTAAACCGGGACTGGTTTCAATAATTGTTTATGATCTTTTAGGGAAAAAAGTAAGGACACTGGTAAATAAAGAACAATCCGCGGGCAATTACGCTGTACAATTCAATGCAAACGAACTTTCAAGCGGGATATATTTTTACAGAATAGAGACTGGAAATTTTGTAGATACTAAAAAATTACTTTTACTCAAATAAGTAAAACATATAAAAGCTTAGATATACGACGGGGAAATCTTGTCTGATGAAAATAGCTTCATCTGTGGTCATCTAGAGCCAGGGACAAAAGCACTGACTTTTTTTATTATAACAATTGGTATATTACCTGACAAATTGAATATCGAATATTTAGATAATTATAAATCCTGATC
>CAVYYF010000004.1:0-302578 GCA_963772675.1 uncultured Bacteroidota bacterium
ATTCCCCCGGCGATGGGAAGCCGGAACTAACAAGGTTGCCGAACCGACGGGATCTACAAGCTACTGCCCTGTTCCATTACTTGTTCTTATGACAGAAATTACCGGTGATAATAAGTATGAACAGGCAGCTGTTCGTGCTGCAGATTATGTCTGGGAGAATTGGGGAAAACGGGGACTCTTTGTCGGTGGTGCAAGTGACAATCCGAATATTACAGATAAAGAAGCAGGAATGTTAAGTATTGAAGCATACCTGAGTTTATATGAATCAACAAAAAAACAAAAATGGCTGGATCGCGCTAAGGCAGCAGCTGATTATGCCGAAAGCTGGATATGGATTTGGAATCTTCCAATGCCGATAGACGCAGACAATGCACACCTTGACTGGAAAAAAGATGTGCCGATCATCGGAGTTCAGGGAATTACTGCTCGCGTAGCAGGCGGTGTGGATGAGTACATGGATTGGTCTACTTCTTCTTATGCAAGATTATATCTTTATACCAAAGACCCGCATTACCTCGATGTTGCACGGCTTCTATTGCATGACACTAAGTCCATGGTTTCTCGTCCCGGACGACTTTACGGTATGAAAGGTATCGGATGGCAGCAGGAGCACTGGTCAATGGGACCGGGCAGGTATGGCCGCGGCGTAGGATCGCACCGATTCTGGTTGCCGTGGGTTACTTCCAATCACCTATATAGTATCACAGGTCTGGAAGAAGTCGATCCGGCTCTATTTAAAAAGTTATCTAAAGGAAATTGAAAAAAGATAATTATTATTTATAAAACTTACGCCGCTGAATTAGAATGCATTTAGACTAAGCATTTGTTATTAGTTCCGTTATTAACAGGAAAATAAATTTGTTTTTTATTAACCAGAGACAAAGAAATGATAAAAAGAATTTTATTGATATGGGCATGCTTCGGCGTTTTTATCTTTGCGCAAGATAAAACAGTAAATATTGTTGTCGATATGAATAAAGAGAAGGGTGATCTAAAACCTATTTGGGCATGGTTTGGTTACGATGAACCAAATTATACTTATATGAAAAACGGTAAAAAACTTTTGGGCGAGTTAGCGGAATTGAGTCCGGTTCCGGTTTATGTTCGAACGCATAATTTAATGACAACAGGAGACGGAACTCCGGCACTGAAATGGGGCTCAACTAACATGTATACCGAAGATAAGAACGGCAACCCGGTTTATAATTGGCAAATTGTGGACAGCATCTTCGACACATACGTTCATTTTAAAATGAAACCATTGGCTGAAATAGGATTTATGCCGGAAGCACTTTCTACAAATCCAAAACCATATAAACATAATTGGGATGCAGCAAATAAAAATTCTGTTTTATTCACAGGGTGGGCATATCCACCGAAAAATTATAAGAAATGGTCAGAACTAATTTATCAATGGGTTAAACATTGTGTTGAACGATACGGAAAAGCCGAAGTTGAAAGTTGGTACTGGGAACTATGGAATGAACCTAATATCGGTTATTTACAGGCGAATAATCAACTGAAAACATTTTGCAAAATGTACGACTATGCATCCGATGCAGTTAAACGTGCATTGCCAACTGCAAGGATGGGAGGTCCGCATATAGCTGGTATTGCAAATGAATTTTTAAAAGGATTCATAACACATTGCTTATCCGGACATAATGAAGCAACCGGGAAAAATGGAGCTCCGCTTGATTTTATTGCTTTTCATGCAAAAGGTTCTCCAAAAGTTGTTGATGGCGTTGTCTGGATGGGAATGCAGAATCAACTTTATACAATAAAAGAAAATCTAAAGCTGATTTCATCAATTCCTCAGGTTAAGAATCTTCCGATAATTATTGGTGAATCCGATCCTGAAGGATGTGCGGGCTGTGGAATGAATACTCATCCTGCAAATGCTTATCGAAATGGAACAATGTATTCCAGCTATACTGCTGCATCGATAGCTCGCATATACGATTTAAATGATTACTACGGTACAAATATTATCGGGGATTTAAGCTGGTCTTTTGAATTTGAAAATCAGCCATGGTTTTTTGGCTTACGTGATCTTGCAACAAACGGAGTTGATAAACCTGTCTTAAATGTTTTTAGAATGCTTGGAATGATGGGGGATAAACGTTTGGCTGTTGAAGGCAATCTGGGGTATGATTATGAAACCATTTGCGATTCCGGTGTTCGCGGTAAAAGAACAGATATCAACGCATTGGCTTCAAAGAATAAAAATTCAGTGACAGTTCTGTTATGGAATTACTACGATGAAGATGTTAAAAATAATGGATCGCCGGTTAATTTGTTAATAAAGAATGTTCCTTCAAAATCAGCCGTTTTATATCAGTATATAATAGATAACGAACATAGCAATTCTTATGAAGTTTGGAAGAAGATGGGCTCTCCCCAAAATCCAACTTCTGAACAAATAGAGAAACTTGAAAAATCAGGACAGCTTGAAATGCTTAACAAACCGGCCAACATAAAAATTGAAAACAATCAATTCAGGATTGAAATGCAATTACCAGGGCAGGCGGTTGCGTTAATAAAACTAGTTCTCGAGTAAAAGAGAAATCTTTTTATTAATTATGAATTGATAAAAGTAAAGAAACAGTATTAATGAAAAATTTATTGAACCAAAAATCATCCAGTAAACAAAAAGGTATTAGCCGGCGACGCTTTGTGAAAGTAGCAGGAATTTCTGCATTAGGAGTATCCTCTTTAGGTTATATTAATTTTAGAACGAAAGGAGTTTCTATCGTTATAGATCCTGCTGACCAAACAGCCGGTTCAGCACCAGCGCAATGGGCCGTAAAAGAACTTGTGAAGTCTCTGGAATCTGAAGCTATTAACATATACAGATGTAATAGTATCGATAAAGCCAGAAGTGGAGATTTTATTGTCGTAGCAACGGGTTCAGATTTTTCTATAGCTCGTCAATTACTTAAAGAGGCAAAAGAAAAAATCCCGTCTGTACCTGAAGCGCTTGGACTGGTACCGGTAAGATCGGGTGATAAACAAATTTTGTTGGCTTGCGGATATGATGTGCGGGGACTTGTCTATTCCCTGCTCGAACTTGCTGACCGCGTTCAATATTCAAATCATCCTTTAAACTCAATAGATATTCAAGAACCGATAATTGAAAAACCTGCTAATGTTATCCGCAGCCTCACCAGACTTTTTGTAAGCGAAATAGAAGATAAACCATGGTTCTATGATCGTGAAATGTGGAAACAGTATCTTACAATGTTAACCACGCAACGCTTTAATCGATTTAGTTTGAGTTTGGGTATCGGTTACGATTTTCTCCAGGATGTAACCGATGCATATTTCCTTTTTGCTTATCCGTTCTTTTTATCTGTTCCGGGATACAATGTAAAAGTACCGCAGCTTCCTGATACAGAACGTGAGAAGAATCTCGAAATGCTCAAGTTTATAAGCGAACAGACAGTCGCCCGTGGAATTCAATTTCAGTTGGGAATCTGGATGCACGGATATAAATGGCTCAATAGCCCTAATGTAAACTATACGATAGAAGGATTAACACCCGAAATTCACGGCGCATATTGTCGGGATGCTCTTCGACAACTTTTGAAAGCATGTCCGGCCATCAGTGGAATAACGTTCCGGGTACATGGAGAGAGTGGTGTAAAAGAAGGTAGTTACAATTTTTGGAAAACAGTATTTGACGGAGTAGCTACGTGTGGTCGAAAAGTAGAGATAGATATGCATGCGAAAGGAATAAATCAGGAAATGATAGACACGGCAGTTGCCACCGGAATGCCGGTCAATGTTTCTCCAAAGTATTGGGCAGAGCACCTTGGTTTGCCTTATCACCAGTCAGATATTCGTGCGTTCGAAATTCCAAAGCAGGATCAAAAAGCGGAAGGGCTTTTGAATCTGAGTGCAGGCTCCCGCAGTTTTACCCGTTACGGTTATGCCGACCTATTTAAAGAGAACCGGCATTATGGAATTTTGCATAGAATTTGGCCCGGCACACAACGTCTTCTGCTGTGGGGCAATCCGGAAATGAGCGCTGCATACTCAAAGGCTTTCAGCTTTTGCGGTAGCGTAGGAGCCGAACTTATGGAACCGCTTTCATTCAAAGGTCGACGGGGTTCGGGAATTGCAGGCGGCCGTTGTGCTTATTTGGATAAATCATTAAAACCTAAATGGGATTGGGAAAAATATCTTTACAGTTACAGAGTCTTTGGCAGACTGGCTTACAATCCTGATACTGAACCGGATGTTTGGCGCCGATATCTGATTAAACAGTTTGGTGCGGGGAGCGAAGAAGTTGAATTAGCTTTGGCAAACGCATTTCCTATACTTCCAATTGTTTTAACTGCTCATGGAGCTTCGGCTGGTAACAATACTTACTGGCCCGAGATATACACTAACCAATCTTTAGCCGATCCCAAAAAGAATCCGTATTGGGATACTCCGTCGCCCCAGGTATTCGGCAATGTCAGCCCGATGGATCCCCAATTGTTTATGCGCATTAACGATTTTGCGGATGAATTGTTAAAAGGCAAACGAAGCGGAAAATATTCTCCAATCGAATATGCTCAATGGATAGAAGACTATGCTGAAGCGGCAGACAAACATCTTGCTGCAGCAAAAAACAGTTCTAAAGGAAAACAAAAACCAGAATTCCGCAGAATGGCTATTGATGTAACGATAGCAGCAGGATTAGGTCGTTTCTTTGGAGCCAAATTCAGAGCCGGCGTTCTCTTCGGAATTTTTAAGCAAAGCGGAGACCGTACTGCATTGGAATTATCTATAAAAACTTATCATAAAGCAAGGAACTTCTGGATAGAACTTGCTAATGTTGCGAGGGATGTTTATAAACATAACATCACCATTGGTGAATATGATCTGATTCGGGGTCACTGGCTCGATAGGCTGCCTGCAATAGATGAAGATATCGATTTTATGAAAAAAATATTGGAAGAAACACCAATTGGTAATACTCCTCAACAAGACAATGTACGATTGGCTATACAAGAAACTTTGGGACGGCCCAAACGTGATTCTGCAATTTGTCACCACAAACAGCCGAAACATTTTAAAACCGGAGAACCTCTTGAGATAAAAATATCAATTGAGCAAACAATTGAATCGGTAGTATTATACTATCGTCATGTAAATCATGCCGAACGATTCAAAACAGTAGAAATGCAGAGAACAAATAAAAGTTATCGGGCAACCATTCCAGCTGATTATACGGACACTTTGTATCCTCTTCAATATTACTTTGAAGTGAGAGAAAAGCCAGGATAACGCATGGTTGTACCCGGGCTTAACAGTAAATTTAACTCAACAGCCATATTTTATATTAAGAAAAACATAATGCATCTATTTTGTTAAAATCGGAGTAATCGAAAATGAGAAAATTAATTCTATCAATTCTTTTTGGAATCTTGCCGTTTCTTTTACCGGCCCAGAACAAGGTTACATTAATTACGGATTCAACTGGAATACAGATAAGTAAGTATATCTATGGACAGTTTGCTGAGGATTTGGGAAGAGGCATTTACGGCGGATTCTTTGTTGGCAAGGGTAATACCGAAATTCCAAATACAGACGGAGTGCGAAATGATGTGATAGATGCCCTGAAGAAATTAAAAATACCGATTCTTCGTTGGCCCGGCGGGTGTTTTGCCGATACTTATCATTGGGAAGATGCCATAGGACCACAAAATGAGAGAAAACCAATTGAAAATCTTGCCTGGGGCAATGTGAGGGAAGATAATAGTTTTGGTACCACTGAGTTTCTAAATATGTGTGAATTGATCGGTGCGGAACCATATCTTGCTGTTAATATGAATACCGGAACGGTAAGGGAAGCAGTTGAATGGGTTCAATATGCAAATCACGCTAATGGAACAAGCTATTTAACTGATATGCGTGAAAAGAATGGCCGTGATAAGCCATGGAATGTAAAATTTTGGGGAATAGGAAATGAATCATGGGATTGCGGTGGAAGTATGACGGTTGACCATTATATAAATTTATACAAACAATTTGCGACTGCAATGACAAGTTACAGTAATACCGAAAAACTTTTTAGAATAGCAGTTGGTCCCGGTGGTCCCGGAAATAAATGGACAGAAGAAATTATGAAGAACATACCTGCCAGAAGATTTGAAGGCATTTCAATTCATCATTATTCTGTTACAAACTGGGCTAACAAAAGTTCATCAACAAAGTTTACAAATGATGAATACTTTAAAACTATGCAGCAGGCATGGGGTATGGAAAATGTAATTAGCAGTAACAGTAAAATAATGGATAAATATGATCCAAAGAAAAGAGTTGCAATCGTTGTTGATGAATGGGGCGGCTGGTACGAAACCGATCCTGAAGGTCACGGACAATTATACCAACAGAATACGATGCGTGATGCAATGATTGCGGGAATTACGTTGAACATATTTAACAATCACGCGGACCGTGTCAGGATTGCAAACCTGGCACAGATGGTAAATGTTCTTCAATCAGTTATACTTACCAACGAACAAAAAATTATTCTTACTCCTACATATTATGTAATGAAGATGTACAATGTTCACCAGGACGCAGAGCTGATACCGATTCACATTACCTCGAACGATTTTGTATTGAATAACATGAAAATACCTGCTGTATCTGTTTCTGCTTCTAAAGATCAAATCAGGTAAGATTCACATTTCACTTACAAATATTGATAATAAAAACGGTCAATCGGTTGATATTGATTTGAAAGACTTTGATGCTAAAAAAATTACGGGAGGATTTTAACATCGCCGGATGTTCACGATCATAATACGTTTGAGAATCCTACAAAAGTTGAACCTAAAATTTTCAGCGATTTCACAATCTCAGGAGAAAATCTCAAAGTAAATATGCCTCCTATCTCGGTTATAGTTTTGGAATTGGTTCCTTAGTTTTAAATAAAAGTTGATTTTTAATTTACAAAGAGATTCGTTCTCATTTTTTGCATTCAAAAATCTAAAATACTTTAAGAGGTGTAAATGAAAATATTCCGAAATATCTTGATGCCAGTATTCGGCATCTTTGCTTATCTTGGTGCTTCAGGGTTACTCTAGTGTATCCGGTAGTGCTGAGTATAGCACAACAGCCAGTGATACCGCCCGAAGTATAGCGCCTTATTTTAACCCAGTTACATCGCCTACGAAGGCCCCGGATGCTGACGGCTTTCTCCAGCGCTGGTTACTTCTTGAACCTATTAAAAAACCAAATCGTAGCAACACGGTGTTTACTGACAGCTACATCCGGAATGCCTTCGATACTCTATACTTTCCCAGCCAGTTTACGGGTATTCCGCACAATGGTGACAAAGTAAAGGTTGGAGATCAGGAACTCACCTGGCATGCTCTGGACGCAACCAAGTTCAACGTTAAACTTTTTCGATTCGCTTATGGCTTGAACAAGAAGATATACGGTGTTTTGTTCTGGGCAGTTACTGTTGTTAACAGTCCACGGGAAATGAAGAATGTTCGTTTGGCAATTGGGTCCAATTCTGCATCTATGTGGTGGCTTAATGGAAAGGAAGCTGTTATGCTTTCCGGAGATCGTCGTATGATTATGGATGATGGTGTTTCAAGGCGGCTTACGCTAAAAAAAGGCCAGAACATAATTCGTGGTGCTGTAATTAACGGCCCTGGTATGAGTGATTTTTGTGTCCGATTTATAGATGAAAATGGTAACCCGATAAAGGATATCACAATAAGTTTTAAAAATGACTGGGAAATAATGAGCTATCCCATTTTTGATATTAATATTTTGTCTTGGAGGTTTTTATGAAATCCCGTTTTATTGTTGCAGTGGTTTTCGCCCTGCTCTTTTTCTGGTTAGTTGATCCGGTATTTGCGCAGATCGGCGAACCTTACATTCACGATCCTTCTACTATCATCAAGTGCGATGGTAAATATTATACTTTCGGTACCGGTGCTGGCGGTTTGATCTCCGATGACGGCTGGGTCTGGCATGGAGGCGCGGTGCGTCCCGGAGGTGGAGTGGCACCGGATGTCATTCATATTGGGGATCGTTACTACCTAACATATGCTAAAGGTGGTGGAGGATTAGCCGGAGGACACGCTAGCAACGTATACGTTATGTGGACCAAAACACTGGACCCTAAATCCCCTGACTTCGGATTTAAAGACGAAGAAAATATTGTTGCCTCATCTGATGGTAAGGAGGATTGCGATGCAATCGATCCTGCATTTCTTCTCGATCCTACAGATGGCAGACTGTGGCTGACCTATGGAACCTATTTCGGCTTTATCCGGATTGTTGAACTAGATCCTAAAACAGGAAAACGTATTGCCGGTAACAAACCAATAAATGTTGCCATTGATTGTGAAGCTACAGCAATGATGTATCGCAATGGCTGGTATTACCTGCTTGGTACTCATGGTACTTGTTGCGACGGCCCCAATTCTACTTATAATATCCGTGTGGGACGTTCCAGAAAAGTAACGGGACCATACGTAGATAACATGGGGGTACCTATGCTTAAAGGAGGGGGTAAACTTGTAGTGGGCGCCAGAGGGCACTTATTTGGAGCGGGCCACTTCGGCTTGCTGGATCTGGGGGATGGCGTAGAGAAATTCTCCTGCCATTACGAAGCTGATCTGGATAGAAGCGGACGGAGTGTACTTCATATTCAATCGCTACTCTGGAAAAATGGATGGCCGGTAGCAGGTGAGGACTTCAAGGGAGGTACATATGAGATTCAATCCCAGCGCAGCGGTTATGCACTGGAACTGGCAGTGGATTTTGTACGAATGCCACGCGGTATGAGAGGCTTTTTTAGACAAAATAATAATGAGCCGGTGAAACCGGTTAAGCCACAGGAACTTGCTGATGTTGAAAAGGGCTGGCCTGCTGGTAACATTGACGTTCGTATAAATGATTATATGTTCCGCCCGAATCAAAAATGGACAATCACTCCTGTTGACAGTGTAGGCGGCTATCCCGGCTCACCCTATTTCAAGATAACTATTGCCGGGACAAATCGTGCATTGGCTGCAACGGCAGACTCTGAAGTTGTAACGGTTCCCGAATTTACCGGCGCTCCTGAACAGCTCTGGCGAATCGATCAGTTGACCGACGGCACTTATCGCATCATGCCCAAGGTTGTACCCAATTCCAACACACAATTGGCTTTGATTGCCGTAGGTGAACGCTCAATTACGCTGGCTAAGTTTGGTCCAAAGAGTGATAAGTCGAAGTGGAATTTTAAGACACCGTAAGGGAAATAAATTCAACAATGAACAACTTTATCAACTTATAATTTAATATAATATAGCATTGATAAAAAAGATGTCCGGCTGTCACTCATATGTCTTTTTCATTGTTCCTTAAAACTGGGATTGAATTGACTAATTACGAAAAAAATAATTTTTGTTATAAAAGGGATTAAAAATGAAAACAAGTATTACTGTCCTTTTGTTATTAGTATTTAGCATAACCTGTAATGCGCAAAATCTTGATGGTAAATGGAAAGGTAAAATGAGCACTCCAAATGGAGATATAGAATTAGTTTTTACTTTTCAAGTAAACACTGATAGTTTAACCGGAAATGTTTCATCACAAATGGGAACTTTACCAATAGAAAATGGAAAGGTAGATGGGAATAAATTTTCGTTCGATGTTAATATTAACGGACAGGTAATAAATCACACCGGAGTTCTGGATGGTGATACTGTTAAGTTGAGTTTGCCATGGGGAGATCAACAAATGGCATTAAGCAGGGCAAAAGAAGAATCCAAGATTAATGGTAAATGGGTTGGCAAAGCTAGTGGCCCGCAGGGAGATATGGAATTAACGTTCACCTTTAATGTAAATGGAGACACATTAACTGGCGCAGATTCTTCATTTATAGGAGTAATTCCATTGACCAACGGAGTTGTAGATGGAAATGATTTTTCATTTGACGTTGACTTACAGGGAATGAAAATAAGTCACAAATGCAAATATCTCACAGATGATACAATTTCTGTAGTAACAAACGTTATGGATCAGGAAATGAATATGAAACTAACGAGGATAACTAAATAAACTTTCTAAAAAGATATTCTTGTATAAAAAACATTTTGAATAATATTAAAGAATGTATTCATAAGAAGAATTGAAAGAACGTGTTCTCCTTTTTATAAGATATCTGATAATAAATTAAGTCGATTATTCAAATATAACGTAGGAGAAAAAGATGATGAAGTACAGGCTTTTAATATTTTTGTTGATGGGTTTGTTTTTAATAAACACAAAAGTCTTTTCACAAGATCAGAACTTTTACATTTTCGTATGCTTCGGACAGTCAAATATGGAAGGCTTTCCGGGAATTGAAGAACAGGACAAGAAGAACGTAGATAGTCACTTTCAGGTTCTGGCAGCGGTTGATTTTCCAAAACTAGACCGAAAGAAAGGACATTGGTACACTGCCGTCCCTCCTTTGTGCCGCCCCTCCACCGGTCTTTGCCCCGCCGATTATTTTGGCAGAACTATGGTCGCCAACCTACCCAAAAACATCAAGGTAGGAGTCATTAACGTTGCAGTAGCTGGATGCAAAATTGAATTGTTTGAAAAAGATAAATATCAAGCCTATGATTCAACAGCTCCATCTTGGATGAAAAATATAATTAAACAGTATGACGGCAACCCGTATCAGTATCTTGTTGACCTGGCAAAACAAGCTCAGAAAGACGGCGTCATAAAAGGAATTTTGTTGCACCAAGGAGAGTCAAATACAGGCGATAAAGATTGGCCGGAAAAAGTCAAAGGCATCTACGACAATTTGATTAAAGATTTGAATCTCAACGCAGAAAAAGTACCTCTGCTCGCTGGCGAAGTCGTGAACGCTGACGAGAATGGCGCTTGCGCAAGTATGAATGAAATTATTGACAAGTTACCGCAGACAGTCCCCAATTCATATGTTATTTCTTCGGCAGGCTGCCCGACCAGAATGCGCCATTTACATTTTACTGCGGCAGGTTATAGAAAACTTGGAAAGCGATATGCTGAAAAAATGATTTCTCTATTAGGTTATAAGATTACTAAACCTGAATCAGAACAGAACAAGGTAGAAAACAAATAGATTAATATTTAATTAGAGGAACTTTTCTTATGAGGAGCATAAATTTTTTAATTGTGATTTTTTTGATGTTCGCTGTCGATTTTGCCATTGCACAGCAAACAGCACTGGTTAAAGTTGAACAAGGATTGTTACAGGGAACATATGAAGATGGATTGACAATTTACAAAGGCATCCCGTTTGCAGCGCCACCTGTTGGTGATCTCCGTTGGCGCCCACCTCAGCCTGCTTCAAAATGGGAAGGAGTAAAACAAGCTACAAAGTTTGCACAGGGACCGATTCAGGCGTGGGGCTCTCCTTCAGGTAAAAGTGAAGATTGCTTGTACTTAAATGTTTGGACACCTGCTAAATCAGCTAATGATAATATTCCGGTGTTTGTTTGGATTTATGGCGGGGGTTTCAACGGCGGGGCAACTTCTATTCCGACTTACAGTGGTGAGAAGCTTGCAAAGAAAGGCGTTGTGCTGGTTAGCATAGCATACCGTGTTGGTATACTCGGATTCATGGCACATTCGGAATTAAGTGCAGAAAGTCCGCATCACGTTTCGGGAAATTACGGTCTTCTTGATATGATAGCGGCTCTTAAATGGATAAAGAAAAATATTGCAGCGTTTGGTGGAAATCCAAATAAGGTTACGATATTCGGAGAATCAGCCGGAGGAATTGCGGTTAGCATGTTATGCGCATCCCCTCTCGCTAAAGGATTATTTGAAGGTGCTATTTCGGAAAGCGGAGGTAATTTCGGTCCTTCCCGACCTACAACCTATCCGGGTGAGAATATGAAACTGCTTGCACAAGCAGAAAAAGAAGGAGTAGCATATGCTAAGAAAGCAGGAGCTTCGTCGATTGCAGCACTAAGAAAAATTCCTGCTGACAAACTTCCGGCGCTCCGCGGTTTAGCATGGCCAATTATAGATGGATGGGTAATTCCCGGCGATCAATACAAACTTTATGAAGCGGGCAAGTTTAATGATACCCCCATCCTTGTGGGTTACAACTCTGATGAAGGTGCAAGTTTTTCTCCACCTAAAACTCCGGAAGATTACATCGCAAGTGTCAAAAAACGTTATGGCCCTTTTGCAGAAAAGCTTTTAAAAGCCTACCCCGCCGGTTCTACGAAAGTGCCAAAGACCGCCCGCGATCTGATGCGCGACGCGGCATTCGGTTGGCATACATGGAGTTGGGCTAAACTTGAATCGGAAATAGGAAAATCAAAAGTATACTATTATTATTTTGATCAGCATCCTGATTATCCGGCAGGATTCACCTAAGAGCAGGATACGGTTCACCACACGGTCAGGAAGTAGCTTACGTTTTTGAACATCTCGATTATTCGAGACCTGAAATCACAAAAAGCGATATAAATATTTCTGAAGCGATGGCTACATACTGGACTAATTTTGCCAAGTACGGAAATCCCAATGGAGAAGGACTCCCCAAATGGCAGGCGTTTAGTGATAAAAATCCTGAGGTAATGTATTTCAGTAAAACTCCGCATATGGGGCCTGTACCAAGTGCTAAGTCTCTTAAAGTATTAGATAAATATTTTAAATGGCGTCGATCACCTGAAGGAGAAGCCTGGGCAAAGTAATTATTGTAAATATAATAACTCTAAACTAACTAATAGAGTTATAAAATACAGAACTTGTTGTCTGTAGTTTTTTTAGTGATGATTTATAAATCTAAATAACAGAATAATCATCATCCTAAAGGAAGGAACTGTCTTATGAGAAATCTGACTTTTTACGTTGCAATGTTCATAATGTTTGTTGCCGGATATGCCTTCGCACAACAACCTGCTCCTGTTAAAGTTGAACAAGGATTATTACAGGGTACGCTCAAAGATGGAGTAATAGTTTACAAAGGTGTTCCGTATGCTGAACCACCTGTTGGTAAATTACGCTGGCATGCACCGCTTCCACCGAAACCATGGAAAGGAGTGCGAAAGGCAGATAAATTTTCTGCAAACCCAATTCAGGTAATGGTAAAGGAGCTAGGTCCTTGGACTCCTGAATATCAACCGCAAGGCTCAGTAAGTGAAGACTGTCTGTACCTGAATATATGGACTGCGGCGAAATCATCAAAAGAAAAACGCCCGGTTGTCATGTATATTCCCGGCGGCGCTTTCACTGGTGGATCAGGTAATTGCCCGGTTTATGATGGCGAGAATCTGGCGAAGAAAGGATTGGTTGTTGTTACAATCAATTATCGTGTAGGAGTAATTGGATTCCTTGCGCTCCCGGAATTAACAAAGGAATCGAAACACCATTCTTCGGGAAACTACGGACTACTGGATCAAGTAGCCGCATTAAAATGGATAAAGAAAAATATCTCGGCATTCGGAGGAGATCCGGCTCGTGTAACAATTATGGGACAATCTGCCGGGGCAGCGTCTGTAAATTACCTTACTGTATCGCCTCTTGCGAAAGGACTGTTCATCCGCGCAATTGCCGAGAGTGGTACTAATGTAAGTATTGGTCCGGGGGAAAGTCTTGCGTCAGCGGAACAGACCGGACTAAAGTTTGCCAAAGCATTAGGCGCTTCTTCATTAGCTGCATTAAGAGCATTACCGGCATCTGACCTGCTTGCTGCCACCAAAGGTGAATTCCGTTTTCTCCCAATTGTGGACGGATGGTTTCTGCCAAAAAGTGGTGATGATATTTTTAAAGCGGGCAAACAAAATGATGTTACCACTATAACCGGATGGGTTGCGGACGAAGGCAGCTACAATAGACAATTATGGTAAAGTTCCTGCAAAAGAATTCAGGAAAGAAGTGAGAACAGCGGACCGGATCACTGGCAGATGAGATTCTAAAACTTTACCCTGCTTCCACAGATGCTGAAGCAGCAGAGTCCCAGAAAAAGTTTGCACGTGATATGTCTATGGTATCTATGTACTTGTGGTCGGTAAAACGCGGGAAGACCAGCAGGACAAATATATACACATATATATTTACACATCAGGAACCCGGCGCAACTAAAGAACGCTATCTTGCTTTTCATTCCTCTGAACTCCCATACGTATTTGATAACCTGAATCAGTCACCAAAGCCGTGGACAGAAGAAGACAAAAAGATAGCAGAGATTATGTCTGACTACTGGATAAATTTTATTTCAACAGGAAACCCGAATGGTAAAGGATTACCAGGGTGGCCCGTTTTTAAATCAACAGCCAAGAAAACTATGGAGTTGGGCAATAAGATAGAACAACGGCCAATTACCAGCCCTGAAAAATTTGAAGTTTTAGAAAAACTGTTACAAGGTACAGCACATTGATAATGAAATAAAGGTTTTAAAGAAAAATAAAAATGAAAAGAACATTTAAAATCATAAGTGTATTGGTAGTGCTGTTTGCTGGGACTATGGTTGCACAGCAAGACATTGATGTTGGTAAAACAGGATGGGATGTAAAAAAACCGGTAATGGCTGCAGCATGTAAAAACGGATGCCCCTGGGGCGAACTCGGTGACTATGTCAAAGAATCAATGAAACCATTTGGCTATACTGTAATCCTCTGCCGTAATTGTAACAGGTGGTACGGACCTAGTCTTGTTTCTGAACATGACTATCCTCCGCCCCTTGATAAAATAAATCTTGCAGATGGAGTTAATGTTCGTGTTAATGCACGTGTCGATTTTGGCGTAACCTCCAGTGCAATGTTGAACTCAGCATATAAAGACAAACTTGCGGGCAAAGGACCTTTTCGCAATCTCCGCCTTATTGCAAAGCTTGAAGACCCCTTCTATTATCTTATTGCTGCAAGGAAAGAATCGGGAATTAAAAACTTTAACGTTATAAAACAAAAACATCTGCCTGTAAGAATTATGGGCGCTGATAATAATATGAAGATTATCCTGAAATACTATAGCATAACTGCTGATGACATTAAAACATGGGGAGGAAGCATGGGGGTTACAGTAGATGAGGCTTTGAAAGGTAATTTTGATATCATTGCCGGTTTCCTGGCAAGTCCTTCGATGAATCCTGAATCTTCTTATTGGACAACTTTAAGTCAGAAGTTTGATCTTTATTTTTTACAACTACCTGAAGACCTGTTAAAACAAATTGCTCAGCAAAATGTTGATGCAGAATTTGTTGAGGCTCAGATTGGCTTGCTTAAAGGCGTTGACCGCCAGATAAAAACTCTGGGCAGATCAGGAGAAGCTATCTTTGCACGGGATGACATTCCCGAACAAGCTGCTTATGACCTTGCTAAAGCTATTGATGAAAATCACGGGGCACTAAAATGGTTCATCAGAATTTATACATACGATCCGAAAACTGCCTGGCAAAATTTTGGTGTACCATTGCATCCTGGCGCTGAGAAATATTATCGGGAAGTCGGATACATGAAGAAATAAAAGATTTTTTAATAAAACAGTATAAGCAAACTCTGCAAAGAGTTACTTTATTTTATTCAGATAAATAGAGATGAAGATATGAAAAAAATATTTTTAACCATTGCATCTTTTATATGCCTTATAGTTTTTTCTGCAAATGCTCAGAACTATCAGAGAACAGATCGGGGGATAAAATCAATAATCGATTCTACGGAAGTTGAGATTCAATTCTACAATTCGTCTACTGTTAGAGTGCTTAAATCACCGGAAGGGAAAAATTTCAATAAAAAAAGTCTTTCAGTAATTGAAGCTCCGCAGGAAACAGACTTTACCATAAATCAGAAAGGTGATGAACTTTTCCTGAAAAGTAAAAATGTTCAGGTAGATGTGAATCTGAAAGATGGGAAAATATCCTTTTCAACTTCTAAAGGAGAAACTTTATTAAATGAGAAAGTGAATGGCGTTGCGTTTACGAATTTCAATGATGCCGGTGTGAAAACTTACAGCGTATTGCAGTCTTTTGTTCTGGATAAAGATGAAGCAATCTATGGACTGGGACAGCAGCAACAAGGTAAAATGATTCAGCGTAACCTTAAATTAGAAATGATACAAGGAAATACGGATGACTATGTTCCCTTCTTTGTTTCAGTAAAAGGTTACGGATTGTTTTGGGATAACTACTCCCCTACTCTTTTTGTTGACAACCAGGATAGCACATCATTCAAATCTGATGTTGGCGATTGTATAGATTATTATTTTATGTACGGCGGCAATGCTGATGGTGTAATTGCAAAAATGAGAGAATTAACAGGGCAGGTCCCAATGTTCCCGCTCTGGACTTATGGTTACTGGCAAAGCAAAGAACGTTATAAAGGTCAGGATGAATTAGTAAATGTAGTAAAAAAATACCGCGAGTTGGGGGTTCCACTTGATGGCATAATTCAGGACTGGCAGTACTGGGGCAACAATTATTTGTGGAATGCAATGGACTTCCTCAACGTAGAATTTTACAATCCGCAAAAAATGGTAAACGATGTTCATAAGTTGCATGCACACATGATTATATCAATCTGGAATTCGTTTGGCCCCATGACCAAACAATATAGAGATTTGAAAAAAATCGGTGCACTTATGGATTTTCAAACCTGGCCTCTGTCTGGTTCAGCAAAATGGCCGCCGAGAATGGATTACCCTTCAGGTGTTAAAGTTTATGATCCTTTCAATCCGGTAGCCCGGGATATTTACTGGAAGTATCTTAACAAAGGTATTTTTTCACTCGGTATGGACGGATGGTGGATGGATTCGTCGGAACCTGACCACTTGAATTTTAAACCTTCCGATTTAGACGATCAAACATATCTTGGTTCATTCCGCAAGGTACGTAATGCTTTCCCTTTAATGACTGTAGGTGGAGTTTATACACATCAAAGATCAGTTACATCTGATAAACGCGTATTTATCCTTACCCGATCTGCATTTGCAGGTCAACAGCGCTACGGTGCCGATACGTGGTCAGGCGATGTAGTTGCGTCATGGAAAGCCCTCAGAGATCAAATTTCGGCCGGCTTAAATTTTTCACTCTCCGGCATTCCAAACTGGAATAGTGATATAGGCGGGTTTTTCCTCTGGAACTTTCCGCAAAAATTGAAAGATGCAAATTACTGTGAACTTTATGCTCGCTGGATACAGTTCGGTGCCTTCTGCCCTATGATGCGCTCACACGGAACAGATGCACCGCGCGAAATTTATCAATTCGGTAAGAAGGGCGATAAGGTTTATGACGCAATTGATAAGTTTATAAACCTGCGCTACTATTTGCTGCCTTATATTTATTCTACCTCGTGGGAGGTAACTGCAAATCAATCAACTATGATGCGTGCGCTGGTTATGGATTTTGCAAATGATAAGCAAGCGCTTGATATTAATAATCAGTATATGTTTGGAAAATCATTGCTCGTTTGTCCTGTTACCAAACCTATGTATTCAAAAATCGTAGTTCACGGAAACGATACGACCAAAATTGGGGATTTTAGCAAGATAAAAAGTGAAGAAGTTTACTTACCCAAGGGAACAGATTGGATTGATTTCTGGACAGGTGAAAAATTTAAAGGCGGACAAACAATTAATGAAGAAACGCCAATTGATATTATGCCGTTGTATGCAAAAGCAGGTTCAATAATTCCTATAGGTCCAAAAGTACAATATGCAACAGAGAAAAAATGGAATAATCTTGAAATACGAATTTATCCCGGCGCTGACGGTGAATTTACATTATATGAAGATGAAAATGATAACTACGATTATGAGAAAGGAGTTTATTCTACTATAACCTTTACCTGGGATGATGCGAAAAAAGAATTGACTATCAATGATCGTAAAGGTTCTTTCCCCGGAATGCTCAATGAACGCAAGTTCAACATAGTTGTTGTGGGAAAAAACAAAGGCATTGGAATCACTCCTGTTGAAAAATTCGATAAAGTAGTAACGTACAAAGGTGAAGAAGGTGAAAGTAAAACTATAAAGGAGTAATTTTCTTACTGATAAAATAAGGAAGAACTTGAAATGACAATAAAGATATACGGAATTAAAAGATGCAATTTAATTAACTTGTGAAATAACAAAACCAAAATAATTAAGAGTTATCAAATGAAGACTAAATTTTATTTTATTCTGATCGTTAGTGCTGTTCTGCTTGCTGCAACTTTATCTGCTAAATTTTGCAGCGCTTCTGATTCTCCAAGGACAACAAAATTTTTCACCAAAGAATGGCATTTCAAATTTGGTGATGTAAAAGACGGACAAAATCCCTCACTTGATGATTCACATTGGAGATTACTTGATCTGCCTCACGACTGGAGTATTGAAGGAGTTGCCCTGTCTGAATCTAAAAAAGAGGATGTACCTGAGTTCCATGTTGTGAAGGGAGAATGGAAATTCAAAGAGGGCGATAACCAGCATTGGAAGAGCCCGGATTTAAACGACAATTCCTGGCAGACAGTGGAGCTTCCTTCAACCTGGGAAAAAAGTTCTAACTATACTCAGGATAACGTGTATGGATGGTACCGTCGCGAGTTGACCGTACCTGCAGATTTAAATGGGAAAGACATTTTTATTAATGTTGGCAAAATTGACGACGCTGATGAGACATTTTTCAACGGAGTAAAAGTAGGCGGTATGGGTTCTTTTCCACCCAACTATACTACTGCTTGGGATCAATTACGGTATTATAAAGTTCCTCACGAAATCATTCACTACGGAGAGAAAAACAGTATTGCAGTTCGGGTATTCGATGGTATACAGGGTGGTGGCATTTATGATGAAGGAGAAAAAGTTGTTGAGGGTCCATTTGAATCGACCAGTCCGGGTGGAAGCGGGGGCGGTTACTTAGACGGTGGTATCGGCTGGTACAGGAAAGAGTTTAAACTGCCCGAAGATATTAAAAACAAACGTGTATTCATTGAGTTTGACGGCGTGTATATGAATAGCGATGTCTGGATCAACGGTGTTCATCTTGGCAACAGGCCATACGGCTATTCCAGCTTTCAATATGAATTAACTAAGCATCTGAAATTTGGCAGCGGGAAAAATGTTTTGGCTGTCAGAGTTGATGTACAGCAACCTTGTTCGCGGTGGTATTCCGGTGCAGGCATTTACCGGAACGTAAGATTAACCGTAATTGATCCTGTTCATATTGCACATTGGGGAACTTATATCACTACGCCGAAAGTTACTGCAAGCGAAGCAACTGTTAGTGTTAAAACAAATATCCGAAATCAATCTGCTTCTGCACAGCAAGTAACTCTTAAAACTATTATTGTTGATGAGTCAGGAAACAAAGTTGCCGGCAGCAACTTAACTCAGAAAGTAGAAACAGGTAGCATCAACACTTTCGTACAGGTTGTCAAAGTTCCAAAGCCGAAATTATGGTCGCTGGAAAAACCAAATCTTTACCATGTTAAGTCCGAAGTTTTTGTGAGCGGCAATGCTGAAGATACCTACAATACTCCTTTCGGAATCCGCACTTCTGAATTTACTACTGACAAAGGATTTTTCTTAAACGGTAAACACGTTAATATAAAAGGCGTATGTCTGCATCACGACCTGGGAAGTCTGGGAGCCGCAGTAAATAAAAGAGCAATTGAGCGTGAATTGGAAATTATGAAGAGTATGGGTTGCAACGCTATCCGTACAAGCCACAATCCACCTGCACCCGAACTGCTGGATTTATGTGACCGTATGGGATTCCTGGTTATGGACGAAGCGTTTGACGAGTGGAAAAGGAATAAAACAGAGTATGGGTATGGAAGGTTTTTTGACGAATGGAGTAAGAGAGACCTAACAGATATGATTCTTCGCGACAAAAACCATCCAAGTATTATTTTGTGGAGTATCGGTAACGAAATCCCCGAGCAAGACAATGCCAACGCATACGAAATGTCAAAGCGGCTTGTAGATATTTGCCATAAGGAAGATCCGACCCGACCTGTTACTTCAGCTTGCAACACACCAGAAGCGGCAGTTAAAAGTGGCTTCTCGAAACCGCTTGATATATTAGGCATTAATTATAATATGGCTTTTTACAATACCTATAAAGGAAAGGCAAAACTATTCGGTTCAGAAACATCATCAGCTGTCAGTACACGCGGAGTATACAACCTGGTTAAAGATGGCGATACACTTAAAATAATAAAGGAACTGGACAACCAGTGTTCGTCGTACGATATGAACGCTCCCAGTTGGGGAAATACAGCTGAGTCGACCCTCAAGGCAGTAAAGGATGCGTCCTGGGTCGCTGGCGAATTTGTATGGACAGGTTTTGATTACATCGGGGAACCAACGCCTTTTAGTTGGCCTTCTGTAAGTTCCTATTTTGGTATTGTGGATTTATGCGGATTTCCAAAAGACCGCTATTATCTTTACCAGAGCCAGTGGACAAACAAACCGATGGTTCATATTCTTCCTCACTGGAATTGGAAAGGTTTTGAAGGAATGAAGATACCTGTCTGGTGTTACAGTAATTGTGAATCGGTGGAATTGTTTCTGAATGGAAAATCCCTCGGTGAAAAGAAATTAAGTGATACAAAAGATTTACATCTCGTTTGGAACGTTCCCTACTCTCCGGGAACATTAAAAGCAGTAGCTAAAAACAACGGGAAAATAATTTGTACTGATGAAGTTCAGACTACGGGTGACCCAGCTAAAATACTATTAATTCCAGATAGAACAGAAATCAGTGCTGATGGCAGGGATTTATCTTATGTAAAAGTTGAGATCGTAGATAAGGAAGGTCGTGTTTGTCCAAACGCAGACAATCTAGTGAAATTTAGTATTAATGGCGAAGGTTCTATCGCAGGAGTCGGCAACGGTAACCCAATCAGCCATGAGTATTTCAAAGCCAGTGAGAGAAAAGCTTTCCACGGTTTGGCTCTTGTAATAATTCAATCTAAAGATAAGACCGGTAACTTAAAGCTTACGGCAACCGCTGACGGTTTGCAGGAATCAGATGTTACAATAAGAACGAAGGAGTAATTATAAAAGATTAATTCTATTTATTTAAATACTAGAGGAGGAAGTATGCGATTTTTTACAAAGTTATTATTGGTGTTGTTTATATTTAATACAATTTTATTAAATGCACAGGAAAATACCCCAAAAGATCCAAACCGAATTATTATAAATGTCGATCTTGGTAAGTATACAATAAGTAGATTTATTTATGGTCATTTTGCCGAACACTTAGGGCATGGTATTTACGGTGGAATTTACGTAGGTGAAAATTCTAAGATTCCAAATACGCGCGGAATAAGGAATGATGTTGTTGCCGCACTCAAAGAAATTAATCCTGCTGTTGTGCGCTGGCCTGGTGGATGTTTTGCAGATACTTATCACTGGAAAGATGGAATAGGCCCGAAAGATCAGAGACCATCTATTGTTAATACTACCTGGGGAGGAGTGACTGAAGATAACAGTTTTGGCACTCATGAATTTTTGGATTTTTGCGAACAAATTGGAGCAGAACCTTACATTTGCGTAAACGTAGGTAGCGGTACAGTTCAGGAAGCTTCGGAATGGGTTGAATATATAAACTCTGATGCTAAAAGCCCAATGACCGAATTGCGAAAGAAAAACGGAAGAGAAAAACCATGGAACGTAAAATTTTGGGCAGTAGGTAATGAAAGCTGGGGCTGCGGTGGAAATATGACTCCGGATTATTATGCTGATTTGTTTAAAAGATTTTCCACATATATGCACGGACGCGGATTAATTAAAGTAGCCAGCGGCGGAACTGATCCCGATTTTGATTGGACGGAAACAGTGTTAAAGAAAACACAGAAATTTAGAAATTTAATTCAGGGATATTCATTTCATTACTATACATTCTGCCATGGTTGGAATGATAAAACTTCAGCAACGCAATTCAATGAAAACGATTGGTTCTACACTATGAAGAATACGTTGGTAATGGAGGAACGCCTTGAAAAACATATAGCTTTAATGGATGAATATGACCCCCAGGATAGAATCGGTATAATGGCAGATGAATGGGGAAATTGGTTCAACGTTGAACCAGGAACAAATCCGGGATTTTTATTTCAACAAAACACTTTGCGTGATGCCGTTACAGCTGGCCTCTATCTCAATATTTTTAACAACCATGCTCGTCGTGTGAAAATGGCAAACATTGCACAAATGGTAAATGTACTTCAGGCAATGATACTTACAAAAGGTGATCAAATTGTAAAGACTCCGAGCTTTTATGTTTTCAAAATGTATAAAGTACATCAGGACGCAACTCTTTTACCAATTAATGTAACTTCTGAAGATTATTCGTATGACGGTATGACTTTGCCGAGTGTTAGTGCATCTGCTTCAAAAGATAAAGAAGGAAGAATTCACATATCGCTTACTAATATTGATCCGCATAAAGATAAAAATGTTGAAATCGATTTAAGAGGTTCTGATAATTTAGCTAATGTTTCAGGCGAAATAATTACAGCGCCACATGAAAATGATTATAATGACTTTGGCAAACCTGAAAAGGTTGACATCCAGAAATTTTCTTCATTCAGTATCAAGAATAATATTCTGAAAGTTGATCTGCCTTCAAAGTCGGTTGTAACAATTGAACTGAAAAAATAATTAAGATAATCTTGCCGAAAAATATTATAGGCACTAATGAGAAAAAAAATATGAAGAAAAATATTATCTATTTATTACTTATACCGGCAATGATTTGCACTTCCAACATTGCAATTGGTCAACAAAGTAACGAGCCGAAACCGGAAATTGGTAAAACAAAACGTTACTGTAATCCCCTGCCCATGATTACTGCGCCGGGTGGCAGTGCTTCCGGCGATGTAACCGTTATACGTGAAAACGGCAAATACTATATGTTCTGCACAGGAGGAGGCGCGTGGGTTTCAGACGATATGCTCGACTGGTCTTTTCAGAAAGTAAATAGCGTCCCTATAGCACCGCATGTTGTGAAATACAACGGCAGTTTTTATATGTGCGGAAATGATGGACCGTTGTATAAAGCTGATAATCCACTTGGACCTTATACAAGTCTGGGAGAATGGAAGAATACACCGGATGTTTCAGGCGGTTGGAACGGACCTTTTGATATGGATATTTTTATAGACGATGACAACAAACCGTACCTGTATTATCCGGGACGCGGCGTTAGCGGTATTTACGTTGTAGAGTTAGACCCAAATGATCTTACGAGATTTGCAGGCCCGGTTAAACATCTTTTCGGATTCAACAGTAAACATATTTGGGAACGTTATGGTGAGATGAACGAGTACCCTGATGTTGCCTGGGTTGAGGGACCGTGGTTAGAAAAAGTAAATGGGACTTATTATCTGGAATATTCAGCTTCCGGAACACAATGGAAAACCTATGCCGAGGGATACTACACTGCTAAATCTCCTATGGGCCCTTTTACTTATGCGCCTAATAATCCCCTGCTTCGCAAGACTGACGGCATCGTAACAGGTCCGGGTCACGGATCTATTGTTGAAGGGCCGGAGGGTAATCTATGGCAATTCTATACGATTGTATTATCCAATCCTCCCGGTGGAAGACGGATAGGAATGGATCGGATCATCTTTGATAAGGCTGGCAACATGTCGGTTAAAGTTACAGAAACACCGCAATGGGCTCCGGCTACAATCAGCGATCCGACAAAAGGAAACAGTGGATCAATTCCTGTTACAATTAACAAAGTACGGGCAATGAATGCACTTTCAAAATTTTCTTCCGAACAACCGGGAAGATTTGCAGCTTATGCTAGTTGACAATTCCAGCGGAACAATGTGGGAACCTGTACCAACCGATACGATGCCGACTTTGACTATCGAACTTTCTCCTGCAACCCGTTTTGATATCGTTCAGTTGTTCACAATAGATGGTGTTCGTTTAATGTTCAACGGAGTGCGAAGGCGCTTTGGGCAGCGTAGAACTACATCGGAGACGCCTGATGATATTTATCAATACAAAATAGAAACGTCGATGGATGGAGAAACGTATAAAACTGCTCTTGACCAGACAAATAACAATATCTCAAGAAATACAATCTTTGAGGAAATTCCTCCGGTGAAATGCCGTTTTGTTAGATTAACAATAACTAATTGGCCGAAATCTATACCTCTGGGAATTATCGAGTTTACTGTATTCGGCAAACCTGCTGGATCATTACCTGCGAAAGTTCCGATTCCGGATACACGTTAAATTATGGCATTCTGGAGACATGATTTTTACAATTTTGCTCCGCTTTTGTTTAGGTAAAAATCTATTTTACAAAGCAAGTTACTTTATAAGTTTATTCAAAAGGTTTGAATATGAAAAAATCAATTATAATTCTTTTATTCATTTGTTCGGTCGTTCAGGCCGGACAAACTGATTCAACCGGGAAAAAATCAAGATTTGATTTCACAGGTTCCAGGGACCCATCTCTTATCAGGGGGTTCAACTATACTCCGGCAAATGCAGTTTCACCACACCACCATATCGATACGTGGGTAAAGTATGATTCTACCAGAATTGAATTTGATCTTGACTTAGCAAAAATTCTAAATCTAAATCAGGTGCGTGTTTTTGTTCCGTATGAAGCCTATGTTGAAGATAAGGAGGGTCTTCCTCTAAAGCTTAGGCATTTCGTCCAAGAATGTTATAAGAGAGGTATTGGAGTTATGCCTGTTGTAGGTTACGGACCATGGTTGAGAGATACAACAAAGCGAAACCTTGCAAGAGATTGGGCTAAATTTTTAATTAACACTTTATCTGATGAACCGGGTCTTGCTGTCTGGGATGTTATGAATGAACCTGATTGGCCGCCAACTCCGCGTGAAAGAGTTTTAAGAAACTTCGAGACAAGTAAATTTTTAGCTAATACTTTCCATGAACTTGATCCTAATACGCCTGTTACTATAGGAATGGCTTTTGTCGATGGTATGATTGAATTAGCTGATTATGTTGATGTACTTCAGTTTCATGATTATTCGCAAACCCGTGAAGAAATAAGGAATAACATTGCTCGGGCAAAGGAATTTGCAGCGAAGGTACATAAGCCATTGATAGACGGCGAAATAGGTTGTATCGCGCGCGCCAATCCTTATGATGTTACACTTCAGGAACATATGAAAGCAAAGGTTGGGTGGTATATATGGGAACTAATGATTGTTCGTAAAGGATGGGGAACTGTCCACGGTGTATTTTATGAGGATGGTAGTGTTCGTGATCCATCGATTGCGGCAGCAATTATGGGATTTTTCCGTAAACGTACGGCAGACATACTTCCCAGTGTTCCAGATCAGGAAGGTTGGGTAACAAAAATTGTTAATCAGAGCAATAAATGGCTTAACGATCCCAATAAAGAATGGAAAGAAGGATTGGATATTGCTGAAACTTCCGCAAATCTTTTGGAAGCAGGGGAACTTACTGCTATGAGAATTCCCCCCACCTGGGAAGTCGAAATGCTCAGACAGGGTGAAATAAATATGAAAGCGTTAAAAGAGTTAATTATCAAATTTAAAGATCAACTTGAACCATATAAAATATCACATAAACAGAATAATTAATTTTTAATCAAATTGTGATCTTTCTATATATGAAATATTTATACCTAATAAATAAATTCTTTGAAGAAAAAGACAGTGTGTTGGGTACCAAAGAAGAATTCCTCTAACAAAAGTTGATTGTTTATTTAAATATTCAGAAGGGATATAATAATGAAAAAAATTCTTTTGATTGTAATATGTAATTTAATTTTTGTCTCTTATGCCCAGGATAAATTATATCCAAATGAATTTCCATTATATGATGTAACATTGCTTAATGGGCCATTTAAACATGCCCGTAATCTCAATATCCAAACTCTGTTAAAATATGATGTTAACCGTTTGCTTGCTCCTTATCGTAAAGAAGCAGGGCTAAAACCAAAGGCGCAAAGCTATCCAAACTGGGAGGGATTAGATGGACACATCGGAGGACATTATTTATCTGCAATGGCAATGAATTATGCGGCGACAAAAAATGCTGAATGCAAAAGAAGAATGGAGTATATGATATCTGAACTCAAAGCTTGTCAGGAAGCTAATAAAGAAAATAACTCGGATTGGGGAGTTGGGTATGTTGGTGGAGTACCTAATAGCAAAAAGATATGGTCAACATTAAAAACAGGAGACTTTAGCGCATACCATGCTGCATGGGTTCCATGGTATAATGTTCATAAAATGTATGCAGGGTTAAGGGATGCCTGGTTATATGCAGGAAATGAAGATGCTAAAACTATTTTCTTAAAATTCTGCGACTGGGGAATTGCTATTACGTCTGCATTGACGGATGATCAAATGCAATCTATGCTCGATACAGAACATGGAGGAATGGATGAAATTTTTGCGGACGCTTACCAGATGACTGGTGACGCAAAATATTTAATCGCCGCAAAACGATTCTCTCATAAAGCATTGCTTGAACCAATGGCGGCAGGAAATGATAATCTTGATAATAAACATGCAAATACTCAGATTCCAAAAGTTGTGGGATTTCAGAGAATAGCAGAACTAACTAATGATGAAGAATATATAAAGGCAAGCAGCTTCTTCTGGGAAACAGTAACAAAAAATCGTACTCTTGCTTTTGGAGGAAATAGCAGGAAGGAACATTTCCCAAGTAAAAAAGCTAGTAGCGATTATATTGAGGATGTTGAAGGTCCTGAAACATGCAACTCTTATAATATGCTTAAATTAACTGAAGATTTGTTCAGGTTTCACCCGCTGGCAAAATATATTGATTATTACGAAAGAACAATGTTTAATCATATTTTATCAACACAAAATCCTGAAACGGGAGGTTATGTTTATTTTACACCAGCACGCCCACGTCATTATAGAGTTTATTCTGCTCCGAATGAAGCGATGTGGTGTTGCGTAGGAACTGGTATGGAAAACCATAGCAAGTATAATGAATTAATATATACACATCAGAACGATTCATTGTTCTTAAACCTTTTCGTTGCCTCGGAACTAAACTGGAGAGAAAAAGGAATAAAGATCAAACAGGAAACAAAATTTCCATTTGAAGAACAAACCAGATTAACTGTAACAGAAGGCACATCAAAATTTACTTTGATGATTCGTTATCCGTCGTGGGTGGCGGAAAAAGCATTGAAAATTTTTGTTAACGGTAACATGACACCATACGCGTCTCACCCTTCTTCTTATGTCGCTATTGAAAGGTTATGGAAAGCTGGTGATGTAGTACAGATTATTCTACCTATGCATAATTCAATTGAACAGTTGCCTAATGTTCCGACTTATGTTGCATTATTGCACGGACCGATTTTACTTGGGGCCAAAACAGGAACGGAAGATTTAGCAGGTCTGATTGCAGACGACAGCAGATGGGGGCAAATTGCCAGTGGGAAGAGACTCCCTATAGATAAAGCTCCAATAATAATTGCCGATAGTCATTCGGAAATTGTAGATAAATTAAAACCGGTTGATGGGCAGCCACTAACTTTTACTCTTCCTAATCTGAAAATGATTAACCCGATTGATGTTGTGCTTGAACCGTTTTTTAAAATCCATGATGCAAGATATATGATGTACTGGATGGATTTAACAAATTCTCAATATCATTCATATCTTGATTCAGTTGCCGCAGTAGAGAAAGAAAAACTTGAATTAGAAAACCGTACAATTGATTTTGTCGAACCTGGTGAACAACAACCAGAGAAAGATCATGCAATGCTAACTTCGAATTCAAATTCCGGCGTGCTCTTAGACCAGTTTTGGCGGGATGCCAGAAACGGAGGGTATTTCAGTTATAATCTAAAAACAAATGATGAAACAGATCTGTCTTTGATAGTTCGTTATTTTGGTTACGAATGGGGAAGCAGAATCTTTGACATTTATATTGACGATCAAAAACTTGTTTCTGAAAACAATACAGGTAGATGGTACGAATCAAAGTTTCTGGATATAGAGTATAAAATTCCAAACTCAATGATTGAAGGCAAAGAAAATATTCGATTGAAATTTCAGGCAGAACCTGGCAGTACAGCCGGCGCGGTATATTCTATTCGCTTGGCTAAACAAGAATTCGACAATTAATGAATTCTAAAGATTGACGAAAATAAACAACATATGGAAACTTACGGAGATTCATCAGAATGGCCGTACAATTATTTCATTATGGGTGCAAAGGACAAAAAAGTTAATTTGTACAGTTTGCACCTAAACTCAGATCCGAAGGCGGAAAATTTGATTCGGAAATGTTGGGCGGTTTGAAAGAATCTGGAATTACAATAAATATGTGAATAAAAAAAGAGTCATATTTTGCTCAAAAAAGTATTAGAATAAAAAAGAGGTTTCATGAAAAAAATAAGTTTACTCTTTCTTTTCCTTTCACAATTAATTTTAGCTCAAGGTTACGGAACTTCATTGGAAGTTAAATCCGATTGGAATGGTTGGAAAGCGCTCATTATGAAAAACGGTTTAATATCAACCGTAACTGTTCCTGATATCGGTGCAAGAGTAATGCAGTATAATCTTAACGGATATGTATCAATCTACAGAGATTCAAGTTTAAACGGACAAATATATACTCCTACAGCAACTTCTCCCTTCCGCAATTTCGGAGGTTTTAAAAACTGGCCTTCACCGCAGTATGGTCCGGGAAGGTGGAGCTGGCCTCCCCCGCCTATATTAGACGGCGGAAAGTATACTTATGAAATTTTAGCAGATACTCCTGATTCATCTACAATTAAAGTTACAAGCCCCATTGAACAATGGAAAGCTCCAAACCTTCAATTTGTAAGAAGAATGACTATTTATAAAAATTCGAGCAGGGTTAAAATGGAGCAGTTTCTTTTGAATACCGGCGACACTACTGTCAATTGGGGAATCTGGGACAATACACAAAGCATTGCAACTCATCCCAATGAAGATGACTTTAAAGATTTTTGGGTTTACTTTCCTATAAATCCAAACAGTGTTTTTGGTAGGGATGGAGTTAAATATGACCAGGCTTCGGCAGGATGGACGGGGGAAGCAGCTCCGGGAGTTTATGGATGTCAATTCACACCTAACTCACAAAAGTTGTTTGCAGATCCTAATAAAGGATGGATCTGTTTCGTTGATGAATTAAATGGAGTTACCTTTGCTAAAACATTCCCTGTTTTTGAAGGTGCGGAGTATCCGGATAATGGTGCCCGCATTGCAGTTTATATGGACGCAAGAGATGTAGAAGTCGAAGTTACAGGTCCGGTTGAAGATATTCCTTCAGGAGGAATGATTTCATTTACTGAAGACTGGTATGCTGCAAAAGTGAAAGGTCCTATTCTAAATGTAAATTCTGCAGGAGCTGTTAATGCTTTTTTGAAGTTTGATAATAATGTTATTACCGGGAATTATGGAGCTGTTTTATGCAGGGAAAGCTAAGCTAATTTTTATGGATAATTCAGGACAAAAGATAGGGGAAGGGGTTGAACATAATGTTTCACCTCTTGAAAATTTTAATTTATCCGAATCCGTAACTCTTCCTGATAGCACTAAAAAAGTTCAGCTTTGTATTTATGATGAAAATGGAAATCTAATTAATATTCTTGATGAATTGACTCTTAACCCAACCGGAATTAAAAGGAATAAAAAGAATTATAACAATGATTTTAATTTAAACCAAAATTATCCTAATCCTTTTAATCCCAGTACGGTTATTAGTTATCAAATACCAGCGTTAAGTCATGTAACATTAAAAATATATGATGTTCTTGGAAAGGAAATTTCGACATTAGTTAATGAAGAAAAAAACGCCGGGATTTATAAAGTAAAGTTTGATGCCAGTTCCTACCGAATGAGCAATCTTACAACCGGAATTTATTTTTATCGCATAACCATCCAATCGGATATATTGGCCGCGGGGACTTTTTCTGAAACAAAAAAGATGCTTTTAATTAGATAGAATCAAATTACTTGAGAAGGGACAAAATCTTTAGAAAAGAATTTAATAAAATACAAAAACCACAATCTATTTTAATGAATTCGTATACTTCATAATTAAAAACTAAAGGAGAAGAACAATGAAACAAACCCTGAGCTTGTTTAGTAATATTATTACTAACTTTATCGGCCTCTTTAAGCTATGCTCAAACGGACCAGAATTCCATTAAGGAAGATTTTAAACCCGCTACCACGAATCAACCGGGGAAAGAATATCCTATGGTTAATTCAGAAGGCCGGGTACGTGCTCAACTTTCAGCACCAGATGCACATAGAGTTCAGCTGGATATTAGTGCAGTAAAATATGACCTTGTCAAAGACTCGAACGGTGTGTGGACCGGAGAATCTGGCCCACAGGATGAGGGATTTCATTATTATCAACTTTGGGTTGACGGAGCCGCAGTTCCGGATCCCGGCAGCCTGTATTATTATGGTGCCATGCGCTGGGGTAGCGGAATTGATATTCCCGCCCATGACCAGGATTTTTATACACTCAAGGATGTTCCCCACGGACAGATAAGTGAGATTTACTTTCCTTCGAAAAGTACCAATACCTCACGGAGAGCATTTGTGTATACTCCTCCGGATTATGGAAAGAATTTAAACAAACGATATCCTGTATTATACCTGCAACATGGTTATGGGGAAAATGAATACGGATGGCCAAATCAAGGGAAAGTAAATATAATAATGGACAACCTGATTGCAGAAGGCAAAGCCAAACCATTTATAATTGTAATGACCTATGGTATGACAAATGACGTTAAAATAGGCGGCCTCAGAAATTTTTCTATCAAACCATTTCAAACTGTTCTCGTCGACGAACTGATTCCTTTCATAGATTCAAACTTCCGCACATTAAGTGATCAACCAAATCGTGCTATGGCCGGTCTTTCAATGGGTGGTTTTGAAACAAGAATGATCACACTGGCGAATCTTGACACTTTCTCCTCTATCGGTCTTTTCAGCGGCGGCAGTATTAGGCTGGATGATGTTAATAATACACCTGGTTTTAAGGAAAAAGTAAAACTAGTATTTGTAAGCTACGGCGGCAGGGAAATTGAGAATATGAAAAACAGGCCTCGTAACGGGCCCTTTGGTGGGGATCCAAAAGAGGATGTTGACGCAATTTCAAAAGAAGGGATCAATGCACATTTTTATGTATCACCTAAAACAGCTCACGAGTGGCAGAGCTGGAGACGCAGTCTGCACGAATTTGCACAGCTACTGTTTAAGGATTAAAGTCCGGCTCTATTTATAGATAAGCAAACAGGATATGGTTTGATATCAGCAAAATGAAAGTTAAAATATTTTTGATAGCGATTTTTCCAATCCAATTAATTGCTGGAATGTTAGGTGAATTTTAAATTTTAGTAAAAAAATTGGAAAATAATTATGAAGAAAGTAGTGATTTTATTTTGGAGTGTAATAGTCTTAACATCTTCTTGTTTTGCACAGATAAACAATGATACGGATTCGAACAATAATATCGCCGAACATGAGTTTTGCTATACCAACCCGATTACAAGAGATACATCACTTTCGATGAGGGATTATGATATTATCAAGGTAGGTGATAAGTGGTACTGTACTGGAACTTCCGCACCTATCTGGACAGGGCACAATCCCGGTGTTCGCCTTCTGGTATCGGATGATTTGATTCACTGGCAGCAGCAGAGTTGGCTTATCGATGCTAGCAAACTTCCTCCAGACTGTCCTTACAATGGGCGGTTCTGGGCTCCGGAAATTCATTTCATAAAAAATAAATATTGGCTTACTGTAAATAGCGGTAAAGTTACCAAGGAAGATCCGAAAGGAATGAAAACTCACAGTATCTGGTTGTTCTCATCAGATGAAGTAACTGGACCGTATAAACTTGTAAACGGTCCTTTAACACTTCAATATAATAACGACGCAACTTTGTTCGAAGATGAAGATGGACAAACTTATTTATACTGCAGCGGTAACGGACTCTTCCAGGCAAAAATTGATTTGTCCACAGGTAAACTTATTGGCGGCGTTCAGAAATTTCTTGATAAAAGATCTCCGGGACATCCCGACTGGATGGTTGGTGGTATAGAAGCCCCATGTGTTGTCAAGAAAGATAGTACTTATTTCATGTTTTTTTCTACCTGGACTCGCGGATATGAAATTGGTTTACTAAAATCGAAATCACCGCTTGGTCCGTGGCAACTTGCATCACGTGAACCAATTTTCGGTGCTCGAAAAAAAGGATATCGACCGGAACTTGCAAAAGAAGGTGGATATGCAAACCTGAAATACCAGGACAGTGAGGATCCGTATTGTGAAGCAGCAAGTAATTCGTTATTCGAAGGGCCTGACGGTAAGTTGTGGAGCTCCTGTCATTATACAATGTACGACAAACGTCCTTATCCGTATTGTCCCGATCTTAAAGCATGGGAAAAAATGCCTCAACTGGGAATCGAACCAGTACATTATAAAGACGGGACGTTTTATATAAATGGTCCAACATGGACAGAACAATGTGTTGAGTATTGAACTTGAATGGAGGCATATATACATATTAAATGTTTTTAAAATTAATTTTAGTTGGTGATATTTTCATTAAATATCTTAAAATATTTTCTTGACAAAATTTAAAAAATCATCTCGGGTTATATCTGACGAAGATGTTTTAGACAACCTTAAAATAAAATAGTTATGAAAAACAAAAGTATATTTTTTCTTTTTCTATTTATAATAGGAATAAACGGTAAATTCTCAGCTCAAACTCCAAAACAGGAATATCAACCGACCTTCGAATCATTGGATAAAGCTAACCCTGTCCCAGAGTGGTTTAAAGATGCCAAGTTTGGTATTTATTTCCACTGGGGAGTTTACTCTGTTCCTGCGTTTGGTAACGAATGGTATCCCCGCAACATGTACATAAAAGGTACGCCTGAAAATAAACATCATATTGAAACTTACGGCGATCCATCAGTATGGCCGTACTATTATTTCATTACAGGTGCGAAAGACAAGAAAGGTAACTTTGTACAGTTTGCACCGAAGCTCAAATCTGAAGGCGGGAAGTTCGATCCCGACGAATGGGCACAACTTTTTGCAGATGCCGGAGCTAAAGTTTGCCGGGCCCGGTGGCCGAGCATCACGATGGTTTTTCGATGTGGGCAAGCAAGGTTAACCCGTGGAACGCGAAAGATATGGGACCAAAACTTGATCTTGTTGGTTTGTTGACTAAAGCTATCCGTAAAAAAAATATGAAAGTAATTCTTTCATTACATCATGCATACAACATCACCGGATATTATGACCACGTACCGAAAACAAACGACCCCAAACTCAAAATGTTGTTCGGGCAGCAGGGAAAAGAAAAGAACGAAGCTTATTGGTTAGCTAAGCTTAAAGAAGTTATCAATGGTTATAAACCTGATATTATTTACCAGGATTTCAATCTGCATCTTATTTCACGACCGATTCTTTTACAATTTTTAGCTTACTACTATAATAAGGCTGAAGAATGGAACAAACCCATTGTAGCCACATTTAAAGACGGTCTGAATACTAAGTGCGCTGTATTGGATTATGAACGCGGAGGCCCCCCGGATATTACAGATAATTATTGGCTTACCGATGATGCTGTCAGTTCTTCAAGCTGGTGCTACACCGAAGGGATTCAATATTATTCAGCAAAAGCAATACTTCATAGCTTTCTCGATAGGATAAGCAAAAATGGAGATATGCTTCTTAATATTTCTCCAAAAGCGGATGGTACAATACCGCAAGCACAAAAGAATATTTTACTTGCAATGGGTGCATGGTTGAAAAAATATGGCGAAGCAGTTTACGCAACACGTGCATGGGAAAAATACGGTGAAGGTCCTACAAAAATGGGAAGCGGTTATGGCGTAATGGGAGCTCCGCTTGAAGGAACAGCAAAAGATGTTCGCTATACAAGATCGAAAGATTATACTACGCTTTATGCAATATTGCTTGGCTGGGAAAAAGATCAGAAAGAAGTAATACTTAGATCATTGTCTTCTGATAGAATTGATTTAAAAAATCTGAAATCAGTTAAACTGATTAATGATGAAGCTGGAAAATACCTGCCGTTAAACTTCAAACAGGATGCAGAAGGATTAGTAGTTAACTTACCGGAACGCTCTTTCGATGAAATGGCATACGTTCTAAAATTAAACTTTGATGGCAAAATTCCACCGTATGACAATTATGTCAATATTAACTGTAATCCGCACTATTACATAGTCCCAGGCAATAACAGAGGCAGTTTGGTACTTGGTTCTGATTTAATGCTGACCAGTAAAAGAAAAGATATTTCAAACCAATGGAAGCTGGAACGCGCGGGCAAAAGTATTTATAAAATTATAAACCGTGAAAATGATCAAGAGATATTAGAGTGCAGTATTTCTAATAAGGACCTCGCGATCTCTAATTCTACCGGGAAAGATAATCAACTCTGGAAAATTGATGACGCACACAGCGGATTATTAATAATTTCCAATAAACAGTTTCCGAATATGATATTGGCTGTAAGTGATTCTCTTGCTGAAGGCAGCAAAATAGAAGTGATCAATTCTGAAAATGGTTCATATAAATGGAAACTAATGGAAGTCTGCGAGTTGAAACAGGAAGCTTATGAACCACATACTATTCCGGGAACGATAGAAGCTGAATACTATGATGTGGGCTGTGAGGGCGATGCTTATTATGACAGCGACGATATCAATCAGGGTGGTCAATATCGTCCGAACCAGGGAGTAGATATTGAAAAATGTTCTGCAGGTGGATATAATATCGGTTGGACTAATATCGGAGACTGGATGGCATATACGGTTAATGTGAATAAAACTGCAACATACGATGTATCATTTCATGTTGCCTCGTCCTACGATAGTGGAAAGTTTCATCTTGAATCTGATGGCGTTGACAAAACAGGAGTAATTTCAGTTCCAAATACTAAGGGATTTCAAAACTGGACTGTTGTAAAGAAATCAATAAAACTAAATGCCGGTCAGCATGTATTGAAGTTTGTAGTGGATGGCGATCTCTTTAATATAGACAAAATGGTCCTTGAAGAAGGAAAATAAATAACAAAATCGAAACGGGTACCTACAAAAGAAGAAATACAATAAAATCCTGGGGGCTTTCAAATATGAAGAATGAACTGATTAATTCTGTAAGTTTTTTGTTTGATGATAAACCTATGGGGACAACAATTGCCCTATCAAAACCCAAATTTAAGTTCAGAAGAACGGGCTAAAGATTTAATATCACGTTTGACGCTAGAAGAAAAAGCGGCGTTAATGTGCGATCAGTCTGAAGCTATTCCCCGCCTGGGAATAAAAACATTCAACTGGTGGAGCGAAGCATTACACGGGCTTGCAAATAATGATAGTGTCACAGTTTTTCCCGAACCAATCGGTATGGCAGCTTCATTTGACGATGCTCTTGTTTATAAAATTTTCAATGCTACTTCAGATGAAACACGTGCCAAGTACCAGGAAGCAATAAACCGGGGTCAAGAAAATAGGCGCTTCTTAAGTCTTTCTGTCTGGACACCCAACATTAATATTTTTCGTGATCCTCGTTGGGGACGCGGGCAGGAAACCTACGGCGAAGATCCTTACCTTACTTCTCGTATGGGTATATCGGTTGTAAAGGGACTCCAGGGTCCCGCTGATGCTAAATATAAAAAACTTCTGGCCTGTGCAAAACACTTTGCAGTTCATTCGGGGCCGGAGTGGAGTCGACATACTATTAATCTAAATAATGTTGATCCGCGCGATTTATGGGAAACTTATTTACCGGCATTCAAAGCCCTTGTCCAGAAAGCGGATGTCCGCGAGGTAATGTGTGCTTATCAACGGCTGGATGATGAGCCGTGCTGTGGTAACACCCGGTTGCTTCAGGATATTCTGCGAGATGACTGGGGTTTTAAATATCTTGTTGTTTCCGATTGCGGTGCGATAACTGATTTTTACACAAGTCACAAAGTTTCATCCGATGCAGTACACGCTGCAGCAAAAGGAGTCTTAGCAGGAACAGATGTTGAATGCCAATGGGATAATCCTGCATTCAAAAAATTACCAGAAGCTGTAGCAAGAGGTTTGATTACCGAAGATGATATTAACAAACATTTGATGAGAGTATTGATTGGGCGTTTCGATCTCGGCGAAATGGATAATGATAACATTGTGCCCTGGACAGAAATTCCCAAGTCGGTTATAAATAATGCAGGACATAAGAAACTTGCTCTGGACATGGCCCGCGAATCAATGACGCTTCTTCAAAATAAAAATAATATTCTGCCGTTATCAAAATCTATTAATAAAATAGCAGTTCTGGGATCTAATGCCGATAATGAATCTATGCTATGGGGTAACTATAACGGTAAACCTATTCATACAATTACAATTTTAGATGGAATAAAAACAAAACTTTCAAGTGATAAAATTATTTATGACAGGGCATGCGACCTTGTTGAGGATAAGGTAACTGAAAGTTATTTTTCAAAATGTTCGATTGACGGCAAAAAAGGGTTTAAAGCTACTTACTGGAATAATCCCAAACTTGAAGGAGATGTTGTTGCTACACAACAGATTGAGTTCCCTATAAAATTAACCACAGCCGGACAGCATGAATTTGCTTCCGGGGTTAAACTTGAAGGCTTTTCCGCGCTTTATGAAACTGAATTCATCCCAACTGTGAGTGAAGAAATCGTTTTCAAATGCGGCGCTACCGGGTACTTCGAATTGCTGGTGAATGGCAAATCAATCAGAAGATATAATAACTGGAGAACGCTTCCTTCCCGGATTCCTTTCCAAGTCGAAGCGGGGAAAAAATATAAAATAGAAATCCGTTATGCCCAGTTAAATAATTGGGAAGCAAACATTGAATTTAATTTTGGTAAAGAAGTAGATGTTGATTTCACCGGGCTGATAAATAAACTTAAAGGAGTTGATGTTGTAGTATATGCCGGCGGACTTTCAACTATGCTAGAAGGAGAAGAAATGCCGGTATCATATCCCGGTTTCAAAGGTGGTGACCGCACAAATATTGATCTTCCTTTAGTACAGCGTAATTGTTTAAAAGCATTGAAACAAGCGGGCAAAAAAGTTGTTTATGTGAATTGTTCCGGTTCTGCAATTGCTTTGACTCCGGAAACCGAAAGCTGTGATGCTATTTTGCAGGCATGGTATGGTGGTGAGTCAGGTGGGCAGGCACTAGCCGATGTTTTATTCGGAGATTATAATCCTTCAGGCAAACTTCCAATTACTTTTTATAAGAGCTCACAGCAATTGCCTGATTTTGAAGATTACTCTATGAAAGGTCGAACTTATCGTTTTATGTCAGATCCTCTTTTCCCTTTTGGTTATGGATTAAGCTATACAACTTTCTCAATTGGTGATGCTAAAGTAAGTAAGAGCACAATAAAAAATGATGAGAGTGTTGATTTTACAATTCCTGTATCGAATACTGGTAAACGGGATGGGACTGAAATAGTTCAGGTTTATGTGCACAAGGTTAATGATGTAGATGGACCAATAAAAACATTAAGAGGATTTCAAAGAGTAAACGTTGACGCCGGCAAAACAAGTCTGGCAACCGTAACTCTGCCTCCTTCAGCATTTGAATTTTACGATAAAGCTACTTACGGATTAGATGTAACTCCTGGTGAGTACGTGGTATTATATGGAACCAGTTCAGACCCAAAAGATTTGAAGACAACAAAAATTATCATTCAATAAGCTTTAGTTATATAATGAAATTAAAACACATACTATTTGTTTGCCTGTTTCCCCTTTTATGTCAGGGTCAGGTAGTAAAAAACTATAAACAATTAGCGAATGGAGTAAACGTTAATTTAACAGGTGGAACGCTCAACATCGCTCCTATTGCAGAAAATGCTGTCAGAATTAAATTTTATAAGAATGTTGAGGCTAAAGTGCCGGAACTTATTTTTATTTCAAATAATAAGACTCCAAAATTGAAGGTTACAAATTTACCTTCAAAGTTAGATTTAAAAGGGGGGGAAATTATAGTTTTTGTAGATAAACAAACCGGTAAATTATCTTTTGCTGATCGTTCGGGTAAAGTTTTCTTAAATGAAAAAGCAGGCACAAGAAAATTGATACCCGATTCTGTTATGGGAGAACCTTGCTTTATAGCAGAACAGAGTTTTGAATCTCCAAAGGATGAGCATATTTTTGGACTGGGTCAGTTTCAGGATGGACATTATAATTTGAAGAATGTCACTCGCCAGTTAATACAAGTCAATTCTCAAATTTCATTACCATTTATTTATTCAAATAAAGGATACGGGTTGCTCTGGCATCAATATGGGCTTACTGATTTTAATCCGGCGGATAATTTTATTACGCTTGAAAAACATGAACAATCAGCAGAGGGCAATGATCGGGTTGCTGAAGTTACAACTACATCCGGTACGCAAAAAGTATCGCAGCATCAATCTCTTTACACCGGGAAATTTGAAGTTCCCGAAGATGGAGTCTATTCAATATTTCTTGATATGGGCGATATGGACAATCGTCAATATGTTGTTATCGACGGAAAGCCCTGCATCGACATAACTAATTTTTGGCTTCCTCCCACAGCAGATGCGCTTGTGAAATTAAAAGCCGGGGAACACCGGGTACAGTTAGTTTGTAAATCCAGCAATACACCTAAGTTATCATGGAAACTTACCGGCGACGAAACTAAGTTCCGTTCACCAAATGCCAAACTGCTTGATTACGTTTTGTTCTATGGCCCTTCGGCAGATAGTGTAATTGCAGCATACCGGAATCTCTCAGGCAACGTCCCTATGCTACCTCGCTGGGCTTATGGTTTCTGGCAATGCCGCGAACGTTATACATCAGGTAATCAGTTATTTGAAACAGTAAAAGAATTTCGTAAAAGAAATATTCCGATGGATGTTATTGTGCAGGATTGGCAATATTGGGGAGACAACGGCTGGGGCATACCTAAGTTTGATAATAAAAATTATTCCAACCCGGCTGGATTTATAAAAGAGATTCACGATTTAAATGCACATTTTAATATTTCAATTTGGTCAAACCCAGATAAGAATTCTGAAATTGGAAAAGAGTACTTATCAAAAAATCTTTTTATACCAAATAGTAAGTGGCTGGATTATTTCAATCCGCTTACAAGAAAATCCTACTGGAACACGTTAGATAAAAATTTATTTTCTTACGGTGTAGATTCATGGTGGATGGACGCTACCGAACCTGAAAACGATGCTTTGCATGGCACAAAAACATATATAGGGTTGGGAGATTTTTACCGTCTTACTTATCCTTTATTTGTTAGCCGGGCAGTTTATGAAGGTCAGAGAAAAACTACATCAGAAAAAAGAGTTTGTATACTAACTCGGTCGGCTTTTCTAGGCCAGCAAAGATACGCCACAATAAATTGGTCTGGTGATATTGGTGGAACATGGGATTCTTATAAACGGCAGATTGTTGCCGGACTTAATTATACAATTACTGGAATGCCTTACTGGACAACAGATATCGGCGGGTTTTTCCGTCCTGGTAAATCACAGTATACTGATAAAGATTATCAGGAACTGTTAATACGTTGGTATCAATGGGGTACTTTCAATCCTATTTTTAGAATTCATGGATATCAAGCGGAAACAGAACCATGGCATTATAATCAACAGGTTCAGGATGATATGCAGGAAATGTTAAACTTGCGTTATCGTTTAATGCCATATATTTATTCCGAAGCCTGGCAGATTACGAAGAACGGATCAACAATGATGCGTCCATTGGTTATGGATTTTAGGAAAGATACTTTAGCTTTAGATCAAGACTTCGAATTTATGTTCGGAAAAGCTATGCTGGTTTCACCACTTACAGAACCCAAAGTAAATAAGTGGAATGTATACCTTCCAAAATCGGAAAGCTGGTACGACTTCTGGACAGGCAAGCAATTTGAAGGAGGGCAAACAATAAATACAGACGCGCCTCATGATAAAATTCCTCTTTTTGTAAAAGCGGGATCAATTATTCCAATAGGCCCAGCCATTCAATATGCTACAGAAAAAAATGACCCAATTGAAATACGAATCTATCCCGGCGCTGATGAAGAATTCACGTTATATGAAGATGAAAATGATAACTACGATTATGAAAAAGGAGTTTATTCTACAATAACTTTCAAATGGGATGATGCGAAAAAAGAATTAACTATCAATGATCGTAAAGGTTTCTTTCTCGGAATGCTCAATAAGCGCAAATTCTGTATATTGAAGGTTTCAGGGAAAAAAGTTACAGGGATAGATACTGTTAAAAATTACGATAAAATAATAACTTACAATGGGAAAAAAGTTGTGGTTAATTTATTTTAAATAAAAATGAAAACTTTAAATAATTACTAATCTTTTATATGGAGAATTATATGGAACGAAGATTTATTAAATCAATAATTACATTAGTAATTTTCTTGCTCCTTAACACATCCTTTGTTTTTACACAAACTGTTACAGTTAATGCAGGCAATAATCAAATTATAAATTGGGAAAAAACTCACTCTGCGCAACTCACAGGAAATGTATCTCCGGACAAAATAAAAGTAGAATGGACATGCCCTAAAAATAGTGAAGTTGTTTTTAAAGATGCCTCCAGCCAGACTACGGAAGTTACTTTTCCACGACCCGGTTATTATCTATTTTATCTTTCCTGCAAAGAACCAGGAAAAGACTCAATAAAAAGTTCTGTGATTGTCAATGTTTTCAAACCTCATTCTTATAAAGAAAGACTTTCTGATCTGATAAATTTAATGACGGTTGATGAAAAGATTAAACAATTAACCAATGAAGCTGATTCAATTTCAAGATTGGGACTTGCTAAATACAACTATTGGAGCGAAGCTCTACACGGAGTGCTTGCAAGTGGTGCAACTTCTTTTCCGCAAGCAGTTGCAATGGGAGCTACATGGGAACCAGGTCTTGTACACCGTGTAGCTTCAACAATATCTGATGAAGCGCGTGCTTTGAATGTTACTACCGGAAAAGGGTTAACGTATTGGAGTCCAACTATTAATATTGCACGCGATCCGCGCTGGGGGCGAAACGAAGAGTCTTATAGCGAAGATCCATATCTCTTGTCCCGAATGGGTGTTGCATTTATAAAAGGTATGCAGGGTGATGATCCTTATTATTTTAAGGTAGTTTCCACGCCCAAACACTTTATTGCAAACAATGAAGAAGCACGCCGCCATACAGGCTCTTCCGACGTAGATATGCGCAGCTTGTTTGAATATTATTTACCTGCATTCCACAAGGCTATTACTGAAGGGAAGGCTTATTCCATTATGGGTGCTTATAATGAAATCAATCATGTACCGGCTAATGCCAATACATTTATGTTAACCGATCTGTTAAGACATCAATGGGGATTTAAAGGTTATGTTGTGTCAGATTGCGGCGCTATTTCTGATATGTTATTTGGACATCATTTTTTCAAAACAGGTGCTGAAGCTGTTGCAAGAAGTCTCGGCGCAGGCTGCGATTTAAATTGCGGCAGAACATATCGCCGGTATCTGAAAAAAGCTCTCGATGAAGGATTACTGAAAGATAGTGACCTCGACAGTGCTTTAACAAGGGTTCTTTCAGCACGCTTCAGACTTGGCGAATTCGATCCCCTTGAAGACGTGCCTTACAGTTCTATTACAAAAGATAAACTGGACAGTAAAGAAAATCGCGACCTCGCACTTGAAGTTGCACAAAAATCAATAGTGCTTCTCAAAAATGAAGGGATATTACCTTTAAAAAGAATAAAATAAAATCGATTGCGGTTATAGGTCCAAATGCAGCGGTGGCACAGTTAGGGATTTATAGCGGATTTCCTAATATCAGAGTAAGTCCACTTGAGGCAATAAAAGAAAAAGCCGCTTCTCTTGGGATAAAAGTAGAATATACTATGGGAAGCAATCTTGGGGGCGGACTATTAAGCCCAATTGGACCACAATATTTTGGTAAAGTTGAGGGAACTAATAAAACTGGTATGAAAGGTGAATATTTTAACAATATGAATTTATCAGGTAAGCCTGTTCTTACAAAAATAGATTCAATGATAAATTTTGATTACGGTACTAATGCTCCCCTTCCCGGTCTTCCTGAAGATCAGTTTTCAATACGATGGATAGGTAAAATTATTCCGCCGGATACCGTTCATCATATTGGAACCAGTACAGATGATGGCGCGCGCCTTTATTTGAACGGCAAGTTAGTAATCAATGATTGGCACGACCATGGTGAAATGCCGCATAGTGTAAAAGTGGACTTAAAGCCCGGTAAAGAATACAATACAAAATTTGAATATTATGATAATGCTCTTGGCGCCGTTGCAAGGTTGACGTGGGATATTCCACAAAAAGATTTTAGTAAAGCTAAAGAAGTTGCTGCCAGGAATGATGTTGTTATTCTTGTACTTGGAATTTCCCCCGGTATTTCCCAGGAAGAGCATGACCGCACAACGATTGAATTGCCAAAAGTTCAAAGAGATTTAATAAATGCAGTTGCCTCTGTTAATCCAAACATTGTAATTGTTCTAGTTAACGGTGGCCCTATTGCACTTGCAGGAACAGAGAAGAAAGCAAAAGGAATAGTTGAAGCATGGTATGACGGAGAATTAGGCGGCAAAGCAATTGCCGATGTTTTGTTCGGCGATGTTAATCCGGGCGGTAAACTTCCTGAAACATTTTATGCATCAACAAAAGAACTTCCTCCGATGTCTAATTATGATTTAATCGATTATCCCCGAACATATATGTATTTTAATAAACCAGTTCTATATCCGTTTGGATACGGCCTTTCATACACTACGTTTAAATATTCTGATTTAAAACTTAATTCTAATAAGATTAAGGAAGACGGCAATGTTGAAATACAATTTACGATACGAAACACTGGTAAGATGAAAGGTGACGAAGTGGCACAAGTTTATGTCCATAAAGATAATGCAAATATAAAAGTGCCGATTAATCAGTTGAAACGATTCCAAAGAATTACACTCGTACCCGGAGAGAGCAAGGTCCTTACTTTCAAAATTCCGGCATCAGAATTTTCTTTTTACAGTACCAGAACAAACGATTTTAAAATAGATACGGGCAAGTGGGAAATTCAGATTGGCAGCTCGTCTAAAGATATTCGTTTGAAAAAAACAATTACGGTTGAATAAGGAATAAAAAATATTTTTTATAATATAATTACCTAACTATTTATTACTTAATAAGGAGTTACGATGAAAAAATTATTTTTCGCTTTAATTGTAGTTCTTCCGTTCACCCTGTTGGCACAGACTGCAGAAATAAAAATTGATGTTGGCAGAACAATAGGAAAAATTGATCCTAATATTTACGGTGTATTCATGGAACCTATCCATTTTAATGGGGCAAGAATGGGCTTACCCGACACTGTAGAATTTAATACTGTTTACGGAAATTTATACGATCCATCTTCTGCCCTTGCAGACGAGAACGGTTTCAGGAAAGATTACATTGATGCAATGAAAGAACTTAAAATAACCAATATGCGCTGGCCGGGAGGAAATTTTGTTATGGGATATAACTGGCAGGATGGAATCGGACCTAAAGATCAGCGCCCTGCTCGTATAAATCTTGCCTGGGGTGGAATTGATAATAACCATGTAGGCACTGATGAATGGGTTGAATTAAATAAATCTATCGGTAGTGAAAATGTGGTATGCGTAAATCTTGGACTTGGTACTATACAAGATGCACTCCACTGGGTTGAATACTGTAACTATAAGAAAGGAACATACTATTCCGATTTGCGTGCTAAGTATGGACATCCAAAACCATACGATGTAAAAATCTGGGATCTTGGTAATGAAGTTGATGGTGCGCCGTGGGAACTGGGCCATAAAGACGCTGAAGATTATGTTAAGATTGCAAGAGAAGCTGCCAAGGCTATGAGATCAGTAGACCATACTATTAAATTAGTAGCTTCCGGATCGTCATATTATGAGAGCACCGGTAAGTGGGTTGAGTGGAACAGGAAGGTACTTACAGGACTTGGAGATATGATAAATTATATATCCATTCACCGATACTGGGATAGATCAAATGATTACTATACTTTCATGGGTCAGAGCGCAATGGATTTTGAAGAAAAGATAAATATAACTGCTGATGAAATTGAAGCAGTAAGAGCAATGAAGGATTTTAAGAACCCTATCTATATTTCTGTAGATGAGTGGGGATCATTCGGAAGAAATTTTAGATCCGTTTTACCTATAGCTCAGTGCCTTAATTCTTTTATACGTCACGCCAATATTGTTAAAATGTCGAACTTTACGATGATGACATCTTTATTAAGTTCCGATAGAGAAAAAGGAACTTATAAATCACCGTTATTTTATACTTACAAATTATTCTCAAACAATTGTCGTGGTAATTCAGTTGATACTTACGTACAATGTGATACCTTTAATACAGACAAATACAAAGGGATTCCCTACCTTGATGTTACCACCGTATACAATAAAGAAACGAATACAGCTTTCATTAACGTAGTAAACCGCGATAAAGATAAGGCGATTTCTACACAAATAATAAATGATTCAGGAATGTTTAGCGGAAAAGCAGAAGCAAGTTTGGTTGACAGCGATTCACTCAACGCTCCTTTTACATTTGACAAACAAAAAGAATATGTGCCAGTGACTAAAGAAATTGAGATTAAAGACGGTAAGATTTCATATTCATTCCCGGCTCATTCTTTTACCCAGATAAAAGTTGAGGTAAGAAAATAAAGAGTAAATTATAAAAGTTAAGTTGATATAAGGCAAAAAATATTGCGAACGCTTTAAGTCTGATCCATTTAATATTTTTGTGGAAAGTCTGGCTGGCACTAAAAAGTGTTTAGCAAATACTGAAGGTTAAAAAATGAGCCGAAAAGAAAGTTTTTGTAACAGGTTGTTTTGATATGCTGCATAGTGGGCATGTTGCATTTCTTAAAGAAGCTGCTCAGTACGGTGATGTTTATGTAGGGTTGGGCTCTGATGAAACTGTATATAACTTAAAAGGCCGTTACCCTGTTAACAATCAGGATGAACGCAAATATATGCTTGATGCTCTGGATTGCGTTAAGGAAGTTCTTATAAATAAAGGTTCGGGAATAATGGACTTTCTTTCAGAAGTAGAGCTTGTTAAACCTGACATTTTTATAGTTAATGAAGAAGGCAATACCCCTGCAAAAGAAGAACTTTGTCGAGAGCTTGGAATTAAATATTTAATATTAAAAAGAATCCCTTATGGGCAATTACCTTCCCGCTCTACAACCGCATTAAGAAGAGAATGTTTAATACCTTACAGAATCGATCTTGCAGGAGGTTGGCTTGATCAGCCTTTTGTCGGAAAATTTTCTCCCGGCCCTGTAATCACAATTTCTATTGAACCGGCAGTCGAATTCAATGAAAGAAGTGGAATGGCTTCAAGTACCAGGCTTAAAGCCATTGACCTTTGGCAGACCGATATACCTTCCGGTAACAGAGAAAAACTTGCTAAGGTGTTATTTAGTTATGAAAATCCTCCCGGTACAAAGTTTATTTCCGGCTCCCAGGATTCAATAGGAATTGTGATGCCCGGCCTGAATAAATTAGAATACAATGCTAATTACTGGCCTGAAAATATAATATCAGTTCACGATGAAAAAATCTTGTCGTGGTTAGAAGATCATCTTTATTTATTAACTCTTGGTCCCCGTAACACAAATTATAATGTATTAGATAATACTGATATTAATAGCAAAAATGCTACAGCGTTGAAAGAGGCTGCGGAAGGTTGCTGGGAATCAATTTTAAATTGCGATGTTGAAAAATTTGGTTACCATTTCAGAAAATCATTTGAAGCACAAATAAAAATGTTCCCGAAGATGGTATATGATGAAATATTCGATACAATCGAAAAATATAAGAATTCAGCATACGGATGGAAATTATCTGGCGCTGGCGGAGGAGGATATATTATTTTCGTTTCCGATAAAGAAATCCCGGGCTCAATACAAATAAAAATCAGAAGAAATTCTCAATAGATAATAAATGCTACCTATTTTTTACAGTTTATACTAAAATGAAGAGAAGCATCAAATTTTTGTGGGATTCTATAAAATTGTATTAATAGATTCATCAAGCTTCAGTAAAAAATAGTCACTTGCCTTTTCTCACCTTTTTTATAATTTTAAAGTACATATAATATTATGCTATGTATTATGTAGCAAAAATATTGACACATACTTCAGCAAACGGGGATAAATCAAACAACTGGCGAGAATACCCCAACAACGAAAAAAAAATTAGTTTACTCAAACTATAAGTAGAGTAACAAAAAAAACGATAACGACCATTGTTATTTAACAAAAGGAGATTATCATGAGTTACATTTTTCGACTTCTGTTTGTGTTAGTTTGTTTCATTAGCATTGAAAATTCTTTGCAAGCCCAATGGAAACAGACTAAAAGTCCCGAAGGCGGCTACATTTTTTGCTTTGCATCCAGCGGTTCAAAAATATACGTTGGCACAGTTAGTGGCGGCGTATATGTTTCCACTAATGGTGGTACAAATTGGACTCAGGCTAATAACGGTTTAGGTAATATCACGGTTGGGGCATTAGCCGTGAACGGTACAAATCTGATTGCTTCAGCTTCAAATGATGGAAGAAGCAAGATATACCTTTCCACAAACGATGGAACAAACTGGACAAAAGTCGATAATGGTTTACCAAACGACAATCCTAATGTGTATTTTCAGATTCGCTGTTTAGCTGTTGCTCCAGATGGGAAAGGTGACGTTTTTATTTATGCGGGCACGAATGGTTACGGTGTATATGTTTCGTCTGATAATGGTACAAATTGGGTTCCCGATACCGCAGGCTTAAACAATAAGAATATTATGTCGTTAACAGCTAATGACACAACTATCTACGTTGGTACTTCTACCGGTGTTTTCCGTTCGACTATCAATACTAAATCGTGGACACCATGCGCACCAAACGATTTAGGCTACTTTGATTGTAAATCTATTGTGGTATTAGATTCGAGTGTGTTTATATCTGGTGATGCCTTTGTTGGAGGCGAAGGATACATTTATCGTTCAACGAATAAAGGTGAGAATTGGACTAAAATTAAAACCATGAACAACAATATTGGTTATATGGCAACATTAGATACTAACATTTATGTCGGCAATTATGATGGAACAATTCTCCGTTCCAATGATAGAGGAAATACCTGGTCAGCATCCAATTTGCCTATGGAAAATGTATCTATCATCAGCATAGCAGCAATTGATACGAACCTTTTTGCTGGAACTTTTGGAGGCGGCGTTTTTGTTTCGACAGACCGTGGTATGAGTTGGAACGCTATGAATGCCGGTTTAAAAAATCCAAAGGTAAATGCATTAGTGATTAAAGACTCAAGCATTTTTGCAGGAACTGAAACTGTTGGAGTGTTCCGCTCTAACAATATGGGTGAAAGCTGGTCGCAGGTAAATACAGGTTTGGAACCGATTGTGGCTATTCCCGGCAATACTATAAGTTTGTCTGTTACCGGCCTGGCTGCAACCGACACGAATCTCTTTGCAAGTGTAGCAGGAGGCGGTATATTCAAATTAAGTGAAGACGGAAATAGTTGGTCACCTGTTGTAACGGGTTCTGATACTGCTGATTTTGCAGCTATATCTTCATTAGCCGCTAAAGATACAATACTTTTTGCCGGTACATTGACTGTGGGAATTTACCGTTCTACAGATAATGGCACCAGTTGGACGCTTTCCAACACTGGCTTAACGCAAACAAGTGTCAACGCCTTAGCTGCATCTGATTCAAATCTCTTTACAGGAACAACACAAGGAGTCTTTAGATCAAATAATAATGGAACAAACTGGTTTGCCGCGGGATTGGGAAACCATATTGTTGAGGAATTAGCAATGAATGAAACAAACCTCTATGCAAAAACATATGATGGAGGAATGTTTGTTTCCACAAATTATGGCTTAAGCTGGAAAGAATTCGACTCAGAAGAATCAGCCGGTATAAACATCCTTTCTCTTGCCGCCGACAAATTAAACCTTTATGCTGGTTCTAACCTGGGCATCATTTACAAACCAGTTTCAGAAATAACATCAGTAAATTATTCAAACATCGCGTCGCCGAGTGCATTTAAGCTCTTTCAAAACTATCCAAATCCCTTTAATCCGACGACAATTATCAGTTACGAGTTGCCAGCAGCCAGCCATGTTACACTAAAACTTTATGATGTAATAGGTAGAGAAATAAAGACATTATTGGATGAAAGACAACTTACAGGCATTCATTCTGTGAAATTCAATGCAAGCAATCTTGCTAGCGGTATCTATTTCTATTCAATTACTGCAGGTACCTTTCATCAGGCTAGAAAAATGGTTTTAATAAAATAGCGAAACGTAGCTGACATTAACAATTGTAAAATTTAAAGTGAATAATTGTTTCATATACAATTGAATATTTAGAAGTAGTTTAGTTTTCTAATCCATTATGTATGAGAATCTACATAATTATGAACTGCTTTGATAATGAAGTACACGTAGGGTTACTTTTTAATTTATGACCTGGCTATAGAATCGTTTTATTTATTGAAGCATCACATACTCATAGAATTGTGTACCAAATTATTGTTAGGCTGAGTTTAATATCTGCTGAAAAATCATTGAACCATTGGCAAGGTTCTAAAGAATTATGGGATAACCGTTCGTCGAATTGTTGAATTTACATAAAAAATGCACTTGTTTTTTCTATCTTTTTTCATAATATTAAATCGATTTAATGATTACTCTTACCGATTTAACATTGTTATGAGTAATGTAGCAGAAATATTGACCTGCTATAGATCGAATGGGGATAAAACAGAAAACACCTTAGTAAGATGCTTCGTCAGAAAACTAGACAGTAACCAAAATTCATATTAATTTATTAAAAAATCAACTTTCTAATTATCTAAAAATATTAAATCCTTTATAATTTTTTTATTGAGTGGCACCCAGGCAAATTTAGAAATTGCTTAATCAACTTATTTTTTTCTAATTTGAAAGGAATAAATCCCAGTTATAAATACTAATTTCACTAAATTTATTTGAGGAGGACTAATGAAACAGTATTTAAAATATTTCACAATTGCCTTCATCTTTATGATTGCAGGTACTCTTAAGGCACAGAGTATCTTATCTCATGATTTTGAAAGCAATACTATTGGAGATTCCTTATATACGCCTTAGCTGGACTCCTGGTGATATTCAATCCGTGATTTCGGATGACCCGCTTGCCAGCGGAAACAACGTTCTGGAAAACATTGTTCACGGTTATGGTGCAGCACCGGTTCTTATGTTTGTTCTGCCGACCGGTAAAACTCTGGCCGACTATGATTCTCTCACATTTAAAGGCTACTTCCAGAAAGGAGATGTGGCTTATAAACTAATTGTGGCCCAGGCTTTTCAAACAAAGCCATCCGGCCCATTTGAGGCTTCGGGTACTGATACCCTTGGTTCCTACAATCGCGCTCAAGGCGCTTCTACTGCCTGGGAAAACATAGGACTTGACATAACTAACACTTCCAGCTTTTTCTGATACTGTTTATATTGCACTTGGAATAAACTGTGCTGGTACATCCGGCGTTGATACTACTACCTGGTTTGCGGATGATATACAGCTTGTGGCTAAAGCACCATCTATTACTCCTATATTATCATATGACTTTGAGAACTTTAGCATTGGAGATTCCTTATCTCGCCTTAGCTGGATCCCTTCCGATATTCAATCCGTAATTTCAGATGACCCGCTTGCCAGCGGAAACAACGTTCTGAAAAACATTGTTCACGGTTATGGTGCAGCACCGGTTCTTATGTTTGTTCTGCCGACCGGTAAAACTCTGGCAGATTATGATTCTCTCACTTTTAAAGGCTACTTCCAAAAGGGAGATGTGGCTTATAAACTAATTGTGGCCCAGGCTTTTCAAACAAAACCATCCGGCCCATTTGAGGCTTCGGGTACTGATACCCTTGGTTCCTACAATCGGGCACAAGGTACTTCCAGTGCCTGGGAAAATATAGGACTTGATATAACTAATACTTCCGCCTTTACTGATACTGTTTATATTGCTCTTGGTATAAACTGTGCTGGTACATCCGGTACTGATACCACTACCTGGTTTGCTGACAATATACAACTTGTGGAAAAGGCAGGTACTCCGCCACCACCTCCTCCGCCGCCTCCTCCAGCACAAGTTGTAACAAACGGTGGGTTCGAAGACAGCCCTGTTGGTATTGATACTACTGGTGCCACTAAAGGCTGGCTCCTTCTATCCTCTAATGCAACTACACCACCTGTTTTCGAAATTGTAAGTGACACTGTTGAAGAGGGAAGCCGTGCATTAAAAGTTACAGTTAAGAGTTTAGGTACAAACACCTATGATCTCCAGGCTGTTGGCGATAGTGTCCATGTTGTACCGGGTACTACGTATAATTATTCTATTTGGGCTAAAGCAGATGTGGCCGGCACACAAGTCGATTTTACAGTGGGTAATTATTCATATTCAGAATACGGAGCTATTCGTCCTGCTAATCTGACTACACAATGGAAAAAATACACGATGCAGTTTACGGTTAATGATGGTCAATCGGTTATCCGTGCACCAATTTCTTTCGGTTATGCCGGTAACATCAACAATGCAATATATATTGATAACTTACAAATTGTCGATGTAAATGCGCCTAAAAAACCTGTAATTGTTGAAGCAGAGTCCGGTACTCTCGGCAGCAATTTTGCTGTTGCACAAGACAGCCCTATAACATATATAACTGCAAAAACTAATTGGGCAGGTCTATCGGGTCCGGGCGATAGCAGCCGTGTTGCAACGTATCAGGTAACTTTCCCGGATTCGGGATACTACAGTTTATTTGCGCATGTACGTGTTGGGCCTAATGGATTTAACGATGACAGCTTTTTCTATGGTAACGGATTCGGTGTAAAGAATGATACCTTAAGCACTGATTGGGTACTCATAAACGGCATAGCAAGTGGAGGATTCACTGATGCCGATACTTCAGCCTTTGTGGACGGTGCTGGAACAGCCGGCACTTCGGTATGGAAATGGGCAAACATCACCAAAAACACCTATTCTGGTGCACCTGGAGATACTTTTTATGTAAGTCCAGACAGTCTTACCAGAACATTTCAAATCGGCAGCCGCGAAGACGGATTGGATATAGATAAGATAGCATTCGGGAAAAGCTATTTAACATATACTGTAAATCAGCTTAATAAGGTGCTTCCGGGTGGTGCAGCTGCGCCAATCGATTCAAGTTTAATCTGGAAAGGTCCGGCAATTGCAACGGGTGAGGCTAAATTCTTAGGTAGTGCTTATGGTCAACATAATGATGATATCTTTTATAAGTATTGGAACCAGCTTACACCCGAGAATGCAGGTAAATGGGGTTCAGTCGCCACTTCGCAGGATACAACTCAATGGAATTGGAGTGGTCTTGATGCAGCCTATAATTATGCACAAAGCCACAATCTAATTTTTAAAGATCATAACCTGATTTGGGGAGCTCAGCAACCTTCCTGGATTTCCAGCCTTGACTCTGCTACGCAGTACAAGTACATAGAATACTGGATTAGAAAGGTGGGACAAAGATACCCGAACATAGATATGGTTGATGTTGTAAATGAACCTCTCCCGGGACATAACCCACCTGATGGACAAAACGGACGCGCAAATTATGAGAACGCTCTTGGCGGTGCAGGTAAAACTGGTTGGGATTGGGTAGTAAATGCTTTTAAATTAGCAAGAAAATATCTACCTAACGCCAAATTGTTAGTTAATGATTTTAATATTGTCAACAACAACGCAGCTACAACAACATACCTTCAACTTATTAATATATTGAAGGATAGTTCGTTGATAGATGGTATTGGTGTACAGGCACATCGTTTTTCTCTTGAAAGCACTGATACATCCGTCATAGGCAATAACCTGCGAAGGCTCGGCGCTACGGGATTGCCGGTTTATGCTTCCGAATTCGATTTAGGTAATGTTGGAGATACCGGAACACCAAACGATAATACACAATTAGCATTATACCGACAAAAATTCCCTGTATTTTGGAAGAGTCCGGCAGTAAAAGGTATCACTCTGTGGGGATATCTTGAAGGTTATATGTGGCAAACCACTTGTTTCCTGGTCCACTCGAATTTAGAGTCACGGCCCGCATTTACGTGGTTAGTTAATTACATTAAAGCTAATCCAACCGGAGTCGAAAAAACGACATCTACTTTACCGACTAAATTTGAATTGGATCAAAATTTCCCCAATCCGTTCAATCCTTCTACAAAGATAAGGTACAGTATTCCTAAGGCATCAAGAGTAACCTTAAAAATATATGATATCCTGGGTAGAGAGGTTCAAACACTGGTAAATGAACAACAAGCCCCGGGTCAATATACAGTTACTTTTAGTGCTCAGAATCTTGCGAGTGGTGTTTATTTCTATCGTATTAGCGCCGGAAACTTCAGCGAAGTGAAGAAACTTATGCTGCTTAAATAACTCACTACTTACCTTTAATCTATACCTTCAGGGCTGAACATAAATAATTGTTCGGCCTTGAGGGTCCTTTAAATATTTATTAAAAGATGAAAAACATACATTACGTTTTTATCGCAATTTTTTTAATGATCTGTCAAGCGTTTGCACAGACAAAAACAATTTCGGATTCACTTAAAAAACCTATTGTACTGACGGCAGAACAAGATCATGCAAGAATATTGAAACTGTTACACATAGATTCCCTTCGACCAGGTCCATCAGGTGATCCTAAAGCTCCCAACGCAGCAAATGCTGATGAGTCAAAAGCTAATCCCTATCCTGATCTTCCTGATCCCTTGGTTTTAAACAATGGTCAAAAAGTTACATCTCCGAAAATGTGGTGGAAGCTGCGACGTCCTGAAATCAAGGAATATTTTGATAAAGATATTTTTGGGAGAGTACCTAAGAATACTCCGAAAGTTAAATGGGAAGTTCTAAGCGTAACAAAAGATTCGATTAAAAATATCCCTGCCATTACTAAAAAACTTGTAGGTCATGTTGATAATTCATCCTATCCCTTAATATCTGTTGATATTAACTTAACATTAACTGTCCCTGCAAGCATAAAAAAGCCTGTTCCTGTAATGATGGAATTCGGTTTTAATTTTCCAAAAGATTTCAAAATGACTGAACAACTGAAAAAATTGGTTGATTCAATGTCCACCTGGAAACCTATGGTTTTAGCTAAAGGATGGGGTTATGCAATTTTAATTCCCACTAGTTTTCAGGCAGATAACGGCAAAGGATTAACAGAAGGAATTATCGGTTTGGTTAACAAAGGTCAGCCGCGAAAATTGGATGACTGGGGTACATTGCGTGCCTGGGCGTGGGGAGCAAGCAGAGCTCTGGATTATTTAAAAACTGATGAAAATGTTGATGGAAATAAAGTTGGTATTGAAGGACTTTCAAGATATGGAAAGGCCGCCCTTGTAGCCATGGCGTATGATCAAAGGTTTGCCATTGGTTTTATAGGATCTTCTGGCGAAGGAGGTGCAAGTTTACTCCGCCGCAATTTTGGGGAAATGATTGAAAACATTGCATCTTCTTATGAATATCACTGGATGGCTGGGAATTTTTTGAAATATGCCGGTCCGTTAACGGCAAAAGATTTGCCTGTTGATGCCCATGAACTTATTGCTATGTGCGCTCCACGCCCTGTATTTATAAGTTGTGGTTCACCTAAAGTTGAAGGAAACTGGCTTGATGATAAAGGACAGTTTATGGCGGCTGTTGCTGCAGGACCTGTTTATAAACTTCTCGGCAAAAAAGATTTAGGGACAAAAGTAATGCCCCCAATGGGAACTGCACTTATCAATGGTGATATTGCGTTCAGACAACATTTCGGAGGACATACAACAATTAATAATTGGCCTACTTTTATAAAGTTCGCCGAAAAATATTTTGATAGTTCAACTGCAAAAAAATAATTCTTCTACGGAAGAACAAAAGACAAATGACGAAGGATCGGCTTTCGTTTACAGGTAAGAAGAAATTGCGGTAAATATTGAGGCGCTTAGCTAGATAGTTTATTTTCAAACACGTCTTGGTAGTATTCAAAAATTTATTACAATTATCTTTACTCGCAACTCAATACTTCGGTATCGAGCGTCTGCGATATTGAAAAAAGCATTGATTTTAATTATAATCATTTGAACATTCGGGCGCATAAATAAATGTGTATTATGTTACAGATACAGGAGACTAAGAAATATGAAGGAAAAATTATCGCCTTTTAGAAACAGGCAACAAAGGGAATCTATTGTTTGATCTTTTTTATAATTTCAATATTGATGACGGCAAATATTTATGCTCAGTTACCAAAACCAGACCATATTGTAATAGTCATTGAAGAAAATCACAGCTATAGTGAAATAATTGGTAGTAGCTCAGCGCCCTATATTAACGGATTAGTAAGCGACAGTCTTTCACTACTTCTTACGCAATCGTACGGAGTTACACATCCCAGCCAACCCAATTATTTATATCTCTTTTCCGGAGATAGCCAGGGAGTTACTGATGACAATGTACCTTCAGGCTTACCATTTACCACTAGCAATCTTGGAGCTGAACTACTTAAAAAGGGTTATACGTTTAAGGGATATTCTGAAGATTTGCCAAGCGTAGGATTTAATGGCACTTCCTCCGGGGCATACGAAAGGAAACACAATCCCTGGGTAAACTGGCAGGATGACTCGACCAATGGAATTCCCTCTTCGCTAAACGTTCCGCTTACTGACTTTCCAACTGATTATGATTCACTTCCCACTGTTTCTTTTGTAATACCGAATCTAAATAATGATATGCACGACGGAAGCGTATCAGCAGCGGATAGTTGGTTGCAAAATAATCTCGACGGATATATTCAGTGGGCAAAAACACATAACAGTCTTTTTATTTTACTACTGATGAAGATGATAATTCTTCAGACAACCAGATAGCTACAATACTCGTCGGGCAAATGGTAAAAAAAGGAAATTTTGATAATAAGGTAAATCACATTAATATATTAAGAACAATAGAAGATATGTATGGGTTAAACTATGCTGGTAGTAGTACCGATTCTTCAGCTATCCCATCAAATTATTGGCAATATACAACAACACAAACATCGGACAGTAGTATTTTATCATACAATTTTGAAAACAATACTATTGGAGACTCTCTATATACCCTTAGCTACACTCCTGGTGATATTCAATCCAAAGTTGCGGATGATCCACTTGCCAGCGGAAACAATGTTTTGAAAAACGTTGTCCACAATTATGGTGCAGCTCCGGTTCTTACGTTTGTTCTGCCGACCGGTAAAACTCTGGCAGATTATGATTCCCTCACTTTTAAAGGCTACTTCCAAAAGGGAGATGTGGCTTATAAACTAATTATGGCCCAGGCTTTTCAAACAAAACCATCCGGCCCATTTGAGGCTTCAGGTACTGATACCCTTGGTTCCTACAATCGTGCACAAGGCGCTTCTACTGCCTGGGAAAACATAGGACTTGACATAACTAATACTTCCGCCTTTACTGATACTGTTTATATTGCTCTTGGTATAAACTGTGCTGGTACATCCGGTACTGATACCACTACCTGGTTTGCTGACAATATACAACTTGTGGAAAAGGCAGGTGCCCCACCACCACCGCCGTACCTCCAACACAAATAGTAACTAACGGTGGTTTCGAAGATAGCCCTGTCGGAGTTGATACTACCGGCGTTATTAAAGGATGGCTCTTTCAGGCTGTTGATACTCTAAGTCCTGCCCCTGTATTTGAAATTGTTAGTGACACCGTTGAAGAAGGAAGCCGTGCATTAAAAGTTACTGTTCACGCTTTGGGTGCAAACCAATGGGATATCCAGGCGGTTAATGACAGTATCCATATTACACCCGGGGGAACATACTATTATTCTATCTGGGCCAAGGCCGACAAGCCCGGTGCTCAGGTTAATTTTACAGTGGGTAATTATTCATATTCAGAATATAGCGTTATACGACCAGCTAATCTAACTACCCAATGGAAAAAATATAGTATGCAGTTTTCAGTAAATGACGGTCAAACTGTATATTCGTGCTCCTATTCACTTTAACTATGCAGGCGATACCAGTAATGCTATTTATATTGATAATCTGCAAATAGATACAGTCTCAGTTTATCAAGGCCCACAATTAGCTCAGGGTGCAAATAAATTTTTGGGCAATGTAAAAAACGTTAATGGCGATAATGACTTTGCAAATTATTGGAACCAGCTAACTCCTGGTAACGAAGGCAAATGGGGCTCAGTTGCAGTTTCACAGGATACAACTCAATGGAATTGGAGTGGTCTGGATGCTTTATATAATTATGCACAGAATCATCACTTAATTTTCAAAGATCATAATCTTGATTTGGGGACAGCAGCAGCCTTCCTGGATTTCAAGTCTTGACTCTGCAACGCAGTACAAGTACATAGAAACGTGGATTAGAATGGTCGGACAAAGATACCCGAACATAGATATGATTGACGTTGTAAATGAACCTCTCAACGGACATAACCCACCTGATGGAGGAAACGGACGTGCAAATTACGAAAATGCTCTTGGTGGTAAAGGTACAACTGGTTGGGATTGGGTAATAAATGCTTTTAAATTGGCGAGAAAGTATCTGCCTAATGCCAAATTATTAATTAATGATTACAATATTATCAATAGCAATTCTGCTACAACGGCTTACCTACAGGTTATCAATTTACTAAAGGATAGTTCACTAATAGATGGCATCGGTGTACAGGCACATCGTTTTTCGCTTGAAAGTACTGATACATCCATTATAAGTAATAACCTGCAAAGGCTAGGTGCTACAGGATTGCCGGTTTATGTTTCCGAATTGGACTTAGGTAATATTGGTGATACCGGAACCCCGAATGATAATACACAATTACAGTTATACCAAAAAATATTCCCTGTTTTGTGGAAGAGTCCGGCAGTAAAAGGAATTACTCTTTGGGGATATAAAGAAGGAGAAATGTGGCAGACTACCTGTTATTTGGTGCAGGCGGACAATAAATGGAGACCTGCGATGACGTGGCTGGCTCAATATGTTAAGGATAATCCGACCGAGAGTGGAAAGAACATATCAACTATGCCGGCCAATTACAAATTGGATCAAAATTTTCCCAATCCTTTTAATCCTTCTACAAAGATAAGGTACAGTATTACTAAAGCTTCAAGAGTAACATTAAAAATATATGATATTCTCGGTAGAGAGGTTCAGACACTGGTAAACGAACAGCAAGCCCCGGGTCAATATACCGTTACATTTAACGCGAAGAATCTTGCAAGTGGTATTTATTTCTATCGTCTTAATGCCGGAAATTTCAGCGCAACGAAGAAACTCATGCTACTCAAATAACTCACTATTGTCCAATTAATTTATACTTTCAGAGCTGAACATAAATAATTGTTTAGCTCTGAAGGTTCCTTAACTCTTTGTCAAAAGACGAGAAATCTGCTTTCGTTTAGTGCTAAAGTAAAACCCTGGCAAATATTGGTGAGGAAGATCAAATAAACCTTGCTTGAATAAAAATCTTGTTTATCTTTCCACGCGCCCCGAACCATTTCCTTTTGCTAATTTTTCAACTTCACTTATTGAAACAAGATTAAAATCACCCAGGATGGTATGTTTCAAACAGGAGGCTGCAACCGCAAACTCAAGCGCTTCTTTTGTATTTGATTTTGAAAGCAGTCCATAGATAAGCCCACTTGCAAATGAATCCCCTCCCCCTACCCTGTCAATAATTTCTATCGCATACCTCTTCGATCCGTACGGCTTCTTGCAATTTTTATCATCTATTAATAGAGCACTCCATCCGTTCCTGGAAGCTGAAAACTTTCTCTGAGAGTGATCGCAACAGCTTCAAAATTAAATTTTTCTTTTAGCTTCTGAGCTAAATTGAAATAGCCTTTTTCATCCAGCTTAGCACTTTCAACATTTGTAGTGCCTGCATTGAATCCCAAACTTTTTTCTGCGTCTTCTTCATTAGCAATACATACATCAACATATTCCATTAACGGTACCATAACAGTCTGGGCTTCTTTAGTCGTCCAGAGCTTTGCGCGATAGTTTAAATCAGCACTTATTTTCGTTCCATTTTTCTTTGCTGCAACACAAGCAGCTTTTAAACAACCCTGCACCTTCTTTCCAAGCGCGGGAGTAATTCCTGTCCAGTGAAACCACTTCGCTCCCTCGAAAACCTTATTCCCAATCGAGTTCATTGCTTTCAAGTGTTGTTACTGCTGAATTTGCTCTATCATAAATAACTTTTGAAGCCCTTTGGCTGGCACCTGTTTCAAGGAAATAAATTCCTACTCTATCCCCTCCTCTTACAACATAATCTGTTCTGACCCCATATCTTCTTAAACTATTTATCGCTGATTGTCCTATTTCATTTGAAGGTAGCTTCGACACAAAGTAACTATCCAAGCCATAATTTGCTAATGAAACGGCGACGTTCGCTTCTCCCCCACCATAGTTGACATCAAAACTTTGTGCTTGTACAAATCTGCTGAATCCCGGAGTAGATAAACGTAACATTATTTCCCCCATTGTAACAACTTTTGCTGACATATTTTTTCCCTAATATATTTTGTCGTGAATTTTAATGATTAACTTCTTGCTTTATTGATGCTTCCCATTAAGACTTTGGCATTTTCAGTAAGTACTTCATAATTTCCTGTCTCAATTGCTTTCTTGTCGAGTAACGCACTTCCAACTCCAACAGTGCATGCCCCTGCTTTCAACCAGTCACCTGCATTTGTTAACGATACTCCACCGGTAGGCATTAATTTTAGATGAGGCATCGGTGCCAAAATTCCTTTAAAAAAAGCCATTCCTACAACATCTGCCGGAAAAACTTTTACAATATCCGCTCCTGCCTCAAATGCTGTTTGTATTTCAGTCGGAGTAAACGCACCCGGCATAGCAGGAACTCCATTTGCGTGTGCCGTTTCAATTATTTCCTTTTTAAAAATAGGGCTAACAACATAATTAGCTCCAGCATCAATTGCTTTCTTAGCAGTTTCCGGATCCAAAACAGAACCGACGCCAACGTTCATATAACTACCTATCTCTTTGCACGCACTCTTAATGACATTTATGGCATCGGGTACTGTCATAGTAATCTCTATTGCAGAGACTCCACCTTTATAAATTGCTTCAGCAACTTTTACAAGCTTACTTGCATCCGCTAGTCTTATAACGGCTACAGCTCCCCCATTTATTAAAGATTCAGCTATTTTTTCCATAATGTTTATTAATGCTTATAAAATTTAATAAAATCAGAATTAATTATTATGGCCAGATCCACCCAAAGAAAACATCTTAATAACCTAAAATAAAAAACTCAGGGCTCATTAGCACTTTTAAGTGACCAAAAATTAAACGGCAATTGTAAATCATCACATAAAGGCAAAGAATACGACCATTCTTGTACATTGATTTTTAGTTATTGAAACTTATTAACTTTTCAGCTTGTTCAATTTCTTTAGGTTAAGATGATCAGCTTCAACTTTGAAGGTAAATTAAAGTACTACATTTTAATCAATGGTATTGCTACAATACTAAATTGCTTAAATATTAGAAATTAACTATTATCGATTCAAGAATGAGGGCATAAATAAAATAATTATTGTTTTACAAATACGGGAGACGAATAAATGAAAGGAAAAGCAAACAATTCTGCAAGCAAGAAAAAAATAATAATCGGGTTGATAATTTTTATTTTTTCAGTACTGATGGGAACAAACATTTATGCTCAATTACCAAAACCTGACCACATTGTAATTGTTATAGAAGAAAATCATAGTTACAGTGATATAATTGGAACAGTAGTTCAGCTCCATATATAAATGGAGCTTGCGCGGATAATTTACGGTGCCAATTTTACACAATCATATGCAGATAACTCACCCAAGCCAGCCAAATTATTTATATTTCTTTTCCGGAGACAACCAGGGAGTTACTGATGACAACAAACCTTCAAACTTACCATTTACTACCAGATAATCTTGGAGCAGAACTACTTCAAAAATAGTTATACCTTCGTTGGGTATTCAGAGGATTTGCCTGAGTGTAGGGTATCAGATGTAACTTCTTCAGGGGCATATGAAAGGAAACACAACCCATGGGTAAACTGGCAGGATGCATCAACCAATGGAATTCCATCTTCATTAAACGTTCCGCTTACTGATTTTCCAACTGATTATAGTACACTTCCAACAGTTTCCTTTGTAATACCGAATCAAAATAATGATATGCATGACGGAAGTTATCTCAGCTGGAGATACCTGGCTGCAAAATAATCTCGATGGTTACATTCAATGGGCAAAGACTCATAACAGTCTTTTTATTCTTCTATTTGATGAAGATGACGAAATCATCGCAATAACCAGATTCCCAGCAATATTCGTTGGTCAGATGGTCAAAAAAGGAAATGATAATATCAAGATAAATCATCTTAATGTATTAAGAACAATTGAAGATATGTATGGATTAGGCCATGCCGGCAGTAGCGCGGACTCTATCGATATTCCATCAAGTTACTGGATAACAACTACAGACATAAAGTCAAATAACGATCATACAGGCATTCCTCAAAACTTCCGGTTGTTTCAAAATTATCCAAATCCATTTAATCCATCTACTAATATAAAATATAACCTGCCAAAAGAAGGGAACGTTTCACTAAAAGTTTTTAACGTATTAGGTAAAGAAGTAAGGACGCTGGTAAATGAATTTGAACAGGCAGGGACTTACAATATATCATTTAATGCCTTTGAACTGCCAAGCGGTATCTATTTTTACAGACTTACCTCAGGGAATTTTACTCAAGTAAAAAAACTAGTGCTATTAAAATAATCATTATCTATATGCTATAATTTAAGCCGCTGTAATTGAAAAATTACAGCGGCTTTTTTATGAGAAGTACCGGCTATAGTATAAGATGTACTAATACTAATAGAGTTTAAACTTTGAAAATTGGGAAATAGAGCTTAAATTCGACATAGAATTAAGGAGAAATAATGGGATTAAAAAAAATAAAGAAACCGAACGGTGAAGTTTATTACATTGATGAAACTGGACACAGGGTCTTTTCTACTAGCATAGATAATCTAAGTGAGACTATAGCAAAAAATATCCCTGATGAAGACCTTCAAAAAAAAGTATTATTAACTACCGAAACTAATCCTGCAAATATAAACATAGGCGAAAGAATAGATATTATTTCAGCAGAGTCCATTTTTTCATCAGATTTATTTGAAGATTTTTTTCAATCAGGCGAAAAGGAAATTCATAGGGGGACAAAAACTGCTAAGGACGCCCTAAAAAAAGCAAAACAAAATGTACTTAGAGAATTGCGAATTGAAGCTATAAATATTGGGGCCGATGCTGTGATTGGTGTTAATCTTACCTATTCTGAATTCTATAATAAGAAAAAGTCTATGGTTTTGCTTCTTGCTACGGGAACTGCAATTAAGCTTAAATAAAATTATTACGGACAGGTAAATATTTTTCAATACCCACCTGCCCAAAACAAAAATAAGTTAAACCTGAAAGATTTTAAAACAGACCTTCAATTGATAGGTATCTTTCACCTGTATCATAATTAAATGCTAGTATTTTTTTACCTTCAGGTATTTCTCCTAATTTTTTTGCAACGGCGGCAAGAGTAGCGCCGGATGAAATTCCTACAAATAATCCTTCTTCAGCGGCGGCTCTTCTCGCATAATTAAACGCTTCATCTTTAGTAACACTGATCGTTCCATCAAGTAATGAGGTATCAAGAATTTGTGGAATGAATCCGGCACCAATGCCCTGTATCGGATGTGGACCTGGTTTACCTCCACCTATTACAGGGGAATCACTTGGTTCAACTGCAAATACCTTGATATTTGGAAAGCTTTTTTTCAATACTTTTGCAACTCCGGTTATATGCCCACCTGTTCCAACACCAGTGATTAAATAATCGAATCCCTCCGGAAAATCATTCAAAATTTCTTTTGCAGTAAAATCAGTATGTGCCTGTACATTAGCCTGGTTATTAAATTGGTTGGGCATCCAGGCATTCGGAGTATTCTTCACAATTTCACCAGCTTTTTCAATTGCGCCTTTCATTCCAAGTTCCTTCGGCGTTAATTCAAATTTTGCTCCGTATACAGCCATTAGTTTTCTTCTTTCAACTGACATTGATTCCGGCATAACAAGGATAACTTCATATCCTTTTACAGCTGCCACCATTGCAAGACCAATTCCAGTATTCCCGCTTGTTGGCTCTACAATAATGCTACCTTTTTTTAATGCCCCTTTTTTCTCAGCATCTTCAATCATCGACAAAGCTATTCTATCTTTAATACTTCCGCCAGGATTTGCTTTCTCAAGCTTAATCCAAACATTATGAGTATTACCAAATAATTTATTAAGCCTTACGTGTGGAGTATTGCCAATAGCTTCGAGGACATTATTGTACTTCATATCTTCTCCTTAAATTATTTTAGATGACAAATTCCAATGTGTCAAAATAATTCTCATTGGATCTTACTTTAACTTCTATTTTACTGTATACTACTGAATTGGGTGGTACACTTTGTGTGATCCACGAATTACCGCCGATTACACAGTTCTTTCCTATTACCGTACTTCCGCCCAAAATTACTGCCTGAGAATACAAGATCACATCATCTTCTATGGTCGGATGACGCTTCGTCTTTAACATTGATTTATCTACACTAAGTGCACCTAGAGTAACTCCCTGATAAATCTTTACATTCTTACCAATTGTTGTTGTTTCACCAATTACTACTCCTGTACCATGATCAATAAAAAAGTGCGAACCTATTTCAGCGCCTGGATGAATATCTATCCCCGTTATTTCGTGTGCATATTCAGTTAATATTCTTGGGATTATAGGCACACTCAATTTATATAATTCGTGAGCTAACCGGTAGATTAGAATTGCTATGAAACCGGGATAAGCCAAAATAACCTCATCAAGACTTTCCGCTGCAGGATCTCCTTCATAAATAGCCTGCGCATCATCCCAAAGCATATCATGAACTGCAGGGATTTGCAGCATAAATTCATTTGCTTTGTTATTGATATTAGCCATTGAATTGTTATTCATTATTTTTAACAATGATATCAAATTCCTTTCAATAAGCTGAAGCTTTGAAATAACATCTTCAGTGGAATAATAAACGTGGCTGGAGAAATGTGGAAAAAGAAAATCAATCAGTTCATTCAGAAAAGCTATTGAAACTTGTTTCAGAGATGAGGTACAGGAATGTATCTCCCGCTTACTTAAAAGCTTCGATGCGAATTCAAGGTACGGTGAATTTTGTTGTACTTTGTTTATCATAGCTTTACTATCCCCATTATTTTTTTTATATTTTCTTTACGTACAAACCTTCCCGAATTTAAACAATGGTAAAATCGAAATAGTTTCAGTGATTAACTTTAAGAAATTAATAGAAAAAATACGGCTACAAAAAGAAAATTACTTCATTTTAGTATGAATAGCAATTCTGAATATTTTAGCTCAATGTTAAACTGAGGGGGATTACTCCTACTTCCTTTTTTATAAAAAAGCAAACTTACAGAAACCTGTTTGTTAAAACCCCTATTTCTTGAGTCACCTTGAGCGGTAGCTTCCTCCATACGGATTCTAATAACTTATTGCCATTGCTTTCATCTAATTGATTCTGACTACAATATTCATCTTTAGAAAAATAGTAATGGTATATCTGCTTTGAATCGCAGCCCCATTTGGATTTAAATTGAGCAAGAGTCGCATTACATCCACTAACTTCTCCCATATCGTAATACTTGTAGCCATCCTTACATGCTGTATGAATTGCTTCCCATTGAATTAAATCATTCGCATGAGTTGTTAGCCCAATTTCGTTTCTTCCATTATAAGAATAGAATACGGTATCATTAAAGCTGAGGTAAACTGATCCTGCTATTAATTTCTTTTCACCCTCAACTTCATATTCAGCCAAGAGTATTTTCATCAAACCTTTCGGAACCAGATTATCAAATAAAAACTTAAAGAAGTTATATGGACGTGCAGCGACCATATGCCATCTTACTGTTTCCAGATATAGTTTGTACCATTTCTTTAAATCCCCTTCTGATTCGGTCTCTCTTACAGCTACACCAAGACTAACCGCTTTATTTACCGCCCATTTTACTTTGTGATGACGTTTCTTATCTCCAAACCTGATTTGAGTTGGACATTCCGGTAATTCTAAACAAAAAGATGGACGCCATTCTATTTTAGTTAAACTCCGGACATTTTCATTTAACTCTGAAGAGTAGGATTTTAATTGTAAGTATGTATTACCATTATTAGAGACTTTTCCAATAGCTGCTTTTATAAGCATCTGTTGAACTGTTTTATCATCAAAAAGAAATCCTCCCAGTGGTGTTCGTGGCAAGGCTGAAAACCTCCGGCCTGGTAATTAAGTTCTTACTCTTTAAATGGCAAACCCCGCGTCGGCATTAAAGGAAGAATACCTCTTATATTATTTTCTGAATCATGACAAACCAAAACTGAAGCCTTAAGTCCATATTCATTTTCCAGCGCTTTCAACCATAAAGGGTGGCAAAAAAAATGGGCCTGAGGATGTTTTTGAACATAACACTCCCATTCTGAAAGGATTTCTGACGAATTAACTTCCTTTATGGAAAGCGGCAGATTTTGAGACGGTTTAGTTGTTCTTGTCTCAAACTGAAACCCGGAATAATCACGAATAATTGATCTGGATTCTGATTTGTTATCAATTTTGTCCATTTCTAGCATATATTACCTGCAATAATTTTGAACAAACTAGTTTTTGAAGCAAAGTGCACAAAATTTATGCCGACAAAACAATATTTGTTTAAATAGTATAATATCAGCTGTTTAGTATTTATTTGCCCATTCTTATGCCGCTGTTCAGATAATACCGATATCATATCTGAAACCTTTTTGTAGATAAAATGAAGTGTCGTTGATTAATGAGGGATAAGAATGAAATTGTAGCTATTATTTAGATTGTTTTATTTCTGATTAAATAATAGGAAAAGATGCAGTTTTGAGAACTTGTGAGTATGCTACTACAACAGAAGTAGAATATATTTCAGAAAAATCTTTACAAGCTCAAAATCTTTACTAATATTTAACTCCTCTATTTATAAAATATTATTTCAGATAAGTATTATGCAGGGAGATACAAGAATATTTTAAGATTATTTTGTAGGACTATGATAAATACAAAATATCCGGAAGTTTTGTTGAAACCAATTCTTAAATGGTGGCCAAAGTTTGATAATATTTTACCTTAGAGTTTATAGTCTCAGCTTCATATAATATTAAGATTCTATTTAAATCATAATGTCATTAATATTAATCTCACGCAATGACTAAAATTGTAGTAAATTGCTTGGCGGGAACAGACATAATACCATAATAAAACAGATATTACCTTTCGCTTATAGATAACATTAAAAATATATGGACAAAGAATTAAAGAGAAATATATTAAGAGGTTCAGCTGCAACTTCCATAGGGGCTGTTACGGGGATGGTTTTCCAATTCCTGACGGTTATGGTACTGACTCGCTATGTATCAAAGGATGCTTTAGGTATATACGTCTTGGTTATTGTTATTGTGAATATGTTTAATCTCCTCGGTGGGCTTGGTGTCGAACTTACAATGGTAAAATTCATTGCAAGCAAAAAAAACGAAGAGAGCCAAGATGTTCTATTTCCTGTTTTAATAATAAGAACTTTTGGTTCGTTGTTTTTCAGCATAGTATTTATACTTATTGGTAAATATATTATGCATTTATTTGATGACAGGATTTATCAATATTTCTGGTATATATTAGCAATTTTTATTCTGGCTAATTACAGAGATTTATTTTATAATTTAATGCAGGGTCTGAATTTATTCAAACAATATTCTATAGTAAATGTTGTTTCTTCTGTATTTAGAATTTTTATTGTTGTGCTTTTACTACAATTCGGCAAACTTGATATAAGAATGCTTCTAATTATAGAAATACTTGCTACTTCACAACCACTAATACATCAGCTCTTTGTAATTCCATTTAAAAAATATCTTAGTGTGAAACCGACAAGTGCTACGTACAAAAGGGTTGTTAATTTTAGCATACCGCTTTACTTAAATAATCTTGTGGTCTTTATTAATGGACAGATGAACATATTTATAATTGGTGCTTATTTAAATCCGGCGAGCGTAGCAAATTATGATGTCGCGACCAAGGTCTCGGTCGCATTAAAGAAAATTTTTTCCTCTTTTATAATTGTTTATTTTCCCAACCTTGCCACTCTCTTTTCCAGTGGCGAAAAAAGAACAGCGGTCAACTTAATAGATAAGTCTTTAGGCATCTTTTCTATTTTAATAGCATTCCTATTTGTTTTTGTTTTTCTTTTTAGAAATGAGTTAACTTTGATTTTATTTTCCGCCAGATATGCTGAAATCTCAATTGCATTTGCTTTACTCATTTTAAATTTTTTCATTAGAGGTCTGGGGGACCTAATGGGTTATCCCTTTGTACCTGCTGGGTACCCTTCGGTACCAACATGGATTAACGCATTAGCAAGTGTTATAAGTATAGGATTAAGCTTATTATTTGTACCCATTTATGGTTATATGGGGGTTGTATATGCATTGCTGGTAATGAATCTTACATCAACATCATTGTTTTATTTTTATTTGGTAAAACACAATATAAATCCCCGGTTAAAATCATTCTTAAAACCCGTGCTTTTATTTTTAGCAGTACCGGTTTCATTATTATTTAGCGGACATTTTTCATTACTTTTAAATGGCTTACTATTTTTAATTACTTTAACCATAGGATGGACAATTAGCGATGACTTTAGATCTGCTATGAAGCTTTTATTTTCGTATATTCAGAAATACCTTCGGCGTAAACGTTTGCTAAACTAAACAGGATCAGAATGAAAGTTATAATGGTTGACTCATTAACAGGAAACGATTATTCCACTTGTTTATGCGATAAATTGTATGATTTAGGTGTAGACGTACGCTTAGTTGTTCCCGAAAATAAAGAATTTAATGGCACCGAAAAATTTACTATAAACTATTTATCACCATCTAAAATAAAAGATAAGACCAAGCTCAGAAAGTCGTTTGAGTTCATCAGATACTTTATTGATTTATATAGGTACATTGCAAAAAATAAACCTGATGTTGTTCACTATCAATTCTTTAGAAGAAACAGCGGAATACTATTTTATAAATTTCTTAAAATAAAAAGAATAAATCTTGTACATACAGCCCATAATGTATTGCCACATGAAAACAGTAAGCTGGACTATTTCTTAAAATCCATAGTCTATAAAAACTCAGGGACTATTATTGTACATTCAGATTTTATTAAGAAAAAATTATTAAAATCATTTCCTATAGATAGCAAAAAAATAAAAATTGTCCCGCACGGTAATTTTGATATTTATGTCCCCAAAGAAAAAATGGATGATGTAAAATCAAGGTTATCATTTAATCTAAAATCTATTGATAATGTAATCTTATTTTTTGGTTTTATAAGAGAATATAAAGGTTTGGATACACTATTAGATGCCTTTGAATTGTCAGCTGATATGGACCATAATTTAAAACTTCTGATTGCTGGATTTGCTACTAAAAGGAACGAAGATTTTTATTCGAATAAAATTAACCAGAGCAAATTTAAAGACCGAATCTTATTTCATCCAAAGTTTATTCCTAAAGCAGATATTTCAAGGTATTTTGCTGCATCAGATGCCGTAATATTACCATATAAAAAAATTGATCACAGCGGAATTATTCACCTGGCTTATTCTTTTGGCAAACCCGTAATTGCTACTAATGTAGGTGATTTCAGTGAGACTATTGAACATAAGAAAAGCGGTATTTTGTTAAAAGGAAATGGTGCTATTGAATTAGCTGAAAAAATTAATGAAGCTTTTGTAAATAAGAAAAATTTAATTAAAATGGGAGAATATGCAAAGGGATTAAGTGAAACAAAATATTCATGGAGAGATATTGCAAAAAAGACTGCTAGCATTTATAAAGAAATGTCCTGATTTTAGAATCATTATTTAACAGGAACAAATTCAAAAGCTCCGATATCAATACTCTTTCCCTGTGGTCTACTAACTGAATTAATATCCTTCATTTCTCCAAGATCATTTATCTTTATGCCTGCATCAATAGCAGGAGAATTAGCTTGTAGAGCATAGTTACCACGAACCGCGTCTACAAATTTTGGATTTATCTGCATTCCGTTTTTCTCAAAGCCAAGCGGTCTTAATTCCGACAATGATTTTTTACTATCATATAGATAGACCAAATTGTGATTTCCATTGTTAGAGTAGTAAAGGTTTGCATTCATAATATTAGAGCTTGAAGATGTAATTGGATACCAATAAATATTAAAACAATAGTAGGGATGTGTTTTTAAAGAATCACCAATATTATAAAAAACATTATTTGCGATAATGATATCCTGAGCATTTGAATTTGATATACCATTATAGCCGGTATGTGTTATTGTGTTATTGATTATCTTTCCATTTGCCACATAAGAATCTTTATCACTTTCGTCGTAATGTAAGAAAATCCCATCTTTATTAATATTTTCGATCAGATTACCTTCTATTAAAAAATTTTTTTCATACCTAAGATAAATACCCTCTAAGCAATGGCTGATTACATTGTTCAAAATAATATTTCCAATACCGCCATATTTAAAAGATTTACCCCCACCCTCATCTGGAAATCCATTTACTGCTACGTGATATTTTAGATCGTGTATATAATTCCCTTCAACTAAATTACTATCTGTTCTTATTTCGCTACCTCCATTGTTTGCTTCCCAGCTTATCCCATTCCAACCGGTATTAAAAATTTCATTATTAATGAATTTATTATGGCTACCTGTTATAAGTTGTACTGCTGTCTTGCCTGTTTCATGCACCTTTAAATTTTCAAAAATATTATAATCACCTTGAATCCAAAAAGCCCAACTTCTAGCATTAAGAACTTCAAAACCATCAAAAATTATATAATCCTTATTTTTCCCTCCATCAGATTTGCCGTGCCAGTATATCAATTTATTTTTTGAGATATTACTTCCATCAATGACAGCAGCATATTTTTTAAAACTCTTTATAACAATATATCCTGATTCTACATTTCCGCTTCTTTTTATTATTAGATTTTCATTATATAAGCCCGGCATAACTAAAACAGTGTCACCAGCCAGCGCTAAGTCTATTCCCTTTTGAATGGTCTTCAGTGGTAATTCTATAGTACCTGTATTCGCATCACTTGCAGAACTATTATTTTTATCTATTATATATGTTTTAGGGAAAGCAAAAAATGTGACAAAAGAAATAATAATAACAATTAATACTACAAAATTTTTATACATCTCTCTTCCTCATTAAAGTATCCTTTGCATTATACTTAAAATAGTATACAATACTAAAATATTCTACGAGAAATATTGAGAATAGTTGCAAAAATTTGCATACTTCATCATATTAGAATTCCAAATAATAAGTTTTCGAAAGATTTCGGCCTACCTTTGCTTGGCATAAAAATTGTTGTTTAATAAAGTTAAACCTAGAATAACTCTTGCTAAAAACCCATATACGATTTACAAATGTCCTACAAATTTAGACTTTAATAACCATGAAATCTTTAATTTTTTCTCTGTCAATTATAGTGTTGTTCTATACACATCTCTTTGCTCAATCAGCTTTACATTATATCGATAAAAATGCGACAGGAAGTAACGACGGTACTTCATGGCAAAATGCGTGGCAAAATTTTTCAGGCATTAACTGGAATTTAATTAGTGGAGGGGATACACTTTATATTTCCGGAGGTGTTGATAGCACAATATATTATGAGATGCTAAAAATTCCTGATGGAAAGCCAGGGACTTCGGGAAACCCAATTGTAATTACAAAAGGAATAGATAGCGGACACAATGGAATAGTAATCCTGGACGGAAGCAAAATAACTGATTCTCCTGCCGTATATATTTCTAATTCAAGCTATATAACTGTAAGCGGTCTTTATGCTAGATACTGGTTAAGCTATCAAACAAACTTAGGGACTTTTTTTGTCGATGCCTCCGATCACATAATCATTGAAAACAATAAAATATTTGCCTGGGACCAAGGATTAAAAATATCGAACAGCAACAATTGTATTTTTAGACATAACACTTATCTAACACCTGATTTTATTGTAAATCAAACCGACGGTATTTATGCTACTAGAAATACAGATAATATTTACGAGTCCAATTATATTAATATCTCAAATGGAAGCCCGGATGACCATAATGATTGCTTCCAGGGACAAAATGAGGGCGCTTGTATCATACGTAATAACATTTTCGTACATTCCGGTCCTTCTGCTTTGAAAGCAATTCATTCGCAGGGATTATTTGATAAGTATTCAAATGGGCTCCACCAGTATATAAATAATTTAATATTCATGCCGAACAAATCTACTCCACAGCAGGAAATGGATGATGCTGTATTAGATCAACAAAACCCAACATCTCAGTTCCCAGGCAATGGTCAACCGGCAAGTGTAATAGCTTTAAATAATACGGTAATCGGAGCAAGTACACATACCTTTGGTTTTGAAACGAATAATTTAATTAGTAAAAATAATTTAGTGATATTGCTCGATAATATTGCAGCTATTCGATACAACCCGGCTGTAAACAAAAGTAATATAGATTACAACTTATACTATGCAAACAATCAGGTAGGTAACACTCTTATAAATTCACAGTATAGTTTATCTGACTGGCAGGCCCTGGGAGCTGATATTCATAGTCTGAATGCTGATCCTAAGTTGACACCAGGCTTTTTACTTAAATCCAACTCTCCTGCCATTGATGCAGGAACTGATGTTTCCTCGTTTGGCGTAACAACAGATATTGACGGAAATCACAGACCTTACGGATCTAAATTTGATATTGGAGCATACGAATATGATGGAGTTGTCCAAGTTGAAAATTACTCTGATATCGTTCCTAAAAATATTATTCTTTATCAAAATTATCCAAACCCATTTAACCCGAGTACTAATATATCGTTTTCAATTCCATCTTCAGGTCATGCCAAATTAATTATTTATGATATGCTGGGAAGAAAAATTACAGAACTATTGGATACGGAATTGTCTGCAGGTAATCACACCATTAGTTTTAATGCCTCAAAGCTTTCATCTGGTTTATATATTTATACTCTTGAAGTAAATAATTTGAATATTTCAAAAAAAATGTTATTACTAAAATAATTTTATTTTATCAGGTGACCATTTTTTATACCGCACATAGTAATTCCCGCTACGAAAATACTTCATGTAATTTGGAATTTTATTCACAGACTCAATAACCTCCTAAGAAATAACACTTCAATAATTTATTCAATCAATTTTACTTCTTCTACAACGAGAATTAACTTTTTACAAGAAATATTTTGACGACAGGTTTAAATGTTTGTTTACTTTGAACTTCCACAAGTAAGTTTTACAAGTAAATATTACACTTATTTCACAATCAATTTGAAAAAAATATAAGCGTATAATTTTTGTACTTATCTGTCATAAAATCTTTATGGCATTCTAATTGTCTCTCCGTTTTATAAATGAAAAAAGTTGAAACATCTTGATTAACGGGAGAGAGCCTTATGTACAAAAATTACTTGAAGTATTTCTGCTGTATTAAACTTTCTACTACTTATTCAACTAACAATTCATTCGGACAAACAACCTGGTATGTAAATCAAAATGCAAATGGATCAAATAATGGTACCTCAATATCAAATGCCTGGACATCCTTTGCGGCAATTAATTGGTCAAATATCGGCACCGATGGTTCGACAGATTCTATTCTTATCTCGCCCGGTGTTTACAATGAAACTTTTACCCTACCTCCGAATAAGTCCAATATTGTTATAGCTGCAAACGGCAGTAACGTTATAATTGACGGACAAAATACCAGAAATGACGGGGTCAATCTTACAGATGGAGCTTATTCTAATATTAAGATTTATGGATTGACTGTTCGAAATACATTGTCTCGATTAATTAATATTACTAATGCGAGTAATTATTCACCTATCAAAAATGTTGTTGTTGAAGCATGCTCACTATATAATTATAAATCTTATGGAATCTTTGTTGAAGCAGATGGAGGAGGTTCAGAAGATGAAAGTTACGTAACCTTAAAGAATAATTATCTTAATGATGATGACAATTTTAAAGGACAGTCAGATGGAATATATATTCAGTATTTAGATTCAGCAAGAGTTTCAGGTAATGTAGTTATTAATAATAATCCAACTGATCCGGGAGGTGTAAATGCTGATTGGCATTCAGATAATTTACAGACATACAAAGTTAATAGCGTGCTTGTAGATAACAATTATTTTTACCAGGAAAATAAATATAAAGGAGTTGGTACGCAGGTTATTTTCACAGCAGAAGTTTTTGATAGACCAGGAATTCATATCTATTACAATAACGTAATTATTAGAAACGTACCTAACGCGTATGATGCAGCTATAAGGACAAAAGGAGATGATGGTAAAATTGTATATATATTGAACAACACATTTTTGGGATACGGTAGAGTTCAGCAAGCTGATTGCAACGGTTATCTTGAAAATAATATATTTTCTGTATATCCGGGTTATAAATGGGATTCATACAGCAGCTTCGGATCATCAGCAACAATATCTAATAATCTGATTTATGATCCTGATAATGCTTTCTATCCAATACCCGGAAGCATAGAGGATAATCCAAAGTTTGTAAATGACTCTTTTACTTCCTTTGATGGAAGATTGGATGCTGGTTCATCAGCTATAGATAGGGGTAAAGATATAAAATCCCTTGTTGAATCTTTCGGACTTGAATGGAAGAATGTAGATGGAGTTCCCAGAACACAAACTCCAAATATAGGAGCTTACAGTGCTTACGGTTCTACCACTGGAGTTTCAGAAACCACAAACACACCTGATAAATTTGTATTAACACAGAATTATCCAAATCCATTTAATCCTAGTACGAAAATAAGTTACACAATTCCACAAGGCGCTAATGTTAGATTAAAGGTTTATGACGTCACCGGTAGAGAAGTTAAAACATTAGTTGACGAATTTCAATCAAACGGTAATTATAATATAAATTTTAATGCTTCCGATTTACCAAGTGGAATTTATTTTTACAGATTGACGGCAGGTAATTTCGCAAATACGAAAAAAATGATTCTCCTAAAGTAAGCCTTGTAATATACTAACCTTATAAAGTATTCAAAGCGGAATTAAATTAATTCCGCTTATTTAAAAAATCATACGTTACGAAATTTCTTTTCGGTAAATATTTGTTAACCAGTTCCTCCATGTTTTTGCCATTAACATAGTTAACAATTTCATTATTTTCACCATGTACAGGGTGTACCATTACCTCAATTGGTATATTTAATGAGAGTAATTCATTATCAACTGTTCTGATTTCACAAAATCGTTTTGTTTTGGCCAAACCCGCTAATGCAAGACCAGTATTAACTACCTTTGAATAAATTCTTCTTTGAACTGATAGATTACCCCAATTGAATCGCAATCTTACAGCCGGGATATTATTTTTTACTGCTAATTCTTTTATAATCAAATTTGTTCCGATATAAAAATGAAAATGATGATGTGTATCGGCATGAGTAGGTAAAAAATGTTTACTTTTAAATCTATCTATCTGTGCCTGCAATTCTTCATAAACAACCTTTCTTTCCTCACCAGAAAGGAACTGTCCTTTAAATGACTTAAACATTTCCCCTTTTTCATTAACAAACTTCTTGAATTTTTTAATATTTTCAGTCAGCGGTTTTCCCTCAGTCATATTCAGATGTATTCCGATTCTGTCCGTAATATTATTTTCAAATGCAAGGTCGCACGCTTCATCAAAGCCGGGCATATTACACATTAAAGTTGTAGTAGAATGCATATTCATTTCAAATGATTTCATAATCGATTGGTTCAACGAAGATGAATATCCAAAATCATCAGCATTTACAACAATTTTTGCATTCACAATAATTTCTTCTTTAATCAATTGCTCTCTTCCCTCAGGTTTTTTTCAAATTAATTGCACAATTTTTCTTAGGGTTTAGCGATTAAACATAAACCCGTAATACGGATTTATTATAAAGAGTTTCATTTCTCATTTATAAGCTTCACCATAAAATCCTAAAGCAGCGGATAAATGCCCCAGGTTTGATGCAATTTTGGTAGCCCAATAAAGTCTCCAATATTTATTTGGAAATGTAATGATAGTCAAAATAAGGCTGGTGAAGCCAAATAAAATAGAGACAGAAACACTCTTGGTTAGCCGTAAGAATTTTTTGCCACGTGAAAATTCCAAATATCTGCGGGTAAAATTATTCCCTCTAATATATGACCTCTTGACAATATAATTAAAAGTTGCTCTTTCCGGTGGGACATATTCTGATATCCATCCTTCGTAACAACTTACATATTTAGCTCCCATCTTTCTTAACTTTGAAAACATATGGGTATCTTCTCCGCCCGTTGTTCCGTAAGCAGGGTCAAATGGACCGGGGATATTATTTAGCAGAGATGCTTTCACAATACAATTTCCCGACCTGGTTAATAATGCCTCAGTTCCTGTAGGAGGAGTCTCCCTATTAAAAAGCGGGTTTTTTTTAATCCACTCAGGAGTTCCGTTTTTAAAGTGCGATTTTACCCTTCCAAACACTGCATCAGCATTATACTCTAGCATAGTATCTACCATTGATTGTATCCAATCAGGAGACGCAATTTCATCATCATCAATAAACAAAATATATTCACCAGTTGAATTCTCAACACATTTATTTCTTGTTAAACTTATATTTTTAACAGGTTGCGTATAATATTTTATTTTTAGAGTCTCTAAATTACAGAAATCTTCGACAACAGAATTTGCGCTTGTTAATGGATCGTTATCTACGATTATTATTTCAATTTGTATATTATCTTGAGTTTTTTGCGCCGAAAGGCTTTCTAAGAGCTTCTTAAGCAACCCGGGTCTTTTATATGTAGCAATACAAACGGAAACAAAAATATCTTGCATTTTTTCGTTCAGATTTAAGAGATTCAACCGATATGCTGAAATTCCAGGTAACCTATTATGTCTCATAGTTTTTACAACAATTAAAAATAAAAAAATGGTGCCACTAATAAAAGAAAAATAATCCCAATTTTCCTCAATTGAGCTCTGAACCTAACATCAAAAAATTAATTTTAAGGCATCCAATACTGTATAACCCGATCTGCCATTAACCATTAAAACAATATTGTCCACACAGCTCGCTTTTTGAATTCTATGCCAATTGTTAAAAATGCTATCATTGCTTTTCTCATAGGCGACTAATTTACTCACTTACTTCCCTCCTATACTTTTCATGTACGAATAAAAGCAGATAGCACTGTGATTATTTGTCTAATTCTTCTCAAATATCACTGCCTTACTAATAAGTTAAACCCAATCGTATCAAGTATTATACCACAGCGTAATTGTTTTATATTCATATATTTATGGAAAACTTAGAGCTTTGAAAGGAGTATAATTATCGGAATGATACACTTTGAATGAAAAATAATAAACCCCGAGAAATATGGATAATACAGGCATCATATTGAAAGCCCCAAAAGTTAACGGAAAATTAGTATCGATAAGCGTTGTAAAGTTAAATGATTAAATTATATTTGATACGTTGATAACTGATTTTTGACCTATCTTTTTAGGTTATCACTTTTCCTTTTAATACGAGGGTTGGCAGAGCGTGAGACTAAGGACATCGTGCATTATAACCGAGAGAAGAAAATATTCATATTAATATTTAATTAAAATTTGAATTCTATAATTCTTTACATACTTGGTTGCATAGCATTACTTATTATACTGTTTGTGATATATTTTATAATCCCGATACTTATTAAATATTTCATAAGGTACCGATTCATAAACAAAACTGGAAAGAAGGATTGCATATATTTAACATTTGACGACGGACCTCACCCGCAAGCAACAATTGAAGTACTTAATATCCTAAAGAAGTATAACGTTCCAGCAACTTTCTTTTTAATAGGTGAAAATGCGGAAAAATACCCTTCTGTTGTTGAAAAAATAATAGATATGGATCACGCCATAGGTGAACACAGTTATGAACATACCCGATGCATGGAGGTCAGGTCCCGCTAAAACGGCAAAGGATCTTTTAAAGGAGGTAGAATTATAAGTAAATTCTTAACCGGAAGTAAAAATAAGTTATTTCGCCCCCCCTTTGGCAAGATGAATTTGATTACCGTATTATACGTTTTATTAAACAGGAAAAAAGTTGCCTTTTGGAGTATCGATCCCAAAGATTATTCTAAAAAAACTAAAAATGAAATTGCAGACTTTATTATTCATAAACTAAAACCAGGAAAAGTAATTTTATTACATGACAACAGCCCCAATTACTCCGAAATGATTGAAGCATTAAAGTTAATTCTGGAAAGTACTAAAGAATCCGAACTGAATTTTGCTACGCTAAGTAATATTTAAGAACAAACTAATAAGGGGGAGTCAATTGATTATCCACATAATAACAAGAAAGAGTATCTTAATTTTTATTAACCTGCTTCTATAATTTTACGCTTAATAATATTTCAACAAAAAATATTAGTGCCTTCATATTTATTGAGCAAACAATTATAGTAATAATAATCAGACTATTAGATGCATAAAAATAATTTTAAAAGAGTTTGCATGGTTGTACAGGCTTCTTATCCATCTGATCCGCGTGTTAGGAGAGAAGCTGAAGCTTTGGAAGATTCAGGATATGAAGTTGATGTTTTATGCAGACCGTCAGGGAATCAACCAAAAGTAGAAAAATTTGGTAACATAACCGCTTACCGTGTTACCCCTGCACCTTCACAAGAAAGTCTAATAAAATGGATTTACTTTTCATCAAAATTTTTTATAAAAACATTTTGGAAAATCCAATTGCTCTATAGAAAAAGGAAATACAGTGTTATACATATACATAATTTACCCGACTTCTTAGTATTTGTTGCATTTTTCCAAAAATTATATGGCATTCCAATTTTTCTTGATTTACACGATTTATCTGTAGAATTGTTCAGAGTAAAATGGCAAAATAAAAGGCTAGCTTTCTTACTACCTGTAGTCAAAATGATTGAACATCTATCTTGCAGATTTGCGGATCATATAATAACTACTAGTGATGGCTTTGTTGATTGTTTGGTTTCAAGGGGAGTACCTAAAGATAAAATTACTTTACTTTATAATACCCCTAGGGGGAAATACTTTTATTTTAATGATAAACGGGAGTATTCAATAATAAAAAATAACGCAAAACTTTTCTATCACGGTACCGTTGCAGATAGATTCGGGGTAGATACTGTTATTAAGGCTCTCCCATTAATTAATCAATCCATTCCCGGAACACAACTAATAATATTTGGTAGACTGCATAAACAATATGAAGAAAAGTTAAACCAACTCGCTCAGGAACTAAAAGTCAAACAATCACTAATACTTAATAAACCGATATCAATTGACAAAGTGCTAAATGAAATTAATAAAGCTGATATCGGATTAGTACCATATTCCCGAAACGATTTTATGGAGCTTGCACTTTCTACAAAAGGGTTTGAGTATGCAATGTCAGGCATCCCTATTATTGCAACTGCTCTTAAACCAATGAAAAGAATTTTTGATGAAACCTGCGTTACTTATTTTTCCCCTTCTGATCCAAATGATTTGGCTTCCAAGGTTATATATTTGTGTAATAATCCTGAGACCAGGAAACAGAATGTCTCGTCGACCAATTCAGCTATATCACATATATCCTGGGCATTAATGGAAAAAGTCTATTCTGACCTTATCGAAAGGTTTTTAGGGGAAAGTTAATTTTTCGTGTAATTTACTCTTGCATAATCAGAAATATCAGTAGTACTTCTGGGCCCACATTTCACTCGCTTATTTTTCATACAAACAAATATATTTTAACCGTCTTTGAAAATACTATATGAAAATCAAGCATTATAAGGCTCTATAAATATAGCCTATGGCTATCTATTTATGAAATAGCCCAGTATATAAAAGGGGCATTTTATCATTATGAGACGTAAATTTTTGATAAAATATGCGTTTTGAGAAAACTCTTTGCTGGCATAAAATTATCATATAAATATCTGCATAATCTAGCTTCTGAATTCAAGCAATTTAAATAACTGGTTAAAATTTGGACGGTCATTTTACGTGGATGATCTTTGATTTTGACACATAAATCCATATGGAACTTTTGGTAATAATGCTTATGTTAATTCCGGATAAAGTAGTTAATAGTTCTATTAAATTATTCAGATTGTTCTTTAACATTTATTAATATGGAAAAATTGTTATTTTTGTAAAAATATTTGTAGCTTTCCAATAATTATTAAAACAGAAAGCTTGCAGGAATTTAAGTTTATTTTGAAATTATTAAAAAGGATGGATCGATGAAAAAGTCACTACTTTTCTATTTTGCAGCTTTAACCATTATACTTTATACACTTTCAATTAGTGCTCAAACCAATGTAATAATTAATGAATTATCTCAGGGTGATAATGGAGATCATGAATGGATTGAATTGGTGGTAACAGCCAATGGTACTGATCTAAGTGGTTTATATATTACGTCAAGTTCAGCAAACTACACGCAATATAGTAGTTATGATTTCCCCACAAGTGTAGATTTAAATGTTGGCCTGCAGCTAAAATCGGTGTCGCTTTTTCAGAATTTACAGAAAGGGCAAGTTATAGTAATTTACAAAGCTCCAACAACCAGTGGAAATGCTGGAGATTATGATCCGGCACTTGGTGGAGGAACAGGAACTCGACCTCCAACGGACATAAGCTTTGGCGATGGTAATGGATTATTAATAGCAAGCGACAATTCTACTTATTTCTCAGGTGTATGGCCAGGTCTTAAGAATTGGAATACTAATCCCTCACAATCTCATGGAGATGCTGTGGGATTACTTACATCATCGGCTGTTGGTGTTTTTGAGTTAGCTTATGGTGATGGTACTGTAGCACCAACAACTCCAATTAGCGGTAATTATGGAACAGTGACTATTAATCAATCAAATTCGCTCGTTTCAGGACAAGAGACTTACTTCACCGATTCCGACCCCGCTAATGCAAATAACAATGCCTACTGGTCACAGGGGTTTTCTAGCTCGGCTACACCTAAAACCCTAAATACTGGAACAAATAATACAGGTTTACCAGTTGAGTTGTCTTCTTTCTCTGCTTCAGTAAACGGAACAGCAGTTAATTTAACCTGGAAGACAGCAACGGAAGTAAATAACTACGGATTTGATGTTGAAAGATCTTCAGCAAATTCAGGCTGGCAAAAAATAGGTTTTGTTGCCGGCTCAGGAAACAGTAATTCACCAAAAGAATATTCTTTTACTGATAAACCTTCAGGAGGCGCTTCTTTCAGTTACAGGCTAAAGCAAATTGATGTAAATGGAACCTCTAAATTCTATGATGCAGTAACGGTTAACTTAACGTTATCGGGAGAACCGCAACTTTTACAGAATAGTCCTAATCCGTTTAACCCTTCTACAACGATAAAATTCTATACTCCTAACACTTCAGATGTTACAATAAGAATTTATGATATGCTTGGCAGAGAAGTAACAACATTAATTAACCAGCAAACTACTGCCGGATATCACATTGTATACTGGAATGGAAAAGATAGCAGAGGTGAAAACGTTGCCAGCGGTATTTATCTTTACAGGTTAACAGCCGGTAGTTTTTCGGAAACAAAGAAAATGAACTTATTAAAATAGTCGATATTTATAAAATTTATATCAATAGAAATCCTTTCATAACATATGTTTATGAAAGGATTTTTTATGACCGTTAGTCGAATAATTATTGTTTTTTAAGGTAAATAATACTTATTTATTACTCCAGCCTAAGGTAACTATTTAATTTTTATATGTGAGTTTAATTTAGCAAGATAGGAATTACTAGTTAGGCCAATTATCTCTGGATTTAATATTTATTAGAGGGTTTAGAAAATTAAAAGGCAGCCAGAGATTAAAATCTATATTCTCAGAAAATTGTTTATAATTGAAGAAACCACTGCAGATCGGTTCAATAATTAATAAATTTTAATTTGACCTTTAATCAAAGTAGGGAATCATTAAATGACAAGTGGGCAAACTCTATTACCTGTCAGGAGTATTTACCTAACAGCAGTACTATTTTTGTTTGTTGGATTTATATATTCTTCATTTGCTCAAACCCAGACCGTATTTGCGGTAGTGGGGGACATGGGATCAAATAACTCAAACGAGCAGGACGTGGTTGACCTTATTGATTCCTGGAATCCCTCTTATGTTTGGACTGTCGGCGATAACGTTTACACTGATTCATATCCCAAAGATGTAGGAAAATATTATCATCAATATATGTATCCTCATGATCCAACTTACGGGAAATCTACTGACCCAACATCTAATAAATTCTGGCCGGTAGTAGGAAATCATGATTGGGATGTAAATGATTTAGACGATTATTTAAATTATTTTGAGTTACCGGGTAATGAAAGATACTATAATCAAAAAATTGGTGATATAGAATTCTTTACTGTCGATTCGGATTCTCGCGAGCCAGATGGTACCTCTGAGAATTCGAAACAAGGAAAATGGTTACAACAACAGCTTTCAATTTCAACAGCATTGTGGAAAATAGTACTTTTCCATCATCCTGCATATAGTTCCGGCGGAAGTAATTCAAACATGCAATGGTCTTTTGAGAACTGGGGTGTTGATGCAGTCTTAAGTGGACACGTTCATAATTATGAAAGAATTGAGAGAGATGATAATCACGATGGAGATAGTTTGCTCTACTTTGTGAATGGACTTGGAGGAGAATCTGAAAAGGGTTTTGGGTCTTCGACAGTAAGCGGAAGTAGATACCGATATAGTAGCAGTTATGGAGCAATGAAAATTACTGAAACTGAAGATGGTATTAATTCTACATTAACATTCGAATTTTATAATGTAAGCGGAACTTTTAAAGATGGTTATACTATGCAAAAGCCTATCCCGCTACCTGTTGAACTAATGGCTTTTAGTGTCGTACCAGTTGGTAATTCATCGGTAAAATTGAACTGGTCTACTGCTACAGAAGTCAATAATTACGGCTTCGATGTTGAAAGATCCAATGGCAGTAATAATTGGCTAAAGATAGGCTTTGTTGCTGGTTCCGGAAACAGCAATTCACCCAAGAGCTATTCCTTTATAGATAATCCTACCGGGGGCTCCTTATTCAGTTACAGGCTAAAGCAAATGGACCTGGATGGAAGCTTTAAATATTATGATGCGGTATCTGTAGGTCTCTCTGTTTTAAGCACTGCTAAATTACTCCAGAATAACCCGAATCCTTTCAATCCTTCTACGGCAATTAAATTTTATATTCCTGATGTTTCGAACGTGACAATTAGGATATATGATATTTTAGGAAGGGAGGTTAAAACTCTTCTGAATGAACAAACAGGAGCAGGTTATCACGTAGTTTATTGGAATGGTCTGGATAGTCGTGGCATAGAAGTTTCCAGTGGGATTTATTTATATATGCTGAGAACTGATAATTTCACAGAGACAAAGAAAATGAATTTATTGAAATAGAAATTTCATAAATCAGGTTTTCCGTATTTAGCTTTTCTGTACTATTGTGAATTTCTTTCTCCAATTACTTTTTACTTTTTCCAGAATTTTCAGGTGACTTAAAATATATTTTATGAACTGGTTTACGCCTGACACAAAATTATGGACCATCCAGAGCGATAAACCTCTTAACGATTGACTAAATATATATCTGTCAGCTTCCCTAAAGTTTATATTACAATATTCCTTCTTGTAATGTGTATCAATTAAGCCAAACTCCAGGAATTTGATTTCACCCTTCGATATCACCTTATTTATAGTTTCCACCATTAAAAATAACGCTGGTGAATAATATTGATATTCAGGATCATAGTTTGTGAAATCTCCGAGTAAATTTTTCTTATATCTCACCCAATTCCAATACGCTACTGGCTTCTCATCTATATACAAGAAATATGTACAGAGCAAATTACGGGACGCAAAATACGTCCAGTCGCGCCGTCTTTCCTCAGTTTTAGAAAAACCGACCCCCATTTCGCGTTGCCAGCTTTTTGAAGAAATTTGTTCTATATCATTAAATACTTGTTCAACATCCGATTCATTTGAGTAACATTTTATTCTGTAGCGTTCTGAGAATGAACGTTCCATTCTATTTCTGAAATTACGAATATTTGCTCTAGTGTTCCTTGACCTATTTTTATAATACTCATCAAAGGAGTCGGGCAACTTTATACCCCACCTTAATTTTGAGTCAATAATAAAATTCCGATTTAGGAAATTTACATTCTTATTAATTCCTTTATAAAACGGAGAATCTTCTTTCAGACTTCTGAAAAATATATAATCGATATTATTTTGTTTAATAAATTTTCTGAGTTGGGTTAATACATCTGATACCTGAGAATCTGAGAAATCACCAAGTATTCCTTCATAAAATATTTCAAGACATACCGTACTTATTTTAAAAAGATTCTTATAACCAAGTTTTGCTATTAATGGCTTAGGTTGGATACGGCCAATTAACAATGCGGATGTAGATTCTGTTTCAGATGAATAAACTACAACAAACTTAGGTTCATCACTTATTGGATTAGTTAAGCAAAATTTTAAAAAATCCACATCAGTCTCAACACGTTTTGACAACTCATCAAGAATTGAACCAAATTCATTCAGATCATATACATTTTCAATGGCCTTTATTTTAGTGCAACTACAACATGTATTATATTCATCAATTCGAGCTACGCTTTCCATTCCCATAACTAATTATTCTTTTACTAAATATTTATTGTAAATAGGTAACAATATATTTTTATTTTTTACGTTTCAATAATATATACTAGTTAAAATACTCTATTAATTAATTTTTTACCTTAATTGCTCCTATAACTTTCGAGATCAAAATCCTTAAAAGTGGAAAAGCAATATTTATCCGGATTATCAGTAACAAATTTTAAGAAGTTTTTTAAGCTTTTTTCATTCAGTGAGTTGAAAAGTTTAGAATGTCCAATTGTAACGAAAGGGATATCCACTTTAATATGTGAATATTCGGCTTCCACTTCCTTTAACTGCCTTATCAATTGAGATCCGGTACACTGATTAAAATCGGCTTTCAGAGCACTCTTGGTTGTTAATTTCGAATACAATTTTGTCATTACTGACTTCTTCACAAAATTCTTTGAACTAATATCGGTAAGATAATCTGTGCCGTCCTTAAAATTATGTTTTTTAGATAAATATGCACGATATAATCTATTTAGGGAAAAGAAAGACCAAATGGACATTTTGGTGCTGAAAATTGGAAATTCAAATATTTCACTTGAAGAATTCCTTATTCGAATGTCACTTTCGTTAACTGGCCATGGAATAACATTATTATAGCATCCTGTATAATCAAAATTTACCAGTCCGCGCCTTTTACCGTATTTGAATACGGAAGTGTCAATTTTGATACCATTATCTTTTAACGCTAAAACTATATTTTTTGAAGGCATCATTGACCAGTTTGCAGCACGGAAAGTAGTACAGGAATATTTTACATCAACTTTTGTCAAAATATCTTCAAGAAAACCTTTTGTTTCCTGGACCATTTCATTTATCCGTGAATAAGACAGACTGGCCAAATCATATTCTTCCCAGTGATTCTTAAATTCACCATTCTTATATTCAGCCTTAAAATATGATGAATGAATATGCAGTTGAACATCATGCCCATTTTTGACTGCATATTGTAATTGTTCAACAATTTTAAGATATGCGAAATCGTCTATTCCCACTTTCTCATAGAATTCCTTAAATTTTAGGATTTCAGCTACATCTGCCATTATAGTGAGTCTGGCTCCATACTTATCCAATAGCTCCATTAACCTGCAAGTGGGCTCAACCATAAGTTTAGCAGGATTTCCCTGGCCATTCCCGTGTATTTCGTAATCAAGTGTGAAAAGTACCTTAATCATATTATAGCTTTTTCAATTTTATCTTCAGCCTGACTAAGTTTCTCCCGCCATTTCTTTTTTAAATATTTAACCAACATTACATTTTTCAATAATTGTTTAGGAACAATCAGAAAGATTTTTAAAAAATTCATTATCGTTTTTAAGTAAACTCCCTTAATATTTGGTGAATATAAAGTTATCGAAGATTCTTTGAAAACTTCATTCCCAAAATTTTTTTTGTAATCTGCAAAACCAAAGCCAAAATCCATTTTATCTATCTCTTTATCTTTGCAAAATTGTTTGATCATATGCAATAATAAATAGGTGCCTATTCGTTCAGTCTTAAACTGAGGGTCAAAGCCGGTTGCACTACTCAGAAAAACATTTTTATAGGATATACCTATCCAGAAAGCCGCGGGTTTATTGTCGATATAAAGTATCCACACATTTAGCATGTAATTTTTCAACAAATAGTAATACTCATTATAAGTTTTTTTATCGTTTTTCACACCAATATTTAAAGCTCTCTGGTAGGTTTTTGAAGCCACTGCTTCAGTGTCAATCAAAATAGTCTCAAGGTCCGAGGGATGAGTAAACGATTTTATTTCATACCTGCCGCTCATTCTCTTCTCGAATCTTTTTGTATATCGTTTAATATACTTTTGTGTTGAAGTACTTGTTCCGTTAACAAAATCATCAAATGATTCTGGGATGCGAAGTCTCCAATGGGGATTAACCACCCTTAATAAACTTCTGATAAGTATATCGTCTGATACACTAAACTTATGAAAGCGATTATTTTTAATATCAAGATATTTAAACTTTGCAATATCAAATTTTCTCTTCTTAAAATCTATCTTTATTCTTGCAAGTATCTGCTGTTGAATTTCATTTGAGGTTTCACCAAGTATCCCACCATATAAAATTTCAAGAGTCTTTAATTGAAGGCTAAATAATGATTTATAACCAATTTTAATATTGTACTTATCGTTTATAATTCTTGAAATAATTAAGCTGACAGGTTTTTCCTCCCTGTAAACTAAAATGATATATGGAGAAATAAAATTCTGGTGTTGAGAAATGATATTTATATAATAATTAATGTCAGTATAGGGATACCATTGAAGACTTTCCCAGGAAGATCTAACATTTTCAATCATATCAATTTCTTCAATTACCGATATAGTTATATCATTTCCGGATTTCATAATTATTTATATTATTTCAACTACAGTTTTTTCTTCATTTATTTCTGTATTTCTATATTTTGCCATGCCTAATAATTTCATAATTTCATTTACAATAAAATTTAAAGTGTGCTTACTTTGGCAAATAGTTTCTTTGCAAGCTTTGCGCTTTAATATTTTAATTTTCCCAATTACATCTTCCTTACTTTCGATCAAGGTCAGCCTACCTGCTTCAGCTAAATACTTATCTACAGACCCAATCTCACTCCCAAAAATACTGTACGCAGGAACATTCAACGCGGCCGCTTCTCTAATCATTGTACCGCCACCACTAATTACAAGGTCAGAATGCCATATTAGGTTTAGTCCATTTACAACAAACCCTGGTATTATGATTTTTCCGGATTCTATATAAGATTTCCATGTTGTAACAATTTCATTCTTCTGGTCATCAGTTCTTGGTGTAAGAATAATTTGGGTATTTTGTAGGTTTGATAGGTAATCAATAGTTTCTTTTAAATAATTCCTTGCTTTTTTCCATATAGTAATGAGCAGAATAAGCAGGGGGTCTTATCGTTATAATTATTTTTTCATTATCAAGTTTTAGTTTAGTAATTATTTCAGGGTCAGGTATGAATTTGTGAACATAAACATTTTCCTTAATACCGGGATATTTTATAATTTTTTCTGCATTATTTCGGATTTTGCAGTCAGGAATTACATCCGGTAAAATTTTATAATTAGGTTTAATAAATGGTATCCCTCGAGCCAACTCATAATCATATGCCATCGCACTTTTTATCCCCAGCAATTTTGCAGCAAGAATTTGTGAACGAGAACCATGTGATAAAGCTAAATTCGGCTTCTTTTTAATTGCAATAGGAATCATTTCAAGTGATCTTAGAACTATACCCAACACTTTGAGGAATTTATTCTTTCCAAAGTGGTTCCCAACCTTGATGTAGTCAATATTAAAAAGCTTAACCAGTTGTATAACCTGGGCATAGTCTCTGGCAGTTACAAAGATATTAATCCCCTCTTTTTTTAATTCTTTAATTATCGGATCAAAAAAAAGCACGTGCGGAGAATTGTCTAAATCAATCCACACAGTTTTCTCGTTACCCCCCATCCCACTCATTTTTACCCCCGATGAAGCTTTCGCTTTTTTATATTAACAAATATGTCGAATGATAATTCGACTATTATAAACACCAAAATTTATAAATGCCAAGTACTCATAACATGCAGGACGAATAGTTTTAATTTATCACCTATGCTTGTTCATTTATAGCCTATTGATGAAATCAAGTTCAACTGCCCCGTAGATACAAGCATAATATCTCAATTTCTATACCAAGTATAAGCACCTTATTTTTATATAGTTAGGTTAAAAGATTAGGATTTAAAAGGCACACTTTATCGAATCGAGACACAAGATATGGGAAATGTTCACAAAAAAAATATTGTAAACTAGTTAATTATTATCAGATTTAACTAATATTTTACATATTCTTTCAGCAGCTTTTCCATCCCATAAAGGAGGAACAGAACCTTTTTTCTTATTCCCCTCAATAATATTCAGCACAACCTTTTCCGCTTTCGTGAAATCATCACCAACAAGTTGATTTGTACCCACAACAACTGTGGAGGGACGTTCAGTGGAAGTCCTTAAAGTAACGCATTGTACTCCAAGGAAAGTGCTTTCCTCTTGTATTCCTCCGCTATCAGTCAATATCAATTCTGACTGCTGAAGCAGGCTAATAAAGTCTACATAGCCAATGGGTAAAGTCAGTAACACATTATTATTTAATTTTTCTTTTAAAGCAAAATTCCCCAAATTTTTTGCTGTTCTGGGATGAACAGGAAAGACTATTTTTCTATGTAGCGCTAATGAATTTAACAATTTTACTAAACCGACAAGCCTGCTTTCTGAATCCACATTACTGGGGCGGTGCATTGTAACAAGAATAAATCCTGTTCCATTTAATCCTAATTTTTCAAGCATGATGGAAGGCTTAGCAAGACTTAATATGTTTACTAAACTATCTATCATACAATTACCAACAAAGAATATTTTCTTTTTATCAACACCTTCATTTTTTAGATTCGTCATCCCACTTTCTTCAGTAACGAATAAGTAATCTGAAATTGAGTCGGTAAGAACTCTATTTATTTCTTCCGGCATATGACGGTCAAAACTTCTTAGACCAGCTTCAACATGGGCAACTCTAATGTGAAGCTTTTGGGCAGTTAAGGCACAGGCAATAGTGGAATTTACATCCCCAACAACGATCACTAGGTCAGGGGATTCTTTGAGCAATAATTTTTCAAACCCGATCATAGTTTTGCCCGTTTGTTCCGCATGGGAACCACCTCCAATGCCTAAGAAATAATCAGGTTTTGGCAAACCTAGTTGATCAAAAAAGATGTCCGACATGTTTGCATCATAATGTTGACCGGTATGACAAATCAGGTGAGTTATATTTTCATTATATTTTTGAAATGCTCTATGAATAGGAGCAACCTTCATAAAATTTGGCCTGGCCCCAACAACTGTTATTATTTTCATAATTACCTTAATTTATTATGCAAAGAATATTTTCTTCACAAAACTCCATATAAAATTTACTGATTTTACAAATTTATTAAACGATATGTATCCCCATTATATTAACATTAAATCCAATTAAACAAAGTTAAGTATTTATAATCTACCAAGTAAATATACTTATATAATCAAATTTTAATTTGCAGCCAGATCTTTGCTTGTATTTTTAATTACAAACTTATTTCTCTCCACTGTGTTATAGAGCACGTCAATTTTCTCTTTCACGTCCTGAAAAACTTTATCAACAGGTTGAGTTACATCAATAACCTCAAAGCCTTTTAGGTTTTTCCCAAACTCTAAGAACGCTTCATTTTTAGCTCTTATATATTCAATAGTAGCTTCCCCTTTCCGGGCAAAGAGCACTTCTGCGGGTGCATGCAAAAATATTATTATACTTGGTGTTTCATATAAGTTTTTCAATACCCAATCATGAATTCTGGTTGTAAGTCTTCTTCTTGTAATTTCCTTATCTAGTTTATCAGGAATCGAGTCTACAATAAAATGTCTGTCATAAATAACAAGATATCCTTTTCTTTGATAACTTTTGGAGATAATTATTCTATACCATTCTTCGGCTAACCGATTTAATAATCTTAATGTAGCACCTATTTTCCCGCGAGTATCAATTTTTCTATCCTGATCAATTTCATGAAGTGACAATTTTTTTGCGGTGAAATTATCTGCTATCTTATGTTTCTTTTTGTATTTATATATTTTATATAAATGAATAAGTTTTGAAGTTGGGAGGAAATAATTACTTGAATCTACATTTCTTCCCATATAGATATACTTCATTTTATAGGGCAACTGTTCAAGTACCATATTAGCAATTGTAGTTTTTCCCGCGCCATCCTGACCAATTATAGCAATAGATGCCATCTTTTTTCCCTTGGTTTATTACAAAAAACTATATCAGATTGATGTTGTTAAAATTATAATACACTAAGTGTATAAAAAGTTTGAAAATAAAAAATTATTTAAATACTACTTCATTAATCTAAGTAATTATTTTTATTCTGGTTCAAAATCTTCCTCATAATCTTTTTCCCAAAGTTGAGCAAATAGAATCATATATGAAACCACTAACAATGCACCAACAATATGCCCAACTCTGAACAAATTCGATTCCTGCAGATTACCTATTAAAGCGGCAATTACAAGCCATTTCCACGGTGTCGGAGAATCAAGATGACGAAGACTTACAAAATATCTAATGATCATTACAAAAAATATTCCAAGTCCCACAAAACCCACCTCGTTAGTTATATCTATAAATCCATTATGCGATTCATTTGGAATCCATATAAATAGTTTATAAATATGCTGTAGATATTCAGATGGAGGATTGATACTCCAAAATGCCTGATAACCTGTGCCCAAAATGGGATGATGCGAAATACTAATAAACATGGCGGTCCATAGATCAGTCCTGCCTGAAAACGTTGGATCCTTTCCCGCTGCTTCTGTTATTGTGTCAATTATTTCAGGAGAGATAAAAATAACCGTTGTAACTACTGTTATACCAAATAAAAAAAGCATCACTGAAGCTGTTCGTCCAAGCCCAAGAGGTTTAAATAATTCATCTGACAGAGACTAATGAACCTGCAAAGTGCTATTAAAAGAAAATTAGAGATTGAGGTCATGCTTCTTGAGCCAAATAATAGTGCAAGAGAAAAAACTACCGCAGCACCGGCAATAATTTTTGCGTAGCCAGCCTCCATTTTATAAATAAAATAACTTAGTACTACACAAATTACTGCTATTTGGCCTAAAACATTTTTATGGTCAGTAAATCCTCTCCATGTATGAAACTGTGGATCCTTAGCGCCCGGTATTACAATACAAACCACAACTGAAAGAAATACATATAAATACAAAATTGGTTTGATAAAATTCAGGATTTCTTTTGTGGAAGTGGTATGAACAAGTAACGAAAGCGTAACTGTATATAATGTGAATATTCTGAAAAAACGTTTAACCGTATCAAAAGGACTATATGACCAAACTACACTTAATAAACACCAACATAAAAAAATAGTTAATAATTTTTCCTTTTTTATAATCGCTATGGCATCGAGACGTCTGACAAAAAGAGAAATTAAAGAGACGAAAAATATGGAAGGATAAACAACTTGATTGACAATATTGCCGCCGCCGCCCATATTCTTCAGTGAACCCTTGGCTTAAACGGTATAGAAGTACCAAAAAATATCAAAAAACAAATATGTCATAAAAGCAAATATTGCTATCTTAAAATATATATTTCTTTCAGTTTTATTTTGCATTAATAAAATTCAATCAAGTTACTTTACGATAAGGTGTCCTTTGCAGTCCTAAATTTCTTGAGATATTTAATTATAAATTTCACTCCATCTTTAAGCTCATCACTCATAATCCAGCTTAATGCCAAAATAGATAAAAAAAGGACACCATTTATAAGTAGTGATAAATCTCCTTTGAAAAACAATGAAACAGGTGCAATTAAAAAAAGCAAGGCAGGCTTTAAGAAAAACTTCAATCTTGGGTTAATACTATATTTTAATAAATAAATGTAAAATAGAAATGTCGATATTATATTCACTATTAGTAGTGCATATACGGCACCCATATATCCGAACTTCGGAATCAGCAAAAAGCTAAGCCCTAGGCTAATAACACTTGTCACTGTATTAATCCAAGTGGGTATAGATGGATGTCCTGCCGGTATGAAAACATACCCCATTAAATTACCAAGCCCCTTAATGAAAAAATTAAAAATGAGCAGAGCAAATGCTATAGATACTTCTGCATATCGTGCCGAAAATAAAAAATTTACCAGCTCATTTCTAAATAAAAATGTAAAAGGGAAAAAAATTGCCATAGCAATTGAAAAAATACTGACCGATTTTTCTATCAGATGGACAGCTGTCTTTTTGTCCCCATCAGAAAATAGTGTTACAAGGTTGGGAAAATAAACAATTCTGAATGCACCAAATATTTTCCCCAGAGCAACTGGTACTTTTCTGGCAATATCAAAATTTGCTATACTAGCTGGATTTAAATATGCACCAATTATAAAAATATTCATCTTGCCATTTACAAAATCAACCAGGTTATTTAGATACAGTGGAATACTAAAGTTGATTACTTTTTTAAAAGTCTGCCAGGTTGGCCTTACACGTAGATATTTTTTAAACGGAATCACAAATAATTGGTGAATTAATGGCTGTACAGTAGAAAGTATTTCTATTATTAATAGTTCCTGTATGTCCAGTTTGCCCCAAAATAAGTAAAAAACTATAACTACTACTCTGAAAACTGATGAAGCTACATTTACAATCGAATATAGTTTAAATTGATGAAGCCCCTGCATCAAGTTATAAAAAAGATCTCGATAGTTAGCCAAAATAAATATTGCCAATATATAGTAGATATATTGATAAACTCTATCATCAAATAAATGTAGAATGGTCCTGCCTATAATAATAAAGACAATACTGAAAAATAACGAACCAAGGCCTCTTATAATCAAAACCGGAAGTAATACATCCTGGTTATCTTCACTCTTTTTGCTTGCTATAAATTTTACCATTGTAAGTTCAACCCCAAGCCCTCCTAACAGGTTGAACATATTCACTATAACAATAACTAAAACGTATATTCCCAGGTCATCCTTCGATACATAACGGGTCATTATCATTATCGTAAAGAACTGGAAAACCATGCTTGAGATGGTTCCTATAGATGAGGCTGCTGAACCTTTAAGTATATTTCTTTTTAATTTTTTATCCATTACTTAAATCTAAATAAAAAATTCTTATGCTAATTCATTCAAATGATTATTTCTTTTCCTGGCAGGATCGTTCCCCTTTGTGAAAAATTCTCTTAACCTGTGCTTTTGTTCTTTCCTCAGGTATCTAACAAAATCTTTAGGGACTGGTCTTTTATATCTTCTTAAAGAAGCCCAAATATAACCGGTTATTGCTATTAAACTACCAATTACAACTGGTTTTTGTTTATATCTGCTTAAAAATCTTGAAAGGACAAAAACAGGATGATAGCCAATTAAATAAAACTTTATGCCTACTCTGAATTTTGATTTAATAACATTCTTATGAGCCGAGCCTGTGGGCTTATAATGATATAATTTTATATCTTCAAATGATTCTACCTGCCATCCATGCATTCTTGTCATAGTTTCTGCAACAGCATCTATACCTCCATACCTCAGAGCTCTATATCCGCCTATTTTCTCAAAACATTCTTTCCGAAATAACTGGAAGGCACCTGCCACACTATTTCTTGAACTTACAACATTTATAAATTTACCTCCCAAATAATCAAGCCTGACCCCTCCTGCAATTCCTAACTTAGGATTCTCTTCAAATTTTTTAATAATCTTTTCAAAATAGTACGAATCAAATCCCATATCTCCATCCAAATTTCCTATAAAATCATAATTCCACATTTCCAAGATTTTGAAGTCCATAGTTAAATGCATCCACCTTAGAACCGAAATTCCTAGAAGAATTATCTCCTGACCTTAAGAGCATAATAAATGAATGGGCTTTTTCAAATCTTTTAACAATTTCATCAGTGCCGTCAGTTGACCCATCACTTACTATAACCCACTTTTTAGGCAACACTGTTTGATTAATTACAGATGTTAAGGTTTTTTCAATGTAATCAACTTCATTACGAGCAGGAGTAATTAATACATAAGATTTCATATTGTTCAAATAGATTATTTATAAAATTTAATTTTTCTAATTTAGTGATAATTTATTTGTTAGTTCAATCAGGTGCTGTTTCTGATGTTTCCATCTATAGTTTTCAAAAACATCAATCGATTTACCTAATACCCTCATTGTATTTTCTTTATTTTCATAAACTTTTATAATGGTTTTTGCGAGATCTTCATAATCACCTGCTTTAAAAAAGAATATAGAACTTTCGCTAAAATAGTCCAAAATACCCTTCGTTCTAGGAACAATTACCGGCTTATTCATAACAAGATATTCAAAAGTGCGGACTGGAAAATTTATTTGAGTAAAAGGACTTAAACGGTTTGGTATTATTCCAAGATTGATCCCTTTTATTGCTTTGGCAATTTTATCAACAATTACTGATCCTCTTATCTCAACTATTTCCGATAAACTTAATTCTGTCACTTTACGTTTAACTTCATCCAGAAAGTTGCCTTTACCATAAACTATAACTTTCAAATCAGGAATTTTATCACGAACAAGTGAAATTGCATCTATAAGTATATCAAGTCCACTTCTTCTTAAAATTGTTCCATGATACATTATCACAAAATCATTTTCTGTCTCACTTTTTCCATTTACTCCGTTTGTTTTGAAAATTTTTTCATCTGGAGAATTCATGATAATGCTTATATTCTCAGGGTGACATCCACGTGAAATGAATAAGTTTTTGAACGAAATATTTGGTGTAATTACCTGATCAACAAATTTAATGCTTATCTTTTCCGTCCATCGTAAAAAACTGATTAATGGCGCATCATTACTCATTTCAAACATTGTCATATAGAGTTCAGGCATAGGATCATGCATATCAAGAATTATTTTTTTTCCAAATAATTTCGGAATGATTGCGGTAAATACAAGTACATCGGGCATGTTGTGAACATGAATCAAGTCATATTTTCTAAAGAGGAATAAAAGTGTTAGCTTAACCAACGCCCACATAAAAAAATATATATATTCCCATATATAGGCTAATTTTCCTGCTCTTTGTCGTTTTAACCCCAACCTGTAAATATTGATATTATTAATAACTTCTTTCTTCGGTTCTCCTCGTTGTGTTATACAAATTACATCTACCTGATTACCCGCTTCTTCAAGTGCTTCGGCTTCCCTCCTTACTCTTACATCCCTTGGGAAGGATGAAAGGACAACCATAGCGATTTTTTTCATTTGTTCTCTATTTCTATTTTATTCGATCTTAATATATTATCCATTTTTTCCGCGAGCTCTTTTGGAAGAATATTTAAAAACTGGCCGGCATATTTATTTTTTACATATTTTAATAAATTGAGATAATGTTCAACTGAAAATTCTTCCATCCGCGGTTTCTCATCAAAACATACATAATCTGGGTGTACATTAACAAGTACCATTCCCCCTTTTTCAGCTATCCAATCAAGTTTTTTTGTCCATATACTAATATCTCTTTCTTTCATTAATACTAAAAGAGTAAAATCCTGTACAAGTGTATACGGAAACTCCCAATATCCTTTTTTATCCCCTTTCTTTTGGACGAAAAAGGGAAAAATTGTTTTCATTCCATCCGATTGTGGTTCGAAAGGGTCAGTGTCAAATGTAGAAAGGTCATATTTGATATTCAGGGCATGAATCCAGTCAAGGTTATGATGCATGGCTGGTGCTCTGAAACCTGTTACGTTCCATTCTTTTATATAACTATTAATTTCTTTTGCCCTTTCATCAAATATTTTTTTATTTGAAAAAAGCTTACCATCGTGATTTAGTCCGTGAACACCAACTTCAAATCCAAGTTTTACAAGTTCATTTCTAACTTCGGAAGAAACTTTATACCTTTCAGGGACAAAATTAAAGGATGATACAAATCCTAATTCTTTTTCAAGCAGTGCTAATTTTAAACTTTTATCGTGCCCGCCCTGTAATTCAACATCATGAGTCAGAATAAATGCAAACTTTTTACCATCGGGCCAGCCTTTCCAATTAACAGGAGGTTTTTCTGAAGATTTATAAATTGGCCAAACATCTTCATACTTTACTCGTTGCTTATTAACAAGCTTTCTTCGAAGAAATATCTGCAGTGATCTTGGAATAAATGGTTTTATTAAATAAAATAATTTTCTCATTTTATAAATACTTAAAAATTTGCGCCCCTATTATTGATGTAACTTTTAAAGGCAGAATATCCCACAGTTTTTTAACTAACCCTTCCTTTAACCCTGAATCAATTTCTTCGTTATCTTTAGTTTCCAATGCGGGATAATAGTAATGATACATACTTACTTTTCTTGATGCCCACTTTTCTTTATAAGCAGCTAAACCTTCCTGGCCTTTGGTAACTTCCCCCCAATTATAAATTTCAAAACCCTTCTTCTGGGAATCCAGAATAACAGTCCAATGTATTAAATCGTTCGGCCTCAACTCAAAATCATTTCTATTGCTACCATTAAATGCGTAAATAACAACTTTATTAAAAGTTAGGAAAATACTTCCTGCAATTATCCTTTGCTTTCCTCCGTCATTCAACTCGGCAAGAGCTAACTGCATCAGATCTTTTGCTTTTAAATTATCCCAGAGACTTTTAAAAAACCGAAACGATCTCGGAGGCGTTGTATGAAATTTCATTGTATCAAGATACAATTTATACCATTCGTATAGATCGTTTTCAGAATCGGAATACCTTACAGTTACCCCGTTTTTAATCGCTTTATTAACTCCCCATTTAATTTTTGTGTGATTTTTGGAATTCCCAAATCTTACTTCCTCAGGATACCTAGGAATATTTGTTAGATAAATTTCACGCCAGAAGTACTTAGTTAATTGTGGTATTCTCTCATTCAATTTATCATCGTAAGACTTAAGCTGTAGCCGGCTTCCGAATCTTTTTTCACTTATTTCCATTGCCTTGCGAATCAAAAGATCTGTGGCTTCATCGCAGGATGTTGCGAAACCTCCTTCAGGTGTTCGTGGTAAAGAAGATAAACGTTTGAATCCTGGTACTCCACCAAACCCTAATGGTACTCCTTTTGTACATTGAAGCGGCAATATGCCTACTAATTGTCCATTATCATCCCTGCATACAAGCTTCATTATTTTTTGGTTCGTCTCTTCTCCGAGGACTTTCAACCATTCAGGGTGAAAATAGATAGAACGCTCAGTAACTTGCTGGATGAATTTAATCCATTCGTCATCAATACCCGTAATTTCTTCTGTTACTTTGTATTTATCAACTTGATTTAACATTATAATTCCGAGTCATTATGTAAATCTTTGTTATAAAAGAATCTTAAAGGCTATTATAAATATAAGTCATGATAAGTTTATAATCATCGAATATGGGTTATAAATTTATACTTGCTATACAATGCTGAATATATGGTCTCTTCTTATCACATCCAAAATCTATATTTTAGAGTCATTTTTATCTTATTTTAATTTATCTTTATAGTGATAAATGTTTGCCTTATATCATCTAACTTATCAAAAATAACTAATTCATAGTAAGTTAGCTTATGTAAATGGGTTTTCTCATATTTGTATAGGTATTAATAGATAGGATTTAGTAGTTTGAAGGTTGTTTTAAGGGTAGGGGGAAGGGCTAATAGTAAGTGTTAATTCTTCAAAACATTTTTCAATGGTGTTATTTTAATAACATCATTTTTTTCGTATATAACTTCCCGTTAGTTATTAACTGATAAATATAAATACCACTACTGAGTTTTGATGCATCGAATGGAACTCTATGTACACCGGCCCCGACCTCTCCATCCACCAGCGTATTTACTTCCCTCCCTAGCACATCAATGATTTTTAACGTTACTTTGCTTTCAGCCGGTACCCGATATTCAATGGTCGTAGTTGGATTAAATGGGTTTGGAAAGTTCTGAGATAATTCTATTTCGGGAGAAATTTTATTATCCAATTCTATTACATTAGAGTATTCAAATTTCCCATCGTTATCCTCCTGTTTTAGTCTATAATAGATCCTCCCACTTGGAGTAGCATTGTCTTTAAATGAATAATTTTTCGGCGAGTTGCTGTTTCCATTTCCGGCAACAAAACCAATTTTACTCCAGGAAATTTTGTCTTCCGATCTTTGAATTTCAAATCCATAATTATTTACTTCTGTTGCGGTATTCCATTCTAGTTCAGTTTCATTACCAATAAACTTACCTGTAAAGGTTTCTAATTCAACCGGGGCAGCATTATCATTAAAATCAAATGTAGCATAAACGGGTAAATGATCAGAAGCGTTTCTTGCATCAGAATCAGTGCTTTGGCCATTATATATACCGGGGTTACCATAAACGGTATATGAACCGGAATGGTATTGAATACCATGAGTATTATCTTTTACACTTTCGGAGATTAAAATATTATCAAATTTTGCATAGACACCTGTGGACTGCCAGCTTAGGTATGGAATAAATGTTGAACGTATTCCAACGTTGAACCAAAAGCTCGAGAGGGCATTGCTTGGATCATAAAAATATCCGCTCAAACCATCAGTAGAAATAAATAAATTTTTGATAAGCAGCTTCATCGGGTTATCAACATTAAAATCTCCAAGAACAATATAATTATCTGTTGGTGGAGCGCATTATTGGTTATATAATCTAATAAATAACTCATTTCTGCCGATGCGCGCTCTCCAGTATCCCCATGATGTCCATCAGCATACTAAATGCACTGCATAAATAATAATAGTCTCTCCCCCATTTTGTGTAATAGTAAATTTATTTATATCCCTGTATTGTGTTGTTTGCGGATAAATCCAAATATGAAGAAATGATCATCGTTATGTAATATGACTTCCATCAAACTCTAAGTTTTATAATATAGAGCAATTACTATTTGGACTATAGGTTGTATTAGCAATAAAAGTTCCTTTTGAATAAGAAGAACCATAAAAGCACATAATTGCTAAAAAGTCATCGGTATTATTATTATTTATTTCTACTGCAACAATAATATCCGGGTTGACTGCACTAATAACATTGCGTATTCTAAATATGGTGTCCGTATCAGTCCAGTTAGAACCATCATCACTGGTGTTATATGTCATAATTGTTATAGGTATCGTACCGGATTGGCTATAACAGATAACCGAGGGAAAAAGTATCAGAAAAATCGTCGCATATTTTAGCTTCGACATCATAAATTTATTATACGTAAAAAAGTGAATACTATCTAATTAACAATTTAAATCCATTATACAAAAAATTATTAAAAATTTAAAGAAACCCAATTATGTCTATTATTCAGTACCATGTTTAATTCCCCCAAAAAGACTAGCTAATAAAACTATTTTAAGAGATTCATCTTCCTTGACAAAACATAATTATCCGTGGTCAATATATAGAAATATATGCCGCTTGCGAGACCGGCACCATTAAAATTAACTTTATGTCTACCAGCATTTTGTTTTTCATTTACAAGCACAGATACTTCTCTCCCTAGAACATCATAAACTTTTAAAGATACAAAACCATCTTTCGGAATTGCATATTCAATAGTAGAAACAGGATTAAACGGATTTGGATAATTCTGGGATAGTTTAACTTCAGGAGAAGTACTTATAATTTAATTCTATAATATCAGAATACACAAATTGACCATCATTATCTTCCTGTTTAAGCCTATAATATACTTTCCCGCCCGGGACATATTTATCAATATAAGAATAATCTTTTGGTGAATTACTGTTTCCATATCCCGGAACAAAACCTATATTACTCCACGAAATATTATCTAGTGGACCTTTGAATTTCAAAACCGTAATTGTTTATTTCTGTTTCAGTCCTCCAATGCAAATTTGCCTCACCATTTTCTATTTTTCCGTTAAACCCTGATAACTCAACAGGCAATGCGTTATTGGTTATAGTACTAGTCAGGTCATGATAGGCGCTCGTTGCAGGACTCCAGTGACCAGTTGTTGTTAACGAATTCCTGGTAGTGTACAAATTACCGTTCACGCTGCTGCTGTAATACCAATTGCTTGCATTAGAACTTGTTAATTTGATATCGGAAGGTGTGCCCGGTGCATTTGAAGAACTTGTCCAGCCCTGAGTATCGCCCCAATGAATACCAGCTATGTAATATGTAGGGCTGGGAGATGAACCGGTATATGCAATTAGTTGGTTGCTTCCTGAGCTAAGAGTCAATCCACTTCCGGAAGTATTTAATTGAATAATCCTATCCGTAGCGTCGTTATTGGTTGTCAAATTTGGACCCAACTCAACAAATGTACCAGCAGGAATGTCTGTCCATCCTGTGCCGCTTAAATCAATTGTGCCTCCGTTGGTACTTAATGTGCCATCAGCCTTAACTGCATTATTTGTAATTTTCAAGGATGTCAAATTCATTCTATATAAAGTCATAAATTCTATATAATTGTGTCCGGCCCCATCATCTACCCCAACCTGAGTGAAGACTATACTCCCGGGATATGGAGGATTAATTGTGCTTGGAATAGAAAAAGTATAATCTGCATAAACAGGAAGATGATCGGATGCATAATAAAGAGCATCTGCAATGGTTGTTCCTTCCGGAATAGTGGGTGAAACATTTATCGATTTCAGGTGGTGATTTCCGTCATTCCCATACGTTACAAAAGGACCGATGTAGTGAATCCCACCGTTGTCTACTATAGACTGAGAATTAAATATAAAATCTATCTTATATTGCATTCCACCAGTATCTCCATAAAGCGATCCTCCATTCCTGGTTCCTAATGTGTAATACATGCCATAATTAGTAGAATTTGTCCATGAACTTGCGGGCAAACTTAAAGGTTCAACAAACTTGGTTAAAAGAGTAGAATAAGCATTTTCACTTCCTCCACCGTATAAATTAAAATCACCGGAAGCCATATAAAAGGAACCTTGAGGCAAACTTGTTACCATAGAATTAATAGCGCCGGCTTCAGTATTCCTTTTGTTTTCGGCTCCACTCCCATATGTATTTGATGTTAAATGGACCACAAAAATATAAATTTTATCACCGGTAAGATTATTATATAGCTGAGCTAAATAAATTGGATGGTTCCCGTAAGAATAATTTGTTAATTGTTGAATGGAAATAAATGTAAACTTGGAATGCTTATAATAAATTGCATTATTATCAGAACTATGGGAAGTGTTAGTAACAAATCCAATGTCATATTGATTCGTAGGTGAGATTGAATTAAGCACATCATTGAGAAAATCAGTTGCATCACTCTGACTGGCAATTTCTTCGGCGGTAACAATGTCTGGCGCGACAGCACTCATAATAGTCCTGAAATAGGTATCCCTGGTAGATGACGATCCGCCGGTACCGGTATTTGTATACTCAAGTATGTTATACTGCATCACTCTTATCGTTTCCTGTTGTGCCAAAGTAAAATGACTTACAACTAAAAGAAACAAAAAGGGCAGTGTTTTAATATTAAGTAATCTCTTCATTAGTCTCTGAATCCAGACTACAAGCTTAATTCATCTTTCTAACTTTATTTAAGTAAATATACAGATTTTAGGGAATTATTACTTAAGAATTGTAAGATCTAAAATAAGACTACGTGACCTATTAAAAACCCAAAAATTTCAATTTTAGTAAGCAATTTTTTATTCAATATCTCAAAATAGTGTTATCAAATATAAAAAAAATCCCACTTTACTTTGTCAGTTTAGAACAAGTAATAGATGGGAAAAATTCCATTTTTTATTAATATTTCCATCCCCAAAATTAAGGTAGAATGGACAGCTAAATATTCCAGTTCTTCAAGCGATGCCTGGCAAGTACATATTTAAACATTATTAAAGAAAAAACTGATATTAACAACTTATAAATTCCCTGCAATTCACTTTTCCATTTAGTATCTTCTCTAATAGATATTTTCCCAGTGTTAAACCTGCTTCTATTCCCGGTAAACACATGCCCAGCTTTTAGGTTTAATGATACTACGCCATTTTCTACCGTATAATCAATTTTGCAGTTTATAATCTTCTCTAAGGAGTTCAATACCTTTGCCGGGTTTTGGGTAAAATATTTATACCATAGATAAATCTTTTTGTCCACCTTAATATTTTTCATAGCATTTAATGTTAAAGAATTCTTTAATATCCATTTTGAAGTATGGCTAAAGAAGCTGTTCTTTCTCTTCCCGTAGTCTCTTATCTCTTTTTTAAAGAGTGAGTTGACAACCCCCCTAGGATCCCGAATTACATAGATTGGATAAAGTTCCAGTTTGTCTGATAAAGAAATTGCCAACAACCTTACAGCCAGTCTGGAAGTATCTACAATAATATTTCTGCCGCTTTCTTTTGCGATAATTTCATAGAGTTTCTCAGGTACGTTTTAAATAAGTTTCCAAAAATTGTTGATACGTTTTGTCGTTTTTCTTTCTAAGATATTTTTTCAGTTTGTAATAATTAGTCCATCTCTCAAACTTTTTCAGATCTTCTGTTATCTCCCCAATATCTTCTGCTGGAAAAGCTTTTTCATATTCGTTTTTTACTCTCTGCCAAAATTCACAGGTACTAAATTTTTCACCACAACTACATTTTTCATCTTGCCTGAGACCTTTTACCCAAAAGTCTCTTATTTCGCCAACATAAATTACCTGGTCCGATGTTTTAAGGCTTCTGCCAAGAATGGTAGCACCGCTGTACCAAAATCCGGTTAGGTATACTATTTTGATCTTATCCATAAATATACAAAGCCTCAAGAGTTTATTTTAAAAAATTATTTGTTCAAAAAAAATGGAGAGTGAATTCTAAAAAGTGATTTTACTTATTATGCAGAGGTTTCATAATACTAAATTCTAATTTGTAGTGATTGAAAAACTTTTTTTGCTGCATCTTCCGGACTCATGAGATTTGTTTCTAGTATAAGATCGGTATCTGTAGGCTCTTCATATGGAATTTTATCACTAAATCCTATTAGGTTGTCAATTTCACCATTAAGAGCTTTTTCATAAAGTCCTTTGGTATCTCTTTTTATCAAGGTTTCCTTATCACACTTGACATAAATTTCAAAGTATTCCTTTCCGAAAATCTCCCTGGCTCGTTTGCGAACTTCTTTAAAGGGGGTAATTAATGAAATTACTATAAAATCGACTTTATCTTTGACAAGATTAAATTTTATTAATTACTTCAAAATTGTTTTTTAAGATACCTTCTCTGGAAAAATCCGACTCTATTTTTAATTCTTCCCTTACCCTGTCACCATCATACCATTCGACTGAATAACCATCATTTTTCAACTTGTGTTCAATCAATCCGCATAATGTCGTTTTACCCGAACCCGAAAGACCTGTAAGCCAGATTATCATTCTTAAATCCTTTGAAAATTAACTGATAAAAATTCCTTCTTTTTCTCTCATCATATTTTCTAACAAATCTGAAATTTCTTCCCTTAATAAATATTGCGGCGGCCGTTTATTATTGATCAGGCAATTTCTAACTTCAGTGGCGCTAATATTAATTTTAAATTTCCCCTGATGCTCACAGCCAGCCGTTACAGTTTCACAAGCACTGCAGTAGTAAGCAGTCTCGAAGAATACTGGTTTTATACCAATATCCCCGATTTCATCAAATATTTTTTGTGAGGCATCCGGAGTATAAAAATTACCAACCCCAGTATGATCACGGCCTATAATGAAATGACTGCATCCAAAATTCTTTCTGCACAAAGCCGTAAAAACGGCCTCACGAGGTCCGCTATATCTTGAATATGTACAAAATGCACCAAGTAAAACCCTGAATGGATCGTAATAACCCCTCGAAATAATTTTCTGATAGCTTTCCAGAATTGCTCTTGATACAAAATCGCCTTTTTTCTTAGGACCTATTACAGGGCTAATTAATAAACCGTCTGCTTTAATTATTTCTAATGCTTCCTTCTGGATGAATTCGTGTCCGCGATGTACAACATTACGGGTATGGAAGCCGACAACAGTTGCCATGTTTAGATCTCTCAAAATCGATCTGATTTGTTGGGGAGTTAAAACATAAGGCTTTTGAAAACTATCATGCCTGAATTTATATACATCACCACTTATTATAAATTCTCCCTTACTCTTAAAATACCTTACTCCAGGATGTGAGATATCATTAGTAGCAAACCATTGCTTAGCAACCAAATCCATATCGGAAATTTTTTCTATATTATTAACTTCTATCAGACCAATAACTTCATTTTCCTGTTTTGTAACCAATAATACTTTATCATTTATTTTAAAATTTATTTCACTTTGATTCATCTGCAACAAAATAGGAAGGGTCCATACTGTTCCATTTTTTAATCTATTTGATTCCAGCACTAAATTCATTTCATTTGTATCCATAAAGCCCGAAATTGGTGAATAGGTTCCTGTGGCTAATTGTTCTACATCCAAAGCAGATTGTTCATCGAGATAAATTTTAGGCAAATTTTTGTCTATTACTTCTTTTATATCCTCATCAATATAAGTTTGTACTAGTTTACCTCCGTGTGGCAGTATCAAACTATTTTCATAAACCTGATCAATAAACTCATGAATATTAAGTGTAGTATTGTGGTTCAGATAATTTGTGGTTTCATCTATTATTCCGGCGGCCATCCTTACTACCTGAACAGGGTGTTCTCCAATAGCAGTTTCTGCAGCTAAAACAAGACCCGAAGCTCCGCTAAATAGATTACTTGTAATGTCATTTATTTCAGCCCGGTTAGGCTGAAGCCCGGTTATCATACTATCTAATAGATTTGTAGCAACATAAGCAGGTTTATCAAATTTATTCGCAAAGTTCATTATATATCTCTGTACGAGACCGATCTTCTGAAGCGGAACCTCTTTTGATAAGTCTCCTCTGTCGATTAATATTGCATCTGTTGATCTTACAATATCTTTAATATTTGAAAGAGCATTGTAGCTTTCTATTTTACTAATTACAAAGATGGGGTAATCAAACTGTTCTCTTATCCAGAGAATATCTTCTTTTTTATATGCAAATGAAAGAGCGTAATGAGTTATTCCCATTTCCTTGCCTATTTCCAGGGCTGCATAGTCCTTATCCGTAAACGCGGGTAGAAAAGGCATGCGGTCAATACCTATACCTTTATTGCTTCCCACTTTTCCACCCTCGATAACCCGACCAACGACTAATTCGCCCTCAATTTTCATCACCTGCACAATAACAGAATTAAAATCTATTCTCAAAAGATCACCTACTTTAAAAATTTCTGCCGGATTTCCAGGGTAAATAGGCAATCTCAATCCATCCTCTTTTTCTTTGAACTCTACTATTTCTACCTGGGAATTTGTTTCAAGTTTAATTTGTCCGTTTAAGTACTTTCCAGTTCTAATTTGCGCCCCTTCGCTGTCAATACATACAGGTTTATTAGTCCAGCTTCTTAATTTATTAATTACACCTTCTAAATCTTTAACTTCAGTATGAGATAAATTAATTCTGAATAGATCAGTTCCCCAACGATCCATTTCCTTGATTACATTTTCTTTTAGTGAGCTGGGTCCGACAGTCGCAATAATTTTGAATATATTATCCATTAGGGGAGATCCTTTATTTTTGCGTAAATATATTATTTACAGAATGTTTTAAAGTTTATTGGCGTTATTTATTACGATAAATGAATTATTTAGTAAATCAGGTTTATTAAATGACAACCCTTCAATTTTTGCTCCCCCATATTTCGCAATCGCGTAACCGGCAGCAACATCCCATTCGTTGGTGGGCCCGAAACGGTAATATATATTTGCTCTTCCCTCTGCAACCATGCAAAATTTTAGTGAACTGCCAATTGATATTGTTTCCGATACATTATATTTCTCAAATATTTTTTCTTCTTCCGATGAGGAATGTGAACGGCTTCTAACTGCTTTGAGGTTTCCATTATTTCCGAAGCAAGGTAATTTAATTATTTCTTCGCCTACCCTTTTGAATGATCCCGTTTCTTTTTCTCCATAATAAAGAGTACCAGAAAGTAATGAAGAGCCGTCTGAGCTTTCACTAAAAGCCGGAGCATAAATAATACCCATTATCGGCTCATTATTTTCTATTAAAGCTATATTTACAGTAAACTCTCCGTTCTTTTTAATAAATTCTTTTGTCCCGTCCAATGGATCAACGAGCCAAAATAGTTGCCAGTTTTTTCTTTCATCATATGATATTTTCTTTCCTTCTTCGGATAATACAGGAATACCAGGATAAAGGATTGATAACTGTTCCTTTATAATGTTATGAGCTGCTCTATCCGCTTTTGTAAGGGGAGAATTGTCAGATTTTATCTCAACATCAAAATCATTTGAATTATAGACATCTATAATGGCATTACCAGCATCAATTGCTATTTCTATTACTTTCTTTAATTCAAACATCTAAACATTTTTTTATACATTTTCACTTACCTACAAAAATCCTATTACTTACAAATTATGAAATTAAATTCAACTTCCCCATTTTGAAAAGGATAATTTGAATTACTACTATTTATCGTACCCACTCACGGAGAAATAGAGAAAAATACAGAGGTAATGCTATTTTAATATGCTCATTTTTCTGGAGGCTATTGAATTATTTGTCGCTAGAACGTAAAAATAAATTCCACTTGCAAGATTTGATCCATTAAAAGCAACAGAATGTTTGCCGGCATTTTGGAATTCATTTTTCAACGTACTCACTTCTCTTCCCAATACATCATAAATCTTTAGAGACACGTGACTATTTTTTGGCAATGAGTATTCAATCATAGTTGTAGGATTAAATGGATTTGGGTAATTCTGGTTTAGAACAAGATCAGCAGATGAATTAAGATTTAATATTAACAAGATTGGAGTATTCAAATTTTCCATCATTATCAACTTGTTTCAGTCTATAATATATTTTGCCAAAAGGCGGATAATTGTCTGAAAAAGAATAATTTTTTGGAGCATTGCTGTTTCCATATCCCTGAATAAAAGCAATTTTATCCCAGTAATTTCCATCAACTGAACGTTCGACATCGAAACCATAGTTATTCACTTCCGTTTCGGTTCTCCACTGCAAAAGTACTTTATCTTTTTCAGCAATTGCAGTAAATGATATCAATTCAACAGGCAAAAGTGACTGGAAATCATAGTATAATGAGAATTCACTGTTCCCCCCAGTTTTAAAGTCGTTAAGCGAGGGAGAGTAAGTGCTTACATATATTTTGTTGTAGAGGTACGAATTTCATAATTCTTAACCATCCATCTCCGCCATTAGTAAGCCCCTGATAGTCTGCCATCACTGTGTAAACTGGTTTCCCACTATTGTTAGTATCTGTTCTCCTTCCTTCATTTGTCCAATGACCACATAACATCAAAAATAAGATTAGAGTTATCCTTTAAAGCATTAAAAATAGCCTGACCCTGTGACGAAAAATGTTTGGGTTCCGCTGAAGTTATCCAAGTAATTTATGACTCACAATTATTCCCAGTCGATCACTATAGGCAGATAAAAGATTATCCGCCCAACTTAATACCTCAGGTATTGCCTTATATTCTTCATACTTTATATAAATAGCAATAAACTTGAGAAGGCCAACTTCAAAAAGATCATAATGGTCATCATTGTTATTCCATAATACCAGCATAGTAGTTACGTCCGCTGAATCTGCTACTCCGAAATATGTTATTAAATAGAGTATCGGAACTATTACAATCATGGTTATCCCAGGGAGTCAGTATCATGATTTCCAACAGCAACTCCAAATGGAATTCCATCTGTTAAACCAGTTGTAGCAGAATTCTCAAGAATAGCCATTGCATTAGATGCGTTAACCCACTCCTGCTCAATCTGATCTCCATTCTGAACACAATCACCTAAATGTGCAGCGTACACAATGCTCGAATCAACTCTATTGTGGACGATCCAGTTAGTTTGTGCAAAAAAAGTTGATATACTTCCTGTGCCTTGCCCTGACCCAGAGCCCTCCAGATTTTCTGTGTAATATTGAGTATCCGGAATTCCTATTATTGTGAACTCTGACTGTGAAAAGACAGGTTCAACGGAAAAAAGCAATATCAACAGAAAGAAGTTTTTTACTTTATACGATCTACTTTGTTTATGATAATTCATAATACACCCTCTAAATAGACTAATAAATAATTAAACTTGTTTTTTTCATTTATTTGAATCTGTATATTTAAGCAAAAACATTAATGCTCCCAACTAAACAAACAGAGTAAGAACACCTTGAGAATATTTCCTATGACAAAACAGAATTTAATGTTGAGAACAGAGTTTCAAAGGAAACCGGATAAGGATGAGACACTTTAAAAGATTTTTTCCCAAGTAGTGCATTCAATAGTAGGCCGGAGTAAATATTTTTAATGTTGTCCAAAAATTCATTACGCCTTTCTGGGAAAGCATATCTAAACGCCTTGTAGAATTCAAAGAAAGGAAGTTGTTCATAATCGTTTGAATGAATCATTCTATTAATGATTTCCTCCGGTTCACACGCAATAGTTACTACTTCATTACTTTCGTGACTTAAGGCCAGAACAATGGTATCCAATTTTGTCATGCCACTCCGGATTTTATTCTTAAACAAGTCTTCCGGGGACTTTCTAATTTTTAACAATTTTCTTAGATGAGGCAATCCCTGACCTAATAACTTAAAAGGAAATTTACTATCAAGTTTTAATTTGATGGAAATATTATTAATAATTTCGAAAGTTGAAATAAACGCAAAAACAATTTTATTAACTAGTCCAATCTTGCTCACTATATTTTTAATATAAGATAACTGCCATTTCCAGATTGTTACAGGAACATGCAAGCCACACATCTCAGAGCCATCTTTCGATAAAACTACCCATTCATCTCCAACATATTCGGCACCGTGGTTGGCAAATGACAGTAAAGTTTCCGTCTTACCACCTTTGGTCCAGCCCATAACCAGTGTCCCTTTATTATTAAAATAAAATCCAGAAGAGTGTATCGGAACAAAATTATTTTTTATTAGATAAAAATTCACTATGTGATTCAGAAGAGGAATCGATTTAATCCCTTTTTCACAAATTATTTCCAGTTGTTGACCAATTTTATCAAATGGTATACTTACTTTTTTCTTATCTACAGAATCGCTAATTAGATAAAAATTTTGTTTGTCAAAGGCAGCATAGTCCAAACCAAGAAATGTCAGACGAGGTGTTTCTAACTTATCTATAAAGCGGACAATAATATCAGGTTCACGATTGAGTCCTTTTTCAAATTCTGAAAAGTTATTAACAATAGAGCAAACTTCTTTCCTTGTAATATTTTCAAACCTGATGCCTACTGCACCAAGATAATCTATCTCAATATGATCATTTAAATTATGATTACTGCCCAATAAGTTATCCTTCAAAAATAATTTGGAAAACACCCAGATTTATATATAATTTCTATCTTTCATATACAATTTACCTACCCGAACAATATCAAATATAAATGGGAGAGGATCTTTGAAAGAGAATAGTGAATGATTTTTTTTCCCCTTGAGAGAATTTCTCCATTCTTTAAAAGTTAACTCACCTCTTTTTCTAAGATACAAAAATGCCTGAAAATCTCTTCTTAAATGAACCCATTTAGCATCGCCGTACTTTTGCGATCGGTTTTCCGGAAGCGGCAGCCCAACCGCATCACAATACATGGTATATATAAGCTCAACTCCTCCTGCTTCAGCTGTGGTAGACCTACCTGTGGGCCTTAGAATATTGGGCTCAACTATTAAATATTTGCCTAGTCTGTCATCATATTTCATATCCAGATAACCTAGACCTCTCCAATTCAAGTTGCGAAAAAGATTAATCGTTTCGTTTAATACAATGTCATTTTGAGCTTCTATGCCAATAGACCCCTGCCCTGTTTCGGGTGGCCATTGCCTGATTTTTTTAGATACAAAAGTAACAAGAAGCTCAGATTGCCTATTAAAATACAAATTGCAGGTAAAATGATTTGTATCAGGTCCACTAATCCATTCCTGAACTAAAAACCCTGAGCCAAATTCTTTATATTCTTCGTAATATTTAATCAACTCTGATTTCGATTCAACTTTAAATGCCTTCTTCTTAGTATGCTCTACCCATTTAGGTGATCTTAAAGTCGGTTTCAAAATTGCAGGATAAGTTATTTCGTCACCAGCACAATTAATATCATTATGATCCCTTATAATAAAAGATTTTGGAATCGGCAGGCCTGTCTTTTGAGCATATTCTATAAATAAAATTTTATCTACAAAGTTTCTACAGTTTCTTTTTCCGGCATAACAATATGGAAGTATTTTTCCAGCCTTTCCCTGTATCTCGAAACAACCTGCACATTAGGCTCTTCACCTGTAATAAGTACGGCTTTTTGTGAAAGTCTTTACCCAGTTTTTCAAGAGTAATAAATTAAATCTTCGTTTGATTTATCAGTGTAGATTATTTCTTCTACAGAATTAGTCTTGCAGTTATGATCTTTTTTATCCTGCGCAACTCCTATTACAGGTACTCCTTTAGATGCCAGATGTCTCATAGATAGCCAATGCAGGAAAGCTGTCTAATCCCACATAAACCGCATAAGGGAGTTTGCTATTCTTATTATTCACAATAATAATTATCAGAATATTACAAATTTAAATATTATTTATAGAGTGCTATATTTCCAAATAATATTAGCACAGAATAATTAGACTTAAACATTTATAGTTTTAATCCAAGAAAAGATATTAATTCATCAAGCAAAATGCCGATAAGCAAACGATCCAAAAATTTCCAACAAAGAAATAGGAAGGTTATTGAAGATTTTATTATGAAATCCAGACGTTTGGGTTGAGAATTTGAGAAATTTGTTTTCGACAAATCCCGAATTTGTAAGTATGTGATTCAAGCTCACGAACCGACCATCCATTTTTAAATCTTCTTAAGGCCTTCATTATCCGGTTCTGTTTTACCAAATGAAAATTCAGAAAACCATTCGAGTTATACCATTTTATTGCTTCCCACATAACCAAATTATTTGCTCTTAGATCTTTGATAATTCATATTTGAGGCACCATACTTATATAGTGCCTTCTTTCCAATATGCAGATAAACTGCACCGGCAATTACTTTACCATCATGTTTCTGCAAGAAATACCGTCCCTGAATTATTTTTTAAAACAATATTATATAAATTCTTAAAAAAGGAATATGGTTGCGGAGGTAGACCGTGTCTTTGTCTTGTAATAGAGTTTAGCTTGTAAAAATGGTTCACTGATTCCAAAGACTGACTCTTGGTAAACTTGACGTCCTCTTTTGTAGCCTTACGTATATTTCTTTTCGTTGTACTGTCAAAACCAGAGAACAATCTTTCTTCGTTTCCATCAAAATCTATAATATGTTCATATTCAACATAACTATCTGTGCCTGCAGGAAAATAATCATGCGCTCCTTTTATTTCAAGATATTTCCATTTTGATTTTTTACCGTATTCTTTTGCCGATTCTAACAATTGTTAAATTGACCAGAGTCCAGTACTAAAGGATTTGAAAAATCACTAAACGGTAAACTAATGCCACGTTTTCCAGTTATGAAACTATTTACTTCCATTAATGGAAGAATCCCGATTACTTCATTATCCTCTTTTATCACTTGAAATACCGGTGTATATCCGTAGGTTTCTGCAATTAGCTTGGTCCAATGTGAGGTATGGAAAAATGTATAACCACTATGTTCGGTTATTTTTTCGTTCCAGTCTTCATATTTTAATGGATTCAAGACTTCAACATGTTGAGAAACAGACATTTAATAATTTCTTCGTTTTTGTTTTTATTCCCAAACTGCATTAGAAGCGTATACTTGAAAAAAAACACTCCATATCAATTTAGCCATGGAGTGTTAATTTAAAAAAATTATTTCTTTAACGTAGTAAAATGATTTCCATCATTCTCTTAATCTATGAGATATGTTTTTTTAACTGCAGTCGATCAAAAATATTTTTGTTTTTAAGTCTCTTATATATATTTTGTTTGAAATTAGAAGATTTATTTTTCCCGTTCTGGTTGGCATAAGCGTATTCATATCCGTAACCGTAACCATATTTATTCTTGAACGAAGTCTTTTCAATTTCGCAAGCATTAACAATAGCACCAGAAATATTTATTTTTTCATTTCTTAATTCCTGTAATCCGGCAATAACAGAATCTTTTAGTGTATAATTATATCTTGTAACCATAATCGTATTTTCAATCATCCTGCTTATTATTAATGTATCAATAACTCTAGTAACAGGTGGAGTATCAATTAGTATATAATCATAGAAACTCGATTTCAGATCATTAATTAAATCACTTGCTTTCTGTGATTGCAGCAAGCTGCTTGAATTTTCACTTATCTCACCAGATGGCAGAAAACTGATTTCTCCTGATGGCGATAAATTTTCAGTGAAACCGTTCAGCTTAAAAATCGGTAGCTTTCTTAAATCCTGACTTAAAAAAGTGCTTAGGCCTGGATTTTCTCTAGATACTTCAAATAAATCAGTTAGTCCACACCTTTTCAAATCTGCATCAATAATTAGAACCTTCTTACCTGCTGCCGCAAGAGTAAGTGCCAGATTTGCCACAATTGTTGTTTTCCCACTATGCTCTTCTGGACTGGTAAATAATATAATCTTATTTTCTCCCTTAAGAATAAATACCAGTTTCGTTTGGAGTACCTTGTACGATTCAATTATTCCAAAGCTGTCTTTCTGCAATACAGCAAACTTGTCTTCCAAAGACTCTGACTGATCCATTTTCTTGACCATATCTTTTGTGAAACTTAGGAATTATTGAAAGAATGGGTAACTGAAGTTCTCCCTCAATTTCACCTAGTTTAAGTAATCTTCTTTCGTGAAACTCGCCTACAAATACATACCCTATCGTGAATGCACCCCAAATAAAGAGACATAATAGAAAGATTATCTTCAAATTAGGTGAAATAGGAATAATAGGAAGATCGGCTGGATCCACAACAAGTATATCCTGTAATTGAGAAATTTCTTTGATCCTCATCTCTTCCCTTTTATCTAGAAGAACATTGAACATTTTCTCGGCGCTTTCTGCATTCCTTGTTAGTGATGCCAGTTCTGTTTCTTCCTTAGGTACATTATGTATTTTAGCCTGATATTTTGCAATCAAACTTTCAAGATTTGCTTTTTTATCTTTAAGAGTATTTATAATTATATTATAAGAGTTTAAAGTATTTTGGTTATATGACTTTAATTTATCTTTCAATTGAGCAATCTGATTATCTAAACTTATAATGTCCGGATGATTTTCGCTCTTTTTTTGAAGTTCAACAATTTTTCGCACCTCTAAATCAGATAATTGTTTCATTATCTCCGAAAAAGGTGAGTTCGACTGACTTGATTGATCTGGGGCTAAAAAGGTTTGGTCAAAATATCCTTTACTTTTATAATTACTTTGAATTTCATTTACCTTTGATTCATATTCACTAAGCTCAAGGTCGTTACTAATCTTTTGTGCCTGCAGGTTTGACAAAAAGCTAACAAGATCAGCAGAACCCTTATCAAGATCAGTAATTCCTGATCTTTGATTTATAAGCACTAACCTTATCTTCCGCATCCTTCAATTGCTTGGACATATCGTTGAGCTGTTTATCTACAAATTTATATGACTCCTGAATATTTTGCCTAACATTTTCGGTTCTCGTTTCCCTGAATTTCTGCGTTAATGTATTGGCAATCAACTGAGCCATTTTAGGTGATTTATCCTGAACCTGTATTCTAATTATGTTTGTTTTATCAACCTGAGCAATTTTTATTTTTTTATTTAACCGGTCAGTGGAAGAAATAGCTCCATAAAACAGTAAAAAACAATTTTGTCCCGGGCAGTGATTTACGCCAATCAATCTTTAGATTGAAATCATTGGTACTGATTTCGGCAGGATCCGCGGCTCTTTTAGAATTTATTAATACATCTGTTTCAGCATCGTATAATTCAATATATCCGTCATTGCTTACAACATAATAATTTGATTTTGCAGCATCATCAATTGAATCGACCTGGGCATCTAAAACAGAGGATAATTAAAACCTTCTGCTCCTTTATCTTTTAACCACCAATTATAAGAAGTAAGAGATCCCATCAAAATTTGCTTCATTATCATCCGGAAATTGTATCTTATTTATAATGAAATTTAATTTTAATTGATTAACGACCTTTAATAAGACAACCCTGGTATTAATCAACCGTAATTCTGTTTCAATATCATCTAACGATTGATTTGCAACAACCTGTTAAATATTGATCTTGCACATTTTGTTCTTTCTGCCTTTCTTCCTTCTTCAATAATATTGTAGATTCATAGATAGGACTTTTCATTGAATAAAAAATAGCACCGCAAACAAAAATCGCAACAAATGCTATAAAAATGATCAGTTTTCTTTTATTAAAGGCGAGAATTAATGCATCAATGCTCGTTTGGCTCGTCGTTTCAGTTTTAGACATATCCATTTTATTGTTGTCTTCCTGTAGCCATATATTTTTCGTTTTATCCTTACTTTTTCTTTGTATAAATTAAAGCTGTCACTATCGCGGTCAAAACGCTCAATGAAGCAATAAGTATAGCCTGAGTTGATCCACTAAACCATTTTCTGCGCCACATATATCTGATCTCCCGGATCGTAATCCCATATCTTCAAGCTTATCTCCGTTCTCCATAATTTTTTCACCATCAACATCCAATTCTTTTCCATCTCTCGTTATTGTAATGTCTCCAATATTAGCTTAGGTGTGGTTCCACCTGCTTTTGCAATTAAATCAGCTAACTTATCAGTACCGGTAACATAATAATAACCATGGTTTCTAACTTCGCCAAAAATGTTTACCCTTATTAAAGGTAATACTGTCAATTCAGGATTTCGGTAAAGGTTGCTGTATTTATTCAGGATTTCTTGTTTAAGGCTATCAATATTCCTGTTAGTTGCTCTGATCTTCCCCAAATAAGGAAGTGACACACTACCATCCTCTAAAATATAATAATCACCGGAGATTGAATCTGAAATATTATAGAATATTAGTCTTAATCCGTCCCCAGGTTTCAGGGTTTGAGCTTTACTGGCAAAACTGAATGAAATAAATAAAACAAATATTCCTAAAAACAATCTTTTCATTGTACCCTCGTGTGAAAGCTATTACTATAGATAGCTGTAAATTATTTTAATATGTTAAAATTGTTAAATAGCAATATTATGATTATAAGATAATATCATTTAATGTTATAAAATAGGCATTTCTTTGATAATATGTGCAGGCACTCCAGCGACAGTTGAATTTGGTAAAACATCCTTCGTTACAACTGCCCCTGCTCCAACAATAGCATTTTCACCAATAGTAACTCCACACAAAATGGTTGCTGAAGACCCAATTGAAGCACCTTTTTTAATAACCGTTTCAACAACTGCCCAGTCTTCTTCTGTCTGTAATTCTCCACTATTACTAACAGAATGAGGGTATTTGTCATTTATAAATGTAACATTATGTCCAACAAACACATTATCTTCAATGTGTACACCTTCACAAATAAAGGTATGTGAAGATATTTTACATCTTTTGCCAATTGTCACATTCTTTTGAATTTCAACAAAAGAACCAATTTTCGTAAAATCATCAATTGCGCATCCATATAGATTAACAAAATTGAAAATTTTAACATCTTTGCCGAGTTTGACATTATTTATTATTTGGTTTTCCATATTCAATCTCCAGATGACTTAATATTTATTAAATTTCATTGGAAATACTCTTCAACTTTTACTTTCTGCTTAACCTGCGTTGGTTGAGGTTTATTGATGCCTACATAGGCGCCGGTATTTTTAATTGAAATATCGGAAGCTTCTAGAATCTTTACTATTTCCAAACCATCATAAGCATTTGTTAAAGGTTGTCTGTCATTAATTATACAATTAGCAAATTCCGTGACTGCAGCATTCAAAGCCTCTACTTGTTCTATTTTAGGTGAGCACATGTCACCGGTTCTATATTGAACCAAAGTATCATGCAAGCTTTCTGCTGTAGAGACATCAACACTGCTGTTATAGATTTTTATTTTTTCAGAATTTTCCATATCGTCATAAACCAGCATTTTCTTGTTACCGGCAATTATCATTTTCCTTATTTTAACAGGAGACGTCCAGTTCACATGAAAATGTGCAAAACAAGATTTCTCCTGGAAATGAAGAGATACCTGAGCAAGATTTTCAAGTTCATAATAATTAGAAACTCCGCAAGCCGTAACACCTGCTACTTCTTTATCAGGAATAATATATTTCATGATTGAAAGATCATGGGGAGCAAGATCCCAGATCACGTTTATATCGTGCTGAAATAACCCTAAATTAATTCTCACTGAATCAAAATAGATTATATCGCCAAGTTCGCCGCTAACCACCAATTCTTTAATCTTTTTTACAGCGCCTGTATAAAGAAAAGTATGATCAAGAAATATCTTAAGGTTTTTTGCTTCAGCTATTTTAATTAGTTCTTCAGCCTGAAAGACCTTGCTGGTAAAAGGTTTTTCAACCCAGATATGTTTACCTGCATTCAAAGCTTCTTTTGCAAATTTATAATGGGTATTTACAGGAGTTGCAATAGCAATAGCATCAAAATCTCCTTCAATCAAATTTTTATAATTGTTAGTTGTTTCGATTGATGGAAATTTTGATTTTATAAACCTTAAGCGTTCCTCACTTAAATCACAACCCACCACTTTTGTAATTGCTTTATTGGATAGAAAATTTCTAACCAAATTTGGCCCCCAATAGCCAAGTCCAATAACCCCAACTTTCATAATACCCTCCTCGGTTTCTGAAATATAACGTTTTCTGGTTTAATAATTAATCCCCGCCCTTAGCAAATAACATAACAGGAATAGTTTTGATTAATAATTGTAAATCGAGCCAGGGTGACAGATTATTGATGTAGTACAAATCAAGTACTACTGAATCCTGAAATGAAACCTGGCTCCTGCCAGTCACCTGCCACATTCCTGTACACCCCGGCAATACTGTGAATCTTCTTTTCTGCCAATTCTCTAAATTTTCATATTCATATCGTAAACATGGTCTTGGTCCGACAAGACTCATTTCGCCTTTCAATACGTTAAATAACTGTGGTAATTCATCAAGAGAAGTTTTTCTTAAAAATTTACCTATTGTTGTAATTCTTTTAGGGTTGGTTACTTTTTTATTAGCTCCATTATTTCCCACACCATTCATAAATTTTAGCATCATTTCTTTTCTTTCGGAATCATCGTCATTCTCTATCATCTTCATAGTTCTAAACTTATAAAACATAAATGGCCTGCCATTTTTGCCAATACGCTCCTGCTTATAAAATACAGGCCCAGGGGACGATAATTTTACGAGGGTCGCTATCAGAGTCAGAAATGGTGATAATAATATTAACCCTAAAAACGATGCAGCTTTGTCAAAACCTGATTTTAATTTCAGCATAAATAGATTATTAGAACTTGGAGAAACATTAACTATCGGTATCTCAGCATATCTCTCAGTAAATATTTTTTGGGGAATTATTTCAAATAGATTAGATGTAAACTTAACGTGTGCTTTGGTGTTTTTACATATATCTACAATATCAAGTAACTGATCATATTCAGTTGTATCATCAGCAATTATTATTTCATTAATTTTGTTACTATTTACGACAGTATTTAATTCACTTATTTTACCAAGAACTTTTTTACCACCTATTATTTCTTCCCCTTTCTCAATTTTTTCATCGATAAATCCGACAACATTAATTCCAAAGGGATTTTCAAAAGAAAGTTTTGCAGCCAGCAATTCCCCTGATCCACCATTACCAACAATCAGAACATTTCTTGTAAAGCCACTCTTTCTTAGAAGAAGATAAAGCCTCTTTAATATTACAACCCTGAAAAAATAGAACCCTAATAACAAAGCAAAAGTACAGGATAGTGTAGTTGTTAATGTGCAATTGATATTATGTTCTAGCACAATAATATTAAAAAGAATAATAAAAGGAATAAAATATAACAAGGATTTAATTAAAGCCGTTGTATGCGCCGATCGGTTTAAGACTACATTTAATTTGTAAAGGTTATTATAATAAAATATATAATAAAATATAGGCAATAAGAATAATAATAACCAGAACGAATGAATACCAGCTAACCCGAAAAATTCAAAAGATATTATATGATTCTTTTGGATTATAAGTTCCAAAATGCTTACAAGCAATATATATATGAGAAAATCAAATAGTGCGAAAAAGTATTTATATTTGGCTACGTTCTGCATTTTGTAAAGCTTAATCCTTATATATTGAATCTTTGTATATCAAATGTTTTAGTTTTAATTAATTAAATATTGTTATTCTTAAAGAACTTTAGAATGTTCGATGAAACATATTCTATCTGGTCATCTGTAATCTCAGGGTAGATTGGCAATGATAAACAGGCATCAGATAAAGTCTCACTTACCGGGAAGTCTCCTTGTTTATATCCCAGATAACCAAAACATTCCTGCAAATGTAACGGGATAGGATAGTGTAAACCTGTTGCGATTTCTTTTTCTTTCAGATATGATGAAAGTTTATCTCTCACACTTTTTGTTTTTTCACCACCACCCTTCAAGAGCTGTATGACATACAAATGGTAAACGTGTTTTAAATTTGGTTTTTCAGCTGGTAAATCAAGAAACTCTACACCTTTTAGAAATTCATTATATTTCTTAGCAACAGCTCTTCTTTTTTCTGTCCATTCTTCTATATATTTTAACTTGACACCTAATACTGCCCCCTGCAATCCTTCCATCCTGTAATTATGTCCAAAAACTTTATGCTGATATTTCTCAAGTGAACCATGGTCTCTCAGCATTTTTGCTTTTATTGTTAATTGTTCATCGTTTGTAATTATTGCTCCTCCTTCCCCATAGGCACCAAGATTTTTTCCAGGATAAAAGCTAAAAGAGGTTATCTCACCAAAGTTGCCAACTTTTTTATTTTCATATTCTGCAAAGTGAGCTTGTGCTGCATCTTCAACTAGGAAGATATTATGCTTTTTAGCAATTTCACTAAGAGGTTTCATATTTGCAGGTTGTCCGTAAAGATGAACTGCAACTATTGCTTTTGTATTTTTAGTTATGGCAGCTTCAACTTTTGCAGGATCTATGTTATAGCCTTCCGGTTCACAATCTACAAAAACTGGCGTCGCACCACATAGTGTCGCTCCCCACGCAGTAGCAATAAAAGTATTGGCCGGTATAATAATTTCGTCGCCTGGTTTTATACCAAGTGCCCACAACGCTACATGATTTCCAGCAGTACCTGAATTAAGGGCAACACAATGTTTTACATTGTGTCCTTTTGCAAATTCATTTTCAAATGACTCCACAGCCTTTCCTAAAACAAAAGATGTGTTGTCGAGAACATTTTGAATTGCCGAATCAACTTCGGGTTTAATTGATTTGTATTGTGCTTTGAGATCCAGAAATGGGACGATCATTTTTTAATCCTTTTAAATATTATTCTTTTCCTAAAACACAGCTTCGCACCGTGAGGCACATTTGCTGCTCTTATTTATTTTATAAAACTGCGATCTAACACTTAGCAAATAGCATAAATTCCTTACTTTCTGCTATACTTTCCCAAAAACATTACATCTTTTAGTTTATGTTTTTGTTAGTTAACAACAATCCCCCTAAATCAAGCAATAACATTTTTTGTTCTTTAAAATTCAAAATTCCTTTTAAGTATAATTTTTCTTCATCGCCATTAAATTCTATTTCCACATCAAGGTCGTGGCTAAGTGTGTAAATATTATTCACTTTCTCTACCCAAATAGCAAAATTATTATGGTCAATATTTACGACAAGTATCCTATTATCTTTGGATATGTTTTTCGTCTTAACCCCTGCAATATTATGCAAATCAATCATCGGAATTTTGACAGCACCCAGATTGATATGGGAATATTCAGAGTTTAAATCCTTTTCCTGATTCAGCTCTGATGGATCAATAATTTGTACAATGCTCTCCATATCAGTGCAGTACCTTTCGCCCCCTATTTGAAAAGTTATTAGGCTGGAAATATTTTCCATTGGTTTTACTATATCATTCATAATAATTCTTTAATAATTCGCCCTTATAGAGCAAAAGTCCTGCCATTAGATTTTGTCGGAAAAGTGAGGTTAATTGAAGGGTCTGTGTATCGAAATAGGACATTTCTTATACCCTAGTGTATAATAATTAGACTATGAACTTTTGGGGGTAAGGTTATACAAAGCAATTTTGTTATATAAAGTGGTTTTAGTTATGCCTAAAACCCTACTCGCCCTGGATTTATTCCAATTTAGTTCTCCCAATACCTTTTCAATATGATCCTTCTCCACTTCTGCAATTGTCTGAAGTTTATTGGAGGTGTTTTCGGATGTACTGGTTTTCAAAAAATTAAAATATTCCCTTTCTAAGACATTACTCTTGGCCAATAATACAGCGTTCATTAGCGTATTTTCTAATTCTCTAACATTTCCAACCCAATTGTGCTCTTTTAACATCTCTACCACATCATAGGGAATAGTATCAACATTTTTATGTAATTCAAGGTTTATTTTTTTTAGAAAATGGATTATAAATTTCGGAATTTCTTCCTTTCTTTCGCGGAGGGGAGGAATATTAATCGTAAAAATATTTAACCTGTAGTAAAGATCTTCCCTGAAATCACCATTCTTAACTAACTCCAGCAAATTCTTATTTGTTGCGGTTACAATTCTGGCTTCCATTTTTATTATTGCTTCGCCGCCAACTCTTTCAAATTCCCGTTCCTGAATAACTCTCAAAAGTTTAGCCTGTAGATTGGGTGAAATTTCTGAAATTTCATCAAGAAAAATTGTTCCTTTATCTGCAAGTTCAAATTTTCCTTTTTTATTTTTTATGGCTCCGGTAAATGCCCCTTGCACGTGTCCAAAGAGCTCACTTTCAAGCAAATTTTCAGAAAGCGCCGAACAATTAACGGCTATGAATGGATCATTCTGCGTGATACCACCATTATGTATTAACCTGGTAACTAACTCTTTCCCGGTTCCACTTTCGCCCTGAATTAAAACATTTACCCTTGATGCCGAAACTTTCCCTATCTTCTTAAAAATTTCTTTCATCTGAGGAGAATCACCAATCATATAATACTTCAATTTTGATTCCTCTTCTTGTTCAGTAAACTTTACAACCATTTGATCAATATTTTTTTTGCTTTCAATAGCTTTCTTTACAACATATTGAATACGTTTAAGATCAAATGTTTTATCAATATAATCATATGCTCCAAGTTGCATAGCCTCTACAATCGTATTTGTAGTATCGAAAGCTGTAATAATCAGTACCGCAATACTGTTATCTATTTCTTTTATCCTACGAAGGACTTCTAAGCCATCAATTTCAGGCATTTTCAGGTCAGTTATTACAACATCAGGGCTTTCGCTTAAAACATAATTCAACCCTTCCTTTGCAAGTGTCACATAGTCAACATTTTTAAACGACTCTGAAAGGACTATTTTCAAAGTTTGAGCGTAAGCTTTATCATCATCTATTATTAAAATTTTTTCCATTTTTATCCTTTACTGTAAGATGGGAATTGTAATTCAAATACAGTTCCACCCGGTTTTGATTTTATAAGAGTAATATTTCCTTCGTGCATTTCAATTATTTTTTTTGCAATTGCCAGCCCCAATCCGGTTCCACTTTTCTTTTCTGAATGAAAAGCTTCAAATACCTTCTCCGGCTCGGTAATTCCGCATCCATCATCTATTATATGTATCGTATAATTACCTCCTACTACCGAATCATTTAATTCTATCATTCCACCATCTGCAACCGCATCTATTGCATTTTCAATCATGTTAAAAAACACAGACTGCAGACTGACATAATCACCCTTGATAGAATTTCTGGTAAGATTATTTTTAAACTGAATATTCTTCTTTCTTATTTTATGTATTAATAACTCGTGTACTTTTTCTACAAGATCATAAATACTTATGTCTATTTTTATGAGCTTAATATTACTTGAAAATAGCAAGACATCATTTAACAGCTTACTTAAATTCCCAAGTGAATCGCGTAAAATATTAAGAATAGGTCTTGTATTCTCCGGCATTTCCCGATTGTTTAATAATAAATCCACATAGTTCTTAATTGAAGCAATAGGGTTTTTAATTTCGTGTGAGAGGTATGAAGACATTTTTCCGATAGCAGCAAGATTTTCAGTCCGGCCCAATTCATCCTGTGCTTTTTTGAGCTCACTTATATCTCTAAATATACCAAGCACCAGGGATTCCCCCGTAGTAAGTTCTACGTAGGAATAATTTACAAATAAGAATAATGACTTTCCATTATGCAAAACACTTTTGGTATATCTCTGAAAATCATAATTTTTTGATTCAAAATTATTTCTATACTTGTTCATTTTTCTTTCGTTATCACCCTGATCATGTTGGTAAATTACCGTAAATGGTTTTCCTACAAGCTGTGCCTCGTCCTTTTCAAACATCTTACAAAAGGCAGAATTTACAGCAACAATATTACCCCCGGAATCTGTTAATCTCAGGCCGTCAAAAGACTTTTCCCAAACTGAACTAAATTTTCTATCGGAATTAAGGAATTTTTCTTCCACCTGTTTACTTGTATTAACAGGCTTTTCTTTAGCAATAAATCCAATAACCCTATTGTCCTCATCTATCACAGGGTTATAGCTTTCTTCAAGCGATAAAAGTCGGCCATCTTTTGTCTTGACAAAATCGCCTCGTACATTTTCGTTCAAAATACGCACCCCGGCTTTATCTAGACTATTACCGTTAATCATAGTGAAATTATCATTTGTGTTTTTCAGATCTCTTTTCTCCAATTTAATTTTTGTAATGTCCCTCAAGTTGATACTGAACTGATGGTTATTTGTTCTTGTTATTTCGGCCTCAAAAATTTTTTCATTATTATTGATTATAAAAGGGAACTCGTGATAGATAGTTTGTGGACCGGATTTGATTTTTTTTATTGCTAAATCAATTTCTTCCACTATGTGTTTTGGTAATATGTCTTCTAGTTTTGTGTTATGTTCGGGTTTAAAGACAAAGTAATCACTTTCAACATCAAAATACTTAAATTCGATTATGTCATTGATTTCATTCACTAGTATCAATAAATCCGGGAATGAATGGTGCGATTTTTCGAGTTTCAATAAAAATTCAAACAATTTACTATAGCTTAACTTTACACCTTCCAGATTTGTAGTATTCAATTCGTATCCATAGACAATTTCATCATTATCTTTAATTGGCGAAATTTCCAATTTTGAATTGAAAGTACTGCCATCATTTTTATAGCATATCACTTCCCCGCTCCAGGAAGACTTCTCGGTTTGAGATATTGCTTTATCTATATCATTGTGACTACTAACACTATGGAATAAATCTGAAATTTTTTTGCCTTTAAGCTCCAGTAAGGAAAATTGAAATGCATCCAATAAAGCATTATTTGCAAAAACGAATTCCCGGTTAGTATCAATAACAGCAATAGTATTAGCGCTATTGTTATAATCTGAAGTTAATAATTTAATTCTTTGTTTAAGGATTAAATCATTATCATCAGGTGTGTTCTTCCTATTTATAGAAATTTTCTCTGCCATGAAAATTTAGCTCGTAAGAATAAAAACTAATTTATAACCTGTTCCCGCCTATTAGGTTAAAGCCTAACAGCAAATTATACTCGACTAAAATTTATACCTTGTAAGGACCCTCGATGCATAAGATATGAATTTTAGCCGCAACACTTCTGTAGCATATTGTATATTAATTATCCCCGTTCAAAAATTGCCCTGCACTTAAATTCATTCTTATCAAACAAAAACAGTACAAATTTAATACTACTTTTATTATCAGAAGGTTAAATACTACAAGCGGTCATATTTTTCGGCAAGTCTACATTTATACACTACAAAACTTGCATTTAAGATAGACGAAATAAAAACGGGGAAGCTAGTTTGGCATTCCCTGCAAAGAATGTTAGCAATTATAAATGGATAATAATAGTGCGTCCAAAATAAATACTATTCCCGACATAACAGTTTTTTAGGAATAAATGTTATTATGCGTCCTGATCACTTTTTGGTCGCTTGATAAAAAATTAAAGAATATTTGTTACCTTCGGAAAAAGTCTGTTGCCAACTGACAGCAGACTGTTCCCATAATTCATTATTTTAGCTCTTTGATATCAAATTTTTCAGTTCAATTCTATCTGGTTCTATTAGGCTATTAATTCTCTTTGTATTTACACAAGCAACTATTATATCTCCGATTTTCAGTTACAAAAGAAGCTTCCTGATATTTTTACTTAATGTTTTTGTTTTTTACACGCTAAATATTTTTGTCTGTATGTAAGTATAGTAGAACTATCAGAATCAATATTCAGCGGGTCAGTATAAAGGCGAAAGTAGAAAAAATAATGGCGGCTGTTAATGCCGCCTTTGCCTTAAATTTATTAATGTTAAGGATTAAAGGGAATTTCTTCCCGCGTTATAAAAAGACTAATACTGTGCCAAATCCGATCAGACATAAAAATCAAGATAAGTCATTTTTAAAGTGTTAATTACAAGAGAAATGAATTGATATAAGAATTGTGTATGGAAATGTGCCAGTTAGAAATTAATTCTTTCAAATATTTAAATAATTATTTTACTTTAAATAATCAGAATAAATAGCTGAACATCAAATTCTTTATCGCTCAATAAGACTTAAAGATAACAAAGACTAAAAACTTGCTTTTCTAACCAAAGAGTGGAAAACATGTAGTTTTCAAGTCCTTTTATTGAATTAACACAATTAAAACTACCCATTTGGATGATATGCTTAATAGCAACATTTAGTTAATTTAATATAATTTATTGAGTTACCTCATTTTAGGAGCAAGTTATGTCAACAAGGAATTTTACTAAATTTCTCTTTTCAATCCTTTTATTTCTCACATTAACAAGTAAGTTACCTGCGCAAAAGATTAACCAAATAATACAATCTGTTAATTTAATATCGGGTAAACCTGATTCTGTGTTGATATCAGATATGTTTTATGCTAATAGTTACTCCGGACTAACTTTAAACAATAACAATTCGGATGTGGATGTAAAATTTAATTTTGATAGGACTAAATTTATTTTCACATCTAAAGCAGGAATTGAAGGTTTAATATTAGTCAACTTCAACTTTCATAAGAAGCCTTATGTTATTCCGGTAAGAGTATTGGAACAACAAATGATTTCCTTCAGAGTTAAACCCTCCAAAAAATATGATAAGGTTTTTCTTTTCGGAAGTTTTAATAGCTGGAACAGGTCTGATCTGGAAATGAAAGAGAACAAAGGAGAATATAAAATAACCATTCCCCTTGAACCTGGAAGATATCAATATAAATTTTTTGCTGATGGCTCAGAATTAATTGATCCGCAAAATCCAAATAAAATTCCAAATGGAATGGGAAACTATAATTCAGTAGTAACAGTTGATGCAAAACATAAAACACAGCCATTTTTACATATTCTGGGAAGTGAGTTTTCAAAAAATGAGAACAAGTTTTCGTTTGTTTATGAGAACCACGAAACTGACAAAAAGATTTCAAATCAAAATCTGATTGCTTTGTTAGAAAATAATTCCGTTTCTGCAAAATATATCAAAATTTCTGAAGATACTATTGATATTACTTTACCTGCATCTAATTTAAAAGGGAAAAGCACTTTAAGAGTTGCGGTCACGCAAAATGGTCAGGTTACAAACATGCAAAATGTAATTCTGTTCGATGGTAAGCCTGCAGGAAGCAACAATAAAAATTTTACCTGGCATGATGCCATAATTTATTCGGCTTTAATTGATAGATTTAGTGATGGTGATAAATCTCTCAACAAACCTATTAAACAGGATTCCCTATTTGATAAAGCAAATTATATGGGCGGAGATTTACAGGGAATAATTAATAAGTTTAACGAAGGTTATTTTGATTCACTTGGAATTACCACACTGTGGATTTCGCCCGTTTATGATAACACTAACCATGCTTTCAGGGAATCACCCAAACCACACAGATGGTTCTCAGGTTATCATGGATATTGGCCGATCAAACCCAGATCAGTCGAAGAAGAATTCGGAACTATGGGTAAGCTTAAAGAACTCGTAAAAACAGCTCATAAGCATAATGTTAAAATATTACTGGATATAGTTGCTCACCATGTTCACCAGGAACATCCATATTTCAAAAATCATCGCGATTGGTTTGGCCACCTGAAGTTACCAGATGGTAGATTAAATTTAAGAATGTGGGATGATCACCGTTTAACAACCTGGTTCGAACCTTTTATGCCTACATTTGATTTTATTAATTCCAAAGCAGCTGTAAATGCGGTAACAGATGATTGTATCTGGTGGCTTAAACAAACAGGCGCTGATGGATTCCGACAGGACGCGGTGAAGCACATTCCAAACAATTTCTGGAGATCACTAGACAGAAAATTGGAAAAAGAAGTTGAAATACCCGAACACAAAGATGTTTTTCAGATGGGTGAGACTTTCGGAAGTTACGATCTTGTAAAATCATATGTAAATAATGGACAGCTCCCTGCCCAGTTTAATTTCAATTTGTATGATGTTGCTATTCCAACATTCCTTAACAGAGATGCATCTTATTCAAATCTAAATAAGGAAATCAAAAAAGGATTAGAGATTTTTGGCTATAATAATTTTATGGGAAATATTATGGACAGCCAGGATAAAGATCGTTTTATGGCCTATGCTGATGGAGACCTTTCCATAAATGATGGAAACTCAATTGAGATTGGATGGAACAATCCCCCAAAAGTTGATCATAAAAGCAGCTACGATAAAGAACGCCTGTACCTTTCATATCTTTTGACAATACCCGGTATTCCAACAATATATTATGGTGATGAAATAGGAATGACAGGAGCTGCCGATCCGGATAATAGAAGAATGATGAGGTTCGGAAATCAATTAGATCAGAATGAAAAAGAAAACCTCGTTGATATACAAAAGTTAATTCATCTCAGGAAAGATCATTCAGCACTCAGGTATGGTGACTACTATTCATTAGTCGCCGACAGTAATGTATTTGCCTATTTAAGGTCAGATATGAATGAAAGAGTTTTAGTAGTGTTGAACAAAAACCCGGAACAGCAGGAAGTACAAATAAATCTGCCGCCCGCATATGGAACAACAAAATTGAAAGATCTTTTGAATGGCGAAAGTATAAAAGTTACAGATAATAAAGTTGCAGTTACTGTAAAGGGAATAGGCTACAGAATTTTTAATCTGGAGAGATAACAAGTTCTGTATTAAGAACTATTTAGCGTAGGAATTTTTATGAAGCAAATTGTTTCTGTAATCGTATTATCAATATTTGCATTTGGATTTTGCGGAAGCACACCCTCAACAAAAAAAATCCCGCGCGTACCTGAATGGGCAAAAACCGCAATATGGTACCAGATATTTCCCGAAAGATTTGCTAACGGTGATAAATCAAATGACCCAACTCCTCACGATATGGAAGGCGCTTGGCCTTACTTAGTTCCTAATGACTGGCAAATATCTCCATGGACGTCCGACTGGTTTAAGTTGCAACCATGGGAAAAAGCGGACGGACACGATTTCTACTGGAATAACGGAGTCAGGAGATATGGTGGCGACCTGCAAGGTGTTATTGAACATCTAAGCTACTTGAAAGACCTGGGTATAACAGCAATTTATTTTAATCCTCTTTTTGAATCCCCTTCACATCATAAGTATGATGCGAGTATGTATCATCACATAGATAACAACTTCGGGCCTAATCCCAAAGAAGATGAAAGAATCTGGGCTACCGAAAATCCCGGTGATCCCAAAACCTGGAAATGGACTACCGCAGATAGCATGTTTTTAACCCTAGTGAAGAAATGTCACAATATGGGGGTTAAAGTTATTATAGATGGTGTATTTAACCATGTTGGAACGACTTTTTGGGCTTTTAAAGATGTAGTAAAAAATCAACAAGCTTCATTATATAAAGATTGGTTTAGAATTGATTCTTGGGATGATCCTGCCACACCGAAAAATGAATTTCAATATGAGGGATGGAACGGTGTAAAAGATCTCCCTGAAATAAAAAGAGATCCTAAATATGGGTTGGTAAAAAGTTTTGGTGAGCATGTGCACAGCATAGTAAAACGATGGATGGATCCAAATGGCGATGGTGATCCTTCTGACGGTATTGACGGTTGGCGACTTGATGTTGCAGAGAAAGTACCAATAAAATTCTGGCAAGCCTTCAGGAAATGGGTTAAAGAAGTAAATCCTAATGCATACATTACGGGAGAAATTTGGTGGGAAGACTGGAAGAAAAATGAAATATTCAATGCTTCCCCCTGGCTGCAAGGCGACACTTTCGATGGAATTATGAATTACAAATTTGCCAGAGCTATTAACACTTTTATAGCCGACCAGAAAGAGCAGATATCACCCGAAGTATTTGCTGATAGTATTTCTGTTTTAGCAAAGGATTATAATAAAGATAACCTTTATGCACTACAAAATTTGCTCGATAGCCATGATGTCGATCGGATTGCATCTCAGATAGTTAATCCGGACAGATGGTACGATCACCAGGCTAGTGCTAAAGACAATAAAAAATATGACGAAAGAAAGCCGAACGAAACTGAAAAAATGAAACAACAACTGGCAGTTGCAATACAAATGACAATGCCGGGAGCTCCGATGGTTTATTATGGAGATGAAACAGGAATGTGGGGCGGAGATGATCCTGATTGCAGAAAGCCAATGGTTTGGAAAGGATTAAATTACGAGACTGAATCTGTTGATCCCCTTGGACGACAAAGACCTGCTGATCCTGTAAAATTTGATACCGATCTTTTCAATTGGTATAAAAAACTGATTTCAATAAGGGAAAACAATAAGACTCTTTCGCTCGGAGATTTAAATTTTTTCTTAATTGATAATCCTAATAAAATACTTGGATACAACAGAACACTAAATGGCAAAACTTTCTATATTATTATTAATAATAAATCTGCAAATGCTGATTTGAGTATTGATTTAAGCAAAGGATCTATACAAGGTCAATTAAAGGATATGCTTTCCGGAAAAATAATTAAGGGTTCTCACAATAAATATAACCTGCAACTCCCTGGTTATGGAGTTGCTATACTTCAATAATTTAACATTTTAAAATATTGAATAAATAAATGGTGCCAGAGCAGAACCCTGAGTAAGTATTATTAATCCACCGAGTAAAAGCAAAAGAATTAAAATAGGTGCTAGCCACCATTTTTTTCTTACCCTAAGGAACTGCCATAATTCTGAAATAATTGAAAGTTTGCTCATTTTTCTCTCTAAAGTTTAAAATTGTCTTTCATAATCTAACGGTTTCATTTCTTTTCTTTCCCTTATCTCCCAATAACTTTTTCTGGTTTTATCTATTTTAAGATCAAGAAATTCCTTACCAAATATTTTAGCTATGAACCTTAAAGGAGTTAACACAATAAAAAAGAGTATTGTTAAAATTACTCTCGTCATCACCCAGCCCATTAATATTGCCAGCGTCATCCAGACTTTATTCAAGGGACCTAAAATTACAGGAAACAATAGCCCTGCGATAACAAGAATACTGCCTATTACTCCGAAAACGGGATAACTGCCTTTCCCTTTCCAAAATATGAATGCAGCTATAATCAGTAAAACAATTCCGACAGTCAACCCGAACTTTCGCAGATCTTTCTTTGACTCTTTAATATTTTTAATTTCTTCAAGTATCATTTTCACCTGTTATTTAGGGCAGGCCTGCCCCATTGTTTCAAATAATTAATCCAGTTGAAATTCTTTTCGCCAGTCTTTTTCTTCCTTAAAGTCTTTCTGTTCTTTTTTATCGAGCAAGTAATTTCCCATTATCAAATAATCAATGTGAGTTCTCATAAAACACTTATAAGCATCTTCAGGCGTGCATACTATAGGCTCGCCACGAACGTTAAAAGAGGTATTAATAATCACCGCACAATTATGTTCTTCATCAAATTTCTTTATTAAATCATAATAAAGTTTATTTGTGTTTTCGTGAACAGTTTGAATTCTTGCAGAATAATCAATGTGCGTGACAGCAGGAAGATCAGATCTTAAAATATTTAATTTATCGATCCCGAATAATTTCTTTTCTTCATCCTTCATCTGTTTCTGTCTTTCTTTTTTTACATCTGCAACCAGCAGCATATAGGGACTTTCGGCATTCATCTCGAAATAATCGGAAACTTTGTCTGCGAGCACCGAAGGAGCAAAAGGTCTGAATCCTTCCCTAAATTTAATTTTCAAATTCATTTGTGCCTGCATTTTTGGTGATCTTGCATCTCCAATAATTGATCTTGCACCTAAAGCTCGAGGACCAAATTCCATTCTTCCCTGAAACCACCCAATTACTTTTTCCTCTGAAATTAATCCGGCTATTTTTGAGGGTATATCGTCATTATTAACTTTACTGAATGAAATTTCCTTTTTATTAAGAAAGTCCAATATTTCATCATTCGAAAATTCAGGCCCCAGATAAGATCCCTTCTGCATATCGTTACCAACAACACTTCTTGGTTTTTTTAAATAATTATACCAACCTATCAATGCAGCACCAAGAGCCCCTCCTGCATCACCCGCAGCTGGCTGTATCCAGATATTTTCAAAAGGACCCTCACGCAAAAGCTTTCCATTCGCTACGCAATTTAATGCAACTCCTCCGGCTAGCGTTAAATTCTTTTCTCCTGTTTCCTTGTAAACGTGATGAGCCATCTTCAAAACTACTTCTTCAGTGACCTCCTGTAATGATCTGGCAATATCCATATCCTTTTGAGTTAATTTTGTTTCAGGTTCACGAGGGGGGCCACCAAATAGTTGATGAAATTTATTGTTTGTCATTCTCAAGCCGGCAACGTAGTCAAAATATTCCATGTTCATTCTGAATGAACCATCATCCTTAACATCGATCAACTCCTTCAAAATGAGATCTTTATATTTTGGTTCACCATATGGAGCAAGCCCCATTACTTTATACTCACCTGAATTCACTTTAAAGCCAGTATAATATGTAAATGCAGAATATAGTAGCCCAAGCGAATGTGGGAATTTTATGTCTGCAAGCAGTTCAATTTTATTATCCTTACCAATTCCAAAACTTGTGGTAGTCCATTCTCCTACTCCATCCATTGTTAGGATTGCAGCCTCTTCAAAAGGTGAAGGATAAAATGCTGATGCTGCGTGTGATTCGTGATGTTCCGGGAAAATTGTCTTGCCCTCATAATTTAGTTCATTTTTTATATATTCTTTCATCCAGAGTTTTTCTTTTATCCAGATCGGCATTGCTTTGATAAAAGAGTGGATACCTTTAGGGGCGAAACTCAAATAGCTCTCAAGCAACCTTTCAAATTTTAAGAAAGGCTTATCATAAAAAGCGATGAGGTCGAGGTCCGCTACCTGTATTTTACTGTGACTCAAACAAAAGTCTATTGCCTTGAATGGGAAATTATGATCGTGTTTTTTTCTTGTGAATCTTTCTTCCTGCGCGGCAGAAATTATTTCGCCATCTTTAATAAGACAGGCGGCGCTATCGTGATAAAATGCAGAAATACCTAAAATATACATTAGCCAGTTAGTTAAATTTATAGTTATTCAAAGAAAGAAACGATTAAAGCAAAATAATTATTTATTACTGTGCAAGTTTATTTTGGTTTATATATTTTTCGACCCAGTCAACATTTGGAGCAAGCAATGGAACGGCTGTGATCCTTCCGCCAAATCCCAAGAATCTGAATCCCATAGAATTAATATCAGTTACCTCAACAGAACTTAATGTTTTCGGAAATATCTTAACACCATATTTTTTTGCCAGGTGTACTGTATAATTAATAATTGAACCCCTGGCTTTTTTATATTCCATACTTCTTTCTATAGTATCTTTAAGCTTAGTAAATGGTTGTGGCTCAGTTTTATATGGAGCACGCTTATCAAGTAATTGGAAAATAGAATACCCTTCGGGTACCTTTAATGGTCCGTAAATTTCCCCTATTTTCATAGCCGCTGCTATTCTCCCGATGTCACCATAAGCTATTATAGGAAAGAATCCAAACTCCCCGTTTTTAGCCTTTGTCCATGTTCGCTGAGTGTATTTCATAGCAAGCTTATGCATATCTACACCGGTTTTAATTTGATTCAGAACAGTTTCTACAGTATCAAGACTATTGGTCAAAACTTCCACAATATTTACTTCTTCTGGATAATCAGCAGTCTTATTATTTTTAAGGTATTCTGTGTATGCAGCCGAATCGGATACAGTTGTAGAATCAATAAACTGGTTTTGTAAATACTGATATAAATAATTTTCCTTCCACATTTCGAGATCTGAAATAACCGACGGAAGAGAATTTAATCCTTCTTCATACCCTTTCCGGGAAAGAAGTTCCTGTTCCAGAGTCGTACTGGTTTTAATATTAAGAACATGCACAATACTTCTGTAATCAGTTTTAACGCTGCTAAAACCGTTGAAAGCTAAAGTTTTCAAAAATTCGTCAAAACTCATAGGATCTTTTTTAAACTTTATATACTCAATATCTAAAGTATCTTTTCCAAATTGCGCTTCAAGATTAATTAAATCTTTTGGCTCCAAATAAACAGGATCTTTTTCTACGACGTCATAATCTTTTTTTCTTTTAGTAAGTATGTCGCTTAATTTACTTGCCAGACTTCTGAATAGATTTGCGTTAACGTCAACATTTCTTCCCTTAAAGAAATCACTGTAATATTTTTCAAAAAGCTGCCGCTCTTTTCTTGCTTCAATTATTTTTTTTGTAGCGTTTCTGCTATTATCCCGATCATAAACTGTATTTAATACCTTTTCCGTTTTATCCTTTAATCTGAAAATGTACCATCCATCTGGTGTAAAAAAAGGAGCCGTATATTCTCCAATCTTAAGATTATAAAGCGAGTCTTCTATATTCAGCTGCATTTGCCCGTACACAACATCAATTGGATTTACCTGCTCATCTTTTTCTGGACGCAATGCAAGTATAGTATCAAATGGAATACCCTGTTGTAACAAATTATAAAGATCCCTGATAACACTTTCACTATCAGACACAAGATAATTCACTTCCAGTTTAGTGTTATTTCTGGTATAACCCTGAATAATTTCTGAATCAGAAACTGTAACCTTATCTCTTATTTCTTTTTTATAAAGAGCGTCTCTCACAAACATTTTTTCAAATTCTTTCGCTGCAAAACTAACAACCGAGGTTGTATCTAAGTGTCTGTTCTCAGCTTCCAGTGCCCACAATTTTTCGGCAATTAACGAATATAAAAATTCAAGTTTTAAAGATTCTCTCATCCTTTTTATATGCTTCCTGAATACGGGAGTCATTTCATAACGTTCCTGAAATTCATCTTGTGAAATTGTCAAGTAACCAATTTTAGCAACGGGTTTGTTATCAATCTCTTGTGAAAATACTTTAAAAGTGCCGATAAATAACAGGCCAAGAACTACCAAAAATCCGATTTTTTTCATGAAAATTTTTAAAAGATTATTATGTTTTAAGTGCTTAAATTAGTGCAATAATCATATAAATACAAAGCAAAAAAGACTCTAAATGTCGGCTTAAGTACTTATAAAATAATAAGTTATATTAACATTTTAGCCTAATTACCAAGATGAATTCAAAACAGCAAAACACGAAAACCAAAAGTAAAAATCCTGAACTAAAAAAAGAAATGAAAAGGCCCCCGAAGTGGTTTTATCTTATACTTGTATTACTCCCGATTTTATTTATTCTTTTATTAGAAGCATTTTTAAGAATAATAAATTACGGAGATAGCTATAAAGAATTTGTAACGCTTACTAAAGATTTCCCTAACGAGTTAATTTTAAATCCGGATATAACAACAAAGTATTTTAATAATCTTAATAATTTCCCTGTACCAACCCCTGATGCCTTTACCAGAATAAAAGAAAAAAATACATACAGAATATTCATACTTGGTGGCAGCAGCGCACAAGGCTGGCCATATGAATCTGCTGCTTCTTTTTCAAGTAATCTTAAACGACGGTTAGAGCTCATTTATCCTGAAAAACATATTGAGGTTATCAATTGCGGTATCTCTGCTATCAACACTTATTCAATCAGAGATTTTTTACCTGGAATATTAGAACAAAAACCAGATCTGATTTTAATTTATGCCGGCCACAATGAATATTATGGTGCTCTTGGACCAGGGTCCTCTGTATCAATGGGTAAATCACGATTTCTAATCAATACTTATATAGCCCTCGAAGATTTCAGAACAACACAGTTATTAAGAAACATAATACAAAAAATCTGGTCGCTTTTTAGTACAGAAGATAAATCAGGTAAAGACAACAATGAAACACTAATGGGCAGAGTAATTGGTGAATCTGCCATACCGCTAAATTCAGAATCTTACTATCTTGGTATTTCTCAATTTAAAGGAAATATGGATGATATTTTAAAGCTGTGCCGTAAAAAAAATGTACCTGTTATTATTGGTAATCTTACGTGCAATTTAAAAGATTTAGAACCATTCGTATCTGTTAAAACGGAGAATCTACCGACGGCGGATTCAATTTACGACAACGCTAAAGTAGAATTGAGAAATAGCAATATTAATAAGGCCAGAAAGTTATTTTCATATGCCAGAGATCTTGATGCTCTAAGATTCAGAGCACCCAGCGAAATAAATAAAATTATTATGGAACTGGCTAAAAAATATAATTACCCTTTACTTAACATTGACTCTGTTTTTGAGTCATACAGTCCGGATAGAATTGTAGGATATAATCTTACGGTAGACCATCTTCACCCTAACATTGAAGGTTACAAATTAATGGGTAAAGCATATTTCCAGGAAATGGAAAAATTAAATTTACTTCCTGAAGGAAAAAGGATTAATATTCCAACAACAAAACAGGATAGTATACTTAATGCTCAATTTCCTTTCACAAGATTGGATTCTACAGTTTCCAGAATCAAAATTGCCACGCTTACGGGTGCTTACCCATTTAAACCAAAAGACACTCCCAATTATAAACTTGATACACTAAAGTTTGATAATTATATAGACAGTCTTGCGGTAAAGTATGTTCACAGGCAGATTGGCTGGCAAAATGTACATGTTGAAGCCTCAGACTGGTATTATAATAAAAAGGATTATTCATCTTTTATAAAAGAACTAGAGCCATTGATAGACCTCTTTCCTTTTGATACTGCTCCTTATGAATATATTACAAGAAAATTGCTTGATGCAAAAAAGTTTGATTTAGTTTTACCATTTCTCTATAAATATTATGAAATGAAACCAAACTTTATTGCAGCACGGTGGATAGGCACAATAAATTTGAATATACAAAACTTAAAAGAAGCACTGAAATATTTAAGAATAGCCAGTGAATATAAAGAAGCTGGTCCGGTATTGTTTTATAACCTTGCCGGTGCTTATTATTATAACAAAGAATACAAAAATGCGTTAACATCTGTTGATAAATCAATTCAATTATCACCCAGCTACAGTGCGGCAAAGGAGTTTAAGACTCAGTTACTTAACTTCTTAAAGAGTAATGGTATAAAATATTAAATAATTAAAATTGAGCCAACAATAAAAAAGTTTTTAGTCAAAGTTTACGTAGCTAAACAATTTTCTGAACTTCGCTAATTGATAAGATCTCTTTGTTAATTTGTTCCTCACAATGGCACAACACTGTACAAAATAGTGATCCATAATAAGCAATAAAAAAAGCTGCCCGTTATTCACGGACAGCTTTTTAATCTAACAACAACAAATAAAACTACTTAAGCAGCATCATCTTCTTTGTTGAAATAAAGTTTCCGCTGATTATTCTGTAGATATATACACCGCTAGCCAATTTTGAAGCATCAAAGGTTACTTTATATGCTCCAGCTACCTGCTGGTCATTTACCAGAGTTGCTACCTCGCGTCCTAATATATCATATATCTTTAAGGAAACCAGGCCTGACTTAGGCAGATTATATTGAATAATTGTCGAAGGGTTAAAAGGATTTGGATAATTCTGACTTAATTTAAATGTAACAGGAGTAGCAGCACCATTATCTTTCTCAACTGCTGTGATAATACCCCAGCTATTAGTAATTATCATATCATTGTTTGTCAAAGTAAAATTATTATTTACACCAAATGCCGCTTCATTATCCATTATACTGGATCCACCATTAGCCGTATCGCATGCAGTTCCATAGTAGACACCATATTTGTAATCTATGTGACCGCCATTTGTACCGGATGGTATTACAACAGTTGTAGACCAGATTTTATCGCCAGCAGTAACATCTCCGTTTTGACCATTATCAAGAAGTACTCTCATATGCAGCTGGTTACTTGCAGTATCAGAAGGATTCCAGTTTCCAGATGTCCAGTCACCAAGCCCTACAAGTCCGCTTCTCAATCCAACAAATTGAATACTGTCGTAAGGTATTGTATAGTTATTATGAGCATCCGTAATAGTTCCACTCATATCCATACGGAATATCAAAGTTACGTCCCTGGTAATCGGTGGTTGTGCTGGAGTAATTGCCGGCACAATTGTTGGCAACGTAATCAAATTGGTGCTGTCAGAGACAAAATGGTACCAGCGATTTGTTTGTGCAAAAGGAGGGTCTGATAGGTTATCCCAACCACTGTTAACAAAATTTGCAAATGGGCTGGCTCTGAATTTCCAGGAAGCTGAATCGCCCACTTGTCCAGAAACTACTATCGTATCGGTTTCATATTGAGTCGGGGTAAACGCATCCTGGTGTAAGACTTTATTACCACTTACATAATTTGAAGTTGTGCCCCAATCAAGCCCGTATATTGTTATAGAATCAGTAGCCGCATCAAAGTAGCCCTGACCTGTTCCAAATATACCAGATAGATCGGCAACAAATTTTACATAATTTTTCACTGGTGGTGTAGTCGGAGGTGCTACCCGTGTTGTATCGTCGTTATAATAAACGGCAGGAATATCAAGATTACCGCTTGTAGTTGCTGGAGCTGTAAATGTTCTATTATTAACACTCTCCCAGCCACTATTATTCAATACAAATTTATACTCAAAGTCATGACCTTTCACTGAGTCATCCAGGGTAACTGTCAAAACATACATTGAATCTCCTGCTGATGCAGGCGCCATTTTTAATCCGGTCCAGTCACTAGAGTTCTGAGCTCCGGAAGCTGCATGTTGAAAACTACCACTAACAAATATTGAATCACTTCCGGGTGTAAATACTCCATTATAAGTTTGAACACCCATGTTTACCTGGAACTTTACAGTTACCTGAGCGTTTGTAACTGTAACACCAAGCAAAAGAAGAATAACAGTAAGGATTACTTTTTTCATCTAACACCTCTTTGATTTGTTTTTACGAACTAGTTAATTATTATATACCTATTGATAATGAAATCTTTGATACTGAATTAAATATCCCATAATTAGCATATGCATAGTCAATCTTTGCGAAAAAGCCGCCAAAGTCGTGCTGCAATCCAAAACCCGCTGAATAACCTCCAAGTAAAGGATCAGACAAGGAATGGGTAGAGCCTTTAAAGAGTGAATTAAATCCCGCTCTAAAGGAAATCAAATTATCCCACGTTAACTCCCCACCTATATTTAGATAATTACTTTGATTATTAGGAACTACAGCATCCACTGCAGCAGTATATTTTATATCTTCGTTATTAATTATATCATAGGATAAGCCTACACTAAAAACCAATGGCAATGGCCAACTATCGGTTGAAAGATTGGATGCAATATTCGCATTGTTTCCCGTATGAGCGGGGTCTATATCTACAGGCTGCAGCAAATCTTTTCCTGATAGACTCATCTCATTTCCGAAATTTGAAATATTCATTCCGATTCTTAATCCTTCAAGCTGAGTATAGAATAATACTCCGATATCAAGTGCGTATGCATTTGCAGATTCATTATAAATTTTTTGTGTTATATATTTTACAGTTGCTCCAACCGAAAACCTGTCAGTCAAATTTCTTGCGTATGAAATGCCAATCGCTAAGTCCTGAGCATTCCAGAATTCTCCGGTGCCATTAGGCTGATCAGAAGTTGTTATTTGTTCCTGTCCATAATCCAGCTGATTAAAGCTTAATGCTAATCCATCATCCTCATCTAACTTAATCCCCAGGCTTACCCAATTATGTTTGGTAAATACAAGCCATTCAGAATAAGAAATATTCAATTCATTGTTAGACATCCTGGTTAAGCCGGCTGGATTCCAGTAAGCAGCTGATGCATCATTTGCTATAGCAGTAAAAGCCCCGCCCATAGCACTCGCTCTGGCACCAACCGGAATGGTTAAGAAATTTGCAGCAGTGGTACCTACCTTAGTCTGTGCAAAAGCAGAGGAGCAAATCAATATAATTACTAATAACCTTGATACAATTTTCATAAAATTTCCAAATTCAATAATCCTAATATGATTATTTAATTATTGCTAACTTGCCAAATTTCTTTTCAGAATTACCTTGATCTGTAACTATATAAAAATATACACCATATGAAATATCTAGACCTTCTTCAGTTCTTAAATCCCACTTAACAGATCCATTATTTAAATTGCCATCCTGATGAAGAGTTCTTACTAAATCACCACTTGATGTAAAAATTCTGATAGTTGCTCCGGATGGAACATTAATAAAATCTACTATCCGCTCACCACGTCCTCTAACCTGAGGTGGTAAAGGCTGTTCAAAAACATTTGTGACTATATATGGATTTGGGACAGCCCTAATTTGATCCATATTATTATTTGCCTTGTTGTTATCCGTCGTAGCTGATGTAGAGCTAAAAGTAAATTTATCTTTACTAGTAATCGGTTTATTAAAACTAAGATATAAGGTATCTCTTGCAGCAGGAATATTTGAAGTGCTGTCTCCGGTAATAACAATTTTCCAGGTCATATATGTTGCTGTTGGGTCAGCCATAGATATTTGGTCAAAGAAAGATAGCGTGTCTCTTCTGAAAGAGCTTGATTCTGTAAATATAAAAGGAACCCTCTTTACACTATCAGGAATAGTTATATCATAAATCTTAAAATTCAATTTAGTATTTGCAGGAGGAGCATTACCACCAAAAATTCCGGTTAAATGGTTTGATGAGTCCTGATATGCATCTGAAAAAACAATCGCATAATCATGAGAGGATCTAACACCATTAATACCAGGATAAGTAAACTGAGAAACTGTAGTCTTTAAATTTTTAGCTGATGGATGATTCCACCCACTTTTACTTAAATTAATTTTAATGCTATCCAGCCTCTGATACGAAGTATCAATTGACAATTGAACTCCATTAAAAACGGTACCATTTTTAGGCGACATCTTTTCATTATCCAACACTACCTTGTTTGTATTTGCATCAGTAACTGTATAAGAAAATGCAATCGGTACGCCGCCAACAATTGAATCTGAAAATGTTACATTATATGAAGCATCAATTACACGCGTAGGATCCAACGCATCAAAGTATGGTACAACATTAGAATTACCTTCCAGTCTTGTTAACTGTGAACCGTTAGACGGGGGTACATAACCTAATACAGGCGCATTAGGAACAACTACAGCAGTATTAATGTCTGTAGATATAACTCCTGCAGCATCTTTTGAAATAAACTTAGTATTTTCAGCGGGAAAAATATCATACGCTGCATTACCCCTGTTATACGCAACAACAGCATAATAATAAGTTCTTCCATTAGTAACATCATTATCTACATAAGAGTTTTGTATCCCGCTATCATCACCCAGGTAGTACGGTGCTCCATCAGACAATTCAAACAAAAGACTGGAGGGACTAAAATAACCTGTTATGCCATCCTTTAAATCAAATTGCGCTATTGGTTTATAAAAAACTTTTTGTCCTTGCCCGTTGGTTATTTGTAATGCATCGGTAAAATCGGGATCCGTTCCCCGATATATTTTATACCCTTCAAAATCTTTTTCTTTGGTAACATTGTTGATCGAGGCTTCGGCTATTCTGTCCCAATATAATGTAACCTTCTTATCACCGGCTACTGCAGTCAGAGTCGGTTTTTCCGGCGGCTTAGGAAAGTTATAATTAGCATTATAAATAAGCTGGGCAACTTTTTTAGTTTTTATAACACCTTTATAATCATCGCCGTACGCCAGAGCCAAAGAAAACCTTTCGGTCTTTCCCGCTAATAGCGGAAAATAGCCTGAGCCATAAATAAAATCACCGTCCTCACCTTTGGTAGCAACGTTATGCACAATTGAAGATGGCACATCAAAAAATCCCGGGCGCAGCCTGCTCCACATATTCCTCTGATCTGACATTTTTATTGAACCTGCAGGCACAAAATATTGAAAGCTTGTTAGACCCAATTGATCAGATTCATCGACATCTGTCTTATCTATGTTCGGTTCACCTGGTTCTCCGGAATCCACCAGCTTTCCAGTTCCATCTGGCTGATAACCGGATGTTGGGCGTCCATCACCTTCGCCTAAATCGTGTGTGTTTGCTTTACCGTCGAGACCAACATCATCAAGCAATACATTCCAGTTACTATTATTATCAATCCCATCATCTCTTTTTTCATCTATCATAGGTTGATTAGTATTGTTGCCTAAATAATCGAGATGCTGAACAGGATTTAATGTATCGATTAAAACGACCCCCGAAGGTGACTTCTTGAATTGCCTGTAATGCTGTGCATAATTTTCATCTATAATTCCATTCAGGTTGTTGTCAATACCATCGTGAGCGTTGGGATTTACATTTCCCAGTGCATCTATATTACCTTCAACGAGTGTAGTGACATTTGGGTTAAGAAAGAACGGTGTGCCCATAGAATATACAGTTACTGTATCATTCGGCATTGTAAATGATGTTCTTTCATAGGTATTCTTATCTATAAGGATAAGTTTATCACCCGGCTTAACTACCTTAGGTTGAAAATCCTGTGTTGTAAAGTATGGTGCTGAACTACTGTATTTAAAGTTATCTCCATCGTTATCTATACCATCAACTGGGTTACCTGGAGACTCAAGAAATGAATAAGAAATATATCCGACTGCAAACGGATTTGGTTGCCATAGTGGATTTGCAGATGGTCTTATATACCCTCTTCCACCCATGCCGGGTTCAATATCGTAGCTATAAGTTATAGATTCACGAACTTCAAAATAAGATGCATCATCATTATATTCATCTCCGGCAGCTCCAACATAAGTTCCAACTAAAACTCCAAAAGCAGCCTGATCATAATTAGTAGTTCCATCATTTTTAATATTATATAACCAGAAAAGTACATCCTGAGCTAGGAAGTTTGCCCATTGAAGACCTCTTACAGAAACCTGTAAAGCCTCTCCACGTCTACTTTGGTCATTAGAATCAGGCATAAATCCATAAAGCGAAAACATTGAACCATCTGCATTATCATCCATCCAGAAATAACTTTCCTGATCTGCACTAAACTGAGCTCTTCCAAAATATCCGTTCCAGTCAACTTTAGGCGTCACATCTACTCCATTGACTACAACCGGAAGTCCGCTATAAGTCCAGTCTGGATGATCCGGCCAACTTAAAGGCCAAGTCTCCGGCAAGTGACTCATTGCCACGCCTTCGCCTAATTTGTTAAGAGTAGGATTTGCAAACCCTGGTATCGGTTCAAAACCCCATGCTACTCCACCCGGTCCAAATCTTCCGCCTCCGGGCCTGTCAACCGGAGTGATTATCACGTTAACAACTGTGTCTGGTATGCCGTCATTATTATAATCACGAATTGGTAATTTGATACCGACCAAAGGGGAAATATCTCCGACATATCCATCCGCATCATATTTCCATGCACCGCGTGGCCCCTGGTCACCCGGTTGAGCAATGACGCCATAGTTTGTAAAAATTGTTCTTACCTGGTTTCCCCTGTGTATACCAACTTTTCTAAAAATACTGGATCCTCTTGCAGTAATTCTTGACTGTGCAAAAGCTTCAATTGAAAAAGCCAGGACAATTACTAAAGCAAAAAGAAACTTCAAAAACTTCATATTAACTTTTTCCATAAGTTTTATTTAACCTAAAAGTATATTGTAGAACCAATCTCTATTCTTCTGGGCTCAGAATAGTAACTTGGATTTCTATAATATTGTGTCAAAGTATTTACCAGGTCGTATTGATTACCGCTATTTCTTTGCAGGAACTCGGCAATTGTAAAATCAGCAGTGCCACTATCATTATATACATTATTCTTGATTTCTTATATCAAACAAATTATAAACCCTGCCAAACAGACTTAATCTTAATTCCGCCAATTGAAAATTCTTTATATGCTTTTAAATCTACATTGAATGTGCTCGGTTTTAATTCACTATTTGTAAGAAGAGTGGAGACATCCAGTGATTGGTTTGGTGTATACGGAAAACCGCTTCCGTATTGAGCTATTAAACTAAATCCCCAACCTGCATCTGCAGCATAGTTAAATGTTGCATTTACGGTATGAGTCTGGTCAAAGTTCAATCTAACTAATTGCAATTCAGGCCGCTCTCCACTAATAATTTGGTTCCTGATTGCGTTTGGATCGGAAGCATCGCCTTTAGCTAGCTGCAATGTGTAATCTAAAGTAGCCGACCAATTATCCGACATTCTTTTAGTTAGCGTAACAACAATACCTTTAACAAATCCGAAATCACTATTCTTATACTGACTATAAGATGCAGAGCCACCAAAAATCGGAATAGCATCTACACGTGTTCCGACCAGATCCCTGATATCTCTGAAATAACCTGTTACATCGACTGAAAGATTGTCAGTTAGAGCCTGTTGAAATCCAACTTCACCGCTTATAGTTCTTTCAGGTTTTAATGCAGGATTACCAGCAATACCTATGTTTCCTGTTCCTCCACCGAACTTATATTCCGGATTAGTATATAAATATTCAAAATTAGGAATCTGGAAAAAATGACCGTACGAAAAATGAACGACACCTTTATCAGTAAGCGGGAAAGCTACTCCCAACCGGGGGCTATATTGAATACTTGAAGGTGCATCACTGTACCAGATTGCTCTTCTTTGAGCCATAGTCATTGCAATATGTTCAGGTTTTACCGGAGAATAAATATCCGGATCACTTGGATCATTTAGAGTAAAACCATCAGGTGAGAAATAATCAACTCTAAGGCCTATATTAATTATTAACTCATTCAATTCTATCTTATCCTGTAAATAGCCAGAAAATTCTATTGGTTTTCTGTTGTAAATATCTATTTTTAAATTTTTTGTGGGATCGGTAGGATCAGCTATGTAGTAATGTGCATAAGGGTTTCCGGAAACCTCTGGATTTTGCAGCCCTGACTCCATTATATAATTGATATTCTTGTAATCCAGGATGTGTCTGTTAAATTCTACACCAAATTTTATAAGATTCGCCTTATTAAATTGAGTCGTAAAATCAAATTTTACGCCCATTGTGTTTGTACTTCGGGCAAAATAATTCATATCTGCACCGCCCGTCCCGAAACTTGGATTTTCAGATGGAGTTAATCCACCCAAATCCTGATTAGGATATAATTGATTTGGATTGACCAGATCATAAACATATTGCTTAAAATCCTTCGTAAAATAGATAAGGCTTAATTTATAGAAAGTATTTGCGCCTAATGTTTGTGTATAACCGAGAATATTTGTCGTACCTGTTCTGTACTTAGTAGGATTTCCCTGAGGATTATAAGTATAAAATTGATTGTAATCCTGATAGTCAACATTATCTATAATGAAATTGTAATCTAACTTAACATCCTGAAAAAGTTTATAAGTTAGTTTTACCTGCCCGTATTTTTTTTCATTCCAATTCAAAGGAACAATTGAATTATCGCCAGCTCCTGTAGCACTATCCGAAATTATAGTATACCTGTCCTGTAAAGGGACTGAGGATCCGTGGTTTACGGTAATATTATATGGAGTAAATTTGTTCAGTCCATTTATCCACCCACCAAAGTAAATCCATCGACCTGTCGCATTAAATAGAAGTTTATCTTTAATTATACTGCCGGAAAGCGATCCTTCAATATTCCTAATGTGCGTGGGCTTTAACGAATTGTCTGATGGGAAAATATCTGAATGATTAGTTAAGTATGATCCAAGATAGCCAGTCAAACTTCCGTGAAAATTATTTGTTCCATCTTTTGTCGCAATATTAACATAACCTGAAAGAGCCCTTCCATATTCTGCGTTAAATGCACCACTAACAAACTGTAACTCCTGTATTGAATTTGTATTTATATCAACTACAGTTGATCCGTCATACACATCCGTAACAGGTACGCCGTCGATTGCATAAACGACCTCACCGCTTCTCCCGCCTCTTACGCTACCGCCAACCATACCCGCTTTCAGGTTTAGTATTTCCTGAAATTCAGTTACCGGCAAAGCTGCTATCTCATTTGCATCGACAACAGCAGTAGTAGATGTAAGGTCTTTTGTAACTAAAGGACGTCTTGCTACAATAGTCACAGTGGCCGTTTGAATCGATGTTTCGCTCAATTCAAAATTTATCTTAGTAGTTAGATCAATTGATACTTTGACATTATCATAGTTAACATTTCCATAACCGATCGCAGAAGCTTTAAGAGTATATGTACCGGGAGAAATACCAATTATAGAATAGTAACCATCAACATCAGTAGCTGCGCCTAAATTAGTACCTATCACGATCACATTTACAAATGGTAAGGCTTCTTTAGTTTTTGCGTCTACTATTCTACCCGATATTTTTCCAGTCTGTGCATTAGACATTGAAGATAGCAGCAGTATTCCCAAAAGAATAATTATTTTATTAAGAACTTTCTTCATTTAAAACTCCAAGCCATATAAATTAGATTGCTTAATTTCAATCCAACAATTTTATTTTAAATATTTTGGGCCGAATAATTTGAAATTGTAAAATAATGATTGGAACCCAGCGCTAACAGACAGGATATATTTAATATGATAGAAAAACATATTGTTACTGTTATTAGTAAGTTATGAATAAGAAAGCAAGATTGAATAGACTAACACTATAATAGTTGGGCTTTACGAAAGTTGTAAAAATTTAGTCTATAGAATCCTTTAAATTTTAAATTATTAACGTATCTGATGACTCTTAATACCAAAAAGGTTCAAAAAATAATCTTTCAATTTTACTCTTGTTAAAAAATTGAGTATAGATTTTGCTTCCTTTAATTGTGTTTGCGAAACCTATCCATTTAAGCCTCTCCATACCACTACCTATTTGTAGGTTTTTTCATGTATTAACAAATTATTTCTAATTTTATACCCCCTAAACAGAGTGGAAAAAAAATTCAATAAAAATGCTCTTTAATTCTTTTTTCATTTGCTTCCGTTTTTGAATGCATATGAAGTTTTTTATAAATATCTTTAAAACTAATTTGAACCGTTTCAATACTTAGCCCTGACAAATCGGCAATTGCTTTATAATTATTACCATCCATGAGTTTGTTTAATATTTCTTTTTCGAGCTGAGTTAATATACCTGCTTCACCAAATTGTGTTTTATTATTTCTCTTATTAAAAAACTTAATCACCTTAAGAGCTGTGGACGAACTCATCGGGACTTTACCCTGCAATGCATCATTTATTCCCTGAATTAATTTTTTAGGCGGAGTTTTTTTAACAAGGTATCCGCAAGCACCAGCACATAGTGCGTCAAATATATGTTCGTTCTCCTCATAAATTGTTAAAACTAAAATTGCAAGGTCAGGAAAAATTAATTTCGATTTTATAATTCCTTCCAAACATTGCTGCCCGGGTAAAAGCAAATCAATTAACAAAACATCAGGTTTTAATTTCCCGATTTCATTAAGCATGGACTTGTAATCCCAAAATGTACCTACGCAAGAATATCCTTCTGTTCTGTTTATTAATGTCTTTAAGCCTTCACAAATGGTTTCACTTTCATCAACAACCACAACTGTAATCATTAAAAATTACTCCGAAAGAATTTCCAATTACATATTAAATTATTTGGGAGAAATGTATGACATGTAAGTGCTTCAAACTACTACCTAAACAGGGGTATTTTTTAAAAGAATAACAGAAATTTTATACTGTACTACATATCTGGATTGAAAAAAATCAGATGAGACCTTCTTTAATTGCTTTTGCAACAGCTTCAGATTGTGAATGAACGTGCAGTTTTTTATAAATATTTCTAAAATGAAACCTGACAGTTTCAATGCTGATAAAAAGTGAGTCAGCAATTGCTTTAAAGTTGTGTCCTTCCACTAAACCAGTAAGAATTTCCTTTTCCCTGGGCGTAAGATCATAATTGCTTTTCTGAGAAGAAATGGGTTTCTTCTGAAAAAAGTCTATTACTTTTCTGGCGATGTGAGAGCTCATCGGTGCTCCGCCTTCATGAACTTCTCTAATTGCTTCCAATAATCTGGAGGGTGGGGTTTTTTTTACTAAATATCCACAAGCCCCGGCACAAAGAGCATCAAAAATTAAATCGTTCTCTTCATAAATAGTCAGAATCAAAATAGCTAAATCCGGAAATATTAATTTCACTTTTTTTATGCCTTCAATTCCATTCATACCCGGTAATCCGATATCCATTAGTAAAACATCAGGATTAAGCTTTTTTATATTCTTTAACATAGTTTCACATTCAGAAAAAGAAGCTATGCAGGAATAATCATCTGTCCCGTCTATTAATATTTTTAGGCCTTCCCTAATGGAATCGTTATCTTCTACCACAACAACTTTAATCATTGGCTAACCAGGTAATTAATTATATAATAAGTTTAAATTACATTTCCATTAAATTGAACTACAGTCCCGTTCCCCTGTTCTGAAAAAATCGATAATACTCCTCCAATAGATTTTGCTCTCTCTTTCATATTGCTGAGACCATTTCCGGATGATATATAAGTATCTTCAAAACCAGTTCCATCATCTTTTAAAGTCATTTCCAGTCTTTTACCTTTTACAGAGGCATCCAAAATTATCTGGCTGCATTTACTATGGTTTATACTGTTATTAATTGCTTCTTTAAAAATTAAATAGAGATGCTGCCTATGTTCCATCGAGAGCGAAATTTTTTCCAGTTCTTTAATATTTTCTGATCTGAAAGATATGTTAGTATAAGATGATAATTCGGAATAAGTATCACGAAGCCTTAAAATCAGATCATACAAAGAATCCCTTTTGGGATTAACAAGCCAAACAATATCACTCATACTATCTATAAGATTTCTTGAATTATCGCTAATCATTTTCAAACTTTTCTTGGTATTATCGTCTGCAGAATCAATTTTATGAGAGATCACCTCGCTAAGAATAGAAATTTCAGTAAGGCTTGAGCCAATGTTATCGTGAAGATCTGCAGCTAGTTTAGCTCTTAATCTCTCTATCCCAATCAGGTTTTTCACTTTGTAATATATAATTAAGTATATCATTCCACCAACAATAATAACTGCTGATGAAAGGAACCACCATGTTCTCCAGAATGGAGGTGAAATAATAATTGCAAGTTGGGTTCCTGTTTTATTCCAGACACCATCATTATTTGAACCTATTACCTTAAAAATATATTTGCCAGGATCTAAATTTGTATATGTAATAAATCTTCGGTTGCCTGAATAAATCCAATTTTTGTCAAAACCTTCCATGATATAAGCGTACATGTTCTTATTAGGAGCTGAATAATCAAGTGCGGAAAACTCGAATGAAAATACATTCTGGCTGTAGGATAACTCAATTTCTTTTGTCAATGAAATGGCTTTTAATAATGGTGAACCTTCAGCACCAATCTCAACCGGTAGATTTAATACTTTAAAATCAGTGATTACAACAGGAGGAACATGAGTATTATTTTTCAAATCAGATGGATTAAATGCATTAAACCCGTTTGTTCCACCAAATAATAATTCACCTTCCCTACCCTTATAACCAGCACCCCAGAAAAACTGATTTCCCTGTAATCCATCAGTTACATCGTAATTCTTAAATATTTCCTCTTTGGGATTTAACATTGAAAGACCATTATCCGTGCTCATCCATAAATTACCCGCATCGTCTCCCAGTATACAATAGACTACATTGCTGGCAAGTCCCTGGTCATGTTTATAGTTTATGAATGCGGGATCTAAACTATTTTGTTCGTCCGGTATTAGTTCATTTAAGCCTCCTCCGTAGGTACCAAACCAGAGATTGCCTTTTGAATCCTGATACCCTGATATTACTCTACTGTCACTTAAACCGGTTTTATTATTAGAATTATATTTGAACCTAATAAATTTGACTGACGATGGGTTAGTAAGGGCCCTTTTCCTTTGATCAGAATTAAGTTTATTTAAACCATCCCAGGTTCCTATCCATAAATTACCATTTCGGTCTTCAAGAATACAGGACTGCACACGATTACTACTAAGGCTCCTGGTATCATTTGGCTTATTTTGGAAAAAAATAAAATTATTATTTTTCCTATCATAAAGACTTAATCCGCTTCCAGTTCCAACCCAGAGAAATCCATCTAGAATCTTCATAAATGGCCTGTATTATATTATTGCTTACATCATTCCGTCCGGATATTTTATTTCTGTAATGGATAAAATTAATTTTAGTAGTGACCGCTGAATTAATTGGGATTATTGACCTGTCTAATCCACCACCCCAGCGTTCCGACCCATAAATATCCAAATCTATCTTTATATACGGCAGAGATAGAATTATCACTCAGGCTTTTATTATTATCAGGGTTATTTTTATAATGAATAAATTTGTCTGAGTTTGGCATTAATTTCTCTAAACCGCCCCCTAAGGTTCCTATCCATAGAACTCCATTCTTTTCCTGATAAATAGCCCGAATAGTATTATAACTAAGACTCTTATTATCAAAAGGATCGTGTTTATAATTTTTAAATTTAATTTTCTCTTTATTAAATTTTAAAATTCCTTCTTCGGCCGTACCGATCCATATTAACCCCGAGTTACTTTCAAAAAGCGTGAAGATATTATTATTATTAATAAACCCTGAACGGGAAAGTTCAGTATGAAGCCACTCCAATTCATTTTTATTACGATCTAAAAAATATACCCCTTCTCCTGTAGCAACCCATAGTGTCTTCGATCTATCTTCAATGATAGAATTGATCCTGTTCTTAATAGTTCTTTTAGATTCGGATGTATTCATCAGAAAGCGTTGAAAAGTTTTTTCTTTTTTATCGAAGCGATTCAGTCCGTTTAGTGTACCGATCCATAGAATTCCGTCATAATCTTGATAAATTGACAATACAATATTATTGCTAAGACTATGCGGGTTTTTAGGGTTAAATGAATAACCAATAAACCTGTTACGTTTCTTATCATATATATCCAGGCCGCCGTCACTTCCAATCCAGAGATCACCTGAATTATCTTCATAAATAGAAAGGACAACATTATTGCTCAGGCTGTTTGGATCATTTGGATTATGCAAATAGTGAGTAAACTTATTTTCTTTTATATTAAACCTATCCAGTCCGTTTTCGGTACCAATCCAAAGGAAGCCATCATTATCCTCATAGATAGCTCTTACATTATTGAAAATTAAGCTGTTAGTATCGCCAGGAATATTTTTATATGTCGTAAACTTCTCACTTTCTTTATCAAATCTGCAAAGTCCTCCGCTGTTGGTACCGAGCCAAATAATTCCTTTTTTATCTTCATAAACTGTCCAGATAAAATTATCTGATATTGTACTTTTATCATCCGGATTGTTTTTATAAACCGTAAAATTATAACCATCATATTTATCAAGACCGTCTTCTGTAGCAAACCACATAAACCCTTGATTGTCCTGAATAATAGCATGAACAGAGTTTTGAGAAAGTCCGTTTTCACTTAGTATACGGGTAAAATTCACCTGGTTAACTTGCCCTGAGATTTGAAATAAAAAGCCGGACAAAATAACAGCAATAAAAGAGTAATAGATTGTGAATATTATTTTTTTTGAAGGACGCAAAAACATTTTAAATTGTAAATTTTGCCTTATCTGGTTTAGTAATTTACAATTTTATTTATTTATAAAATAACTAATTATCGAAGTTACTTCTTATTGTGTTTTTATAGACTTAAAGCATTGAACCGTTTTGAAAGAATTGAGATTACTTACAGAAGCCTTTGTTTTGTAATGTCTTAAAACCTTATTTTATAAGAAGCATCTTTTTTGTAGCGATAAAATTATTTGCTTTTATCTGATAAAAGTAAATTCCGCTGGCAAGATTAGCTGCGTTAAATGAGGTTTCGTAAGCCCCGCTTTGCTGATATTCATCTACCAGTGTTTTTATTTCCCTGCCAAGCAAGTCGTAAATCTTAAGTGTAACCCTGCCGGCATTGGGTATTTGATATTTTATAATTGTAGAAGGATTGAAAGGATTAGGATAATTTTGAGAAAGTTTATATTCATTAACTACTGTGTTATTATTTGACTGAATAGCTGATAAAATATCTGCCTCTGGTGTAGGAAGTTTCTTAGTTGTAAAGATATGAAATTCCCCCGGTGCAAGCGTAACCGATTGGCCCGCACTTGCTACATAATTTCCTTTTCCTGTAAAATAATCATACCAATTTCCGGTTTGTGCAAAATATCCGGGCACTGTTGCCGAATTAACATCAAAGTTCCCGATAATATTCACTTTCATAGTTGTATCAGCAAATGTAATTCTTTTAATTGAGCCTGTTACATCCATTGCTGCTGCGGTACTGAAAGTGGGATAATTTTCTTTTAAATAAATTATTGCCTTCATAGTTTTATATAGTTTTATCCTCGCCGGATCAGAATAATAATCCCATCTAATTGGTTTTGCGCCAACCCGTCCGTTATAATCGATAGAATAATCATATCCTAATTCTCCAAACTGCCAGATCATTTTGGGACCGGGTATTAAAAAGAAAAACACGGAGGCTTCTTTCATCCTGTTTAGACCAACAGCAATATTTTTAATATCATAATTACCTGAACTGTTGCCATATTGTTCATTCTTATACATCAGTCTTTCTTCATCGTGGCTTTCCATATATGTTACAAGACTTGGTTTTGGCCAGTTTCAATTTACATAATAAGCATAACTTAAATCTGAATGTCCCGGCTGGTTATAACCCATAGTAGCTTCGATTATAATTGTAATTCATATTTCCCCAGGATAAAAATCCAAAATTTGATTCTACCTGTTCCTCAGTATTATCTACAAAGTTTTCGAGAATTAAAATTGAAGTGGAATCGACTGCCCAAATTTTATTTGCTATCCTTTGCATAATTGCAATTCTACTTGCATCATAGGTAGTTCCTTCACCCGGAGTTTGTGTAAAACCTTTTGCAAAATCAAACCGGTAACCATCAATATGAAATTCTTTTATCCAATAGCTTGTGACCCTATCTACATAATATTGTGTTTGAGGACTTTCATGATTAAAATCATATCCGTATGAATAACTCGTGTTCGGAGAAGTAACATTAAACCAAGGATTATTTGCTGCCGGACGATTATTCTGTGAATCCCAGTAAAGCCTGACCATGGGATTAGACCCATAAGCATGATTCAACACTATATCAAGTATAACTGGCAATTCCCATTGAATGTGCTTTATCAATTAATGATTTAAAGCATCAGGCGTACCATAATATTTATCAAGTGCCATATGAAAACTTGGATTATATCCCCAACTGTCATTACCCTCAAATTCCATAACCGGCATAAACTCTATAGCGTTAATTCCAAGATTTTTCAAATAGCTTAGTGTGTCTTCAATAGTTTTATACCAATGAGTGCTCACAAAATCTCTTACCAGTAATTCATAAATAACAAGTTTATCTTTATCAGGTTTAACGAAATTTGTGTCCTGCCAGTTATAGTTATATGTACCCGTTTGAAGAGTAGAAACTATTTCAGAAGTTTTTCCGGTCGGATAACTTTTTAAATTTGGATAAACCGTAGAAGGTATGTATTTATCATTATTACCATCCAAAATTTTAGTGGAAAACGGATCAGCAATTCTAATCTGGCCATCAACAAAATATTGGAAAGCATATTCAGTACCAGGTGAAACTGTAAAATTAATCCACCATATAACACTATCAGCAGTAACAGAATCACGGTTCATAACATAATTAGAATCAACTTCCCAATTATTAAAGTCTCCGATTACGTACACAAACTTTTTATGTGGAGCAAAAAGAGCGAGTGTCACTTTAGTAGGATCAGTGGTATAATTAATACCTAATTGATTTCCAGCCGGTAGAGGCGAATCAGTAATTTTTGGTTTGACTACAACAGCAAATCTGAGTGTATCCGTTAGTGTAGTTGTATCGTGCCCGACCACTGTTATTAAGTACTGTGATGCTGAAAAGTTTGATGCGATGAAATTATAATTAAGTGAATCGCCGGATACCTGTGTTTGTTGAGCTCCATTTGCATATAGCGTTATCGATGAACTGGCTGTTCCAAGTGCGGCGGCTTTAGCTATAATGTTTACTGTATCTGTTTGATTAATAAATAAAGGAGAACGTAAAGGATCAGTATATTTATTCGTTATAAATGGTTGATCCAGAACTAAACGATAACTCCCCTTCTTATATAGATTATAAATAATATCAGCAGTTTGTTTATTTCCATCTGATGACCTGAATACGAAATTTAAAGTGGTAATATGCTCTGAAGTGTCTGAAATATTGTAAAAAGCTCTGGGATAACCTATTGTAAGTTTATATAAATTTGTTCCTAGCCGTTGCAATGATGGTTGCGTACCGTTATTTCCCCACGTACCAATAACGTATTGCCAGGTAGAAGAATTCTTACTTGTATAAACACCTGTATGTGCATATACAGTCCCGGTATAGTTCAATAATGCAGAAGCACCATTCTGTGTAGCATCAAAATAAATTACGATCGAATCATTCTCTGTTGGATAAGTAGGAATGGAAGTAACTATTTGTGAAAATGCAAATTCTGAGAACGCAAAAATTAATATCAATAATATTTTAGATTTCATAAATAGCGAGTAACCCGTAACTCTTCATACAAATATTTCCATAAAATTATATTAATAACGGGTTAAAAAATACCACCCGATCAGGTAGGTTTTGAAAATAGGTAATGTATAATGTAAAATTTATAATTCAGAATTTTTTAGTGAGATAATTATACATTATTCATTTTACGTTATGAATTATTCTCTTGCTTCGTCTACATCATTAACAAACATTACAAGAATACCAGCGAGTATCATTGAAGCTCCACCAAGTATAAGAGCATAAATGGCATCTCCGCCGAACAAATGTTTTACGTACCAGCCAAGAATTGCAGCCGCAGTTATCTGAGGAATTACAATAAAGAAATTAAATATTCCCATATAAACACCCATCTTTTCAGCAGGAAGTGCTCCGGCTAGAATTGCATAAGGCATTGCAAGAATTGAAGCCCAGGCCAAACCGATACCGAGTTCTGAAATCAATAATATATTCGGATCTTTAATTATATAAAAAGATAAGAAGGCAAGTCCGCCACAAATCAAGCTTATCATATGAACTGTTTTTCTGTTTGTCTTTTTTGCCAGCCAAACAAGAACAAATGCCATAACGGCGGCAAATCCATTGTACACAGCCATCAAAACCCCAACCCAGTCAGCACCCTTATTATAGAGTTCTGTTGTCGGATCTGTTGCTCCGTAAATATGATGCGTAACTGCCGGAGTGGTGTAAATCCACATTGCAAAAAGAGCAAACCATGAAAAGAACTGAACTACCGCTAGTTGTTTCATTGTCTTTCGGCATTTTATAAAAATCATTGAATACAACAACCATCCCGCCATTTGTATTTCCGCCTTTGGTCATCAAACCGACAAATATCTTCAAGCAGTCCAAAAATTATCGAGCCAATAAATAAAACATACAGGCCATAATCAGTTTCATTCAAAACAAAATATAAGAATAGATGAACCAACCAAACCTATCAGAGTCCAGATAGACCCTGCTTTAAAAAATTGTTCAGCCCGAATATTACCAGTATGATTTCCGCTGTTTGATTGCTGCCCTTCTGATTCTGAATATTTTTTCAGTTCTTCCGGTGAATATTCTTTTGTACTAAAAACCGTCCATAAAACAGCAAGAAGAAAAACAGCACCGCCGATATAAAATGAAAATTTCACAGATTCAGGAATTTCACCCGCCGCCGCTGTGTTTGAAATGCCAAACCAGTTCGTCATCATATAAGGCAAGGCCGAAGCTATTATCGCACCGATACCTATAAAAAAACTTTGCATCGAAAAACCAATTGTCCTTTGTTCTGACGGAAGCATATCGCCGACAAATGCGCGGAAAGGTTCCATTGAAATATTAATTGATGCATCCATTATCCAGAGCATTCCAGCTGCTACCCAGAGCACAGGTGAGTTAGGCATAATTAATAAAGCTGCCGAAGCTAATATCGCGCCGGCTAAAAAGAAGGGTCTTCTTCTTCCAAGTTTTCCCCACGTTTTATCACTCATATGACCAATGATTGGCTGGATAATTAATCCAGTAACGGGAGCAGCTATCCAGAGAATCGGAATATCATCAATCTTAGCACCAAGCGTTTCAAAGATTCTGCTCACGTTTGCATTCTGTAAAGCAAAACCAAATTGAATTCCCAAAAATCCAAAACTCATGTTCCAGATTTGCCAGAAACTGAGACGTGGTTTATTCATCGGTGTTTTCCTTTTAATATTTGGATAGCTCTTGTTAAAAATCAAAACGAATATAATAAATTATTTTAAAGCTTAAGACATTAAGCTAAATAACTACCTGTTTAGGTAGGTCAATTATTATTCATGAGTTCTTATATTTCCTATCCACTTTAGGGAGCTAATTATGTTTAAAAAATACAGTAAAAGTTTTAACAGCTTTGTTGTTATACTTTTTATTCTTGCCAATTCATCAATACTGTTTGCACAAAAAATTACCACTGTTAAGCATCCTGGGTGGAGTAAAAATGCGTCTATATATGAAGTGAATGTAAGACAGTACACACCTGAAGGAACATTTAAAGCATTCCAAAAACATTTGCCGGAAATCAAAAAGATGGGGATTGATATTTTATGGTTAATGCCTGTTAACCCCATTGGAAAACTAAACAGAAAAGGCAGCTTAGGAAGTTATTATTCAATCAGTGACTACACTGCAGTGAATTCTGAATTTGGAAATATAGATGATTTGAAAAATTTAGTAACTGCTGCTCATAATATGGGAATGAAAGTTATCATTGACTGGGTTGCAGATCATTCTTCCTGGGATAACGTCTGGACAAAAACACACCCTGATTTTTATATAAAAGATAAAAATGGAAATTTCAAATCTCCCGTGGCTGACTGGACTGATGTAATCGGCTTCAACTTTAATAATCCCAAACTTTGGATAGCTATGGAAAACGCTATGGAATTTTGGATCAAAGAATGTGATATCGATGGATTCAGATGTGACGTTGCTGGAATGGTACAAATGCCGTTCTGGGATTTTGCCAGAAAAGAACTTGAAAAAATTAAACCAATATTTATGCTTGCAGAAGCTGAAGGTCCGCAGTTTCATAAACACGCTTTTGATATGACTTACGCTTGGGAACCTCACGATATAATGAAAAAAATATATGCCGATAAAATGACCGTCAAAAACTTAGATGAATATTATGAAAGAGAAAATGCTCGATATAATCCTGATGCATATAGAATGAACTTTACTTCAAATCATGATGAAAACACCTGGAATGGAACTGTATTCGAAAGATTCGGGAAGTCAGCAAAAACTTTTGCTGTTCTTTGCGGAGTTGTAAGAGGAATGCCCCTTGTATATAGTGGACAAGAAGCAGGCATGGATAAAAGATTGAGATTCTTTGATAAAGACACTATAGACTGGAAAAAAAGCGACTTCAAAGAACTATATACAAAACTCATTCAGCTCAAGTTAAAAAACAAAGCCTTGTGGAATGGAATTGTCGGCGGAGAAATGAACAGGTTAAGCACAAATGATGATATAAATATTTTTGCAATTGAAAGAGAAAAAGACGGAAATAAAGTAGTCGCTGTTTTTAATCTTTGCAGTGATGAAAAAGAAGTAAAACTTAATTCAGAGAAAATTGCCGGAGAGTTTACAAATTTGTTTACTGGAAAGCGAGTTAAACTTAGTAAAGGAGAATCATTTAAAATGGAACCTTGGGGCTACCTGGTTTATTATAAATGATACAGAACAATTAAAATCAGGTTGCACCTTTTAGTTCTTTAATCAGGCTTAAAGTTCTATTTGAATATTTATCATCATCTGTCAAACTTTTTATAACAGCGCTACCTACAATTATTCCATCGCAAAAGGGTGAATATTTTTTCACATCATCTGCTGATGAGATTCCAAATCCAACAAGCATTTTATTTTTTCTTATTGATGAATAGCTTCTTTTAATAAACTCAATATCTTTTTGAGCCTTTTCACTTCCGGTTGTTCCGCTCACACTAACACAATAAACAAAGCCTTCACTTTTTTCATCTATTAACTTAACTCTTTCATCGCTGGTAGTTGGACTAATTAATAAAACTTTATCAATTCCATTAAAATCTGTATTGAAAAAGTTCTCATATTCCTCAATAGGAACATCAGGAATAATTATTCCATCGACACCTGTATTATTACAACTTATAGTGAATTCTTTTATACCGTAACTTATAACAGGATTTGCATAACCCATTAAAATTATCGGCTTTTCAGTTCCCTTTTTTATTTGTTCAGCATACCGAAATGTTTTATGAAGATTTATACCATTTTTTAAAGCAATATTTGATGAATGCTGAATAACTGGCCCATCAGCAAGCGGGTCGCTGAAAGGAAAGCCGATCTCGAGCATATCAGCGCCGGCATCCAGAACTTTTAAAGCCATCTCAGTAAAATTCTGAGGATCAGGAAATCCGCTTGTTAGAAAAACAGAGAGAACTTTCTTCCCTTTGGAATTTTCTGTTTCAATATATTTTTTGATATCTGACATTAAGCTATTCCGTATCAAACTCTTTCATAATTGTATTTAAGTCCTTATCTCCTCGTCCGCTGAGGTTAAGCACAACAACCTGATTTTTGTTTGTTTCTCCGATTACTTTTTCAATTCCTGCAAGAGCGTGTGCTGATTCAAGCGCGGGAATAATACCTTCAATTCTTGAAAGTAATTTTGTTGCTTCCAATGCTTCATCATCAGTAACGGAAATATATTTTACACGTGAATTATCTTTCAAATAACTATGCTCCGGCCCAACTCCCGGATAATCAAGTCCTGCTGAAATTGAATGCACTTCCGAAATTTGCCCTTCATCATTTTGCAGCAGATAAGTATTCATTCCCTGAAATACTCCTTCCCTGCCAAGAGTAAGTGTTGCGCTGTGTTTATCAGTGTCAATTCCCAGGCCTGCAGCTTCAACCCCGATAAGATTAACATCATCATCTATAAAAGGATAAAAAATTCCAATTGCGTTACTGCCGCCACCAACACAGGCAATAATGAAATCAGGTAATCTTTTTTCTGCTTTTAAAATCTGCTCTTTTGTTTCCACTCCAATAACTGACTGAAAATCTCTGACCATCATTGGGTATGGATGCGGGCCGACAACCGAACCTATAATGTAATGAGTATCTTTAACATTAGTTACCCAATCCCGGATAGCTTCGTTTCCTGCATCCTTTCAAAGTTCTGCTACCTGATTTAACCGGAACGACTTCCGCTCCGAGCAATCTCATTCTGAATACATTAGGTTTTTGTCTTTCCATATCGACTTCGCCCATATAAACAACGCACTTCATTCCAAATTTTGCACAAACAGTTGCTGTTGCTACTCCATGCTGACCCGCGCCGGTTTCAGCAATTATTCTTTTTTTGCCGAGTTTTTTTGCGAGTAATATCTGGCCCAATGCATTGTTTATTTTATGTGCCCCGGTGTGACAAAGGTCTTCACGCTTTAAATAGATTTTTGCCTTTCCAAAATGTTTTGTTAGATTGTCCGCAAACGTAAGCGGTGTAGGCCTCCCGGTGTACTCACTATTTAGTTTGCTTAATTCAAAAAGAAAGTTTGCATCATTTTTTAATTCGCTATAAACTTTTTCCAACTCCTGGAGAGGAGTAATCAAAGTTTCAGGAACGTACTTTCCTCCGAATTTTCCGAATTTACCGTTGTTATCAGGCAACTTATATTTTATTGGATTAAACATTTACTTTCACCTGTTTATCAACTATAGGTGCTAATTGATTTAGCTTATTTAACAACTTCTTGAAATTAGCCGGTGTTAATGATTGAAAACCATCCGACAATGCTTGCTCAGGATGACTATGCACTTCTATCATAACTCCATCCGCGCCGCAGGCTACTGATGCCATTGCCATCGGCTGAACTTTATCCCAAATACCAATTCCATGGGAGGGATCTACAATAACCGGAAGATGAGTATTCTTTTTTATGACAGGAATTGCATTTAAATCAAGAGTGTTGCGAGTGCTGGTTTCAAAAGTCCTTATTCCTCTTTCACAAAGTATCACATTATAATTTCCCTGCGATAATATATATTCCGCACTCATCAAAAGATCTTCAACTGTTGCAGCAAGTCCTCTCTTCAATAAGACCGGTTTCGTTAATTGACCAGCCTGCTCAAGCAAAGAAAAGTTTTGCATATTTCGTGCACCAATTTGAACAACATCAGCAACCTCAGCAATCAGCGGAAGAGTCAGTGTGTCCTTGGCTTCGGTTACAATTAGCATTCCTAATTCTCTTTTTACATCTGCAAGATACTCGAGCCCTTTTTCCTTTAATCCCTGAAATGAATAAGGGCTGGTTCTCGGTTTATAAGCTCCTGCTCTTAAAAACTTAATTCCCATTTCTTTAAGCTGGCCTGCAATATCAAAAAGCTGGTCCCTGCTTTCAACAGAACAAGGTCCTGCAATTACCGTTAATTCTCCCCCGCCGATTTTCTCTTCTCCAAATGTAATAACGGTATCATCAGATTTCATTTCTCTGCTGACCAGTTTATATTGTTTTGAAACGCGAACCACCTCTTCGACAGAATCCATAAGCAGAAAATCACTTTCCTCCAAATCTCTTGATGGACCTGTTACACCTATAGCAAGTTTTACTGAGCCTGGTATTTCGTGCGGTGTGCATTTTTTTGAAATTATTTTTTCTTTCACTTTTTCTATATCCTGTCTTGGCGCTTTTAAACTCATCATTATTAGCATGATTACCTCAAGCTATTAAATTTCTTAAAAAAGAATTTTACTTTTTCTGCATCCTTTTTACCCGGTTCACTTTCCAAAGAAGAAGAAAGATCAATGGCGGAAGGAGTAATGTCTCTGAAAATCTTTTCAATGTTTTTTTCACTAATTCCGCCGGAAAGAATTATTTTATTTTTTATCTCTGCAGGAATTAATTCCCAATTAAAGGTCTTACCCGTTCCACCAAAGTTATTTTCAGAATATGCGTCAAATAAATAATCTACGTTTTTATATTTATAGATACTTTCAAAATCAAAATTTTTTTTTATCCTAAAGCTTTTTATGACCGGTAATTCTATTTTCATACAATAATTCTCATCTTCATCTCCGTGAAGCTGCAACACATTTATTTTTGTTTTTTCAACTATTTGATTTATAACTGAAATATCCTCGTTCACAAAAACACCAACCTTAGTTGTAAAAGGCGATAGTTTTTTGATTATTCCTTCAGCTACATCAGGTGGAATATATCTTTTGCTTTTTCCATAAAAAATAAATCCAAGAGCATTGGCCCCTTCTTTTTCGCAAAGCAAAGCGTCGTCCAAGTTCGTAATCCCACAAACTTTAACCTTCATTGCCACACCATTTCTTCAGTTCCTTAATTTTTGAGCTAATATCACTTTCTTTCATTATTGATTCCCCAACTAATAGAGCATTCATTCCTGAATTCCTTAAAAAAGAGACATCTTCCTTTTTTGAAATACCGCTTTCAGATACAACAAACACATCTTCAGGAATTAGCTTCTTTAACTCGGTAGTAGTATTAAGAGAGACTGAAAAATCATTTAGGTTTCTATTGTTTATCCCAATCAATTTATTTTTATCGAAACCAATTTTATCAAGTTGATCTGCAGAATGTATTTCAAGAAGCACTTCCAGACCAATTTCATTTGCAAGGGTAGTAAAATCAGCTATCTGTGATTTTGATAAAATTTCTCCAATTAACAAGATGAAATCAGCACCATTAGCTTTTGATTGATAAAGTTGAATTTCATCAATTATAAAGTCCTTTCTTAAAAGCGGCGTTTGCTTTACTTCAGCTATCTCACGGAGGTAATTAATATCTCCCTGAAAAAAATCTTTGTCTGTCAAAATAGAAACCGCATCAGCTTTATTTTTAAAGTAAATATCAGCAATCTTTAAATGATTAAAATCCTCCCGAATAATTCCCCTTGAAGGGCTTGCTTTTTTAATTTCACAAATGAGCGAGAGGTTTTCACTATGGTTAAGATTATCTATAAAACTCAATTTATCTTTTTCATAAAATTCCATATCCTGAAAAGAAGAAATTGAAAATTTACTTTTAAGATTTTTAATTTCTTCCTTTTTCTTTTCTACTATTTTATCTAAAATATTCATCTTATTAAATGATTTTTACGAGAAGTTATTGCTATACTTCCTGAGTTCCTCTATTTTTTTTAAAGCGGCTCCTCTATTTATTGAAGCTTCTGCTGCTTCCTTACATGAATTCAGATCATCCGAGAAACCGGAAGAGTACAATGCAAGAGCAGAATTTGCAACTATTGTATTGAATGCTCCGTCTTTTCTCTTACCGTTAAAAACATCCAGAATTATTTCCGCATTCTTTTCCGGCGTGCTTCCTTTAATTTCATCAGATAAAGTACCCGGATAATTAAAAGTGCTATTCGTTATAGTATAATTCTTAACTTCTTGATTTTTAACGTATTCATAAATATCTGTTGTGTCACCAAGATATATTTCATCATATTTATCATTACTGCAAAGGAAACAAACGCGATCAAACTCAAGATACTTAGCAGCTTCTGCCATTTTCTTTGCGGCCTGCCTGCTGAAAGTACCGATGATCTGCTTTTTAACTCCTGCTGGATTTGTAAGCGGTCCCAAAATATTAAAGACGGTTTTTATTCCCAGTTCCTTCCTGACGTTGGCAGCGTGCTTCATCGCCGGATGAAAAAGAGGTGCAAAAAGAAACGCAATCCCGATTTCAGATAATGCCTGCTCGGATTGATGCGGTTTAAGATTAATATTTATTCCAAGTTCCTGAAGTACATCTGCGCTACCGCTTTTGCTGGAAATAGAGCGGTTGCCGTGTTTAGCAACATTAACCCCGGCACCAGCAACAGTAAATGCCGCTGCTGTTGAAATATTGAAACTCCCCGAGTTGTCGCCCCCAGTACCGCAAACATCAATAGTGTTTTCAGTATCACAATTAATACTAATGCAGTTATCCCTCATTGCTTTTGCAAAGCCTGCTATCTCTTCAGAAGATTCGCCTTTTGATTTCAATGCAATGAGAATCGCCGAAATATTAGGATCACTAACTTCTCCCTGCATAATGCTGTACATAAGTTTATATGATCCATCAAAAGATAAATCTTCTTTTTCTAACAGTTGTTCAAGGGAATTTTTAATGAGTGTGCTCATAATTTTAACCAATTTTTTATTATTGTTTCTCCTTCAGAGGTTAGAAATGATTCAGGGTGAAACTGAATCCCTTCAACAGGATATTTTTTGTGCCTCACACCCATAACAATTCCATCATCTGTTTCAGCAGAAATTTCAAGTTCTGTCGGAATAGATTTCCTTTCAACAATCAAAGAATGATATCTGGTAGCAATAAATTTTTGTGGAATATTTTTGAATATTGTTTTGTTGTCATGAAAAATTTCTGAGACTTTTCCGTGCATTAAAATTGGCGCCTTAACTACTTTGCCACCATAAATCATCCCAATTACCTGGTGGCCCAAACAAACGCCAAGAACCGGAATTTCTTTCCCGAAATTTCTAACAGCAGTCAATGAAACGTTTGAATCTTCAGGCTTTCCCGGACCAGGAGAAATAAGAATTTTATCCGGGCCTAATTTTTCAATATCGTCCCCGGTAACCTCATCATTCCGTTTTATAACGAGATCATTTTTATACCTGCCCAAAAGCTGGACAAGGTTATATGTAAAGGAATCATAATTATCAATTACCAGAATTTTCATTTATGCCCTCAGCATATTTTAACGCACTTACCATTGCAGCAGATTTATTTCTGATTTCTTTAGCTTCAAGTTCTGGTTTGCTGTCGGCAACAATACCAGCGCCGGCCTGCCAGAAAATTTTATTATCATTTGCAAAAAGAGTTCTGATAGCAATGCACATATCTAGATTTCCCGAAAAATCAAAATACCCAACGGCTCCGGCATAAACATTTCTTGTTACTTTTTCACTTTCTTCTATCAATTGAATTGCTCTTATTTTCGGAGCACCTGAAACAGTGCCAGCCGGGAAACAGGACATGAGTGCATCAATAGTATCTTTGTCATCAGCAAGTATTCCTTCAACTTTAGAAACCAGGTGAATCACATGCGAATATTTCTGAATTTTCATTTTCTCTGTTACGCTTACAGTTCCGTATTTACAAACTCTTCCAAGATCATTCCTCCCAAGGTCAACAAGCATTGTATGTTCTGCAAGTTCCTTAGGATCATTAAGTAAGTCTTCTTCCAATTCCTTTTCTTCTTCAGGGCTTGCTCCTCTTTTGCGCGTGCCCGCTATTGGCAAAACCTGAGCCTTGCGGTTTTTTACTTTGAGAAGGTCTTCGGGTGATGTACCGATTATTTTAAAGTTCTTTCCCAAGCCAGCCCCAGGGCTCGAAAGCTCAAAGTAATACATATATGGCGAAGGATTAATTATTCTAAGGGCACGGTACACATTGAATGGATCACCAGAGTATTCTGCCCCAAATCTTTTAGATAAAACAAGTTGAAATATTTCCCCCTCTCCAATTTCTTTTTTTATCTGGTTAACTTGTATGTGAAATGTTTTTTCATCAATTGTATCTTCGAGTTCCTTTTTAACTTTAAATTCTTCAGGTATAATTATCTCTGCTTTCAGCCTATTTTTTAAAACTGAAATTTCAATTTTTGCTTTTTCGAATTGTTCTTCTAAGTCAATTTCTTTATTTATCCGAATATTATTTATAAGGATTATTCTGTGTTTATAGTGATCAAAAGCAAGAACAGTATTATAAAGACCGAATATTGAATCAGGGTTTTCTGATTCCGTATTTTTAAAAGTAATTACCTTTTCAACAAGAGAGATATTTTCATATCCTAAATATCCAACTAGCCCGCCTTTGAAATCTGGAAGTTCGTCTACTTGGGATTGTTTGTAATCTTTCAATTCTTTTCTGATGAATTCAAATATCGACTCCTTCCTGACTTCTTTTTTCCCGTTAGAAATTAGAGTGATCTGATTTCCTCTATTAAATATTATTTTCTGTGGATCACAGCCGATAAAAGAATATCTTGCCATATTTGCAGATCCTTCAACAGATTCCAGAAGAAAACTGAGTTTATTATTTTGCCTGATTTTTAGGTAAGCCAATACAGGCGTGAGGAGATCAGCGGTAATCATCTCGTAAACAGGCACAAGATTAGAAGACTTGGCCAATATTTTGAATTCTTCGAAAACCATATTTCCCTATAAACTAAAAAACCCCTCTCAGTTTTCTGAGGGGGTCTGTTTATCTTTATAAACTTTATTTCTCAAGGCAACTGAGTCATATAAAAATTCTCATAAACCACCACCATGCGCTAAAAGCGTAAAAGGAATTTGAATTTTTATATGTCCCGGTTATTATCTTCATGATTTAAAAGTTAATTTATGCTCAAAAACATGCAATGTCAATACTTTACAAAAAATTAATTAAAAAATGAAATTATTGACCATTTTGTAATAAAACTATAATCAAAGATACTACGTAATTGTACTGATTTTTTTCATGCCACAATAATATATATTGCACCTAAAATTTATACCCACTAGCCTATGGGGAAAGATATGGAAAACTTAATATTAAGAAGAAAATTAGAGTACTATATACCTGATAAATTTGTTAATTTTGACGAGTATCAGGATAAATTTTATCTGATGAAAAGGATAAAAGAGTTAGTGCCGGGAATATCAGACATTGTTATATATCGTGCAATAGATTTCGCAAACAATACCGTTATTCCACCAAGAAGAAAATCAGATTATATTAATATTCTGTTGAGAAAATTGATCAGCAATAATTGAAGCTAATTTCGAATGAATGCCGAAAAGTATTTGGACCTTTTTTTTAATGCAGGCAATCCAATATTCTATTCGATCTTCTTCACAGTAATTATTTTGTTGATCTTTTATGTTGTTCATAAATATATAGTAACACCGCGGCAGCTACAGCACACAAATGAACTAAGAGAATCAGAATTAAAAAATGCAAGACTAATGGCATTATTTTCTGAGCTCAACCCATCACCATTAATACGTATCGATAAAGAAGGTATAATAATCCAAACCAACGAAGTTACCGCAGTTCTCGGGAAATCCCTTGAAGGAAAAAACATCCGGGAGTTACTTCCGGAAATTAATTTTTCAGTTGAAGAATATATTGAAAATGAACGGACTATAAATTTATTTCATAGAATAAATGAGAGATATTACTCAATCGTATTTAAGGGAATATCTTCACTTAAAATTGCGCAATTATATTTTAATGATCTAACTGAGCGAATTACATTTGAGGAAAAACTAAAATATTCACAGGAACAATTAAAAAGATTAATGTTCAAGCAACAGGATGCGATTGAAGAAGAAAAACACCGGCTTGCACGGGAACTTCATGACGGCATTTGCCAGGATCTTGTATTTCTCAAAATGGACCTTGTAAATTCACAGGATAAACACAGAAAAAACTTTGGCGAAGAATACTACGATCATCTTGTTAACTCGTTTGAAGGGATGATAAAAGAATTAAGAGCAATACTAAATGACTTAAAACCCAGAGTGCTTGAAGAACTAGGGCTGGAAACTGCAATAAACAAATTAAGTGAAAAAATTGCACGGGAAAATAAAATAAAAAGACAGGTAAATATTATAGGCCTGGATGATAGAATAGATGACAAGCTTGAAGTTACTATTTTTAGAATAATTCAGGAATCATTAAGCAATATTGTGAAACACTCGGGGGCAAAAGAATTTGATATCAGCCTAATAAGTGAAAATGGGAATATACGTTTATTAATTTCTGATGACGGCACAGGCTTTGATGAACAAAGCAACAATATTAATAATTTCCAGGAAGGCTTCGGTTTAAAAAACATTAAAGAACGAGTTGAAAATTTGGGGGGATCATTTAAAATTGAAACCGCGCAAAATGAAGGGACTTTACTCTTGATTGAGCTTCCCATAAAAGAGAAAGTATATGTCCCTTAGAAAAACTGTTAGAATACTTCTCAGTGATGATCACTCTTTATTAAGGACTGGCGTAATAAGTATGCTTAAGGATGAGAAGAATTTTCTTATTGTAGGTGAAGCAGAAGATGGGGAACAATTAATTGATAAATACTTTAAACTTATTCCTGATATAATTATTTCAGATATTTCAATGCCCAAAATGTCAGGTATCGATGCTTTTGCAAAAATAAAAAAGAAAGAGCCTCTGGCTAAAGCTCTTTTTTTATCAATGTATGAGGGGGAAGAATATATTTATTCAATTTACAAAGCCGGGGGTTCCGGGCTTATCAATAAAAATATTGTGAAAGGAGAATTACTGTTTGCGATAAAGAAAGTTCTTGAAGGCAATTATTATTTTGGGGCCAAAATACAGGCTAGAGAGTTAGATGAAATAGTCACAAAATATTCTACCAAAAAACTATTTAACTTAAAAAAAACCAATCTTATTCTTACAGATAGAGAAATGCAGGTACTCTCTCTAATAGGCGAGGCTAAAACAAGTAATGACATTGCTGTTCAATTAGACTTAAGTAAGAGAACCGTGGACACTCACAGAACTAATATTATGCAGAAACTGAACTTGAAATCGCTGCCTGAGTTAATACGCTTTGCTGTAAATTATGTAATTGAATTGAGGAAAACGGGGAGGTAAATGGAATCATCTTATTTACCTGTTTATATAGTTCAAGGGATTGGTTTAATTGCCTGGTTGCCCCCCCATTAAGACAATACAAAGGGAAACATTTTAATTTCTTTCTTATTCTTGCCGTCGAAGATCCTATTGCACTTTTATTAATCTATATTATTTAAAATTTATCCGACGCAAGTTTACAGTATAATGTTTTTTATTTTATTTCTCTCATTAATTGAGAGGGATAAAATAAAAAAGTTTTGGCCTTTATTCATTATTATTGTCAGCTTTATTTTTATCGCAAATATATATCTCAATTACAAACAAATTATATTTTTCATAATAGTTTCTGGTTTACTAATATTATTTATATTCCTTAAATCATTAGCTGATGATTATAATAGAAATAATAGACTTAGTTCCGGTTACCTTGTACTAATACTTTATTGTATATCAATCTTGCTTAAATTTTATTTGGCTTTTGGAAATACAAGAAGTTCCACTGCTTTCTTTGTTTTAACTGCTGCTTTCGAAATATTAGTTGCTATTTTCTTTTCTATATATAAAGTGGAAGAATCGCCTGCAATAAAATTTAATTTCTCCCCTGCTAATAAATAAACTCCTAACAGTTCTTAAAAATCAGCTACTCATATATACTATATACATAGTTCTACTGATTCATATAATAAAGCATCTCATTAAGTTTTTATATACTAAAATTAACTATTTTTAAATTTCACAGGAGAAATAACAATGTCTGGACAAAAAAGAGCATTTTATCTCCCTTTTTTATTTGTGATTTTCTTAACTATAATTAGCAGTTGCAGCACTTCAGGTAAACTATATAATATACAAGAAGTGAACCAATTACACGGATCGGTGCTGCAAAAAGTAGCATTCAGCCGCTCCCATTTTCAAACTTTTTTGGCTAAAACCAATAATGTTTTGATGTTTACCTTTAAAGATGATAAATTGTTTATAGCAGATGATAGGAAAAAGATTATTTATCCTGATTCAGCCAGAATATTACCCGCTGATACTTTAAAGGTATTCGGCATATCAAACATTGAGGATCTATTAAACAGAGGGCTTGAAGATTCGGTTTATGTAGAAAAAAGAAGTAATACAATTTCCATTACTTATGGTAATTCTACACTTGAACAACCAGATTTGTGCCCCCCTATTTGTCCCTAAAGATGGATATTCGATATATAATAGTTTACAGCAGCATCGTAGTGTGGTTGCTTCCCCCTTTCAGGCAGTATAGAGGAAATTATTTTAGTTTTTTCCTGGTTCTTGGATTGGAAGGCCTTTCTACAATATTATTTTCATATTTACATATTAGCCTTCTTAAAGTCTACAATATTATGAACATCATTGTACTCTTTTCTTTAATCAACTTTACATCAATAAAAAAATATTGGTATTTGTTTTTTTTATCATTGGCCATCATTTTACTTATAAATCATACTTCGGATAATAAACTCATAGTTTTTACTATAATATTAACCCATCTGATCATATTTTATATCTTTTTGAAAGACACTGCTATTAATTACAATAAAAATGGTTCTCTTAGTATAGGTTATTTTATTATTTTACTTTATGAAATTACGGCCATTCTTAAGTTTTGTTTGGCACTAAGTAACATTCGCACCGGCATAATTTTCTTTTATCTAACTACCGCCTTTGAAAGTTTTATTGCCATATTCTTCACAATTTATAAACTGGAAGAATCCCTATCAATTAAACTTGCTTTGGCTTCTAAAAAATAGAGTACTTTCCGATAATCTCACAAATTATAGTTAATAACACGTAATATATTTCTACTAAGTATAAGTACGTAGTTAATTGATAGGCATACTGATTCATTGATTTACAAGATCCTTTATCTTTCAGATGTACACAAAAGAACATCTGAAAGAGAACTATAGGATCAGGGTAGATATAGTTAGCGGATCAGATGTTCTTTTTTTATTATCACTTGAGAAAATTGTTTCACACTATGATAAGATGGAACCAATCAAAAGTCATTTACCCCATCCCCTGTAAAGTATGTTTTAGCCTATAATTCCAAGAGAAATTATTCAACAAATAATTTCAATTTTAGATTAAAAGCAAAATTAAAAAATTATATCCAGAAGTTTCTTTTTTGCAATGGGCAGAATTGTGTGTGGAATATCAAAGCTAAGATCGGTCAAACAAATGAATATTGCTGGATCAATGAATGAATTTAATTTTAAGACTAATTTCTTCCTGAATTCCTTTGAGGTTAATGAAACTTCGCTTCCAGGAATTGACATTAAATAGCTCGTATTCAATGACTGTAATGGAATAGGCGATGTCAAACTAGTTGAACTTACATATTGGTATACAGATAACTGATTCGCCTTGTGATCGGGAATCAATAAATAACCTTCATCATAGTATTCTGGAAGATGGCCAACAAGATTTACTTCTATATTACTGGAAACAAAATCATAAATAGCATAGCCCTCTTCAATAACTTCGTTTAAATGTGAAAGTGAACATTTTATAATTTCCTCAATATTTTCATAGTCTTCACTCGCCAGACTTACGCAGGATTCTTTTTCAAAGCCGTTCTTTACTGAATATCGACGCGAATTACTTTGAGGTGTTTTTTGATTCAGAAAAGATTTCAACTTTGAAGCAATTATGCGTAACTCAGTAAGATCCGGATATAACCTGCTCTTATTAAAGTTTTGCCTGCAGTTTTTCAGAAAATTTAAAACTTTATATTCATTTAATTCCCGATCTTCTAAAGTCGATAATACTATGTCATTTATGAAATCCATATAACTCATTATCCTTTCTATTGGAGAGTCAATTAACATGCCATAGGATTTCATAGAAAATTTGCTGTTTTTGTATATATATAGCTTTTTTCTATCAATGGATATTCCCATTTTGGGAATATTTTAATTTTGGGGCATTTAATAAGGGCATCCGGGGATATGATTAAGAGTCTAATTTATTACAGTGCATTTCTTTATAGGGTGGATTCCTCTTTTTTGCAATTCAGTAAAGACAACATCAAAACAACCTGACTCAGCACCTATAAATTCAGGTGGACAAATTCCTATTCTTGAAAATTTCCCTTCCAGCACTAACCTTGCAGCTGCTGTACATGTGTATCCTGTTGTTCTTGCCATAGATGTAGTTTTAGTGTTATCATCGTATTTATCAAAAATGTCATATCGATATTTAGTCCGCTTTCCGTTTTCAGTCCCTGCTATATTGATCTTTAAAATGGTAAACTCCTTTTCTTCATCTTCTAGTCTCCAAATGGGAAATAATAACTTTGAAGTTATTTCTATAGGAGAAATCTTATTCCCGTTAATCAATAATTTCCTATTACTGAAAAATCCCGTTTCTCTTAAAATTTTCATTAACTCTGTATGTCCCGGATATCTCAAAGTTTTCTCAGTCATATTCTGAATTTTCATTGTCTTCAAAAGTGAACGCAGACCATCCGTATTAAATGCTTCTAACTCACCTACAGGTTCTACAGTAATGGTTTCTACATCTGACAAAGCTTCTTTCACTATAATTTTGCCATCTTTAACTATTCTTGAAGGACGTGTATATTCTTCAATAACATCAATCGGCGAAAACGGAGCTTTATATTGATATGGCCATTCACGCTTAACAGGTAGTCCGCCAACCATACATTCAAATGAATCAATCTTCATCTTAGAATTATGATAGCCTAGAATGATATTACTTAATCCCGGAGCAACTCCGCAATCAACTACTACAGTAATTTTATTCCTTTGCGCAAGTTCATCAAGTTCAAATGCGTCCTCTCCAAAGAAGGAAAGATCAACAACATTTTTTTTGCACTTAATTATCTTTTTGAGCACTTCAAATCCCAGAAAACCCGGTACAGCAGAAATGATTAGATTGCAATCAGAACTATATTTTTTTAGCGATTTCAGATCGGTGGCATCAGATTTTATAACTTTTACCCTTTCCTGATTTTTTAACTTAGACAAATTATCCTTATTAATATCAATAACATTCACCTCGTAATATTTAGCCATATCTTTTACAATTGCTCTACCTATCATTCCAGCACCTAATACTAATATTTTTTTCATTTATGATTCCAGTGATTTTGATTCATATATTTTATTTAATAGTATCAATCATTGAGAAAGATTAAAAACAAATTTAAAAATAAATAACCTCAATTGTGAAGCTTTATTATTGACTTATTATTTGTCGATCTGCATTTTATACTTCTCTTCAAATAAGACAACTAACCGAAATATTTGAGCTGCACAGTGCTTTCAAAAAAAACGTCTCTTTTTAGGAAAATACAACCAAAAACAAATTAATCCTGCATAAAATCTGCTATTATCTAATTAATTATTTGTGGTATACAAATTGATAAATGTCCGTAAATGGCAATAAGAATATGTTTTTGATAATAGGAACAATAATACTTTCAATAGCTGTAGTTATAAAATTAACCATAGCCGTACGGAAAATGTTAAAACATAGAAAAGAATTCAAAGAGTTGTTTCACTAATTAAACAGAGTTTTTAGTCCTAATGATCTCTGCTGCTATACTAATCGCAATTTCATCCGGTGTGTTGCTGGATATTTTTTCCCCGATAGGTGCGTGAACAAATTTTAATTTGTTTTGGGAAATGCCTTCTTTCTGAGCTTCATCAAAAATTTTTTTTATTTTCGTAGCACTCCCCATCACCCCTATATATTTTACTTTTTTATTGATCACTTGCAAAAGAGCGGCTTTATCTGATGGATATGCGGTCGTTACAATAACAACATACGAGTAATCTCCCTCAGGAATATCTTCTCCAATTTTATTGAAGTCTTTAATTATTAGTTCGTGTGCAAAATTATTTTTCTTTACCGTAGGAACATCAGGCCGATCATCGAATGAAACGACATAGAAATCCAGCTGCGACATTATTTTTGAAACTGCAAGCCCGACGTGTCCGCTTCCAACGACATAAACTGTATTTTGTAATCCAATGTTTTCCTCATAATACCAATTACCATCGTATTCCACTTTAAATAAAATGTTTTCATTATTACTTTTATCTTTTTCAAAAGAAATTCCTTCCGGAGATATTTTTAATACTGAGACTGATCTTTCTCCAAAAGATTTGCAAATCTGATTAATTGTTTTCATATCATTAAAATTTAAAGAGCACATAAAAATCGATTCCGTTCCGGCACAAATTAAACCAGATTGATTATCCTTTACTTTTTTATTGTGATATAATTTTTGAAAATTCCTGACTTTTTCTTTCTTTTTCAGACATTTTTTTGACTCTTCAACGAAATTATACTCCATAATTCCGCCTCCAATTGTTCCAAACAATTCCCCTCCTTCGCTAACAGCCATTTTAAAACCCGCTTTCCCGGGTGAACCTCCGGTCGACTCCAGAACGGCCATCATCATTACGGAATCGCCCTCTTCAATATTAGATTTTACAAACTCCCAGAATTTGAGGTCTTTCATATCTCTTCTAATTGTTAGTATAAATTAATAATCTTGCTAAAGTAACTCCAATAAAACTTTTTTAACTTTAGATACAATATCCCGATGGCTTTTTTCCATCAATCTCCTTAATATTATTTATTGGCAGCCAGTGTTTCACTTCCTATTTTATTCTTCTTTCTCATCAAAGTTTCTGAATCATATATAGAAAGCAAAACTCTTTCGGGCGTCATCGGGGCATGATATTTAAATTCTTTTTCCGGTCTAAAAGCCTTCATTGCGTTGGTAATTGCAAAATATGCCCCTATTCCATACATCAATGGAGGCTCTCCAATAGCTTTGGATTTGAAGGGTCCATAAGGATTTGGGGCATCTTCAAGAAAATGTATTAACATTTCCTTCGGTGCGGCATGTATATCCGGAACTTTATAAGTAGACAAAGCATCGGTTAAAAGTTTTCCCTCATTATTATAAATAACTTCTTCAACCGTCATCCAGCCAATTCCTTGGGCTATTCCCCCTTCTGCCTGTCCTTTATCTACTGCAGGATGAAGACTTTCGCCGAAATCGTGAACTACTTTTACAGAATCAATTTCATAAATCCCCAGCAAGCAATTTACAGTAACTTCAATTATTGCAGTACCATAAACGTGATATGCAAAGGCATGTCCCTTTGATTTTTCTTTATCGAAATAAATATGTGGAGTTGCGTAATGCGCCTGTACTGACAGACTCACTCTACTAAGATAAGCTGACTGGATTAATTTTTTCCATGTTAATTCCGTTTTATTTCCACTGTAAAAAACCACTTCATTTCTGATCTCTATTTTTTCAGGGGCACCAATCTTTAATTCGTCCGCAGCTACTTTTCTTAATCTGTTAAGAATTATTTCACAAGCATTCTGCGTCGCATAACCATTCAAATCCGCACCTTTACTTGCAGCTGTAGGTGAAGTATTTGCAATGCGGGAAGTATTCGTGGTATCAATTTTTATACTTTCTGGATCAATTGAAAAAATTCTCTGTACAACTGAATGTATCTTTGCATTAACACCTTGCCCCATTTCAACGGCTGCAGTACTTACTCTTACACTACCATCAGTGTAAATGTGCACAAGTGCGCTTGCCTGGTTCATAAAGGTACTGGTAAAAGAAATACCGAAACAAACAGGCATAAGTGCTACGCCTTTTTTAACAATTTTACTCCCTTTATTAAAATCATCTACTAGCTTCCTGATTTCATTAATATTATATCTTTCTTCAGCATCTTTATAACATCTCTCTGCTCTGCAGTATTCTGCAATTTGTCCATAAGAAAATTCGTTACCTTCTTTTAATAAATTTTTCTTTTGAATTATGGAAGGATCAACTCCTAAAACCGAAGCAGCTTTATGAATTGCAGACTCTATAACGAACATTCCCTGTGGTCCGCCAAATCCTCTGAAAGCTGTGTTAGGTGGAAGATTTGTTCTGCAACTGTAAGCAGTTGTTTTTACATTTGGTACGAAGTAACTATTGGTTGCATGAAAAAGAGTTCTCTCAAGAACCGCAGTTGAAAGATCTGCTGCGGCTCCGGCATTTTGATAGTAACTTGCCTCATAAGCTAAAATTTTTCCATCTGAAGTAAGACCAATTTTAAAATCAGATGAATAAGGATGACGTTTGCCTGTCATTCTCATATCTTCCTGCCGGGGAAGAATCAGTTTAACCGGGTTATTTAATTTAAAGGATGCTAGTGCTGCGAGTGCACCCCAGGGTGAAGCCTGATCTTCTTTACCTCCAAAACCGCCACCTAAACGTAAAACATCAACTTCAACTTTATGCATCGGCAAGCCCAGAATTCTTGCGGTAACCCTTTGCACGGCAGTTGGGCCCTGAGTTGATGAGATTACTTTTACTCCACCGTCTTCAACCGGATATGCAAAAGCACCCTGTGTCTCCAGATAAAGATGTTCCTGACCTCCAGATTCAGTATTTCCTTCTACTATCACATCACATTTTGCCCAGGTAGAATCTACATCGCCGAGTGCAAAAACTTTTGGAGGAATAATTAACTCACCTTTTTCCGCGGCCTCGCGCGGATCAGTAATAACAGGTAGTTTTTCAAATTCACAAACAATTGCCTTCGCACCTTTGTGAGCTGTGATTTGATCTACTGCTACTACAAGCGCGATAGGCTCACCGATAAAATGAACTTCTTCAGATGCAAGCAATTCTTCATCCTGGATTATTCCACCGATCTGATTCTCGCCCGGGATATCATTAGCTGTCAATACTCCTTTTATGCCTTCTACAGCAAGCGCCTTAGAAATATCTAACTTTCTGATTTTGCCATGTGCAACCGTTGAATAAAAAACATAACCATAGAGAATTCCTTGCGGCGGATTAATATCATCTACAAATTGAGATTCACCTTTTACGTGTTTTTCAGAATCGTAATTTTTCATACGATCTCCTCAACCGAAATTACATCCGGGAAAAACTTCATAAAGTGAGAATATATTAGTTGCCTTAAAAGAAGTGTTTTGTATTCAATGGTTCCACGCGCATCGCTGATTGGTGAGATCTCAGTTAACATTATTCCTATTACTTCATTTATTATGGCTTCAGAAACTTCCTTTCCTTTCAAATAATTTGAAGTTTTACCAAGATACAATGGAATAGGAGCTACGCCTCCTGCAGAAATATGAGCAATAATAATTTTGTTATCTTTCAATTCGATGTACATCGAAGAATTAACACTTGCAATATCAAGATAAGTTCTGCGCGAAACTTTTTCATAATTAAATAGCGAATTTTCAGGAGGTGTCCTAAACGAAAGTGATTCCAGGATCTCATTCGGTTTTTTATCTAATGTTTTGTACCCCTTATAAAGATCCTTTAGAAACATTTCACGTTTTTTCGTTCCGTTATTTAAAGTTATTCTGGAATTCAAGGACAGGAAAAAATTCGTCATGTCAGCAATCGGTGAAGCGTTAATAATATTTCCAGCTACAGTTGCCCTGTTTCTTATAGGAAGTGAACCAAATAATTTAACTTGATTTGTTATTTCAGGGAAATATTTTTGAATTACCTGAGAATTCATTATTTCCGAAACAGTTGTAGTGCCACCTATTCTTATTTTATCTTTCACAACTTGAATCCCGGAATATTTTTTTCCACCGGAAATCAATTTAATATTTGATTCAAGCATTGTCTCCCATTTCTGTACATAAAGGTCAGTTCCACCGGAAACAAAATAATCTGGTGCTTTTCCGTTTGCGCCATTCTTTTTTATTTCAAAGTTAATCTTCTTAAGGCGATTGGGAATTGTAAGAAAATATTCGGGAAGTAATTTTAACTGAATTAGTTTTTCAAGATGATTTTTATTTTGGAATTTATTGGTAGTAACCAATTTAGCAATTCTTTCAGCCGACCTTTTTATTCCGGCATAACCTGTACACCTGCAAATATTTCCATCAACAGATTCAATTGCATCTGTCGTGTTCACATTTTCATTTGCTATAAAATACCCCTGCAGCGAAACAATAAATCCCGGGGTACAAAATCCACACTGTGTACCTCCTTCATCAACCATAGCTTCCTGTAAGGGATTTAGTCCTTCAATGTTGAAACCTTCTATTGTCACAATATGTTTTCCTTGGGCATCACCAAGAGGCATCAGGCAGGAATTTACAGAACGGTATTTAATTTTATCATTAGTGAGCTCACCCACAAGAACTGTGCAAGCACCACAGTCGCCTTCGCGGCATCCTTCTTTTGTTCCGGAAAGCCGTTGATTTTTCCGAATGAAATCAAGGAGCCCCATACCTATATAAGCTGAGGTCGAAACTTCTTCATTATTCAGTATGAAATTTATCTTATTGGACATCGTAAACACTTTTTTTGTCTTGCAGGTCCAAAAAAGTACTTTTAATTTTTGAATATAGCAAGGAAAATAAACTCGTTTTAGAAGAATCAGGCACTAATTCAAAATTATAATTTCAAATTAACAGATAATTAATAATTAGCACAATAGGCTTGCTTTTTCTAATTTCAATATAAATTTCTTCATTTTTAGGAGAATTAAAATGCAGGTAAACTATTTGGCAATTCTTGCAGGAGGAATAATTAGTTTTGCTTTAGCAGGATTTTGGTATTCCGTTCTTTTCACTAAACAATGGATGTCCGTTGTCGGAAAGACCGAAGAGGAATTAAAGGGACTAAATAAACCTATAAATTTTTTCTTCACCTTTGTCCTGGGATTAATTACGGCTTATGTACTGGCACACATAGTAATGTTTCTTGGAGCCAACACATTGTTAGAGGGAATTGAGGTAGGAGTGCTTTGTTGGATCGGCTTTGCTGGTGCAACAAGTTATGCGCAATATTTATTCGGGGGTCGGTCACAAAAACTATGGATGATTGACAGTGGGTATAACTTAGTCACATTTATCATTAACGGAGCAATCTTTGCTGTTTGGAAATAAGGTAAAAAAAGAGAAGGCTAATCCTCTATTAATTATATTCTTCAAGCTTTTCCAAAAATCTATAGATGACTCTCTTCTCTTCTTTTAATTTATCACGGTAGTCTTCTGAATCAGTATCTACAATCTCCATTCTGAGTTCAGAAAGATATTTCTCAAGTGTCGAAGTCAGAATTATTTTCTCTTCTTCAGACATATCAAACTCTAAATGGAGCATAAATACCTCCAAAAATTTTTGTCAAAATTCTGATTATAGAATCGTCAGAAATTTCCTTTAAGTCAAGACAATTTTTATAATATTTTATTTGAGAGATTACATTTTTTATTGATATATTATGTTAAAAGAAGAGGGACCAATTGACTGAACTAAAGAAAGCCCTTTCCCGTTTTGATCTCATAATGATTGCCATCGGATCAACTATTGGATCGGGTATTTTCCTGACACCTGCGCTAATTGCTAACTCACTTCATTCTCCAATATACATTTTGCTCGTTTGGCTTGCTGGCGGGCTTTTAATAATATGCGGTGCACTTACTTTTGCAGAACTCGGTGCGCTGATGCCTCAAGCTGGTGGAGTTTACGTTTATCTTTCGGAAAGTTACGGGAAAGTTTTCGGCTTTTTGTATGGCTGGGCTTACATTCTTGTAGTTAATACAGGGGGAATCGCTGCACTTTCTGTTGCTTTTACAACCTACCTTGCTTACTTCTTTCCAATGAACCCTGTTCTTTTAAAAATTGTAGCGGTGTGTGGAATCTTTTTCCTGACTGTAATTAATGTTGTGGGAGTTAAAATAGGGGGTATTTTCAGTGATGTTTTCACTATCCTTAAATTAATTGGAATTTTTGGAGTAATTGCAGTTGGATTTATTTTCGGAAGCAGTTCCATTACCAATTTCTCATTTAGTGTGCATTCAGGAATGACAGGGGGACTGGCCGTAGCTATGGTTGGGGTTCTCTGGTCATACGGTGGATGGCAACATGCAACATATGCGGCAGGTGAAGCAAAAAATGCGAAGAAAGATGTACCTATTGCTATGATAATTGCTACACTTTCAGTAACAGCAATTTATGTTTTAATTAATATTAGTTACATGTTCCTGCTTCCGGTTAACACAATTGCACATTCACCTAGCGTAGCTGCCGATGCAGTTAAAACAGTTATAGGCCCGGTTGGAGGAGGAATAATTGCACTGGCCATATTTATTTCCACATTTGGAACCGCAGGAATTTATACTTTAACTGCTCCAAGAATTTATTTTGCAATGGCAAATGATGGAATATTCTTTCCACAGATAGCTAAGATACACCCTAAATACAGCACGCCAGCTAATGCAATAATTATTCAATCAACTTGGGCAGTATTGTTAATAATATTCTGGGGAACTTTTGAAAATTTAATTTCCTATGTAGTATTTACAGATTGGATATTTTTTGGTTTAACTGCCGCAAGTGTTTTTATTTTTAGAAAGAAATTACCAGATGTCAAAAGAGATTACAAAACTCTTGGTTACCCTGTTACTCCAATTTTATTTATCCTTATGGCGGCCTGGTTTGTAATAAATACATTAATAGAAAAGCCCGAACAGGCTATTGCTGGTTTAATTATGCTTGGATTGGGATTGCCGGTTTATTATTACTGGAGCAAAAAGAAAAAAGAATTAGAGAAATAATTATTGAGACCTTATAGGAATAGTTATTCTGAAGCAAGTTCCGGGATTCTCTTTTGTCCCAATGTTTGAAGGGCTTTCGACAAAAATATTTCCTGAATGTTTTTCGACTATATGTTTAACAGCAGGTAGCCCTAAACCGGCACCTTCAAAACCAAGAGATTTTATATTTGAAGCTCGATAGAAATCATCAAATATTTTTTCATATTCACTTTCCGGTACCCCTATTCCATTATCACATATGTCTATTTCAATATCATTTTCTGTTTCAGTCAGAGTAACAATAATCTTTCCATTTTCTCCAACATACTTTACTGCATTACCTATAATATTTGAAATTACTATTTCTATTAAAAATTTATCAGCACTAATTGATCTTTTAAATTCTCTTTCATCGTTAACTATCACAGTAATTCTTTTACCCTTTAGCGTGTCATTCAATTTATTCAGGATGTCCTGAATTATACTTTCTACCTGAATGTTTTCTCTGTTCAATTCATTAAACAATCGTAGTTTTGATATTTTCAGAATATTATTAATCAATTCAAAAGCTTCGAGTGATCTTATTTTAGCCCTTTTAAGTTTTTCTTCAACTTTTTCACTCAAGGGGCCCGCCATTTTTTCAAGAACAACATCCAAAAAAGACTGTACGGCTGTTAGCGGAGTTTTTATCTTCATGAATAACATTTATTATATATCTCTGTTTATCACTTTCGGCTGCATTAATTTTTTCTATCGATTCAACAAGATCCTGCTCCATAATGTATAATTGTTGTGCAACTCTATTTGTTAGCAAAACACTGATAATTATTGAAAAAGCAAATATTACTGTAAATGCTATGCAATAATTAAGGTCCGAATAAATCGGATAAGCAAGCAATCCGCCCAAACTATAGTGGATAACGGAATGTGAGTATTCTAGGAAAACAAGTACTGAAAAACCAACAATTACCATTGCTGCAATAGAATAAATTACAACACCTGGTAAAACGAGACTCCCTATTATCATATGAAAAATGAGCAGCATATAAAGAGGTGATTCTATCGTACCTGTATAATAAACCAATAGATAGAGCGCACAAATATCAAGATTCATTTGCAGAAGTGAAAAATGAAGAGGATTAAATTTCCCTGGTATTATTTTTATTTTTCTTCTGTAAATGTGAAAGAAGATATTATAAATAAATATGAAAAGATTTATGGAAATTAGTGCAAAAATTTGTTCATTTGAAAACTGAATGCCAAGCACAAATTTGGCTAAGATAAGGAACAGAAAAAGCACGATAACTGCTCCGTATCTAAGTTTTATAAACCACAGGTTTCTTTTTCTTATGGCGTCCCAGAATGCGTCGTAATTACGTGCCCAGGATGGAACAAGACTTATCATCTCAGCCCTTTTATAATTAAGCAAAATGTCTCAGGTTTTTATGCTATAAATTTTCCTCTTTTTGTGTAATGCGTATGCAGCAATTGATGTGAAAGTTTTCCACAGGGCCCGTCAGTCAGAAAATTTTCATAAATGTATTTTATATGCGGATTCTCATGTGATTTTCTAATGGGCAAATTAGCTTCTTCTTCGTAAATCGCTTTTGCTCTCAATTTTCTTATTTCAAGTGACGTGGGAATTGGCTGACCACCGCCGCCAAGACAGCCACCGGGACAAGCCATAATTTCCACAAAGTGAACGTCATCCAACTCTCCTCTGTTAAGCATTTCCATCACTTTTTTAGCGTTTGCTGTTCCGTGTGCAACTACAAATTTTAATTCAACATTATTCAGAAAATCATATCCCTTTTTACAATCAGTTAACTTAACGGAAGCCTGTTTAATTCCATCGAATCCCCGACAGGGAGAAATGTTCAGGTTCTCAAAAGGCACAGGTCTACCGGTTACGAGTTCATAAACTGTTCGCAATGCCGCTTCCATAACTCCTCCCGTCGCACCGAAAATCAAACCGGCACCGGAAGCATCACCAAATGGGTCGTCAAAAGTAGACCTCGGAATTTCAGGCAAATAAATTCCTGCTTCCCTGATCATCTTTGCCATCTCTCTTGTTGTTAATCCGTAATCAACATCTTTAAATCCTGAATTCACCATTTCCGGTCTGTTGCATTCAAACTTCTTAGCCGAACAAGGCATCAAAGCAACTGTAACTATATTTGCCGGATCAATACCCGCTTCTTTTGCATAAAAGGTTTTTATTAACGCTCCGAACATTTGCTGTGGAGATTTTGCAGTTGATAAGTAATCAAGATATTCAGGATAAAAATGTTCGATGAACTTTACCCATCCGGGAGAACAGGAAGTAAACTGAGGTAGTTTAACGGATGTATCTTTATCAACTAATAGTTTTTTCAGCCTGTTTAGTAACTCAGTTCCTTCTTCAATAATTGTAAGATCGGCTGTAAAATTTGTATCAAAAACACGGTCAAATCCAATTCTTCTAAGTGCGGTATTCAATTCTCCTGTAAAGGAATGTCCCGGTTCAATACCAAATTCCTCGCCAATTGCCGCGCGTGGAGAAGGTGCTGTTTGAATTACAACATGCTTTTGAGGATCATCAATTGCTTCCCAAATTTCATCCGAAGGATCATTTGCTCTTAATGCCGCAGTTGGACACCTGTTTATACACTGACCGCAATTAATACAAATAACATCTGCTAACGGCTTATCAAGAAAAGTTCCTATGTGTGTATCGTATCCCCTGTCTATTGCTTCAAGTACCCCAACTTCCTGCAGGTCAATACAAGTTCTGACACATCTTTTACACAAGACACATTTGCTCATGTCCCTTACTACAGCAGCAGAAGATCTATCAACCCGGTACTTTGGTTCTGTAATATGACCAAAAGTATAACCATCAACTCCGTATTCTTTTGCAAGCGCCTGAAGTTCACAGTTTCCGTTTCTGAAACAAGAATAACATTCACCATAATGCTCGCTTAAAAGTAAATCGATTATATGCCGTCGCGCTTTTCTTACCATAGGTGTTGTGGTGTGTATTTTTAACGGTGAAGTAATTGGATAGGAACACGATGCCTGCAAAGTTTTCATTCCTTCAACATCCACTACACATATTCTGCAATTTCCCGCTATACATAAATCAGGGTGATGGCAAAGTGTTGGAATATGAATTTGATTTTGACGGCATGCTTCTAAAATTGTAGTTCCGAAAGGAACTTTTATTTTCTTTTCATTTATATGAACTGTAACAGTTCCACCTATTGTTGTAATGTCTGAAGGTTTTTCAACTGTAAATTGTTGCTGACTAACCGGTATTCTGGGATTATCTTTGTACGACATCTCATCTCCCGTTTCTTTCATATTTAAATATTTCTTTTTTGAAGTTTTCAAGTATTGTAATAAACGAATTTGGGCTTGTTTGCCCGAGGCCACATTTACAGGCCACCTGCATGGTTTTGCCAAGCTCCTTTAATGAATTTATATAAGCAAATGTAATCTCATTTTTCTCTATTTTCTCAACTCCCTCTAGCAACCGGACATTCCCAATTCTGCAGGGTGTACACTGACCACAGGATTCTTCAACAAAAAATTCGAGAAAATTTTTCAAAACTTTCAGCATATTTCTTTTTTCATTAAAAATCATTACTGAACCTCCCGTTGCAGCATCCTCATAAGCCAGTTGCCTGTTAAACTGCTCTTTTGGCAAACATACTCCGGAAGCTCCACCAATCTGTACAGCTTTAACATTCTCAGCGCCAACGATCTTTAATAATTCATTTATAGTTGTACCCCAGGGCAATTCATAAACTCCCGGTTTTTCACAATCACCCGATACAGAAAATAATTTTGAACCGGTTGATTTATCGGTCCCGTATTTTTTGAACCACTCACCACCTTTAATTATTATGTGTGGTACGGACGCCAGGGTTTCTACATTGTTTACGATTGTCGGACAACCTTTATAGCCTGTGTTTACAGGATACGGCGGACGGTTTCTCGGTTCTCCCCTGTATCCCTCAAGCGATTCTATCAGAGCAGTTTCCTCACCACAGACATAAGCGCCTGAGCCGAGCCTTATAGAAATATCAAAGTCAAAGTTTTCTTTACCAGTTATATTTTTCCCAATAAGATTATCTTTTCTCATTTGTTCAAGAAATCCTTCAAGGGACTTTAGCATATACCCATATTCGCCCCGTAGATAAACGATTCCATATTTAGCACCTATGGTATATCCGGCAATTACCATCCCATCAAAAACAAGTTCGGGATACTCTAACAAAAGTACTCTGTCCTTAAACGTTCCGGGCTCTCCTTCATCTGCATTACAAATAACATATTTTTTTTCTGCGTTCGCTGTTGCAGTTAACATCCATTTAGTTGAAGTTGGAAAACCGGCTCCACCCCTGCCCTTTAAACCGGAAGTTTTTAATTCCTGCAAAATAAATTCTCTTTTATTTTTAAGTACCTTCCTAATCGCGTCGCCTTGTTTATATTCTGAAAAAAGTACCGGGCCTTTCCTTTTTTTAGTATTTTCTAATAAGGTTTCCATCAAGTCCTCTATTTAATTGCGTTTAATATTTTTACGGCTTTCTCCGGATCAAGCTTTGTATAAACTCTCTCATTAATAATCATAGCTGGCCCCTGGTCACACATTCCCAGGCAATTAGTAAATTCAAGAGTAATCCTATTATCTTTAGTGGTTTCTCCGAATGAAATACCAAGTTCACGTTTTATTGCTTCCTCAACATCTTCACGTCCCTGCAGATCGCAGGAAATAGTTTTACATAATCTTGCAATATTTCTTCCGCGCTGTTTTGATTTAAGGAAAGAATAAAATGTAATCACACTGTAAACTTCTACCGGATGTATGTCGAGCAATCTTGCTACTTCCTGTTGAGCAAAATCAGAAATATATTTGTGTTTCTTCTGGATGCCCTGTAGAATTTGCAGAAGGGCAGATCTATCGTTTCCGTATTCGTTAACAAGTTCCTGTATCTCTTCAGAGAGAGAATTCTTTTCCATTATTAACATTGTCAGCCTCCTACCTTATGCTTCAATAGCTTTTCAATTTTTTCAATAAGTTCAGTCGGCGATATCGGCTTTTCAACAAATTCATCAACAGGAACCAGTTCGTTAATCCCGTAGTCAAGCCCGATCGCTTTGGATATTGATGTATACATTATAATTGGAGTAGATATATTATTTTTTCTGAACTTCTGAGCTAATACAAATCCATCGTCTGGTTCGTTCATCATAACATCAAGTATTATTAGATCCGGCTTCTTTTTTGTTACAATATCAAAACCGTCTTCAGGATTGGCTGCTGTTATTACTTCATAGCCATTTGCTTCAAGAACAAGTGTGCTGGCATCCAGAATATCCAGATCATCATCGATTACTGCTATGAGTGCCATTTAAAGCTCCGTTTTTATGTTTGAAATTTTACTTTTTATGACTATTTCAGAAAAGGGCGATACTCTGTCAAAATTTGAATTCAGCAAATAAGAGTTAGTATATCTTGATGAAGAGCAAAAATTCTGAAGGTGGTATTTATTGAAATTTACACAGTTTCTGTTCAGTATTAGTCGCCCCATTTTCCTCCCTTATGCAGGTAGTATTTTAAATACTCCTGAAAGAACAGTAACAAATTTCTTATAAATAGAGCATTTAAAGTGCCATTAAAATTAACCCGGGAAACTCACCTTAATAGAAAATTTGAGATGTTTTAGTTTTAAATGCTCTTAGTAGTAAGAAGCATTTCCCATAAGCTATAACTTACTAAAATGAAGTGTACAGTAATATTAGGAAAACAATGAGTTAGGGGTGATTATTTTTTCTACACCTGATTCTTAATTCTTGCTCAAAATGCAATTAAAAAACTTCCCCCTAAGATTAGAGCTGCAGCGATTACTTTTTTTATCAATTCCTTTTCTTTAAATATTTTGCCACCAATTATTACAGCTATAAATATAGAAATCCTCTTAACTGAAAGTACCAAAGCTACTGGAGCAATTTTAATAGCAAGAATTTCAGTGTAACGATAGGCAACTGTTAATATTGCTATGAATAACAACCACTTAACAATATTAATATTTCTAAGAATTTTAAAACTTACGGCAATCTTTTTTTATAAATAACAAAATCACGGAAAAGCTAAGCAGATAGAATAATTGCTGAATAAAGAAATACGATTCAGCAGGGAATTTATATTTGCTCAAAAGTGCACGGTCTGTTATCGCTGTAATTGTAAATAACAAAAGCGCTGCAACAACATATCGGTGTGCTTTAGATTTGATAAAAATCTTAAATGGTTCAAAAACATCATTCCTGTTTTTCACCTCAAGAACGTAAGTGCCAAGCAATAGCAAAAACATTCCGCCAATTTGAATAGCGGTTAGGTTATCGTTTAGAAACACAAAAGCAAAAAAAGCAACGAGCCCGGGGGTAAGCGCTAGCAATGGCAGCGCTCTGCTTATCTCCATATTCTTGATGGATAGCATAACAAATAAGAAACTTAATGCCCCGAGAAATGATCTGATAAAAAGAACAACTATACCTGTAAGAGTTAACTCAGCAAAATCTAAAGAGAAAATAAAAGGAAGAGAAAATAGCAGCACAAAAACAAATAGGGAAAATGAAAATATCAAAGCTTCCATCTCAAAGAGTATTTTCTTTTGAGACAAAGCTGCCCCGGCTGAAAAAACAGCCGAGCCCAATGCTAAAGCAAACCACTGATCGTAATTCAACTACATACCTAAAAGTTTACAGAAAGTTTTACAAAAAAGTTTCTTCCCGGTTCACTAACGATAAAGCCTCTGTTTGTAGAAAGATGATTTCTATAAGACTTATTAGTGAAATTTTCACAACCTGTGTATAGTTTTACTTCTGAATTTAATACTCTAATTGCAGTACTGCTTGTATACAAATTATAATAAACGTATCCCAGTGTAGCTAATTCACCCGGTGCTATATTATCTTGCGAAGAAAATATATTAGCCGATAACTCAAGGGATAATAATTCAGGGAAGCTATACCTGTAACTTATCTTACTGTTTAATGGAGCTATTTCAGGAAGATTAGTATTATTCGCAATATCTTCTCCCCGAACGTAAGCGGCTGAAACATTTAATAATGAATTATCAGTAATATGAAACTCTGCCGAACCATCGAATCCATACAAACGTGACTTTCCTGTATTAACACTTAATAGAGCATTTTTGCCTTCAAAAGTACCCGGCGTTTCTTTAATCTGGTTATTTATAAAATTAACAAAAACGTTCCAATAAATATTTATCTCGGGAGTAAAATATTTTATTCCCGCATCCAGATAATTTCCTTTTTCAGGTTTCAACTTAGGGTTTCCAAGTCTGATTATGCTTCCTAAATCAATATACTTATATCTTTCTTCAAGAGAAGCCGAACGGAATGAATGAGAATAAGAAAAAGTCAGATCAATATTTTCAGTAGCGTTATAAAAGATATTAAAATTAGTACTCCAGGAATAATCAGTCTCTTCCATCTTTGACCAGTTCAATACAGTTTGCGGTGGATTTTTTTGCCGGGCCGGAATTGTATAATAATGGACAGGATTACTTACAGAATCATTCTTAACAAGAATCTGGTCACCTCGGGCACCCAGTGTTATTTTTAATTTATCGGATAAAAACGGGAACTCATCCTGAGCATAAACTCCGATGCTTCTGAATGAAGAATTAGGAAGAGGCTTCTCACCAATATATTCTGTAAAAACCTGACTGATGTTAGCTGTTTGAGTGTCTTGTTGGCTATGATTTATAACTCTTTCTCTTCTGCTGTCAAGATTCCTTTGCCAGGCATCAATACCAGCAAGTAAAAGATTTTTTCCAAACAACCAGTTGCTTTGAAGCTGAAGCCCAGTCACATAATGCCGGACATTGGGTGTTATTCTGTCAACAGTAATAATTTGCGTCGGCTGACCATTGTTAGATTGAATTACATTGGTTTGATTCGGAATATTCTCAACAAACCTGTAAATATTCTGATTATAAAATTTAATAGTTAACTCTTTCAAAGGCTCTATTAAATTTATGATAGAATATTGAACATTAATTAAATCTCTTTTGATAAATGAATACTTAACCAAAGCATTAGTCGGAAATAAACCCGCACCTCCCGGAATCCCTATGTCCCAGCCTTTAAAATTTTGATATGATACTTTTAATTTATTGTTGTCATTAATATACCAACCAAAACTACCGGAAAAATAATCATCGTTATATCCGCTGTTAGACAATTCACCCGTTGGCGTATTAGTATTGTCCGCAGTTCTGTAGTTACCATTTAGATTAAGCGACCAGGTTTTATCTGAGAAATTTAAAGAAGCATTATTCATAAACCCTTTATTAACAGAATTAACGCCTGAGCTGACTTTGCCATTAATCTCAAAATTATTTGTATAATTATTTCCTTCTGCAATTATATTTATAATCCCTCCCAGCGCTCCTGTACCATATAAAACAGAGGAAGCATTTTTAATCACTTCCACTTGTTTTATATCATCTAAATCAAATAAAGATAAAGAACCATCAAGATCTGTTGCAGTTTCAATTCTGTTCCCGTCTACCAATGTAATTAAATCTGATCCGGTTAACCCCCGGAGAGAAATACTTGTCGCCCATATTCCGTCTCTCTGAAGTGCTAATCCAGGTTTTTGTGCAAGAATATCAGCGACAGTTTGTGGCTCATGTTCCTGAATTTCTTTGCTTGTTATTACTTCCAACGGTAAAGGTGATTCGCCGAATTGTTGAAGCATTCTTGTAGAAACAACATAAATATTTTTGATCGGAATGTTACCGGGTTGTAGTTGAACCACAAGATCTGTGTCGGAATTATTATCACTTATTTTTACAGATAAAATTCTTGTTGTATACGAAACGTGACTAAATTTCAACTTATATTCGCCAAGGGGAATATTAAGTTTAAACTCACCCTGAAGATTAGTCGTTGCAGAATAGTTATTCCCAATAGCTATAATGTTTACATTCTCTACAGGATTCTTAGTCGTAAAGTCAATTACCTTTCCTTCTAAGATAATTGTTTGGGCTGAAATAAGATTGATAAGAAAAAAAAATGATATGAGTAGCAGCTTAGGGATAATTTTACTTTCCATATTAGTTAAATCATTCTTTTGTAATCCAGAAATCCTGATCTATACAATAAAGGTCAAAACCTATACCATATTATCAATAATCACTTAATTCCGAATTAAGCGTAAAAGCGCATAAATTAAAATTATGGGTTATCAAAAAACAGAATTGAGAATAGAAATATCCCCGAATCGAAGAAATTTAGCAAAGGCTTAGATTTTAAATTCTAGATTAAAAAATAACAGTGCTCTCTTTTATAAATATCAATAAGGCAACCGGAAATACCGGATAATAATATCATCGATTTTCAAAAAAACAATCTTTCCTTTATTTATCCTTATATCATCGGTACCAATTTAACAGCCAAAGCTTTTAGTTTCATATAGCCCGATTCAAAAGTTGACTATAAAATAACAACCGTATTTCTATTCATGATTAATAAGAATTAGGAAAATCACTGGAAATAAACTTTAATTGTCTCGACAGAATTTTTCTTCGTTTTAACCTTTACAACCTTCCCATTAAAGTGAATTGGTTTCCCATCTACTTCCATAAAATTTGATTGTAAAACTTTTTTAGGCACTGCCGGCAAAGTTAATGTTGCTTCCGTTGCTCTGCCTTCAGCATCATACCACTGGATAATCCATGCATTTGAATCTTCAGCTTTTTTTACGGTTGTCAGTACAAGATTATCTTCATTAAGTTTTACAAATGAATTGCTTAGTGGCAAACTTCCAGGATGAACCGAATTCATCATAGCAATTAAAGGTTCATTATAGTTCCATCCCTGTTGAACCGTGTTTGCTAATTTCCAATCGCCTTTATGAGGATACAAAGCATAATCGATAGTATGTTTTCCCATATCCTGTGTTGGATCAGGCCATTTGGGAGAACGAAGAAGCGATAATCTCATCACATTATCTTTCGTATCGTATCCATATTTTGAATTGTTCAACAAGCTGACTCCATAATCGCCTGAAGTCATATCGGCCCATTTTTCAGCAGGTACTTCAAATCTTGCTTTTTCCCAGTTTGTTTTTCTTTGAGTAGATCTTTCAATAGAACCGTAAGGTATTTCATAAGTTGCAACCGTATCGCTGAAGGAGAACGGAAAGGCAACTTTGAGCATCGTGTGTGATTCCCACCAGTCAACTTTTGTTTGGAAATCAATTCTATCCAGTCCATTATAAAGAATAACATCCTGAGTAAAGAATGATGAAGGGAAATTTGGTGTTGGATAATCCTTTACTATTCCCGGTTTTAAGTAATCACGGTACAATCTAACGATAGTTCTCACAGGACCTGATTCAACTACTTCAGCTTTTTTAAATGTGAAGGATATTCGACTCCTGTTAATCCAATATTCCAGGCATCCCATTGCTTTGGTTTATCTTCGAGTAATTGCAGTTTGTTGCCTTCACCATTAAATAATTTCTTACCGTTTCTTTTATCAGTAATATTTTTCACCCAGCCTGTTGATGTATCGATAGAAATCGTGAAATACTGATTCTCCATTTTTGTATCAGTTGCAGAAAGAGGAGAATTTGCCAAAGATGATTTGCCCTCCTTCAAAACATAAGTCTTGTAACCAACTGATGGAATATTTGAAGCAATAAACATTACTTGATTATGAAAGCGGTCAATTTTTCCCATTTGCGATGGAATTTCTTTTCCGCTTGTTTCATAAATCGAGTAAACATTTTCATCACCCTCCGGAAGATTTAATTTTACAATATCAGTTCTTTCCCAGTTTAACGGATTGTAAACTGTTACCGGTGTTCCATTTTCTATTTCTGAAGTATTAATGCTTTCGTCAATTGAACCAAGAGCCTTGTTAAGAGTGAAGTTACCTATCTCTTCAGCTTTTTTATATTTAACGTCGGCATCGATGTAATTTTCTCTGATTCCTGAACCGGGAAGAATATCGTGAAATTGGTTAAACATTACTTTATCCCAGGCATCTTCTAAATCTTTTCCCGGATATTTGTTTCCATAATCTGTAGATAGTGCAGAAAATTTTTCAGATTCTGCTAAAAGATTTTCCAGTTCTCTGTTATATTTTTTTATTTTACCGTGTGATGTGAAAGTACCACGATGATACTCAAGGTAGAGTTCGTTATCCCAAACCGGGAGTTTTGAAAGATCCTGTTTCTTTAGCCAATTGATATATTTTCCAGCCGTTCCGTATTTAATAGAAGGATAAATGAAAACTGTTTTCAAGTGTTCTATCCTTGTTATCATATCAATTGAAGGTCCACCGCCGTGATCACCTACTCCAAAAAGTACCATAAAATTTTTGAAGCCGGTATTTGCCTCGAACTGTCTAAGCCAATCTACCAGTTCATAAGACTGAGTAATTGTATTCACATAATCGAAAGGAAAGTAAGAAAGGATTTTTGATCCGTCGGGAGATTCCCACCAGAAAACTCTATAGGGAAATACATTCGTATCATTCCAGCCAAGTTTTTGTGTAATAAATGCATCAATACCTGCATTCTGATAAAACATAGGCATATTCCAGGTATAACCAAAGGAGTCAGGATTCCAGCCAATCTTTACATCAACTCCCATCTCTTTCTGGAAATATTTTTTTGCATAAAGCAATTGCCTGTCCCACGAAACGCCGCTCGGCAAATTACAATCGGGTTCAATCCACATCCCACCAACTAGTTCCCATCTGCCATCTTTTACTCTTGCTTTAATTCCGTTAAATACATTAGGAAATTTATCCTGCATCCATTTGAAATATTGTGCAGCACTTTGAGTATAAGTAAAGTCTGGCTTTTCATCCATAATATGAAGCACAGAAGAAAAAGTATTTCGGCAGATCATTACAGTTTCGAGATCGCGCCATAACCATGCTGCATCAATATGTGCGTTTGAATCAAAAAAGAGAGTGAATTTTTTTGCAAACTTTGCCACTGGTTCAAGTTGTCTCTTTGCTTCTACAACCGATTCTTCATATTTATCTATATCGCCCTGTTCAAGTGCATCAACATTAATTTTTAAAACTTCAGCCTGTAAAAGTTTATTTAATTTTATTTTTTCATTTTTGTCGATATTTGATTTATCAATACCCGGATCAGTCCTAACGCGGGCGTTCGTCTGATAAGTATCAAAGCTTAATAATTTTTGTCCAACTCTTAAGCTTAATGAAAGATCCTGAATGTCCTGCTTAAGCGGGTTTGTAACCCCCATATCAAGCTCTGCTCTTATTAATCTTAAAGGCCCACCTGTATTTATTGCTTTTATAACAACAACAAATTTATCACCCGGCTTTGCATCATTAGTTAAAACAAAATCTCCATCCCAGGGGAAATATCCTTTGCTTTCACCATTTATCCAGAGATAACCATAATCATCTACTGATAGAAGAAGTTTAACTTTCCCCTTTACAGGTGTACCGAGAAATTGTTTTGGAAGTACGATAGTTTTTCTTAGCCAGCAGGAATCATCGGTTACGTGTTGATCAAGTTTTAATGTTCCCCATTTGGAATCATCAAAATTAACCGAAGTAGGGTCACCTTCAACAACAGTTCCACCGGAAAGATTAGGACTTTTCTTCCAGTCATCATAAGAATAAGTACTCAAAAATGATAATTTCTTTGCAACCTTATCAACATTGCTTTCTTTTTGCTGAACCGTTTTGTTCTGCGCAAAAATTAACAGAGGAAATAAGGAAATGACGAAAAAGTATTTAAGTGATTTCATTTTTTACCTTTTAGTTTTAGATTTTTAATCGATAAATATCTTAAAAATTATAAAAAGAAATCGAAAAGAGCACTGGCAACTTCATCAGGTGCAGTCATGTCCGGAGCATTATGATCAAAGCCATCAAATGTTTTTATTTTTAAATTCTCTATTACAGTTTTCAATGCCTGAGAGGATTTTTCATTAAATAAAATATCAGCTTCATTGCCCACTGTACCTTTCATAAATAATATTTCACCAGATATTGACTTATATTTTTTAATTGTAGAATCTAATCTATATGCTTCCTTAGCCTCGTTTACAATAGTATGTAGAATTCTGGTAGTTTCCTGCCATTCAGGAGTTTCGGAAAGATTTTGAACATAAACTTTCAATTGCTCATCAGGAATATTTACGCCCATACTTTTAAAGAATATAATTAGAGCTTCACTAAATTCTTGTTGATTCAATTTTTCTTCAAAATGAGGTATCCAGTCTATATCAAGCGATTTATTTACTGAAATGGCAGGCTCATATAAAGCAAGTTTCTTAATTTGATAAACCATTGCCGTTTCAAGAGCAACTAAACCGCCGAAACTGTGTCCGAATAAAAAACTTGATTCAGTTTTTCTTAAAACGGTAGTAATATCGGCTACTTCTTTTTGAATACTATAATTTATTCCCTGGTCGCCACTCTTCCCACGCCCACGTCGGTTTATTATATAAACCGTGAATTTCTGAGCCAGACATTCTGCCAACTTAGTATAATTTTCAGCGGCCCTAAAGGATCCATGAATAATTATTAGCGATGGACCAGTGCCAAATTTATAATATTCAATATCCGTTCCATCCAATGATGTAATTTTGTCAATAATCACGAATAAGATCTAAATTAAGTTTATAAGCACAGCATAATGATTAATTCAATATGCTTTTTCATTTCTGTCTCAATTGATCTAAAAGTACAGCCAGCAGAATAACAACGCCCACTACTATCTGTTGAATATATGAACCGACATTTAGAAGGTTTAATCCATTTTTAAGAACAGCTATCAGCATCGCACCGATAAAAGTTCCGATAATAGTTCCACGCCCACCGAACAAACTTGTACCGCCGACAACAACCGCAGCGATTACATCTAGTTCGTACATTAGCCCCGCATTTGGCTGGCCAGAGTTTACTCTTGAAGCCAAAAGAATTCCACTTATTGCAGACAACACTCCTGAAATAATGTAAACTGAAGTTAAAATGAAATTTGTATTTATTCCGGCGAGCCTTGCTGCTTCAAGATTTCCACCAACTGCATAAACATATCTCCCGAATTTAGTTTTTGTTAAAACAATGTGTGAAACCACAAAAACTATTACCATTATTATAGTTGGAAATGGAATTCCCAAAATTCTTCCGGCCCCTAAAAAACTGAAAACATCCGGCAGTTCCCAGATTGGCCGTCCCCCTGTATAAACAAATGATGCCCCCCGCCAGATAGTCATCAAAGCTAGTGTAACAATAAATGGTGTGATTCTGAATTTTGTAACAAAAACTCCGGCAATCCCACCTGATACTACTCCGAATAAAAGTCCTCCAAGAAGTGCAATTGGAAAAACAAGATATAGCGGAAGATTAATTTTCAGCATGCTTGTTGTTAACACACCGGCAAACGCAACCAACGAGCCAACGGAAAGGTCAATCCCTGCTGTCAGGATTACAAATGTCATTCCTGCCGCAATGATTGCCGTAATCGAAGCTTGCAAAGTAACGTTTAAAAGATTTTCCGCCGAGAAAAAAAACGGAGACAACTGGGAAAAGATTAATACTTCAAAAAGGAAAACAATTGCAAGGCTGAATTCAGAAAATTTTTCGAAATATTTCGAATCACGAATACTAGTCAGCATAAGTTTTTTCCAAGGCCTGAGTAGCTAATTTTAGAATATTTTCCTGAGAGAACTCTTCCTTCATTAATTCGCCGGTTATTCTTCCCTCGCACATAATAACTATTCTGTCCGAAATTCCAATTAGTTCCGGCAACTCAGATGAAATAACAATTACTCCCATCCCCTGTTCTACCAGCTTGTTAATAAGACTATAAATTTCAAACTTCACCCCTACATCAATCCCCGCAGTTGGTTCATCAAAAATTATAATTTTAGAATGAGTGTGCAGCCATCTTGCAAGTACCACTTTTTGCCTGTTGCCGCCGCTTAAATTTTCAACTTTCGTTCCCTGTGTGGGAGCTTTTATCTGCAATTGATCAAAGTAATTCCCTACTGCTTTTTCCTCAGCTGCTTTATCAATGAACATCCCTTTCATCAGAGGAGAAAGGTTTGATATAGAAATATTTTCCCGGATACTTCTTTCCATAAACAATCCGTAAAGATTCCTGTCTTCGGTGAGCAGAGCAATCCCTGCGTTTATTGCATCCTTTGGAGATCTAAATTTTTGTTCTCTACCATCAAAAATAATTCTACCTTTTTCAATTTTATCAGCACCAAATATCACTCTAGCTACTTCGCTTCTGCCAGCTCCTACCAATCCAGCTAGTCCTAGAATTTCACCTTTGCGCAGCTTTAGATTTATATTCTTTAGTTTACCGCAATTATATATTTTCAAGACTTAAAATATCTTCACCAATTTTTGCAGTATGTTTTGGAAATTCATCAGCCAGTTCTCTACCAACCATCTGCCTTATAAGCTCTTTGATATTTGTATCTTTTATTTCAGAAGTGGTTATTTTTTTCCCATCGCGCATTACGGTAACGCGGTCACCAATTTCAAATATTTCTTCAAGTCTGTGAGAAATATAAATTATTCCAACGCCTTCTGACTTCAATTTTCTAATTACTTTGAAAAGATTTTCTATCTCGGATGTCGTAAGAGATGCAGTTGGCTCATCCATAGCAAGAATGCGGATGTTGCGGCGCGTAGATTTCACAATTTCGATCATTTGCCGCTGTGCCACACTTAATTTATTTACAGGAATATCGGTGCGTATTTCTTCCCCTAATTCTCTAAGAGCTTTTTGTGCCAGTTCATTCATTTTTCTCTTATCAAGAAATGAAAATGAGCTTTTTAATATTTCGCTTCCCAAAAAAATGTTATCAGCGGCAGTCAGTTCAGGTATGAGTTTGAAATCCTGGTAGATAATTCCTATTCCGAGTTTTTGCGCTTCTGAAGGAGTGTTGTAATCTACTTCTTTATCTCCAATAAAAATTTTACCTGCATCTTTTTTAAGAGCACCCGATAAAATTTTCATTAATGTAGACTTACCGGCACCGTTCTCGCCAAGCAGGCAATGCAATTCCCCTTTCCCCAGCTCAAAAGAAACATCATCCAGCGCCAGTACACCGGGATAACGTTTCGAAATATTTTCCATACAGAGAAGTGAAGACATATTTTATTTTGCCGGGCTATCTTTTTCCAGTGCTTCTTTATCGACAATTCCTACTTCAACAGGCACAACTTTGGGAGTTGCTTTTCCTTCAAAATGCAATTTGATTTCGTCCACTGTTGTTTTGCCTATTAGGTTAGGATTTTGAATTACATCTGCTTTAAGAGCAGTGCCAGCGAGAATTTCCTTTCTGGCAGGTGGAGTTGCGTCGTATCCTACAATAGAAATTCCCTTTCTGTTAAACTGTTTTACTGCATCAAGCGCGCCAAGAGCCGAATCATCATTAATTCCGAAAATTCCCTTTAAATCGGGATGTGATTGCAAAACATCCGCGGCTGCCTGAAGGGAACGATCTCGAACCCCCTGCCCGTTTACGTCAGCAACAACTTTAATCCCCGGATATTTTGATATTGCTTCCTTAAATCCCTGAACGCGATCAAGTACTGAAGTTATAGCTGGCTGGTTAATAATCGCAATATTCCCTTTCCCATTCAATGCTTTAGCAAGAAATTCTCCGGCAAGTTTGCCTCCTGCAACATTATCAGATGCAATATGTGAAACTACATTTCCCTGTTCAGCAGCGATGTCTGCTGTGAAAACCGGAATGTCAGCTTTGTTTGCTTCTTCAATTGCAGGGCCAACGCCTTTTGAGTCAACCGGGCATACAACAATAGCATCGACTTTTCTTGAAATAAAATCTTCTACCTGCGAGATTTGTTTGTTAAGATCAAAATCCGCTGAAGCAATTATTACCTGATAACCATCTTTTTCAGCCTGGGCTTTTAGGCCATCTTCAAGATCACGATAAAAAATATGGCCTCTTGTCAGCAGACTTACTCCGATCGTTTTGGTTCCTGCAGGCTTATTGCTTTTATTGCAGGATATTAAAGTTAAAAGTATTAAAATTGTTATTGTGGTAAGGAATACTTTGATCTTCATAATTCTCCTATAAATAAAACCACTAGCTTTTAAATTTAGTTTATTTTTTTAGTCCCATCAACAATTTTGCAAACATAAATTCCGGGTTCTTTGCCGAAAGTAATTCTGTATTCTTCGGAAATAATTTTACTTATTTCTTTAACACAATCATTCTTTATTAAATTTATTGTGCAGCCGCCAAATCCGCCACCCATCATTCTTGAGCCTAATATTCCATCCTGAACAGATGCAACTTCCACAAGGTAATCAAGCTCTTTGCAGCTCACTTCATATTTATCCCGCAGGCCTTCGTGAGAAAAAAGCATCTGTAAACCAAAATCCTCGAGTTTATTGTTTGTTAAATCCCTACTGGATTTTTCGACACGCTCTTTTTCTTCAACTACGTATAAGCAGCGATCAAACACTTTACAATTAAATTCTTTCTGATGTTCAAACAATTGCTCTTTTTTTGCATCTCTAAGGCTTTTTATTTCCGGGTAATGATGCTGTAAAATTTTTACGCCTTCTTCACATTGTCTTCTTCTCAGATTGTATTCAGTTGAAGCCAGGGAATGTTTAACGTGGGTATCAAACAAAACAATTTTATACTCTTCTGAGTTAAAAGGATAAAATTCAAAATCAAGTGAACGGCAATCTAATTTTAATACGTGATTTTCTTTCCCATAAACATTAATAAACTGATCCATTATTCCGCATTTAACCCCCACAAATTCATTCTCGGATCTTTGTGCAAGCTTAACAATTTCCTGTTTATCAATTTTTAAATCATAAATATGATTAAGTGCAAAAGTAAGCCCGGCTTCAATTGCAGCGGACGATGACAAACCGGAACCGATTGGTATATCCCCGCCAAATACACAATTAAATCCTTTGATCTTTTTACCGGTTTTATTTAACTGATCAATCACACCAATTAAATAATTTGCCCAGACTTTTTCGGATTTCTTAATATCATTTATTTCTAAAATGGCTTCTTCATTAAAATCAATTGAATAAAATGACACTTTGTTATCGTTCCTCGGTGTTATTCCGAAAAGTATATCTTTATCTATTGCAGCTGGTAAAACAAAACCTTCATTATAATCAGTATGTTCCCCTATCAGGTTTACTCTTCCGGGTGAGCGGAAAAGCTGAGGCTCTTCATTATATAAATGTTTAAATTTTTCCCGTATTTTTTCAGGATCAGTCATAGGTTATTCTATTTTAACTTTTCTGTTCTTAATAATATATATCAAACCAACAATTATCATAAGCGCGCCCCACCAAACATCGGGATGCAAACCCTGAAGTTCTGTTTGTTTCCCGCCAGGACTAAATAGATAATAAACTCCGTTAATAAAGAGGACCAGGCCCATTGCTAATAAAATAAGTCCGACAAAATACCAGATAGGTTTCATAATAAATCTCCTCTCACCAAAAGACGATGTTTAAAATTACAAATACTATTAGAGATATAATTGCGTAAAACTCAGGTCGTTTAATAAAAGGAATACCTTTGTTTACATTTTCGGGTGTTAATCCTTTCACCAAGCCAACCAGTTCCTCTTTTGGTTTCTTTTTTGTAAATAAACTTATAATTATAGTGACGCTAAAACATATCAGCCACGCCCACCACGCTCTCCAGAAATTTGCGGCCATATCGCTGGCAGGACTTGAGAGTGTTATAAAACTTCTGCTGATCCACTCAAATTTTACGGCAAGATATAAAGTAAAAGATGAACCCATTCCGGCAACCAATCCCCAGAATGCACCTGCAGGTGTTATCCATACAACAAACATTCCAAGTAGCATCGTTGCAAACAAGGGAGCGTTTACCCATGAAAAGATAGCCTGCATATAATCCATTATACTCGGGAAACTTTTTGCCCAGTAAGCCGTTCCAAGACTTACCGCAACACCGACAACTGTTGCAACTCTTCCCATCCATAAAAGATGTTCATCGTTGGCTTTTTTATTAATTACAGATTTGTAGATATCGTATGTCCAGACAGTATTAAATGCGCTAACGTTTCCGGCTTGTCCGGCCATAAATCCTGCAAGCAATGCAGTCACTCCAAGTCCAACCAAACCGCGAGGATAATATCTTGCTATCAAGAGAGGCAATGCAGAATCATAATTAATTTGCCCGCCGTCTTTTAAAAGTGAAAATCCGCTGTGCGGATCATTTGCGAGAACCAATGCAATAAGCCCTGCAAGAATTACAATAAACGGAATTGCCATCTTAAAAAATGAAGCAAGAATAGGCGTCATCCGGGCAGACCGAAGATCTTTTGCAGAAAACGCTCGCTGCACGACGAGAAAATCTGTAGTCCAGTAGCCAAATGAAAGAACGAAACCGAGCCCGAGCACAATTCCTCCCCATGTAATCATCATTCCGTTTTGTGAAGCATTGCCTGAAGTTGACCACAAAGTATTAAATGCTTCAGGCACTCTTGCAAAAATTTGGTGGATGCTTCCTATTTCTACAATACCAAGAATTGAAACAAGAAATAATCCAAACCATATTAAAAAGAATTGAATAATTTCTGTAAAGATCGCTGAAAGCAAACCGCTCATCGTTACGTAAACACCAACAGTAATAGCAGAAACCCACATACTCAAATCCCAGTGCCAGCCAAGAAAAGTATGCAGCACAAGCGCCATTGCGTAAAGATTAATGCCTGAAACGAGCAAAGTCATAATAGCAAATGCAATTCCGTTTAGCACTCTTGTTTTTTCATCGAAGCGCAATTTTAAATAGCCGGGGACTGAATTAATCTTACTGCTGTAATAAAACGGCATCATATAAATCCCGAGGAAAAGCATTGCAGGTATTGCACCAATCCAATAGAAATGCGCAACATACATACCGTACTTATATGTGTTGCCTGTCATTCCGAGCAGTTCAAGTGCTCCGAGATTTGCGGAAAGAAAAGCGAGCCCGGCTACCCACGAACTGTTTTTTCTTCCAGCAAGAAAGAAATCTTCCTGACTTTTAGTGTACTTGCGAAGGTAAAAACCTATTCCTATAATAAAACCAAAATAGATTGCTATTATCAGCCAATCAGCAAATCCAAGCCCGATTGCATGCATGTTTATCCTCGAATTAAGTCTTAAAAAAATATTATAGCTCAAATACTTAGCGGCAATTTTAGTATTGAATTAGAAAATAAAACTAAGGAATAATAAATTAATTTGCCTGCTCTAAATTGAAGTAAAATCAATTCGGATTAATCTTAAAGATTAAGATAATTCTTTGCTTTTAAATAATTCCGAAAGATCAAGAGTAGGTTTTTTACACTGACTGGCAAGCGAAACGTATTTGCAGGCAAGTGAATCTTTTCCTGCCCCTAGTATTGTTGTGATCATTCCAAGTGCACGTTCGTATTCTGTAGCAGGCAAGTATTTAATTATCTTTTCCCAGATAATTTCTTCAAGAACATTTATTGTAGATTGGACTTCATAAAGATCAAACCCCGCTTTAAATCTCTTTTCGGCAAGTTCTTCACAATAATTACAAATTTCGATCAGACTTTTAGTGCTTACACAGCTAATTAAAATGTCATAAAGATTTTTAAGCCGTTCTTCGTTTGTTTCTTTATCTGATTCAGAGTAATGTTTGAGCCTCGATCTGTCAAGTTCAAACAGGGCTTCATTAATGATTTCAATCCTATCACTCTCAAGAAATTTTAACAGCGACATACATCCCCCCAATTTACATTAACACTAACATTCAAATAATTATCAATTGCTTTTGCAGCTTTTCTTCCTGCACCCATTGCAAGAATTACAGTTGCGCCACCGGTTACAATATCGCCTCCTGCAAAAACTCCTTTCTTTGAGGTTTCCATTGTCTCTTCGTTAACAAGAATATTTCCCCATTTGTTAAAATTTAAATCGGGAGTGGTTTTCTGAATTATTGGATTTGAACCATTACCAATTGCTATTACTGCCATATCAATGTCGATCACATATTCAGAATCTTTTATCGGTATCGGTCTCCTTCTACCGGAAGCGTCAGGTTCACCAAGTTCCATCTTTTGAACTTCAACTCCCCGCAGCCACCCATCTTTATCACCTATAAATTTAGTCGGGTTCGATAATAAAATAAATTCAATGCCTTCCTGCTTGGCATGGTGAACTTCCTCTTTTCTTGCAGGCAGTTCGACTTCCGATCTGCGGTAAATTATATATGCATTTTTTGCGCCTAGTCTTCTCGAAGTTCTTACAGCATCCATCGCTGTGTTTCCGCCGCCGAATACAGCAACATTTTTATCTTTAACATTAAAAACCGGAGTGTCAAATTCAGGGAATTTGTAAGCTTTCATCAAATTTACTCTTGTTAAAAATTCATTTGATGAATATACTCCGTTCAGGTTTTCACCATCTATATTTAAGAAGTATGGAAGCCCGGCACCGACAGCTATAAATGCAGCATCGTAACCATCCTGCAGCAATTCATCGAGTGTATCTGTAAAACCGATTACAGCATTCGGCTTAAATTCAACGCCAAGTTCTTTTAGCACATCGATTTCCGTTTTAACAATCTCTTTCGGCAAACGGAATTGAGGAATACCATAAACCAGCACTCCGCCGAGTTCGTGTAATGCTTCAAATACTGTTACATTGTGTCCCATTTGAATAAGGTCTGCAGCGCAGCTTAACCCCGCAGGACCGCTTCCGACAATTGCAACTTTCTTTCCGGTTTTAGTTTTCAGTTCAGGTTTTCTTAAGCCAAGCTTTTCTCTTTCATAATCAGCAACAAATCTTTCAAGTCTTCCGATTCCAACCGCTTCATTCTTTTTGCCAACAACACATTTTGCTTCGCACTGCTCTTCCTGTGGACAAACTCTTCCGCAGATAGCAGGAAGCATATTATCTTCTTTAATTTTTGCAGCAGCTTCAACAAATTTTCTTTCAGTAACAAGTGAAATAAATTCGCCTATCTTAACTCCAACCGGGCATCCTTCAACGCAGGTTGGCTTTGGACATTGAATGCATCTTTCCGCTTCCATCACTGCAAGCTCTTCAGTAAAGCCAAGATTAACTTCATTAAAATTATGACTCCTTACTTCGCCTTCCTGTTCAGGCATGTTCTGTCTTGGAATTTTCATTCTTTCTTTATTCGACAACTTACCCATCCAAACTCTCCGATAATTTATCCGGCAAAAGCCGGGTTGTTTTTATTCAGTCCGTTTTGAAATTCTTTATCTATGTTACAAAAATGATCGACTGCTTCTTTCTCAAATATTCCATACGTTCTGTTTCGCCTTGCAAGTGTCTCAAAGTCAACTTTGTGCGCATCGAACTCCGGCCCATCTACGCAAACAAAAACTGTTTTGTTATCAACAGTCGCCCTGCATCCGCCGCACATTCCGGTCCCGTCAACCATTACGGGATTTAAACTCACAACAGTTTGAATTCCATAAGGGCGGGTAACATCTGCAACTGCTTTCATCATCGGGATCGGCCCGATCGCAAGAACAAAATCTATTTTCTTTCCCGAATCGATTAGGTCTTTTAATTTTTGAGTTACAAACCCATGATAACCATAACTGCCATCATCAGTAGTAGGGTAAACTTCATCGCATACTTTTTTCATTTCGTCTTCAAGAATAACAAACTCTTTTGTCCTTCCGCCTATGATTGAAATTGTTTCGTTGCCCGCCTGCTTCAATGCAACTGCAGTCGGATAAGCTATCGCAGTTCCTACACCGCCGCCGATTGAAACTGCTGTTCCGAATTTTTCAATGTGAGATGGTTTGCCGAGCGGACCGACGACATCCAGAATCGAATCGCCGGTATTCAGAGAATTTAATTCCATGGTGGTCTTACCGATTCCCTGAACTATAATTGTTACCGTTCCTTTTTCAATATCTGAATCGGCAATCGTTAGCGGAATTCTCTCCCCGCCTTCTTTTATCCTGATAATTACAAATTGTCCGGCCTTTCTTTTCTGTGCGATCTTGGGGGCTTCAATTTCAAATTTTTTGATGTTGGAGGCTAAAAACTTTGCTAAGATAATTTTATGCATTCTGATGACTTTGGTTATTAATAATTTTACAAGCTCCGCAAAGAAGCTGATCGTCAATTATTATCAAAAAGGGAGCCATTTAAAGTGTGGAGTTAGCAGGAAATTTGAGGAAAAAGTTAACGAAATCGATCGAAATAATATCATTTTTGCAATTTATTTGATCTTATTTGCCAGTTTTGGGAATATAAATATTGATTTGCTGCCGGGGAAAGTGGTTAGTCTAGCCCTATTTTTCTGTTTTGAAGCCTGCCATCACCGCTATTCCAATAAGCCCGAGACCCACACCAATAGCCAGAATACTGACCATAGAAGAGTAGCTAAATTCGGAGAGGCCGTAAATGATAAGCACAATCCCAACTATTAAAAGGATGTAAGAATATATTCTTGCACGCATAGGTTCACCCCTAATTTTACTAAATTAATTTACTTCATTAACCTGCAAAAGTAAATAATATATTTAACAATAGCCTCGATTCATTTTAAGCAATTTAATATTCAGAATTAGAGAAGAGCGCTAGTAAAAGAGTAGAGGTTATAAAATATTTGAGCCGCGCATAGCCTTTAAACTCAAGAGACTTTTTCCAGCAGTATTGTGATATCCTTTTCAGTTCGGGAAAGGTCGAAAGTATTTTATCCGTTTCCGCCAGGTAAGATATTTGTTTCTTGTCAATTATTTTTCGAAAAGCTTTGTACAGTAGCGGCGAAATCAGGGTGAACCAAAGGAATAAAACAAGAAAAGACCTTACAACCATAATTATTAGTTTGATCGAATAATCTTTCCCTAGTTCAGGATGAAAATAAGAAAAGACAACAAGTATCAGCACAACAGATAAAAATATTTTGCCGGGTTTTTTCTTCCACCATTTTTTCTTCTTCCTTTTTGTCTCAGGAAACTTCCCTTCAAACTCAGATTGATCATAGTCGATAATAGCTTTTTCGGTAATATTTTTATCTATCCACACAGGAAGTTTGCCGGCCACAAATCCAAAGAAAAAGCCTATTAAAACATGAAGGGAAATATATGCTGAAATAATTACCAGGCTTGCGCTGATAAGATTTTGTGAACTGTTTTTACCGAAAAATTCTGCAATAAGAATTCGTGAATACGTATCGATAGAATTCCACAGTGTATTACCGAAAACTATTGTTAATGTTAGTATTCTCTGGGCTCCAGATAAAACCACAACCACAACAGCAAACAGAATTGAAGAAGTTTTAAAAAACTTTTTTGAGAAAAAGAAGGCCTCGCCGAGTAATCCCTGCGTAAGAACTGCAACGTGTGCTGTTAATGGTACATACGGACTGATCGTTGCTTTAATTAAAACCACAATAATAGAAGCTTTCAGTATTTCGCCACGCGAAGAGAACAATGACATAAGCGAAATTAATATCACTGCAAAACCGCTGAGCAATGCGCCGCTGAACGGAATACTTAAAGCATGTAATACCCCTCCAAGCACAGATTCGCTGAATGCCCACAGCGCTGTTATCCTGATAATTGCTAATGACCTGTCAAGTGAAGAAAGATTTTCTAATGTTTTGATAATCAGACCTGCTTAACTATAGTTTTATGATTTCGGCTCAAGATAAAGGCTTTATAAAGATAAAGAATTTTTTTATAGTATTTTGAATATTACTAATTTTAAAACAAAAAAAGCCGAGTCAAACTGACCCGGCTTTCTTATTTACAGATTATCTTTTCTGATATGGAGGCTGTGGAGCAAATTTAAAAGGGTGCTCTTTTATTTCTTTCAGCACTTCCTTAATCGCTGCTTCAAGCTGCGGATCTTTTCCTGCCATAACGGAAGCTGGATCGTTATCTATGACTATATCTGGATCAACACCGTGGTTTTCAACCAGCCACTTTCCTTCATTTCCGTAAAATGCGTTGTTTGACTGGTTAACACTTCCGTTGTCTATTGTAGTCTGCGCATTAATAATTCCAACTAATCCGCCCCAGGTCGGAACGCCAACTATTTTTCCGAGATGATTAGCTCTGAAATCTTCGAGGAATGCCTCGCCGTCTGAACCATCATCTTCATTCGTAACTGCAACGTAATGTCCGTTCGAAGTGCTGCCGGGATATCTGAAAGGTTCCATCCCTGTCAACACATTGTACGCAGTCATTTTTCTTTCCAGCTTATCAATCATAAAATATTCAGTCCATCCACCTGAGTTTCTTCTAACATCGATTATCAAACCGTCTTTGTAACGGAATGCTCTCCAGTATTTGTCGAACTCACCAATTCCGCCGGCACCCATAGCAGTGATGTGCATATAACCAACCTTGCCGTCGGTTTCTTTAAGCACTTTGTGAATGTTATCCGTAATCCATCTGAAATAACGAAGACGATCTTGAATTTCTGATCGGTTCAACTTCGTAAGTTTTTGCTCCTTCCATTGAAGGTTTGCTGTTTACAGTTACTGAAACTTTCTGTCCTTTGATCACCTGCAGCTCTTTGAAATAATCTTCAGGCACTTTTATTTCTTTTCCGTTTATTGCAATTAAATAATCCCCTTCTTTTACATCGATATCGGGACGTGAAAGCGGTCCGTTCAAATCGAGATTATATTCCGTTGGTCCGTAAATTTTATCGAACTTATAATAGCCTGCGTTTTTATCTGCAGCGAGATCGGCACCGAGCCAGCCGGTGTAGACATCCGATTTTGGCGCTTCCTGACGGACCGTAATCTCCCCCGCCAATGTATGTATGAGAAGTTGCAAGTTCACCAACTAGCTGAGACATTACCCAGTTGAGATCGCCGCGCGATGATATATACGGAATATAAGCGCGATATTTATCACCCAGCGCTTTCCAGTTCTGCCCATCCATATTTGAATCGTAAAAGAAATCGCGGTACCATCTCCAGGTATCGTTAAAGATCTGGTGTCCACTCCTTCTGATTATCAACTTTATAATTCATTCCATCAAGATTTACCTTGCTTCCCAATGACTTTGATTTAAAAGCTTCATTGAAAGTAGTTGTGTAGTAATCCTTGTTCCTGTTTATGATCAAATTTTCGCCATTCGATGAAACGGCAAAATCCCTGATCTTTTCGGAAAGTGTAACTTCCTTTTTCTTATCCATATCAAAAATATGAAGATCCCATTTTGTGTTTCTTCCCGGTTTAAATATTTCTTCATACTCGTCTTCAGTAAAAGCCGTAACTGAAGCCCAGGCGACTTTATCATTCCCTGCTTTCAGGAAGAAATAATTTCCGGGATCAACAGGCAAAGGATATGTACGTTTCATTAGATCCGTTAATATCTATTCTGAAATTATTACCGGCTTTCTTTGTTTCTTTTGTTACAGCATCAGCAAAAGGAGGAGTTAATCCATCCTGAAGCTGCACAACCATCACCTGTTGTGGAGTTGCCTCCACGTGATTGTCTTCGTAGAAATCCATATGCAGTTTAAAATTTCTGCTGGATAAATAATAAAGATACTTACCGTTAGCATCAAACCTCGGGTTTATGTTATCGAAGAAATCATCGGTTACAGGGTATTTTTTATTTTCATCTATATTATAGATAAAGACCTGGTTGTTCTTGTTGTATTGCGTAAAGCTGTAGCAGATCCATTTACTGTCGGGCGACCAATTATAATCGCTTTCTTCCCAGTAAAATTCATCATTTTTTAACTGGTTTGATTCATCAACCTGTACAAGCTTTTTAGTTGCTACATCGATGTAAAATATTTTAAAATCCTTATTGCCAAATAATATTTTCTTCCCATCAGGCGACCACACAGGATGATAGATAAAGTGTTTCAAGCTTGTTGTAAGCTGTGTCCATTCACCATCGCTTGTCCCTTCGGGAAAAGTTTTTTGAATGTAAAGTTCGTATTCGCCTGATTTATCCGAAAAGAAAGCAACCCATTTGCCGTCAGGAGATATTGTCGGATATAATTCTCTTGAACCAGGGGTCCACGAAAGGTTTTCGGTTTGTCCTTCGCCTGTCGGTACAGTAAACACATCCCCTCTGGCACCGAGCACTGCGGTTTTGCCATCGTTTGAAACATCCATATAATGGATATAATCTTTCGGATTAATATACCTGTCGCGTAAAGCCCATCTGTCTGAATCCACATCCACATCTAATATCGTAATCTTATTCGTATTCAGATCAAGAATATTGATGTAGCCATCATGCATAAAAATTATTTGCTGTCCATCTGTCTCAGGCATCATCACATCAACATCGCTGTAATTTGTTATTTGAGAAATACTTTTTGTTGAAAGATCTTCTTTGTAAAGATTTGAAACACCGTTTGTTCTGTCGGAAACAAAATACATTGTGTTTGTGCCGATCCACATAGGGTAAGCATTCTTTCCTACGTAATCTGAAATTGCTGTGAATTTATTAGTAGAAAAATCATACATCCAGATATCCGGATACTGTCCGCCTTTGTATCTTTTTCTCTGGTATTCCTCGTCACCTTTCCTCTGGTAAACGATTTTATTTCCGTCGGGTGAAAAACTGCAGAGTCTTCCGCGGTCTATCGGAAATCTTTCCGGTGCGGAACCGTTTTTATCAACGAAATAAAGATCCGGGTCACGGCCGTTTACATTTTGCCAGTAAGATCTGAAAATCACTTTACTACCGTCAGGAGTCCACCCGACTGATTGCGCAAAGTCTGGAGTGTAGGTAATTCTTTTAGGGGTTCCGCCGTCTGCTGGCATTATATAAACATTGTAACTTCCGTCATAATCGGCTGTAAATGCAATTGATTTACCGTCAGGCGAAAACTTTGCTGATATTTCAGCACCGGGAAAACTTGTGATCCTCTTTGCATCTGTTCCATCAGTATTTGCAAGCCAGAGATCACCTTCGTAGGTGAATACAATTTTGTTTTTATAGATATCAGGATATTTCATAAATCTTGCCTCTTCCTTTGCGAGGAGAATACCAGAAAAGCAGAGAAAGAGTAAAATTAGTGTAAACTTTCTTCATATTTAACCTCATAAGTTTTTGTAGCATTGAAATTACAGAAATTTATTTTCAGAAACGAAATTTTTGGGATGAATGGAATAAAATATGATTTTTTTTATGCTGAATTAATTACTTTACACCAAAAGGTTTTTGACAAATTGACTGAAGAAATTAGAAAAATAATCCACGTAGACATGGATGCATTTTATGCATCAGTGGAACAAAGAGAGAACCCTGAATTAAAAGGGAAAGCAATAGCCGTCGGGGGATCAGACAAACGCGGCGTTGTGATGACAGCAAGTTATGAAGCCCGCAAATTCGGAGTGCGGTCTGCAATGCCTTCACGAATGGCTTTTGAAAGATGTCCCCATATTATTTTTGTCAGACCTCATTTCGATGTGTACAGTAAAGTCTCAAAACAAATAAAAGAAATTTTTAAAAGCTACACAAACCTGGTTGAACCTCTTTCACTTGATGAGGCATATCTCGATGTAACCGAAAATAAAATCGGAAATCCATCTGCCACATTAATTGCAAAAGAGATAAAACAAAGAATCAAAGACGAACTGAATTTAACAGCATCGGCAGGAGTTTCAATTAATAAATTTCTTGCTAAAGTCGCATCTGATATACAAAAACCGGACGGGCTAACTGTAATCCCACCTGAAAAAGCAGAAGTTTTTATAGAAACTCTACCAATTGAAAAAATTCCCGGCATTGGAAAAGTTACTGCAGAAAAAATGGATAAGTTCGGAATTAAAACGGGTGCAGACATTAAACGGCTTGAGCTTGAAGAGCTTGTAAAAAGATTCGGTAAAACAGGTTTATACTATTACCACATTGTTCGTTGTGATTACAACAGCCCAGTTGTACCTGACAGGATAAGAAAATCAATCAGCGTGGAAAATACTTTCAATGACGATGTTGACGATGATAATATTATGCTCGAAGAACTCGAAAGGCTCATAGAAAACCTCGTACGAAGCATGAAAAAAACCAAAACGACAGGTAAAACAATTACACTTAAAATTAAATACCACGACTTTCAGCTAACAACCCGCAGTAAAACTTTGAAAACATTTGCCGATAGCAAAAAAGAAGTTTTTGAGATAATAAAGGAACTGCTTTATAAACCGGAAAAGCCTTTTAAGCCTGTCAGACTCCTTGGCGTGGGTGTATCGAATCTTAATCACGAAAACCCAAAAATAATTTCTGATCAGCTGGATCTTGAGTTTTAAAATGTAGAGACACGGGGCACTCCGTGTCTCTACGAAAAACATATCAAAAATAATACAAGTACTTAATCTTCAAAACTCCTGCCTGTGCGGTCAGGTGCATACGTTGCGGAAGCAGCACTCCACTTTGGTCATACTGCGGGCTTCTGTCATTAAGCTGGTTGAATGCAAAATATATCCAGCTCTTCGGTGAAAAGTTATACGAGAAAAGTACACCAAGCAAAACTCTTTCAAGATGATTCGTTTCTGTAGTGTAAAGGTTATCTGCGTAAACTCTGAAATTCAAATTATTAACAGGTGTAAAAGAAAAATATGGTCGCGCGTTATAAGTAATTGCTTGCAATGATCCATCCGGTTTTTTCTCAACATACATATTATAAGAAGTCCCGACTGCCAGAACATTCCATGGTTTCCAGGAAATACTTAGACCAAGATTTTCATAAAGCGCGACATAATTGCGTGCGAAATTGTAAGTCTTCGCAATCGTACCATAAAGATTTGCATTCCAGCTGGGATTAATATTATAGTAAGTACTTAAGTCAATTTCATATGAATTATAAACAATCCCCTGATCTCTTGATTTGCCATAAGTGTAAGTCAATTCGTAACCCCAGTTGTCACGGAAATGCATATTAAAATCAATTAGAGCACTGTGGTCAGTATAATTATTTTCAAACTTCTTATTAGTAATGGTAATTCCGCCCAATAACAAAATCTGATCGATATAACCATTTTTAGGTCTCCAGATAGGCCCAACCAGAGTGGTAAATTCACCTGTTCCCAGCCAGGGAACAAATCCAACCTGGCTTATATCAAAATTTTGACCAACATATCTAAGCCTTGCAAGATTAACCCAGTTATCACCAAAATTTACAAACCCTGCAGAAGCAGCATAATCTCCCTCTGAATTTTTGATTGATCTTGCAACCTGATATGATAACTGCCACTTTGTTGTCCTAAATGCTCCGTCAATATCAACCACGCCGTAGGTATTTGAACCGCTTTGCTTGCCGACATAAAGTAATCCTACAGTAGAATTATCAAAAATTGATTTTTTAATTCTACCGGAAGTAAAATATGCGCGATCCTCCGTTTGTTTTACGCCGTTGTTGTCTATGTATTCTTTCTCTCCTGTAATTGCAGAGAAGCCCCCATATTCCCAATCATCAATTCTTCCAAACGCTTTTGCGCCTACGATCAACGGAACCGTCGAGCCGTCCGGTAAAACTTTTCCTATTCTTCTGGAATAAAAAATATTTAATGGTTGATAAAAACCGGTATTTTTTTCTTTACCAGAGGCAGTAAAAATTTCGCTTCCTTCAGTAAAGAATGGTCTCCTTTCATTGTAGAAGGTTTCATAACGGGAAATATTAAAGTTATAAGGATCGGCTTCTATCTGTGCGAAATCAGGATTAGCAGTTAACTGAAATTTTAATTTGGGTGATGGGTTATATAGAAGATCAAGCCCTGCTTCAGGATCAATTTTATATTTTCTATCATTTATATAAGTAGCTTTTGTAACTGCAACCGGATAAACTTCAAGATTTAATCCGTGAATAGTGGGATGAAAATCTTCGAAAACAAGTTTTCCAAATTTTGAGATTCTCTGGCCTTCATTCTGATTATATTTATTCCAGTAAATATCTTCAGAATTTTTTGCTCTCCACCTGTCAAAATCGAGCCCCCATTCAGTTAGTTTGTCATCATACTGAATTGATTTGTAAGGTATTTTCCATTCTACAACATATCCCCACGAATAAATTTTAGTTGCAGAAAACCAGATACCGTCCCAGCTATAATCCCGGTTGCGTGCGTCATCCAGCAATCTTGAATCTGCACGAACACCGGAAGCATTAACAGCAAGTTTGTAAGCCGTTTTGTTATCTCCAAAAGTATCAAGCATAATTGAAACAATATCGCCTGCAAAATCATCCTGCATTCCGGTAAAAGCCGTAATGTCTTTTTCATCGTCGTAGCAAACCATTAAAGCGTAGATTGCGTCATCAGTGGTTAAAACTTTTGCAACTGTTTTTACAGTCGGGGGCTTATCATAATAAGGAGAAAGCTGAAAGAAATCTGAAACAGAATCAGCCGTGTTCCATACGGGATCAATAACACCGTCGAGTTTAATTTCAACATTGGTTTTCTTCAAAAGTAGTTTTTTTGTTTGGGATTGTGCAAGCGATGCTGAATAAAAGATCAATAATGCCAGCAGTAAATTCTTTTTCATAAATTTTCCGGATTTGGGTTATACTAAAGGTTATTAAATTAGACTCATTAAAATTAGATTTTATACTATTGCAAACGATTTTACTTTAGTATTTCTAGATATTTTTTGCTTATTTTAATTTATCATTTCAAAAATTCTAAAAGCTGAAGGGATAAATATGAGACTTAGTTTATTTTACTTCCTAATTTTTTCAGTTAGTATCTTTTCCCAAACTAATCAATCTTTGCAAAATTTAGCAAAAGAGTTTTTTAATTGGCGAACTATTACACAACCGGTTACAGGAGATGATGTCCCGCGAATAGAAAGGTCTGACGGATGGGTTCCTGACTATTCTCCGGAATCTCTTAAAAGCTATGAGAATAAATATATTGAATTTAGAGCAAATTTAAGAGAACTTCCGAAGGATAGCTGGACAATATCCGACAGCGTAGACTTCCTTTTGCTTCATTCGGCAATTGGAAGAGTTAACTGGGAATTAAATATTTTAAAGCTTCCTTACTCACATCCTGAGTTTTATGTTTTTCAAACAGCCGGGATAATTCACGATTTACTCGTTATCAGCAGCCCTATGACGAAAAACAGGGCTGACAATATTTTAGTAAGATTAAAAAGCATTCCAACTACATTAAAATATGCTAAAGAAAATCTGAAAGAACCTGTACAGGCTTTCGCAGATATAGCCATTGAAATGCTAAAAGGAATTGATAAAAATCTAGCAGCATCTTTTGCAACCCTGAAAAAAGACTTCCCTGATTACTTCCCCTCCGGTACAGATATTTATGTTAAAAATGCGATCCATTCATTTAATAATTATCGCAACTGGCTTGAGAAAAACAGAGACAAGATGACTAAAACATTTAACGTGGGAAGGAAGAATTATGTATACTTCCTGAGAAATATAGCACTTGTTCCGTATTCGCCGGAAGACCTTTTATTAATGAGCAAAACCGAATGGAACAGAGCTGTTGCTTTTGATACAATTGAAAAGCTGAGAAATAAAGATGTTCCTCCAGTGAAAATCTTTTCATCGATAGCTGAACAAATAAAGCAAAATAAAATTGATGAAGAATCAATCAGGAAATTTTTAGTTGAAAAAAATGTAATGTCTATTCCCGGTTGGGTTCAACATTATACGAACAGATCGATGCCCGATTATTTGAAACCAATGTCAATGTATGGTGAAGATGACGATTTTACTTCACCTACAAGATTAGACCAAAACTGTGTGCGTTATATCCCTAAACCATCACCAAACCTCTCATATTTCAGTCTTGCGACTGCAAAAGATCCAAGACCGATAATAATTCACGAAGGTGTACCTGGACATTATTTTCAATTAGCGCAATCGTGGAAAAATCCTGATAAATTACGCAGACATTATTTTGATTCAAACTCAAACGAAGGAATAGGATTTTATGTTGAAGAGTTAATGCTGCAGCTTGGCCTTTTCGACAACTGCCCCCATTCGAAGGAAATTATTTACAGTTTTATGAGACTTCGTGCTCTTAGAGTTAATGTAGATGTAAATCTTGCTCTCGGCAATTATTCAATCGAAGACGCAGCTAACTACCTTGCTTCCACAGTTCCGATGGATAAAGAATCTGCCATTGGCGAAGCCGGGTTTTTTGCTTCCACTCCCGGACAGGCAATTACTTATCAAATAGGCAAAATTCAAATTCTTAAATTAATTTCTGATGCAAAGATAAAGCTTGGCAATAAATTTAATCTAAAAGATTATCACGATTATATGATGGTAAACGGCAACGTCCCGATTGCTTTACAAAGGTGGGAATATCTTGGATTGAAAGATGAAATTAATAAACTATGGCCAATAGATTAAATAAACTAAACATCGCCCCGGAAAGGAAAAAGGGGTGGATTATACACTTAAAGAAAATTTATTATTTAACATAGGTAACATAATGAAAAAACAGCTAACTCTATTTTTTACAATTCTGTTCATACTTTCAGCTTTTGCTCAACAGCAACAAAAGCTTACTCTTGAAGACATTTATTACTCAAATAAATTATTCGGAAAAACTGTCCAAAATATTCAATGGAAACCGGACGGCTCTGCTTTTAGTTTTACGGAGTTAAACCCTGAGACAAAAGTTGAAGATATATACCTTCAGAAGATTGTCACGGGAAAAAAATCTTTACTGGTCAGTGGTACAGATTTAAAATATGATAATAAACAAATAAAGATGAGCCATTACCAATGGACAGATGATGGGAAATTTTTATTAATCGAAGGGCCGGTAAAATCAATCTGGCGACATTCAACACAGGCTCCTTTTTATCTTTATAATGTTTCAACAAAAGAGATTAATGCTCTTTCAAACGGGAATATTCACCTGAGAAATGTTAAGCTTTCACCTGATGGAAGTAAAGTGGGCTTTGTGCGCGATCACAATATTTATGTCGTTGACCTGAAATCAGGAAAAGAAACTGCGGTTACGAACGACGGAACTAAAAATATTCTCAACGGTGAGTTTGATTGGGTTTACGAAGAAGAGTTTGAATTAGCAGATGCATGGCGCTGGTCACCTGATGGCAAAAAAATAGCATACTGGCAACTGAATCAAACCAGAGAAAAAGTTTATCACCTAATTGATGAAATGGGAGAATACAACACTGTGTTTGATTTAAAATATCCAAAAGTTGGTGAACAAAATGCAGTTGTAAAAATTGGTGTTGCTGATCTTTCTTCTCACAAAACTACCTGGATGGATATTGGAAACAACGATGATATTTATATTCCAAGAATTTTCTGGACCAACTCATCAAACCTGCTGGCCAGTAATCAGGTTAAACAGGATGCAGAATAAACTCGAAATGTTAATGGCAAACTCAAATACAGGGAAATCAAAAACTGTTATCACTGATTCAAACAATACCTGGGTTGATGTGCGGAATGATATTCTATTCTTGAAAAAATCCGACCGAATTATCTGGCCATCTGAGAAAAGCGGATTTAATCAGGCTTATCTATATGATTACAGCGGAAAATTGGTAAACCAGATTACGAAAGGCGATTGGGAAGTTAGTTCAATCGATGGAGTTGATGAAAATACAGGTTGGGTTTATTTGTCAGGTAAAAAAGATTCACCGATTCAACAAAATCTTTACCGCGTAAAATTGGATGGAACTGATTTCCAAAAAATTTCCGGTGAACACGGATGGTATAACGCAAATTACTCTCCTGATTACAAACACTTTATAGAATTTTACTCAAATGTCTTCAACTCCAACAGAGACTTCACTTTAAGAAATGCTGACGGTTCTCTGGTAAGAGTTTTGGAAGATGGGAAATTCCTGCACTGGCAAGATTACAATATGGTTTATCCCCGAATTTTTAACTTTCAAAACTACTGACGGAACGGAATTAAATGCTTATATGATGAAACCTGCTGACTTCGATACTTCAAAAAAATATCCAGTACTCGTTTACGGTTATGGCGGTCCCGGTTCTCAAATGGTGGTCGATCGATGGGGCGGTTCCAGAAATTTATTTCATCAATATATGACCGAGCACGGTTATATAGTTTTTTGTGTAGATAACCGCGGTACGGGAGGCAGAGGAAAAGTATTTAAGGATTTGTCATTTCTGGATTTGGGTAAGTGGTCCGTTCACGATCAGATTGAAGGAGCAAAATATTTAGCTACCCTTCCTTATGTAAACGCATCCCGACTAGGTTTCTGGGGTTGGAGCGGAGGTGGGTATTTAACCTGTATGATGCTTACTAAAGGCGCTGACTATTTTAAGACCGGAGTTGCTGTCGCGCCCGTCACCGATTTTCATCTTTATGATGCAATCTGGACAGAAAGATATATGGGATTAAAGGATAAAAATTCTGAAGGTTATGATTCTGCAAGTGTCTTAACTTACGCCGATAAACTTCAAGGGAAGTTAATGATAGTTCACGGAACAGGCGATGACAATGTTCACTATCAAAATACTCTTCAGTTTATGCAAAAGTTGATTGATGCAAATAAACAGTTCGATGTGATGTTTTATCCAAATAAAAATCACAGGATAAGCGGGGGTGTAACTCAGTGGCATTTGTTTACGAAAATTTCGAATTACTTTTTTAGTAATCTTTAACAATTCTATGCGCCTTTACAGCCAATTAATTACTGGAAAGGCGCAATTAAAATAAAGCTTAATATTATTTCAAATAAGATTCTATCAAGGCTGTTGCCTTGACAATTTCAGATGAATAATTATTCAATGTATTTGCCACGACGACTGACTGTTTATTCGCTTCGTCCCAATTTCTGGATTCAACTGCCTCACGAACTGCGGGAAGCGTTTTAACACCGTAGCCAGTGTAAAATCCCGGTGCATAAATTTCATGCACATACCATGGACGACCTGTAAGTCCTTCTTTGTTGGTGAGAAATCTTTCAGATTGATAAATTAGCTGATCAAGATTCTTTGCCTGGTCTTCGGTTAGATTTATTCCGCTCTTCATAAATTCATTTTTTGCTTTCTGATATTCATCAGCGTTTTTCTGTAAAGTATTAACGGCATTTTCGAGTGGAGCAAAATTTAGAAAAGGAACAGGATCTTCCGGCTTGGGAGGAAAAGATATTTTAGTCGGATCAGAAACTTCAGTAAACATATTATCTTTTAATTCCAGGTTTAACTGAGAAGTTTCCTCGCGCATATTTGTTGTAAGCTTTTCAATTTGATTTAAATATGTAGATACTCTTCCGGCAAAATCATCAAAATTGAAAGGAAGAATATTACCGTCAGCAAGACGAAGAACTGCTCTACCGGCAGTCTTTGCCAGAGCAACTCCGTATTCAAATGTGGGGTCACCGAATCGAATGTAATGATCATAGGAATCATATACCGAATGATAAACACCTCCCTCTCCTTCACCACCAAAACCGAGGTTAAGGCTTGCGATTCCCAGATGCTGCAGGAAGGGAGTATAATCCGATCCACTTCCCATTGCGCCAATTTTAAAATTTTTAGCCGATTCAAGTTCCCTTTTTATTTCCACTGAAGAAGTATTAATAATCTGTCTGTCTTTTGCTCTTTCCCAGACGCTTATGCCTTTTTCGGGATCGGTGACATCTTTAGCAACATTATTAATAAAAGTCTCCAACGAATGAGAGCCTTCCATAAATAAAAATCCTCTGTCATTAGTATCAGAATTTATGTAAGCAACAACTTTTTGTTTCAGCTCATCTGCGTGTGTTTCGCACCATTCAGTTGAACCGAGCAAGCCCGGTTCTTCGCCATCCCAGGCACAATAGATTATTGTTCTTTTTGGTCTCCAGCCAGTTTTTAATAATTCACCAATTGCTTTTCCCTCTTCCATTTCGGCAACCTGCCCGCTCAAAGGATCTTCCGCTCCGTTGACCCAGCCGTCATGGTGATTTCCTCTTATTACCCACTGATCCGGAAATTCACTTCCTTTTATCATTGCAATTACATCATTGATAGGCTTTGTATCCCAATTAGATTCAACTTTCAAACGAACTTTAGTTAAACCAGGACCAACATGATAAGTAATCGGAAGCGCACCTTTCCAACTGTTAGGAACAACAGGGCCGACTAATGATTTCAACAATGGTAGAGCATCATGATAAGAAATTGGCAACACAGGAATTTTTGTAAGAATTTTAATGTCTTTCACAGCCAGACGTTTTACATCTTTTGTTGAACCGACAAATGGTGTCGAGGGATCGCCTGTATAAACCGGCATATCTACAACTGAACCACGCTGTACACCGTACTCATTCCTCCAGGCACCCTTAGGATAAACATCGCCGACATAATATCCATCATTTTTCGGATCAGAATAAATTATGCAGCCTATGGCTCCGTGTTCAGCAGCCACTTTTGGTTTTATTCCTCTCCATGCTCCACCATATCTTGCGATTACAATTTTTCCCTTAACACTTATTCCCATTCTGTCAAGTTGATCGTAATCAGAAGGGATCCCGTAATTAACGTAAACGAGTTCCCCAGTTACATCGCCATCTATTGAATAAGCATTATAAGTTGGTAACTGTTGATCAGTTTGATCTGAAGTTCTGTCTTCCTTTAATGGCGGTTCTTTTAAAATTGGAGTAAACTTTTCGGGTGATATCATTTCAAGTACGCGAGTTTTAGGAGTCGGAAACAAAACATAAAATGTTTCTATATGTGCATCCCATCCCCACGACTTGTATTGTGAAAGAATAAATTCAGCATTCTGTTTATCATAAGGTGAGCCTACGTGATGAGGATAAGCGCTTAGTTTTTCCAGTCTCGCCTTAAGATCAGCAGGATTCAGATGTGAATCAAATTTTTTCTCGATTTCGTATTGAGATGTATCCATTTGTGCGAAAGAAAATCCGGTTTGAAACAAAAATAGAACTAATGCCAAAAAAGAAAATCTCAGAATAGCTTTCATTTTTTACTCGCAATTTGTATTGAGGTGTGGGTTAATTGATTCATTAATATTAAAGATATTTGACCAATTATACCAATAAATTTTTATGAAAATCTTAAACCTTTGGGAAATATTATTATTTTTGTACAAGTATTTAATTGCTTTTGGGAAATTCCCTTAACAAATCAAAATTAAATTAGAAAATGGGAAAGACTATTTACTTACTCACGGTTTTCGCTTTTTTATCTTTTACAAATACTTATTATGCTCAAAGTGAATATTTCCAAAGAGGAGAAAGCGGATTTGTCTTAATTTACTGTTATGGTAAAAATAATATCACTTCTGGAAATTCAATAGGGGCAGGTTATTCCTTAAATGGCATATTTGATTTCGATTTCAGCTACACATTTGGGAAAACCCAAAATTATAATCCAAATGGATTTAATGAAACTAGTATTGCAAACTATACTGCAATACAACCTTCAATATCTGCTTATATTTTAAAGCCCGATTCATCCCGCAAAAGCGGCATATGCTTTACGATAGCGTATGAATCCACCACTTATACTTATGATAGCGGAACTTTTTATTTTCAAGGAGATAAAACATCGTCGGCGACCCTTATGGCTTTGACATTTTATGGAGAAAAGAAGAATAAATTAATTAATATTTTACCTTCATTTACTGCAGGTGGTTTAATTACCAATGGTAATGCAAATTTAGTTATCGGAGTAGGATTAGGAATAAAATTGAATGCAACTACTAAATTTGGTGTATTTATTTCTCCTTCTGTTTCTTTTTATCCTCTTTCTACACCTTCTGAATATAAAGCAAAATATTCATTCAGCTTAACATCCGGCATGCTTTTCAGTATTAAATAATAACTTAGCTTTATTTTCCTGTATGAATATTCAATCAATCCTTAGCAACTATAGAGACACACCACCTGTCAATACCCAGTATTGACAAGGCTGATTGGGTGTCTCTACAAAATCACACCGCCGCCTAAACAAAGTTGATCTTTATAAAAAACGGCAAACTGTCCGGGTGCAATTCCCTGGTCGGGAGTTTCTAATTTTACTTGTGCACAGTCATTGTCAATAAACTCAATTTCACAATTATAAAAATTAGCGCCATGCCTGATTTTTACTTGTAAGTCTTTTTCATCAGGTTTTCTTTCCAAAATCCAGTTGAATTTACCGACTTCAAAAGTGTCACGGCTTCTTCCCGCTTTATTTTCTTTTGAGATATAAACGATATTTTTTTCTACATCTTTTTTTACAACATACCACGGACCGTGTGAAAGCCCGAGCCCTGAACGCTGACCTATTGTGTAATAATAATAACCGTTGTGCTCACCCTTCTTTTCACCTGTTTCAATTTCAACTATATCACCTTTCTTAACTCCAAGGTGATGTCTGATAAATTCCTCGAATTTAATTTGTCCTAAAAAACAAATCCCTTGGCTGTCCTTTCGGTTCCTGTTCGGCAAATCAAACTGATCGGCAAATTGGCGGACTTCCTTTTTCATATATTTTCCGAGTGGGAATAATGCGCGCGATAATTGTTGTCTGATTTAGATATGCAAGAAAGTATGTCTGATCTTTAACCGGATCAGGAGATCGCTTTAATTGATAAAGTCCATTTATTTCTTCTACAGTTGCATAATGGCCGCTTGCAACTTTTTCAAATGAGCCATCAATCTTTTCGTAAAACTGGCCAAACTTTATGAGGCTGTTGCAAAACATATCCGGGTTTGGTGTTCGCCCTTCTTTAATCTCCGAAATCGTATAAGTTACGACCGTATCCCAGTATTCTGTTTGGAGAGAAAGAATTTCAAGCGGTACGTTTGCTTGTTTACAAACACCCCGTGCAAATTCAAGATCTTCCTCCCAGGGACACTCGCCGAGAAAAGAGAATTCATCCTGAAGCCAGATCTTCAGGTAAAAGGCCGTAAGTTCGTGACCTTCGTTTTGTAAAAGTCTGAGTGCGACCGAGCTATCAACTCCGCCGGACAATAACACTGCTATCTTCATAATTTTTATTACTTATTTAATAAAGATAAAGAAAGGGTGGATAGAAATTAAGTCAGAAAGCAAATAAGGAAGTCGCTATTTTTTGTTTTTATCAGGAGCATTACTTTTTTTCATACCAAGTTTGTCCACAACTTCATCATATATATTTTTATTAACCTTACTTAGAACTAAAGTCTCCAGTTTTCTGGCATCTTTCATTTTATCGTAAAACCCGATGGTCCTGTTATTTGTACCATCCTTAATTTTCATTATCCCATTTAATCTGCCCTGGAAAATGCCACCTTCCAATGAACTGATATCCTTATAAAAAATTGTGACCGGATCTTTATAAAAAAGAAAGTCATTACAGACTATTTTTTCATCATCTGCTTCTATTTTATATGGAAGAATTTTATATAACATTAAGTAATGCCTGTTCAGAAAGTATATAACAAAAAAAGTAACAACAAAAGGAATAATGTACACTACGCCCTTATCTAGGTTAACAGCAAGGCTGACGGCGTAAACAGACAGCAAAATTGTAACGGGAATATTTCCGTATCTGTATAAAAATCTTAAAAAGGGTTTATAACTAAATATCTGCATAATAATCTAATTTTTTTTAGGCCGGAGCAAATTTAAAGAAAAAAATGCTTATAGCAGAATTTTTACTGACAAAATTTAAAAATCAGAGAAGATTACTGGCAAGTTCAGCCAGGGCAGATCGCTCGCCTTTTTCCAGTGTAACGTGCGCATATAGTCTCTGACCTTTGAACCTGTCAATTAAATACGACAAACCATTAGACTGTGAGTCAAGATAAGGGTGATCGATCTGGTAAATATCTCCTGTAAATACAACTTTAGAACCTTCGCCCGCTCTTGTAATAATTGTCTTAATTTCGTGGGGAGTTAGGTTCTGTGCCTCATCAACAATAAAAAATATTCTCTGTAAACTTCGTCCCCTGATAAATGAAAGAGGTTCAATCACCAGTTTTTCTTCTTTGATCATACTGTTAATTGCAAGGCTTTGCTTGTCGCTCTCAGGAAATTGATCCTGAATAACGCGAAGATTATCCCACAATGGCTGCATATAAGGTTCGATCTTACTTTGAATATCGCCGGGGAGAAACCCGATATCCTTATTGCTTAACGGCACGATCGGACGTGCAATAAAAATCTGCCTGTAATATTTTTTCACTTGCAAAGCCGCGGCAAGCGCGAGAAGAGTTTTTCCTGTCCCGGCTTTTCCCGTTAAAGAAACAAGCTGGATATCGTTGTTAGTCAATGCATCGAGCGCAAAAGTCTGCTCGGCATTTCTTGGTTTAATACCGTAAGTTACTATTTTGTCGATCTTCCTGAAATTTTCCTTATTCTGGTCAAGGTTTGCCAGTACTGATCGGCTTGCATTTTTAAAGATGTAGTACTTATTCGGAAAAGCTGTGCCATTCAGGTTCTTAATTAATGATTTTGCCGGCACTTCAAAAGGCGATTGAAATAATTTTACTATTACTTCATCATCAAAATCTTCAACAGTTTCCTTACCGCTGTAAAGCTCTTCAACGCTGACAACTCTGTCAGTCGTATAGTCCTCAGCCAAAATTCCGAGAGCTTTCGCTTTCATTCTTAAATTTACATCTTTAGTAACAAGCACAACTACTGATTTACCATGAATCTTTTTATTCCATTCAAATGCGGCACCAAGTATCCTGTGATCTGAATTATCCTCCCTAAATATTTCCCTGATTTCACTGTTCAATCCTCGGGAAATTGCAATTCTTAGTTTCCCTTTTCCCTTTCCCATAGAGATGCCGCCGTTGAATAAGGCATCTCCTGTCATAGTGTCAAGTGTTCTGGCAAATTCCCGCGCATTTAAATTTATTACCTGGCTTCCTCTTTTAAATGAATCAAGTTCTTCTATCACAGTTAAAGGAATTACTACATCATTCTTCTTAAACTGATGAATACAACTTGCATCGTGAAGAATAACGTTCGTATCGAGGATAAATGTCTTAGGTGATTTTCTGGGGGAAGATTTACGGGAAGTGGTGTTCTTCATTAATTTCCGTTAGTTGTACTCTCAAATATTAATAAAAATTTAATTGATTACAAGCCTGCCTGGGCCGGGTAGGTTTAATTAAATATTAAATTTTAAACGATGAACTTAAATCTCGGCTTCGGAGGCTATAAATACAGAAAGATTTTTAATATTTAAAATGTTTTATATGTTCACCTTTCTTTTCTATTTCAGTCATTGCCTCTATACCAATCTCAAGATGAATATCTGAAAATTTAGTTGTAACTAATTTGTCCGACTCTTCTGTTTTGACTCCTTCTGGAATTAGCGGCATGTCAGAAACAAGTAGAAGTGCGCCACGGGGAATTTCATTTACCAGCCCTACAATAAAAATTGTGGCTGTTTCCATGTCAATTCCAATTGTATATAGCTTCTTCAAATATTTTTTGAAACGTTCATCCCATTCCCAGACTCTTCTATTTGTTGTGTAGATCACTCCTGTCCGGTATTCGAGTTTTCTTTGTACAATTTTTTCTGAAATGAATTTATGTAATTTAAATGAAGGTAGCGCCGGAACTGCTTCCGGTAGGTAATCATCTGTGGTACCTTCGCCTCTTATTGCTGCAGTTGGAAGAATAAAATGGCCAATTTCTGTCGATCTTTTTAATCCGCCACATTTACCTAAAAACAGAACTCCTTTGGGTCTCCTTGCTACAAGCAGATCCATAATTGTTGCAGCATTTGCGGAACCAATTCCAAAATTAATTATTGTCAATCCATCCGAATTAGTAGCGGTCTGCATTGGCTTACCTTCACCTTTTATATCACAATTGAATTTTTCGGCAAACCTGTCTACATAATTATGAAAATTAGTAAGCAGCATATAATCACCAAATTCATCAATTGTAGTGCCTGTATATCTCGGCAGCCAGTTTTTAGCAATATCCAGTTTAGATTTGAATCCTGTTTTCTTTGGTATCATCTGTTTCCCTGAATTTTAATTGTACAATTTAAGGTTTTATTTTTCCAATAAAAATCTTAGCAAATAACTTCGTTTACAAAACAGCGGCATATTAAATTTTTAATTATATTTACAAACCTAAAATCAAAAAGAAGAATTAATTTGAAAAAAAAAATACAGAAATTTACCTCACTTTTATTTTTAATAATAATATTTTCCTCACTTGCCTTGCCACAAACTCAAGACCCTCCACTCATTGCTATATCAGGTTCTTACTTCGATTTTAATAAGAAAGTAAATACTGCATTTGAAGGAAGGATTGAATATCGTCACGATAAAGGCTGGTGGAAAATAAAACCTTTTGCCGGAATTATGGGAACTTCAGATGGAAGTGTTTATGTTTTCGCGGGCGGGCTGGTTAATTTTTTTGTTGGTGAACATTTCGTTATAACACCAAGTTTTGCCCCCGGACTCTACAGCAAGGGAAATGGGAAAGATCTCTATCATCCGCTAGAGTTTAGATCACAAATTGAAATTGCATATCGCTTTATAAATGGTGGAAGATTCGGTGTGAGTTTTGGGCATATGTCAAATGCGAGTATTGGCCCTCCAAACCCAGGTGTTGAATACCTTGCGGGAACAATTGCTTTCCCTGTAAATCTTTAATTACTTTCTTTCAGGAAGTATTAGTTTTGCAATCAACCCTGTCCAGCCTGTTTGGTGGGATGCACCTAAACCTGAACCATTATCACCGTGGAAATATTCGTGGAATAAAATGTAATCTTTGAAGTGTTTGTCTTTATTAAATTTTTCAACTGTACCGTTATTCGGACGGTTTCCATTTTCATCGGGTAAAAATAATTTGACGAGTCTCTCTGTTAGCCCTTCTGCAATATCTTTCAGAGTTAAAAACTTCCCTGAGCCTGTTGGATATTCTACTTTAAAATCATCTCCGTAATAATGATAGAATCTCTGCAACGATTCAATTATCAAAAAATTTGTGGGCAACCAGACAGGTCCCCTCCAGTTTGAATTTCCGCCAAATAATCCCGAATCAGAATCCCCGGGAACATAATTCACGATAAATTCACAACCACCTGATTTGAACACATAGGGATTTTCAAGATGGTATTTTGACAAAGCACGAACGCCATAGTCTGACAAAAATTCATTCTCATCAAGCATTCTCTTTAAAAGAGACTTCATTCTGTGCCCGCGAAGAAGGGAAAGAAGCCGGCTTTGTCCCTGTCCTTTTATTTCCCAGTGCGAGACCAATCCGGCAAGATCTTTTCTATAATTTAAGAACCATTCTAATCTTGCTGCAAACTCAGGGCAGGCTTCCATTACTTCCGGTTCCAGAACTTCAACAGCAAATAATGGTATAAGACCAACCATAGAACGAACTTTCAGCTTACGATGTTTATCATCTGAAGTATGCAGAACATCATAATAAAACTCGTCTTCTTCATCCCACATGTTAATACTATCCGGGCTTATTTTATACATCGCATTTGCTATGTATAAAAAATGTTCAAAAAATTTTGTAGCCAAATCCTGGTAAATGGAATTGTCTTTGGAAAGTTCAAGTGATATCCGCATCATATTCAGGCAATACATAGCCATCCAGGCGGTACCGTCAGCCTGTTCAATATGTCCATCTGTTGGATTTTCGTTCCGGTCAAACACCCCGATATTATCGAGCCCTAAAAAACCTCCCTGGAAAATATTATGATTGTCAGCATCTTTTCTGTTAACCCACCATGTGAAATTTAACAGCAGTTTATGAAAAACAGATTCAAGAAAATTAATATCTCCTTTTCCATCGTTATTTTTCTGATCAATTTTATAAACCCTCCAGGCAGCATATGCGTGAACTGGCGGATTCACATCACTAAAATTCCATTCATATGCAGGCAACTGTCCGTTCGGATGCATGTACCATTCACGTGTCAGGTGAACAAGCTGGTGCTTGGCAAAATCAGCATCTATCATTGCGAAAATTATGCAATGAGACGCGAGATCCCACGAGGCATACCAAGGATATTCCCATTTATCGGGCATAGAGATGATATCAAAATTGTTCAGGTGAACCCAGTCTGAATTTCTCCCCTGCTTTCTTTCAGGTGGCGGAGTTGGTTGTGAAGGATCACCATTCAACCATTGTCGGATATCATAATAATAAAACTGTTTATTCCAGAGCATCCCCGCAAAGGCCTGCCTTTGAATATTTTTTAGTTCTTTATCTTTTATATTTTTTTGAATGTCGTCATAAAAGCTAGCAGCCTCTTTGATTTTTTCATCAAAAGTATTATTGAATTCAGCAAATGGAGATATATTCAATTTATTGGTGAGTCTTAATTTTATTTCGAATGATTTACCAGCCTGAATAGTTTGTTTGTAATTAAGTCCGGCCTTAGTTCCTTTTTCAAAGTTTACAGAATCTTTTTTATTGTTAACGATAAAATCATTTATCCCATCTTTACAAAAAGGTGATTTATTCTCTACATCATAAAGTTTTTCGAAGTTTGTCTCATTTTCACAAAAAATAATTTCGGGATCACCATCATAAAATAATTTAAGATTATTCACCTCTTTATGATCAATACCCAAGAAATCTTTGTCTGATTTTTTAATAGCGGGCTTATAATCACCTAACCCCCAGGACCAGGTATTACGAGACCATATTTGAGGAATAATATTTAACTCAGCATCTTCTTTGGAACGATTAAATATCGTTGCCTTAATCAGAATATCTTCATTATCAGCTTTAGCATACTCTATGAAAATATCAAAGTATTTATCCTCATCAAAAATTCCCGTATCTATTAATTCATATTCAGGTTCATTCTTTCCTCTGTTCGCATTTTCTTCTCTTAACTTATCATAGGGAAATTCAGGTTGCGGATATTTGTAAAGCATTTTCATATAAGAATGGGTAGGCACATTATCAAGGTAGTAATGATATTCTTTTATATCTTCGCCGTGATTTCCTTGTGTATTTGAAAGGCCGAAAAACCGCTCTTTTAAAAATTGATCTTTCCCGTTCCAGAAAGCAAATCCAAAACATAGCAACTGTTGATCATCACAAATTCCGCCAATACCATCTTCTCCCCAGCGGTAAGCACGACTGAGCGCCTCTTCATAAGTTAAATAATTCCAGGCATCTCCGTTTGCGCTATAATCTTCACGGACAGTTCCCCATTCTCTTTCGGATAAATAAGGTCCCCATTTTCTCCAACTCTTTTTTTTATTTATTAACTCCTGCAATCTTTCGTATTCTGTTCCCATAAATTTTAATATCAGGAATAGAGCCTGATCATCTTTTCAGCAATGTTTTCCAGATCTTTCAGGTCATTTACTATCCATTTGTGATCAAGCAATTTACTTTTATTTACTGATTCTTTCGTGTAATCATTTGTTACAGCTATGCAATTTATTTTTGCTGCAAGAGCTGCTTTTATGCCTGTCATAGAATCCTCAATTGCTACACATTCTGCCGGTTTAACTTTTAGTTTAGACAATACAAGCTTATATATTTCAGGATCAGGTTTGGTGTTTTCAATCATATCTCTTGTAGCAATGAAATTAAATTGATCTCTCAGATCAAGAGTCTCCAGAACTTTTGTAGCTTCATCGAGATGCGATGTTGTTGCAAGACCGGTTTTATAATTTTGCTGCCTTACCTTTTTAAGCAAATTAGAGCTGTACCGGCACCTCACAGTTTTTAATGTCCGTGGATTATCAAGAAATTCGAAATAGTAACCTAGCCTTATTTTTACAAAAGCTTCCCAGGGTTCTTTTAACTTTAACTCCTTAGCCAGATTTCCCGATTCTTTTTCAAGGTGAAACTTCTGCAGGAAAAAACTTGCAACTTCTTCACGGGAATGCCCGGTAAGTTTTTTATAGAAATTGATTGCAGTATGAGCTTTAAATTTTCCCGGTTTTAGTTTTTCAACAGCTTTTGCATAAGAATGTGCTTTCAGAATTTCTGTTTGTGCAAGAGTTCCATCCAGATCAAAGACAAATGCTTTTATCATTTTTAATTTAATGCTTTTGTTAAAAATTCCAGCGATTTATCAACATCTTTTCCAAGATTGAATTTTATCACTCTTCGATTGTTATCAAGTAATGCCTGCCTGTCTCCAAGCGCCTGCGCATTTTTTAAGGTACCGAAAGAAATAGATGATTTATCACTTCCGGGTTTGTCAGGAATGGGTAAGTCTTCCTTCATATCAGAAATGAATTGAATAAATAAGCCATGGCCGGCATCACCTTTGTGTAATTGTCCGGTTGAATGCAGAAATCTCGGACCATACCCAAAAGTTGTTGCCAGTTTATATTTTTTTTGAATTGAGGTTCTAAAATTTTCCAGGGCTTGCGTGGTTGTTTTTCCGGGTTTAATGTAAGCTTGAATTGTTACATAACTTCTTCCGATATAGTTATCTTTTCCTGCATCAAATTGATCCAGGAAATTTTTCAACGCCCCAGATAAGTTTTGTGCTTTAATATCTCCGTAAACAGAAATATCATTTTCTTGCAGCGCGGATTTCAATTCAGGAAGCTTTCCTTTTTCCTGGTATTCCTTTACCATTTTTCTTGCCAGAACTTTTGCGGCTTCAACATTAGGTTGATCAAAAGGTTGAATTCCTATCGCCCAGCCTGCAACGGGAATGGCAAATTCCCATCTGAAATATTCGCTGCCAAGATCATAAAGATCATTCCAGATTATTTCGACAACCGGATGACCTGCATTTTCCAAGGCCTTAACTTTTTCAGATTCATCATTGTCATTATTCAAATGAATATAAACAAACAACCTATCATTTGAATAAAACTCAGGAGCCTCAACTGTTTCTCCATCTACAGGAAGAATTCCTTTGCCGTTCTTTCCTGTGCTCTCAGCAATCAGTTGTTCAACCCACGCTCCGAAGTATGAGGCTTTTCCCGGCGTTATAAATGTAACCTTATCAACTCCTTCATTGGTAAGAGTACCCAGCACTGCACCAAGATAGGTGGCTGTGTCTTCATTAAGATTGTTTGATTTAGTTTCACTGATAATTTTATCAGCATTATCCATAATTTTTTTCAAGCCTACACCGGCCAATGCCGCAGGAACCATTCCGAAAAAAGATAAAGCTGAATATCTCCCACCAATATTTGGATCGTTCCTGAAAATTTTTATGAATTTTAATTCTTCAGCAGTATCTATAAGTCCGCTTTTCGGATCAGTAATTGCAATGAAATGTTTTCCGGTATTTTCTTTTCCTACTTTCTTTAACGTTGCATTATAAAAATGTTTCATATAAGAAAAAGTTTCAACAGTGCTACCGGATTTTGTAGAGACTATATAAAGAGTTTTGGCAGGATCAAGTATTTTATCAAATTCAATTATAGCACCGGGATCAGTGCTGTCGAGAACGTGAAGATCAAGGCATCCTTCTTTTTTCCCAAACATTAAGCTGAACACTTCAGGTGCCATACTTGATCCTCCCATTCCAAGCACAATAGCACTTGTAAAACCTTCTTTCCGAACTTCATCTACAAGTGAATTAATTTCATTCAGAGCTGCGCCTGTTTCTTTTGTACTATTAAGCCATCCAAGACGATTAACTATTTCATCTGGCTTGTCGCTCCAGATTGTAAAATCATTTTTCCATATCCTTTCTGCAATTTTTTGATCTTTAACTTTTTCTAATGTTTCATCTATTTTTTTTTGATATTTACCAGTTTGTACTATAAAATTTTTGTTCTGCATTTACTTAACCTCCATAATAATTTTCATATCAGCTTTGATGCACTTGTGTCAAGATACCACTCATAAGTTCCATTTACTGGTTCAATGTTTGCAGTAGGATATTTTTTAAAGTTTTTCTTCTGTTTGATTATATCCGCAACAACTTTTGCCTTGTCCTCGCCAATAATTAAAAAAAATACATTATCTGAATTATTAATTACTTTACCTGTCAAAGTAACTCTCTTTTGCCCCGATTGAGGATGAACAGCAACCGCACAAACTTTTTCTGATTTTAGCAGTTGCAACTCATCAGGAAAGATAGAAGCTGTATGTCCATCAGTTCCTATTCCCATAATCATCAAATCAAAATTTGGATATTTGTTTCTGAATTTTAGCAATCCATCAATTTCTGCGGTATATCTTACTGTCTCTTTTTCAGGAATATTTTCTCCTCTGACCCTGTGAATATTGTCTTCAGGAATATCGATCTTATCAAAGAGAAATTTCTTTGTCATTCCGTAATTGCTATCCCTATCTTCCGGAGGGACACACCTTTCGTCAACCCAAAAAAAGATCGTATTATTCCAGCTTATTTTCTCTCTGTATTCCTCAGCTAAAACATTAAATAGTATTTTAGGAGTATTACCGCCGGAAACAGCTATAAATGTTTTGCCACTCTTTGAATTGTTCTTTTCGATAACAGAACATATCCGTGAGGCTAATTTTTCAGCTACGTCCAATTGTGATTTGAATATTTTTAATACAGGCTTCATTTCCCTCAACTTATAAATTATAATTCACAAAATAGACCATCGTCAGATAAATTTCTACACGGATATCTCCACGTAATTCCCGGTTCATCTATTAATGTGTCGGAGTGTTCGGGACCCCACGTCCCCGCGGGGTAACCATAAACTTTTAGTTTTTTATTTTTATTTTCTTTCCATACATCGATTATGGGTTGGACAAAAGACCAGCACGCTTCCACTGCATCAGCGCGGGCAAAGAGTGTAGAATCACCAATCATACAATCGTGAATAAGTCTTTGATAAGCTGATGGAATTGGTTCATTTTTCAATTCTGAATAATGGAAATCCATATTTACAGTTTGAACGTTATATCCTGCGCCGGGAGTTTTCATTCCGATTTTTAAGAGTATACCTTCATCAGGCTGAATTCTTATCACGAGCTGGTTGCAGGAATCATTAACTGTTTCTCTTTTCCCAAAAATTTGATGCGGAGTCGGTTTAAAATGGATAACTGCTTCCGTAACGCGCGTAGGAAGTCTTTTCCCCGTTCGAATGTAAAAAGGAACTCCTCCCCACCTCCAGTTATCGATGAACATTTTAATTGCCACATACGTCTCTGTACGTGAATCTTTGCTAACTCCTTGTTCTTCCCTGTACCCAACCAATTTTTCACCGCGAACAGTTGCTGCACCATATTGTCCTCTTATTACATTTTTCTCAACATCGGCAGGTGTCATCGTTCGGAGTGATTGAAAAACCTTCAGTGTTTCATTCCTGATTGCATTTGATTCAAAAGAAGTGGGGGGTTCCATTGCTATCATGCCTGTAACCTGCAAGAGATGATTCTGAATCATATCACGCAACGCACCCGATCCCTCATAATAACCTCCGCGATTCTCTACTCCTATACTTTCCGCAGAAGTTATTTCAACGTGATGAATATAATTCCTGTTCCACAACGGCTCAAAAATTCCGTTGGAAAATCTCGTAACCATAACATTTTGAACAGTCTCTTTTCCAAGGTAATGATCAATTCTGTAAATCTGTTCTTCTTTGTAATGCTTCAATAATTTTGCATTTAATTCTTTAGCTGATTCCAGATCATATCCAAATGGCTTTTCAATAATTATTTTTTTCCATCCATCAGATTGGTCATTCATTCCATGTCTTGCCAGATCAATTGGAATTACCCCGTAAAGACTTGGTGGAGTTGCCAGGTAATAAATCACATTACCGCCGATACCTAACGTCTTCTGAACTTCCCCTAACTTTTCTTTTAACTTTAAATAATTTTCATCTTTAGTAAAATCCATAAAAGTAAAATAAAGAGAGCCAATAAATTCCTTTACCTTAGATTCGTCCAGATCTTTATTTTCTGAAAACTCATGTAGTGCTTCCTGCATTTTTTGTCGGAATGTTTCATGAGAATGATCTCTTCTTCCGGTTCCAATTATTGCAAATTTTTTCGGCAATAAGCCATGCTTCTTCAACTGGAAAATTGAAGGGATCAATTTTCTTTTTGTCAGATCACCCGTTGCGCCAAATATTACAATTATATGATTTTCCGCCTGATTCATGAATTCTCCATTTTAACTGCATGCCCACCAAATTGATTTCTGAGAGCTGCCAGCATTTTCATCGCAAAAGATTCCTCCTGCCGCGATCTGAATCTTGCAAACAGCGAAGAAGAAATTATTTCCGCAGGAACACCTAATTCGATTGCAGTCTCAATGGTCCACCGGCCCTCACCGCTGTCATCTACATAATCTTTAATCTTGGAGAGATTCGGATCATCCTTTAATGCAATGGAGGCCAGCTCAAGAAGCCATGAACGTATGACGCTTCCATATCTCCAGACTTCTGCAACAGCCTGTAAGTCTATATCAAAGTTTGATTTCTCCATAATTTCAAAACCTTCGGCATATGCCTGCATCATTCCATATTCGATTCCGTTGTGAACCATTTTCACAAAGTGACCTGAACCTGACTTACCACAATATTGATAACCGTTTTCAGGAGCAAGAGTTTTAAAAACAGGCTCACAATAATCGCAAGCAGCCTTCTCTCCACCATACATCAGGCAGTAACCTTCTTTAAGTCCCCAGACTCCGCCACTTGTTCCGCAATCGATATAGTTAACACCTCTTTCAGAAACTTTCTCACCTCTTGTCACACTATCTTTATAAAAAGAATTTCCGCCATCAATAATAATATCTCCTTTCTTCAAATGTAGAAGAAGCTCATCTATATTTTCATCAACGGGCTTTCCTGAAGGAACCATTAGCCAGATTACTTTTTTTTCTGGAAGTTTGCTAACTAATTCTTTAACGGAAGATGAACCAACTGCCCCCTGCTTTACAGCTTCATCGATTTCCTTTTGTGTCAGATTATAAACTACTACTTCGTGTCCATCATTCATCAATCTTTGCACCATATTTCCACCCATTTTACCAAGTCCAATAAATCCGATTTTCATTTTCACCTCTGTCATTTAATAATTATTATAATTTCGATTGGCTAGTTTAAGGCTACATTATAATATAAAACAATTAACTAAGCTCAAAGTTCAAAATTGTTCTTATCCTATTAAAATAAAAATACTTATATAAATTCTCACAATTGAATACAGAAATAGTTTCATGATTTCTCATATAATATTACTAAATTTTTACTTCATCCGAATTAATTCTGCATTAAATCTTACGAAAACTTGCAATTTTCACTATTTATGTTATTTTATAAAAATAATAGCAATTATTGGAAATTCTTCTAAAAATTTATGCCCCCAATGAATTAGAGGAACACTTTACCAAAATCTCTTCAATTATTATCCGGCTTTGACTTTTTGCCACTGATTAATGATTTACAAAGGAGATTTTCTGATTAAAACTGGAAATGATTCTTAATGCAAAATTTGATTTGGAGAAATAATGTTGAAAATAAATAAAATTGAAAGTGAAGAAGAACTTGAAAAAGAAATGTCAAAAGAAAAATTCATCGACTTCCTTTATACGCATCTTGATAAATTTGGCGATACAAAATCAGCAATTTCAAAATGTATTGATTATGCATTTGCCAAAGATGGGAAACCGGGAGGATTTTTATTAACTGCTTATTACGACGATGAACTTTGCGGAGAATTAGTATTGAACAAAACAGGAATGAGCGAATACATTCCTGAAAACATTCTGGTTTATATAGCTGTTAATAATAAATTCAGAAATAAGGGCATTGGAAGACAAATAGCAGAAAGATGTATAAATGAAACAGATGGAGATGTAAAACTCCATGTGGAATACGATAATCCCGCGAAAAGGCTATATGAAAGAATAGGTTTCACAACCAAGTACGCAGAAATGCGTTACAAAAAGAATTAAAATGGCTACACTAACTATAAATACCGGAAAAATTCTTGAGAATATTGAGAAGCTTAATAAATATCTTACAGAAAATAATATTCAATGGACGCTGGTTACCAAAATGTTATGCGGACATAAAGGTGCACTGGAAAAAATAATTCCTGATAAATGCATTAAAAAAATCCATTCAGTAGGCGATTCAAGGATTACAAATTTGCGAATAATCAAAGAAATTAAACCTGATATTGTAACAATGTACATCAAACCCCCGGCACTTGACCAGGTAAAAAATGTAATTAAGTATGCAGACATTTCTTTGAATTCATCATTAAGAACAATCGAAGCTCTGGACAGAGAAGCTGATAACCAGGGAAAGAAACATCGCATTATTATAATGGTTGAAATGGGTGAACTCCGCGAAGGTGTTGTTAGAGATGAAATTCTTAGTTTTTATGAAAAGGTTTTCGAACTGAAAAATGTTGAAACTATCGGGTTGGGAACTAATCTTGGTTGTATGTATGGCGTTGAGCCAACTTATGACAAATTAATTCAGCTAAGTTTATATAAACACCTTATAGACTCACGCTTCAACAAAAAACTGGAACTTATTTCCGGCGGGACATCAATTACTTTGCCGCTTATTTCAAAAAACAAAATTCCCAAAGGTGTAAATCACTTTAGAATTGGTGAAGCTGCACTTCTGGGAGTTTCTCCGCTTTATAACAAAAAGTTTAGAAATCTTTCAACATCTACAATAGAGTTTTCAGCTGAAATTCTGGAACTGGACAAAAAAGAAATTCAACCTGACGGGATTATCGGCGAAGGAAATGTTGGTCATACAGCTCAACTGGAATTCGATGAAGGAATAAAAGAAACATACAGAACTATTGTTGACTTTGGACAACTGGACGTTGACGTAAATAACCTAAGACCCAAAGATAATAAACTGCAATTCGTGGGTACGACTTCCGATATGACTGTTTATGACCTTGGTAATAACAAAGGAAAATATAAAGTGGGCGGACAGATTCATTTTATGCCGAACTACACTTCCATCGCACGATTGATGAATTCACGATATATGTCAAAAAAGATTTTTTAGTTACTTAGCCTAAATTTTCATAAATAAAAAATATAGCTATGCATTTTATAGATCTCTTTGAGTTTTTTATCTACATGGCAGTAATGCTTGGCATTGGATTTTTCTTCCTGAAAAAAAATAAAGATGCTGAAGATTACTTTGTCGGCGGCAGAAGTATGGGAAGTCTGCACGTCGGTTTGTCTGTTGTTGCCACTGACGTCGGAGGTGGCTTTTCAATCGGACTGGGCGGGCTTGGATTTGTAATGGGTTTGTCCGGTTCGTGGATGCTCTTTACAGGACTAATAGGCGCATGGGTCAGCGCTGTATTTTTAATTCCCCGCGTAAACAGGATGAAAAGTTTTAAAAAACTTTATACCTTTCCCCAGATCTTCGAAGAATTTTATAATGGAAAAGTTGCCTTTATAGCTGGAGTAATTTCCGCCATCGGTTATATCGGCTTTACAAGCTCACAGATTCTTGCTGGCGCAAAATTAGCTTCAGCATCCTTCATTGATCTTGATATGGAAACTGCTTTATTAATTATGGGGGCAATTGTAATCATCTACACTTCACTAGGCGGGATTAAAGCTGTAATATATACAGATACAGTTCAATGGATTGTATTAATGGCAGGACTTGTTTTCATCGGACTTCCTCTTGGCTATTCTGCAATCGGCGGCTGGTCAGCCCTGCAAAAAGAAGTTTCAAACGATCTTTTATCTTTTACTAATGTAAGCTGGCAAACTCTCGTTAACTGGGGCGTAACTATTATTCCTATCTGGTTTGTTGGAATGACTCTTTACCAAAGGATTTATTCATGCAAAGATGAAAAAACTGCAAAGAAGGCATGGTTCATCGCAGGACTTTTTGAGTGGCCGGTAATGGCAATGATGGGAGTTATGCTCGGGCTTTTCGGCAGAGTTGCCGCTGACCAGGGAATGTTTGCTTATCTTGGTTTCCCGACAATGGCAGGGTTAGATCCGGAAAAAGGGCTACCGCTCTTACTAAGGACAGTAATGCCTGTAGGATTGATGGGTCTTATGATGTCAGCATATTTCTCAGCTATAATGTCAACAGCAGATAGCTGCCTTATGGCAGCTTCAGGAAATGTTGCAACTGATATATTGGACAGATTTTTTTCTTTTAGTTCAAATGAAAAAAGATTTTTAAAAATATCACAATGGCTTACCTTAATTCTTGGTATCTTTTCACTGTGGCTTGCAAGCAGTATGCAGAATGTACTTCAGTTAATGCTTTACTCTTATGCATTTATGGTTTCGGGCCTTTTTGTTCCGGTAATTGGTGCATTTTTCTGGAAGAGAAGCAGCTCACTTGCAGCAATGTGGGCTATGATAATCGGCGGCGGAACTACTATTACTCTGATAATAATTAACACAAATCTGCCATTTGGTCTTGATCCGAATATTTTTGGAATTACTGCTTCGGCTTTAACTTTTGTCTTATTAACTTACTCATTTCCAAATGAAGAATATCTAACGGCTACCGAAGCAACAGAGTGACAATTATCTATGAATAATAAGATTAATGTTCCATTAAAAGAATTAACTAAACTCAGAAAAGAGATTCACAAATATCCTGAACTTGCCGGAGAAGAAAAAAGCACTGCCAAAAGAATAATCTCTTTCGCAAAGAGATATAATTCTGATAAAATTATTTTAAATATCGGAGGCAACGGAATTGCAATAATCTTTAAGGGCAAAGAAAAGGGACCGACTATTTTAATCCGATGTGAACTTGATGCACTTCCAATTTTTGAAATTAATAAATTCAATTACCGATCAACAAATAAGAATGTTTCTCACAAATGCGGCCATGACGGACATATGGCAATTGTTTCCGGCCTAATTCCTCTCATTTCAAAAAACAAATTTAAAAAAGGAAGAGTTGTTCTACTTTATCAACCAGCCGAAGAAACCGGCGAAGGCGCTGAATGGATATTAAAAGATAATAAATTCAAATTCGTTAGACCTGATTTTGTTTTTGCTCTTCATAACCTTCCCGAGTTTGAAAAAGGAGAAATAGTTGTACGAGAAAAAGAATTTGCTGCCGCTTCCAAAGGAATGATTATAAAGCTCACTGGTAAAACATCTCACGCGGCAGAACCAGAAAGAGGAATAAATCCTGCATTGGCTGTTTCTGATTTAATTTCAGAATTAATTGCTCTTCCTAAAAAAATAAAATCAATAAAAGATTTTTCGCTTGTTACAATAATTCATTCTAAAATCGGTGAACGAGCGTTCGGTACGTCACCCGGTTATGCTGAAGTTATGGCTACGCTTCGCTCATTCAAAAATAAAGATATGAATCTGTTGACAGATAATGCTATCAAAAAGACAAAAGCTATTGCCAAAAAACATAAGCTGAAATGTAAAATAGAATTTACAGAGCAATTCCCTGCAACTGTAAATGAAAGCAATTGTGTAGAAATAATCAGGGATGCTGCAAAAGAAAATAAATTAAAGGTTCAGAAAATTAGAATTCCTTTCGGATGGTCGGAAGATTTCGGACATTTTACAAATCATTTTAAAGGAGCTTTATTCGGACTCGGTTCGGGTAAAAAACAGCCTGCTCTTCATAATCCTGATTATGATTTCCCTGATGAAATAATTGAGCCCGGAGTTAAAGTTTTTTATTCAATAATAAAACAAATTCTGGATTAAAGATGTTCAATTCTTCAGTAATCGAAATAAGTAAATCAGCTTTACAGAAAAATCTAAAATTCCTGCGGGAAATTTTAGGTAATGACGTTATAATATCTTCAGTAATTAAAGGAAATGCGTATGGACATGGGATTGAATCATTTGTCCCTATTGCTGAAGAATGCGGCCAGAATCATTTTTCTGTATATAGTGCGGATGAAGCTTTAAGAGTAAAAAACATTTCCAGCAATGGCCCTAAAATTATGATAATGGGAATGATTGACAACTCTGAGCTTGAATGGGCTATTGAAAACAATGTAGAGTTCTTTGTGTTCGAACCGGATAGATTTAAAGCTACACTTAAAGCAGCCGAAAAAATTGGCAAGCCTGCAAAAGTTCACCTTGAGGTAGAGACGGGGATGAACAGAACAGGTTTTAGTCAGAAACAGTTTAAATCAGTAATCCAGGAAATCAAGGACAATCCTGACCTTATAATTTTTGAAGGTCTGTGCACACATTATGCAGGAGCTGAAAGCATTGCAAATTACCTTAGAGTAAAAGAACAGATAAAAGCCTACAACAAATTTTATAAATGGTTGAAAGAACAAGGAGTCGCACCAGCAATTTGCCATACAGCTTGTTCAGCAGCCGCAATGCGTTACCCCAAAACCAGAATGGATATGGTGCGAATCGGAATTATGCAATATGGATTCTGGCCAAGCAGTGAGACACTGATAAACTATCTCAGCAAGAAGGAAGAAAAAAATGATCCGCTTGAAAGAATAATTAGCTGGAAAAGTAAAATAATGAGTACAAAAGAAGTAAAAACCGGAGAATTTGTTGGATATGGGACTACCTATCTTGCACACAAAAATATGAAGATAGCAACTATTCCTGTAGGATACTCACATGGTTTCAGCAGATCACTCAGTAACCAGGGACGTGTTTTAATTAATGGACAAAGAGTCGGCGTTGTCGGAATTGTAAACATGAATTTAATAACTGTTGACATAACAGATGTACCGGAGACCAAAAAAGGAGACGAAGTGGTGTTGATCGGAAAACAGGGAGACCTTTCAATTTCAGTTGCATCATTCAGCGAATTAAGTAACCAGCTAAATTATGAATTACTCACACGCTTACCTACCAAGATTCCGCGTGTAATAACAAGTTGATTAATTTCCCTTCTGTCTTTTGCCTATCTTTGTAAAATAAATCTTACTAATTTTTCTAATATGAACAATAAAATTGAACAGGCGAAAGCCGTACTAAAAAAATATTACGGATTTGAAACATTCCGCGAAAGTCAGGAAGAAGTAATCAAAAGGCTGGTAGAAGAAAATGAACATTGCCTTTTATTGATGCCAACAGGTGGAGGTAAATCTGTTTGCTACCAGGTACCTTCCCAAATTCTTGAAGGTGGCACGATTGTGATAAGCCCTCTAATAGCATTAATGCAGGATCAGGTTGACGCACTTCGCAAGAAAGGAATAGAAGCAACATTCATTAATTCAACGGTTTCAAAAAAAAATCGCGACACACGATTGGATAATTTTGTTTCCGGTAAATACAAATTACTTTATGTGACACCGGAAAGATTTAGGAAACCCGAATTTGTTGAAAAGATAAAAACAGCAAAGATTTCACTCTTTGCAGTTGATGAAGCTCACTGTGTTTCGGAATGGGGGCACGATTTTCGTCCTGACTACTCCCGCCTTGGCGAATTCAGAGAAATGATCGGGCATCCTCTTACGATTGCGCTTACAGCAACCGCAACCCCTGAAGTCCAAAAAGATATTATTGAAAAATTACATATCGATCCGACCCATGTAAAAACTTTTCATACAGGAATTCAAAGACCTAATCTTCGGCTGGAAGCAGTAGAAGTATTTGATGAAAAAGAGAAATATGAAACGATTAAAAAAACACTTGATAATTACTCAGGCCCGGGAATTATTTATTTTTCTTTGATTAAGACCCTAGAGAAATTTTCCCAAATGTTGGGTGACAAAGGCTACAAGCACGGAATCTATCACGGGAAACTGAACCCGCTGCAACGGAAGAAAATTCAGAGAAGCTTTCTTGGCTGCAAAGAAAATTTAATCCTGGCAACAAACGCATTCGGAATGGGAATTGATAAACCGGATATCCGTTTTATTTTACACGCGGAAGTTCCCTCTTCAATTGAATCATATTACCAGGAAATTGGAAGAGCAGGTCGGGATGGTAAAGATTCAATCTGCCAGCTTATTTACAACCAGGAAGATCTTTACACACAAATGGAATTTATCAAATGGGCTAACCCGGACGCAGAATTTTATTCAAGACTTTTTGATACTCTTAAAGCTAACATAATGCAGGTTAATTCGTACGGAGTAGATTACCTGCGCGAGCAGCTCAGCTTTAAAAACAAAAGTGATTTTAGAGTTGAAACAGCGCTAGGTATGCTTGACAGGTATGGAGTCACAGAAGGTATGATAGAGTCAAAAGATTTACAGGTTGTTTCTGAATTGCCGGAATTACTTGGAGATGAAAAATACCTGAAAGAAAAAATGATGAGTGATAATAGAAAGCTTTTATCAGTAGTTCAGTATTTCAGAGGAGAAGAGTGCAGAAGAGTTTATATCTCAGAATATTTCGGCTTCTTTGATGAAAAGCCCTGTGGAAATTGTGATAATTGTACAAGAAACGGAATAAGCTAGAAATGTATCAGGATATCAATCAAATCGATGAATTCAATGATTTTATAAAATCTAATTCGGCTGCACTGGTTTATTTTTCAACATCAGAATGTAATGTGTGTAAAATACTAAAACCAAAAACGCTGGAATTTATAAACGATAATTTCCCATTAATAAAAGCTGCATACGTTGATTGTGAAAACGGGAAAGGGCTGGCTGCGCAAAACAGAGTTTTTACTGTACCTGCAATTGTAATATTTTTTGAAGGGAAAGAGTTTATCCGCAAAGCCCGTAATTTTAATTTCTCTGATCTTTATGAAGAACTGAACCGAACTTATTCTCTATTATTTCCCTGATAAACCTGTATAATTTTTAATTTTTCACTCTTCTTTTGGGTGCACTTCCAGCTTTTTAACAAACTCTTTCCCACCAACAAAAAATATTACAACTGTAACGAGCCCAAGTGTAATAAAAATTGTAGCAAAACCAATTATTACTATTTGCTGCGCGATTTCCAGCTCGACAAGGGCCATTGCTGAAAAGAAAAGTAGAATAACTGCTTTAGTAAATTTCGCAATTAGTGCAGATCTCGGAATTTGTTCACGGTTTAAGGATTTCTGAATAGAATTTGAAGTCCATAATGAAATCATCCAGCCGGCAAGCATTATCACCAGAGAAATTACAATCCTTGGTAAATAGAAAATCGCTCCTTCAAGCACTTTTGAAAAGATTACAAGTTTCCATGCATTCAGCGCATCGTTAAAAAAGATTATGAAAATTATAAAGAAGAAAACGTTGCCGAGGTAATTATAAAAACCGAAACGTATATCGGCTTTTGCAAACGTTTTCCCCCAACGGAAACCCGTAAGAAATTTTTCAAGACGGAGTATAACTGCAAGCTGAATTATAACTCTCTTAACAAACCACCCGATAAGCCAGCCCACAGCGACCAGCAAAATACCGGCAAAAAGGTTTGGCAAATAATTAATTATATTCTGACCCACCCCGCCAAAGAGTTCTTGTAATTTATCTCCCATTATTCACCTTCCTTTCTATAAGGTTTTAACAGCGTTGACCAGAAAGACGGTCGCTCTTCATATTCTTTTACCCAGAGTACCGGACATTTAACCTGCTCTGTAATTTCCTGCGCTAAGGATTTCTTGAACATTAACTCAAGAAAATCTCCCGACCTGCCCCCCATTAAAATAAGATCTGCATCACGGGACTCCTTGACAATTCCATGCAGAATATCCCTGCTGAAAACAGAGCTCACTTTTGCTTTAAGTGAATTTTCCTGTATCACTTTATTAACTGCAGAAAGACGTTTCTCTTTTTCAAATTCAGTTGTTTCTACATCGAATACTATCAGTATTTCAAGTTTTGCTTTATAAAACTCCATAAATGCCGGTGCAATTTCCGTAGCAAGTCTTGTATGAGCATCTGAAGCAAACGGGATTAATATTTTTTTAATTTTCCCATCTTTCAAATCCCCGTGTAAAATTGCAACTTCGCTTGGGGCTTTTTGCAATACAGTATCAACCAATGAGGAAAATACACGCTGAAAGAAATCAGGGTTTTTCTGGCGGCCGGTAATAATAAAATTACAATTTTCTTCAATAGCGGTATCAACAATTCCTTGCGAAATCCTGTGTGAAACTTTAACTATTGATCTGCGTTCTTATTTCGCTATCCTCCGTAAATTCTTCGGCTTTTTCAAGTAACTTAGTATAGTTACCTTCGGAATCAAGAGCCGACATAAGTTTCTGGCCCTCGCCAACTTCCACAACATTTAGAAAAATTATTTCACCCTGATGTTTTTTCGAAATTGCGAGAGCAATGTTAGTTAAACTTTTAACTGTCTTGTTATTTGATAAACATACCAGGATGCTGTATTCCTTTTTCTCTATCCTTTCAAGTGCTTTAACTTTTCTGATGTGTTCTACTTCCCTGCTGGCTGCATAAGTTTTATAAACCACCAAACCAATTGCTACCCAGATTATTGTAACAATCCAGGCAGTTAAACTATACTCAAGCATATAAAAAGATAAAAATAGCAGCATTGCTATCCCGACAATCGACAGGTAAGGGAAAAACGGGACGAAATATCCTCTGTCAAGATCAGGTCTTTTCTTTCTCAATTTTATCATTGCCATATTAACCTGGAGAAATAACAGCAGGAACATAATATCGGCAGCGCTTGCAACGTCTTCAATTGGCAGAGATAATGCCATTAATATTACAATTACTAATGCGCCCACAATTCCCCAATGTGGTGTAAAATTTTTAGAATGAACCTTGCTAAAAAATGTTGGAAAATTTCTGTCTCGCCCCATTGCAAAAGCAACCCTAGAAGAAGAATAAATTGTTGCATTGAGCGCAGACATAGTTGAAATTAAACCGCCGACCAAGATCATTATTCCACCGCCAACGAAAAAGCCTTTGGCTACACCAACAAGAGCTATCTCTTTTTGTGATGCGAGATAATCCCACGGAGTCATATTTCCGGGATTAACAGAACCGATTGCAGTTATTGCAACAAGTAAATAAATTGGCACTACAATAATTAAGGAAAGAAAAACAGCGCGTGGAATATTTTTCTTCGGATTTTTAATTTCCTCTGAACTTTGAGCAATAACTTCGAATCCCTGGAATGCGATAAATGTTAATCCCATTGCTTTGAAAACTCCACCCCAACCGTGCGGCATAAACGGACTGAATGTTGTCATCCAGTCGCCTTTTCTTAAAATTAATTCTAATCCAAAGCCGATAAATATTAATAAAATAATAATTTTTGCAATTGTAACGAGGTTACCTATTTTTCCTGTTTCCGAAGCACCACGAAAATTTATGTATCCGAATAAAAGTGCAGCACCTGCTGCAAGTAATTTCTGCGGTGATAAAAATGCCCAATGAGGAATTGCTATTCCCAATTCTGTAAAAACGTGTTCAAAGTAAGCACCGAAACCAAGTGCATAAAGACTGCACGCAACAGCGTGAGCGAACCAGCTCATCCAACCTGAAAGGAACCCGTTCCATCTTGGCAGACCTTCCTTCACCCATAGATAGCCTCCACCTGCATCATGGTAACAAGAACCGAGTTCGGCGTAGGACATTGCCGTAAATAATGCAACAAGTCCGTTCAATAAAAATGTTATCAGTAATGCCGGGCCGGCAACTCCGGCTGCAATTCCAATTAACACAAATATACCCGCGCCGATCATTGCACCGACACCGATCAGCGTTGCGTCCATTAGGGTCATTTCACGACTTAAGCGAACTTCGGTGTCAAATTTTTTCATAAAACCTTGTTTTTTGCAATATGGATGAGTCTTTCAATGAAAATTTAATCTTAAAACATATTAGGCGCAATAAAAATCAGCGCCTTTAAATTTGATTAAGCTTCGATAAATGACGATTTTACACATCTAAAAATTATTTTTTGAGAATGTTTATATCTAATTGTATTCTTACATAAAAAAGATCAGAGTTTAAGACGGAGGTATTATGTCAAATGCATATTTCAAAGTACCATTTCCTATAAATGAGCCGGTACTTTCATACGCACCAAACAGTCCTGAGAAGGCTGAAATAAAAAAGAAGTTAAAAGAGTTACAATCAAAGAAAATTGAGATTCCATTAATCATTGGCGGTAAAGAAATTAAAACCGGCAAAACCGCAGAGATAAGGGTTCCGCACAATCATAAAAAAGTTTTAGGCATTTATCATAAAGCCGGCGCTAAGGAAGTCAAGATGGCAATCGAATCTTCCCTTGAAGCAAGAAAAAAATGGGCTGATATGCCATGGGAACACAGAGCTGCAATTTTTCTTAAAGCTGCTGATCTGTTAGCCGGTTCATGGAGATCAACTGTAAACGCTGCAACAATGCTCGGTCAATCAAAAACAGTTTATCAATCCGAAATTGACGCAGCTTGTGAACTAATCGATTTCTGGAGATTTAACGTTTATTATATGACACAATTAATGAGTGAGCAGCCATATTCACCCAAAGGGATGTGGAATCGATCTGAGTACCGGCCATTAGAAGGATTTGTTTTTGCAGTTTCGCCATTCAACTTTACTTCCATAGGTGGGAACCTTCCTACAGCGCCAGCAATGGTTGGCAATGTTGCATTATGGAAGCCGGCTTCGACAGCAGTTTATTCAGCTTATTTTTTGATGCAAATATTTATTGAAGCAGGTGTTCCGGCAGGTGTAATTAATTTTGTTCCTGGTTCCGGCGGTCAGGTTGGAGATCCGGTTATGGACAGCCCTGATCTTGCGGGAATTCATTTCACCGGTTCAACTGCGGTTTTTCAGGGAATGTGGAAAAGGATCGGAGATAATATTCACAAAATGAAATACTATCCAAGAATCGTTGGCGAAACAGGCGGAAAGGATTTTATTTTTGCTCATAACAAAGCCGATGTTGATGCCCTTGTTGTTGCCGTTATTCGTGGTGCTTTTGAATACCAGGGACAGAAATGTTCAGCAGCATCCAGAACGTATATCCCAAAATCAATCTGGCCTGAGTTTAAGAAAAAATATGTTGCTGAGGTAAAGAAAATTAAAATGGGTGATCCTGAAGATTTCACAAACTTTATGTCAGCAGTAATTGATAAAAATGCCTTCAAAAGCATAACTGAATATATCGACTACGCTAAAAAATCAAAAGATGCCGAGATAATAACCGGCGGTAAGTACAACAGCACAAAAGGATATTTTATTGAACCGACTACAATTGTTACCACTGATCCGAAATTCAAAACTATGCAGGAAGAAATCTTTGGTCCAGTTATGACAATTTATGTTTATGATGATAATAAATTTGATGAGGCTCTCGAATTATGCGATACAACATCTCCTTATGCTTTAACTGGTTGTATCTGGTCGCAAGACAGGGCAGCGCTTGTAAAGATGTCAGACAGGCTGAGGAACGCAGCTGGTAATTTCTATTATAATGATAAACCGACAGCAGCAGTTGTTGGGCAGCAACCATTTGGTGGCGGAAGAGCATCCGGTACAAACGATAAAGCCGGAAGCGCAATGAACATACTTCGCTGGATGACAGCAAGGTCATTGAAAGAAACTTTTGATCCACCAAAAGATTGGAAATATCCTTTTATGGATTCCAAATAAACTTTCTTTAAACTCAGTCAGCACCTGCGGACTGAGTTTTTTATTCAGCTATTACCTTTTCAATTCTCTTATCAGGCACAATCCATATCACAGCGACCAACGCATAAATACCGAGACTTACCCACGAATTTATGAATGAAACAATTATTGCTACTATATATAAGGTAGTAGAAATTTTACCTTTAATATCATTTCCAACAGCAATTGCAATAGTCGATTTTTTACCGTGATATTTAATAAGAGATCTGGAAAGTATAAAATAAGCAATGGACGACATTAAAAGGACACCCCCATAAAGTGCAACCGGAACAGCAGTGAAATAATTTTCTCCCATCCAACCCGTAACAAATGGAAGCAACGAAAGCCAGAACAGTAAATGAAGATTTGCCCAAAGAATTACCCCATTAACCTTATCAGCAGCGTACATCATATGATGATGATTGTTCCAGTAGATTCCTATATGAACAAAACTCAAAATATAGCTGATGAAGATTGGCACTAATGGTCCCAGATTTTCAAGTGAATCTCCGTGCGGAATTTTTAGCTCTAAAACCATAATTGTAATAATAATGGCCAACACCCCATCACTAAAAGCGAGGATTCGTTCTTTTTTCATTTTTTACTTTATCGAATAAGACTTAAATATTTTATTTAGTATAAAAATTACTAATAGCCTATTTCTTTTCCAACGTGTTCTAGATGATAATTTGATTAAAATAACAGCACTAACAATATTTTGATTGCTTTGCTTATGATTTTTGTCTTTATTACAGGGAATTAAAATCAATTTAACGACAAAATGAATATCCTTTTATCAGCATTCAAATATTTAGCTTTCTCACTAATAATTTTTATCAATGTTGCATTATCACAATCAGCAAATATCCCGGTAGTATTTTCAAGTGATACTCTATTTTTCATCAAGTCAAACATCGGACCTTTCACTCCACAACAAAGGGCAGCAGAATTAAAACAAAAATTGTCAACAATAATTGACCAGGGAATAAATGCAGATTCAATAACTTCAGTTAATGCCGGTGACCATACTAATATAGTATTAAGAAATGTTATACTAATTTCAATTACAAACGAAGATGCATCGCTTGCAGGAAAAACAAAAGGTGAATTGAGCAAGGAATATATTTCAATTCTAAAAAAAGAAATAAATTCGCAAAATCAATTACACAGTAGTAAAAACCTTCTTATAAGTTCCGGAATTACTCTGGGATTACTAATAATCCTGCTATTGCTTCTCTTTTTATTTAGGAAAATATTCCCCAAAGGATATACGTTTCTTGAAAAGCAGGAAGGTAAAATTTTTAAACCGATAAAGTTTCGTTCCCAGGAGATTTTAACTGAGGAAAGCATTTCTTCATTTTTTATTGTTTTGCTCAAAGGTGTACGACTGGCTATTACACTGGCATTATTCTATTATTTTATAACCAATGTTCTGGAGTTATTTCCCTGGACAAAAGGTTGGAATATCAAACCAATTCTGGGCGGCATTTTATCATCAATTGTTCTTATAGCGGCAACTTTTGTCGTTGTGAAATCAGTTTTCGCTTTTCTAAAAATATTCAGCATAAAAGTAGAAAGCTGGAAAGGGACTGTAATTAAATCTGTTAAAGTAAAAAATGCTGAAGTTTTATCAGAAGACAGAATTATTGAACAAATAAAGTTAGTAATTAAGGTAATAAACTTCGTCGTAGTTATTATAGTAGCATATTTTTTCTTTACAATTTTATTTAGTTTTTTTTCATTCAGCAAAACCTGGGCTTCAACTTTAATAGGATATATAATAGATCCTTTAATAAGTGTTTTGAAGGCATTCGTGGTTTTTCTTCCGAATCTTTTCACAATAATCGTAATAGTTTTTGTTACCCGTTACGTATTAAAGTTCATAAAATTTATATTTAAGGAAATTGAAAAAGGGACCATTTCATTTAATAAATTTCCAAATGATTGGGCCGAACCAACATATAAAATTGTAAGATTTCTACTTATCGCTTTTGCTGGCATTGTAATATATCCTTACCTGCCCGGATCAAATTCTCAAGCCTTTCAGGGAGTTTCAATTTTCCTGGGTATTCTTTTCTCTCTGGGATCTACTTCAGCAATTGCAAATATGGTTGGCGGTGTAGTATTAACGTACATGCGTCCTTTTAAAATTGGAGATAGGGTTAAAATAGCGGATACAACAGGCGATATAATCGAAAAAACTCTTCTTGTTACCAGGGTAAGAACAATAAAAAATGTTGATATTTCAATTCCAAATGCTATGGTTTTGGGAAGTCATATTATTAATTTCAGTTCGTCGGCAAAAGAAAAAGGGTTGATACTACACACTTCAGTGACCATTGGATATGATGTCCCCTGGAAAAGAGTTCATGAGCTTTTAATATCGGCAGCCAAACAAACTGGAAATACACTTACAGAACCAACTCCATTCATTTTACAAACAAGCCTTGATGATTCATACGTTAGTTATGAATTGAATGTTTATACGGACAATCCTGGAATAATGGCAAAAATATATTCCGAGTTACATCAGAATATTCAGGACAAATTTAATGAAGCCGGCGTTGAAATTATGTCGCCGCGTTATTCAGCCGTAAGAGATGGAAATACTACCGCAATACCTGAAGAATATTTGCCCAAAGGCTACTCACCGCGGCCCTTTAGAATTTTTTCTTTCGGGAATTTATTTAAAGGAAAAGGCGAACCAGACCGGGAATGATTAGCTTTTGTTGTATATTTCTATTACGTTATTTATTAGTAATAAAAATTAGTTTATAAATGCCGGATAAGTATATGTTAAAAAAATTCCTACCAAAAGAAGAAAAATATTTCGAAGATTTCAAGGAAATGATCTCCCATATACAGGAAATGGCATCTTTGACACACCAGCTCTTTACTGCGGAAAAACCCGATAAAGATCTGCTACTGAAATTAAGGCCACTTGAACGCAGGTGCGATGAAGTCTCCTCCAAGGTGATAAAAAGATTAAACAAAACTTTCATAACACCTTTTGACCGCGAAGATATTTTTACTCTTGCAAAGAAGCTAGATGATATTGGAGATATGCTTATGGCTGCTTCTATCAGGATAGATATTTTTAATGTAACAAAAAAGATTAATCACGCTGATAAACTCGCAGCAATAGTTCTTCAGCAAATAAAAGAACTCGGAATTGCTATTAACGACTTAAAAATCAAGCACACAAATGAATGCAAAGCAGTTGCTGTACTTGAAACTGAAGCTGACAAAGTTTACCATCAGGCAATGAAAGAATTATTCCTGGAAGAAAAAGACCCGCTTAATGTAATAAGGAAAAAAGATATTCTTAGTATTCTTGAAGAGGCTTCTGACAAATCACAATCAGCAGCAAATGTTATCCTTTCAATATTCATTAAAAACGCCTGACAAAATATGACCTTTGCTCTCATAATTATCGCTATGGCATTGATATTCGATTTTTATAATGGAATGAATGATGCCGCCAATTCCATTGCTACGGTAGTTTCCACAAGAGTCTTAACTCCTATGCAGGCTGTGATATGGGCCGCATTTTTTAATTTTGCTGCGGCTTTCATATTCGGTGTTAGTGTAGCCACAACAATAGGAAAAGGAATTGTAGATGTTTCAATAGTAAATAATACAGTTATTTTTTCCGGACTGGTTGGTGCAATAATACTTTCGGCTACGGCAACTCACCTTGGCATGCCCATAAGTATTTCACACGCAATTATTGGCGGATACGGTGGTGCGGGAATTGCAAAAGCCGGATTCGGAGCTCTTATCACAAGCGGTTTTTCTACAGTGGTAATTTTTATTTTTCTTGCGCCAATTATGGGCTTTGTAATTGCTTTGTTTTTTTCTGTTTTAACTACCTGGGTTGTTAAAGATAAGTCGCCCGGAAAAGTTGATAAATATTTCAGAAAACTACAGCTGGTTTCTTCAGCACTTTTCAGTCTCAGTCACGGATCAAACGATGCACAAAAGACAATCGGAATAGTCACCGTTGTTTTATTTACAAATGGATTAATCGGAAATACATTTCACGTACCAACGTGGGTGATTTTTATGAGTTACACTGTCATCGCTCTTGGGACAGCAATAGGCGGCTGGAAGGTGATTAAAACACTCGGGATGCGTGTTACAAAGCTAACTCCCTTTGGAGGATTTAGTGCAGAAACTTCCGCCGGTATTACAATTTCTATTGCGTCGATATTCGGAATACCTGTAAGCACAACTCATACAATTACAGGATCAATTATTGGCGTAGGGACAATGAAAAGTTTTTCGGCCGTGAGATGGGGAGTTGCAAGAAATATTTTATGGGCCTGGGTTTTGACTATTCCGCTTTCAGGAATATTCGCCTTCGGCACTTATGAACTATCACAATTAATAGTTCCATTTTTCAAATAGAACTTTAGCTCAGCGCCTGTGACAAATCTTCTATAAGATCTTCCGGATGTTCAAGCCCTATTGACAATCTAAGTAAATTTTTAGGTGTTTTTGATTCTGGGCCTTCAATTGATGCCCGATGTTCAATTAAGCTTTCCGGTCCGCCAAGACTTGTAGCACGGGTAAATAATTTAACCTTGCTGGCTACGGCCATTGCTTCTTTCTCTCCTCCTTTAACCTGAAGAGAAATCATTCCTCCATACTTAAACATTTGCTTTGAAGCAACGGCATAGCCGGGATGATTTTCTAATCCAGGATAATGAACTATTTCTACTTTTTTATGAGTTGAAAGAAATTGTGCGATCTTTATAGCTGATTCTGACTGTGCCCGTACTCTTATCGGAAGTGTTTGAATTCCCCTAAGAACCAGCCAGCATTCAAAGGGAGACGGAACTGCACCGCCTGATTTTTGAATATCCCTTATCTTTTCATAAAGCAAGTCTGCACTTTTTGAAATCACAATACCCCCCAGTATATCGCTATGCCCACCTATATATTTTGTTGTAGCATGCACAATTAAATCTGCACCAAACTTAAATGGATTTTGCAGAACCGGGGTTCCCCAGGTGTTGTCACAAACAACTAATGAATTATTTACATGTGCTATTTCTGATATACTCTTAATATCGATAATTTTTAATAACGGATTCGTCGGTGATTCAATCCAAAAAAGTTTTGTGTTTTTTGATATTGCCTTTTTAACTTCTTCAGGTTTTGTCATATCAACAAACGTGGAAGTAATGTTCCAGGCCTCAAAACGCTTTAATAATTTTCTTGTACCATGATAAATATCGTCCGTTGCAATTACATGATCGCCGGGCAAAAGAGTTTGAAAAATGCTCATTGCTGCTGCCGAACCTGATGAAAAAGCCATTCCTTCTGCTCCGCCTTCCAATTCGGCCAGGCACTCTTCAAGCGATTCCCTGTTCGGATTGCTGTTCCTGCTGTAATTATATCCCTTAGGGTATTCGCCGTCTGTTTCTCTTTCATAAGTTGTCGAAAGATAAATTGGCGGAGTTACAGCTTTTGTGTTTGGATCAACTTTTCTTCCGGCGTGAACGGAAAGGGTTTCAATTTTCATACAACTTCCAGATTAATTTTCTTAACCAATTGAAGTATTTCTTTTTCAATATTTTTCCCCTTGTCTTTTGAATACCACAAATGCAGCTTCTCATAAAGTTCCGGTTTAACAACACCTTCAGCTTTCCATTGATTCATTAATTTTTGTGCTTCTTCAGGCCTGGGACCCCACTTAAATTTTGCATTTCCTTCCATATCGAACCCAACCATTTTAGGAATACTTCTCGTTCCATTAGTAAGATAAAGATCCATAATTTCCGGATGTGAATCTCTTAAAACAATTCTCAGATCTATATTATTGTTTAAGGAAGCTATCTTTGCAATATATGGTAAACTCTGTGCTGAATCACCACACCAGTTTTCAGTAATTACCATCCAGATTTGCTTTTCATCAATTTTACTTATTTCTTCACTTACTTCATCAGAGACTTCATAATGTTTATATATTCTATTACTTCTATGCTGGTTAAGCTTTATGTCATTATAACGCCCAATTTCACTTTTGCCAAGATTCTCTGTATTAGTATTATCAATTAGATTCTGTGTCATTAGATGGAATTCGTCGTAAGTATATCCGTTATGAGGGATTTTATCCTCAAAAAATTTATGCGCCATTCGTATCTCCTTTATTTACTGATATTTGTCGCTGTAAGTGCTAAACAAATATAATTATTATGTTGAATAAATCTGAATTAAATCTTTTATTGTAATTGTTTGATGAATTATTTTTATTTACGATTCAAATACAAGACAAAAATTAACACCAAGTTCTAACGACATAAATCTTAATGATTACAGAAACAAAATATTTTACTCCGGCTGAAGCAAAAAGTACGCTTCCACTCGTAAAAAAAATTGTAAAAGATATATTGGATACTACAAGAGAAATCCGGCTCATTGCAGATGATCTTAACGGAAAGATCGAAAAAAATCCAGCAGTAAAAAAGATGGTAGAACAGGTAAATAATTTTATGCGGGAACTTGAAGACATTGGTTGCTATTACAAAGATTGGAATTTTACAATAGGCATGGTAGACTTTCCCGCAATTATTGATGGCAAGGATGTTTTACTTTGCTGGAAAAGCGACGAAGAAGATATAACCTTTTACCACGAAGTCGAAGCAGGTTTTGCGGGGAGGAAATTAATTCCCGAGAAATATTTTAAAGTATGAAACTACTTTTCCAGCTTTAGAATCGTTGTGTCCTGCAGTGACTGATTGGAAAGCAAATCTTTGATATTAAATACTACCTTATAATTCCCGGGAGGATAGCTTTCATCGAGATTAAATCCGGCTTCAAGATTTACTCCATTTATTTTGTCGGATTCTTTCTTATCAACCTGTTTTGTAAAGAGTGATTTTAATACTTTATTATCGGTAGTTATAACATCGACAGAATAAAAAATTGATGCGACGAACTTTCCGTTTTTTTTATTTAGTTCAAAACCGTGGAGTTCAGTAAGTGCCTGAACTTCCCATCCTTGTCCCATGTCTATAGCAAAGGCATTCCTGCCTGAAGTAGTTAACTTTACTTCTTCCTTTTTAGAACAACCATTAACAAAAATCATCCCCACAAACAACAAAACAAAAAAAACACTTTTCATACTAACTTCCGATTATAAAAAAAGGCGCTCTAAAGAGCGCCCCTTTAAGATTTGTTACGAATTTTTCTTTTAAAATCATCCATAAAGTTTACAAGATCTTCAACACCTTTCTTTGGAAAAGCATTATAAATTGATGCACGAATACCGCCGACTGAACGGTGTCCTTTTAATCCGCTGAAGCCTGCCGCAGTACTTTCGGCAACAAATTTTTTCTCCAACTCTTCACTTGCAAGATTAAATGTAACGTTCATCAAAGAACGGCTGTCTTTTTCAGCATGGCCTTTGTAATAACCATTACTTGAATCAACGCAATCGTAAAGTAATCCGGCTTTCTCTTTATTTATTTTATACATTGCATCAAGTCCGCCGAGGTCCTTTAGCCATTTGGTGATTAAAGAAATGATGTAAACTCCAAATACACTCGGCGTATTATAAAGCGATCCCGCACCAACATGAGTTTTATAATTCAACATCGTATGTAAAGAATCCTGGCTTCTCTCGACTAAATCTTTTCTGATAATTATGACGGTTACCCCGCTCGGCCCCATATTTTTCTGAGCGCCGGCATAAATTATTCCGTATTTATTTACATCTATTTTTTTATGAAGAATATCTGATGAAGCATCACAAATAAGAGGAGCATTTCCAACGTTTGGTTCTGTCTGCCATTCTGTTCCAAAAATTGTATTGTTGGAAGTAAAATGAACATAGGAAGCATCTGGATCAAGTTTTAATTCACTTTGTTTTGGAATTCTCTTAAATTTTTCTTCTTCAGTAGTTGCTGCTATGTTTACCGTACCAACTCTCTTAGCTTCCTTTACTGCTTTCTTCGACCAACTTCCTGTAAGAATGTAATCTGCTTTGTTTTTAGGAGGCATCAGGTTGAGCGGAATCATTGAAAATTGAAGACTTGCTCCACCCTGTAAAAATAAAATCTCATATTTATCGCTGATATCTAACAACGATCTTAAACCGCTCACAGCATTAGCAAATATTTTCTCGAAAGTTTTTGAGCGGTGACTGATTTCGAGCACAGACATTCCTACCCCTGGAAGCGCAAATAAATCTTTCTGTGCTTCTAATAAAGCTTCTTCAGGCAGAATTGCAGGCCCCGCACTGAAATTATATACTCTTTTTTCCATAACATATTTCCCTTTTTAGTTCTGAAAAAGAACAAAGTTTATATTATTACCAATTAAATTAAATGTATTAATAGACCATCTCTCAGTTTCGGTTCAAACCAGGTTGATTTAGGCGGCATTATTTCACCGGCATCTGAAATTCTCATCAGATCATCCAGAGAAACCGGGTATAAAGAAAATGCAACAGCTGCCTTGCCGGAGTCAACCAGTTTCTCAAGCTCTTTTGTTCCACGTATACCGCCAACAAAATCTACTCTTTTATTTGTCCTTGGATCATCAATGCCCAGCACAGGATTCAATAAGAAATCCTGCAATATGCTTACATCAAGTGTATCACCAACAGATTTTGATAAAGATAAACTTGCGCCTATGTTATCTTTCGGCTGAAGTGAATACCAATCTCCATCGAGGTACATCCCGTAATTTCTCTTTGCAGAGGGCTCCTTTCTGCTGGTCTTTTCAATATTAAATTTTTCAGATGCTTCACTTAAAAATTCTTCTTTACTCTTTCCGTTCAGGTCTTTTATCGTTCTGTTGTAAGGGAGAATCCGCAATTGTTCAGCAGGGAATAAAACCGCGATGAAATAATTATATTCTTCTTTTCCTGTATGAGAAGAATTCTTATTTTTCCTTTCAGTTCTTGCTCTTGCAGCGCTCGCTGCACGATGATGACCATCTGCGATGTATAGATTTTTAACTTTAGCAATTTCATCTATAATTAAATCATTATAACTCTGCGAAACAACCCAGATAGTATGCTTAATTCCATCAGGTGATGTAAAATCGTAAGCCGCTTTTTCTTCTCCAATAGTTTTATCAACTACATCATTAACTGATTTTACACCGCGGTAGGTAAGAAAAACAACTCCCGTCTGTGCGCCGGTTGTAACTATATGATTTGTTCTGTCATCCTCTTTTTCCTTCCGGGTCTTTTCGTGTTTCAGAATTACATTATTATCATAATCATCAACTGAAAAAGTTGCGCAGATTCCAACTTGCGCCTTTCCATCCATTTCCAATCTATATAGATAGAAGCTATCTTTCTCATCGGTAACTAGAGGTGCCTCTTTCTTTAAATTCTCAAGATTGTTTTTTGCTTTTTGATAAACTTCATTTGAATACGGATTTAAATTATCATCAAGATCAATTTCGGCCCTTGTTATTCTCAAAAAGCTAAGGTTATTTTTGCCAACTAATTCTTTTGCTTCTTCACGATTAACCACATCATAGGGCACGCTTGAAACAAGGTGTGCATTTTCTTTTGTAGGTCTTAATGCTTTGAAAGGTCTGATATCTGCCATAGTACTGAAATTCTCCCAATTTTCTGAAAAAACCGTACTTTAAAATCCGTAAAATATTGCCAATAATCCATTTTATGAGTCAATTATTTAAGAACATTTAAAATTTTTATTGCATATATCAGTCTATGTTTAGTTCAAAGAGAGTTGTAAGCATCAAAAATATTTGCATTTAGCCTGATAATTTGCTTTAATATAAGCTCGCTTTTTTGCGGATCACTAATTGAGGTAATCTTATGGGCCCACAGAAAAATAAATATTTAAAAATATTGTCAGTCATACTTTTTGCAATCAGCTTTTCAGCCTGCTCAACAGAACAACAATACCTGGTCAATCTTTCATTTGTTAAAAATGCAGTAATCGATTATCAGGAGAATGGAGGCTTTCACAAAGATGCTGCCGAAACAGTAGACAATGCGAAAAAGGAATTCGATAAAATTACTCCCGGTAAAAAGTCTGCAGTGATTTTTGATGTGGACGAAACCTCCCTTTCAAATTACCCGTTCAATAAAGAATGGGACTTCGGGTATGTTCAGAAATACTGGGATAAGTGGGTGGACAGTGCAAAGGCTCCCGCCATACCGGAAGTGTTCGATCTTTATAAGTATCTAGTAAACAGGGGATTCAAAATTATTTTTCTTACTGGAAGAAAAGATTACCAGTATTATGCAACAATGGAAAATTTGATCAAAGTTGGTTACGAAAAGTTCGATACGTTGATTGTCAAAGACAAAAATTATTATGATTCCCTTGCTGTAAAGTTTAAATCAGACAAGCGAACAGAACTAACAGCAAAAGGTTATAATATTGTCGGAACAGTTGGCGACCAGTGGAGCGATCTAGAAGGGCCCTATCACGGCATACAGGTGAAGATACAGGATTATCAATACTTTATAAAGTGAAATATTATACTTGAATGATCACAGTTTTTTTCACGTTTGACATTTCACTTTTCACCTGAAATCCTCTCTTAAAATTTCATTATATTTATAAATTATTTTTACTAAAATTGATCACTCAAATGCCTGAAAATATTAACGAAATTCCGAAAGCTTACGATCCCTCAGTAACGGAAGACAAATGGTACAAGTTCTGGCTCGATCAGAAAATATTTCATTCTGAAGTAGACAAAAACAAAAAACCATATACTATTGTTATTCCCCCACCGAATGTAACCGGAATGCTTACAATGGGACATATCCTGAACAACACTTTACAGGATATAATAATTCGTATGAAAAGAATGCAGGGATACAACGCCTGCTGGGTTCCGGGAACTGATCACGCATCCATTGCAACAGAGACAAAAGTTGTGAATTTTCTAAAAGAAAAAGGAATTGAAAAGGATCAGATAGGAAGAGAAGAATTTTTAAAGCATTGCTGGGAGTGGACAGAAAGATACGGCGGAATAATTATTCAACAACTGAAAAAACTCGGCGTAAGTTGCGATTGGGATCGTGAACGTTTTACGATGGATGATGACTATTATAAAAAAGTAATTGAGACCTTTGTTGCTTTATATAAGGACGGAAATATTTATCGCGGCTACAGAATGGTTAACTGGGATCCTGCATCCAAATCAGCTATATCCGATGAAGAAGTTATTTACAGATCTGTAAATGGAAAAATCTGGTATTTAAAATATCCTGTTGTCGGAGAGAATATCCATATCACAGTTGCAACCACCCGCCCGGAAACTATGCTGGGCGATACGGGAATTGCTGTAAATCAAAAAGATGATAGATATAAAAAATTAGTCGGAAAGAAAGTTCTGCTGCCTATTGCCGAAAGAGAAATCCCCATCTTCGCGGATGATTATGTCGATATGACTTTCGGAACCGGTGCAGTAAAAGTTACTCCTGCACACGACATTAATGACTATGCTATGGGTGAAAGACACAAACTACAGGTTATTAATATCCTTAATGACGATGCTTCACTTAATCACAACGTGCCGGAAGAATTCCGGGGGCTTGACAGGTTTGAAGCGCGTAAAAGAGTTGTTGCAAGATTTGAAGAATTCGGTCTGCTTGAAAAGGTTGAAGAATATCAGAACAATGTCGGTTATTCAGAAAGAGGCGGCGTACCAATTGAGCCGTATTTATCTGAGCAATGGTTTATGAAAATGGACGACCTGGCTGCTCCGGCAATTGATGTAGTTCAAAAAGGAAAGATAAAATTTTACCCAGAGCATTGGGTGAAGACTTACAATCACTGGATGAGCAACATAAAAGACTGGTGCATTTCGCGGCAGTTGTGGTGGGGACACAGAATTCCGGTTTGGTACTGCGTGGGTGATGATCATTGTAAACTTGAATGTAAAAATCCTATCGTATCCGTTGAGCAACCGGAAAAATGCCCACATTGCGGTTCAACAAATTTAATGCAGGATGAAGACGTTCTCGATACCTGGGCATCGAGCTGGCTCTGGGCTTACGACGTTTTTAAAACCGAAGAAGAACAAAAATATTATTACCCGACCAATACATTAATTACCGCTCCGGATATAATTTTCTTCTGGGTTGCGCGAATGATAATGGCTGGACTTCACTTCAAAAAAGATATTCCCTTCCACGATGTCTACTTCACCAGCATCATCCGTGATGTTCAGGGAAGAAAAATGAGTAAGTCCCTTGGCAACTCTCCCGATCCTCTTGATGTAATTAAGGAATACGGTTCCGATGCTCTTCGTTTTACAGTTATTTATCTCGCTCCGCTCGGACAGGATGTCCTTTTCAGTACAGATAAATGTGAATTAGGAAGAAACTTTGCAAATAAAATATGGAACGCCGGCAGGTTTCTGCTGATGAATGCACAAAATATTCCTGTCGATAGAAAATTGATTAACAAGCATCTTGACTTTTCCGATGAATGGATAAAATCACGATTGCATCACACTCTTAATGAATTGAATGATGCTATGGAAAAATTTGAAATAAATAATGCAACAAAGATTATTTATTCGTTTGTATGGAATGACTTCTGCGACTGGTATATCGAGCTATCAAAAAATCGTTTGTATTCTGATAATGATGAAATAAAATCAGCAGTACTAACCCGGGCATTAAATATTTTTGAAACCTTGCTTAAAATAGTTCATCCTTTTATGCCTTTCATAACTGAAGAACTCTGGCACTTAATCGAAAAGCGAGACGACAGAGCAAGCATTTCAACTTCGGAGTATCCGATAGCAGATCCAAAAGTAATTAACGAAAAAGCTGAAAAGGAAATGGAGTTCGTTCAGGACATTATAACAGCCATCAGAAATATACGCGGAGAGATGAACATTCCACCTTCAAAAATGTTAAACGCTTTTATAAAATCATCTGAAGTTGCACTACACCAGGTTGATTACATAAAAAAACTGGCAAAGGTTGAAAGTTTAACGGTTGATAAAAATCTTGCAAAACCTAAAGCGAGTACTTCGGCTGTATTAACTGACTGTGAAATTTTTATTCCTCTTGAAGGACTTATTGATCTTGATAAAGAGAGAGAAAGGTTGCAAATGGAAATAACAAGATTTGAAAATTCTTTGATAGGAATAAATAAAAAATTGTCGAATGAAAAATTCCTGCAAAACGCAGCACCGGAAGTAGTTGAAAAAGAAAAGACAAAACAAAAAGACTGGCAGGAAAATATCAGAAAACTAAAAGAGATTTTGCAGGATTTGAGTTAAGCCTATATTTAAATCTCATTTAATTTAATAAAGACTAATAAGCCATTTGAAAATCATCGAAACAGATCGCCTGATAATTCGCCATCTTACAACAGATGATATCACTTTCATTCTCGAACTGCTGAACGAACCGTCTTTCATTCAGAATATCGGCGACAGGAAAGTTAGAACGGAAGAAGATGCACGAAAGTATCTTTTAAATGGACCGATAGAGAGCTACGATAAGCACGGATTCGGATTATTTATGGTTGAGCTAAAAGATACATCTGTGCCTATAGGAATGTGTGGATTAATTAAAAGAGACAATCTGCCTGATGTTGATGTTGGTTTTGCTTTTCTTCCTAAATACTGGATGAAAGGCTATGCGTTTGAATCAGCTTCCGCGATATTAAAATATGCAAAAGAAACCTGCGGATTAAAACGTATACTTGGAATCGTTAATCCTGAAAATACCGCTTCGATACGCGTACTGGAAAAACTAGGATTAATATTCGAAAGCATGGTGAAAATGCCTCAGGACAATTTTGAAATTAAATTGTTCGCAGTAGATCTTTAAAGAAATCATTTCAACAAATTACCAATTCCCGCACCTATAAATGTTGCTATAGCGTAGCCAAGAGTTCCACAAAGAATTGCAGGAATAACAAGGTCTTTCCATTTTTTCGCAACCGCCATTGCAGCGGCTGTAGTTGGTCCGCCCATATTTGCATTTGAAGCTATTACAATTTCTGCCAGATCGAGTTTGAATATTTTTCCTGCTATAAGTATAAAACATAAATGGACAAAAAGAATAACTGCGGCAAAGAAAAACAAAATTGGTCCAACACGAATAACAACACCGATGTTGGCACTTGCACCTATCGCGGCAAAAAACACCTGCATCAATAATGTACCTAATTGATCAGCGCCTTTTATTTTTCCGATAAAATTCGGGAAAGCAGTAGCAAGTATCACCACTATTGCAGTGATAATCAAAATAGCGCTTCCACGAATGTTGATTAGGTTTTGCAGAGCAAATCCAACGGCACAGATTATTAATCCTATCGCCAATGCATTAGCCATATCAATAAGGCCGGGATTGTTTTGATCTTCTTCTTCAATTACAATTTCTTCATTGATTAATTTTGCTTTTTCTTCGTGAGTTGTCGGAAAGGATTTCTTGAGTATAGCGACTGAAGGAATCGCAAAAAGGACAATAAAATAAACAGTCATTACAAGGTTATCTGCAGCAACACCTGCAGATAATAAGTCACCCGCATTTAAATGAAGCGCCGCCGCTGTTGCGACATAATTCATTGATCCGCCGATGTAGGTTGAACAGAAAATTCCAGCAAGCTTCCATCCTTCCGGACCAAGCGAAAAGATCTTAAATGAAATGAAAGTCCCTAATATGGTTCCGATAGCACCGAAAACAAAAGCAAGCAAGGTTGGTCCAGCTTCTCTTATAATTCTCCGGATGTCAGCTTTAAATAATAAAAGAGGAATTGCCAGCGGCACAAAATAAGACCACACAATATCGTAGGTTGGGGCATCAGCGGGAATAATTGACAGGTTGGATAAAATAAATGTACAAAGTATAGCTACCACAAAACCTGAAAGTCTGGAACCAATTTTTGTTTTTTCCGCTTTCAAACTGAATGCAGCGACTACAAACAAAATTGCAAAGAGAGCCCAATAATTACCAGCATCTATAAGTGTTCCCTGGAACAATTTCTTCCTCCAGTAAAATTTGAAAATGCGATGTGATGAATTTAAAATATAGTCTTATTACTTAGAATACTAAGCTGCTCTGAAATATTATCCATCTGTCTTATTATAAAGATTGCTTCACCCAACAGAAACGGGTTAGTAATGACAGATTTATTTTACTCTCAAATACTGAACGCTGAATAAATTCATTTTCATCCGTCCAGACTTTATTCACAGTAAAATAGTCTGATGCGAGTTCTGCAAATTCTTCAAGAGTATATTTGTTAGAATATTCTGTAATTATATGTTCTCCCTGTTCAAAACGAATTGTTGAGCCATTTAGTTTTACGCTTAGTTCTGCCTTGCTGATAAGGTGCATTTCAATTCTGCCAAACTCATCGTTAAAATAAGCGTAATGGCCAAATTCACTAAGGTCAAACTTAGCATCTAATTTATTATTGATATGAGATAAAATATTCAGATTGAATTCTGCAGTCACGCCTTTTTTATCATTATAAGCAGCTTCGAGAATTCTAATATCTTTTTTAAGATCGACACCTATTACAAGCCCGCCGTTGTCCCCTATAATTTTTGCTATCCGTCCCAGAAATTCTTTTGCTTCTGGTCTGGTAAAATTTCCAATTGTAGAGCCCGGAAAATAAACTGCCTTATGATCGTAAGAGTTCTTAATCTGCGGGATTTCGAATATTTTCGTATAATCTGCTACAAGCGGGTAAACATCGATGTGCGGATATTCTTCTTTTAAAGTTTCCGCAGAATTTATCAAATGTTGCTCTGAAATATCTACAGGGACATAACCTGCCAAACCGGGGATATTATTCAACAACAATCTAATCTTTATACTACTTCCACTTCCAAGTTCTACCAACAAAGTTCCTTCGCCAAGCAGCGCGCTCATCTCTTCTATATTATCTTCCATTATTTTCAATTCAATTCGGGTAGGATAATATTCATCAAGTTCACAAATTTCATCAAATAACTGTGAGCCTTTTTCGTCATAGAAAAGTTTGCTCGGCAGTTGTTTGGGGAATTTATTTAATCCTTCAATCACCTCAGTAAGTATATCTTCCTGTGTGATTTCTTCTGTAGTTACTTTCATTTTTTAATTTTTATAAGTTATACATCTTTTGCTAACCTAAGCCCCATAAATTGCCATCTCGATTGCGGATAGAAAAAATTTCTGTAAGTTTTTCTTATGTGCGTAATGGAAGTTGCACAGCTTCCCCCTCGAAGCACCATCTGGCCAGACATAAATTTACCGTTATATTCCCCGAGCGCTCCAGACAAGGTTTTATAGCCGGGATAAGCTAAATAAGCGCTCTGAGTCCACTCCCATACATCGCCGTACATTTGCTGCAGTCCATCCGAATCATCTTTCAATGCAACAGGATGAAAATTCTTTTCTTCAACAAAGTTTCCTTTTAATGGAAGCTTTGAAGCAGCTACTTCCCATTCTGCTTCTGTTGGCAATTTATATCCCGCCCAGCGTGCATAGGCGTCTGCTTCATAATAGCTGATGTGACAAACAGGCTCGTTCAAATTTACTTTTTGAAAGCCTGTTAATTTAAAATTCCGCCACTCGCCGTCTTTCTTTTCCCAGTACATCGGTGCTTGCCAGTGTTCTCTTTCTGCGGTTGCACAGCCATCGGAAAGCCACAAAGGAGTATTGCTGTATCCGCCGTCTTCTATAAATTGTAAATATTCTCCGTTTGTCACCAGTCTTGAGCCTAATTCAAAGCTTTCTAAAAATTCCCTGTGTCTTGGAGTCTCATTGTCGTAGCAAAAACTTTCTCCTTCGTGCCCGATTTCAGAAAGTCCTTCGCTGAATTTTATCCACTTCATTTCCGGAATTTTATTCACAACCGAAAATTCTTTTCCCGAGTAAACCGGATGAAGCGGGTTGACTGAAAATACGTGTTTGATATCCGTTACAAATAATTCCTGGTGCTGCTGCTCGTGGTTTAATCCGATTTCAATTATAGGTGCAAATTTCTGTAATACGTCTTCACTGCAACTATTTAAAAATTCTATCATCTGGTTATCAACATAATCCCTGAAATCATAAACATCTTTTACGGTTGGGCGAGTTAAATATCCACGGTGAGCACGAGTGTGTCTTGGCCCAACCTGCACATAATATGAATTGAAAATAAAATTATACATCGGGTTCAGTTCTTTGTAATCTTTCTTTCCTTCTTTCAGCACAAAAGTTTCGAAGAACCAGGTAACGTGTGCAAGGTGCCATTTTGCGGGGCTGACATCCGGCATAGTTTGCACAACATAATCTTCGGTTACAAGCGGCTTGCATAATTCGTGAGTAAAATTGCGAACGGCAACATATCTTTCGATTAGTTTCTTTCTGTCAATAAAAGTAGTTTTTCCTTTTTCAGGCGTTAATATTCCATTTGATCCTTTCATAATAATATCCCTGCTTTTTATTTAACTCAGATAACTTAGGCTAAATATGTATTGCAGATTAATCATTTAAAATAATTAATGCAAATTAAGAGAATGTTATTATTAATAAATGTAGAAATTTTGCACACTTAATAATCATTAAAAACCCGCGTATCAGATAACCGAAAAAAAATGAGGAAATTTCCCTGATGACAATTAAAAATTGTTTTGATATATTACATATAGTTATTTAGCTTAAAGGGGAAGCCGATGATACTCAATAAAGTTTATAAGCTTTATTTCCGCTATAAAACATCAAGTGGATATTCTATACTTCCAAAATAATTAATCAAAAAATATTGGCTTGGAAATGAAAACATTATTTATAACAACGTTTATAAGCCTGCTTTTGGTAACAGCATTTAACTGTGAAGATAATACTATAGGACCTGGACTTATTGATTACCACAACAAAATATTATTTACATCCAGCCGTTCAGGAAAAGAGCAATTGTATATGATGAACCCCGAGGGAACAAATATCATACAATTAACAAGTGGGCAATATTGGCATAACAACGGCAGATGGTCTCCAGATGCACAAAAAATTGTTTGTAATACCGAAGAAGGTACAACTACTGCAGGAACAGAAATGGCAGTATTTAACTCTGATGGTAGTAATAGAAAACTGCTTAGTACAGGTAATAACATGTCATGGTCACCAGATGGTTACAAAATAGCTTTTATTTGCATGCCAATGGCAGAAGTAGGATTGAGATTTCGTTTTATCTATACAATTAATGCTGATGCAACTGGCAGAAAGCAAGTTACCAATGATAGTCTGGAAATAATTTCTTCACCCTGCTGGTCAAATGAAAATAATAAAATATTCTTTACTAGCAACAGATATAATGTAACAAATTACAATACAAGTGAACTTTATTATATGACTTATAATGATAGTTCTGTAACTAGATTGACTTATACAACACACGGGAGTAGTTACTCTCCATCAATCTCACCATCGGGTAACAAAATAGTTTTTATGTCAACAATGAACGATGCATTAAAAGGTTCAATATATATATGCGATATTAATGGAAATAATATTAAGCTAATAATTACACCTCCCGAAAATGAAATATATAATTTCCCACGTTGGTCCCCAGACGAACAATTTATAATATTTGTTGAAGTATCAACAGATAGCAATGAAGCTACATCTGTTTACAAGATAGGAGTAAATGGGCAAAATTTGACAAGATTAGCTGATAACGCTGGTTATCCAGATTGGTCTAAATAAAAAAGATACCATTCCATCTAAGGAATGGTATCTTTTTTATTTCTAGACTATGTTAATACCTATTAAAATCAAACAACAAATTTATTGTATTCCGGATACCTTTCTAGAAAAGTATAAATATAAGGGCATGCCGGAATTATCTTCAGATTATTTTCTTCAGCATATTTAAATCCCGCTCTTACTACTATTGCGGCAAGACCATTTCCTCTTAATTCAGGCGGTGTGTAGGTAAAATCGAAAGAAATTTTATTATCACCCATAATTGAATAACGCAAATAAACATCCCGGCCTTCAATTGTCGTAATAAATTGCTGGTTATTTTTATCGTGTATTACTTTGTGTCCCATTTAGGTCTCACCCCAGAAAGTGTTTTTACAATTTATCCATTAATTACAAAATCATATTTAACGCCTGAAAATTTATCTCCCTCGGGATGATACGTCATTTCTAAAAAATTTACTTCGCCATTTTTATCAATCAATAATACTGTTGTACAGCGGGTTCCATAAGTCGGTGTTTTAATAAAGATAGGTGATAATGCTTTTTCTCTTTCCTTATCAAGCCCGGTATCCGGTAATGATTTATCATCAGCCGTTTCTTTATCATTCATCAAACCAAAAAGGTTTTCGATTAAGTTTTTTTCTTCCTTTATAATCTCTGCAAATTTCTTTTTACTCTTTTTAACTTTATACCAGGGCGTATCAAGTAAAGCATTGCTTATGCCGTAAATCCCCTTTTCTAATTTAATTTCAAGATTAGTCTGATTTGAGAAATAGTAAAGATCATCTTTTATTCCGTAAACAAGGTTAAAGCCGTTATAATCAGCAGCGTTTTCCTGCAAACTTTTCGTGTATGTTTTTGAATCCTTGTCTCCCATAAGAAAACCGGTTGTTAGTTTCCCTCTTGATGGCGCATTCTCTTTGATCGGATTATGAAAATTCCTGAAATTTGTAAGCGCAGAAAACCTTCCGCTTTTTGTAATTCCAAGCCACGTACCGCCTGCTTCAACATCTTTTCCCGCGAGCAGATCAGGATGATTTTTCCAGAAATCGGCAGGTAAAGCAGGCCTTGAATAAAACTCATCGCGGTTAGCAGCCACTATCAGTTTGTAGTCAGGGTGAATTTTGTTTGCTATAAGTAGTAAACACATTATAAATCAAAAGTAAATTAATCTATGGTACGATAAACACTAATCTATAAAAAATATTGAATCTAAACATTCATTCTTATATATTTGGCAAACTAAAAAGGTATTTAATTGATCGGCAGAAAAAGACATTTTTTAGACTTAGACTTTGAAGTAATATTTTTTAATTAATTCCGCCTCTGGCGGAATTTTTTTGCCTAAAATTTATATAGCATCCCATATGCAAAAAACAGAAAAAAAGAATCCTTTGAAAGCAAAGCTCATCCTCGAAGATGGTTCTGAGTTCGAAGGGATTTCATTTGGTTATTCCGGTAATACAAATGGCGAAGTCGTTTTCAATACAGGAATGGTGGGCTATCCGGAAACAATGACGGATCCATCTTACCGCGGACAAATCCTTGTTTGTACATTTCCTCTTATCGGAAATTACGGTGTACCTGGCGATGAAAGAGAAAACGGACTCTATAAAAATTTTGAATCCGAAGCTATTCATTGCCGCGCTCTCATCGTAACTGATTATTCGAAAGATTACTCACACTGGAGTGCTACACGATCTCTTTCCGACTGGATGAACGGGCAGAAAATTCCCGGAATTACAGGAATTGATACGCGAATGCTAACACGAAAACTCCGTGATAAAGGTACGATGCTCGGGAAAATTATAGTTAACAGAAAAAGAAGGAAATAAATTTCCAGGATATTAATAAACTTGATCTGGTGGGCGAAGTATGCGTTAAAGAGCCTATTGAATATAAAAAGGGGAAAAGGAAAATCGTTTTGGTTGACTGTGGAACAAAGAATAATATTATAAGAGCTTTCCTTGAAAGAAATATTTCAGTTATCAGGGTTCCTTATGATTATGATTTTACTAAAATAGAAGCCAACGGTATTTTGGTTTCTAATGGCCCGGGCGACCCTAAAATGTGCAAAAAAACAATTAAGCATTTAAAGCAGGCGATGGAGAAAAACACTCCAATGCTTGGTGTATGCCTCGGCAGCCAGATTATGGCACTTGCAGCAGGAGCCAATACTTACAAATTAAAGTATGGTCATCGAGGGCATAATCAGCCCTGCAATGAAACCGGTACGAAACGAACCTACATTACTTCACAGAATCACGGTTTTGCGGTAGACGCTGAAACACTACCACAAGACTGGAGAGAATGGTTCGTGAATGATAATGATGGGACAAACGAAGGAATAATTCATATTTCAAAACCATTTTTCGCATCACAGTTTCACCCGGAAGCATCACCCGGACCCGATGATAGCGAATTCATTTTTGATTTATTTATACGTGCTCTGAATTAAATAATTTAAGGGCAATAATTATGAAAACAAAATTCAACTCTACAATATCTTTTAAGATTTGCACAATTGTTTTTCTGATCTTTTTCATATCTGTATCTGCCTTCTCTCAATATTTAAATGAAACAAAAAGTGAAAAAGACAAAAGAATGCAATGGTGGCGAAATGCAAAATTCGGATTGTTCATTCACTGGGGAATTTATTCTGTCCCTGCCGGCGAATGGGAAGGGGAAAAAAACTATGCTGAATGGATTAGAGAGCAGGCACATATTCCACTTAAGGTTTACGATAAATTTGTAAGCGAGTTTGATCCAGTCAAATATAATCCTGAACAATGGGTTAGAATGGCAAAGGATGCCGGGATGAAGTATATAGTTATCACTTCAAAGCATCACGACGGTTTCTGCATGTTCGACTCAAAGTATACCGACTTTAATATTATGTCTACTCCCTATCACAAAGATGTTTTGAAAGCATTAGCAGATGCTGCTCACAAAGCTGGAATAAAAATATGTTTTTATTATTCTATTATGGATTGGCATCATCCTGATTACCTCCCAAGACGAAGCTGGGAAAAAGATCGACCTGTAGGAAACGCTGACTTCGATAAATATTTTCAATATATGAAAAATCAGTTACGCGAACTTCTTACTAACTATGGTGAAATCAGTGTTCTCTGGTTTGATGGACAATGGGAAGACTGGAGCGAAAAATATGGAAAACCGCTATATACTTACGTAAGAAGATTGCAGCCAAATATAATTATAAATGATCGCATACGTGCCGGCAACATTGGAATGGAAGAGGCGACTAACCCGAATAACATGAACGGAGATTTTCAAACCCCGGAACAGGAAATTCCTGCAACCGGAATGCCCGGCATTGACTGGGAAACCTGCATGACAATGAATGACCATTGGGGTTATAATAAAAATGATGATAATTGGAAAACCACAACAGATCTTATAACAAAATTAGTGGATATTGCTTCGAAAGGTGGAAACTTTCTGCTTAATGTAGGGCCTACTTCGGAAGGATTGTTTCCTCCGAAAGCTGTTGACAGATTAAAAGGAATCGGAAAATGGATGAAAGTAAATGGTGATGCGATTTATAAAACCAAGGCAAGTCCATTTAAAGATTTAAGCTGGGGGAAATGTACGCAAGAAGAAATAAACAGCGGGACAAGACTTTATCTCGAAGTTTTTAACTGGCCGGAAGATGGTAAACTTTCCGTCCCCGGATTATTAAGTGAACCTGTGAAAGCTTATTTACTTTCAGATCCCAAGAAGAGTCCACTTGAAACTTCACGTTTTGAAGATGCTGTTGTAATCAATGTTCCTTCAAAACAACCAGACCCGGTTTGCAGTCTAGTTGTGCTTGAAATAAAAGGTAAACCTGATGTAACAATTCCTCCGGCAATCGAAGCACAATTTGATTTCTTTACAAAGGACCTGAATATAGAATTAAATTCAGATCGTGAAAATGTTGAAATCAGGTACACAACAGACGGATCAGTTCCTTCGATTGATTCAAAATTATATACAGGCGAAATTACAATTGATCAGACTACTACAATTTCTGGTAGATGTTTCAGAGATGGCAAACCAGTCAGTGCGGCTTTGTCAAAAACCTTCGGAAAAGTCGAACCTTCTCCCTCATTGAATATTGAAGGATTAAAAAATGGAATTAACTATAAATATTATGAAGGTACGTGGACAGTTCTTCCGGAGTTTGAAAAGCTGGAACCTGTCTTAAAAGGAACTTCAAAAGACTTTGATATTTCTCCGGCAAAAGTTGTCGAGAATTTTGCCTTTGAATTCAACGGCTATATAAATATTCCTGAAGACGGGGTTTATAAATTTTATACATCTTCGGATGATGGAAGCTGTTTATTTATTGACGATTCACTTGTAGTGAATAATGATCAGCTTCACAGCCTTATGGAAAGAGAAGGCTATACTGCACTGGCAAAAGGATTTCATTCAATCAGGGTAACTTTTTTTCAAAAATCAGGTGGAAAGGTACTGCACGTTTCGTACGAAGGACAGGGAATAGCAAAACAGGAACTCCCTGATTCCCTTTTATATGTGAAATAAAATTATAGAATTAAGTAAATATGATAAAACGCGGTAAACCAAAAAAAGTTTTGATATTAGGATCGGGAGCATTACAAATCGGCCAGGCGGGCGAATTTGACTATTCAGGAAGCCAGGCAATAAAAGCGCTGAGAGAAGACGGCATTACAACTGTGCTTATAAATCCGAATATTGCCACAATCCAGACTTCAGAAAACTTTGCAGATAAAGTTTACTTCGTACCCATAAAAGCAAACTTCGTTGAAAGAATAATTCAGAAGGAAGAACCCGACAGCATACTGCTCCAGTTTGGAGGACAGACAGCTCTTAACGTTGGTGTAGAACTTTATGAAAATGGAATTCTAAAAAAATATAATATAAAAGTTTTAGGTACACCGGTAGCAGCAATTCAGGATACGGAGGACAGGTTTCTTTTTGCAAACCATGTTAAAGAATGCGGACTGAAAGTTGCCGAAAGTAAAACCGCAAAGAATGTTAAGGAAGCGCTTAACGCGGCCGATAAGATCGGTTACCCTGTTATGGTTAGAATAGCCTATGCACTCGGTGGACTGGGTTCCGGCATTGTTGAAAATAAAACTGAACTCAAGGAAAAAGCTCGAAGGGCTTTTTCTTTTACTAACCAGATACTGATAGAAGAATCTCTTTACGGATGGAAAGAAGTCGAATATGAAATTGTAAGAGATAAATTTGATAACTGTATTACAATTTGCTCGATGGAAAATATCGATCCGATGGGAATTCACACAGGTGACAGTATTGTAATTGCTCCGGTTCAGACTCTTTCTGCAAAAGAGAATTTCATGCTACGTTCACATGGAATAAAATTAATTCGGCATCTCGGGGTAATTGGTGAGTGCAATATTCAATATGCACTCGATCCCAAAACCGGTGATTACAGAATTATAGAGGTGAATGCAAGACTCAGCAGAAGTTCAGCACTTGCTTCGAAAGCAACAGGATACCCGCTAGCCTTTATAGCTACCAAGCTTGCACTCGGATATGCATTAAATGAAGTTTTAAATATAATTACGCAACAAACTTCTGCCTGCTTTGAACCGGCACTCGATTACGTTGCATTAAAATTTCCGAGATGGGATCTCCAGAAATTCAGACAGGTAAGCACACAACTTGGATCTGAAATGAAATCAGTCGGTGAAGTAATGTCCCTCGGCAAAACTTTCGAAGAGGTTTTGCAGAAAGCAATAAGGATGCTCGACCTCGGTTACAAAGGATTTATCGGTAACGATTTGATATTTAAGAATCTTGATGAAGAAATAGCTAATCCCACAGATAAAAGAATTTACGCAATTGCACAGGCTTTAAGAAGGGGTTATTCTGTTAAGAGAATCCACGACCTTTCAAAGATCACTCCGTGGTTCATATATAAGATGAAAAATATCATCGATACAGAGAAAAGGTTAAAAGGATTAAAACTAAATAAAATTAATTGTGATTTAATGCGCGAAGCAAAAGAAAGAGGCTTTTCCGATCTGCAGATTGCAGCATTAACAGATTCGAATGAATTTGAAGTTAGAAAAGTAAGGAAGACATTAAAAGTAATTCCTGTGGTAAAACAAATAGATACGCTTGCAGCTGAATATCCTGCACAGACAAACTATCTTTACCTGACTTATCATGGAAAAGAAGATGATATTCCAACCAGTGAAGAAAATCAAATAGTTGTCCTGGGAAGCGGCGCCTACAGGATTGGCTCTTCCGTTGAGTTTGACTGGTGTTGTGTAAACGCAGTAATGTCACTCAACAAAATGAATTACAAAACAATTATGATAAACTGCAATCCTGAGACGGTCAGCACTGATTATGACATTTGTGACAAATTATATTTTGAACAGCTGACTTTCGAAAGGGTGCTGGATATTTACGATAAAGAAAATCCCGAAGGCGTAATTATTTCAATGGGCGGGCAAACTCCCAACAATCTTGCAACAAAGCTGCACGGTGCTGGCATAAAAATTATGGGAACGTCTCCCGATCAAATTGATAATGCGGAAAACAGGCATAAATTTTCACAGATACTGGACAGCATAAAAATCGATCAGCCTGAGTGGAAAGAACTTACAAGCTTTGCAAAAGCTAAAACCTTTGCACATAAGGTTGGTTATCCGGTACTGATAAGACCAAGCTACGTTTTAAGTGGTGCAGCAATGAGTATTGTTTTGAACGATTCTGAATTAAAACTCTTGTTACAGAAAGCGGCAGCAATAAGTAAAGAATACCCTGTTGTGATGAGCAAATTCATAACCGATGCGCGGGAAATTGAAGTAGATGCGGTCGCAGATAATGGCAATCTTTTCTGTTATGCAATTTCCGAACACGTAGAAAACGCAGGCGTACATTCAGGTGACGCTACTATTGTTCTTCCGCCTCAAAGAACATATCTTGAAACAATGCGCAGAGTTAAAATTGTAACAAAAGAAATTGCACAGGCATTAAAGATTACAGGCCCATTCAACATTCAGTTTATAGCAAAAGATAACATAGTAAAAGTGATAGAATGCAACCTCAGGGCTTCCAGAAGTTTTCCCTTTGTTTCAAAAGTATTGAAGATAAATTTCATTGATATTGCAACAAGGCTAATGCTGGGAGAAAAGGTTCCGAAAATTGACAAATCATCTTTCGACGTAGATTATGTTGGCGTTAAAGCTCCTCAGTTTTCTTTTACAAGACTAAAAGGATCAGATCCAGTACTCGGAGTTGAAATGGCATCGACCGGAGAAGTTGCTTGTCTTGGAGACGATTTTAATGAAGCATTTTTGAAAAGTTTTATCTCCACCGGGTACAAAATTCCGCAAAAGGGAGTTATGCTTTCAACAGGTACACCAAAAGACAAAGCTGAATTCCTGGATGAAACCAGAAAATTGTACAAGATGGGAATAAAATTTTACGCTACAAAGGGAACTGCAGATTTTCTGAAAAAGTACAAAATGAAGGCTCAGGTTTTAAACTGGCCACTTGAGAAGAAAGAGCCGAACATTTTAACCTATCTGAATAATGGAAAGATTGACCTGGTAATTAATATTCCCAAGAGTGAAGAAAAATTTGAGCTGGATAATGATTACATTATTAGAAGAAAGGCAATTGATATGAATATTAAATCTTATAACAAACCTCCAGGTTGCCAAAAGATTTGTAAAGGCGATGGAAAAATACGATGAAGAAAATATTGCCGTTAAAAGCTGGGACGAATATAACTGACTATGAGTTTATTTTTTATAATTTTCTTTACGCTTTACACTTTAATTAATTCCTACGTTTTCATCAGGGGATGGCAGGCATTAAGCTGTCTCCCTTCTTTGAAACCGTTTTTTATAATCATATTCCTAGTATTCTCTTTTTCCTACATTTTTGTAAAAATATTCGCGGAAAAACTTCCGGCTTTTATTCATGATCCTCTTTTGTGGATTGGTTCTTTCTGGTTTGCATTTCTTCTTTATTTTGTGCTGACACTGTTTTTAATTGACCTGGTTAGGTTGATAGATCATTTCATTGCATTTTTACCAGTATCGTTAAGTGCACCAACAGATTTAACGAAGTTATACTTTGGCGTTGGAGTTACAGCTCTTGTTCTACTAATTACAGCTGCAGGATTTTTTAACAGAACAAACTTTAAAGTAAAGACTTTGGAGCTAACTCTTCAAAAGAAAAACAGCTCACTCACAGAATTAAACATTGTGATGTTTTCCGATCTTCACCTCTCCCCTATCAATGACGAAATTTTTCTTAATAAAATAGTAGGGAAAGTAAATTCACTAAATCCTGATATTATTTTGCTTCCAGGAGATATCGTTGATGATAAAGCACAAATATTAAAAAGAAACGGTATTGGATCCGGATTAAGAGACCTGAAATCAAAATATGGAATTTTTTCTTGTACCGGTAACCACGAATTTATTAATGGAGTTAAAGGCTCCATCAATTTTACCAGAGAATTTGGCATAACTGTTTTACGTGATGAATTTATAAAAGTCGAAAATTTATTTTACTTAATTGGAAGAGAAGATGTCAGTAGGGGAAATTTTACAAAAGAAAAGAGAAAACAGTTGAAAGATATTATTTCAGGAATTAACGATAATCTACCCCTATTATTGTTGGATCACACACCCGTTCGATTAAACGAAGCTGTTCAAAATAAAATTGATCTCCAGCTTTCGGGTCATACTCATAACGGCCAAATGTTTCCTTTAAATTTCATAACAAATTTGATCTACGAAGTAAGCTGTGGTTATCTGAAAAAAGACAATACTCATTTTTACGTTTCTTCAGGTGTTGGAAGTTGGGGTCCGCCTGTTAAATTAGCTAGCGATGCTGAAATTGTAAACTTAAAAATCAAATTTATTTGATTGAAGAGATGATCCGGCCTACAGGACAGGCAGGACCATCTCTAATGAATTATTAAAAAACTATAGTCACACCAAATTTAAACTGATCATAAGAAAGCGGAGCTTCTGTATTAAAAGGCCAGTTCATCTTAGACTGACGCAATTCATAAATTCCATAAGAGAGAGCATTCTTTAGGAGAAAATTTACAACCGGAACTGCCTTTGGAGAATAGTCTAAAATTTCATCAATAAATCCGTCCAGCAATGATTGTGTGGCATCTTCAATAATTGCGCTCATTGCCCATTTTGCAAATAAGTGCCTTCTAAAAATAATTGATCTTTCATAACCAGCTTCAAGGGTGTAGTGATCTGCAAAAGTAAACCTCAATCCCCCTTCCGCAGAAGTACCAAACCTGATTGTTTGATCAAAGTCTTCAAGTCCACTTGGTGGCAACGCTGCAAATGTCACAACCTTATCAGGCAGCATTTCTACCCTTGACCAGGTTAACCCAGAAGCATGGTAGGGAACTAAATTAAAATCACCGAAATCATATCCATAACCTGAAGCTTTGCCAAAACCGAATCTCCACATTTTTGATTGAACATCGGGATTATTTGGTGTATTTGCCAACTCTGTTGAAAAATAACTCAACTGCAAATACTCTTTACTGTAATTAAATATGTTATCATCATCCCAGGTTGATCTTTTACTTGTATACCCGATTTTCAATTCCATTAAATTAGGATCTGCATAGCTTCTCTGAGCTTCTCTCAGGCTCATATTTGAAAACCCATAGAGAAAACTTAAAGTCGGGCGTCCGTTAAATCCTTCATGTATGAAATTAAAATCATTTTTCCAGTGAGACCAATGATGCCTACTGTGATTTCCAGTGGAGTCCTCGCCACTTTGCGAAAAAACCGGAATAGAAAAGAACAGGCAAATTAATGTTGTAGTAAATAATTTTTTCATATTCATTTTTCCTCTGATGACTTAGTTTCCAATTTAAATCTCCCTTAAAATCTCAAACAATATGCCACTTCCGTTTTGCAAAAATTTCAAGACATTATTTACCGGAATGTTGCCTATACTGTACAGTGAATACATTTTTCTGTACATAGTATTCACACTTTACCAATTTAAGACGGAATTATTTTTTAAAAGGTTACTTCAAATTTAGGGAATAAGAGTTTATCCCCAATTATATTTATTATGAAAGGTAAATTTGGTATAATAAAAGGATTTTATATTTGGTGAAAGATCTGCAAAATTTCCTCTGAAAAATTAAACGATAATAGCATACCCCACCTTGAAAAGGGGAGTACGGAAATAATAGAATTCTATAATATATACTTACTCAAATCCCTGTCTTTTACGATCTTATCTAATTTTTCTTTAACAACAGCCGCATTTATTTTTACTTTTTTAGTAGGAATTGAATCAGGCGCATCAAATAATATTTCATCAAGCAAAGTAGTTAAAATTGTATGAAGTCTTCTGGCACCAATATTCTCAACCTGTGAGTTTACCTCAGTTGCAATCCTTGCTATTTCTTTAATACCATCTTTTGTAAAATCTAAGCTAACCCCTTCAGTTTCCAGCAAGGCGCTATACTGCTTCAGTAAAGCATTTTGAGGTGTTGTGAGAATTTCTACAAAATCTGATTCCGTCAAACTTTTTAATTCAACACGGATCGGGAATCTTCCCTGTAGTTCAGGAATGAGATCAGAAGGTTTTGAAACATGGAAAGCACCGGAAGCAATAAATAAAACGTGATCAGTTTTGACTACACCATATTTTGTATTTACGTTTGTTCCTTCAACGATTGGTAGAAGATCTCTTTGCACGCCTTCTCTTGATACATCCGGTCCCTGCCCTTTTCCACCGCCGGCGACTTTATCTATTTCATCTATAACCACAATGCCACTATTCTCAACTCTTTCAATGGCTTCACGATGAACGGCTTCCATATCAATTAATTTTTGTGCCTCTTCCTGAGCAATTATCTGACGAGCCTCGGCAACTGTAGTTTTTCTTTTTTTCTTTTTCTTGGGCATAATGTTGCCCATAATTTCCTGGAAATTAATTCCCATATCATCAAGTCCGAAGGGTCCGAGCACCTGCATTCCTATCCCGTTCTGACTTGCAGAATCGAATTCAATCATTTTATCATCAAGCTCACCGTTTTTTAATTTTAATTTCATCCACTCGCGGGTTTTCTGATTCTGGTAGGCTTCACTATTTATCTCATCCTCATTTTCATCCTGACCCTGTGGCTGGGGCTTTTTTACAGGTGGTATAAGAATATCCAGAATTTTATCTTCAGCTAAAGACATTGCTTTTGCCTGCACCTCTTCTGTCTTTTCAGTTTTAACCAGGTTAACAGCATAATCCGCAAGATCACGAACCATTGATTCAACATCCCGACCAACATATCCAACTTCTGTAAATTTTGAAGCTTCAACTTTCACGAATGGAGCATTTGCAAGTCTTGCCAGCCTTCTAGCAATTTCAGTTTTTCCAACTCCTGTAGGACCAATGAGAATAATATTGTTGGGCATTATTTCATCTTTTAAAACACCCTGAACATGCTGCCGTCTCCATCTGTTCCTCATCGCAATTGCAACTGCTCGTTTTGCTTCAGTTTGACCAATTATATAATTATCAAGTGCTTTAACAATTCCACCTGGTGTAAATTCTTTTCTATTAAGAGCCATAATTTTCCTGATTTTAAAAGTTACTTTATTTCTTCCACATTAATTTTATCATTTGTATAGATGCATATTTCGGATGCCGTCTTCAACGACTGTTCGACAATTTCTTTAGCTGGAAGGTTGCTGTATCTTTTCAGCATTTTAGCTGCAGCTAAGGCATACATTCCTCCAGAACCAATAGCAACTATCTGGTCATCCGGCTCAATTACATCTCCGTTGCCAGAAACAACCAGGGCCTTATCTTCCGTAATAACAGCAAGCATAGCTTCAAGTTTACGCAAATATTTGTCAGTGCGCCAATCTTTTGCTAGTTCAACAGCAGCACGGTTTACATTTCCCCTGTATTGTTCAAGTTTGTCTTCAAATCTTTCCATTAAAGTAAAAGCATCCGCAGAAGCACCGGCAAAACCACAGAGTACTTTTCCGTTTGCTATTTTCCTGATCTTAATCGCATTATGTTTCATTACCGTATTGCCGAGTGTAACCTGACCATCTCCACCAAGTGCTGCGGCTCCTTTATGAACAACACCAAGTATGGTTGTTGCTTCAATTTTCATTTCCATATATTAAACTCCTTTAAATTCCTAAATGATCTATTATATTAGATGCAAAATTAGCTGAGGGATTCAGATAAGTATAAAAAGTAAGGATATTACTTAAAATAGAATATAGGCTTCATTATAATTCTTTTCGTAATCTTGCCACAGGCAGTCTGAGCTGCTCACGGTATTTCGCTACTGTCCTGCGGGCAATGTGAATTCCTTTTTCATTCAACATTTCAGCAAGCTTATCATCACTATATGGAGTCTTTTTATCTTCATTATCTATAATCTCTTTCAGTATTTCCTTTATATGTTTGTTGGAAATATCTTCGCCTGAATCTGTGCTTAATCCTTCACTGAAGAAATATTTTAATTCATGTACACCCTGCGGGCTTTGGACATATTTTCCATTTACTACCCTGCTTATCGTAGAAATATCCATCTGGATTTCATCTGCGATATCTTTGTAGATCATTGGCTTCAGAAACCTTGAGCCTTTATCAAAAAATTCATACTGCTCTTCTAAAATTGCCCGCATTATTTTCATCAGTGTATCTCTTCTCTGCTGAATACAGGCTATAAACCATTTTGCAGATTCAAATTTCTCACGTAAAAATTTATATGTCTCTTTTTCCCTTTTTGATTTCTTCCCTCTTTTATTCGAATCAAGCATTTCGAGATAATTTTTGCTCAATGTTACTGAGGGAACGCTTCTATCATTTAATGTGATAATAAAATTATCTTCATTTTTTTCAATAATAAAATCGGGTGTTATCTGGTTCATCTGGGCAAGTTCAACATTTCCTTCACCCGGTTTGGGATTTAAGGTCTGAATAAATTCAATTGTACCTTTAAGACTTTCATCTGTAAGTTCCATTTTTTGTTTTATGGAATCATAACGTTTTTTTGTGAAGTCATCAAAATGATTTGTTAGAAGTTGTTCACCAAGGTATTTATAATAAGGGTCACAAGCTGAATTTTGGGCTTGCACAAGGAGACATTCCTGAAGGGATCTTGCAGCGATTCCTATTGGATCAAAAACCTGAATTTTCTTCAATAGATTTTCGGCGTCTTCGGGCGAAATTATTATTTCATCGAACATCTCAAGTTCATTCAAAATTTCACTGAGATCTCTTTTCAGGTATCCGTCTGCATCCAGGTTACCGATTATCTCTTCACCCAGATGAAAAAAATCGTCGTTCACATTCAGCATCCTCAACTGTTCGGTAAGGTGCTCTGTTAAGCTTTCCCTTGCTTCTGCAAGTGGCTGGTAAACTTCATCATCCTTACTTTTGTTGACGCGATCAGATCCATCAACATCATCATTCATATAATCTTCGAGATCAAATTCCTCTTTATCAAAATCATCAACTTCTTCTGAATCATCACTGTCTTTTTCTTTTTCCTGTTCTAACGTTGTATCCATTTCTTCTTCAAGAATTGGATTAATTTCCAGTTCTGTTTTAATTCTCTGTTCAAGTGCAAGTGTATTCAGCTGAAGCAGTTTTTGATACTGTATTTGCTGAGGGGATAATCTTTGCTGTTGGGATAATCTTTGATTAAGAGTTAACATATTCCTTTCTGAACATTTTCTTTAATTTTGAATACCATTTTTTTCCATAGGTTCTCTGTAGCGGTTCACTGCAAAAGTCTATTAATTTTATTCCTTTTTCTTTTCCGTTCGAAATTGCCGGTTTACATTCACTAAATCTTTCATACCTTAAAACATCCCCACCAAAATTTGATACCCTGATGGGAAAAAGGTGACACGAAACGGGTTTTTTGAAATCAGTCTCTTTATTTAAATATGCTTTTTCAATGCTGCATTTGGCTATATCATTTTCATAATAAACAAAAACGCAGGCTTTTCGGTCAACACTTTTTATTAAAATTTCATCATCTTTTTCTTCAAAAAAACCCTTATTCTCAATTTCCAGAATATGATCTGTTGACAGATATTTTTTTACAACCGGCAGAATTTCCTCAATTTTACCAATTTCTTCCTTCAGAAGAGGCGCCCCAAAATCACTTTCCAGGGTGCAGCAGGCTCCTTTACAAATGCTCAGATCACAGGCAAAATGAGAATCTGCAATTTCTTTATCTAAAAGAACATTATCAACTTTAACCAGATTATTCAAAAACATTGGAATAATTTTTGATGAAAAGATAACAATTTGTAGCCTAATACAAAAGTTTAAAGGAAAATTCCCCCAATATTAAAATTTGCTTATTGAATGCTATCTATCACACATAGGAGGAAAATTTTCAAATTTATTCATTTTGTTAAATGTTTTGATTATAATTCATAAATAAATTTCTAATTTCAAAAAATGGCTGATAAAAAAACCAAAATTCTAATAATTGATGACGTTCCTGAAAACATCTATTTGCTCAAGGAAATGCTGGATCAGGATGAATTTGAAACTATAACAGCAAACAGCCGTAAAGTGGGGATTGGACTTGCCTTGAACGAAAATCCCGGTCTGATAATTTGTGACATTATGTGTCTGAATTGAGTGGGTGTGAAGTGATAAAAATTTTAAGTCAAAATCCTTCCACCGAAACAATTCCTCTTGTATTACTATTAGCTAAAACTTCTGCAACACAAATTCGCGAAGGAATGAATCTTAGTGCAGATGATTACTTCACAAAGCCGGTAAGCGGAAAAGATCTTATCAGAACAATTCGAACAATCTGTAAAGTAGAAAATATTTTAAACTCAGTTGCTATTGAAAAAGTAAAACAATATAATAGAGAAAACGACCTGGTAATCAGCATTCAGCCTTCAACGATTAATTTTTCAGAAAGTAATTTTAAGATTGTTTGCCAGGAAATAACTGACAATGCTCTTAAATATTCGGATAAAGGTACTACTATTCATATTATTGGTATCTCGCTAAACAATGAATATGTAATTTCTGTTATGGATAACGGGAGTGGGATGAATGAAAATCAAATTGCAAGCATTGGAAATTTTATGCAATTTGAAAGAACAAAATTTGAACAGCAAAGAGCAGGGCTTGGTCTAACTATTTCCAGGAAGTTGGTTGAATTTTACTGTGGAAAATTTAAAATTGAAAGTGTTCCTCGGAAACAAACGATAGTGCGTATCACACTAAACAGAACAAACAATACAATATGATGTCAACATCAGGGGAAAACCATGAATTTTAACAAAAAAGTAATACTTATAACAGGTGCTTCCAGCGGGATAGGTTTAGAACTGGCCAGACAGCTTGCAACCTACAACTGCAAATTAGTCCTTGCAGCCAGAAGAGAATCCTTGCTGGAAGAGATTGAAAAAGAATTAAAACAAATTAATAAGGATATCATTTCTGTTAAATGCGATGTAAGCATTAGAGAAGAGGTAAAAGACGCCGTTAAAACAGCTATAAATTCCTTTGGAAGGATCGATATCGCCATTTTAAATGCCGGAATCAACGTTAAATCAAAATTAAACGAGCCTGATTCAAAAGCAATGGAGAAAATATTTGATGTAAATGTTATTGGTATGTCTTATTTTTTTGAAGACCTTATACCCGTATTTAAAGACAGAGGAGGAATGTTTGTGGGGGTATCAAGTCTCGCTGATGTAAGGGGGTTCCCTCTAAGCGGTTTTTATAATGCGAGCAAAGCTGCCGCTACTTTATTTTTAGAAAGCCAAAGAATTGAACTAAAGCCGTTGAACATAAAAGTACTAACTGTAAAACCGGGTTTTGTAAAAACCCCGATGACTGATAAAAATAAATTTAAGATGCCTTTTTTGATGGATGTTGAAAAAGCAACAAAAATAATACTTAAAGGAATTGAAAAAGAGAAGATTATTATTCAGTTTCCATGGCAAACAGTTTGGGGCGCAAAATTTTTACGCATTCTGCCTAATTCTATTTTCGATCTTCTAGCCGATAAACATAGAAAATCTTATCAGCCTGAAAGCAGGTAAAATTTATTTAATGAAATATTTCTAAACTAACCGGGGAGTCGCGGTGAAGAAATCATTTTTATTTTTTTGTTTCCTACTTGTTTTATCACAAGTAATTAAGGGGCAATCAGGTTTAACATTTAGTGAAATAATGTTCGCGCCGGAATCTAGTACAAGCGAATTTATTGAAATTTACAACCTGAGTGATTCAACAATTGACCTTACTGGTTATCAATTTAAATATTACACGGCGAAAAATGATGAAATAATTTCCACTGGAAACGGGCTTAAACTAGCCTCGCATTCCTTTGCTGTAATATTTGAAAACGATTATGACATTAATAATGGAGTCTATAAAAATCTTGTCCCGACAAACGCGTTAGTCCTTAAAATATCTGATAACGCTTTCGGCTCAACGGGTATGTCTAATTCATCCAACAGAGCCGTAGTTTTATTAAATAAAAATGGCGATACAGTCAATGTCTACACTTATTCCGCAGATAATGAGAAAGGATATTCTGATGAAAAAATTTATCTGAACGAGGATAATTTAGCTGCAAACTGGGCTAATTCAAAAAGTTTGAATGGAACTCCCGGGTCGCAAAATTCAGTTACTCCTGTAAATTATGACCTGGCAATAACAAAATTTGAAAGCGAAAAGGATTACGAAATACTCGGAAATAACATTCAGTTTGAAACAGTCGTAAAAAATAAGGGGGTTGTAAGTTCAAAAGATTTCCAGCTAAATGTTTTTCTTGATATCAATAAAGATTCAATAGCAGAAGATTCAGAAATCTTAAAAAGTTTTCAAGGAACTTCTCTTCAGCCGGGTGATTCGATTATTTATCAGATTTCAACTAATAATTTTTCACTCGGGACAAACCCTTTTATCGCAAAGGTCAAAACTTCGGAAGATGAAAACCTGACAAACAATTCTGCATATTACAATGTAGCAGGAATTAATGTTAATGAAAAAAGAAACGATATTGTTATCAATGAGATAATGTATGCCCCGGAGTCGCCTCAACCTGAATGGATTGAGATTTATAACAACAGCAATAAAACCATAAATCTGGAAGGGTACCAAATTTCAGACAACTCTGACACAATTTTGGCAATTACTAAATCTACAATATGCAAACCGGGCGAGTTCATCGTTATTTCCTCAGATAGTACTATCAAAAATTTCTATAATATCAGTTCTGACGTTATATCAGCACACATACCGACATTAAATAATTCAGGAGATAAAGTTATCCTTCTTGATTCTCTCGACAGAGTCATTGATTCGCTGCAATATTTCCCTGAATGGGGTGGTACTAACGGATATTCGCTTGAACGCATTTCTTATGATAACAGTTCAACCGACAGCACAAACTGGCGGTCATCTGTAAGCGAAAACAAAGCTACTCCGGGCATGCAAAATTCAGTTACTCCTTTTAATTATGACCTGACAATAACAAGATTTGAAAGTGAAAAAGATTATGAAATATTGGGAAATGAGATTCAATTTGAAGCCGTTGTAAAGAATAAGGGAATTGTTAATTCAAAAGGTTTCCAATTAAATGTTTTTCTCGACACAAATAAAGACTCAATTGCAGAAGACTCTGAAATCTTTAATAGTTTTCAAGGCACCTCTCTTCAACCCGGAGATTCAGCTGTCTATCAATTTTCAACCAATAATTTCTCTCCTGGGAAAAACCTTTTTATAGCAAAAGTTGAGACCTCAGAAGATGAAAGCCTGACAAACAATTCTGCTTATTACAATGTTACAGGGATAAATCTTAATGAAACAAGAAACGATATTGTTATCAATGAAATAATGTACGCTCCGGAATCACCTCAACCTGAATGGATCGAAATTTATAATAGCAGCAGCAAGACTATAAATCTGGAAGGATATAAAATTGCAGACAATTCTGACACAGTTTCAGTTGTCAGCGAACCAACAATTCTTAACCCTGATGAGTTTATTGTAATTTCTTCAGATAGCACTATCAGAAATTTCTATGATATTAATTCCAACGTGATATCAACCCATATACCAACTTTAAATAATTCAGGTGATAAGGTTATCCTTCTTGATTCTCTCAACAGAGTAATTGATTCGCTTCAATATTCCTCCGAATGGGGCGGCATAAAAGGATATTCACTTGAGCGAATTTCATATGATAAAAGTTCAACCGACAGTACGAACTGGCGATCATCATTAAACGAAAACAAAGCTACCCCCGGCACAAAAAATTCCGTGGCCGACCTGATATCTTACCAGGGCACACAGATTGCTGTAAACGAAATAATGTCTGATCCAGGTTCCTCCAAATGTGAATTCATTGAACTCTACAATATTTCGGATGAAAAAACAAATCTTGGTGGCTGGACAATTGATGATGGGTCAGGTAATATTATCCCTGTCTCCAATGTAAACAAGAACTTTGATAATAAATCCTTTTTTCTTATTTCTGCAGATTCATCAATTATAAATAACTATAACCTTGACGATTTGACGAATGTAAATATTCTGAACTCCTCTTTAAATTTATCAACAAAAGAAGATATTATTATTTTAAGAGATGCGCTTGGGAACATGATTGATTCAGTACATTATTTTGAAGGCTGGCACAATCCTAATTTTTTAGAAACTCAAGGCAAGTCGCTTGAAAAAATAAATCCTTATTTGTCCGGAAACGATCCTGATAACTGGAGTACCTCTGCTGACAAAAAAGGTGCAACACCGGGAAAGCAAAACAGTATTTATACAATATCTCAGAATAACGAATCAAAAGTTTCAGTTTCGCCTAACCCTTTTTCTCCGGATAACGATGGGTTTGAAGACTTTACAATCATTCACTACACACTTACTCAAAAAATTGCGCAGGTAAAAGTAAAAATATTTGACAGCAAAGGACGACTAGTTCGCACACTTGAAAATAATCAGGCAAGCGGCTCGGAAGGTTCAATTGTATTTAACGGACTTGATGAAAATAATAATCCATTACGGATTGGCATTTACATTGCTTTGATTGAAGCAATAAACCAAAACAATGGTGTAACAGAAAAGATAAAAGCCGCAATAGTGGTCGCTAAGAAGTTTTAAGCATTACAGTTAAAAAACGATTTTTATCCTTGATTTGAGCCATTCAAAAAATTAATTGCATATCGCCGGTTAATTTCGTTATTTTCAACCTAAGGAATGTTGACTAACTATATAACATAACCGCAATTTATAAGATGAATACAATACTCGAAGTTTCCAACCTTGCTAAAAATTATGGCGATGTTCAGGCCCTTAAAGGCATAAGTTTTTCCATCAACAAAAATGAATTTTATGGATTGCTCGGCCCAAACGGCGCCGGCAAAACGACAACAATAAATATAATAAGCACTATTCTCCAACCTGATCTTGGTTATGTAAAAATTAACGGCTATGACTTGAAAACTGACCCGCTCAACTGTAAAAAAATAATCGGAGTTGTTCCTCAGGAAATAGCTCTTTATAACGAACTTTCGGCTTATGAGAATCTTCTATTCTGGGGAGGACTTTATAAACTACCTTCCGATGTACTTAAAAAGAAAATAAATGAAGCACTCGAACTAATGGGACTAACCGAAAGGAAAAATGACAGGATAAAAACTTATTCCGGCGGAATGAAAAGGAGAATAAATCTTGCGTCTGCATTGTTGCACTCACCCAAAATCCTTTTTATGGATGAACCAACTGTCGGGATAGATCCGCAAAGCAGGAATTTAATTTTTGAGGTTTTGGAAGAACTTCATAAAAAAGGAATGACCATAGTTTACACAACTCATTATATGGAAGAAGCTGAAAGACTTTGCGACAGGATTGGAATTATTGATCACGGCGAGATAATTGCACAAGGCACGCTGGATGAATTAAGAAGCTCAACTAATGCCGACGAATCTATTATAGTTCATTTTGGTGGACCAACTGAAAATAATATCGGTGAATTGATGAAGAGTTTTAATAATATTATAAACGCTACTGAAAATTCAGTCACCTTTTCCAGTAAAAACAGCGGAAAAGAACTTCCTCAACTATTATTGCAAATAAACCACCTCGGACTCGAAGTGCACCAGGTGGAGATTAATAAAGTAAATCTTGAAACAATTTTTTTGAATTTAACCGGAAGAAAATTACGGGATTAAAAAATGTTAAAGCTTGCTATTAAAGATTTGAAATTAATAATACACGACAGAAGAGCTGTAATTCTTACGTTAATTGTCCCCATTGCTCTAATTTCCCTTTTTGCTTTTGCATTCGGTGGATCAGGGAAATCAAACGATACAAATCCCATCAGCATATTTATTTCGGATCAGGATAGCACTGATGTTTCCCTGAATGTAATTTCAAAGCTTGATACCTTAAAATCCCTTGATGTAAAGTTGCTCCAGCTGGTAAATGCAAAAGAAGAAGTTAAAAAAGGAAACAGAGTTGCCGTGCTTGCATTATACAAAGGATTTAAGGATTCAGTTGAAAGCGGTAAAAATTACCCCATGGAATTATTTTATGATCAATCCAGACAAATTGAAGCGGGGCTTTTGCAGCAGGTTTTATTTTCAAACTTAATGAGTATCGTCGGAACCAAAAGCATCAAAGGCAGAATTAATAAAATGATTGATGAACAAAACCCCGGGTTAAGTAAAAAGGAGCTTGATGATATCCATAGTAAAGTTGATGAACAAGTTTCAAAATTTGGGACCGGTGATAAAAAATCTGATAAAAATTTTATGGGAATGAAAACTACTCCCATGTTTTCAAAATCAGAGAATAATAATTTAGGCCTTGTGCAGGCCGTTGCAGGAGTTGCCATAATGATGCTTCTTTTTTCTGTAACAGGAATGGGAAGCGGAATGTTGACAGAAAAAGAAGAGGGGACACTAAAAAAACTGCTTTACTCCCCTATTAAGCCGTCTTCAATTCTGTTTGGTAAAATGTTATCAACAATTATTGTATCAATTATTCAATTAACAGTGATGTTCATTTTTACCTGGCTGGCTTTCGGGCTGGATATCTTTATTGATATACCTTCGCTCATCGTAATGATCTTATCCACCGCGTTTGCGTGTGCAAGTTTCGGAATATTCATAGCATCAATAGCTAAAACGAGAAAGCAGGTCGAAAGTTTTTCTACACTTGTCATACTTATAATGTCAGCTATTGGCGGAAGCATGGTTCCGATTTTCATAATGCCGGCAATCATGCAAAAAATTGCCGTCGTTTCAGTAAATTACTGGAGCATACAGGGATTTTACGACATTTTCTGGAGACATTTGCCAATTAGCGATGTGATGACCAGAGTAGTAGTTTTAGTAGGAATCGGAATTTTTATGATGGCAATTTCGATTAGGAATTTCAACAAGAATATTTTAGATATCGCTTGAAAACAGCAGTTTTCTACCTGCTAAAATTACCGTTAAACACTCGCTAAAACCACTGCTAATTATTAATCCGCGCTGAAATAATTTCGTACAAAATGAATATTATTCCTTGCAACCTTTTGGGTCTTTCGTTTGTCTAACACATTGAAGCTAATAAAAGAGAAAGTCATTGGAACTTTTCCGGCATTCAATTTGTATAACTTATGTTAGTAGCTATAGTGGTGGCTTACTCTCTAAATTAGTTAAATAAAAATGATCCGGGATTTAGCGACAAGGTTAAGATCATTTATAAAGATGTTTAGACACTATTGAACGTAATATTAAAGGATCATTTTTAGACCGCCCGATTTTTTCGGGCGGTCTTTTTTTATTAATATGCCTTCCGTTCATTCAAATTTGTTTGAATTTGAAAAATAATACATTTAATTTCATTTCATAGTTATTACTACCATATATTTTTAATCATACATCTCCAACTAAATTGTAAGGTTGAAATGAAGTTTAAAATTAATTTTTATGCAGGAATAATTGCATTATTCTCAATCCTGATAGCGGTACCTTCCGAATCATATGCTCAAATAAAAATGGACTATACGCTTTCCATGAGCAAACCTTATACACATTATTTTGAAGTTGAAACCAAAGTGACCGGCCTGAGGAAAGCGTACATCGATTTTTTAATGCCTGTCTGGGCTCCCGGGTCTTACCTAGTCAGGGATTTTCCAAAGAACGTTGAATTTTTCAAAGCTTCGGATGAATCGGGAAAAAATTTGAAATTCGAAAAAATCAATAAATATACCTGGCGCGTTTACAGTCACAACGCAGATGAAGTAAAATTATCATATGATGTATATGCATATAAAGCTTCTGTACGTACGAGTTTTCTTGATGAAGCCCATGGCTATTTGAATGGATCAAGCGTTTTTATGTATATTGAAAATATGAAGGATCTTCCTTCGACACTAAAGATTATTCCTTACAAGGATTGGAAAAAAGTCAGTACCGGTCTTAATCCTGTTGAGGGTAAAAAATTTACTTTCCGTTCTCCGAATTACGATATACTTGCAGATTCACCAATTGAAATCGGAAACCAGGATATAATTAATTTTAAAGCTTCTGGAGTAGATTACAGCGTCGCAATGTATGGTAAAGGTAATTATAATGCCGACACTCTCAAAAAGTACATGACAAAAGTAATTGAAGCCGAAACAAATATTTTCAATGAAAATCCAAACAAGCACTACGTTTTTATCATACACAATTTAACAAACGGATCCGGAGGACTAGAACATCTGAACTCTACAACACTTGAAGTTAACAGATGGATTTACAGCAATTTAACAAGATTCCTCAGCCTAGTTGCTCATGAACATTTTCATCTATGGAATGTTAAAAGAATCAGACCGATAGCACTTGGGCCGTTTAATTATGAATCAGAAAATTACACAACACTCCTCTGGGAAATGGAGGGCGTAACAAGCTATTATTCAAATTTAATTCTTAGGAGAACAAACATAATCACGCCGGATAATTTTTTAAATAACATTTCCGGCGGAATAAGCTATGTTGAAAACACTCCTGGAAATAATGTACAGTCCGCTTCCGAGGCAAGTTTCGATGCGTGGATAAAAGCATATCAACCTAATGAAAATAGTTATAACACTACTATTTCATACTACAGCAAAGGGGCAATAATAGGAATGCTGTTGGATCTTGAAATTATGAATGCAACGGATGGGAAGAAAAATTATGATGATGTTTTGAAGTATTTGTATAATGAATATTATAAAAAGTTAAAGCGTGGATTTACAAAGAATAGAATACCAGCAGGCAGTTGAGAAAATTGCCGGTGAAAACTTCGATGATTTTTTCCAAAAATACGTTTATTCTACGGATGAAATTGATTACAACAAATATTTTAATTATGCAGGACTAAAACTAATAGATACAGGAAAAGATGAAAATTATTTTGGAATGCGTACAAGCAAAGATATGATAGTCCGCTCTGTTGTCGAAGGAACATCCGCTTATGATGGAGGAATAAATGTAAAAGATGAAATTATTGCAATTAATGATTACCGTGTAAGCAAGGACAATTTCGATAAAGTATATTCTCAACACAATATTGGCGACACAATAAAAGTTGCAGTTTCAAGAGACGGCATTTTGAAAGAGCTGTATATGCCATTGAAAAAATATCACAGACATAAGTACACACTTATTGAAGTTGAAAAGCCTAATGACAAGCAAAAAATGATTTACGATAAATGGCTGGATATTAAGCAATAATTTTAATTAAATATATTTTGCTAAAATTTTAGCATTGTTCATAGACCAGGATTATTTGTTTTTTCAGTGAATTAAGAAAATATAAAACGTTTTTTTTTGCTTAAGTTAATATTAGTAATTAAAAATTTTAGTCATGCTATGTTGGACAAAATTAAGCAGCTCGAAAATGAATCCCGTAAACTCGAGCCCACCCCCGGAGAAAGAAAAAAGATCAGGGAAAAAGTAATCAATTACACCGAAAACTTTTTGAATGAGATTTATGATAAAAGAGCCTTCATCGCTTCAAAAGAAAAAGGCATAGGAATTTATGATTCCCCCATTACTGAAGAACCTATCGATATAGATAAAGCATTAAGAATAATTGAAAAAAATGTGGACACCCCGAATTTAAATCCCGCCTCGGGTGGACATTTAGGTTACATCCCGGGAGGAGGAATTTATATTTCTTCTCTTGCAGATTACATGATAGATGTTACAAATAGGTTTGCAGGAATATTTTTTGCAAACCCGGGCGCTGTAAGAATGGAAAATATGCTAATCAGGTGGATGTGCGATCTTGTAAAATATCCCAAAACAGCCGGGGGAAATCTCGCATCAGGAGGAAGTGTTGCGAATTTAATTGCTATCACAACCGCAAGGGATGCAAAAAAATTAAGATCAAAAAATTATCACAAAGCAGTCGTTTATCTCTCAAAGCATACTCACCATTGTATTGATAAAGCACTGCGGATTGCCGGACTTAAAGATTGTATAAAAAGATATATTCCACTGGACGAAAAATTCAGAATGATTCCGGTAGAAATTGAAAAGGCAATTAAATCTGATAAAAGGAAAGGACTAATCCCCTGGCTTATGATTGGTTCGGCGGGAACAACAGATATTGGAGCAATTGATCCACTTAGAGAGATTGGAGCTATAGCAAAGAGATACAAATTATGGTACCACATTGATGGAGCTTACGGTGGATTCTTTATTTTATCTGAAACCGGAAAGAAAAAATTAAAGGGGATGGAACTTTCTGACTCTCTTGTAATTGATCCACACAAAGGATTGTTTCTTCCTTATGGACTTGGTGTTGTGCTCGTAAAAAACGTAAGGCATCTGGCCAACTCGCATTACTACCAGGCAAATTATATGCGGGATGCTCTGTTTGCAAATGATGAACTCTCCCCTGCTGATCTTTCTCCCGAGCTTACGAAACATTTCCGGGGGATGAGATTGTGGCTTCCGTTAAAAATTCACGGATTAAAACCTTTTCGTGCTGCTTTGGAAGAAAAACTTCAGCTGGCAAAATATTTTTATGAAAAGATTAAAACTTTGAAAGGTTTTGAAACAGGACCGGAGCCTGAGTTATCCGTTGTTACTTTCAGATATAAACCCACTAAAGGGAGAGCCAATAAATTTAACGAATTGCTACTGAAAGAAATTCATAAGGATGGTAGAGTATTTTTAACTTCGACTGTCATTAATGGCAAATTTACTTTTAGGTTAGCATTGCTCGCTTTCAGAACACATCTTGTAACAATCGATCTGGCTTTAAATATTCTCGATCAAAAAACAAAATATATTTTAAGAAAAAATAAAGAATTTAATTGAGCTCGTAAGATGAAATTGCTTTACATCTCCCTGATAGTATTTGTCCTCAACATTCCATTTGGATACTGGAGAAGCAATGTTAGAAAATTCTCTTTGCAATGGATTCTTGCTATTCATATTCCTGTTCCGTTTGTTATTGCCTTGAGGTTTTTATCCGGGCTTGGTTTTCAGTTTGTTACTTATCCGGCTTTAGTTGGTGGATTTTTTGCCGGGCAATTTTTAGGGTCGAAAATTCATTTCTGGAGAAGGGAAAGCCTTAAAATACCATTAACTTCGTGCCTGATTTGCGATCTTTATTATGTTATAAAAAATATTTTATGATTTGCCCCCCATCCGTTTTTCTCTTCATTTATGCGTTCATATTACGTTGATTAAGGCTTAGTCTGATTGTATTTTATATATCCTATAAGATAATAATTCGATTAATGAAAACAATTTTACTGATATTATACTTATCACCAATAGTATTGTGCGGAAATTTTATCCCTGCGGGTGTTGATACATCCGCAAATGATTTTTGCAATTTTGGTATTTTGGCACTGACTAAACACGATTCAGCTAAAGCTCAATATTATTTTGAAAGATCGATAGATGAAGAAAAAACTGCGCCTGCCTTATTCGAACTATCTAAAATTCTTATAAACAAAAAAACAATCCGAGATCGTGCAAAAGCCAGAGAGTTGCTGCAAACTGCTATTTTCAAAGAGCCTAAAAATATAGAATACCGATTATTAATGGCCGCCCTAATGGAATATTACAGCAGCGGGCTAGCATTTAAAGAATACGAAAATATTTTAGAGATCGACAGTTCAAATGTTACAGCATTATTTCAGATGGGCAGAATCAAAGAAGATGTTTTTGATGATTATAATAAATCTGTGACGCAGGATGATGGATCCAGCCCTATGCTCAGTCTTGACGATTATGCAATGGGATATTTTAAAGAATCTGAATCATACTTTAAAAAAATCCTTTTCATCGATTCAACAAATTCACAGGCAATTCTACATTTGGGTTCGCTCTATGAATCTGCCGGTAAGCCAGAAAAAGCAGTACCTCCACTTGAAAGACTAACAAGAATTAATCCCAACAATAAGGATGCATATCTCTATCTCGGGCTGATGTATTACAAAACATCAAACCTGGATGGCGCTTATGATGCTTACAAAAATGCGCTTGTTTTAATGAATGAAAGAGAAAAAAGGGAATTTATATTCTATTCGGTTAAAGAACTTATTAAACCCTTATTCGGTGATGATTTTAAAAATTACACTGAGCCGGAACTTGAAGCATTAATTAAACTATACTGGAAAGTTAAAAACCCTCTGTACTTGAGCAGGTATAATGAAAGATTACTCGAACATTATTCGCGTGTTGCGTATGCTGACCTTCATTTTAGCTTAAAGAAACGTGATGAACCCGGATGGAAAAGTGACAGAGGTGAAGTAGTCCTCAGATATGGTGAACCAATAAATAGGATTCGTTTTCGCCCCCAAATCGGTACTGGCGGTAAACATATGACAACAAAAACAAAAACTGATGTCTGGCAGTACGCCGATATGGTTTTTGGTTTTTCAGATGATTTTTTCAATGGAGATTTTCAATTTGTGCAGCAACCATTAAGCGACAGCAGAATGGTATCACAATATAATGGTGATTCATTCTCATATTATAAATATGTGGAAAGAGTTCGAAACGAAACATATGATCCAAAGTTTGAAGGGCCAAAATTTAATGTTCCTTATGAGATAGTACAATTTAAAGATCCGCGAGAAAACAAAACAGATCTTTTTGTAAACTATGGTTTAAGCTTTGCAGATTCATTTTCCAAAAGGAACAAATTCGTAAATCATCACATTGCAGGATTATTTTTGTTCAGTAACTTTTTCCAGTTAATTTCAGAGAAAAGAGATTCAATCCTTTCACTTCCACTCGGGAATAAAATTGATATTGACGACACGACTAGTTTTGTCGTGAACAGTTTGTCAATGAAAGTCCCGGCAGATTCGGGTAACTTTGCTTTTGAAATTATCAGAAATATCGACAAAGGAGTTTCCTCAAATCATTTTAAGCTGGTTGTAAGACATTTCAGTAATACTAATCTCAATATGAGCGATATCGTTTTAGCTGACAATGTTGATGAATCAAACGCAAATCATTATAGTTTAAGAAGAGGAGATATTAGCTTATTACCCAATCCACTTTCAATTTTTTCAGACAAGAATAAAATTTTTATTTATTATGAAATTTATAATTTAACTCCAGACTCAAACGGAATTTGCAATGTTGAACAACAACTTACTATTAGGGGAAAAAATGACCGCTCCGGAATAGGTAAAGTATTAAACTCAGTTCTAAATATTTTCAGCGTTGGAAAAGATGAACAGCAGGTCACACTGACCTCGCAATACCAGTTCCGCGAAAAAAACCCGCACGTATATTTCCAGCTAGATATGAATAAATATGAAGCTGGCAAGTATGTATTACTACTTTCAATTAATGACAAAAATACAGGCAAAGAAATAAGAGGAGAAAAAACGCTTACCTGGGAAAAATGAAGTACCTTTTTGTTGAAAATTTTTCTATTATAAAATACAACATCTAATAAAATCGGAAATTATTATGAAAATACAATATTGTGTTTTCGTGATGTTACTTTTAACATCTCTCTCCTATACACAAACCATTGATTCACTGGCAAACTATTACTACAAGCAAGGTGTTACTGCACTTAACATGAAGAACTATGATGATGCAAAAGATCTCTTAAAAAAGTCAATAGATGAAAACGAAAGTGCAAAAGCTGAATATCAACTTGCAAAAGTTTACAGAGCCGATACTTCTCATTATTCGTGGAATATATCGCGTAAACATATTAAAAATGCAATTAAGCTTGATCCGAATAACCCTCAATACCACTTGTTTTATGGATTGCTCGCCGAAGATCTTTTCCATTATAGCTGGATTGAATTTGATACAATTGAAGATGCCATCAAACAATATAAAAGAACTCTTGAGCTTGACAGTACAAATGAAACTGCGGCAAATAGATTAGGTGGAATCGGCGCAGAGCGCTTCCTTGAATATAACAACTCGATTCAGGTGGATGGCAATGAAAACCCTGGTTCTCGTACTGACCTTCAAACCTCATTATCAACCTTAATAAGACAAGGCAGAAGTCTAACACGGCAGATTTATGAAAATGAAACGATGCCCCAGGGAATTACTGCTTTTAAAAAATCTGCTGGGGATTCTTTCGATATGGCTGAATCTTCTTATAAGATCGCAATAAAAAATGATTCACTAAATCCGGCTCCATATTTGAAACTTGCTTCAATTTATGAAGATAATAATGAACCTCTTAAGGGAATCCCCTATTTATTAAAATTGACCCGATTACTGCCTGCAAATAAAGAAGCTCACCTTGAGCTGGCTTTATTGGATTACAGAACATCGCTTCTTGATAGCGCCTATTTCGAATATAAAAAAGCCATAGAGTTGATGACTGAAAAAGAGAAGAAGGACTTTACTTATAATTCTGTAAAAGTATTGCTTCAGCCTTATCTGAAAGACAAGACGGATCAGCTAAATGAAAATTCCCTCAAACAAATTATTAACATATTCTGGAAACTTCGGGATCCACTTAATCTAACAAATTACAACGAGAGACTATTGGAACATTATACCAGAGTTGCTTATGCAGATTTAAGATTCAGCGTTCCCAAACTCGGGATAACAGGATGGAAAACAGATCGCGGCACTGTTGTTATAAGATACGGTATTCCACCCGAAGTAGTACGAATCAGACCTAATATAGTTCGCAAAGGATTAACTAAAACCGAAGCTAAGACTGAAATCTGGACTTACCCCGATAAAACTTTTTCTTTTACTGATCAATTTAGAAATGGTGAATACATTTATGGCGTACCTGGAGTTTCACAGTATTGGGATGACACACAGAAATTTGCAGAAGATCTTAAGATAACTCAGCCGGAAGAATATCATCCCAAATATGACGGACCTGTATTCTTTGTCCCAAATACAGCTGCTCAGTTCAAGGACTTAATTTCGGATAAATATACTGATTTGTTCATAAACTATGGTATTAAACCTGATGAAAAAATTAACAAAGGTAAAAATTACGAATATAAGCACACTGCCGGCATCTTCCTTATTGATTCTTATTCCAATAAACTTGCAGAGAACAAAATAGATATTGATTCTTTATACGGAAATAATGAAATAGAAATCCCGGATTCAGGAAACCTTTTCATAAATACTGAAGATTTGGTTGCAAGACCAGATAGCGGCACTCTATCATTCGAAATTATAAGAGACAAAGACAAAGGAGTTTCAACTACCCGCGGGAAATTCAAAATAAGAAGTTTTAGTACCTCATCATTAGATATGAGCGATATAGTTCTTGCATCACTGGTAGAAAGAGGCCCGGAGATTGCCGGTAGAATTAACAGGCCTATCCCTTCGGGGAAAGATTATTCAATTCTTCCGAACCCAACAGGAATATTCAGCAAGGATCAGGATTTATATATTTACTATGAAGTTTATAACTTAGCCCAAAATGAAAAAGGCTCAACTGATTTTCAACAGACGATCATTTTGAAGAAAAAAGGTGAAGAAGGAATTTCTGTAGGCAAACTTGTCGGCTCAGTAATGAAATTTTTTGGCGCTAATGATGACGAACAACAGATCGGACTCACAAGTCAATATCAGACAAAGGATAAAGAAAGCCAGATATATTTACAGCTTGATATGAGCAATTATGATCCGGGTAATTATATCTTGACTGTAAAGATAAAAGACAATATTTCAGGAAAAGAAACACAGCAGCAAACAGAACTTACCTGGAAATAATATTAACTATTCAACTCGGGGAATTACTTGAAAACATTTAAATATTCTTATTTATTGATTCTTTTTTTATTAGTTTCATCTCCATCTGCTCAAAGTACTGATTCACAAAATAACCCCGCCTATAGTAAAATGGTAATAATTGAACCTGAAGCGTATACATGGACAGACAGTTCAAACACGGAAGCAGAAGAACCCTGGAGCGAAGTTGTACACGATTTTCTTGAATATCATTCATTTGGTGATTCTGCAACGGGATTGGGGGATTTAGACTATTACTTGGCAAAGAGTGGGGTACTTAAAAAACCGTTAAAAATGGATCCACGATATTTAGAGTTAGATGGTTTTTTTTCATCAGAGGCTATAACACCAAAAGAAATTATACTGAAAAAAATACTGTATATAGAAAAAAACACGCATAGATACCCTGATAATTCCATTAGAGAATATTTTAATGAAAGTAAGAAGCTCTTGCTCGCTTCCATAAAACATGATCCTAAATACAAGCAGGCATATTTTGATCTCGCTCTAATTTATGAAGAAAATCAAATGGCTGATGAAGGAATTTTTTACCTGAAAAAACTTCTGGCTTTAATACCTGATGAAAAAGAGGCTCACCTGTTTTTAGGACTATTACTCTATAAAACAGGCAGAATGGACAGCTCATATTCAGAATATGAAAGGGCCATCAAACTTATGTCAGAAAAAGAGAAAAGAGACTTCCTTTATAATACTTCAAAAGAATTCCTTGAGCCCTACTTGGAAGATTCAATCAACAGCATTAGCTCCGATTCATTGCAATTTATAACTATTAAATACTGGGAGTCACGCGATCCTCTTTACCTTACAGATTACAATGAAAGACTGCTCGCACATATTGCAAGAGTAACGTATGCTAATCTTAGATTTAGCGTTCCACGTTTAGGGATCAAAGGTAGTGATAGTTACAGAGGTATTGCTTTAATAAGATATGGTTTCCCCTATGCTATTATCAGACTGCGTGGTAATATGAATATCGATATCTGGGAATACAAGGATAAAATTTTTTATTTTACAGATGAGTATATGAATGGAAATTTTAAATTGGGAATACCTGATATAACACCACATTGGAACGCACAGAACATACTTCTTAATCAACTAAAAAATCAACTCCCACCGGTATACAAACCGAAATTTGACAAAAATGCACTGGATATTCCATATAATATAGTTCAATTTAAAGATCCTGTTAAAAATCGAAGTGATATTTTCTTCAATTATGCATTAAAGTTCTCTAACAACTGGGTTACTAACGGGAAATATAATTTTAATCACGAAGTCGGAGTGTTTCTTTTTAATAAATATTTTGAGCCGGTGTTTCATAAAGCAGCTTATCAGTTGCCTGTAGACTATAATAACAAAATTAATGCCGGGGGCCAGAATTATAGCATAAATACTCTACAGGTAAAAAGTATGCCTGATTCGGGTAAAGTTTCATTTGAGGTTATGCGAAACACTGACAGCGCCGTTGCTTCATACCGGAAATATTTTGAAATAAAGAACTTTGATGAGAAAGCACTTGAAATAAGTGATATACTTTTAGCTTCTGATGTTGAAACAGGTCGTCTTGCCAACTACCCCGTAACAAGAAAAAACATTACTATTCTTCCAAACCCTTTAGGTTCGTTTAACAAGGATCAGAAATTATTTATTTACTACGAGATTTATAACTTAGACTTGGGGAAAAATGGCTTAACTAATTTTAGACAGAATATTATTTTAAAGAGTATTGATAACACTGGAACGATAAAGAAGATATTTTCACCTATACTAAAATTAATAGGAATAGATAGTAAAGAGAAAAAAATATTGCTAACAAGTGATTATCATACGAAAAATAAAAACAGCCAAATATATTTACAGCTTGATATGAGCAACTACGATCCGGGCAATTACCTTTTAACAGTCAGGATAAAAGATAATATTACAGGAACAGAAAAAGAACAAAGTGTTAGTCTTTCCTGGTAATAGTATTGCGGTAATTATGATAGAACGGTTCAAAATAATAAAGAAAGAATACAGGATAAATTATAAACTTAGTCTTATTATTAGCCTTTTATTTTGCATCCTACTTTTTTTGTTTTTTCCGCACATATCTCCTCCCCCTCCTCCGCCTATGGAATACCAATCACTTTTATTCACAATAAATGATATTGCCCCAAATACTGCGCAGAAGAATATTAAAAACCCAAAGCCGCCTGTACCAAAAATATTTATTCCCGATGTAGTTGATGAACCCGAAATTCTACCTGATGAAGAAATAGTTTCACAAACAAAGGCTGAAGAATCCGGAAGTGGAAAAAACAATTCAAATATTTCCGGCAGCGGTACTTCTAGTGACATGCCTGAACTACCTTTTGTACCAAGGCAAATCCTGGAGGTTCTGCCTCAAAATGTTGATAAAAATGCGAAAGGGTTTGTTGAATTATCTCTGAAAATAGGAACAGACGGGCATGTAATTGAGCATAAAATTATTGATAACACAACAGGTTCACAGAATATTTTACGAAGTGTGATCACAGCGGCTTATAAGTCAAAATGGGAACCTGTTAAAATTAACAATAATAAAATTGTCTACTGGGTTGAAAAAACATATAGATTCAATTGAATAAAAAATTTCAATTTGTTACCCTATTGTGTCATCGATGCAAGTCCAATCTCAAAATTATAGTCATTGTAAGATTTAATTTATAGTTCTCAAATACTTATCTTTGTTCCTTCACATTTTATTTTACTATTTTTTCAGCACGATCATGGTCGAAGAGAAGAAATTTCAGACGGGAAATATTCTATTAATTGCAGGTGCACACTTTGTTCACGATGTTTATTCGTCTTTTCTTTCACCTGTGCTTCCCCTATTAATCGAAAAACTAAAATTATCCTACACACTTGCGGGACTGTTAACAGTAGCACAAAATCTTCCTTCCCTGTTTAATCCTTTGGTAGGGGTAATAGCAGATAAAATAAGCGTACGTTATTTACTGATAATTGCACCATTGATTACTGCAATAAGCATGAGTTTTCTGGGGGCTGCACCAAGTTATACAGTTCTCATTATTTTGTTATTTATAATGGGCATCAGTGCTTCAATGTTTCATGTACCAGCGCCAGTCATGGTAAAACATATTGCCGGCAACAGGATCGGAAAGGGCATGAGCATTTTTATGCTCGGCGGTGAAGTCGCGAGAGGTATTGGGCCTTTGGTCATCCTTGCAGGAATTTCTCTATGGGGGTTGGAAGGTACTTACAGATTAATTCCATTTGGTTTGATAGCATCTGTTTTTCTTTTCTTTAAATTCAAAAAGATCCAGATTTCAGATGAGCTAAAAAATCAAAAAACAGATTCAGAATTGCTTAAGACATTTAAAGCTAATTCGAAAGTGTTTGTAAATATGTCCGGTATTTTATTTTTTACGCTAATATTAAAGAGTGCACTTACTGCATTTCTACCTACATATCTTTCTCTCAAAGGTGAAAGCCTCTGGATGGCCGGGGCTTCATTGGCAGTTTTGCAGTTTGCGGGAGGCGCGGGAACATTTTTCTCCGGCACAATTTCCGATAGGATAGGAAGAAAGACGACAATGATGATAATGGCAGTTACTGTTCCAATTCTGATGGCTGGATTCCTGCTGCTGTCCGGAGTATTCATAATACCTATTCTAATAATTCTTGGTTTATTTCTTTTTGCAACGAACCCTGTCCTGCTGGCAGAATTACTTGAGACGAAATCCGACAGGCTCTCATTCCTGAACGGAATATATATGACTCTTAATTTCCTGATAGCTTCACTCACCACATTTTTAATAGGGATGATGAGCGATCTTATTGGTATGGAAAAAACTTATTTTGCTGCGACCATACTTTCCGTATTTTCTATTCCATTTATTCTGAGACTTTCCAATAATAGGTCCTGAAATTAAAATATTCTCATAGTTTTCATACAACAAATCAATATCAAAAAATAAAACATAAATTTGCTTATTTTAACAATGACAAGATTTAATCTTTAAATGATTGAAATTAAAAATTTACATAAAAGTTTCGGTAGCAATAAAGTTTTGCAAGGGGTGAACCTGGATATACACCCGGGTGAAACTCTAGTTATTATCGGTAGAAGCGGCTGTGGTAAAAGCGTACTGCTTAAGCATATTGTTGGTCTGCTAAATCCGGATGAAGGCTACGTAAAGTTAAAAGACAAGATCATTAGTGAACTGCCGCAAAAGGAACTATATGAAATCAGAAAAAATTTCGGTTTCCTTTTTCAGGGAGCAGCTCTTTTTGATTCAATGACCGTAGAAGAAAATGTTTCGCTTCCTCTCGTCGAATCAAAAAACGCGTTTTCAAAAAACGAAATAAAAAAGATAGTAATTGAAAAACTGGAATTGGTTGGACTGAAAGATGCTCTGGATGTTAAACCGGCGGAACTATCAGGTGGAATGAAAAAGAGAGTTGGATTAGCGAGAGCACTTGTTACAAATCCCGAATATATTCTTTACGATGAGCCTACCACCGGGCTGGATCCGATAATGTCGGACTCAATTGACAGCCTTATTAAAGAACTCAGCGAAAAAATAAAAGTAACCACAGTTGTTGTAACACACGATATGTACAGTGTAAAAAACGTTGCTGCAAAAGTGGCGATGATGCATGAAGGTAAAATCCATTTTTACGGCACACCGGATGAAATGCTAAGCTCAAAAGACGCCGTAATTGTTGATTTTATAAAGAGAACCGGCGCCTGATCCTTCGGGGGTAAAATCTACGGAATTCTATTGAAAAGAGAACTTTTTACGCACTATAGTAGCAAACTCTCTTCAAATTGCTTGTAAAACTGATTATATTTAAGCTTACTATTTTCAAACTACGGATTAAATTTGAGCAAAGATAAAATTTTAGTGACATCGGCTCTCCCTTACGTTAACGGACCAATACATTTAGGACATCTTAGCGGTGCTTATCTCCCGGCTGATATTTACGTAAGATATCAAAGATTAAAAGGAAGTGATATTCTTTACATTTGCGGCTCCGATGAGCACGGCGTTCCTATTACTATCTCTGCAGATAACGAAGGTGTAAAGCCTAAAACTATTATTGATAGATATCATAAAATTAACAAAGATGCCTTCGAAAAATTTGGAATGAGCTTTGACATATATTCACGCACAAGTCTGCCGCTTCACCATGAAACAGCAAAGGAATTTTTCCTGGAATTTTATAATCGTGGAATTCTCAAAGAAAAAAAATCAATGCAGTTTTATGATGAAAAAGCGAAAATGTTTCTGCCTGACAGATACGTTGAAGGGACGTGCCCAAATTGTGGAAATGAAGAAGCCAGAAGTGATGAATGCGAAAACTGCGGCGCTCTATACGATCCGAGTGAGTTAAAAAATCCTAAAAGTAAAATTACAGGTGAAACACCCGTGTTGAAAGAAACATCTCACTGGTTTTTCCCGCTTGGAAATTATCAACCCCGACTTGAGAAATATATAGATGAAATGAACAGAAAATACGGCTGGAAAGAAAATGTTCTCCAGTATTGCCGCGGCTGGTTTAAAGACGGATTAAGGGACCGCGCTGTAACACGCGATCTCGATTGGGGCGTAAAAGTTCCTCTTGAAGGGGCAGAGGGAAAAGTTATTTACGTTTGGTTCGACGCCGTGCTTGGTTATATATCTGCAACGAAAGAGCTTTCACAAAAACTTGGCAAAAAAAATCTCTGGAAAGAATACTGGCAGGATAAAAACACAAAATATGTAGCATTTATCGGGAAGGATAATGTTGTGTTTCATTGTATTGTTTTTCCTGCTATGCTGATGGCATGGAATGAAGGAAATAAGGATAATTATATTTTGCCGCAGAATGTTCCGGCAAATGAGTTTTTAAATTTTGAAGGAAAGAAATTTTCCAAAAGCAGGAATTGGGGAATCGATGTTATAGATTTTCTAAAAATTTTCCCCCCTGATCCTCTGCGGTACACACTTGCTGCTAATCTACCTGAAACCAGGGATACAGATTTTTACTGGAAAGAGTTCCAGTTAAGAAATAACAGCGAACTTGCTGATATTCTCGGAAACTTTATAAACCGAACTTTTACTTTTGTACAAAAACATTTCGAGGGCAAAGTCCCGTCAAAAAGCAAGCTCGAACAAATCGACAAAGAAATGATAAAGGTGCTTGAAGAAGCTCCTTCAAAGATCTCTTCACTCTTTGAAAAATATAAAATCAAAGACGGTGTTTTTGAGGCTATGGCCCTTGCAAGAAACTGCAATAAATACTTTAATGATTCTGAGCCATGGAATACTGTTAAATCAAATAAAGAAAAATGTGGAACGACACTGAATATTTGTCTTCAGGCAATTTTTACTCTTAGCGAAATATTCAGTCCGATAATTCCGTTCTCTTCTGAGAAAATATTTAAGATGCTGAATACAAAACCGACAGTCTTGGGATAATTCAGGAAAAGAGAATTTGGCTGAAGGCCATCAATTGAATAAACCGGAAATAATATTTCCTAAAATTGAGGACGAGATGATAGAAGAACAGACAACAAAACTAAATGGCGGTTCACAACAGGAATCAGAGACAAAGAAAGAGGATACAATTACTATTGATGATTTCTTCAGAGTACAATTAAAAGTGGCCGAGATTACTCATGCTGAAAAGGTTGAAAAGAGCGACAAATTGATGAAATTAAAGGTGCAGTTAGAAAACGAAGAAAGACAAATAATTGCAGGGATAGCAAAACATTATTCGCCGGAAGATCTGCTGAACAAAAAAGTGGTAATTGTTGCTAATCTAAAAACTGCAAAACTGATGGGACTAGAATCACAGGGAATGGTGCTTGCTGTTGAAGATGAAACGGGAAAAATGAATGTTCTTACTGTGGATAAATCTGTAAAAAACGGAACAAGAGCGAAATAAATATCGTATACGGGTTCAACATGCGAAAGGCTAGTAATTATTTCAATTTACCTTGTAATTACACCATTGTATAGCTAAAATTATCAGTTAAAATTCGATAAGTTTATTAAGGAGATACGCCGAATGCTTTCCAGATTTACATCTATTTCACTATTAATCCTTTTCTTATTTATTGGTTATGCCTATTCACAGACTAAAAATGAGGACCAGGTAATTGCACATTTTGACAATCAAAAAATCACTTTGGGAGATTTCGAAAAGGCCTATGCTAAAAGCGGTTCAGGATCCGGAGATGTTGAAAAGGACAGCTTATCACAACTAAAAAACTTCCTGCCCCTCTATGTCGAATACAGGATGAAATTGGAAGATGGGAAAGAAAGAGGTTTTGAAAATGATGCTGACGTCATACAGGAGATGAATACTTACAGAGATCAGATTGCGTATTCACTTTACACTGAAAGGTATTTAATCCAGCCTAACATCAAAGATCTTTATGAAAAAAGGAAATGGGAATACCGTGCTAGCCATATTATGTTTAGAGTTGAACACAATGACACGGCTGCTGCACTCAAAATGGCAAATTCAGTATTGGACAGCTTAAAGAATGGCGCTGATTTTTCTGAAATGGCAGCAAAATATTCTGCTGATATGTATTCTAAAAATAAGGGCGGTGATCTTTACTATTTCACTGCTGGTCAACTTCCACTTAACATCGAAAATGCAATTGTTGAAACACCTGTCGGACAAATATATCCAAAGGTTCTTAGATCAAATTTCGGATATCATATAATTAAGGTAACAGAAAAACAGGAAAGAGTACCTAAAATAAGAGTCAGCCATATACTTGTAAGATTTATATTCGATGGCAAACCGGACACGGCCAGGGCTAAAGCTATTATAGACACAGTTTATCAGAAATTAAAAAACGGTGCCGATTTTGATAAACTCGTGCATCAATATTCTATGGATAAGGGATCGGTAGCAAAGAATGGTGATGTTGGCTTTATATCAAGAAACCAAACAGTCAGACCATTTGATGAAGCTGCTTTCAAACTTAAAAATGTTGGAGATATTTCCGGGATTGTTGAATCTCCATTTGGATTTCATATAATAAAACTCACAGGTAAACTTGCTTACCCAAGTTTTGAAGATGATAAAGCTGAATTAGTTAAGCTTTTTAAAGAAAGACAGTATTTAAGTGTATATGATAAAATCGTGGATAGTTTAATCACAAAATATAATTTAGTAAAAAACACACCTGTGGTTAATTCTATTGCTGCAATCGCAGATACAAAAACCGGCGGATTCGACATTAAAAACCTCCCTGATTCAGTCAAAGGCCTGGTTCTTTTTACGCTGCCCGACAAAAAAATTACAGTAAAAGATTTCATAACAATGGCCATGGAGCAAAAGACAAATGAAACCCCAAATGTTACAGGTGTACCATTTAAAGTTGGTATTAATAGAATTGCAGGTGAATATTTAATAATGAAGGATGCAACAGATCATTTCAAGAATGATTCTTCCTTTAATGCATTAATGAATGACTATAAAGACGGAGTTATAATATTCAAGTTGCAGCAGGATGAAGTTTGGAACAAAATCATTCCGGACTCATTAGCACTTTTAACCTACTACAAAAAAAATATAAATAAATATCAATGGCCAGATAGAGCACAATTCACGGAAGTCTTTGCAAAGGGAGATTCAATTATTCATCATTATCAGGATTTGATAAATAAGGGAGATAACTTCGATACTTTGTGTGCCAAATACACTGAGAGAGCAGGATATGAAGCGCGAGGCGGTCACTGGGCACTGGAAAATAAAAACCATAATAATCTTTATAAATTGGCATGGTCAATGAACCATGTTGGTCAGATTTCGGATATAGTAAAGGTTTTTGGAGGCTACTCAATTATAAGACTTGATGATAAAGATCCAGCACGTGCTAAAACTTTTGAAGAAGCCAAAGCTGAAGTTAGCAGCGATTACCAGGAAATGCGAACAAAACAGCTACAAGAAGCTTATTTAGAAAAACTAAACAAGAAATTTAATCCAGAAATTGATTATCATAAACTTGAAAATATTTTTCAAAAGAAATAACTGTATTTTTTTAATTCTTTTTATCCCTTTTTTTTTAGTCGGATGTACAAAAGAACCAGAGAAAAAGGAATATGTAGCACGTGTAAATGATAAATATCTTACACAGAATGAACTGAATAATAAGCTTCTGGCTCCCGATAACGAAAACTTTTACAGAAATGAAATAATAAGGAACTGGATCGACAAAGAATTGCTTTATCAGAGTGCAGTAAAAGAAGGAATTACAAACGACAGTAATTATACCCGTATTGTAGAAGATTCTAAAAAGGAACTGGCCGTTACTTTATTATTAAATAAAATATATTCGGAAGAAAAAGATAAAATCGACAATAAACAAGTTGAAGAATTCTATAATCAGAACAAGAGTGATTTCAAATCATTCTATGATGCATACGTTGTAAACCTCATTAATTTCAATAATGAAGACAAAGCCATAAGATTTCGTTCAACTTTATTAGAGACTGACTGGACGAGGTCTACAAATGCTTTTAAAGGTGATACATCCATAATAAATATGGCTACTGGCAAGATTTATTACGAATATGAGCTCCAACCCGCATCACTAAGTAGAATAGTTAAAGAACTTAATCCAGGCGAAATAAGTATTATCTTTTCAAACGGACAAAATAATTATTCAGTTATGCAATTGGTAAAAAAATTTCCGAAAGATTCACTCCTTCCCCTGGGATATGTCAGAGATAACGTTGAAGACAGATTGATTGCGAATAAAAAAAATGAACTAATAAGAAATTATGTAAAAGACCTTTATTCAAAAAATAATATTGAAGTTAAAAATCAGGAATAATATGAAACTTAAAGTTTTAGTTTTTCTAATGTTTGCAGTGTGTAATATATACTCACAACAGGTTGTAGATAAGATTGTGGCCGTGGTTGATAATGATATAATTCTTGAAAGTGAGCTCGATTATCAAACACAGCTATATGCGGCTCAAAATAAAATTGATCCGAATCTACCTGGTCTAAAAAAACAGATACTTAATACGATGATTGACGACAAACTTGTATATGCCCAGGCAACATTTGACTCAATAAAAGTAACTGATGACGAAGTAACCCAAAGAGTAGATTACCAAATAAACTATTTCATACAGCAGTATGGCTCAAGAGAACGCCTTGAACAGATCTATGGTATGAGCCTGGAAAAAATCAAAAGAGAACTGCGTGATGAGGTACAAAAGAATGTAATGATCCAGAAACTTAAGGAAAAAAAATTCGGAGATGTAGAAGCAAGCCGAAGAGAAGTCGAGGAATTTTTTAATACTTACAAAGACAGTCTCGGAATTATACCCGAGAAGGTTCAAATATCTCATATCCTGAAAATACCGGAGGCGTCAAAAGCAACAAAAGAGAAATACAGAAAAATTGCCCAGGCAATACTCGATTCAATTAAGGCCGGAGCTGATTTTGCAACAATGGCAAAAAAATATTCCGAGGATCCTGGCAGTGCTAAAAATGGTGGTGATCTTGGTTTTGTAAAACGAGGAGTATTTTATCCTGAGTTTGAAGCAGCAGCATTTGCGTTAAAGCAAGGTGAACTATCTGATATAGTAGAAACGCCTGTGGGCTTTCATATAATCCAGTTGCTTGAAAAACGAGGTGAATCTATTCATACAAGACACATCCTTATAAAGATAAAGAAAAGTGAAGATGCTGATTTAAAAGCAATTGAATTTCTTAGTTCAATTCGTGATAGTATAGAAAATAAAAAAGAACCTTTCGCATACTACGCTAAGAAATATAGTGATGACAAAGAAACTGCACCATTCGGCGGTGAGTTAGGAACATTCTATGTTAGTCAGCTGGATAAAACCGTACAGGAAACCGTTTCGAAAATGAAAGTAGGTGATATAAGCTATCCCAAAAGAATTGATTTAGGAGGCGATAATTATGGCTATCATATTGTGGACCTGCTAAAGAGAACCCCGCAGCACAAAGCTAGTCTGAATGAAGATTACAACGAGCTGCAGAAACTGGCAGATCAAAATAAAAAACAGGAAAAATATCAGGAATGGATAAAAGAACTAAAGAAGAAAATCTATTGGAATATTCGTTTATAAAAATTTAATTCAAGGGAAAAGAATTGAAGACTGATGACAATCAGAAAAATGATGTAAGGGTTGTAGAACAACTAAACGAGACTGTAAAAAAGATCAAAACAGAAATAGCAAAAGTCATTATAGGACAGGATGAGATAATTGACCAGCTTCTGATTTCATTACTTGCTCGCGGACATTGTTTACTTGTTGGCGTACCGGGGCTTGCAAAAACTTTACTTATCAAAACCCTGGCGGAAGTAATAGATCTGAAATTCAGCAGAATACAATTCACACCTGATTTGATGCCAAGCGATATAACCGGTACTGAGTTAGTAGAGGAAGATCCTGTGAGTAAAAAAAGAAATTTCCGATTTGTTCCGGGACCTATTTTTGCGAATGTAATTCTTGCCGATGAAATAAATAGAACACCTCCCAAAACGCAATCGGCCCTGCTTGAAGCAATGCAGGAACACAGAGTTACCACAGCCGGAGTAACTTCTACTCTTTCAGAACCATTTTTTGTTTTAGCAACGCAAAATCCAATCGAACAGGAAGGAACTTACCCACTTCCTGAAGCACAGCTTGATAGATTTATGTTCAATCTCTGGTTAGATTATCCCTCTTTTGAAGAAGAAATAAAAATTGTCGAATCAACGACAAGCGAATACAAACCTGAATTAAACAAAATGATCAATGCTGAAGAGATTATAGAATTTCAGGATCTTGTTAGAAAGGTACCTGTTGCGGAAAATGTAATAAAATTTGCAGTCGATATTGCAAACAAAACAAGTCCCGGTAATAGCTGCTTCCCCGAATTTATAAAACAATGGATAAGCTGGGGTGCAGGTCCAAGAGCTTCTCAGTATCTGATACTAGCGGCAAAAACACGCGCAATAACTCAGGGCAGATTTACTCCCAACATCGATGATGTAAAATTTGCAATGGTGCCTGTTCTTACGTCACAGGATAATTACAAATTTTAATGCGGAAGCGGAAGGAATAAATTCAGTTGATGTAATTAAAAGAGTTAACATGAGAATTAGCTTTTCTCTCTCAGCTTTATCTTCATTATAAAAATGTAAACAGCTAGAGCAAGCGTCACTGAATTTGCCATTATAACTGGGAGTGAACCAATTATAAATCCATAAACATCCCACAACGCAACTCCCACACACATTAACAAAAACATTCCGAGAGAAATATCATCTGTTTTCTTTGTTTTATAAACTTTGATTGCCTGCGGAACAAAAGCTAACAGTCGTACAAAACGCTGCTACAAATCCAATAATATTATCCAAATATTATTCCTCAGTTTTAAATATTAATATAAATCACTTTAAAAATATACATAAAATACCCAAAGTATTCAGGAAATATTAAAAAATAATTAAGAAAACCTAAACAGCTTTGAAAGAAAAACGAAAATCCGTAATTTTACACCGCACCCTTAGCTCAGTTGGTAGAGCATCTGACTCTTAA
>CAVYYF010000005.1:0-1214128 GCA_963772675.1 uncultured Bacteroidota bacterium
ACGTTATGCAATTGGTGAAATATTTCTTGTTGTAATTGGAATTTTAATCGCTCTGCAGGTTAACAACTGGAATGAGAACCGGAAACTAAATCAAAAGATTATTGCCAATCTAAAAAACGTTCAGTCGGAACTGGCTGTAAATATCCTGAATTCTGACGGGGTCATTGAGCGTTTCATCAAAAGGGATTCTGTAAAAAACCTGATTTTAAATAATAAGCTGACTTATAGCGATTATAAAAACGACATTGGATTTAACCGCACACTTTTTGCTCCATTTTATTATGATAACTTTGACTTGAACTCAATCGCATTCAATAATCTCATACAAAATTCCGAAGAAATCCCCCGAAAGTATGCCCCGATACTGGATAAATTGAACTACTTATACATAAAGATGAAGACCAGAATTGATGTTCTGAATCAGCGATATCAGAGAACCGTCTATAGCAATGCGGATGATTTATCCAGGAAGAAAAGTTGGTTTGTCGAAGATAGTTTTAAGGGAGTGCACAGTGATGTTGCAATCAATTTTTACCTGACAAGCCCCCAATACAGGGAACAAGTATGCACGACATTAAACGACGAGAGAAATCTCTCCGGGGCTGCCTGTAAATTCAGAAAAACTGCTATTGATGCCTACCTGGCGATTGCCCGTGTTTTAGGGAATGAAGATAAAACCCCCGACAATATAAGTTATACCTTAAAAGATGAGAGAAATTATCGGCAGTTATCAGCAGTTTTATGGTCCTCCACGAACAGAAATGGGAGACCGAATAGAAATCACTAAAAGTGGGAATCAAATATTTTTTACAACAAAAACAAAAAATGAAAAAATCCCGGTCTATTATTTAAAAAACTCAACGTTCTTTTTTATAAATGATCCCAAGCTGATCAGATTCGGCAAAACAGGAGAACTTAAAGTAATTGATGGTGATACAGATGTGCTTAAATTTAAAAAGGTAACAAATAATTAATAAAAGTCAATCAATGAAAGTCTTTAGAAACATCCGCCAAAAACTTGCAGCTGAAAACAAAGTAATGGCTTACCTGCGTTACGCAGTTGGAGAAATTTTCCTTGTAGTAATTGGAATTTTAATCGCTCTGCAGGTAAATAATTGGAATGAATTAAGAAAAAATAATAACGCCGCAAATGAAGCTCTTTTATCATTACGAGCAGATTTTCAGGATAATATCACCCAGATTAAAGACAGAATCTCTAGAGTAAATAAAACGACAGAACATTTGAATAGCGTTATTAAAATAATTGACAGAGATTCTTCAATTGTAAACCCGGACTCATTAGGACTTTATCTGGCTAGCGGGGCCAGCTGGTGGAGTGTGAAAATTACAAGCAGCACCTATGATGCACTTTCGGGCGCCGGAAACCTGGATTTAATTCAGGACAAAAACCTCAGAAAGCTTCTGGCGGAATTTTATTCAACCACTAAAAGTGGTTTCGAGGATGAAGGAGTCAGTGAAACATTGGCTGTTAAAATTTGGGAAAAAACATCAAGTGAAATTTATACATTATGGCCAAAATTAGAGAGCTATAACATAAAATTAACAAAAAAATCACCTGTCTTAAAAAAGAAAGCCGTTAATTCAATCCTTAAAATGCATGATATTATGGGAATATTGATCATTAAGCAGGTACTAAACCAAAATCAGCAAGAATATCTGGCTAATTTACTCAGCCTGTCCCATAAAATACTGGATGAAATTAACAAAGAACTTAAATAACAACGGAATTTATTCCGTTGGAGTAAGGACATAACTATGAACCCTGAAAAAGAAAAATCATTAAACCAGGCATACAACAAATTTATGGAACTAATGCTTGGGGATCTTCCGCTTGATTCAGTAAATGATTTAGCCGTGGATGATGTAACCGGCTACGGTTCGACTGTTGATGAGAAGATTAATGACATCAACAGGCTGCGACAGCTGGTTATTGATCAGCGGGAACAGGGCGCGGGAGTTGATATATCTGTTGATACGAAACCTGTTCACCGGAGAATAAGTCCGGAAGGTGACGCTGCAATATTTATCGACGAGATTAAAGTCACGATTAAAACCGGAACAGAAAAAAATGTTTTAAACCTGAGGCTCTCTATCATTTTTGAATTTATTAATGAACGCTGGAAAGTGGTTCATATGCACGGATCAACGGGTGTAGAGACTGAAGACGACACCTGGCACCTGGACGAATGGAAAAAGAAAATGGAAGGGCTGCAGAAGCTCGTAGACGAAAAAACCGCAGATCTACAGAATAAAAACCGCGAACTTGAAATTGAAGCTTCTCTCGAAAGAGTAAGAACAGTAGCTATGAGCATGAATAAACCCGATGACTTGCTTAATATTTGCGAAATATTATTCAGTGAATTTAAATCACTTGGTTTTAAGGAACTCAGAAACGCAATGATAAATATTCACAATGATGAAAAAAGATCATTCCTGGATTACGATTTTTCTGACGTGATGGGAAAAAGCGTAACACATTTAAATTACGACACTCATCCTGTAATGGAAAAGCAGATTAAACGGTCCAGGTTAAAAAACGATGCTTTTTCTGAGGCCGTTTATAAGGGAAAAGACCTGATAGAATGGAAAGAGTTCAGGAAGAAGAGCGGGGAAAAAGACGACCCGAGAATTGAAAACATAGAAGCACTCTATTATTACTTCTATTCCATTGGCAATGGAACTATTGGTATTTCAGCATTCTTCCCTATTGGAGAAGAGAAACTTAAACTGTTAAAAAAATTCAGAAATGTTTTCAGCTTGGCCTATCAACGTTATACCGATATTGCTTCAGCAGAAGCACAGGCAAGAGAAGCTGAAATAGAATTAGCGCTTGAAAGAGTTCGTGCAAGAACAATGGCAATGCAGAAGAGTGAAGAGCTGGCTGATGCAGCTAAAATTGTTTTTGAACAACTAACTAAATTGGGGATTCAGCATTTGGCCAGCGGAGTTACCATAATAGATAAGAACAAACCATTTGGGCAGATGTGGATATCCTATCAGGGCGATATGCACCCAAAACCATTTACTATAGATTTTAATTCCAGTCCCGTTTTGCTTCGCGTATATAAATCCTGGAAAAAAGGTGAGCCGTTTTTTATAAACCTGGCTTCCGGTCAGGAATTTATTCAACATATTCAATTCCTTAAAAAAATTTTTGGTGAACGGGTAGAACAATATTTAAAATTGATGGAAAAACAATTTAAAGATCTCGGAAAAGAAATACCCGGTCAAATGGTAATGCACCACACTTTTTTTTCTAATGGCTCGTTACTCTTAAACAATACAGAACCTATAAAAGAACAGGAAATATTAAACCGCTTTGCCAAAGTCTTTGATCAAACCTACACCCGCTTTCTCGACTTGCAAAAAGCAGAAGCGCAGGCAAGAGAAGCACAGATTGAAGCAGCTTTGGAAAGAGTGAGAAGCAGAACAATGGCTATGCACCAAAGCGATGAACTGGCTGAAACAGCAGCGATTCTCTTTCAGCAAATGACAGAGCTTGGAGTTACGCCTGAACGGTTAAATATCTGTCTAATTAAAGAAGAAGATAAAATTCTTGAAGTCTGGGCTACAGATCAGGAAGGTACAAAGATCAGTCATCACTTTAATGCAAGTCTTGATGAGCCGACTACAGGAAAACGAGTTTATGATGCGTGGAAAGAAAAAAAGAAATCGCTTATTATTGACTTAAGTGGACAGGAATTGAATGACTGGATCCGGTATGTGCGGGAAGTAATGGGCATGACAATTAAAGCTGAGTTAGTAAGGGAACATCGAATACACAGCGTGGCTTTCTTCTCGCAAGGTATGATATTAACAACTACTCCTGAACCATTACCAAAAGAATCAATAAAATTACTGGAACGTTTTGCAGATGTATTCAATTTAACCTATCGCCGTTTTCTGGATTTGCAAAATGCCGAAGCACAGGCAAGAGAATCAGAGATTCAACTTGCTTTAGAAAGAGTCCGTGCCAGGACCATGGCCATGCAGAGCAGTAACGAAATGCAGCAAGTTGCAAATGCCATATATGAGCAAATGAAAGTACTTGGTTTAGAGATGGATGCTGTTACCCTGGGTAGTCCTATTGAGATACATACCGACTACAGCGTCTGGGTTGGCGGTTATGACCGTAAGGAACCTTTGACAATACCTTACAACGATTCCACTCAGGTTCAGAGAGATTATAATGCTGCGAGCGCAAAAAGACCAGAACTCTATGTAAATAGTTATTCAGGAAAGGCCAAAAAAGAATATATGGATTTCCTGCTGAGCGAAAATAGTTTCCCCAGGGACCGTGAAAAATTATTGAGGGAATCGAAGGCATATACGACTTCTGTGACCTTTGCAAAAAATTCGCACGTACAGATCATAAGATATACCGATGAACCCTATTCAGATGCTGAAAATGCCATTTTAATACGTTTCGGTAAAGTTTTTGAACAAGCTTACATCCGTTTTCTTGATCTCCAAAAAGCTGAAGCACAGGCAAGGGAAGCACAGATTGAAGCAGCACTGGAAAGAGTTAGAAGCCGTTCCATGGGTATGCATAAAAGTAATGAGTTAAAAGATGTGGTTAGATTGCTCTACAAAGAATTTCGAATTCTTGTAACGGATATTGATTCTGTCAATATCCAGTTAAACCCGGATTCTTCCAGAGATATCCATTTCTGGGCCTCGGTTGGAGAAGACATTTACCCGGAATTATATCATTTACCCTGCTCCGACTTGCCTATTTTTGAAAAAGTTTACAACGCTTTTAATTCACCGGGAGAGGGATTTTTTGATTATTTACTAAACAAAGAAGAAAAAGATGCTTTTTTTAGCGAAATATTCAAAATTCAGCCTGTTCCACATCAAAGAAAAAAAATGATTCAAAATGCTGAAGGAATGGTTATGATTGGCTGGTTTCATAAGCATTCGGGAATTGACATCGTGCACTACAATCTTAAACGTTTCGGTGAAGAAGAAAAGGAAATAGTAAAGCGCTTTGCTGCTGCGTTCGAACAGACTTATATACGCTTCCTAGATCTCCAAAAAGCCGAAGCCCAGGCAAGAGAAGCAAACATTGTTGCTGCACTTGAACGCGTTCGTTCACTTGCGCTGGGCATGAGAAAAAGTGAGGAAGTAGGTAAGGTTACCGATAGTTTTTTTTCTGAATTCAAGAAGCTGACCGTTAAGATAATCGGTTGTTCCATGATCGTAGCCGATGAAAAAAGTGATAGTATGGAAATCTGGCGTGCAAGATCAGGTTTAGCTGTCAAGCCGTTTAGCAAATCATCGCTCTCATGGATAATGAGCGTGGTGAAAGAAAATTCGCCTGAATGGTATTCAGAATTCCGTGAAGCATTGGGAAGTAAAAAAGGATACATGCAAATAGAACTATCGGGTGAAGAACGCTTGCGTTTTTTAAATAATAACTCGGAACAAAGTGGCTTCACCCCCAGGGAAAGAGAAAGATATATTAAAACGATGCCCCCTCGATTCATTACATCCTTTCTGTTTTTTAAATTGGGTTATCTGGCACTCACTTCAGAGAAAGAACTTCCTGAGGAAAATTTGTCCATCGCCAGAAGATTTGTGGAGGTCTTTGATTTTGCATATACCCGCTTCCTTGATCTCCAAAAAGCGGAGGCACAGGCAAGAGAAGCTATTAAACAGGCTTCGTTGGACAGAGTGCGCGGTGAAATTGCAAGTATGCGTACTACGGAAGATCTTAATCGTATTACACCGATTATCTGGCACGAATTAAAAACGCTTGAGGTTCCTTTTATACGATGCGGTGTATTTATTATTGATGAAGATAATGCAGTAACACATGTTTATTTAACTACACCGGAGGGAAAATCACTCGGTGTACTCAATTTATCCTTCGATGCAAATGAACTTACAACTAATACTGTAGAGTACTGGAAAAAGAAACAGGTTTATAAAGAACACTGGAATAAAGAAGAATTCATCAGCTGGACAAAATCAATGATGAAGCTCGGACAGGTTCAGAATCCCGAAACTTACCAGGGCTCATCAGCACCGCCTGAATCATTAAACCTGCATTTTGTTCCCTTTACTCAGGGGATGCTTTATGTAGGAGACGTTTCTCCACTTGCAGATGAAAAACTTGAGCTTGTAAAAACATTAGCCGAAGCTTTTTCAATCGCTTACGCACGTTATGAAGATTTTAAAAATCTTGAAGAAGCAAAAGCAAAAGTTGAAGTCACTTTAAAGGAATTAAAATCGGCACAGGCACAACTTGTTCATTCAGAAAAGATGGCTTCGCTCGGTGAACTTACTGCAGGCATTGCTCACGAAATAAAAAATCCTTTGAATTTTGTGAATAATTTTTCCGAGATCAGCGGCGAATTAATCGATGAGATAGAAGAAGAATTAGAGAAAGAATGATAAGGAAGAAGTGTTCGACATTGTAAAAGACTTAAAGCAAAATCTTGAAAAGATAAACCAGCACGGAAAACGTGCAGATTCGATAGTAAAAGGAATGCTTCTCCATTCACGAGGGACAGCAGGTGAAAAAACACCGACGGATATTAATGATTTACTGGAACAATACGTTAACCTTGCATATCACGGAATGAGGGCACAGAATAAAGACTTTAACATTAAAATAGATAGGAACTACGATAAAACTCTCGACAAAATAAATGTGGTTCCCCAGGACATAAGCCGTGTATTTTTAAACATAATTAACAACGGTTGTTATGCGGCGAATGATAAAAAGAAAAAAGATGGAGACGATTTTTCCCCAACAATCAAAGTTTCAACCAAAAACTTAAAAGATAAAATTGAAATACGTATCAGTGATAACGGGAACGGCATACCGGATAAAATTAAAGACAAACTCTTCCAGCCGTTCTTTACAACGAAACCTACAGGTGAAGGAACGGGTTTAGGTTTATCTCTCAGTTATGATATTATAACAAAACAGCATGCCGGTGAAATTAAAATTGAAAGTAAAGAAGGCGAAGGTGCGGAGTTTGTGATTACATTGCCTAATTTATAAAATTTTAACAGGAATAAAATTAATGACGCAAATCGTTTATTATTTAGGTAAAAAAAATAAAAACATCATACTTCTGCTGGTTATACTTTTGGTTTTTGACACGCTGCAAATTATGCCTCAAATTCCCCTCAATTACAAAAGCATAAACACAAAAAACGGGTTGAGGGATGATATTGCTACCGCAATAGCACAGGATCAGATGGGATATATGTGGTTTGGTACCAGGTCAGGACTTGTGCGTTATGATGGCTTCAACTTTGTTAATTATAACTCCGATCCTGATTTCCCGAACGGGTTAAGCGGAAATCAAATTAATGCGCTACACTTGGATAAAAAAAGCATACTATGGATTGGCACAATTAACGGCCTGTGTTACTTTGATAGAAATTTAAACAGACCTGTTAAGATAAAAATAATTATCAAGGGAAAGGAAATAAATCCTCCTATATATAGAATTGATTCAGATAATAATGGTATAATATGGATGGGCACCGCTAATAATGGTCTCATTTCCTTTGATCCGGATACGAAAATTTTTACACAATTTAAATATGACAAGGACAATAAAAACACAATATTGAGCAATCAGGCTAATACTGTCCTCTGTGCGAGCGATAAAACCATCTGGGTAGGAACTAATAATGGACTAAATCATTATTACCCGGAGACAAAAAAGTTTAAATCTTATGTTTCCGAAACAGGAATAAACCCTGAATTAAGTGACAATAATGTGCTGTCTCTCGCTGAGGGAAACAATAATGACTTGTGGATTGGTACTGCAAATGGTTTAGACCACCTCGGTCTTAATACAAATAAAATCACAATCTATAAAAATCAATCCGGTAATATTAATAGCCTAAGTAATAATTTTGTAAATGCTCTGTTATTTGACAAAAAATTTCTATGGATTGGTGCCGGCTTTGGAAATAACATTTTAAACAAAATGGATGTTGAATCCGGCAAAATAACCCAATATAAATTTTCGGCAGATGAAATCAATGATAACATTCTGGGAAGAATGCTCGACATAAAGAAAGACAATACCGGAATTATATGGGTCGCTCAGTCTTATGGAGGTGTAAGGTATTTTGATCCCCGATGGCAAAATTATACTCAATACGTTATTGAACCGGACAAAAAGGGCGATCTCATTAATTCTACCTACGGGGCTTTACCAGTTTCCTCAACAATATTCTGGGTAAGCACATTAAAGGGATTTGTAAAATATGATATTAACAAAGGTTTGATTAAAGATTATTCTTCTTTGTCTCCCGTTCAGGTTCCGTACCTTGATAATGCTGCCATTGAAATAAATAACAAACTATGGGTGCCTACTAAAAATATAGGAATACTTATTTTTGATTTGAAATCCGGAAATTTAAAAGATTTAAAATACGAGAGGAATAATTCAAATAGTATCAGTTCAAATTTTGTAAATATCTTAATGAAAGATTCCGATGGTATTGTATGGGCGGGATCACGAAACGGAGGACTGGACAGGATAGACCCTGTGACAGGAAAAACAACCCGTTACCATCACGATCCCAATAATCCGAATTCTTTGCTCGGCAACCATATTTTTGCACTCCTTGATAAAGATCAGGATCATCTTTGGGTAGGTTCCAATTCCGGCCTCGCTTTATTTAACAAAAAAACCGGATTATCTAAAATCTATTCTTATAACCCGGACGATTCCACAACTATTAGCAGCAACCAGATTTCATATTTAACCAGGGACAAAAAAGGAAGGTTGTGGATCAGCACTTACGGTGGCGGGCTGGATCTTTTTATACCATCCGAAAATAAATTCCAGAGATTCACATCGCAAAAAGGTAATATACCGGACAATACTATTTATAACACCATTGAAGATAATTCTGGAAATTTATGGGTTTCAACTTCTGTGGGTGTTGCCCGTTTTTTACCGGATAAGAAAAGTTTTGATTTCTTGTTACCTTTTCGTGATAATTATAAAAGCACAAAACTTCCAAATGGAGAATTATTATTCAGCGGTCCTCACGGTTTATTAATTTTTGATCCGGGTAAAATGAGCTATAATGTTTCACCGCCCGAAGTATCTATCTCTAAATTGATCATTAAAGGAAAAGAAGTTCTGCCGGGTAAGGGTAGTGTTTTAAAAGTAAATATTTCACAGACAAAAAAAATCGAACTTAATTACTCCCAGAATGATATTGGTTTTGAATTCTTTGCATCACATTATAGTAATCCCGTACTTAACAAATATTCTGTTTACCTGGATGGATACGACAATCAATGGCGTGACCTGGGAAGCCTTAATTATATAAATTACACAAACCTTGATCCCGGGAAATATATTTTGAAGTTAAAGGCAGCAAGCGCTTATAACGTATGGACAGACAAACCTGATGAACTGGAAATCATAATAAACCCCCCGTTGTGGGAAACATGGTGGGCTTATACTTTATATTGCGTGATCTTCCTTGTGTTACTATGGAGGGTTGACAAATTCCAAAAAGCCCGTGCTATCCGCAAAGAAAAAGAAAGAGCACAAAAGAGAGAATTAGAACAGGCAAAAGAGATTGAAAAAGCTTATAAAGAATTAAAATCTACACAGGCTCAGCTTATTCATTCCGAAAAAATGGCTTCACTCGGTGAACTTACAGCCGGCATTGCACACGAAATTAAAAACCCGTTAAACTTCGTGAATAATTTTTCCGAGGTAAGCAGCGAACTACTCGATGAAATGAAAGAAGAGCTGAAGAATAAAAACGAAGAAGAAGTTGTTGCATTAATTGAAAATTTAAAACAAAATCTTGAAAAAATAAATCACCACGGTAAACGCGCAGACTCAATAGTTAAAGGAATGCTTCTCCATTCTCGCGGAACTGCCGGAGAAAAAACACCGACGGATATTAATGATCTCCTGGAACAGTATCTTAATCTTGCCTATCACGGAATGAGAGCACAGAATAAAGATTTCAACATTACAATTGAAAGAGATTACGATAAAATGCTTGATAAAATTAATGTTGTGCCTCAGGATATCAGTAGGGTTTTCTTAAATATTATTAACAACGGATGCTACGCGGCAAATGATAAAAAGAAAAAAGACGGAGACGATTTCTATCCTACAATTAAAGTCTCCACAAAAAAATTAAAAGACAAAGCTGAAATCAGGATAAAGGACAACGGAAACGGAGTTCCAGATAAAATAAAGGACAAGCTCTTCCAGCCGTTCTTTACAACTAAGCCTACTGGGGAAGGAACGGGTTTAGGTTTATCGTTAAGTTATGATATTGTTGTAAAACAGCACGGCGGAGAAATTAAAATAGATTCGAAGGAAGGCGAAGGAACAACATTTATCATTCAAATACCAGGATAAACATCTTATGAAACGTGCATTTTTATTGCTCATTATTTTTTTCTCTATGCTTGGTTTTTGCCGGGCACAGTCAGGGCTTTTTTCCATTTTGTCGGACACTGCTTTATCGGGTACAAAAAAGTTAGACCGCCTGCAACTGGCGTTAAGAAATGCAGCCAATGACACTGTTCGTATGGATGCGTATTATAACCTGGCACTTTATTATTTGGAAACAAATCGTGACAGTGCTGTTTATTACGACAATAAAAGTATTGCACTTGCTAAGCAGTTAAGAATAAAATTGGATGAAGCAGCCGCTTTAAGCGACAAGGGCTACGCTCTTATAGCATTGGGTAAATACCCGTCAGCACTTGAATCATTGTCAGAAGCGATGAAAATTGAAGAGAGCCCGGCAAATGAAAAATATACCTTGCCCTCTCCAAAAGGGCACACCCCGCATGAGATGAGAATTTATAATTTGGGTCTTACTACCCTTCATTTAGGGCAATTGTACGGCACTACCGGTAACAGCGATATGGAAAAATTAAAATACTTCAAAGTATTGGGCTATGCTGAATCTATTCCGGATACTTTTTTGCTTTCTCTGGCATATATGAACATAGGGTATTCTTATACTTACCTTAACCAATTGGATTCGGCACTTTATTTTGATCAACAGGCATTAGTGCTGCAGCCGCATTTAGGATTTTTCTTCAGAACCTGGGAAGGCAGCATTCTTTATCAAATGGGAAACATTTACCTTAAAAAAGGAAATTTAAAATTGGCCCGGGATACCTACCTGGAATCGGTAGCATCCTATAAAGCGCATCATAATCTTCACTATCTTCCCCGTACCTACGATGCATTAAGTAAATTATACGGAAGATTAGATAAACCTGACTCCAGCCTGTTTTATGCCAGGAAATTATTGAAGACTGCCCGGGTTTTAGGACAGCCGGAGCCGTTGGCCGCTTCCTACCGGGCGCTTTCAGATGTGTATAGCAATCTAAATAAACGTGACAGTTCCTTAAAATACCTGCAACTATACACCGTATTAAATGACAGTCTGAATAATGCGGAAAAGAAAAACCTGCTTTCCTACCAGAATATCGGATTTGATCAACAACTGCGGCTCAAAAGTTTACAGGAGGAAAAAATTGAAACTGAAACCAGGATCAGAACTTATGCAATGTTAGCTGGAATAATTGTAGTTCTCGTAATAGCATTTATACTTTTTAGAAATAACCGACAAAAAAAGAAAGCAAATGCTTTATTGCAGAAACAAAAGGAAAAAGTAGAAAGTACACTCTCAGAATTGAAATCCACGCAAGCACAATTGATACATTCCGAAAAAATGGCATCACTTGGTGAACTTACTGCAGGCATCGCACACGAAATTAAAAACCCGTTGAACTTTGTAAATAACTTTTCTGAAGTCAGCTACTGAATTAATCGATGAAATAACAGAAGAATTGAAAAAAGGAAATAATGAAGATGTACCCGACCTTGTAAATGATTTAAGACAAAACCTTGAAAAGATAAATCATCACGGCAAACGCGCAGACTCAATTGTTAAAGGAATGCTTCTGCATTCTCGCGGGACAGCAGGAGAAAAAACACCGACTGATATAAACGATTTACTTGAACAATATGTTAATCTTGCTTACCACGGAATGAGAGCACAGAATAAAGATTTCAACATTACAATAGAAAGAGATTACGATAAAACATTAGAAAAAATTAGTGTTGTCCCTCAGGATATAAGCCGCGTGTTTTTAAATATAATTAACAACGGATGTTACGCTGCTAATGATAAAAAGAAAAAAGGCAGCGATGATTTCTCTCCAACTATTAAAGTTTCAACAAAAAATTTAAAGGAGAAAGTTGAAATCCGAATTGCAGATAACGGAAACGGAGTACCAGATAAAATAAAGGACAAGCTCTTTCAGCCTTTCTTTACAACAAAACCGACTGGCGAAGGAACTGGTTTGGGCTTATCGCTCAGTTATGACATTGTTGTAAAACAGTACGGCGGTGAAATTAAAATAGAAAGCAAAGAAGGCGAAGGAACAAAATTTATCATTCAAATACCGGTATAACTGAAAATGAAAGTCAAAATACTGAATCTTACCATTCTGCTCTTACTCGTTTCCGGGTCTTGTTTTGCCCAGAGAAAAGAAGTAGTTGACAGCCTGAAAAGTTTATTGACCACCACGAAAAATGATACCACCAGGATTTATGCTCAAATTGGTCTATGCAATCAATATCGTTTGGGTAATATTGATTCTTCTAGGTTTTACGGACAGCAGGCTTTGGAACTTGCCAGGCAGATTAATTATTTACCGGGACAAATACTGGCGCTTTCCTTTTTGACCGGCTCGGCACAACAGCAGGGGGACTATCCGAAAACGCTGGAATTAGGATTTAAAGCTATTCAACTAGCACAGGAGCACCATTTAGAAAGGTCTAAAGCAATACTCGGGTCTGGGTCTGACTATGCACTTACTGTATATGTTTTGACCGGAGCTGCATTTACCAATATGGCCGATGTGTACGTGAACCTGAAGGATTATCCGAAAGCCATAAACTATATGTACCAATTAATTTCGTTAGAACTGGCAGGACCCAGCGATCCCGGACTTCCTTATGGGTACATGTTAATAGGAGAGGCATATTTGTTGTCCAATCAACCGGATTCAGCTGCATATTATGAAAAAAAGGCCGTTAAAATTTTTAAAGAGCAGAACTTCAATGAGCCGTTTGTCTACCAGTTTCTTGGAGATATTGCAATGAAATCCGGGATGAATAAAGAAGCCCTGGGTAATTACAAAATAAGCGAACAGAATGCAATTGAAGGTAAACAACAGCGGGCTTTAACGTGGGCTTACATCAGGATTTCAGATTTTTTTAAGACCCTGGGCCAACCGGATTCTGCCCTTTATTATGCACACAAAGGGTTTGAAGTGTCGCAACATTTTGGACAAAAGTCGTCCACCCTTGCTGCAGCGAAATTGCTGTCCGGATTATATGAACCTAAAGACACCAAAGAATCACTTCGATATCTTAAAATAGCGGATGCTTACAGGGACAGTTTGTTCGGCGAAGTGAATTTAAGAGCGGTGCAAACCATAACTGCCCGCGAAAAAGAACGTCAGCAGGAAATTGAAACGGCAAAAGCGGCTTATCAAAACAGGTTGAGGTTATATCTGCTGTTAACCGGGCTTTCTTTTTTGCTGTTAATCTCACTCATCCTTTACAGGAACTATAAAAAAAGTAAAAAAGCGAATCAGACTCTTAAAAATACACTTAATGATCTGAAATCAACTCAGGCACAATTAATCCATTCTGAAAAAATGGCATCGCTTGGAGAACTTACAGCCGGTATTGCACACGAAATTAAAAACCCGTTAAATTTTATAAATAATTTTTCCGAAGTAAGTAATGAGTTGCTGGATGAAATGAAAACCGAATTACAGAACAACAAGAAAGATGAAGCGTTGGAAATAGCTGATGATCTAAAACAAAACCTTGAAAAAATAAACCATCACGGTAAACGTGCAGATTCAATTGTAAAAGGAATGCTTCTACATTCAAGAGGAACTTCAGGCGAAAAAACTTTGACTGATATAAATGATCTTTTAGATCAATATGTTAATCTTGCTTACCACGGGATGAGAGCTACAAACAAGGAATTCAATATCACCATAGAAAAAGATTATGATGAAACACTTGAAAAGATAAACGTTGTTCCGCAGGATATCAGCAGAGTATTCTTAAATATAATCAACAATGCTTGTTATGCAGCAAATGAAAAAAAGAAAAAAGATGGTGATGATTTTAGTCCTGTTCTTAAAGTCTCAACAAAAAAGTTGAGAGATAAAGTTGAAATAAGAATTAGCGACAACGGAAACGGAATTCCTAAAGATATTATAGATAAAATATTCCAGCCGTTCTTTACAACAAAACCGACCGGAGAAGGAACGGGTTTGGGTTTATCATTAAGTTATGATATTGTTACAAAACAGCACGGTGGTGAATTAAAAGTGGAAACGAAAGAAGGTGAAGGACTGAATTTATAATCCAAATCCCGGTAAAAACTCAGTAATGAAAAAGTAGTTACAATACTGTTAGTTCTTTTGGCAATCCAGAATATTGGAGCTGCTCAAATCGGCAAATTTGAAAACGGAATGATTATGAACACAATTATTAAAAAACTTTCTCTTAGAACCATCTATTTCTTTTTAATATTAGTCCTGGCAATGAGCTCCGGTCTTTTTGCACAGGACATCCAGTTTGATCACCTTAATAAGTCAGACGGTTTCCCATCCGGCTGGATTTATAGCCTCGTGCAGGATAAACAAGGTTTTCTCTGGGTAGGTGGACTCCAAGGAATCAGCCGTTACGACGGCTACAATATCAAGACGTACTGGCATGAACCGCTTGACAGCACATCCCTCTCAAACAACTATGTCAATGCCCTGTATGTAGATCGCGGCGGAAGGCTTTGGGCGGGTACCTGGGGCGGCGGCCTTAACCTGTTCGATTCAGGAAAAGAGAAATTCACTCACTTTAAACGTGATCCTGGTAATTCAACTTCATTGAGCTCAGATTCAGTGAATGTGATCCTTCAGACTACAGATGGAACTATCTGGGTCGGCACGCAAAACGGTCTCGATCGTTTTGATAACGATAAAGGAACGTTTATTCGCTACACCCATGAAACAAATAACGAACAAACTCTTACCAGCAATGTTATAAACGCCTTATACGAAGACCAGGATGGCAATTTGTGGGTTGGAACAGGAGATGCCACAGACCCAAAGGGAAAAGTGGGAGGATTAAACCGTTACGATTCAACTGCAGATAATTTTATACGTGTTCTGCCAACCACACAGAAATCGTTACGCGATAATCGGGTCACAGCCATTGCTGGAGCGCCCAATGGCGCTATTTATATCGGCACCTGCCAGTCAGGGCTCTATCGTTATGACCCGATGGGAAGTAAGCTTGAAGCGCTGGGTGATGATCCCAATGATTTGAAGCATCTGCATGCCCCCCGGGGTATAAAAACAAGTAACTTCTCCGCTAAAGTGGATGTTATTCATAGGGACAAGACCGGCATGCTCTGGGTGGCAACGCATTCCGGCGGAATCAATCGATACGATCCCGCCACGCACACTCTTACACCCTACAGGCAGGCAGGCGATCCGAAAAGTTTGTCAAGCAATTTAGTTTTATCCTTCTATGAAGACCATCAGGGTATTCTTTGGGTTGGGACTGAAGGTGCCGGCCTCAACAAGATCGTGCCTTCCTTCAGCCGGTTTCGGTTATATGGAGCAAAAGAAATTAGTGCAAATAATGGCGTAAGATCACTTTATCAGGAAAGCAAAGATACTCTTTGGATTGGAACCTTTTCAGGCCAACTATTTCGAATGGATCCGTCCACAGGAAACATTGAACGATTCTCAGACACAAAACCAGCTCCGGACGGATTGTGGGGTAATCCTGTAGAAAGTGTATTTAAAGACAGGGAAGGAATGCTATGGGTAGGACAGCAAAGGGGCCTTTATCGCATTGACCCTGTTCGAAAGAGCCATAGAAAATTTACAGCTGATGCTGCAAACCCCGACAGTTTAAGTAATTCCAATATAATGTTTATCAGGCAATCTGATGACCAGCATTTGTGGATCGGCACCTGGGGCGGCGGACTTAACCTGTACAATTATAAAACCAACCGCTTTCAGCATTTTCAACATGATCCGTCTGATCCAAAAAGTTTAAGTAATAATAAGTTAATGCAAATGTACACAGACCATCAGGGTATTCTCTGGTTTGGCACTGAGGATGGCGGTTTAGACCAATTTGACAAAAAAACAGAAACCTTTACTACTTATCTCGATGGAGAAGGCATTTTCCAGATTTATGAAGACAGTTCAGATCGATTTTGGGTAACAACTTTGACTGACGGAATATTCCTGCTGGATAGAAATACAGGAAAAACTATTCATCATTATACCACGGAAGATGGCTTGCCTAATAATGTTGTACCAGGCATCATGCAAGATAAACAAGGAATGCTTTGGTTTGCGACATCAGGTGGCGTTGCCAGGTTCGATCCTGAAACAAAGACTTTCATTACTTATGATGAGGCAAATGGCATAAATAACTATCCGGTTATACAGCAAGCTGTTATCAAGGGCAGGGACGACAGGATGTTCATCGGTGGCCCGAAAGGAGTAACTGCAATCAACCCGCAGGATTTTAAACCGAATCCAAATCCTCCGGTCACGGCAATCACAGGACTGCATATATTCGAAGATGCTTACTCGCTACCGGTTAACCGGAAAGAGCAGATAACGTTGAAGTATAACCAAAACGAGCTAACGTTCGACTACGCAGGGTTGCATTTTGCCAACCCGTCGCGAAATCGTTATACCTTTCGCCTGGAAGGGTACGACAAGAATTGGATTGATGCAGGTACTGCACGCAGAGCCAAATACACAAACATGAGTCCGGGTACGTACACGTTCAAAGTGAAATCTTCGAACAGCGACGGCGTCTGGGATGAAAAAGGCACGTCTCTAACGGTAAAGATTTTACCACCATGGTGGCGAACAACAGCGGCTTATATAATTTATGCATTACTCGTGATTGCTTTTATAGTACTCCTCAACAGATTTCTGCGCCGCAGATTGGTTGCGAAAGAGCGGGAGCGAACACGAGAACTGGAACTGGAACAAGCCCGTGAGGCTTTGCAGCAGGCCTCCCTCGACCGCGTCCGTGCCGAGATCGCTTCCATGCGAACTGCAAAAGACCTCGAGCGCATCACGCCGCTAATCTGGCGCGAACTTAAAGCACTTGAAGTTCCATTTATCCGTTGCGGTGTTTTTATTGTAAGTGATGATCAGACGCATACACAGGTTTATTTAACTACGCCTGAGGGGAAATCTCTTGGTATATTAAATCTTTCAACCGTATCAAATGCGCTTACCAGAAATTCAGTTGAATACTGGAAGAATAAACAGATTTACAAAGAGCACTGGAATAAAGAAGAATTTATCAACTGGACAAAATCAATGATGAAACTCGGGCAGGTTCAGAATCCCGAAACATACCAGGGTTCATCACAGCCGCCGGAATCTCTCTATTTACATTTTGTTCCTTTTGAACAGGGAATGCTTTACGTTGGAAATGTTGATCCGCTTGATGAAGAGAAACTTGAACTGACAAAAACATTAGCTGAAGCTTTCTCCATTGCTTATGCACGTTATGAAGATTTTAAGAATCTTGAAGAAGCAAAAGCAGCAGTTGAAGTAACATTGAGTGAATTAAAATCAGCACAGTCTCAATTAGTCCATTCTGAAAAAATGGCATCGCTTGGTGAACTAACTGCAGGCATCGCACACGAAATTAAAAACCCGTTAAACTTTGTGAATAATTTCTCTGAGGTCAGCAATGAATTACTCGATGAATTAAAATCTGAATTACAGAACGATAAAAAGCAAGATGCGCTAGAGATTGTCGATGATCTTAAACAAAACCTTGAAAAAATAAACCATCATGGTAAACGCGCGGACTCTATTGTAAAGGGAATGCTTCTTCATTCACGAGGAACAGCAGGAGAAAAAACACCAACAGATATAAATGATCTTCTGGAACAATATGTTAATCTAGCTTACCACGGAATGAGAGCGCAGAACAAAGATTTTAACATTAGGATTGAAAGAGATTACGATAAAACACTTGGAAATATTAATGTTGTCCCACAGGATATCAGCCGTGTGTTTTTAAATATAATTAACAACGGCTGTTACGCCGCGAATGACCGGAAGAAAACTCAGGGAGATAATTTTTCCCCCACAATTAAAGTCTCAACTAAAAATCTAAAAAACAAAGTTGAAATCAGGATAGCTGATAACGGAAACGGGATTCCGGAAAAGATAAAAGACAAGCTCTTTCAGCCTTTTTTTACAACAAAGCCAACAGGCGAAGGAACTGGTCTTGGTTTATCACTCAGCTATGATATTGTTGTAAAACAGCACGGCGGAGAAATTAAAATAGAGTCGAAAGAAGGCGAAGGTGCGGAATTTATCATTATTATTCCTAAATTATAAGTAACCTAAAATTCAAACTAAATACCAGGGATATTTACTATGAAACTATTAGTTGTCGACGATGAAATTGATGTTCAATTTCTGTTTGAGCAAAAATTCAGAAAGGAAATAAAATCAGGACAATTACAAATTATTTACGCCGGCAATGGAATGACCGCCCTCGAATTGATTGACGCAATAGACGATCAGGCTGATTACCTTGTGTTGAGCGATATAAATATGCCTGAAATGAGTGGCCTGGAATTGCTTGAAGAAGTTAAGACAAGGTATCCGAAATTAAAAGTATTTATGATCACGGCGTACGGTGATGAATCAAATTACAACAAAGCAAAAACTCTCGGCGCTGACGACTATTTTACAAAACCTTTAAGGTTCGATTTGCTAAAAGAAAAACTTAGTATCTAACGCTATTCAAGGGAAAATCAAAATGTCTTACTCAAAAATATTAGTGGTAGACGATGAAACCGATCTGCAATCGCTGATTATGCAGAAATTCAGAAAAGAAATAAAGGAAAGCCTGTACGATTTCACTTTTGCAGAAAACGGGATTCAGGCCCTGAAAAAAATAAATGAAGATGAAGAAATAGAACTTGTACTCTCTGACATTAACATGCCCGAAATGGATGGACTTACTTTGCTGGCAAAAATAAATGAATTAAATAATAAATTGCTCAAATCCGTTATAGTTTCCGCTTACGGTGATATGGATAACATCAGAACTGCCATGAACATGGGGGCCTATGATTTTATCACTAAGCCAATAGATTTAAAAGATCTTAAAATAACAATTGAAAAATCATTAAAGGAAATTCAGGACTATAAAGCAGTTGTTTCAGCACAGAAAAAATTACTATCACTTCAACGGGAACTTGATATTGCCAACATAATTCAAACCTCGCTGCTACAAAAAAAATTCCCCGCTTTCCCCGACAGGAAAGAGTTTGACATTTTTGCAAAAATGATTCCCGCTAAAGAAGTCGGCGGCGATCTTTATGATTTCTTCCTGATTGATAAATACCGGCTCGGTGTTATTATAGGTGATGTTTCTGGAAAAGGAATAGCCGCAGCTCTGCTGATGGCAGTCAGCAAAACATTGTTAAAGGCTACTGCCACTAAAGGAATGCCCGCAGATAATATTTTAGCAGAAGTTAATAACATTATTGCTGAGGAAAGTCCATCGAATATGTTCGTAACGGTTTTTTACGGAGTCCTAGATACCAGGAGTGGTTCTTTCGAGTATTCAAACGGCGGACACAATCCTCCATATTTAGTTTCTGCTGACGGCACAGTTAAACAGCTTGATAATATAGGTGGTCTGTTGCTTGGAGCGATAAAAGATGTCGAGTACCAATCAAACGTTATAATGCTTAAACAGGGAGAAAGCTTATTTTTCTATACTGACGGGGTTACAGAAGCGTTTAATAAGGAGGGAGAGGAATTCCAGGAAGGCCGTCTTGAAAAATCCCTGGCAAATAAAAATTCGTTAGATACAAATGAGCTCGTTCAGCATGTTTTTGAAGATGTCCAAAAATATTCTGAAGGTGTAGAGCAATCAGACGATATTACTTGCGTAGCTTTGAAATATTTGAAGGAATAAGAATTATAAGAAAGTAGCTTTTTAAAATGTCATTTCGGCTACCACTATGCGGGATGAGAAATCTTATAAATTTTGAAATAAAGATTTCCCGATCATCCGGCAATTGCCGGACTCACTCGAAATGACAACTGTCAGTTTAATTGCCTCCCTGTTTTGCATTCAATGTAATAACACATTAAGTTTATCCAATAAATTTCGGGAGTGTTTTTGCCAGACTATCTTTCATTATTAATCCTTTTCGGTGTCGGACTAATTGCCGGGTTTATAAACGTAAATGCAGGCGGTGGTTCAACCCTAACTTTACCCACTTTGATTTTTCTCGGACTTGATTCCGCCCTTGCGAACGGAACAAATCGAATTGCAATTTTTATTCAAAATATTTCAGCGGTTTATTCTTTTAAAAAAGAAAAGTATCAGCAGTTTGATATCAGCCTTAAACTTTCACTTTTAACACTGCCGGGATCAATTGTAGGTGCTTTACTGGCTGTTCACTTAAGCGATGCAGTGTTTCAGAAAATTCTCGGTATTGTGATGATCGGGATAATTCTATCTATGATTATTCCTCAAAAGAAGATTTCTTATTCAGGCAACAACACTAAAATTCCATTCTCCGCATACATCGCAATGTTCGGCATCGGTTTTTACGGGGGATTTATACAGGTTGGCGTAGGTTTTATTTTAATGGCAGCTCTGCAGAGATTGATGAAGCTCAATCTTGTTTATGTAAACATGCACAAGGTATTCATAGTTTTAATTTATACAATTCCGGTATTGCTGATTTTTATCTTTACAAACAATGTAAACTGGGTTTTCGGAATCGCGCTGGCAATCGGTAATGCAACAGGAGCGTGGTGGGCCGCTAAGTTTGCAGTAAGGAAAGGAGAAAGAATAATAAAAATAATTTTAGTGGTTTCTGTATTTATAATGTCTTTGAAATTACTTGGCGTCTTTTAATTTCTCAAACCTCCGGGGTTTTAACTTGCCCACCTTTGGCGGGAAGCCCAGTAGGTTTTGTTTTCTTACTGTTGGTCTAAAATCTTCTTTAAACCCGCTTCGTCAACATTCAACTGTCCCACTTTAATTAGTCTCGGTGTAAGAACAGCCCAGTTATTATCCATGGCAAAAACTTTTTTGAAAATTGGGAGTGCATCATCAAGTTTACCGATATTTGTTAAAGTAACAGCGTGCCAAAATTTCATCTCAACATTATCCGGAAACATATCTTCAGCTGTTGAATATTCTTTCATTGCCAGTTTCATATTATTGTGTTCTACCGCGAGGTCCCCGGCATTCATATGATCGTATGCCCGATGAAGTTTTACTAATCTTTTTAGTTCTCGTATGGGATACTGGCTATCTTCAACGCGTAAATCAATTTCCCTGTCTTCCCAGATTTTTCCGGTTGGTTTACCTTTTACAACTAAAATTGCCGCAGACTGCCTTCCGCGAATATCCCCTCCTGCTGCCTGTCCTGCCTCAAGCGCGGCAATCATTCTTTCTGCAAGCGGCTGGCTTTTTGAATCTTTAAAAGCCTTTGCCATTGCAGGCCAGACTTTATCAGTAGACATTAAATTTGCCTGACAGGAAAATTCATCTCCCTGTATGTCGCCGGCAGGTGGAATACACTTCTTACCTGTCCACGCAGCTACATTTCCTTTGCTGTCGCAAATTGCAAGTTGTCTCACGTTCCGCCCGTCATCATTCTTGATTAACATATCCACAGCCTGCTGTGCTGTTAAACCATTTTTTAACAACTCTAATCCGCGAGGGCCAAATGAAGGATTCACAAAAGATTGAGTTGCAACAACGCCAACACCGGCTTCACCCCAGGTGACAGAGGTACCGACTGAAAACCAGTGAGATTGAACTGCAACTCCCATCTCCCCTGTTACGGAATCCCTCGCAACAATCGAAAAAGTATGGGCAAGAGGGTTTTGACTATAGAATAACTGGGCATCTATATCAGTTACCAGAAACAAGAAAAATAATAGAGAAATAAGTATTGATTTGATTTTCATAATATCTCCTATTTTATTTATACAAATATAATCTGATAACTATTGCCTTAGAACAAAATCTAAGTTAAGTTATTTTTATTAAAATAAACATAGACGTGAAATGGCTAAAAGAATAATTCAGGATAAAACAGTAAAGTTTTTTATTGTTGTGATGGGACTTGTATTTATAGCTGTAATACTAAAAGAGCTGCAAAATATATTCATCCCTCTTGTCATTGCTTATTTGCTTTTTTTTCTTTTTAATCCACTGAACAATTTCTGTGAAAGGAAAAAGATTCCTCTTGCTCTAACTGTATTTCTCGATGTTATAATTTTAGCTCTTCTTGCATGGGGTATTTCCTACTTTTTAATTGATTCATTCAGCCAGTTCAGCTCCGAGTTTCCTGTGTATGCCGAAAAGTTAAACAAGATCGTAAGCGACACAGCGATCTCTTTAGGTATTCACGATCCATTTTTCAAAAACTTCTCCATTCAGAAACTTTTAACAACTATTGATTACTCACTTCTGGCTGGCAATATTTTTAGCTCAACATTCTCAATGCTTGGAAGTATTTTATTCATACTTTTCTTTTTTGTATTTGTTGTTACCGGTCACAATTCAACGTACGAATCAATTAAAAAGAGATATGTTTATCAAAAAGTCAGGCCTGAGTTAAAAAGAGTAAAGAAGGAATACAAAGAAAACCCAGAGATGCAAGCCGAAGCTACTCATAATTTAGAGAGGCATCTCAATTCGGAAAAGCAAATAAAAGAAGAAAAACTTGCCAGTACATTTAAGGAAATTAACGAACAGATAAAAAAATACGTCATTTCAAAAATACTTATAAATTTTTCAGCAGGAATTATAGTAACTGCAATACTTGCCTTATTCGGACTTGATTTCCCTATAATCTGGGGATTGTTCACATTCTTATTTAATTTTATACCTACAATTGGATCCGCAATCGCACTTATCCTTCCAGTACTTATGGTGCTGATACAATTCGGTTCAATCGGCTACGCTATTCTTGTGGCACTGATAATCATCGGGGTGCAAACGCTTATCTTTAATTTCCTGGAACCGACAATAGTCGGCAAAAGCCTTAACCTGAATCCACTGTTAATATTACTGGCTGTGTTGGTTTGGGGCTATATCTGGGGAATTGTCGGAATGCTGCTCGCGGTTCCGCTTACAGCTATTATAAAGATTATTATTTCGAATTCTGAGTCTCCCGACATGCAGTTCATCAGTGATTTGATGAGTAAATAAAAAGCCTTGATTGTTAGTCTGAATATTTCGATTTTATCAAATAAAATAGAAGGTAATAATTTGAAAACTTTAGGGAAGTTGTTGCTGATACTAGCGTTTGTAGTTTTATCAGTACTAAACTTTATGAGGATAGACTCAATATCTCATTCTGCTAGTGATACTCTCAGACCTTTCATACTTCAAACTGCGGCATTAGCTTTAATATTTTTTCTCATTTATCAACTAATAACAAGAAAGATAAAAGCATAGTTAAACAACCGATAATAAGAATGTTCAAAACGAAATAAATTACAAAGCAGTATACTGGTTCCACTGTTAGAAATAACTATGCTCAATCATTAAGTCTCCTTTCCAGGCCTGATTTCAAAAATTCAAATTCTTCCTTTCCAAGAGAAACTTCTTTGAAGATTTTTACAATATGATCTTTCGTTAGTTTATCAAAATGCTTTTCAACCGGAAGGATGCAGACACCGGAAAGATCAACTGTTGCAGGGCTTAATAATATTTTTTCTTTTTCATCTAAATAATAAAACGAGGGACGGTGTTTCGACCTGGGGAAGATAAAAACCAGCCATCCTTTTTTATCCCTGTAAACCGATAAAATATTGAACATCGGCTCTTCATTAGCTTTGCTGATAAGGAGAAAAGTTTTGTAAAGCGCTTCCAGGGCAAACAGAACATCTCTTTCTTTTTTACCTTCTATCAGAATAAATTTTCTCAAACTATCATCTATTGCTGTTACAGAAAAGGCAAAATCTTCACTAAGAGTTATTCCATATTCCGATTTGATCTTTCTAATATCATCTTCTATCGGTAAAAAATATTTTGTACCCGCCTGAAAGTGAAGATGATCAGGAGCCGATGCTCCGCATCTCGGTCCGTTATAAATAATTGAATAGTACTCTGACAAATCTTTTGATAGTGAAAGCAATGTAGAAAAATGATTTTTAATTCTCTGCGGAAAGTGTTTGCTAAGTGGTATTGTAAAATGTTCAGGGAAAATCGGGTATGGGTTACAAATTATTAAATAATCCTTTTTGTACTGTATAGCTTTTTGCTCAGCAGGTCGGTTTTCATTACACAGAAAACATTTTCTCTTACTTATAGATTCATCATCAACTTTAGCGCTGGTTGAATGAATCCGTCCGGGATTGTATTGTGCTTTTATTGTAAATACATCAAACTCAAATTCTTTAATTTTTTGTGAAGCCAAAGATGCATACCCATCTGCTAATAATTTCCAATCCAGGCGCTGATGCCTTAGCAAGACCTTAGCCGCATCAGCATATTGATCATTTTCTAAATGATTTTTAGCTTCTTTATCTTTAAATAAAATTTTTTGTAACAAAGGATCCTCTTGATAAAGACGCATAATGATGCGTCTTTATGTATTAAATTTTTGTCGCGCTAAAATTTCAATCGTTCTAATCTTATCTTTATAAAAATTATTCCTGTTTTCCTGTTCAATGGTTAAAGAAGAATCAGTATTTCCCTCCCACCGTCTGCAAATATAAATTGGTTCGTAGATTCTTCCTGTTTTATATTTTCCCGAAATTGCAAGCACAACAGAATAGTCCTCACCGTAGCTTACATTAGGAAATTTAACTTCCCTTATTATAGGGGTATAATAAGCCCTTGGCGCTCCTAATCCGTTTATTCTCAAAGCATTATTGTGCCCGTTTTTGTGGCTCCATTCTTTATGATCGATAACTCCCGGAGGGACTTCATTCAAATTAAAATCCGTCAACTGGTAAGTCCCAATAACTATTCCACACTTTTCTTCATAGAACTTGTCAATTATTTTTTGCAATGTGTTTTCATCCCGATATAAATCATCACTATCAAGCTGAATAGAAAATTTTCCACATTTCTTATGAAATACTGCTTCATTCCAGCATCCGCCGATTCCCAGGTCCCCCCTTTCAGGGATTAAATGTATTACCCGCTTGTCTTTTCTGGAATATTCTTCTATAATTTCCGGGGTGCGATCCGTTGAATGATTATCAACTACAATAACATTGAAATTAAATTTCGTCTTTTGTTTTAAGGCTGAATTCACAGCATCAGCGATTGTCTTTTCCCTGTTTCTGACTGGAATAATTATAGATGCCTCGATATCAAATCGAGTTCGATTAAAATCATTTTTTTTAGAAACCGGTCTTAAAAAAGCTTTAATTTTTTTTAAATGTTCAGTTACAACCTTTTCATGCTCAATCTGAACCCCCCGGTTTTTTGTATCAACATATTCAAAGTGTTTCTCCCCCAAACTCTTATCAAAATTATTTTCAATATTATACAGGAATTCAGGGATTCTAAAAATTGCGTTTTTTCTCGATATTGCTAGTCTTAACGAATACAAACCCGAGTATTTTAAGCTTTTATCAATATTTTCAGATACTTTATGCATCACGTTTTTTTCAATTAAGATAAAACAGCCAAAATCAAAATCATCACGCACGCTTCCTAACTGATAATCAATGAGAGGATGTTGCATTAATTTATCATTTCTCATCTCATAATAATCAGTATAAATAATGCCGTCAGAAACAGATTGAGCAACCTCAAGAAACCTTTCTAAAAAAAACTGACCCGGAATTATTTTCACATCCTTAATCTGAAGCAAGGCATAATCAGTTTTGGTTTTTTGTGCAATTTGTTTTATAGTATTCCAATCAAACAGACTTTCTGATTTGATAAAGCCGTATTCACCTTTTTGTTTTTCTTTACCAATAAGAATGATTTTTTGAACATTTTCATTTTTAGCTAGTTCTTCAGCCAGCAACTTGCTGGAATCATTATTTTCATTAAGAAGGAATACACTTATTTTTTTCTTCATTCTATTCCTGAAATTAATGAAGAATATATTTCCAACACTTTCTTTGTTTGTATATCCAGATTGAATTTATCTCTAACCCTTTGTCGCCCCTTCTTACCAAATGCTATTCTTTTTTCTTTTGAGTCAATCAATTTTGTAACTTTTTCTGAAAGATCACCGGCGTTTTTATTCTCGAAGAGAAAACCTGTTTCTTTATCAACAGTAATATCAAGTACACCCTCTGCATTTGCAGAAACTGTCGGGAGTTCCATTGCCATAGCTTCTATTAAAGCTATTCCAAATGCTTCTGCGTGAGAGGGAAAAACAAAAATATCCATTGCTGAAAGTATATCTGCAGTATCTTCTCTAAAGCCAGGAAATAATATGTTTTGCTTAATCGAACTTGACGCAAGAGATTTTATTTCTTTTTCGTAGTTTTCTTCACGGTAGCTCGCTTTTCCAACAATCATAAATTTCAGGTTATCATATTTATCATTTAGAGATTTTGCCGCCGCAAGGAATTCCTCATGCCCTTTACCGGGACTGAACCTTGCCATCATTCCTATCAAAATCTCACTTTCACCAACCTTAAATTCATTCCTAACTTCCGCACGATGCGATTTTTCAGGATCAAATTTGTTTACATCAATACAGTTATGAATAAGCAAAACCTTCTCAGGTGTTAGTGGTGTCGTGTCAATCATATTTTGTTTAATTGCTTCACTGATTGCAAATGCGATATTTATCCTGTTGTAGATAATCTTATGCAGAAAATCTTTTTTTATTATAAACGAGCCAACTTGCTTTGTAAATACAAGCGGGATTTTTGTATTAATTATTTTTAATGCGGGAACTAGCTGCCATAGATCACGTGAGGCTTGTGTATGTATTAAATCAAATTTTCCGTTCTGTAATAACGATATTATTTTAAGAATTCCCTGTAGATTTAAATAATTATCGCTCTTTATTGTGTGAGTCACTATGCCTTCGCGTTTTGCTTCATTAAATAAAGTTGAATCTCTCAGGCAGAGAATTTCTACCTGAACATTTCGTACAAGAAGCTGTTTGACTGAAGTAAGTGTGTACATTTCCATTCCGCCCCAGCTCTTGGATAAACAGGAGTATAAAATTTTCATCACGTTAATATATATTCTTCAATTTAACACCGGAAAAATAATGGAGAAGAATCTCATCAAACATATATCCTTTTGATGCCATTACGGCGGCACCAATCTGACAAAGTCCGACCCCATGTCCCCATCCGGCACCGTGAATAACAAACTTTTTCGGTACGCCGTTATCAGGCCCAATTTTATCAATTACAATTGCAGAACTATAAAGATGTGTGGATGAAAGGAATTTTCTTATTTCAAGTTCTTTGCCGACTATTAAAGTTTTTTTTGTGCCGGCTATTTTCAATTTATTTAGCCTGCCGGACGCTCCCCGTTCAATTGGAATCAGATCTGTAATGTCTCCAAAATCAATTTCGCTTTTTTCAAAAATAAGTTTAGAAATTTCTTCCTGATTGTATTCAACTTTCCACCGGAAAAAATTTTTTGTTGCCTGATCAAAATCGACCAGTATTTGTGAGAGTACGTTCTTATCTGTCGTATTGCAAAACGCAGAGGGACGTCCTTTGATCCATCTCACAGCATTCTCTTCAATTGTAAGATCGGTTTCATAATTTTCAGGTTCATATTTGTTATCAATAACCGGTTTCAGGTAACTATATTTCACCGGTTCCCAAACGTTTTCATATGATTCCGAAATCCCACCGCAACATTTTGAATAACGTGCATCGCAAATCTCGTTTCCATCTTTCAGAACTATTCCCCGGGTAAATTCTATAGCCTGGCTGGCCACCCCGCTAACGACTTTTGTTATGCCGTGATACCTTTGGCAGTGATCATCATTGCAAACATCGTATAATTTGTGTTCTTCCCTGTCATACCATTTTAAATGCTCAGTCTCAGTGTTATATTCAGTTTTTCTCTTTTCATTGCGTGTTTTTGATCTCTTGATTTGTGAAAATAGCCAACTCCTGGAAATTATCGCGTGTGCCTTTAAAGCCTCTATTGAAGATTTTGTACTCATTTCAGAGGAGATAACACTTGTAAGATAATTCTCCACAGGAAGAACATTAATTACTGTAATGTGGCTGTTATCTTTAATTATTTTTAATGAACCTATAAATCTTTCATTCTCTTTTCTCTGCCAATGAAATTTATTCCCGATGATAACATTCTTTACCAGGAAAGATTCTAATCTGGGTTCCTGTGGTTCAAAAGTAATTTCGTTAGAAACTTCCAACCTTTCGGCAGCCTGCCGGAAAACTATTTTATCATTAACCAATTCCGCTGTAAACCTTCCGCTAAAGGTTTTGCGGATACCGTAACTTTGGAAATCACCGTAGAGCTCAAACTCTATTTGCTTTGCGGTTAATATCCCAACGCTTATTAAAGGCTCATTATCAGGCATAACTTCATAAAGAATTTCAATTTTAACAATTTGAAAAATAAGCAAATATTGTTGAAAATGACCATCGTGAAAATGCAAATGACCCTTTTTCAAGTGGACTATTAAGCCGATTCTTTTTAATTTGTTACACTTCTTACTTAATAAATTCTTTTTTAACTCGCATAAATCTTTTTATGAAAAAATCTCGGCAAGAAACTATCAATATTATTGGATTCCCTATGGATCTTGGTGCAGACAGGCGGGGAGTAGACATGGGACCTTCGGCTGTCAGGATTGCCGGTTTGAGGGAAGGGCTGGAAAGGTTAGGTTATAAAATAATTGACTCTGGAGATATTTTTATCCAGATAATGGAGCGTCAAAAAATCACAAATCCTAAACTTAAATATGTAAACCAGATTGTAAAAACATCTACTATTCTTGCAAAAAAAGTTGAAAAGACTCTTGAAATGGGAAGGTTTCCTCTTTGCATAGGCGGAGATCATTCAATGGCACTCGGTTCTCTGGCGGGAATTTCTGCATACTGCAAAAAAAATAAACTCAAATTAGGGTTGATCTGGATCGATGCACACGCAGATATGAATACGGACATAACTTCTCCATCAGGAAATATTCATGGTATGCCGCTTGCTGCTTCACTCGGACTTGGTAATGAAAAGCTTACAAAAATTTATGGGTTTTCCCCAAAACTTAAAGCTGAAAACTGCGCTTTGATTGGCATCCGAAGTATAGATAAAATGGAAAAGGAAAATATAAAGAAACTTAATCTCCCTGTTTACACAATGACTGATATAGATAAATTAGGTATAAACAGGATTATTACAAAAGTTTTAAGGCAGTTCAAAGAAAAAGTGGATCATATTCATGTTAGTTTTGATCTTGATGCTGTAGACCCATCAATTTCTCCCGGTGTTGGAACACCCATACCAGGCGGATTAAGTTTCCGTGAAGCACATTTACTTATGGAAGCAATTGCCGACTGCGGATGTATGTCATCACTTGAAATTACGGAAGTAAACCCTATCCTCGATAACAAAAATCAAAGCGCACAGTTTGCTGTTGAAATAATTTCTTCAAGCCTGGGGCAAAGAATTCTTTAAAATTAAGAGATTTGAATATGTTTATACAAAAGCACCCAATCCCTAAATCCGACGCGCGAAAAATAGTTCTTGAAAGAAGGAAAGAACTCAGCGAAAGGGAAATACGTGAGAAGTCAAACAGAATTTTTGAACGACTTATAGAAGTTGACGATTTTGTTTATGCAAAAAAAATTCTCACTTATGTCTCCAGCCACCAGGGAGAGGTTGATACAAGAAAATTTATCGATTTTGCTGACGGCCGCAATAAATCAATTTTTCTACCAAAGTTTTACAGTAAGCAGAAAAAAATTAGAAGATTCCATTTTACAGATTGGAGGGACCTTGCGAAAAATGAAGAAGGTTTCCTGGAACCTAAAATCGGATTCGATGATGATATGAGTGACATTGATATGATAATAGCTCCGTGTGTTGCCGTGTCGCTGGCTGGACAAAGGGTTGGTCACGGCGGTGGATATTACGATAATTTATTAAGAAAATCGCATGCTCCTAAATATGTTCTGGCTTTTGAGTTCCAGATTTTCAACGAGATTGAAAGAAATCATCACGATATCAGGGTTAATAAAATTATTACTGAGAGACGCGTAATTGATACTTATGAGAAAAGATTCTATCTGAATTAATTTATTATCGCTCTAAATTGAAATGCTCTTATTCATTTAACAATAACGAATTTTTGTGAGAAAATACCAATCGATTTTTACCTATCTGCTTTTATTTCTTTCCCTTTCTCTGTTACTGAAATTTTTCGGCCTTATTAGCATTTCGAGCGGAGAAATTTTCAGTTATGCACTAATTTTTTACGGTATCAGTGATGTTTATCTTTCTTTGGGAAGGAACCGGAAATATTCCCTCTTTTTCGGGACTATTTTTTTTCTTACAGGTATCCTTATTTATGTGCTCAATAACTTTCTTGTATTCTGGAGACCCACTCTATTGTTCCCGACTCTGCTTTTCATTCCCGGCATTGCCTATTTAATGCTGTACCTGGATAATTCTTCTAATAAAAAATTTATTGTTATCGGAACAATTTTGGTCTCGGTAGGCTTTATTGCAACAATAATAAACGGACAGTTCAATTTCTCTTCGTTTTACATCTCTTTATTGAAAGTAGCTACATTTTATTGGCAGATAGTTCTGTTGATAGTAATAATTTTAATTTTGATATCTTTTGACGAAAAGAAATAATTTGATCAGAACGATCCTTTCAAATAAATTTTGTTCCCCGGCCGCAAAGATCCATTCGGTGGTTCTTCTGTAACTAAAAAGCTAACATTTGAGTCTACACTTAATTGCGGTGTGTCAAATGGAATATATGCTGAATTATCCGTTGGACTAAATTTACAAAGCGACATATAATTGTCATATATGTATATCCAGAGCTGGTATGTTCCGTTTCCGTGCAACTGCGGAAGGTTGGATAGCTGTAATATTCCGTGATTCGTATCCATACTTATGAACAACTTTCCAATTGCATTCGTCGCAATATCCGATCCGGTAAGATTTACAGTTCTTAAATTTTTTGAATTAAGTACCGCCTGCAAATCCTTATTTTGTCTGAACTGTTCCTTTAAGTTTCCAAGCTGTTCATTCAAAGAAACAATTTGTGATTCATATCCCTTAACATTTGAAGAAACTTTGAAATACATAAAAACAAAAACAATCGCAAATATGAACATAAGAAGGGATGTAATTATAAAAGGAACACTTGATTTCTTTTTTTCTTCCCGAACCTTACCCGAATGTTTTTGCCTGAGTTTTATTCTCTCTTCTGAAACATTTTTTGTTCCACTCTCTTCCAATGATTTTATACTTGGGCCCTCCACTTCTTCTGAAGTGGTATCTATTTCATCATCGGTTACAGTTTCCGAGCCAGAATTAAAATTTAAAATCTGTCCGCCTGAAGTTTGTTCGTTTTCTTTTATGACATCCTCTTTTTCAGGTTCTTCTGTTGCTAAAATCTCGGCTGGTTTTTGTACGGCACTTACGACCTCGAAATCTTCAACACTTTGTTCAGGTTTTTCATCAACAATTTCTTCCGGTTCTTTTTCAACAGTCTTTTCTCTTACAGGTTCAGAGATTTTTTCTGTTTCAGCTTCAATTTCTTCCTCATCACTAACATCTGGAACCACTTTTTCATTTTTTAGTTTGTCTCTTTTAGCTTTTATCTCGTTTCTTATCCTGTAAAGCTTTCTTGCGACTCTGTCTTTAACTTCAGGGGCCGGGTTTTCCATCGATAATATTGAGGGAAGCAATGCAGAGAGATTTTGAAAATCGCCCAGCTCCTGCCAGTAGTAATCATCGCTTGAACTGAGATATTGTTTCAGATTTATAAGATCCTCTTCATCAAGGCATCCAAGTGTGTATGCATAAAGAAATTCATAACATTCGCTTTTGTCAGCCATTATGAATCTCCCTTTAGTAAATATTCACGCAGATTTAACGAGGCAATTTTTATTTTGGATTTTACTGTTGGATATGGAATGTTAAGTCGTTCTGCTATTTCTTTTTGCGTTAATCCCTCATAATAAGCGAGATAAATTACATACTGTTGAGCATCAGTTAATCTGTTTAAAGCCGCTTCTACACTATCTTTTATTGTGAATGTAGTTACCAGATCCAGTGGATCTATTTGCTTAGAAAGTTGGGGAACGATAAAATTTCCCTCGTATTCATCCGTATACTCGGGCATTTTCAGGTTTTCATTCTTCCTGCGAACCGTATCAACAGCTTTGTTCCTTGCAAGCGTTATCAACCACGTATAAACATTGCCTGAGTAAACATCGAACAACTCTACTCTTCTCCAGATAATTACAAAAACTTCCGTGAGGATTTCCTCGGCAAGAATTTTCTCAACTGCAATTTTTTTGATCAGGGTATAAAGAAGAGGAGCATATCTATTATATAGTATCTCAAGGGCTTTGGAATCATAGGCGGCGACCCTTTTCATTACATCAATGTCAGGCGAATTGGCGTTTAACTGCAAAGCAACCTGTTAATTTTGTTTACGAAATCTTATCTGAGATCAAATTTAACAAAATAATAGGTCAATTTGAAACAAAACCAGAACCATAAAAATACGACCACCTTCATAAGAAACTGTGGTTTTATTTTGAAATCCTAATTTAAGCTGACCCTTGAATTTATTATCTTTATCGGATAGATTTTAATAAGAAAAGGATAACATGACCTCTGCCGAAATACGACAGCAATTCTTAGATTTTTTTAAAGATAAGGATCACCGGATTGTACCGAGCTCTCCGGTTGTCCCGTTCGATGATCCAACCCTATTATTTACAAATGCCGGGATGAACCAGTTCAAAGATGTCTTTTTAGGAACAGGAAAAAGAGATTACACGCGCGCTGTTGATACACAGAAATGCATCAGAGTTAGCGGAAAACATAACGACCTAGAAGAAGTTGGTCACGATACTTACCACCACACTTTTTTTGAAATGCTCGGCAACTGGTCTTTTGGAGACTATTACAAAAAAGAAGCTATCAAATGGGGATGGGAACTATTAACAGAGGTCTGGAAACTGCCGAAAGAAAGACTCTGGGCAACCGTTTACAGAACAGATGATGAAGCATATAACTTCTGGAAAAGCGAAACAGATATAAACCCAAAACATATTTTGCGTTTTGATGAAGAAGATAATTTCTGGGAAATGGGCGAGACCGGTCCATGCGGTCCTTGTTCTGAAATACATATTAACGTTAGTGATGATTACGAAAATTCCAAATGGGTAAATGCGGGTAAGCCAGAATGTATTGAATTATGGAATCTCGTTTTTATCCAGTATAACCGGGATGAAAAAGGAAAATTACACGATCTTCCTGCAAAGCACGTTGATACAGGAATGGGATTTGAAAGAATGTGTGCTGTACTGCAAAAAAAGAATTCAAATTATGATACTGATGTTTTCTTCCATTGATCGAAGCCGTCTCAAAAATATCAGGAGTAAAATATGACAAGGAAGAAGACAAAATCCCGATGCGCGTAATTGCTGATCATATTCGCACACTCACTTTTGCTATTGCTGATGGAGCTGTTCCCGGCAACGACGGACGCGGTTACGTCCTAAGAAGAATTCTAAGAAGAGCAGCACGTTACGGAAGAAAACTTAACCTGGAAAAGCCTTTTCTATTTGAATTAGTGGATGTGCTGGTAAAAAATATGAGCTCAGTTTTTCCGGAAATAAAAGAAAAGAAAGAGTACATTAAAAATGTAATAAAAGCCGAAGAGGAAAGTTTTAACGCAACGTTAGATAGAGGTATTGAAGAATTCAATGTTTCGGCTTCTGCTTCACTTGCTCGAACAATTAATGATAAAGATGATTACAATGCTTATGCGAATTATAACTTTAAAAAAAATGACTGGGAAATAATAATTGAACAAAATGGAATTTTTGTCGAAAAGAAAGACCTTAAAGAAGTAGATAAGGAGTTTATACATAAATATGTAACAGGATCAGTAACAATTCCTAATGAAGATGTTTTTAAATTACATGATACCTATGGTTTTCCTGTCGATTTCACAAATATTATGGCAAACGAAAAAGGTTTCACCATTGATGAAACCGGTTTCAATAAATTGATGAATGAGCAGAAACAAAAAGGGCGAGACTCATCAAAAGACAAGTTTGCTTCGGTAAATATTTCGATAAATAATCTAAACGGCTTTGAAATCATAGAAAAAAATAATTCAGAATTTATCGGCTATGACGAATTAAAATCAAATTCTAAAATTATCGGCCATAAAAAAGAAAACGGAAACGATTTACTACTGCTTGACAGAACTCCTTTTTATGTAGAAGCGGGTGGGCAGATTGACGATCTTGGAGAAATAGTTACGATAAAAGTAAATTAAAAGTGCTCGATGTAGCAAAAGTTGACAATAAAACAATTCACGTAGTAGAAAATGAACAGGACAGTCCTGTAATTCCGGGTACAAATGTAATTGCGCATGTCGATGAAGAACGCCGCTGGGATATAATGAGAAATCATTCAGCAACACATTTTTTACATGCTGCTCTTAGAAAAAATTTGGGAACGCACGTTCACCAGGCTGGCTCCTATGTAGGGCCCGACAGACTGCGTTTCGACTTCACTCACTTTGCAAAATTAAGTGAAAGCGAGTTGAAAGATATTGAAAACTTGGTTAACGAGGAATTAAGGAAGAGCATTCCCTTGCAGCATCACAGAAACATTCCGTTCGATGAAGCAAAAAAAATGGGCGCACTTATGTTTTTTGGAGATAAATACGGGGATAAAGTAAACGTCGTTCAGTTCGGAGAATTCAGCAAGGAATTTTGCGGCGGCACTCATGTAAAAAATTCTTCTCAAATCGGTTTGTTTAAGATTATCAGTGAAGCATCAATTGCCAGTGGAGTCAGGAGAATTGAAGCAGTCACCGGAAGCGGAGTTGAACAGTTTATTCAACACCAAATCGAACTTTTAAAACAGCACGATGAAAAAATGGCAGAACTCCTCGAAGAAAAGAGAAAACTTGAAAAAGAAAATGCTGAACTTAAGCTCCAAGGAAAGCTCGGACAGATTGACTCCATTGTTAAAAATTTCACGGAGCTAAACGGTATAAAAGTTTATAAAGCAAAAGTTGATGCCGAAAATATGGATGAATTGAAATCTTTCGGCGACGAACTCCGTAACAAAATAAAAAATGGCGTGGGCGTTTTATTCTCTGAGATTGAAGGAAAAGCAGGGATAGTCTGTGTAGTATCGGATGATATAATAAAAGAAAAAAAACTTTCTGCAGGAAAAATTGTCGGTGAGCTTGCTAAACTTGTTGGCGGAGGCGGTGGCGGAAGACCACATCTAGCTACTGCCGGCGGAAAAGACGCAGATAAACTTCCTTCAGCGCTAATGGAAGTTGAAAATACAATCACTAAATTTTTATAGAAGCTACCCACCCCTTTATCCCCTCCAAGGAGGAGATTTTTGTTTTGTATTTATTAGTAGTTTATATGTGAAGAAACCTAATGTCAAAAACTAAAATCAAATATATTTGCTCAAACTGTGGATACGAATCCCTCCGCTGGATCGGGAAATGTCCGGAATGTGAAAGCTGGAATTCATTTACAGAAGAAATTGTGGAAACAAATAAAAGAAAACCAGCTTCTTTCAAAGGAGCAATCTCAGTAACAAAAATTACTGATATTTCAGTTGACGAAGAAGAAAGAATCAAAACCGGTATAAACGAATTTGACAGAGTGCTTGGCGGCGGACTAATGCCTGGCTCTGTTACTCTGTTAGGTGGAGATCCAGGGATCGGAAAATCAACTCTTGTTATGCAGGCTTCATCAATAATAAAGGAAAAAGTTTTATACGTCACCGGCGAAGAATCTGAAAAACAAATAAAGCTCAGAGCAAAAAGATTAAAACTTGAATCAGAAAACTTTTACGTTCTTGCAGAAACAAATATGAGTCCAGTTATTTCAGCGATGAACAAACTTTCCCCCTCCGTTGTGATAATTGATTCAATCCAGACAGTTTACAGAGATGAATTTGAAAATTCACCCGGAACAATAACCCAGGTCAGGGAATGCACTTCACTCCTTATGGAGGAAGCAAAAAAGAAACACATCTGTATTATTATTGTAGGACACGTTACAAAGGAAGGGTTTATTGCCGGACCAAAAATTCTTGAACACATTGTTGATACGGTTTTGCAGTTCGAAGGTGAATCAAATCATACTTTTAGAATTCTGCGTGCACAAAAAAACAGGTTTGGAAATACGAACGAGATCGGGATTTTTGAAATGCACGAGCAAGGTTTGACCGAAGTAAAAAACCCAAGCGAACTCTTCCTGAGCGAAAGAGAAAGAGAATCGCCGGGTTCTGTCGTTACCGCAAGTATGGAGGGAACACGTCCGCTTCTTCTTGAAGTTCAGGCTCTGGTAACTCCATCAAACTACGGCTATCCGCAGCGCGTAACCACCGGGTTTGATCAGAGAAGGCTTTCAATTCTTTTAGCTGTACTGGAAAAAAGAGGAAACTACAGGCTTTCAGCAAACAATGTTTTCTTAAATATGGCGGGAGGAGTAAAAATTTCAGAGCCTGCAGTTGACCTAGCTGTTTGCTGTGCAGTTGCCTCAAGCCTTTTAGATAAAGTTGCTGATAATCAGGCGGTAGTAATTGGTGAAGTAGGGTTGGGTGGAGAAATCCGAAGTGTCGGCCATATCGAAAAACGCATACAGGAAGCAGAAAAACTCGGTTTTAACAGAGTCATTATTCCTCAAAATAGTGCGAAAAACTTAAAAAAAACGAGTTCGCTTAATATAGAAGCAGTGGAAAACCTCAGTGAAGCAATCAATAAGACCCTTAAATAACTAAAAAAACAAACATTTAAAATTATTTTATTTTGTTTTTTTTAGATAAAGTGCTATTTTGTCAAACGGTTTAAAAAACCGCAGAATTAATTCTTTCATTATTTTTTTAGAGGTAAGTTAGTGAGTACTAAACTTTTTGTGGGATCGCTCCCATGGGCAGTTGACGATCAGGCTTTACAGGCTGCATTTGAACCGCACGGCGCTGTTGTCTCTGCCAAGGTGATCACTGATCGCCAGACCGGTAGATCGAGAGGATTTGGTTTCGTAGAAATGGAAAACGAATCCGAAGCAAGTGAAGCTATAAAAGCTCTTAATGGAACTGAGCTTAAAGGCCGTAACATTATAGTTAGCGAAGCAAAACCGAAGAGTTAAAAAATAAGTTTTTGGTAAACTTGCGATCTAGGAGCGCTCTTAAAAAGAGCGCTTTCCTTTTTTAAAACATAAACATATTGAACCCGACTCTGAAATTATTTTCCCCGCGATGATTTAACTTCCAGCCAAATTCAATCTTTATTGGAATCAATGCATGCGCAAGTCCAAAACCTATTTCATAGAAAGGACTTGTAAATGTGTTGACCGGGTTAGGTAAAATTGAAGCCGCTTCAGGACTAAGTTCAGAATACGCTGCATTAAAGAATGTATTCAGTTGAATGTCCCAGTCTTCAAGTCCGGGAATATGTAACAGCCTGAACAATTCCGATCTAAAATTATAATCAAGGTTAAGGGTAACAACCCTATCCCCTGTAACTTCATTATATTTCAACGTTCTGAATGTATAACTGTGTGCAACCAGATTAATATCTCCGGGCAAAGCATACATCATCTGGTATGGAAGCTTTCCATTGTTATACATTCCGTAAGCTCTAAAATTCAAATAAGTTGAACGGAAAGAATTTATTCTTCCAAATACAGACAGTTCATATTTAGCAAAATGTTTGCCGCTATTTAAAATACTTGGATCCGAATAAGTAACGTCTCCACCAAAAATAATATAGGATTTTCCTAAAGTAGTTCGTCTCCTGAACTGGCCGTCTTCTATAAAATCCCGGAAATCCAGTCTGAAGCCCGCTGTGAAGGAATTTATTTTCGTTTCATAAATGGTGGGATTTGCCTTGTATTGTTTGGATGTGTTAAAAACGGAAACCCTAGTATTTTTAAATGCATTATTATCTGTTGTATTTGAAAAGCCCACATGCAATCTGAGTATAGGGAAAATTTCTCCCCTGAAATCTATATTAAATCCCTTTGAATAATAGTAATCACGAAAATCTTCTTTTAATAAAAGTGCAAGCAGCGTCGAAGACAATTTACGATAATTATCTGACTGGCCGAATAAAATGTTAATATCATTAAATGCCTTAAATGAAATACGGTAGGTCCTGTAATCTCCCATAAGGTATGTTGAGCTTAAACTTGATTTAAACCGATCATCTGCCGTTCCATAAGAAAAATTTGTGTTTGTATAAAATCTACGATCCAGCAGGTCCGAAAAATTAAAATCTAAATCAATAGCGTGACCTTCCACCCTGTTAAAATGGTACATTCCCAGAGGCCCGCTTGTTGAAAAGTTATCCCCCCAGTCAATTGTTCCTGATAATATTGAAAATCTATCGCCAAAGCTTTCTTCTTTTCTGCTTACGCTATCAATTCTTTTGTAGGCAAGTTCTTCTTCGCTGGTGTTGGGAATGGTCTGGGCATCTTTCCAGTAAATTGAATCTTTTTTGTCTGCGTCAGGAAGCACTGTAACAATAGCTTTATTAAAAAACGAATTGTCTATCTTTGGGTTTATTTTGTAATTGTAAAGGCTGGATGTTAGCTCAAAACCAAATCTTGCCAACCCAAGATAATTAATTTTGATAAGCAGGTGGTAGTCAATCGGCATGTAAATAGAATCACTGAACATCGAAAACTGCTGAACAACATTTAACGTGTCAAAAATGCCGCCAATGTTTGCGGCTCTGTTTAAGTTCAAATCAACTTTAATAAGATCGAAGCTTCCGTCGGTTATGTAAATATATCCTTCAAAACCGGGATTGCTGGAATTTGAAGGCGTCATGAATATCTGGTAAACGGATCTATCATTTATAGCAGAAATATTTTTTAGATAAAAATCATAATAATCCAGCGCATTGTCTGCAAGAGGTCCTGGTAAGTTTGAGCCAGAGAACTGCATTGTGTTCTCGTAAAAATTTTGAATCAATCTGCCGCCTGTGAATATATTTAACGTAGGAGGAAGATTTGCACTTTGCTTCCTGGCAAGAATTATTTCCTTATAGTTATCCGGCTTTTTAAAAAAGCCCTTACTCTGATTTTCAATGATTGCAGTAATTTTCAAATTCGAAGAATCACTTCCACCTAAACCGGAAAGAACACGTCTGCCTCTGATACTTACTTCATCTTCCGTCTTCAGGGTACCTTTTGTATAGGCTTCATATTCATAGCTGTTAAGTTTTTTGTTGCGTTCTTCTTTCCGGGCAAGTGCTTTCCTAATAATTCTGATTGCCGGATCCTCACCGGGTGTGATTACAATATCCGGTAAAGTGATGTTAGTTTGAGCCAAATGAAAATCCAGGTTAGAAATATTATTGGTAACATTTATTTCTATGGTATCGGATCGAAATCCGATATATGAAGCAATAAGCGTGAACTTACCCGGGTTAACCTTTAATTCGTATTCTCCCTCTTTATTTGCAGATGCCCCATATGTTGTTCCTGCAACCCGAATGTTTGTATAACTTAATGGTTGTTTGTCAGAGGCGTCAAACACCCTTCCCCTGACAAAATACTGCTGGGCGTTTACAGCATAGGCAAACAACAAAAAAAGAAATAGTTTACTCATAATTCCTATTGGGCTAATTTTTGAAATCATTACAAAAAATCTTCGCGATCAAAAAAAACACTTGATAATTACCTACTAAATTAAGTTTATTTCAACAAATTTTTAGAATGATTTTGATGTTTTATGGCTATCATTTAACGAAACCATCAATATAAATTAACTCATTTTGTGTTTCCCTTCAATTAAAGCCTAATAATTACTATTTTTAAAGTTTAAAGTCAGTCACTAATTAACCAGGTATAATATGAGAAAGAAACTATTCATTACATTCATTTTTTCAATTGCGTGTTTGTCAATAAGCTTTGCACAGAACAAAATTGATTTTACAGAGTACAATCTCGATAACGGTTTACACGTTATACTGCATCAGGATAAATCAACTCCGATTATCGCTGTAACAATGATGTATCACGTCGGATCAAAAAACGAGCAGCCTGATAGAACGGGCTTCGCGCATTTCTTTGAACACTTAATGTTTGAAGGTTCACCCAACATTCCCCGCGGACAGTACTTTAAAATTGTTCAGAACGCAGGTGGTGAATTAAATGCAAACACTTCGTTCGACAGAACGTTTTTTTATGAAATACTTCCATCTAACCAGTTAAAGCTGGGGCTATGGCTTGAATCGGAAAGACTGCTTCATTTAAAAATAGACAGCGTTGGCGTTGAAACACAGAGGAAAGTTGTAATAGAAGAAAGACACCAGCGATACGACAATCAACCTTATGGTTCTGTACTTGAAGAAACATTTAAAAGAGCTTTCAAAGGTACGCCTTATGAATGGATGCCCATCGGCTCCGTTCAGTACATTGACAAAGCAACAATTAATGAATTCAGAAATTTTTATAAAGAATTTTATGTCCCTCAAAATGTAACTCTTTCGATTGCAGGTGATATTGATATTCCTTCAGCAAAAAAAGAAATTGAAGAATATTTTGGAACCATACCAAAAGGGAAAGAGGATATTTACCGCCCTAAGTTCGGTGCGTTGAAGCAAAATGAGGAAATAAGAGATACGCTTTACGATAACATTCAGCTTCCTCTTGTTCTCCAGGCATATCATATGCCGCCCCAGGGAACACCTGATTATTATGCTTTGAATATGCTAACAACTTTGTTATCAACCGGAAGAAGTTCCCGCCTTTATAAAGAGGTTGTGGATAAAGAACAGAAAGCTGTTCAAGTAGGATCATTTCCATTTGCGCTCGAAGGTCCGGGACTTTTTATTGCCTACGGAATTTGTAACGCCGGAGTAAAAGCAAACGACCTTGAAAAAGCAATGCAAGACCAACTTGACTTAGCCAAGAAGAAACTTATAACTAATGAAGAATTCCAAAAGATCAGGAATCAGATAAAAAATAATTTTGTAAATCAAAATGCTACTGATGCAGGAGTCGCTGAAAATCTAGCACAGTATCATGTTTTTTACGGCAATACAAACTTAATAAACACAGAAATTGAAAGATTTATGAAAGTAACCAGAGATGACATAAAAAAAGTAGCTGACAAATATTTAAATAAAGATAATCGCGTTGTGCTGTATTACCTGCCAAAATCACTGGAACCAAAGAAGGAGGGTAAATAAAATGAAAAACAGAATTTTTATTTTAATATTTGCATTCGTTTTTTCGCTGCCTGCAATTGCTCAGGTAGATCGTTCGCAAATGCCGAAGCCGGGACCGGCGCCTGAAATCCATCTCGGCAAGTATGAATCATTTACACTGCCTAACGGCTTAAAAGTTTTCGTTGTCGAAAATCACAAGCTTCCGAGGCTTTCGTTTTCACTGGTTGTTGACCGAGATCCTGTAAAAGAAGGAGATGCTGTAGGAATGCTGGAAGCTTCTGGAAGCCTTTTAAGAACAGGAACAAAAACTAAAACGAAAGATCAGCTCGATAAAGAAATTGATTTCATTGGCGCTACTCTCTCAACTTCATCGACCGGTGTGTTTGCTATGTCGTTGTCAGAATATACTGACAAACTGCTGTCGATAATGTCTGACGTAGTTTTAAACTCAGATTTCAAACAGGCAGAACTTGATAAAATATTAAAAAGAATGAAATCAGGCTTGGCTGCACAAAAAGATGATCCAAGTGCAATAGCAAATGTTGTAGAAGATGCAGTTTTGTTTGGAAAAGACCATCCTTACGGAGAAACTGAAACGGACGAGACACTTGATAATATTACACTTCAGAAGTGTAAAAATTATTATTCCAAATTCTTCGCGCCGAATATTTCCTACCTTGCGGTGGTTGGAGATATAAAACCGGATAAGGCGAAATCCCTTGTTGAAAAATATTTCGGGAGCTGGAAGAAAAAAGATGTTCCCACATTCACTTATAAAACTCCGACAGCACCGAAAGAAAGAGAAGTTGCGCTTATGGACAGGGAAAATTCAGTTCAGTCAGTTATTGACGTAGCATATCCGATTCAGCTTAAGCTTGGTGACCCTGATTTGATCAAGGCTGCTGTAATGAACACCGTACTTGGCGGTGGTGTTTTCAGGCTGTTTGAAAATCTAAGAGAAAAACACTCCTACACTTACGGAGCTTACTCTTCATTAATACAGGATAAGCTGGTTGGAAATTTTGCAGCTAGTGCCGAAGTCAGGAATGCAGTCACCGACAGCTCAATAACACAGATGCTATATGAAATGAATAGAATCAGGAAAGAAAAGGTGCCTGAAGATGAACTTCAGAGGGCAAAAAATTATATGACCGGAAACTTTGCAATTAATCTTGAACATCCCCAGACAATTGCAACTTATGCAATTAATATAGATCGATATAATCTTCCAAAAGATTACTATCAGAATTATCTTAAAAACATAGCTGCCGTTACTTCAGGAGATGTTATGAAAATGGCAGATAAGTATATATTGCCGGACAATTCTTATGTGATAGTTGTCGGAAAGGGCTCACAAATAGAAAGCACCTTGAAGCAATTCGGTCCGGTCGCCCTTTACGACAGGTTTGGCGATAAAATCGACACAACAAAAGATAAGGCTCCCGAGGGAGTAACCGCAAAAAGCATAATAGATAAATACATCAATGCAATTGGCGGAAAAGCAAATCTTGAAAAGGTAAAAGACAAAACAACAATTATGCGCGGCACAGTTCAAGGTATGAATCTGACTATGGTTATTTATCAAAAGGAACCAAACAAAATAAAACAGGAGCTGGATGCCGGTGTAATGAAACAGGAAACCTATTATGATGGAAATAAAGGAGTTGTATCTGCAGGAGGTACCACACAGGACATCACCGGAGATGCTCTCGAAGCAATGAAGTACCAGGCAATGATACATCCTTTATTTATTGTCGATTCGCTTAATATAAAAACTAAACTGCTTGGAACTGAAAAAGTAAAAGGTAAGGACGCATACAAAATAGAGGTTACTCTTCCTACAGGAAAAAGCTGGACAGAATATTATGACCCTCAGACCGGGTTTAAAGTAAAAGATGTTCAGCAAATAACCGTTCCACAAGGTACTTTTACAAAAGAAAATGAATATTCAGATTACAAGAATGTTGATGGAGTTATGTATCCTTTCAAACTTGTACAGACTGTTGGACCTCAAACTATAGAAATGAACGTCAGTTCTATTAAAGTTAATACCGGCCTTACTGATGCTAAGTTTGAGATGAAGAAATAAATATTGATCTTTCTTGGAGCGTTTAATCCTCCTGTTGCTAAACTACAGCAGGAGGATTTTTTATATCACAATTAAATAAAAACTGATATATTATGACAGGCAGAAAGTACTCAGTAATAGTTTTCGACCTTGGGATGGTTCTCATTTCTTTTGACTATAACATTGCTCTTAAGAAATTAGAAAGAATTGAAAAGGGATTTGGCGTAAACTATTTGAATCATTATAAAGCAAATTATGAAACGCACAGACAATTTGAACGTGGAGATATTTCAGAAGACGAATTCTTAAGGAAAACAATGGTTGTGTTTAATGGAAGGCTTGACATAGGGACTTTCAAAAAAATATATTCTGAAATCTTTACTATTAATGAAGATGTAGCTGCTCTCCTGCCCTGGTTAAAAAAGAAATACAAGCTTATAGTTCTTTCAAACACAAATTCTATCCACAAAGAATATGGCTGGAAAGACTATGACTTCCTGAAATATTTTGATGAAATGGTTTTATCCCATGAAGCTAAAGCTGTTAAACCAGAAGAAAAAATCTACAGGGCCGTAGAAAAAGTCAGCAGAAAATTGCCCGAAGAACATATCTTTATAGACGATATTAAGGACTATACCGAGGCAGCTATAAAATTAGGCTGGGACGGAATTCAATTTACTGGTTATGAAAAATTAGTTAATGAGCTCAGAAACAGACAGATATTATAAATTGATAAATTCTTGACTTTTGGGTTATTATTGTTGTTTTGGATTTAGTAGTGGGATATATTGCTATAGATTAACGGCAGCTCCTTCGACAAGCACAGTAACCCCTACATTTAAAAAGAAAAAAATGATGCTTTTGAAATAATTAAAGAATGTTTATTGTTTCGCTTTACAAACCCCGGTTAATCGCCGGGGTTTGTTTTTTTAACCAAAAGTCTTTCAGTTTATATTTATATTAGGGGCTGTTTTTAAAATAACAACTCGGAAAGTAGTCCTAAATGATCAGTACGAGCAATATCAGCTTACGATATGGAAAACGTGTTCTATTTGAAGAAGTCAATATAAAATTCACGCCTGGAAACTGTTACGGAATAATAGGTGCAAACGGCGCAGGTAAATCAACTTTTTTAAAAATTTTGTCAGGGGAAATAGATCCCTCTTCCGGCAATATAATAATTCAGCCGGGAAAACGATTGGCCGTGTTAAAACAAAACCAGTTTGAGTTTGATGAGTACCAAGTTCTTAATACAGTAATAATGGGTCATAAAGAACTTTATAAAATAATCGAGGAAAAAGAAGTACTTTACGCAAAACCGGATTTTTCGGATGAAGACGGAATTAAGGCTTCTGAGCTTGAGGGTGAATTTGGAGAACTAAATGGCTGGGAAGCAGAATCCGAAGCCGCTTCTTTGTTGATAGGACTTGGAATTAAAGATGAACTCCATACAAAAAAAATGGGTGAACTACTTGGCAATGAAAAAGTAAAAGTTCTGCTCGCGCAGGCTTTATTTGGAAACCCCGATATTCTTTTGCTGGATGAGCCCACAAATCATCTCGATATACAATCAGTAAACTGGCTGGAAGAATTTTTAATCAATTTTAAAAACATCGTAGTTGTTGTATCTCACGATAGACACTTCTTAAATAATGTATGTACGCATATTGCCGATATTGATTACGGAAAAATCCAGGTGTTTACGGGCAATTATGATTTCTGGGTTGAGACAAGTCAGCTTGCCCTGCAACAGGCAAAAGATTCAAACAAAAAAACTGAAGCAAAAATAAAAGAGCTCCAGGAATTTATCGCTCGATTTAGCGCCAATGCTTCAAAATCAAAACAGGCGACCTCGAGAAAAAAATTACTTGAAAAACTGGACGTTGAGGAGATAAAACCTTCTTCAAGGAAATTCCCATATGTACATTTTAAACCGGAAAGGCATCTTGGAAATGGAGTTTTGGAAATTAAAAACATTTCTAAAACTATTGACGGAGAAAAAGTATTAAACGATTTATCTTTTATTATAAATCCAGGCGATAAAATTGCTTTTGTTGGATCGCATGATATTTCAAAAACAACATTGTTGAAAATATTGATGGGAGAATTAAAAGCCGATGAAGGTTCTTTCGAATGGGGTGTGACTGTTTCAACTTCATATTTTCCAAGAGAAAACTCACATTATTTTAATGTTGAGTTAAGTCTAATAGATTGGCTTCGTCAATTTTCAAAAGAGAAAGATGAAACCTTTATCCGTGGATTTTTGGGACGTATGTTATTTTCCGGCGAAGAATCCCTAAAGAAAGCAACTGTTTTGTCAGGTGGAGAAAAAGTCCGCTGTATGCTTTCACGAATGATGCTTAGCGGGGCCAATGTACTTTTGCTGGATGAACCAACAAATCACCTTGACCTTGAAGCAATAACATCTTTAAATAATGGATTGATTAATTTTAAGGGAACTGTTTTATTTGTTTCGCACGATCATCAATTTATTCAAACTGTTGCAAACAGAATTATTGAAATTACACCTTACGGAATTATAGATAAAGTTATGACTTTTGATGAATATGTTGATGATCCGGAAATTCATAAACTTCGCGAAAAAATGCACGAAGATTTAATCGTATAAATTTTACAGGAAAAGCAAATGGGTTTAAGCATAGGAATTGTCGGCCTACCAAATGTAGGGAAATCAACTTTATTTAATGCACTAACCAAAGCACAAAATGCAGAAGCAGCTAATTATCCATTTTGCACAATTGAACCGAACAAAGCTGTTGTTCCCGTCCCTGACGAGCGAATAGAAAAATTATCAAAGCTCGTAAATCCCGCAAGAGTTGTTAATTCCACCGTAGATTTCGTAGACATTGCCGGCCTTGTAAAGGGCGCAAGCAAGGGCGAGGGATTAGGAAATCAGTTCCTGACAAATATTCGTGAAACAGAAGCAATACTACAGGTAATCAGATGTTTTGATAATGATGATGTGGTTCATGTTGACGGAAACGTTGATCCGGTAAGAGATATTGAAGTAATTGAAACAGAGCTTCTTCTTGCTGATGTTCAGACGCTGGAGAAGAAAATTGAAAAGCTTCAAAAAATGGCTAAGGGAGATAAAGCCGCTAAGGCAACGCTTGATGATGCTGAAACGCTTTTGAAATATATGAATGAAGGAAATCCTGCTATTTTATTTCCTGATAATGAAAAGGAAACAGTAAAACAACTCCTGAATGAATTACGATTAATGACTGGCAAAAAAACAATATATTGTGCAAATGTTGATGAGAATGGCTTAACAGGCGATAATGATTATGTAAACAAGGTAAAAGAATATGCTGATAAAAAGGGAGCTGACTCTGTAAATATTTCAGCAAAGGTTGAAGAAGAACTTGTAGGACTGGAAGAGAATGAGCGGACAGAATTTTTAGCTTCATACGGTGTTAACGAAAGCGGGCTCGAAAAAATAATCAGAACAGGGTTTCATACTCTTGGCTTAAGCAGTTTTTTTACTGCCGGGCCAAAAGAGGTTCGCGCGTGGACAATTCATAAAGGATGGAAAGCACCTCAAGCTGCGGGAGTTATTCATACAGACTTTGAAAAAGGTTTTATCAGGGCTGAGGTCATAAGCTATGCAGATTATATAAAACATGGTTCCGAAGCCGCTTGCAAAAGCGCTGGTGTTATGCGTATTGAAGGCAAAGATTATATTGTACAGGATGGCGATATAATGCATTTTCTATTTAACGTGTAATAATTTTTTACATCAAAATTTATTTTCTGTAACTTTAGCCTATAAAAACCGTTGGGGGAGTCTGATCATTCTGAGAATGAAACACCAATACAAACTAAAGTAAATCTATATCCGTTGTAATTTAAGAACTTATGGCCTCTACAAGAGTGGCACAATTTTTCCTTTTGGATAATGAAATGTAAAACTATTTCATAGAGGGCAATATGGAACTGTTATCTGGTACAGAAATATTAATAATAGTCGGAGCAGCATCTTTAATGTTCATCGCTCTGGGATTTGGTTATTATATGATGCTAAAAGATTAATTTTACAAACTATGGGGTTGTAGTTAAATGATTATTATTTCACAAACTCTAACAATCATAATCAGCACTTTATTACTCATTACCTTTTTTGCTGCGGGATTATTAATTACAAATATCAGGCTTTTCAAGAAAAATTAATTTATAGACCTAATTATTTTAGCCGGCTTTCAACATTTCGCAAACTTCAAGAAACTTAACATCACTATAAAAATTTTCAACAAAGATTGATATTATTATCGATTCTATCGTATATTTACGATATACAGTAGATACTTATGGCAAAAGCTAAACTTGACAAATTTAATTCAGATGAGTTACTGCTTGCTGATGTGGCAAAAGCAATGTCTCACCCGGCAAGAATTAAAATTCTTAAAATTCTTTCCGAATACAACGCTTGTTTTTGTGGTGAAATTGTGGATCTGCTTCCTCTTTCTCAGGCTACAGTTTCTCAACACTTAAAGGAGCTTAAGCGGGTTGGGCTGATTAAAGGAGAAATTGAGGGATCAAAAACCTGTTATTGTATAAACGAATCTCTGTTGGAAAACGTAACAAAACAATTAACCATGTTTTTAAATAACGTTTGTAAATGTTAAAAGAGGTAGGGCAAATGGATAATTCAAAAAGCATAAAAGAAATGGTAAAAGAAAAGTATGGGAAAATTGCAAAACAAAGTTCTGGCGAAAATAAATCTTCTTGTTGTGGAAGCAAGCCCTCTGCAAGCAACTCCTGTTGCGGTGAAGCCGAAATAGATTATTCCATTTTCTCGGATGATTATTCTAAAAAAGAAGGATATGTCACTGAAGCAGACTTGGGCCTGGGATGTGGTTTGCCTACTGATTTTGCAGGAATAAAAAAGGGTGATACGGTAGTAGATCTTGGTTCTGGCGCAGGTAATGATGTATTTGTAGCCAGATCATTAGTCGGTGAAACCGGAAAAGTCATTGGAATTGATATGACTCCCGAAATGATCGAAAAAGCAAACAGGAATAGAGAGAAGCTTGGATATAAAAATATTGAGTTCCACCTTGCAGAAATCGAATCCACCCCGCTGAATGAAAACAGCATTGATGTTGTGGTTAGCAATTGTGTGCTAAATTTATCTCCCGAAAAAGAAAAAGCTTTTATGGAGGTAAATAGAATATTAAAATCCGGCGCGCATTTTTGCGTTTCCGATATTGTGTTGAAGGGAAAACTTCCGGATGCCCTGAGAAAATCTGCAGAAATGTATGCAGGATGTGTTTCTGGCGCACTACAGGAAGAAGAATATCTAGACATAATAAAAAATACCGGCTTTGAAAATATTGAAATTAAAAAATCAAAAAGTATAAATTTACCTGACGAAATACTGAAAGAATACCTGAATGAAAATGAATTGAGAGAATTTAAAAATGATGAGATTGGAATATTTAGTATAACTGTAGTGGGATATAAAAAATAGTCCCCTCTTTTAGAGGGGACAATAAGATTAAAATAGAATTATGCAGAAAGAACATTATTTAATATTTCGTTCTTTTTCTTATCGATTTCTGCCAATAGCTCTTTAAAAGAATCGGCAAACAAAACAACGCCTTTTTCCGTTAACTGCCTTGTTATCACACTAAAGTCAATATTTAATTCTGCGAGCTTTTTCATTTGTGCTCTGGCTTCATCAACACTTTTAGTTAATCTTTCGGCTGGTTTACCGTGATCTTTATAAGCCGTAATTGTGGCAGGGGGTACTGTGTTAACAGTTTTAGGTCCGATTAACTCTTCAATATAAAGTACATCCGGGTAACTAGGATTTTTTGTGCTGGTGCTTGCCCACAGAACTTTCTGAACTTTTGCACCTTTTGCTTCCAGTTTTTTAAATCTGTCACCTGAAAATAATTCCTGAAATTTTTCATAGACCATTTTTCCATTTGCGATAGCAATTTTCCCTTTCAGATCATCATTTTTTACTTTGGAGAGCTCATCATCAACAGCGGTATCTATTCTACTGATAAAGAAACTGGCAACTGAAGTGATATTACCAATATCCTTTCCTTCCTTTGCTCTGTCCTCTAATCCGCTGAGATATGCTTCAACAACCTGTTCATAAACTGACTGAGCAAATATAAGTGTAACATTAATATTTACTCCTTCGGAAATCATTTGACGAATTGCCGGCAAACCTTCCTGTGTTGCGGGAATTTTTATCATCACATTTTTTCTGTTTACCTCCTTATATAATTTCCTTGCCTCTTCAATTGTCTTTTCCGTATTATATGCCAGATTCGGAGATACTTCGAGACTGACAAGGCCATCGTTGCCTTTTGTTCTTTCATAAACACCCACAAGAACATCTGTACCATCCTGAATATCTTTAACAGCCAGTTTTTCAAATAATTCGGCTGCACTTAATTCGGACTTTTCAGAAAGCAGTGCTGTTAGTTGTTCATCATAATCACTGCTTTTGCTTACTGCCTTTTGAAAAATACTTGGGTTTGAGGTCACTCCGGTTATTCCATCTTCATCAACCAATCTTTTTAATTCGCCCTTTTTTAGCATACCACGACTGATATTATCAATCCATACGCTTTGTCCAAATTTTTCCAATTCTTTTAATTGGTTCATCATAATTAACTCCTTTATCGCTATTTATCTATATTATTTACTTTTTCAAGCCTTCTTATAAATCTTTCTTCGTTAATAAACTTAGCATTTAAGAAAGAAAAAACAAGTTCTTTTGCAAGTTCCTGGCCAATTATTCTTGCTCCAAGTGATAAAATATTCATCGCATCATGCTCAACTCCCTGGTGAGCAGAGTAAGTGTCGTGACATAAACATGCCCTGATCCCTTTAATTTTGTTGGCAGCAACACAGGCGCCGACCCCGCTTCCGCAAATAATAACCCCTCTTTCTGCCTGACCCGAAGCAACGATCTCGGCTACTTTTATTGCATAATCAGGGTAGTCGTCTTGAGGATCAAAATTGAGATTTCCTACATCAATTACTTCGTAACCACTTTTTCTGAATATTTCCACAAGATATTTTTTTAGCTCAAATCCGCCATGATCGGCTCCGAATGCAACTTTCATTTAGCTCCTTTCATTGAAATTCAATCTATTTCACTTATGCTGAATAATAATTGACATAATTAATGTTACAAAATATAGTGAAAGAATACCATTAATTTATTATTATACCTCAGAAATTAATAAACAATTAAGGTGCCATATGTCAATAATCGATTTACTGCTGCTTCTATTAATTGCAGGAATTTGCGGATCAATAGGACAATCTCTTGTGGGATATTCTCACGGGGGTTGTATTCTTTCAATAGCCGTCGGATTTATTGGTGCTTTGCTGGGCGAATGGATAGCAAGAAAATTATCACTGCCAGATTTCTTTGTATTAAATGTCGGTGGCTCTAACTTCCCGGTAGTATGGTCCATCTTGGGTTCGGTTGTTTTTACAGGCTTTGTTAGTTTATTTTTTAAAGGGAAAAGAAGATAATTTTATTTTTACTTTTTAGTATCCGGCTTAATTACTATGGGAACAAAATATAAAGGAAGCAAAGAGGAGGTTTCTGCTCTCGACACAGCAATTAAATTAGTACGAGCGGCAGAATCCCTAATGGCTAAAGCAAGTTTAAACTTATCAGGAAATAATATTACCATCAGTCAATTCGGAATACTTGACGCTGTTTACCATCTTGGCCCGTTAACCCAAAAGACTCTTGGTGAAAAGATCTTAAAAAGTGGCGGAAATATTACTCATGTAGTAGACAATCTCGAAAAAAGAGCTCTTGTAAAAAGGCACCGTGGAAAAAATGATCGAAGAAATTTTGAAATACATCTGACGAAAAAGGGCGAAAAATTAATTACAAAAATTTTACCAGGATATGTTAAGGTTATAAAAGATCAACTTGGAATATTAAGCCAGGAAGAATCGGAGGCATTGCAAAATCTATGTAAAAAGATCGGGAAAAAAGAAACTTAAGTATTTGTTTTAATGTTCCTTAGTTCATCATAAATAGTTGGAAGAATTTCGCCGGCCTTTCCCCAAAAGGATTGGTCAACAACAGATGATATTTCTGTTTTTTCTAAATTAATCTCTATTATATATGCCCCCCTTTCTTTTGCAAGATGAATCATAGAAGCAGCCGGATACACAATCCCCGATGTACCCACAACAATAAAGATATCTGCATTGCTTGAGGCCTTTTCGCTTTCTAAAAATTCATCCTGTGGGAGGTACTCACCAAACCACACAACATCCGGTCGGATTAATCCGCCACATTTGCATTTGGGTACCTCATTAGAAAAAATAATTTCATCATTGTAAAATGTTTTACAATTAATACAATAATTACGCTCTATATTTCCATGTAATTCATAAACAATTTTACTTCCGGCTCTTTTGTGCAGGTTATCAATGTTCTGAGTGATCACGACTACTTTAGGAAAAATATCCTGAAAGTCGGAAATACTTACATGCGCAGAGTTTGGGTTTGATTCATGTACAATTTGTTTTCTATGTTTATACCATTCCCAAACCATTTCAGGATTCTTCAAGAAGGCATTAAAGTTAGCTAGCTCTTCTGGTTTTAACTTGCTCCATATCCCATCTTTTCCTCTAAACGTAGGAATCCCGCTTTCCGCAGAAACACCCGCCCCTGTAAAAAAAACAACAGATTTTGCCTTGGAAAATTTTTTAAGCATTTGTGTATCAAGCATAGCCATGATAATCTAAGCCAGAAATTATGATCAGCTAATCAAATAAAGTTTTGTTGGGATCTATGTTTGTGTCAGAAAATAAATTATGCTTATGAAGATCTGTTGCGGCGAGGGTGATGAATCTCGTCCATTTATTGTCGCCCTTAATTTCGAAAGATAAAGCATTTTTGTACGCATTAACTTTAGCGCTTAATTCATCTGCCTGGTAGAGTGTAATTGCCTCCAGCGTTTTAGGCACAACAGGGGAAGCAAATTCCAATTTGCCCTGATGGCTTAAAACGATATGAAGTAAATTATTTTTTAGCTCTTTCGGAAAATTAAGCATTTTTTTTGTAGTCTCATTAATTATCATTGCAGAAATAACGATATGGCCCAATAATTTCCCCTTATCAGTATAATTAAATGATGCATCTACTGACAATTCCTCCGTTTTACCAAAGTCGTGCATCATCGCTCCGGAAATTAGTAAATCCCTGTTTATCTCGGAATGAATATCACACATCAAATCACATATCCTAATTATTTCAAGAGTGTGTTCTATTAACCCGTGAACATAAGCATGGTGCCACGACTTACCTGCAGGTGATTTAGAAAACTTACTAAAATTATTTTCGTCGAAAATCGTTTTTATTAATAATTTAAGATTTGAATCGGAAATCTTTTCAATTCTGTCGAAGAATTCCTTTTTCATTTTGTCCGGATCACGTTTTGATTTTGGAAGGAAATCAGAAATAGAAATATTTTCGGATTCTGCGACAGGTTTAATTGATGAAATGTTGATCTGGGGAACGCCCCTGTAATCATCCATTGATCCTTTTATTTTTACAACATCGCCAACCTTAAAATTTTTATAAATGGATTCAAAGTTATCCCAAACGTTTGAATTAACCGATAACGAACGATCTCCTATTTCTAAGCTAAGATAGTCAATCCCCTTTTTTGAAGTTCTTACTTCTATATTTCTTATTACTAAAAAATGGTCTACCGGATCGTTCTTGTTTAATTTCGAAAGGTCAGTTTGAGAAAGCATTACCATCTCCCTTCACTATTTGAAAATTGCTATCCTTAGGAATATGAGTAATGATTGAGCGGTTCAACAAATCAATTGATACAGCTATTGATTTTTTACCATCTTCGTACTCCTGCACAACCCCAATAATACCTTCGAAAGGTCCATTTTTAATCATTACTTTTTTCCCGGGCATAAGTCCATCGTGTAAAAATATTTCCGATTTTGCATTTAACATTTTTTTTAGGTTTTCAATTTGCCATGCAGGGATTTTTGCTGCTCTGCCTCTGTCAAAAACACAACGCACTACAGAATACTGTTCAAGTGCAAGCAACCTTTCTTTTTCGTCAGCAAAAATAAATATGTAACCTCTAATGACCGGTTCTGTAATTTTTTTCTTTCTGTCGCTCCATTGTTTTTCTTTTATTATAGCAGGTAAATAATGATCGACTCCGATTGTTTTTAGCTGTTCCTCTGCTTTAAATTCGGACTTAGGTTTGGTATATAACGCGAACCAAAATTTCTCGCCTGGAGAATCATTTTTCGTTCCTTCTTGAATATCGTTTTCGTACATAGAAAGGTGGTTTTTATTTATTGCTAATTACGGCTCTGCCTATTGAATAATATGTAAACTTCTTTTCCCCCATGGTTTCAAGATCATATAAATTTCTTCCATCAAAAATCACAGGTTCTTTAAGCAAGCCTTTAACTTTATCAAGATCAGGATTTCTAAATTCATTCCATTCGGTCACAATGATCAGAGCATCGCCATTTTTAATAGCGTCATAAGCTGTGGCCACGTACTCAATTTTTTTGCCTAACTGTGCTTTCGTAGTTTCTATAGCTTCCGGGTCAAAAGCTTTGATTTTTGCTCCCTTATCAATTAACTTTTTAATTAATGTCAGAGCAGGGGCTTCTCTTACATCGTCTGTGTTGGGCTTAAAAGCAAGTCCCCACATTCCAAAATGCTTTCCCTTTATGTTGCCATTATAGTGGTTTAATATTTTGTTAAAAAAAAGCTCAACTTGCTTTTTATTAACTTCTACAACAGATTTCAGGATTTTAAAATCGTAATTATTTTCGTTTGCAGTATTTATTAATGCAACTACATCTTTGGGAAAACAGGAACCGCCGTATCCTACACCGGGAAATAGAAATCTCTTTCCAATTCTCGAATCAGATCCAATCCCTACCCTGACTTTATCTACTTCCGCACCTGTTAACTCACAAAGGTTTGCTATTTCATTCATAAAAGAAATTTTTGCTGCAAGAAAAGAATTAGCCGCATATTTAGTCATTTCAGCTGATCTTTCATCCATAAAATAAATCGGGTTTCCCGATCTGACAAATGGTTCGTAAAGTTGATCGAGAATTTTTCTGGACTTTTCGTTGCTTGTCCCGACAATAACACGCTCCGGTTTCATAAAATCTTCAACAGCCATTCCTTCGCGGAGAAATTCAGGGTTTGATGCAACATCAAAATCAAATTCCGGGGCATTCTTTTTAATAGCTGCTCTTACTTTGTCACTTGTTCCTACCGGTACCGTGCTTTTATCAACTATAATTTTAAATCCAATGCCAGGTTCTTTTTTAAAGAATTTTCCAAGTTCATCGGAAACTCCCAAAACATATTTCAGATCCGCACTTCCGTCTCCACCCTGAGGCGTAGGGAGACAAAGAAAAATCACTTCGGAATTTCTAACCGCCTTCTTTAAGTCTGAAGTGAAGCTTAATCTTTCATTCTTAATGTTCCTCTCAAATATCGCCTGCAACCCCGGTTCATAAATTGGAATAATTCCTTTTTTTAACTTTTCCAACTTCTTAAGATCAATGTCAACACAGGTAACATTGTTGCCAGTTTCAGCAAAACAGGTTCCGGTTACAAGCCCGACATAACCAGTGCCAATAACAGCTAAGTTCACATATCCTCCAAAATTTTTAGTTTTGAAATATAACTATTCCCTAATAGACTTGGAAGGTTTCGTTGGCTAATTATATGAAATAAAAAAGCTTATAGACTTTTCAAGTGATATTTCTAAATGTCAAGTGCGCTTTCAAGTTTCTCAACAAACAGTTCATGTTCTATAGGCTTCTCTAAAATCGCCAGAACATTCAGGTTATTATAAGAATTCCTAAGTGGGTCAGATAATACCCCTGTTGCTAGTATAATTGGAATGGAAAAATTTTTCTCTTCCCGTCTGATAGCTTCAATTAATTGTACACCATTCATCAATGGCATTTCATTTTCTGTTACTACAAGAGAAGGAAGCTTGTCAAGAACTATATTCATTGCCTCATACCCGTTTGACACACTGATAATCTTATAGCTAGGAAAAATTTCTTTTATTAATTTTTCATAAAGTTTTTTATCATTTTCATTATTGTCAACCAATAAAATAATATTGGCAGATCGTGGAATCGTAAAATGAAATTCACTACCCTTTTCGTATTCTGAGTAAAACCAGATATTACCCTTATGTTTTTCTACAATTTCTTTCACTAATGAAAGTCCAAGTCCTGTTCCCTTTTCTCCTTTTGTTCCTTCTGTTGAAAACATTTCCTCAAACTTAAAGAGTTTTGTTTTGTTCTCCTCGGTTATTCCGATTCCTTCATCTTTTATAACAAACTCAATAAATTCATCATTGAATATATCCGCTTTTATTTCAATCTTCTTTTCGGTAGCCGAAAACTTAATTGAATTGCTTAATAAATTACTAACAATCTGAATTAATAATTTCTCGTCTGCCTGCACATAAATTTTATCGTTTACATTTACTTTAATATCAATGCTTTTTCTTATTGTATTGCCGGTTAAAGATGAAACACAATTAAACACAATAGATTGAGCATGCAGTCTCTGTGGTTCAAATCTTATACGGCCGGTCTGTAAACGTGACCAATCTAATAAATAATTAATAAGCTGAAGCTGATTTTGGGAAGATTCGTGAATGTATAATAAATATTCTAATCTTTCCTTCTGTGATAACTCATCCTCGTTTATTAAGATTTCAGCAAAGCCCAAAATACTTGTAAAAGGCGCTCTTAAGTCGTGTGAAAGCACCGATATGAACTTATCCTTCGATGCATTTTGCTTTTTTAGGTTTTCAATTGTTTTTATCAAGGCCTCATCCGCTTTCATAAGATCCGTTACATCAGATATTACTCCTGTTGCCTTTTTCGGTTTCCCCGATTTATTTCTTTCTACAACCATGACTTCTTTCACCCATATGATTGTTTTATTTTTTTTTTCTATTCTATAAATCATCCTTATATTTTCCTGCTCCTGGGCAGAGACAAAATCATTGTAAGACTTTATAACTGCTGGGTAGTCTTCCTCATATACAATAGATAAAATTCCTTCCGGCCTTCTTTTTATTTCAGTTTGAGAATATCCTGTAATTGTACTTAAGTTATTAGAATAAATAGACGATCTGTCTTTCAAGCCGGAAGTGGAAAACCAGGTAAATTCACCGGTAGTATCCCTTATCAGTTCTTTCCCCTCCAATTGATGAATGTTATTCACTGTATGGTTCAACACCAAATAAAACCTGCGGCCTGAGTGTTTATCAACAAACGATGACCACCTGCTTAATACGGGTATTGTTTTATTTTTCGAATATTCAAGTGTAAAGCTAAAAGAGGAGTACTTTTGGGAGGATACTTCTTTTAATATTCTCTCTTTATCAAAATCAGAAAGGATAAAAAGAAAGAAACTTTTATCAATAAATATTTTTTTGTTACATTTAAGATGACGCGCGGGATTACCGCATGTAATAATTTTACCGTCTGAGTCTGTGATCAAAGATAAATCGCTTAAGGCGTCCAGTTGTTTCACAAGTGAAGCTAATTCGGCAGGATAGGAATTACTTAATTTTGGAACGGCTTTTTTTACCGCTTTTGTTTTAAACTTTAGTACCGGCTTTTTTTTCTTTTTAGCTAAAAGGGCACTCGCTTTTTTTGCCATAGACTTAAGTGGGAGATTTTTAATTGCTTAATGTTATTATATATACTTTTTTAATAGACTATTTCTACATTTCATCCCGCAAAACTAATAACTGATGTCGTTTAACACGGGAAATCAAAATTAATCTTTATGTGTGGGTTAACATTACATTATTATTTAGCAGGTACTCCATCCCTGTTAAACTTGATAACTTCAATTGGACAACTCCATATACATTTTGCACAATTTGTACATCGTGGATCTATTATAAAAATCTCTGCTTCCTTCAGCTCAATTGCATCTTCTGGACAGACCCCAACGCAGCAACCGCAAAAGTCACATTTGTTAGGCAATATCTCGATCATTAGTTTGCCGGTCTTAGCTTGTCTGTACATAAAATTTAGAGGAATCTTTCCCCTGCTTTATTAAGAATATTGGTGAAAAAATTACTTATTAAGCTTTGAAGTTAGTTAAAGAATCTTTGAATTTAAAGTTCGGCATTTTGTAAGAACTAATAGACAATTTCGTTTTTATCATCTGTTGACCTGGGAGACCAATCAATTCCATCGCACGGCACATAATCTTTGGTCGGGTGTTTATCATGCTTCAAACAGAGAACTGCGGATTTATCAAAGTAATCACAGCTTGAGCACAAAGTATCTTCAATAATTTCTTTATTTCTTTCAGTAAAAAGCCTGTAATGAATTATTGCAGGGTGAATGATCGCTCCATAAAATGCTACCAGGCTCACTCCCCACCAAAGTTGGTAATTCAGATAACCCTTCAATATCCATATAAGGGGTATAACTATTGCTGTTCTTACAATTACCCAGAATACCAATTCTCCCAAGTATGTAACCCTATCTTGTTAATTGAAAATAGAAACTATTAATTTTATGCTATATAAGAAAGGTATAAATAAGCATTAAAAATAACCCGAATGTAGCTATTTACAAGGAATCTAAAAGCTTATTTTATAAATAATAATTATTATATTGATACATAAAATTTTACTTAGCTTTCACATATTTACGGGGCATAAAAAAACCTCGTCAATGCGAGGTTTATAATTGAATTATTTACGTGAGCGCGGGTGGTTTCGAACCACCGACCCTCTGCTTAAAAGGCAGATGCTCTACCCCTGAGCTACGCGCCCTAAAAAAATGAGAGTATCTAATATAAGAATTCAAGATTTTTATTCCAAACTTTTTACTGCTGGTGAGACTAACTTCCCTGTAGTATTGGGCTATATAATAAAAAAAATAAAGTATTTTTATTGATATATGATAAAAAACGCTAAGGTTCTAGTTTGTGACGATGACGAAACTCTATGTTATCTTCTGAAGGAACAGCTTTTAGAAGAAGGTTTTGTTGTTGATACTGTTTATGATGGAGGCCTCGCGATTGATGCTATTAAGGGTAAAAATTACGATCTGCTTCTTCTTGACCTTAATATGGGAGAGATTTCAGGTGAGGATGTTTTAAAATTTGTTAATGATTATAGCTCATCACTGCAGGTAATCGTCTTGACTGCGCAATCTGATGTTAAAAAGGCAATTGAATGTATAAAAATAGGAGCCTACGATTTTATAAGCAAACCATATAACTTCGATGAATTACTTATAACTATTAACCGTGCTCTTGAGCACAAAGAACTTCTTGTAAAAACCACAATCCTTGCAAGCCAGGCGCATAAAAATCTATCAAACTCCATTATTGGCGAAAGTCCCGAACTTCAGAAAATTATTAATCTGGCAAACAAATCTGCTCAGTCGGATTCTAATATTCTGGTTGAAGGAGAAACCGGAACCGGAAAAGAATTATTCGCTGACTATATTCATAGACACTCTGCAAGAAATGATAAACCATTTGTTGTAATTAATTGTGCTTCTCTCCCCGACCAACTAATTGAGAGTGAACTATTTGGTCATGAGAAAGGAGCTTTTACAGACGCGAAAGCAACAAAGCAAGGTCTGGTTGAAATAGCTCATGGTGGAACTCTATTTCTGGATGAAATCGGTGAATTAAGCCTAACTCTTCAGCCAAAACTTTTGCGCTTCTTAGAAAATGGAGAATATAGAAGAATTGGCGGTGTTACCAACTTAACATCAAATGTAAGAGTTATTGGAGCAACCAATAGAAATTTACTTGAAGAAGCAGATAATAAAAACTTCAGACGTGATTTACTTTTCAGATTAAATGTGATTACCTTAACTATCCCCCCGATGAGGGATAGAAAGGGAGATATTCTTTTATTAGCAAAACATTTTTTAGAAGTAAAGTCGCCAATAAGATCACCCAAAAAACTATCTCCCGAAGCTGAGGAAGCTCTCTTGGGCTACAACTTTCCAGGTAACGTTAGAGAACTTGACCACATTATAGAAAGAGCTTTAATCTTTGCAGAAGGAGAAATCATTCATGCCGAAGATCTTAACCTGCCTTCTGATATAACTGAAAAAATTCCAGTATCAGAAGATCATGCCTCTCAACCAGAACACGTATTGAGCATGGACGAAGTTGAAAAAAAACATATTGCTCATGCTTTGAAATTAAATAAATGGGACAGAACACAAACTGCCAGTCAATTAGGTATTAGTCCCAAAACCCTTTATACAAAAATTAAAAAATACCAGATTAAGCAAGAATAATTATGCTGGAAAAAATAGTTTCAAAATATAGATTAAAGAAACTATTACAGCCAGATTCTGGTACTTGTGCTATCGTCGACAAAAACTGGAAATTAATCTGGTGCAGCAATAGTTTTGAGCATCTACTTAAAACAGGCCAGCTAAAGCAAAAAGACTTTCCGGGTTTATTAACCAACTCCGGGTTAAAAAAAATCAAAAATAACAAAACTAAAACGCTGAATCTAAAGCTGAAAAACAACGCTTTGCCAGTTTCTATAAAACTTCTTTCCTCACCAAAAAGAATCGATGGGTTCTTGATTAAAGTAAAAACAATCGGCAGTAAAAAAAACAATAGTGCCACGTCTGTAAAAAGCGACTCTGAATTTGTACACGAACTTCAAAATATTCTTACACTCTTAATAAAAGAAAATTCATTGTCAAAACTTTCTAATGAAATTCTTAAAAAATGTGTTTCACTAAGTAAAAGTAACTATGCTATAATAGTCTATAATCTTCAGGAAGACACTCAAAAATATGATTTTACCATATACGATCCGGATAATTATCTGCTAAATTTTGATGAATTAAAAAAAGATATTGGATCTAATTTTTCGTTTCTCAACAAATGGCTTAGTGCGAATCAAAAATCTCTTAAGGGTAGCAAAACTCCAAACAATTTGGCATCTACTCTTTCCGGCTTATTAAAATCAGAATCTATTTTACTTACTCCCTGTATATTTGATAACAAACACATAGCGACTATAATTGTTGGGAAAATAAGTGGTGAACACACAGGTTTCCAGATTAAAACCGTTGAGCAATTTGCGGCTCTTCTAAGTTTTTCTATCACAAGTTTCAGGGCTAGGGAACTAAACACTGCGCTTGAAACAAGACTTCTACAGTCACAGAAACTGGAGACTATTGGGAAACTTTCATCCGGTATGGCTCACGACTTCAGCAATTTGTTATCAAGTATTTTTGGAAGTGTTAACCTCTTAAGAAAAAGAATCCCCGACAATGACAATATTATAAAATTGATTGATAATATTGAAAGCTGCTCTATCAGGGCAAGAGATTTAACGAAAGGTCTGCTTTCATTTGGTAAACCCACACCTAAAAGAAAGGAATTAATTAATCCCAATCTTCTTCTAACAGAGATTTCAAAAGTTGTAAATCATACTTTCCCTAAAAATATTACCTTCGAAAGCAACATAGAAGACAAACTTTTTAATATACTTGGGAACGGTACTGAGATTTATCAAATTTTGCTAAACCTTTGTGTAAATGCTAAAGAATCAATTGAAAAATCTGGTAAGATAATATTATCTGGTAAAAATATTGAGATTGATAAAAAAAACAATGTAAACTACCCTCTATTGCACGATGGCAAATATGTCTGGCTTTCCGTTAGTGACAGTGGTTCCGGCATATCAGAAGATAATTTATTGAAAATATTTGATCCTTACTTTTCAACTAAAATGAAAGAGAGCGGTTCAGGCCTTGGGCTTTATGTAACTTATGGAATTATAAAAGCTCATAATGGAGAAGTTGAAGTATCAAGCAAAGTTGGTAAGGGAACAACATTCGATGTTTTTATTCCTGCCTATGAACCCACCGTGCAAAAAAATAGTGACAAAGAAAAAATAATTCTTCTTGCTGAAGACGAAGTTATGCTTAGTGATTTGCTGGCAGAGCTACTGGAGTCAGTCGGATATAATGTAATAAAGGTTTACAATGGCAATGAAGTTATCAAGCTTTTGACAGAAGAATTGAAAGTGAATATGGTTATTCTGGACTACAATATGCCAGGCCTCAATGGGTTGGAGTGTTCAGAAAAAATACGTAGCCTTAATATGGACATGCCTATAATTTTATCTTCCGGAAGTGTTTCTCTGAATAATGAGGTGAGATTACAAAAGAAAGGTATAACAGATTTTATTTCAAAGCCATATGAATTCGATACGTTGCTCGCTACAATTAAAAGGTTAATCTAGTTTTTTTTAGAAACGTTTTCATCAACATCAATCATCTTAATATTCTTAGTGTAATCAGCCATCATTGGTTCTTTTATAGAATTCATGTTGTTCAACACATCATTTATTTCCTTAATCGCCAATTCAATGTAGCCCAATCTTTTAGTAAGAGCCTCTTTTGAAATTTCATTTTTAGCAAGCTCTCTTTTTATAGCAGCAGCTGAAAGATTCATTAAGGTTAACGGTTGTTTGATTTTATGATTAGCAGTTACTACCGTTGCAGTAAAAATGCTTTGTTTTTCTGCTTTGATCAACATCTTTTGGGCATCGGATAACTTTAACGCTGAATTAACTCTGGCAAGCAATTCAATTTTATTGAATGGTTTTTTTATATAATCAAAAGCGCCTGCTTCAAGCCCTTCTCTGGTATCTTCAGCTCCTACCTTTGCAGTTACCAGAATTATTGGAATATTTTTTGTTGTTTGGTCTTTTACAAGTGTTTTACAAACCTCAATACCGGTTATCCCCGGCATCATAACGTCCAGCAAAATTAGGTCTGGTAATTCATTTTTTGTTTTTTCAATACCGGTCTGTCCGTCATAAGCAGTAATTATTTGATACCCTTCATGTTCAAGGCGATCCTGAAGCATAAAAACATTTTCCGGTAGGTCATCTATTATTAATATTTTTTTCACGTCTTGCTTGTCTTAAGTTTAGAGAACAACTTTTTGATCTTAAAAGACATCACCGTAGAATTAACAGGTTTCTGAATATAATCGTCAAAACCATGTTTGAGAATAATTTCCTTGTCTTCCGACATTGCTTTGGCAGTTACTGCAAACACCGGTATTTGCGACCACCTAGGAGTAGCTCTTATTTTTTTGATAGCCTGAAAACCATCCATCTCTGGCATCATAATATCCATTAATATCAAATCAGGGGTTTTTTCTTCCAAAATACTTAATGCTTCCAATCCATTTTTGGCAAGGATGGTTTTGCACCCGCACGATTCAACAATTTCATTAATAGTAAACAGGGTATCGGGATCATCATCAACGATTAGTGTTTCACCGAGGCAGATTTTTCCCTCGCCTGACCCTTCAACCGGGTGAGTTATTTTTATTTCATCATTGCTTTTTTCATGAGTTGCTTTTTTCACACTACCGAAGCTTTCCTGTATTCTTAATCGATCACGAACAATCTTTAAGACATCCAGCGGATGCCCCATCGACTTTATTGTAATTTCTTCAACTATTGATTGAAGGGAATTTCTTTCATCATCTGTTAAATCTTTTGCTGTACTGATGATTATAGGGATGTGTTTTGTCTCCGGATTTGATTTTAATCTATGAGATAAAGTAATTCCATCTACCTTAGGCATGATCAGGTCCAATATCACCAAATCAGGCTGTGATTCCAAAATTTTACTGAAAGCAAGCTCACTATCTTTTATATAATCTATTCTTATATTTTCGCCTCTAAACGCTCTCTTAAATTTATCAAATTCCATTTCATCGTCATCCACAATAACAATTTTTTCAACGGGTTTTTTTGAAAAATTCTCTAGATGACCAAAAACTTCACGTAATTTATCGTTCGTAATCGGTTTTACAAAATACTCAAACGCACCAAGCCCATAACCCAGATTTTTATTTGCCATAATTGAGATAAGTACAACAGGTATATCTTTCGTTTCAGGATTCCCTTTCAATTCTCTAAGAACTGACCAACCATCCTTATGAGGCAACAAAACATCAAGAGTGATTGCGAATGGATGAATCTCAGTCGCTTTTTTCAGCCCTTTTTCTCCATCTTCAGCATAAACAACCCCGTACCCCTTTGAAACGAGATACTGACCAATTGTTATACGAACATCCGGATCTTTATCTATAACAAGTATTGTGTTTTGCTTTTTCTGAAGCAATTGATTTTGTTCAATTTCCGAGCTTTCTTCAATACTTGCTTCCGAAACAAATACCATTGGAAGAGTAAAGGAAAATGTTGAGCCTTGCCCCATCACACTCATAACCGTAATGTTTCCTTTAAGCAAGTCTGCTATTTTTTTACATATAGCAAGCCCTAAACCTGTTCCTCCGAATTTTCGCGTAGTAGTTCCATCAGCCTGCCTGAATTCCTCGAAGATTATTTTAATATTTTCTTCCGATATTCCAATCCCGGTATCTTTAATATCAAAACGTAGCAGGCTGTTTTTATCAATTGAAACAGCAAGCTCCACGTATCCATTTTCAGTAAACTTAATTGCATTTCCCAACAAGTTTATTAATACTTGTGTGATTTTTTCTCTTTCTACATTTATTATAATCCTTGTATTACAATTTCTGGAAAGCTTTAAATCAATAGGTTTATTATTTACCAACGGACTAATAGAAGTTTCTACATCGCGAATCAACTCTTCAAGCAAAACATCTTCGTTGTGAAGCTCCATTTTACCCGCTTCAATTTTTGAAAGGTCAAGAATGTCGTTAATGAGATTCATCAACCGTTTGCTGCTCTTTAATACGACTTCTAATCTTTCTCTATTTTTACCAACCAGTGAAGTCTCTTCCAGAATTAGTTCTGTTAATCCAAGAATAGAATTCATTGGTGTTCTCAGTTCGTGAGACATGCTGGCGAGGAACTGAGATTTCAGCTTTGTTGCTTCTTCTGCCTTGCCCTTCTGAATCTCCAGTTCTTTCGCTTTCTCTTTCAATTCATCGTGTAGTTCGACAAGTGTTTCATTCTGTTTTCTGATCTGGATATTTTGTTTTTGAAAATCTTCATTTAATTTTTTCAACTCAGCTACCAGGTTTTTCATCTGAACAAACGCCGTGGCATTAGTTATTCCAATAGCAAGTTGGTCTTTTATTTTTGAAAGATACTCTCTAGCCTCCGGTGTTGGTGTTCCGGAAGATCCAAGTTCAAGTATTGCTATAACTCTTTGATTGTAGATAATCGGCACAATAAGCAAATGCTTAATTTCTATATCAACAACTCCGAGAGAAATTTTAGTCGGATTTTCCTCAAAGCCCATTTCAAAGGGCTCTTTATCCTTAATAACCTTATCAAAAAACGATACATTAGCAGAAAGAGTAATTTTGTCGCTTAGCCCATATGAACTGGCCAGAGTTATTTTGTTGTTATCATCAACAATATAAAGAGCACCTACAACAAAGCCGGCTGTTTTGATTATCTTGCTTAATGAAGCTTCCGAAATTTCTGTAAGTGTGGGATTCTTATTAATTAAAGATATAAACTCTGAATATTCGTTTTTTGCTTTCTCGTTTTTCCCGAGCTCAACCAACATCACATTAAATGCCTTTGCAAGCTGGCCTATTTCGTCATTGCTTTGAACAGGAATTTCTGTTTTAAAATTTCCATCCCTTGTTATTTCGGTGGCTTTGCTTAATACTGAAATCTGCTTTCTGATCTTATCTGTAAATACTAATGTAAGAATCAAAGACAACACCACACCTGCCAGACCAATAACTATCAAAATATTTTTGAGACTGGACTTTAGCTGCAATGTTTCATCAAGCGTTGTAAAAATAATAAAATCGAGTTGATTGTTTGTCCCATTTCCGATTGCAGGCCTGTAAATTGTAGTTAGCAAATCAGCAGATGATGATTCCTGGCTATGTACATCAAAAGTATTTTTCTTTGATAGATTTTGGTATGCCTCTGTAATCAAATAAAAATTTTTTTGATTCCCTTCCTCGTTTGAAATTATGATTGGAGAGCCATTCCATATTACAGCTACATCCGCACGTATTTTTTCAGAAACTTTATTGATAAAATCGGATGAAATAATTTTCCCATAATAATATATCTGGCCGTTGCTCTCTTTAAATGTCTTTACAATTGCGGATGGATTATTTTTTAAAAACTCCTGGATTGTAAACCTTTGATTTGACACATAAACATTTTTCTTAACCAACTTTCTAATGATATAACCATGGGGATCCGGAGATTGCTGCAAAACAAAATCAATGTTCTTGTTTAAAAGTACTTTTTGATTAAAAACTTCAGCCGGATCATTACCTGCTAAAATTGCAAAATCATCATCTACATTTTGCATCATTTCGCGGTAACTATATATAAAATCATTATCTGAATTAAGCAGGTATTTTGATTGCTGGGAGGTGAGAACATTATACATTACAGAATAATATGCAACTGCTGAACTTATAAGAATAACTGCAACTATAGCAAAGTTTATAAATAATATCCTAAAACTTATCTTCATCTCTATCCATCTTTTTGCAATACTTTTCTTATCGTGATCAACAGTTCATCTAAATCATACGGTTTACTAATGAAGTCGTTGGCTCCTATTTTGGCTGAGTCAATAGCACTTTTTACATCTGCATAAGCAGTAAGAACAATAACTTTAGAATCAATCTTTTTCTCACTCATTTCTTTTAAGACATCAAAACCATCTTTCCCGGGCATTTTTAAATCCAACAGAACAAGATCAAATAATTTTACAGAAAGGCTTGCCAATGCCTGGTCTCCATCATGAACGAATTCGGTTTCATAACCGACTTCGCGAAGTTCCTCATTGAGTGCCTGACAAAGATTTACATCATCATCAACAATTAATATTGATTCCATTTTCTACCTAATTATTATCGGTGTTGGTCGTTCCATTGAACTTATAATACTTGATTTTCTCTCTGTTTTTAAGAATTTCATCCCTCAACGGATTTATTGCTTGTGGGCCTGCCAGTCTTTCTTTCAGCGTAGGGATCAATTCTGCTTTTATAAGTATCACAAGTTCTCTCTTTTCAACAGTAACATTGTCACTTCCGAATATATAGCGCAGACCAAAAACCCACCATGGTAGATCTTTCAGGAATGGTACCCCGGTTCTTTCTGTTTTCTCATCATTTATAAATAGACCACCTATTACTGTTTCTTCGCCATTAAGCATTATAACCTGAGTAGAAGCTGCTGTTTTATTAATTACTGAAGTAAGATCCGAAACTTGAAAAGTTGAACGTTCAGCATTTATATTCAGTACGATATAATTAATTCCTTTTTCACTATAAACATGCGGCGTAACTTTTAGAATCGTTCCCGTAGGATAAAATTTCTCGATTGTATTACCTGCAAAATCCTTGGTCTTAACTGAAAAATCTGAACCCACCTGGATTGTTCCTTCCTGCCCATCTCTGACGGTTGTGTTGGGAGCAGTTATAACCTCTCCTACATTTTCGCTTTCCAGGAATTGAAATAATGCCGTTGCATTCCCAGAAAAATCACCCAGATTAAAGCTTGATTTAGCCGCAAGTTGACCGCCGGTAAATTTCTGGGTGGTGGTTGAAGAACTACTCGATGTTGAAGAGCTACCCCCCGTTAAAGGATCAGCATCTGTTACATCTCCTAATTGACCGCCAAGGTTCAGACCATTCCTGGAGAGCAATACCTGCCAGTTTATTCCCATTTGCCTGGCTTTAAGTACATCAGAATCAAAAAAGATAGCGGAAATTTTTACATCCCTTGCATCCACGGGGGCGTATGTAGAAGCATCTTTCTTTACCTCCGGCGGTGCATTACTATTTTTTACCACAATCATATCATTCTGTCTCTCATAGATCAATCCGGCATACTTAACTATAATGTCAAGGGCCTTTTCATAATACAGACCATTTATTTCCACACCAACAGGATCTGTTCTGTCAACCGTAGAGACTACTTTTATTCCTGTAGTCTTTTCGCTTACCTTATTAATTAATGCTATTGCATCATTAAAAGGAATTGAGGAAGCGAAAGTTACCAACTGATCAGGACTATATTGTCCAGTTAAAGTTTTCTGGAGATAATTTTGGGCAATACCCGGCGTTGAAAAAATTATAATTAGAAAAGCTAAAATTGCACTGACTGTTTTTTTCATTTTTGAATCTCTTTGTTTTGATTTTTCTTATTAGGCACATCTTTTTCCAGAGATAGGTCAACCTTTTCTATTATGCCGCCCTTATTAAGAATAAAACTAACACGATTATTTTCGTAATCAATCTTTGTTAAGTAACCCAGGTAAACCTGCTCACCTTCCCACAGCAAATACGTATTCCCTTTCGAATCAGCCAGAAACGCTCCTTCGGGGATAAGTGCCAATAACCTTGCACCCTGAACGTCTAACAAATTATCCAGATTCGGAGGGAGTTCGTTCCTTATTAAAGGATAAAAAATATCATAAATTGAGCCGGTGGTGATGTCGTTTTCCTTTATTTTACTGCTGGCAAACCTGTTGTTTGAGGAATAATAGACATCCACATTCATTGAAAAATTTACAAGAAAATGGGGAACACCATCTTTGTCGGTTTGAACTGTGCTGCTAAGAGTAAGTCCTTTGACCTTTTTTAACTCTTTGCTTTTTTCGATAGCATAAATTAATTGATGGACATTATTAAATGTGCCTGTACCGCTTAATTTATATTCATAATAAAAGAATTCTTTCTCTGCTTTTTGGTCAATATATTCTACGTTCAATTGTGTTTTATCTGCAGCAAATCCTGAACTGACTACATTTGTAAAATCAAAAAACTTAATCGAGGAAAGATTCTGGGGAATATTAAACCTTCTCGATGCAAGAATAGAATCCAGAATAGCTTCCCTGGCCGTCATTTCTTTATACTGTGCAGTTAGTTGTTCAGTGTTATAATCATTAGCTTTGAGTTTTTTCAACTCAGTCTTCATATCTTCAATTTTTCCTTTTTGGAAAATAAAAATATAAACTCCTCCCGCCACTGCGATTAGTATCAACAAACCAATAAGTCCCAATGTACTTTTGAGTTTTCTGTTCATTTAGTATCTTTTTGGTAACTTGAAATATTAAAATTCATTGTAAACCTGTAAGAATTTTTATCGCGTAATGTTTCATAAAAAATTCCTTTCAACTCACCCGATTTCATCATATAGGCAAAGTCAGTTAACACGTCCTTTGAAAGAGCATACCCTTCAAGATTTACTCTTCTTTCATCATTCATATTCATCTTTGTAAGCCATATGTTTTTTCTTATCCGAAAAGAACTCAGATATTTTCTCCAATGAATTTGACCACACTTCCGTACCGGTTGAGACAGAGTCAAGAATTGCTTGTGTAGCTCCAAAATTATTTAATCTCCCCTCGATTTCGTTTATTTTATCCAAAATGCTCCGGTTTTGTTTTAATAACACTTTCTGAACCGCTACCTCATCTTTTATAGAATTTAAATTTCTTTCGTTCTTAAGATACGTTTGCGTTAGGAAAAACGCCGTAATAAATAAAACGGGAAGCATTGCGTACCCATGCCATCCAAACTGAATAAACTTCTGATCTTCTTTAACATACCGGGGAAGTAAATTTATTCCTTTATGAAGTTCTGACTCTTCATCAAAGAAATCAACTGCTGCTGCTATCGGGACACTAAATGCCGAAAGAGTTTCTTTCGTTTCACTATCAAGATCCAAAAGATCAAGATCAGAAAAATCCATTTTGGAAACATTTGCTTCCGGGAAGGTACCATAAAATGAAAGTACTATATTCTCGGAATCGTCTTCACCACAAACGATAATGTTATCAAGAGACGATATACCGCCGTTTTCCATTTCAAGCAAAATTTTAGAAAAATAAACATCATAGGTATGAAGGTTTACCTTTCCAATATCTAACGTGCTTCCAACATGTTTTAATTTTCTACCATGTAAAAAAATTAATTTGCTATACTCTTTACCAATGTATACAATCAAAGAAAAATCATCCGGGAAGAATTTTTTTGTTTTCGCTATGTAATATGCAAGAGAAATTTCAGCACTTTTAACAGACTGAATTTTGTAATTTCTCTTTCCATTAGACTGTGCAAGCGAATTAATTAATTTTATACAGGAAATTTCACCGCTAAGGAAAACTGCCATCCAGGCTTTGTCTGCAAGCTCTACATATGCAAGGTTTTCCTGGTCTATAGAAACATTTTTGGATTGCTGGATATCATCAACTATTTCCTGTGTAAAATTTCCGGCCCTTGTTTTTTTAGTCCCTTCAAAAAAATGGTAATGCACGCTTGGTTCAGTAAGAACAGGTACAAATGTAGACTTAGTCAGATTAAGACCTTTTAAAGAGGAATTGATCAAACTCACATTTGACATAGGTGAGTCTTTACCTACCGCTATAGAATCCTTCATTCCATCAATATGAAGATCATCACTATCAAGTTTCAGTCCCTCCATACCTTCTTCAAGATTATACGCCGGTGCAACAACATCGAAAGATACCGCGCGTAGCACCTTCATTTTGTCTTTATCTTTTTGTATAACTGCAATTTTGGTATCATTGCCTTCACAATATGTAAAGATTACTTGCTTCATTTACCTACTGTTAATATTTGTTGCATTCTTGTTTTATTATTAGCATAAGCCATCGCATTATCTATGCTGATCTTCTTGCTCAGGTAAAGTCTTTTAAGATCCTGTTCCATAGTTATCATTCCGCTTTGTGCCCCCTGATTGATCATCATATAAATTTCGCTGGTATTGTTATTTTTAATTGCTGCCTTAACACTCGGGGTAACAATTAAAACTTCTTTAGCAAGAACAAGTTTTCCATCAATCCCGGGAACAAGTTTCTGAGACACTACCGAAATTAATACATCTGCGAGTCTATTCCTAACTCTTTCTTGTTCGGTGGGATGTACTTCAGCCACTATTCTATCAATTGATTCAACAGCCGAAGATGTATGCAAAGTAGAAAAAACCTTGTGCCCGGTATCTGTTACTTCAAGCGCAGCAAGAATAGTCTCGGGATCACGCATTTCACCAATAACTATAATGTCGGGATCTTGCCTAAGGGCTTGTATAACTCCATCTTTAAAAGACAATACATCTCTTCCAACCTCTCTGTGTCTTATGAACGAAACATTAGATGTATGTATATATTCAATTGGTGAAGCTATTATTACAACATGTGCAGGATCGAATTTATTGTGTTCATCTATTATAGAGTCAAGGGTTGTGGATTTTCCTGAGCCGGTAATACCGGTAATTAATGAAAGTCCAAACTTTATATAGTTATGACTCATCGCTTTAACAACATTGGGGTGGAATTCAAGCGAACTTAATGGACGAACCTTTGTGTTAATTGCCCTGAGGTTTAACGCTAATGTTTCCAAATCAATATAAGCACAAGCTCTGAACCGTGCAAAAACTTTTTTCCTTTCGTAAAGAAAAGCATAACTAAAATCAAGGTTCCTTGTTGTTGCAACATATTTTCGTTGGTTTCTGTTTAACATATTAGCAATCATCACCGCTGCTTCGTCCACCGTAAATTGTGGAAATTCCTTGACTCTTTCTTTAGTACCGAAAACTCTTATCCATACATAGCCCCCACTGGCGTGCCCACCAATTTCGAGATCAGAGGCATCCCGTTCCACCATGCTGGTTAACATACGGTCAGCAACATTTTTGAGAACCATTCTTTCGCTGGCGGATATCTGTTCAATGTTCTCTAGAATATATTCAACTCTTTCAGTTCCGTAAACTATCTCGGGAATAGTTGAAATAAATCTTTTTAATATGGCTTTATATTCATTATCAACAACCAAAACTCTGTCTCATTATTTATGTTTCAAAATTAATCTTCTGACGTAGATGCAAGAACTTCTTCAATTGAAGTAAGTCCCAGCTTCACTTTTTCAAGCCCTGCTTCACGCAGGTTTAACATTCCATCCTTCCTGGCTTGCACTCTGATCCTCTCTTCATCAACCTCAACTCCCGATTTAACAATAGCCTCTCGAATAGGTCTTGTAAAATATAAGGCTTCGTGTATAGCTAATCTGCCCTTATAACCTGTCTTCCCGCATTTTTCGCAACCATTTGGTTCGTAAACGATGTAATTCCTCCATTCGGCAATATCCAAATCCGCTGCCTTCATCATAGCTTCGTCAAAGTTGGCAGTACGCTTTTTACAATTAGGACATAGACTTCTAACAAGACGTTGGGCAACTATAAGATTGATAGCATAAGCAATAAGAAATGGTTCAATTCCCATTTTATAAAGCCTTGCTACAGCACTTGGTGCGTCGTTTGTGTGAAGTGTAGAAAAAGTTAAGTGGCCTGTGTTTGCTAATTTAATAGCAACTTCAGCAGTTTCTTTATCTCTCATCTCACCAACCAAAACTATATCCGGATCATGACGAAGTATAGATCTAATTGCCTGCTCAAAATTCATTCTATGACCTATTTTTAATTGCCTGGCTCCTTCAATAACATATTCAACCGGGTCTTCAACTGTTAAAACATTTACACTGGGATCTATTACCTGACATATCGCAGCCACAAGCGTCGTACTTTTGCCGCTTCCTGTTGGCCCGGTTAAAATAACCATTCCCTGAGGCTGGTTGATAGCCTTTAAAAATACATCTTTAGAATATCCGGCCAGTCCAAGTTTATCTATATCTTTTATTACTTTCCTGTCATCAAGAATTCTAATTACTACACTTTCAAACTTGTTTTTAAGTTCTGTTCCAACCATAGGTAAAACAGATACTCTATATCGAATAATAATACCGTCTATTTCCCTCTGAATAAAACCATCCTGTGCTTTTTCTCTTTCAAATCTATCCATCCCTTTTGAGCGATCTTTTACAACAGCGACCACAGCTTCCGGTAGTGTGTTTTCCTGCACGTGCCAAACCTGAAGTTTGCCATCAACACGAAAATCTATCTCCGTTTTATTACCGGACCTTGGAATAAAGTGGATATCACTGGCCCCTCTTCTAACACCTTCAAGCAGAGCCCCTTCCACAAGATTTATTAATGCACTTTTATTTATCTCCGCATCTAGCTCGTCTTCATCAAGTGATGCTTCTTGCCCTTCTATTTCAAGTTCGGGGGCTACATCCTCCATTGCTTTTAAAAAAGCGTTTTCGGGTGGAAGCACAATTTGTATAAGCAATTCAAAATCGTGTTTCCTTATAAAGACTACTTCATATTTTTTCGCCTGTAAACCAAAGGCAACTTTGGGAATGTTTCTATCCGTTGGATCTATCGCTGCTAAAATTAATTTATCTTTTGAGCGGTCATCAAACATAAATGGTATGATCTTGTGCTCCATCATCTGAGACTTCAACTGATCACTGGTATCATTAATCATCTGCTTGATGGAATCAATGCGGCGTTGTGGAATTTCCTCGGGATTAATTTCAAGTTCTCTAAAAGCATAAAGAATTGCAACTTCCCTAAAGATAGTATCGTGATCATAATTAAAATCCTGCACTAATATTTGTGCAAGGTTTCTTTTTATCTTAGATTTATCATCTGCCTTTGCAGCAAGAGCCTTCTCCAAAACGACACTATCAATTATTCCTTTCTTAAAAAGTAAATAACCGATTTTATCCGTCATTTCAAGACTTGTATCTATCATGATATATTTCTTTCTATATGAATTTCATTACTCGCCACTCCAGGCGTTTTAGGTCTTATGGTAGCTGTCTCTGCCGAAACAAGTGTTAATAGAATCATAACAACCATAATTATCATTGCGATAAAAACCTGTATTAATTCAATAACATTCTTTAATCTGTACACCGTCTCTGCTTCGTAATAATTTGCTATCTGCAAAGAAGTGGTTTTAATTGTTCCTGTTTCTTCGCCTGAATGAAGACGCGAAAGGGCCGTATCGGTAAATACACCCGTTGTCTCAAACGCTTCGGTTATCCCCGTTCCTTTTTTTATCATCAAGGGTATAGCAACATTTTTGATTTTGTCTTCAAAATATCTGTTGCCCGTTGCTTCTGCTGCAATCCTTATTGGCTCAATACTTTCAGCAGAGCCACTATATAAAGTATAAAATACCCGGCAATAAACTTCTATAAGTGTTTTATGTATTAGTGATCCCATCACAGGCATTTTAAGAATGAATTTATCAAATAAAAAAGCACCTTTTGGGGTTTTAAAGTAACGCCACAAAACTATAGGCGGCACAAGAAGAACCAGTGTAACAATAATAGCGTTATTTATAAGAAAATTACTAAGTCCTAATGTGAATGCTGTCATAGGTGGTAGGGGAATACCAAACTTAACAAACAATTTTGCAGTTTCAGGAAATATATAACCCACATAAAACAGGACGGCAATAAAGAGTACAAAAAGAGTAATAGCCGGTGTTATTAATGCACTTCTCACACTCTTTTTGAACTCCATTCTTCTTTCCAGAAACTTGGCCGTTGCTTTATATATTTCAACCATATTTCCACTCTTAGAAGCCAGGCCCAACATATATGAAGTAAATTTGCCAAAGACGGCCTGATATTTTAAAAATGTTGCTTCGCTATCAGCTCCTCTCTTCAACTCATTATTAATTTCTTTTAAAGTTTCTTTCAGGGTTTTATTTGCAGTATCACCGATCAGCAAAGTTAGTATTTCACTATATGGAAGTTTTTGTTCCAACAGTTCCGCACTTATTTTTACGAAAGAAACAATTTCTGTCTGTGGAGGATTAAAATGAAGGTCGATAAGTTTTTTGTTTACCGAAAGAATTGTATATCCGAGTTTTGTAAGAGCGTCTTCTACTTCTTTTTTGTTAAACGCTTTTTGCTCTCCTCTAACCGGTTTTTCAGTTCCTTTCCTAACTTTATAAAGATAAGTGGACTTAACCTCAACAAATTTAATTGTTAACTGGTTTTTTTCAGCTAAACGATAAATCTTTTGCTTGCCTTCTCTGCCGGAAGAAGCAGTTAAGGAACCACTTATGGTTTGTCCATTCACCCTGTCAGCAGAAAATCTCAATTCAACCATAATATCCTATAATAATTAAAACAGGCTGATAAAATATACTAATTTTATCAGCCTTTAAAAAAGAAATTGTACACGACCTGTGGTCACAGTTTAGTTGTTTACTGTAACAGTTATTGCTGTTAGGTGATAACGGTAGCCGTTGCTTTAACAGAATCAGCTCCATTTACATTTCGTTTCCAGTGCCAACGATTGAAACTGATTGAGCACCAGCTGTTGCATACGTAAGTACCGTTAGCTGTTGATATCAAGCTGGGTTGGTATTGTCCAGCCAGTAAATGTATTTCCACCACCAGCCATTGAAGCAGGTTTCTTATAATACTGCTGTGCCATTGCACCGAGATTATTTAAATCTGATATAACGGCATCCCTGTTTGATGCTACTGCGTTTGCGTTAAATAAGTTAATACCGACTACGACTGCGATACCAACTACAATTACGCCTAAAACGATGAGTAAGAGTTGTTGTTGACCCATAATGTGTTCCTTCTGAAATGTTTGAAATATATTATATTAATTAAGTAACGAACATTCTGAAATCTGAGTATGATAGAATTATTTTTCTAATGCTTAAATTTTTAATTAATGATCCTTGTTCTAAAATTGTCAGCTAACACGGTAATCTGAACCTTAACCGAATCATTGCCTGTGGTCACCTCATTACCTATCGCGGTGATAACAACACTGTCATCGTATGCAATCGAGGTAAATCTGCCGGTAGCTGTTGTAGCCATAGCATCGGGTAGCGTCCAATTGATAAAGGACCTTCCGCCACCGCCCATTTCCGCAGGCTTTTTATAATAGCTCATCGCTAAAGTTGCCAGGCTTGCTCCCTCGTTTGTCAGCAGATTTCGTTTTTCATCAATAGAGTGTGCTCTGAAAAGCTTAAATGAAACTGCTATTGCAATACCGATAATGATAACTCCCAATACGATTAACAATAATTGCTGTTGTCCCATTTAATATAGGTCCATCCTGTTTTTCCCAAGACAAAGTAAAAATTATGCCAGAGCACAAACACCTTAAACACAACAAAATAATGGCATTTGTTTAACCCAAGTTAGAGTATGTAAATATTACGCGTAATTATTACTTGTTGGGTAATAATTACCGGTAGTTTTAGGCTGGGTGAGTTATTTTTTCAGTAATTATTACAGGCGTTAAATTTTGCTGATTTTGGCTTCTTTTTGCTTGCTTTTTGACAATTCTTGACTTATAAAAAATTTTCTGGATGTTATTTTAGCACGAAAATTGATAATAGAAATTAGCTGATAACAATTATTAGGATTAATAAGGCAAAATGAATACTGGACAGATGTTACTAACAATAGGTGCAATGATTTTATTATCAACTCTAATATTAAGGGTTAATGGCAATTTTTCAAGCAATACTACAACTGTTATGGATTCTAAATTTGTCATTCTCGCTACATCCGTTGGTGCTTCTGTAATTGAAGAAGCGATGGGAAAGGCCTTTGATGAAGCTACGGCTGATTCATCTGCAACCGGACTGATAGACTTTACCGCTCCCAACAAACTTGATCCTGAAACCGGTGAAGTGTATCCCAATTTCAACGACTTTGATGATTATAACCACTACACTAAAACTGATTCAACAATGCCTTCAGCGGTTTTTGATATTACCTGCAGCGTTGTTTATGTAGATCCGAGTAATCCCGATGTTACGTCAAGCAGCAAGACCTGGACAAAAAAAATTTCTGTAACCAGTAACAAGCAAATCAATGGAAGACACTGTAAGGCTATCATCACTTTTCAGCTATTGGGTATTTAACTAAAAAGAAATATAAAATGGGTTATAGTACACTATTAGATATATTGGGTTCTATATTAATCGGCGGATTAATCATGTTGATCCTGTTCCGCTTAAATGCATCCGCTACTTCTAATCTTTATAATAATACCTCGGAAGCTAACGTTCAATCGGCTATGATTTCGGTTGGAACTGTTTTAGAGCATGATTTCAGAAAAATAGGGTATTGTAAAGATTGGACTAAAATACCCGACCCAACAAAAGCTATTTTATTTGCCGATACATCTTCCATTAAATTTTTAACAGACATTAATAATAATGGTTCGGTGGACACGCTTTATTATTATTTAGGCCCAACCAGCGAACTGTCTAACACCCCTAATCCGCGAGACCGTTTGTTATACAGGGTTGTTAACGGGGAAACTCCAAAGAGTTCAAACGTTGGCATTACAAAATTTAAGCTAATATACTTTGATAGTTTCGGGAATACTTTGGCTACCCCCGTAACACCGCCCGGCCAAATCCAAAAGATGCAGATTGACCTGCAGGTTGAAAACCCGGAGCCTATAGACTCTACATACGTTGTAGCGTTCTGGAGACAATTAAGATTAACAGCAAGAAATTTACAAAACAGGTAGTAAGGAAATTATTATGGGTGGAAAGGCAATTTTATTTTTGGTTATAGGATTCAGCACAATTTTTCTGATTATGGAAAAAAACATTGGAACTGCTTCAAGCCGTGCTGTTGATAATATGACAGTCTATTATACAAATATGAATGTTCATGATATTGCAGTCAGCGGAGCTAATGTAGGAGCAAATCAAATTTTTCTTGACCCCACGTGGACGGCCGGGTTTAATAACGTCTCATTTGAAGGTGGCTCTTATACGGTTAGCGTTGATATTATAAACTCTTTCACAAACACCAGAAGAATAACTTCAATTGGTTATTATGATGGCTATAGCGACACTGTGCAAGTAACTCTTCAACCAAGCAGTTTTTCAAAATTTGCATATTATTCTGCCTTTGAAGGTACGAGCACTATTTATTGGGTTACCGGTGATACCGTCTGGGGTCCCCTTCATACTCAGGATAAACTAACTATTAACGGAGACCCTGTGTTTAATGGTAAAGTTACTACTAAGAAAAAAGTGATTATAACAGGCTATTCAAATCCTCAATTCAACGGGGGATATCAAAACGGTGTTGATATGCCAATACCAGGAGATGGTGCGGCTAATTTAAAGGCAATGGCAGACAATGGTGGTGCAGATTTTTCCGGTCATGACACTGTATATGTAACCTTTGCAGGTGATACTATAAAATACAAGTACTCTTATAATTCCGCTTATACTTCTGCTTTGGGATCAACTCTTGCTCCTAATGGTACAATATTCGCAAGTGGGGCAGTGCTCAGATTACAGGGAACAGTAAAAGGAAAATATTCAATTGGGGCTTCTCAGGAAACAAAAACTGTTACTTCTACTTATACCAATAAAAGGGGGAAAACTAAAACAACAACAACTACTTCCACAATTGGGGGAGATATCTATCTTGATGGAGACATAGTTTACAGCACTAATCCGCAAACAGATCCAAATTCCACTGATCTTTTGGGTATAGTTGCGCAAAATAATGTTTTAATTGCGGATAACAGCGCTAACAAAGGCAATATAAATATTCAGGCGTCTGTATACTCAGAAACCGGGGGATTCGGTGCTGAAAATTACGCCACTCGCTCACTGGATGGAACAATTAATTTATACGGAGGGATAATAAATCAGAATAGACAACCAGTGGGTACTTTTACCACTCATGGCTCAAAAACCGTTATGGTCTCGGGCTTTTTAAAAAATTATAGATATGATAATCGATTTATGGTTGCTTCTCCCCCGGGATTTCCAACCACCGGACATTTTGAAATTGTCTCGTGGTATGAATGATTACAATTATTATTTATATAAGAAATTGTTTTTGCAAAATACAAATTATGAAATATGAACCAGAGCAATTAATATGACCAGGATGCTAATACAAATAGAAATTATACAATCTATGTCAAATAAAATAAATATCCCTATAAATAATTTTAATTTAACTGATACTCTAAAATTTCACCTGGCGAATAAATACCAGGGCTTAATATATATGTTTTATATAACTCCTCTAACCACAACCTTATTAGTAGTATCCCAAAATATTCGCTTCTCAAATTCTTCGTATAAAAAGTTCTTTCCAATTAAACAACTAAGTTTGAACATAAACCCCAAAAGTTCAAATGTCGATCTCACACAATTTAACTTAACAGCAAGAACCCTGCAAAACAGGTAAAAAGGAAAATCAAAATGGGCGGAAGAGCAATTTTATTTTTGGTCATAGGGTTCAGTACAATTTTTCTGATAATGGAAAAAAACATTGAAACTGCTTCAACCCGTGCAGTTGATAATATGGCAAGTTATTATACTAATATGAATGTGCATAATATTGCCGTAGGCGGAGCAAACGTTGGAGCAAATCAAATTTTTCTTGATCCTACCTGGACAGCCGGTTATAACAATGTCTCTTACTCAGGCGGATCATATACTGTAAGCGTTGATATTATAAACGCGTTTACTAATACAAGAAGGTTAACTTCAATTGGTCATTATGAAGGATATAGCGACACCGTGCAGGTAACATTACAGCCAAGCAGCTTCTCAAAATTTGCTTACTATTCTGTTTCTGAAGGAAATAACCCTACTTATTGGATTACCGGAGATACCGTTTGGGGACCACTTCATACTCAGGACAAACTAACAATTAGCGGAGATCCCGTGTTTAATGGTAAAGTTACTACTAAAAGTCACTTTGTAACGAAAGGATATTCAAACCCGCAGTTTAACGGAGGATATCAATCTGGGGTTGATATGCCGATCCCGCCAGGGGGCACAGCCAGTCTGAAAGGGATGGCTGATAACGGTGGTGTAGATTTTTCAGGTCACGATACTGTATACGTTACATTTTCAGGTGACAGTATAAAATATAAATATTCTTATAGTGATCCAGTTATACTTCTGCTATTAGCATCAGCACTTGCGCCAAATGGGGCGATATTTGCTTCTGGTGCGGTGCTCAGATTACAAGGGACTGTAACGGGAAAATATTCAATTGGGTCTTCTCAGGAAACAAAAACTGTTACCACCACCAATACGAATAAAGGGGAAAACGACAACAACAACAACAACGACGACAATCGGTGGAGATGTTTATCTCGATGGAAATATTAGTTTACAATACGAATCCCCGTACAGATCCAAGTTCGACTGATCTTTTGGGTATTGTCGCACAAAATAATGTTTTAATTACTGATAATTCTGCAAATAGATCCAATATAAATATTGATGCGTCAGTGTATGCAGAAACTGGCGGGATTCGGTGCTGAAAATTACGATATCTAGGGCTATTTCAGGGACAATTAATTTATATGGTGGAATACAACAAAAGGGTAGATTACCTGTTGGTACTTTTCATACTAATGGTTCAAAGTTATACTTGGATCTCAGGATTTCTCAAAGACTATCGATACGATAACCGTTTAATGATTGCCTCTCCCCCGGGATATCCGAATACAGGTATGTTTGAGATTGTTTCGTGGTATGAATGATAGTTTAATTGTTGAATATCACAGTAAAAGTTGATCCCATATCCTTTTCACTTTCAACTTTTATTACACCATTATTAATTTCTACATATTTCTTTACTAATGCCAGTCCAAGGCCGTTTCCTTCAAACTCTCTCTTGTGACCTACATCTTCCTGAGAAAAAGGAATAAACAGTTTTTCCAGATATTCATTTGACATTCCGATTCCTGTATCCTTAATTTCAACAAAAATTTTATCTGTCTTAAATACCACAACATCCACTTGTCCTTGTCTGGTGTATTTTATAGCGTTTGAAATTAAATTCTGAAATATTTGTTCAAAGGTGTACTTATCTGCCATAATTTGCGCGTCATCAAGATGAGTCTGAAATTTCAAACCAATATTCTTTTCCAGGCACAGTGGCTTAAATTCTTCCACCAGATTTTTAAGTTCATTATTAAGCATAAGGGGCTCGAACTGCGGTTGATATTTTCCGGTTTGAACAGCAGACATATTTAAAATCAAATCTATTGTTCGCATTAATCTTTTACCTGCACTTTTAACTGAATCTACAACCTGGCGTGAATCCTCATCCAGGTGTTCGCGAATCTCTTCTTCAAAAATTGATGAAGCAGCTATAATAACATTAAGGGGGGTTCTTATTTCGTGAGACATTTGTGCAAGGAACGCACTTTTCATCAGATCAGATTCTTCCGCTTTCTCTTTGGCAATAAGCAAGTCCCTTTGCATTTTGTTCTGTGCGGTAATATCTATAACCTGCTCAATAAATTGAACCGCCTTGCCCTTTTCATTTCTATATAAAAGAACTCTATTAACAACATCTATTATGTTTCCGTTTTTTGTAACATATCTTTTTTCATAATGCCTATTATCAATTTTGCCTTCTAGTAATTCCTTGTAAATTTCTTCATCCATTGGTCTGTCTTCATAATAGGTTAGGTTTAACGTGGTCATTCCCTCCAATTCTTTGTCCCTGTATCCCAAAGTTCTCCCGAAAGCAATATTTGTTTTGATGATTCTGCGGTCCGTGGATGTAATAACCATGCCGATCGGCGCAATATTGAACAACAGGCGAAATTGTTCTTCACTCTTTTTTAATGACGCTTCTGCCAATCGCCTCTGGTTAATTTCTAAATTTAATTCACCTAGTTTGTCTCTAAAAGCTGTTTTTAATTTATTATTTAGGTGAATAACCTGTGAATTTGATTCTTCAAGTTTTTCGGCTATGCTATTGAATGAGTTTGCAATAAGAGAAAATTCATCCCTTCGTTTTATCTTAATTCTCTGTCCGTAATCCCCTCCTGCTATTTTTTTTGTACTTTTCAAAATTGAGCTAAACGGTCTGGTAATTAAAAAACTAATAAAAATTGTTAATAAAATTCCGCCAAGAAAAATTGAGGCCGCTATAATAGCAAATTCTCTCCTGGCTAACTTTTCTGCTTTTATAAATTTTACCTTTGAAAATCCAAAAGATATGTCCCCTATATATTTACCATCATGCGTAATCGGTGCAACAACATTTGTCAATGTGTCTTCTTCATGGGTGTAAACAGAACTTTTTTTCGCTTGTGAAACTCCTTTTGACAGCGCCAGACCGTAATTTATTTTTTTCTTTATTTTTCCTTTTGAATTGGTCACTATAAGATATGCAAGCTCGTTATCTTTCATCATTCTGGTCAGGGCGTCTTCGATCCAAAGGCTATCCCTGGTGGTAAGATATGCTTCGGCACTAGTAATTAAGTTTTGCTTAAATAGCTCCACCTGTTTTTTCTCGGCCGCTTTATGGTTTTTAAGTACATTATGGAGAGAATAAAAGTAAAAAGCTATTGATGCAACAGCAATAAGAACTGCTATTGAAAAAACTATCTTATATTTAAGAGGCCTTAATTTTGACCGTGGCATAAGATGTTTCCCCTTCGTTTTTTGAACTTAAAATAATAAAATAGCAATAATAAATCATTAACGCTATTGTCTTATTCTTAAATGCAATTCTTTTAATTGTTCCTCACTTACATTTGAAGGTGAATCATCCATTAATGAAACTGCGCTGGATGTTTTAGGAAAAGCTATTACTTCACGTATTGAATTTTCTCCGGCAAATATCATTGCCATTCTATCAAACCCGAATGCAATTCCTCCGTGCGGGGGTGCACCATATTTAAAAGCATTCATAAGGAAGCCAAATTTTTGTTCCGCTTCTTCTTCGGAAATTCCAAGTGCCCTGAACATTTTTGCCTGAAGGTCCGCATTATGAATTCTTATGCTTCCCCCAGCTATTTCACTTCCGTTTAAAACAAGATCGTATGCTCGTGCCTTAACTTTTCCGGAATTTTTTCCCATCAGCGGAATATCTTCTAATCTTGGGGAAGTAAATGGGTGATGCATTGCATAAAACCTCTTTGTTTCTTCATCCCACTCGAAAAGGGGAAAATCTGTTACCCATAATAATTTCGGTTCAGTATCTTTTTTAACAAGGTCCAAACGTTTGCCCATTTCAAGCCGAAGATTACCCATAATTGAAAGAGCTTTTAATTTAGATCCTGTTATAATAAAAATTAAGTCACCCGGTTTGGCGTTTAAAACATTGATAAGATTTTTCTTTTCTTCATCTGTGAAAAATTTTGCAACCGGTGCTTCAAGTTCAGACTCTTTAACGCGCATCCAGATAAGTCCGCCCGCACCCCATTTTTTCACTGTGTCGGTCAAAACGTCCAGTTGATTTCTTGTGTATTCGCCGCAGCCGGGCGCAACAAGCCCTGTTACTATTCCATTACTTTCTATTTGATCTTTAAATACTTTAAAACCTGAATTTTTAAAAACATCATTCAGCGTTACCATTTGTAAATCAAACCTGGCATCAGGTTTATCGCTTCCATATTTTTCCATTGCTTCGTCAAAGGTAAATCGTGGAATTGGGGTTTTCATATCTTTGTTCCAGATTTCTTTAAACAAAACCTTCATCAATCCTTCAACAATTTGGAAAATGTTTTCCTGATCAACAAAGGACATCTCAACATCTATCTGCGTAAATTCAGGCTGTCGGTCAGCCCGGAGATCTTCATCTCTGAAACATTTTACTATCTGAAAATATCTGTCAAAGCCGGAAACCATTAATATTTGTTTATACTGCTGCGGTGATTGAGGCAATGCATAAAATTTCCCTTTGTGAATTCTGCTTGGCACGAGATAATCACGCGCTCCTTCAGGTGTACTTTTCATTAACACCGGAGTTTCAATTTCAACAAATTTGTTTTCATCAAAATATTTTCTGGTTACCTGATACATTCTATGCCGCAAAATAAGATTGTTCTGCACTTTCGGACGGCGAAGATCGAGGTAACGATATTTTAATCTGAGGTCTTCGCTTGTATCAATTTCATCTTTTATCTGGAAAGGAGGCGTTGTAGCTTCATTTAAAATAGTTAGCTTGTTTACCATTACATCAACAGTACCTGTAAGTAGTTCCGTATTATCTGTGTCAGCGGGTCGTCTTCTTACTTTTCCTTCAATAGAAACAACAAATTCATTTCTTAATGCACCCGCTTCCTTGTGCGCTGTTTTATCGTATGTCGGTTCGAAAACAACCTGGGTTATGCCGTATCTGTCTCTGAGGTCTATAAATATTACGCCTCCAAGATCGCGTCTCCGGTCGACCCAACCGTTCAACACAACTGTTTCTCCAATGTTTGTCTCGCGCAATTCGCCGCATGTGTGTGTTCGCTGCTTAAAACTCATTTCCGGGAATAGACTCCTTTATCAAATTTTAGGTGTAAAAATACACAAAAAATGTTAAAAGAATGAAAGTGTCCTTCACATAACTACTATTTACAGGGTTATTTTTCTTTTAATAGACAACTGGCAATTATATTGTTATTTTTTTCTGTTAAATTTGTAAAACGATTTATTCAGATTATCCGGTATATAAAATGAATCCAGTCGAACTTATCCGCAAGAAAAGAGACGGAAACACTCTGACGAAAGAAGAAATTAATTTCTTAATTAATAACTACACAAAAAACAAAATCCCGGATTACCAATTCTCCGCTCTTCTAATGGCGATTTTTCTGAAAGGCATGACAACAGAGGAAACCGCCGCACTTACAGAATCTATGCTATACAGCGGAAGGGTTATTAATCTATCTTCTATTAAAGGAACGAAGGTCGATAAGCATTCTACGGGTGGTGTGGGAGATAAAACCTCATTAATTCTTGCACCGATTGTCGCAGCTGCTGGAGTAAACGTACCAATGATTTCCGGCCGAGGACTCGGGCATACAGGAGGCACTCTCGATAAGCTTGAATCAATTCCCGGCTTCAGAACCAATCTTTCTTTATCTGAATATAAAAAAGTAATTAGAAATTGCGGCGCTGTTCTAATCGGCCAGACAAAGGACATTGCACCAGCAGATAAACTTATCTATTCACTTCGCGATGTTACTGCAACTGTTGAATCTATTCCCTTGATTACCGCAAGCATAATGAGCAAAAAATTAGCTGAAGGAATTGACGGACTCGTGCTCGACGTAAAAACAGGCAGTGGCGCTTTTATGCGCGAGACTTCAGATGCTATTGCGTTGGCAAATTCATTAATAAATACCGCAAAAACATTTAACAAAAAGGTGATCGGCTTTATTACGGATATGAACCAGCCGCTTGGAAATTATATCGGAAACTGGCTTGAGGTTTATGAATCAGTAAAAGTACTGCAGGGAGAAATAAGGGGTGACTTACTAGAACTTAGTGTAAATTTATCCGGTGCGATGATTTATCTTGGCGGAAAGGCTACTACAATTGAAGAGGGAATTGAGATTTCTCAATCATTAATTGATAACGGAAAAGCATTTGAAAAATTCTGTGAAATGGTAAAAGTCACAGAACGGAAAAGTAAACTACATCGAAAATCCGGAAAAATACCAGAAATCAAAAGTTGTGGAAAAAATTAAATCGGAAAAAACCGGTTTTGTAAAAGCGATAGATACCTTTGGACTGGGAATGGCGGCACTTGAACTTGGCGCAGGCAGAATGAAAAAAGAAGATAAGATAGAACCTAAAGCCGGAATCATCTTCTACCCAAAGATTGGTGATCAATTAAAAAGGGGTGATTTAATAGCAGAAATTCACTGTGAATCAGCAAAAAAAATTGATTTAGTATCTAAAAATTTATTTAATGTTATAGAGTTCAGCAATACAGAAATATTAAGGCCTGAACTAATTAAAAAAATTCTATACTAATTTTGATTATTATAGAAGCCAAAAAAAAGAAACAGTGGTGCAAGAGTTGAAGAAATTAAAAAATCTCAGGTAGGGACGGAACACGACTCGTCCCCACTATTATAATTACCTTCCCGTTTAACGATTGTAAGAAAATTAAAATATCTTTCTATTAAAAATTCATTTCTAAAATAAAGGGAGGACCATATGTTGTTTATAATTTCCTTGATTGCCGCGGTTGCAGCTTATTTTTCTTTTAAAAATTATAAAAGAAAAATGATGAAACGAGAAGAGAGTTTTTCTCTGTTGGCAATGCTCCTTGCCGGACTAATTGCTTTTGCTCAATGCTGGACAATAGTTCCTGCTGGCCACGTAGGCGTCATCGATTTTTTCGGGAACGTTAGCGACAACACTCTTTACCCCGGGGTAAATTTTGTTAATCCGATGGCTAATGTTGTAAAATTTGATGCACGCACACAAGAGCTGAAAGAGACAATGTCAGTGCCTTCAAAAGAAGGGTTGAGCATTGATCTTGAGCTAAGTTTACTTTTCAGCCTCAGCTTCGAAAATGCAAATAAGATATATAAAACTGTCGGAGAAGATTATGTTGAAAGAATTATTGTGCCTCAATTTCGTTCAGTTGTCAGGGGCGTAACAGCGCAATATGATGCAAAGGCTCTTTACACTGCCGAGAGAGAACAGCTTTCAAAACAAATTGAAACCGATCTTTCGAAACTTGTTGGTCCACGAGGAATTAATATAGAATCAACCCCGATGCGTCAAATAACGCTGCCCCCGGGACTAACTTCATCCATTGAAGAAAAACTTAAAGCCGACCAGGATAGTCAGAGAATGCAGTTTGTTTTGTTGAAAGAAAAACAGGAAGCTGAAAGAAAAAGAATCGAGGCACAGGGCATAGCCGACTTTCAGACAATAGTTTCCAAAGGAATAAGCGATCAGTTATTAAAATGGAAAGGGATCGAAGCAACTGAAAAACTTGCTGGCTCACAAAACACTAAAATTGTTGTGATTGGAGCAGGAAAAGATGGATTACCTTTAATTCTTGGTGGAAACTGATTTTTCACTTCATTATCTCCGGGATATTTATAGATTATACTTCGATCCCGGAGGTTTTTTCATTAGGGGATAAAAACATAATAAGATCAGAAAAATATAATCAAAACTCATAAATATTGATGACTTTAGAGTCATTTTTTAATTGCGCCTAATTACTGCATTCCTTAATTTTGTACTGATTAGTCAATAAGGGTTTTGTTATGATCAATTTTATCGATTTTCTCAACTGGGTTCTGCCTGTATTTTATATCGTAACTTTTGCGATATATTCTTATGATTTTATGACAGGGAAAAAGGAGCTGGCAAACTCTAAAAGACTTTTCCTTTTTATTACACTCCTTTTTCACGCTGTGTATTTAATAGTAAGAACTATTTATTTCGGACACCCGCCAATTACAAATGTGTTTGAAATATTTACTGTACTGGCATTTGCTGTAAGTTTTTCATACTTCATTTTGGAGCTAGTAACCGACATACGGGGAACGGGGCCCTTTATAATAATTATTTCAATTTTATTTCAAATTATTTCTTCAATAGAAATTGAACACATTGTTGCAGTGAAACAGGTATTAAAAAGCAATTTACTTGGCGTTCACGTTTTCAGCGCACTGGTTGGTTATTCTGGTATTACAATCTCTGCTGTTTACGGATTTCTTTACTTAATGCTCTACAAAGAAATTAAATTAAATCAGTTCGGATTAATTTTTGACCGTCTGCCGAACCTTGAAATTCTTGAAAGACTAAGTTTTTCTTCAGCAGTAATAGGGTTTGTGCTTCTGACCTGTGCAATTGTAATCGGTTTAATCTGGCTGCCACGAGCATTTCCTAATTTTTCTTATGCTGATCCGAAATTAATAGGAACATCTATCGTATGGATACTTTATGGAATTGGAATAACAAGCAAACTGCTTGGAAAGTGGCGTGGAAAGAAAGTAGTTATTTTTTCAATCATTGGTTTTGTGATAGCCATTCTCTCAACTATGTTGAGCAACTTTTTGTCATTAAGTTTTCATTCTTTCTATTAATCTGCCATGAATTTATTAGCTGTTTCAATAAATCATCGCACAGCACCTGTTGAATTACGGGAAGCCTTATATCTTGGCAACGAAGATATTAAAAATCTGATCGGTTCGGCAAAAGAAAAACTTCTCAGCGAAGGATTCGTTCTTTGCACTTGTAACAGAACTGAGGTTTACGGTTTCCCCATTGACAAAAACACCAGCTATTTCGATATGCAGAATTTTGTTATTGATAAAAAATCTTCATTTAATATTAACCCGGAACATTTTCAAAGTTTCCTTTCCCGCGAAGCTGTTAAACATTTATTTAGTGTCATTACTGGTATTGATTCTTTATTAGTTGGAGACAACCAGATTTTTAAACAGGTGAAAGACTCGTTCTTGTTATCCGATGAAATGTCTTTCGCCGGATTCCTGATGAAACGTATTTTTGATTTTGCTTTAATTGCCGGCAAGCGCGCCTTAACCGAAACAGAGATCAGCGAAGGCGCAGTAACTGTAAGCTATTCTGCTGTTCAATTAATTGAAAAGATATTTTCCTCGTTAAATAAAAAATCTGCTTTGGTAATTGGAGCAGGTGAATCAGGTGAATTGGCCGCAAAGCATCTTCAAGATAGAGGTATCGGCGCGCTGGCAATTACAAACAGAACCATAGAAAAAGCAGAAAAGCTTGCACAATCACTAAATTCCAAAATCATTCCTTTTACAAATTTTAAAGAGCACCTGCATGAATTTGATATAGTTATAAGCGCAACGAGTTCTCCTGACTTAATTCTTACAAAAGCCGACATCAAATCAGCAATGAAAAAAAGGAGTAATGCGTCTCTCGTGTTAATGGATATTGCTGTGCCGAGAGATATCGACCCTGATTCAAAAAACCTGGATTATGTTTTTTATCACGACATTGACTCTTTAAACATTATTGTTGAACAAAATCTGGCAAAAAGAAAAGCGGAAATCCCTAAAGTAGAAAAAATAATTGAGGAAGAAGTTGACAATTTATTTAACTGGTATAATTCCCTGCAGGCGGCACCAACAATAAAGAACCTGAGGGATCATTTTGAAAATATCCGGCTAGAAGAGGTTGAAAAAAATAAGAATAAATTTTCCACCGATGATCAGGAAAAATTAGAGATCGTTACAAAAAGGATTATTAACAAAATCCTTCATCAGCCAACAATTGAATTAAGAAAATCTGCAGAATCAGGAGAAAACACAACCGAATCAGCAGTGCGTATTGGAATCTTACGCGACCTATTTGGAATTGATAATCACGGAAAAAACGAAGAAAAAAAATAATTATGGCAAAACAGAAAATTATAATCGGATCCCGTGGGAGTGAACTTGCATTATGGCAGGCAAAATTTGTAAAAAAAGAACTTGAGAAGAAGAACAAAGACGTTTCCGTTGAAATTAAAATTATTAAAACCAAAGGGGATAAAATTCTTGATGTTGCTCTCTCAAAAATCGGTGACAAAAGTTTATTCACCAAAGAACTTGAAAATGAATTGCTTGCAAAAAGAATCGATCTGGCCGTTCACAGCTTAAAAGATGTTCAGACACAACTACCAAAAGGATTAAAACTTGCAGCAATAACAAAGCGCCACGCCGTTGAGGACGTTTTGATTGCAAGGAAAAAAGGGATGACAATCAATAAACTTCCTGAAAACGCAGTTGTCGGAACAGGTTCTTTGAGAAGAAGAAGCCAGTTATTACATCTTCGCCCGGATATTAAGACAGAAGAACTTCGCGGGAATGTTCAGTCTAGGTTGAAAAAATTTAAAGAATCGAAATGGGACGGAATAATTCTTGCACGTGCAGGAATCGAAAGAATGAAATTGCAAAAACATATTTCCTCTTATATAAGTAAGGATAAAATGCTTCCTGCTGTGGGACAGGGTGCTCTCGCCATCGAAATTCACAAAGACAACAAGTTTGTTGAAAAAATTCTTCAGTCTATTCATCACGAAAAAACCTACATCTCCGTTCTTGCTGAAAGAGCTTTATTGAGAACGCTAGAGGGTGGATGCCAGGTACCAATTGGTGCTTATGCCGAAGTAAAATCATCAGGCCTTTACCTTGATGCGTTGGTCGGAAACCTTGATGGGACAATTACTTTCCGCAAGAAAATGCGCGGCAGCAAAAAAAATCCAGAAAAGTTAGGCAAACTATTAGCGAAGGACCTCATGAAAGCCGGCGCAAAAGAGATTTTATTTGAAATTTATAAAAGTGTTAGAATTAAATAACCAATTTTATGAATCAGTTATCAAAAAAAGAAAACAATAAACTTTTAAAAAGAAATAAAATCATAGAATCAGCTTCTCAGCTTTTTTCTCAGATGAGCTACCACGAAGTGATGATGGAAGACGTTGCGAAGCAGGCGGCAATTGCGAAGGGGACTGTTTATAATTATTTCGAAACAAAAGAAGATCTTTATTTCTCAATAATGAAATTAAGGATGGAACATCTGGTTCAATCTTTAAAAAATAAAATTCAATATGAAATGAGCAGCATCGATTCTCTTCATTCATTTATAATACATCTTTATATGTTCATGATGAAATATCAGAGCTTCTTTTTGATGTATCAGAAAGAAAACCTCAAAGCTGATCATATTTTGTGCGAAGAACTCTCCAGGCTCGAGAATGAATTAAAATCTCTTTTGCTGGACATAATTAAATCAGGTAAAACCGAAAAGCTTTTCCGCGACATCGAGGAAACATTTACTGTTGATATGATACTGGGAAGCATATACGGCGCTATATATAGAGGAATAGAGAATAAATACGCAGAAGCAAGAGTGGTAAACGATCGTGAAATGATCTACGATTTCGTGCTGCACGGATTGTTCACGAGTTTCGATAAAGAAAACGTTTTACCATTAAAAGGAAAGTCCATTGTTATTACACGCACTATTGAACAATCAAGAGAATCAGCAGAAGCATTTATACAGCTTGGTGCAAAGGTAATTATTTTCCCCACACTTGATATAGTTCCGCCAAGTAGCTGGAAAGAATTTGACAATGTCGTCTTAAAAGAAAAGAAAATTGATTTTATAATATTTACTTCCGCTCACGCTGTGAAAATGTTTATTAACAGATCCCATGAGTTAGATAAAAAATTTAATTTCGGAAAGATCAAAATTGTAGCGGTTGGAAACAAAACCGCATCTGTTTGTGAGAGATTAGACATACCGGTAAATATTGTTCCTAAAAAATTCAGCGGAGAAGGTGTTATAAATGAATTATCAAAATTCGATTTAAAAAACAAAATCATATTTATTCCCCGTTCAGAAATTGGAAGAGAAGAATTACCTGAGGAATTGGAATCACGTGGTGCGATATTAAAAGTTGCTCCCGTTTATAACGTTGCTCTTCCCGAACTTGAAACCATTAAAGACAGGATTGACGAGCTAAAGAATACTCAGCCCGATTTATTCATATTTACAAGTCCATCAACTTTCAAAAATTATTTGCAAATACTTGACATAAGCAATCCTTATCAATACTTCCATGATTACGATATTGCAGCAATTGGTCCAACCACCAGAGCGGCAATAGAAAACAGGAATGTGCGGGTAACAATTATGCCGGACGAGTACACAATTAACGGGTTGGTAAAAGCCACATTAGAATATTATAAAAAATGAAATTTATGGAGACGAATTGAGCAAGATTCAGAACGATTTATTTATTAGAGCATGCAAAAGACAACCCGTTGAAAGAACTCCGGTTTGGATGATGAGACAGGCAGGAAGATATTTACCAGAATACCGGGCAGTTCGAGAGAAAGCCGACTTTTTAACAATGTGCAAAACCCCGGAGCTTGCAACTGAAGTAACTATCCAGCCCGTGGATTTAATTGGTGTTGATGCAGCGATTCTTTTTTCAGATATTCTTGTTATTCCGGAAGCAATGGGAATGCATCTGGAAATGCACGAAGGCAAAGGCCCTGTTTTCCCACAGCCTATAAGGAACAAGGAAGATGCAAAGGCATTAAAAGTAATTGATCCAACAAAAGATTTGAAATATGTGCTTGATGCTGTTTCCCTTACTAAAAAAGAATTAAATAATCGTGTCCCGCTGATAGGATTTAGCGGCGCACCGTGGACTCTGCTTTGTTATATGGTGGAAGGAGGAGGATCAAAGAACTTTTCTTTTGTAAAAAGTTTGATTTATAATAATCCGAAATTAGCTCATTCAATACTGAATAAGTTGGCAGATACAATTGCAAAATACTTATCCGCAAAAATTGAAGCCGGTGCAGATGCTGTTCAGATTTTTGATACCTGGGGCGGAAATCTTTCACAAAATGATTTTGAAGAATTTTCCCTGAGATATATAGAAAAAATTATTGCAAACATTAAAAGAAACGGACAACCGGTAATTGTTTTTGCAAAAGGAGTTCATTACAACCTTAATAAAATCGCTGATGCCGGAGCTGATGTAATAGGTCTGGATTGGACAATGGACTTGGGAAAAGTAAGAAAAGAAATCGGTGACCGTGTTGCTTTGCAGGGAAATATGGATCCTACTGTTCTTTATGGAAACAAGGAAAAAATTACAAACGAGGTAAAGAGAATACTTTCAAATTATGGTGACGGAACAGGACATATTTTTAATCTTGGTCATGGTATTCTACCGGATGTAAAACCGGAGAATGCCAAATTTTTTATTGAGACTGTAAAAGAAGAAAGCAAAGTATTTCATAAATAATCTTAGTGACTAGTGTCTTAGTGCTAGTGGTTTTTACCACTAGGCACTAAGATCACCAGTTCACTTAGAGTCAGGAGTTAACGATGTTTGAATTTGATTTGTCAAAATTTAAGAAATACGATAAACCAGGGCCAAGATATACTAGCTACCCGACTGCGCCGCAGTTTAAGGATACTTTTACTTCAGAGAACTATCTCGACGAAATAATAAAAACAAATTATGGTGAGGGCCTTCCGGATCTGTCTATTTATTTTCATCTTCCGTTCTGCGATACACTTTGCTACTTCTGTGGATGTAATATGATCATCACACGTAACCGGGACAGAGTTAAAGAATATCTAAAATATCTGAAGAAAGAAATCGATATGGTGAGAACCTACATCTTACCCGACAGACAGGTATCACAATTACACTGGGGCGGCGGTACACCAACTCATCTTACCCCCGATGAAATAAATGATCTGGCATCATATATAAAAAACAATTTCAATTTCAAAAATGATTCCGAAAACGGCTGCGAAATTGACCCGCGTGAACTTAAACGCGCTCACCTTGAGGCTCTTCGAAATAACGGTTTTAACAGAATCAGCATGGGCGTTCAGGACTTCAACGAAAAAGTTCAGAAAGCTGTGAACAGAATTCAACCGGAAGATATTACCAGACAAACGGTTCAATGGGTTCGTGAACTTGGCTTCAGCAGCATTAATCTCGATCTAATGTACGGTTTACCTTTTCAAACTATAAAATCCTTTGAAGAGACTGTTGAAAAAATAATTGATATCTCGCCCGATAGAATTGCCGTTTTTAACTATGCTCACGTGCCATGGATGAAAAAACACATGGCACTCATTCACCCGGAAGATATTCCTGCTCCTGAAGTAAAGCTTGAAATATTAAAAATGACGATAGAAAAATTGACTTCTGCCGGGTATGTTCTTATTGGGATGGATCATTTTGCTAAGCCTGATGATGAACTCGCTATCGCTATGCGCGAGAAAAAGCTTTACAGAAATTTCCAGGGTTACAGCACTCACTCGGGTTCAGATCTATATGCGATGGGGGTTACAGCAATTAGTCAGCTTAAAAACATTTATACCCAAAACATTAAAACAGAAAAAGAATATTTCGATGCAATCGATAAGGAAACTTTGCCTGTAACAAGAGGATATTATTTAAATGAAGATGATCAGATTAGGCGCGATGTAATTATGCAAATTATGTGCGACTTCGAACTCGATATTCCGGCAGTTGAAAAAAAACATAATATCGATTTCAAAAAGTATTTCGCCTGGGGATTAAATAATATGAAAGAAATGGAGGCCGACAACCTGATCAAAATTACTGAAAATAAAATTGAAGTTTCAGAAATGGGTAAATTATTAATCAGAAACATTGCTATGAATTTTGACGGCTACATCGAAAGAAAAGAAGACACAGCAAAATATTCAAGGACTGTTTAATTAATATGAAAAAGAAAGTTGTTGTGCTTGGTGCGGGAATTTCGGGTCTTACAATCGCCTATCTTTTGAACAAAGACGGTTTCGACGTTACTGTTCTAGAAAAGAAAAGTACGCCCGGCGGATCAATTGAAACAAAAACTGATGCGGGATATCTTTTTGACCAGGGACCAAACAGCGGACTTGAAACGCATCCATTAATAGCTCAACTTGTTAAAGAGCTCGGCTTGCAGGATGAAATGATCTATGCAAACAAAGAAGCTAATAAAAGATACATTCTTCGGAACGGAGAACTTCACGCACTTCCTATGAGCCCTCCAGGATTAGCAAAAACAAATTTGTTTTCCACTAAAGCTAAATTACGCCTGATGGCGGAACCCTTTATAGGGAGATCGAAAGACGGCTATTACCAAAGTATATCTCAGTTCGTTGAAAGACGGTTGGGAAAAGAATTTCTGGACTATGCTATAAATCCTTTTGTAGCAGGGGTTTATGCCGGTAACCCCGACGAATTAAGCGTGAAATCTGCTTTCCCAAAACTTTATGAACTCGAAGAAAAGTATGGCGGGTTAATAATCGGGACTATCAAAAGCATAAGAGAGCGAAAGAAAAGGGCTGAAAAGTCTAAACAATCTGCAAAAATGTTTTCCTTCAAATCCGGAATGAATATTTTCCCCAAAACTATTTCTGGATCACTCAAGGAGAAAGTAATATTCGAAACAGAAGTGACCTCGGTTGAAAAGATAGATGCAGGTTACAGGGTAAAATTTGTTCAAGACGAAAAAAGAAATTCTTTGGATTGTGACATTTTAATTTCAGCCATTCCTGCTTATGCTGCAGCAACCCTGGTAAAAGATCTGGATACAAAAACGGCGGAACATTTATTGAATGTTTATTATCCACCTGTTCTTGTACTTTATGTAGGTTATGAAAAATCATCGATAAGCAGGCCGCTTGATGGTTTTGGATTTTTGATTCCCTCAAAAGAAAATAAAAGTTTTCTTGGTGCAATCTGGAGTTCTGTTTTATTCCCAGAGAGATGCGAAGATGATAAAGCATCTTTCACTATTTTTGTTGGAGGTTCGAGAAATCCCAAAATTACTGAACAAGATAAAAATGAATTGGTAGCCCAGGTTTTAAAAGAATTCCACGAGATTATGAAAATAAATTCTGAACCCGTTTTTATAGATTCTAAATTTTGGAGCAAAGCTATTCCTCAATATAATGTTGGTTATATTGAACACGTAAAAGCTTTTGAGGACTTTGAAAATAAATTCCCGGGATTTATTCTCGCGGGCAATTACCGCGGAGGAATTTCTCTCGGTGACTGCGTGAAAAGCAGCGAAGCAGTTTACAAAAAAGTGATAACTATATAGGTTGTCATTGCGAATCCTGATAAATCAGGATTCGCAATGACAAAAAAAGATTTAAAAGGAGTAAAATATGGCAGTTTATCCCAACAAAAGATTAAGAAGACTTCGTTACAACCCGATTGTAAGAGACATGGTTCGCGAGACAGAGCTTAGCAAAAATGATTTGATTTACCCGATGTTTGTTGTGCCCGGTACAAAAGTTAATAATCCCATAAAATCAATGCCGGGCATTTTTCAACTTTCAGTAGAAGAACTTGTAAAAGAATGTAAGGAAGTTACTTCACTTGGAATTCCGGCTGTAATTCTTTTTGGAATTCCAGAACATAAGGATGAACAGGGAAGTGAAGCATATGATCCAAATGGAATTGTGCAGAAAGCGATACGTGCAATAAAGGCAGAAGTTAAAGATCTTCTTGTAATCACAGATGTCTGCATGTGCGAATACACTTCTCACGGTCACTGCGGTGTTTTGCAGGGAGAAGAAATTCTAAATGATGAAACTGTATCATTGCTTGCTAAAGAAGCTCTTTCGCATGTGGAAGCTGGTGCTGATATGGTTGCCCCTTCCGATATGATGGATGGAAGAGTTCTCGCAATTCGAAAGGCACTCGATTATAAAGGTTTTACAAAAATTCCAATTATGAGCTATTCTGCTAAATATTCATCTGGATATTACGGGCCGTTCCGCGACGCTGCTGATTCTGCCCCGGCTTTTGGCGACAGGAGATCACATCAAATGGATATTGCAAACGGCGATGAAGCAATTCGTGAGGTTGAATCAGATATTGAAGAGGGCGCTGACATTGTGATGGTAAAACCAGCAGGACCATATCTCGATATCATAAGACGTGTAAAAGATAAATTCGGAATGCCGACTGCAGCTTACCAGGTAAGCGGTGAGTTTTCAATGATTAAAGCTGCGGGACAAAATGACTGGATCGACGAAGAACGCGTTATGATTGAATCGCTCGTTGCAATTAAGCGCGCCGGTGCTGATATGATATTGACTTACTTCGCGAAGGATGTTGCGAAATATTTGGACAAGGTGAGAAAATAGATTAATTTGCCCGAAATGAAGAACCAAATTGAATGGATTTAACACAGGATTTCATTTCGAATGTAAAAAACATTTTGGTGGTGGGGAAGAACAACCAGGTCGGCGATATGATTTGTTCTCTCCCTTTTTACGTTGCTTTAAGGAAAAAATTTCCGGAAGCACAAATAACTCTCGTTGCTGCGAAAACAAATTATCCTATCCCATTAAAAGACATTAACCCCGACCTGCATGAAATACTTGTTTATGATAAATCCTCTCTAAAAACTATTCTTAACTTTTATAGAGAACTCAGAAAAGTAAAATATCAGATCGGGATTGTAACCTCTACCTTTGCTTATTCAACCACTTCCCATATAATTAGTTTTTTATCCGGAGCAAAGATGCGTGTCGGAGTAAACAGCATCGATGGAAAAATTAACAAAGCATCAAAATTTCTAAATGTTAAAAAAGATTTTTGCTGGGACAAAGAGAAAAAGCACCAGTCTGAAAGAAACCTTGATGTTGTGCGACAAATCGGGTGCGATTTAAGTAAAAAAGAAATAAAAAATATTCGCTTTGAATTATGTGAAACGGACAAGCTTTTCGCTGAAGCTTTCTTAACGAAATTATTTTCAGTTAAGAAAAGAATGATCATCGGTTTTCATCCCGGGGCAGGTAAAAAAGAAAACATCTGGCAAACAGAAAAATTTATAGATTTAGCTAAAACTCTTTTCGAAAAGCAACGCAACTATATATTAATCACGGCCGGTATGACCGATCGTGAAATAATTAAACCAATTACGAATAAATTAAAAGAGTTGAATATTCCCTTCGAAATCGCAGAAAATTTTGAGATCAAAAAACTGGCTGCTGTTTTAAGCCGGATAAATCTATATATTACAAACGACACTGGGCCAATGCATGTTGCGGGATTGGTCGGGACAAAAATGATTTCTCTTTTCGGGCCTACAAAAGCCTATGAATGGGCGCCGTCTATGGAAAATCAATTTTATATTCAGTCGGAAACAGGTAATATTAATGATATAACTGTAGAACAAGTTTTAAGCCTTTGTAATAAAATAATAGCAAATCCGCGTTAATCTGCCTGATTCGTGTTCATCCGCGTTCTATTTTTCGTAACAGATAGAACATGGAAAAACGCGAATTTGGCGGATTCACACAGATATTATAATGAATATCGAATTAATAAGAGAATATTGCCTGAAGAAAAAATTTGTAACAGAGGAACTTCCTTTTAACGAAGATTCACCGGTTTACAAAGTGATGGGAAAAATATTTCTTATCGCTAATTTGAATCCGCCAATCAGCATAAACTTAAAGTGCGATCCCGAAAAGGCAGTTGAGCTGCGGGAAGAATATGATTGTGTAAGACCCGGCTATCATATGAACAAAATGCACTGGAATACTGTCGAAATTGATAATTCTGTATCTGATAAATTAATTTACGAATGGATAGATCACTCCTTTGAACTTGTCGCAAGAGGTTTGAAGAAAAGAGATCAGGACAAAATATTTCCCCGATAAAGGCTTTTACCTATGCAATATATTATAAGAGTACTTCTTTTTATAACTATTCTGTTTTTATGTGAATTTTATTTCGTTAAAACTACACTAAAATCACTCCGGCTTATTTATCCCTCGTTATCTCAAAAGAGAATTAAATTTTTTAGGAATGTTTTCCTGGTATTTTTCAATCTTTATCCCATTCTCATAGTAATAATCTGGTCATACCAGGGAATTACAGCCACAGTAAACTTATCCTTCCCCCAGGGGAAATTAATAGATTATTTGTTGATTTACCCTTTCTGGTTCTTTTTTATACTTGTTGTCCAGTGCATGCTTTTGTTTCTAATTATTGATGTACTAAAGCTCATCCTACGCCCGGTTTACAAAAAAATTAAATCCAAAATACTCCCTTACGAAACCAGGGTGATTTTTATAATAGTTGTTTTCTTTGCCGCTTATGTCCCGCTAAGAATGTTTTACGATTATAATACAATAAACATCAGAGAAACCGTTTATCACAGAAAAGATATTCCCGAAGAGCTTAATAACTTCAGAATCGTATTCATATCAGATATTCATGCCGATAGATACACAGACAGAAAGAGAATCTCGAAATTTGTGAGATACGTTAATTCACAAAATCCCGATCTCGTACTGATCGGGGGAGATTTTATCAGCTCCGGACCGGAATATATTGATACAGCTGCAAAATATTTGGGAAGAATAAATTCCAAGTACGGCATTTACTCCTGCGTCGGTGATCATGATAACTGGGCCTATAGAAGGGACAATGCAAGAAGCAGAAGAGAAATCACAGACGCGTTGGCAAAACAGAATATTTTTATGTTTGATGATGAACGACGAACTCTTTTAATTGATACTGCGAAAATCGGAATTACTTTTGCAACCGAAACATACACCAAAAGAGTTTCACAAAATGCGCTTGATTCACTTGTTGACCATTCGGCGTCCGAAAACGATTTAAATATTATGCTGGTCCACCAGCCCCGACAAATGGTAATAAATGAGGCAGTCAAAAAACATTATGATTTAATACTTGCCGGACACACGCATGGCGGACAGATAACTTTTCTTTTCCCGTTCATTAATTTAACACCAACGTTAATTGAAACGACACGTATTAAAGGTGACTTTCATCTCGGCAAAACAATGATGGTGATAACGCCCGGCTTAGGAATGTCAATAGCACCTGAGCGTTACAACTCTACACCTGAAGTAACTGTAATAGATATTAAAAAATAATAATTCTCAATTTTCCTTAGGAACGAAATGAAATCATTAAAGCTTTTCCCTGTTTTCGTTTTATTGTTCACAATTTCTTTCTTTGTTTATCCGCAGCAGAAATACGATTCCAACTCGAAGTTTGATTTAACAATTAAAAATATAATGCGCGATCCAAAATGGATGGGAACTTCGCCTTCAGATATTCATTGGTCAGAAGATGGAAGCAAAATTTATTTTATGTGGAATCCCGATAACAATGATGGTGATTCGCTTTATTCTGTCTCCGCCAACGGCGGCGAACCTCAAAAAGTCTCTTTTGAAGAAAGAAAAAAACTTCCTTCAGAGTACGGAGATTATAACAAAGAACAAACGGAAAAAGTTTATTCAAAAAACGGGGATATTTTTCTATATAATATTAAGTCCGGCAAAATACGACAGATTACAAATACTCTCGATTCAGAATCCAACCCATCTTTCACCTTTGATGAAAAAGGAGTTACATATATAAAAGATCACAACCTTTTTGAATTTAATCTCACCAGCGGACTTACAACTCAATTAACTGATTTTAAAAAAGGAAACAAACCTGAAGAGCACGAGCCAGCTGGTGAGGAAGAAAAGTATCTTCAAAAACAGGAAATGGAATTGATAAAAGTTTTGCGCGAAAGAAAGGAAAGAGCAGAAAAAAGGAAAGAGGCCCGCGATGAAATGAAGCCAAAAAGACCGCTTGAAATTTTTATCCAGGATAAATTTGTCTATAATATTGAACTATCACCTGATCAGAATTATGTTACTTTTATTTTAGGAGAAAGGGCTAAGATTGCTAAAAAGACAATCGTACCGGATTATGTTACTGAGTCCGGCTATACCGAAGATATAACTGGAAGAGAGAACGTCGGCGTAAAACAAACTACTTATGAATTTGGGATTTACGACATAAAAAATGATTCTGTGTTTTATGTTTCCACCGATAGTATTCCGGGAATTTATGACAAGCCTGTATATCTTGAAGAATATGCGAAGGACAAAAAAGAATACAAAGATAAATATTATAAACCAAGAGAGGTTTCCTACCAGGGACTATTCTGGTCGGATGATGGAAAACACGCTGTCGTTGATATTCAATCGCAGGATGACAAAGATAGATGGATTATGCTGCTCGATCTTTCAAACGGTAAATTAAAAAACCTAGATCGGCAACACGATGACGCATGGATAGGGGGACCGGGAATCGGTTGGTTTGACAGCCCTTGGTTTTAGGATGGCTGCCGGATAATAAAAATATTTATTTCCAGTCAGAAGCGTCCGGTTATTCGCATCTTTACACTGAAAATGTTTTTACCGGCGAAAAGAAACAATTGACGAAAGGAAAGTTTGAAGTTTTTGATCCGTTAATTTCGAATGGATAAAAAGTACTGGTATTTCACTTCCAGCCAGGTTGGTCCCGGCGTAAGACATTTTTACAAAATGCCTCTTGACGGAGGAACGCCGGAACAAATTACGACGATGGCCGGCAATAACGATGTAACAATTTCTCCCGATGAAAAATATCTTGGCTATTCGTTATTCCTTTGTCAATAAGCCATGGGAACTTTATTTAATGAGAAACAAAGTCGGTGCAAAGGAAACACAAATTACTTATTCAGAAAGCGAAGAGTTTAAATCTTATCCGTGGAGAGTTCCCGATCTAATCACTTTCCGGGCAAGAGACGGCGCGATGGTTTACGCAAAAGTTTTTCATCCAAAAAATCCTGTAAAGAACGGACCTGGAGTTTTGTTTGTGCACGGCGCCGGTTACCTGCAGGATGTGGACAAATGGTGGAGCGATTATTATTTCCGCGAGTATATGTTCAATAATTTTCTTGCTGACCACGGTTACACTGTTATGGAAATTGATTACCGCGCAAGCGCCGGATTACGGCCGCGACTGGCGAACTGCGATTTACAGAAATATGGGTGGAAAAGATTTAACCGACGAAGTTGACGCGGCAAAATTTATGACTGAAAAATATAATGTCGATCCGAAAAAGATAGGAATTTACGGCGGCTCCTACGGCGGATTTATTACAGAAATGGCTATGTTTAAAACGCCGGGAGTTTTTGCCGCAGGTGCCGCTTTGCGCTCAGTAACCGATTGGGCGCATTACAACCACGGTTACACAGCGGCAATTTTAAATGTCCCGCAGTTGGACAGTATAGCATATAAACGCAGCTCACCGATTTATTACGCGGATGGTTTGAAAGGTGCTCTGCTTATTTGTCACGGCTTAATTGACCAGAACGTACACGCGCAAGATGATATAAGGCTGGTACAACGATTAATTGAACTTGGAAAAGACAACTGGGAATTTGCTATTTACCCTCTTGAGGATCACGGCTTTGTCGAGCCAAGCAGCTGGACAGATGAGTATAAAAGAATATTTAAATTATTTGAAGAAAATTTGAAATAACTACAAAGACTAACTTAATTTATAAGTATCGAACATGGAACAAAAAATATATAATATACCAATAACTCAATGTTATCTGGAAATGGCAAGAAGTTTCATTACATCTAATATTAGACACAATAATGAATTAAAAATTGAGAAAATAGACAGAGATTCTGCATTTACTTTTTCATTTGCCTCACTGTCAACAATATATAGCTATATGGCCGTAGAATCCTTTACAAACTATCATTTATATATATTATGGAAATCTTCTAGATTCAATCATGAAAAAATCGAAAAAATTAAAAATAATAATCCGGAAATAAATGTGAAAGCATTATACGAGGACTTCTATCAAGAATATGGTGTGGTAGATGATTTTACAAAATTGAAAAACACACAAGTAGGGAAAATGAAAGAAAAGTTAAAAGTTCTATGCAAAGAATACAATATACCTCAAATACATGATAAATCTCCAAAATTATGGCAAGAATTTCTTGAACTACTTGAAAAAGCAAGAGACTTTCTGGTTCATCCCAACCCGGAACAAGACATATTTCAAAAATATTGTAAACAATTGTTTTACACTGAAAAACCTTTTATTACTTTTCCAGAGGTTGCGGCCGGAATAATAAAGCATTTTTACGATTTCAGCACTTTTGATCTTCCAACTTATCTAGAAAAAAATGAATTATTTTTTATATCCGAAATTATCAAGATGTAATAATGTGTAGTTTCACATTTCAACAAATGTAAATAAAGAAATGTTAACCATCTCCGAATTAAACAAATACCCGATAAAATCCCTTCGCGGGTTTTCCATAAAGTATTGCCTGTCATATTTCAGCAATTCCTGTTACTAACATATTAGAAACAGGAAATATAATTTATATGCAAAATCAAACAGAACAGGCCTTTTCGGAAATACTGGAAGAAAACAAGCATAAAATCTACAGGATATGCAAAGTCTACGCGGTATCTCCTATTGAGCCACAGGACCTTTTTCAGGAAGTTATAATCCAGGTTTGGAAATCATTGCCTACGTTCAAAGGTAATTCCAGCATAAGCACGTGGGTTTATAAAGTTGCACTAAATGTTTGTTACACTTCAAAAGTGAGGCTGGAAAAGAAGAACCTTAATCCTGTCAGCTTGGAGTCTATAAAATTTCAACTTGCGGAAATTCCCCCGGAAAAAGACCAGCAGGAAAAATACCTGGCACTCACGGAAATGTATTTCATCATTGAATGACGTGGATAAATCTATAATTGTAATACTATCACTTGGAAGAGCTGCCTTATAAAGAAATCGCGGCTATCACGGGTTGACAGAAAATCATATAGCTGTTAAAATGAAAAGAATAAGAAAATCCTTATTGAAATGCATAACTCAAAAATTGAAATAATTTATTGGAGCAAATAAAATAATGGAAGAAGAATTTAATGATATGTGGGAACGAACTAAAGGATGTTTGGAGAAACTCTTCTCAATCGGAAAAGATAGAGTTACAAATGTCTGGCCTGCTTGCTGAATTAAAAAGCAAAGTAAGTCAGTTCGAAAAGGACTCTATTAAAAAAGACATAAAAATGATTAAGTCTTCAACAAGTCAGTTTGAAAAAGACTCAATAAAACGTGATGTAACAAATATTACTACATCAATTAGAAAAATAATTCAGTATTTTAAAAAGAAAAAAGAATAGGTTTTATGCTCATAATCTCCGAAATAAATATTTATCCAGTAAAATCTCTCCGCGGCATTTCCGTAAGTTCAGCTAAAGTGACAGATCGTGGATTTGAATACGACCGCCGATGGATGTTGATAGATCAGCACGGCAATTTTATGACTCAACGCGAGTACCCGCAGATGGCCTTTATAAATGTTGAAATTGAAGAAAGCGGTTTGCGGGTTTTTCACAGGATTAAAAAACTGGGAAAGCATTTTATTTCTTTTAATATTGTAAAATCAGAAGTTATTGCAGTTCCGATCTGGGATGATACATGTTCTGCTTTATTAGTTGGAAAAGATTCAGACAAATGGTTTTCTGAAGCGCTTGAGGTTGAATGCAAACTTGTGTATCAGCCTTCTGAAACCCGCCGGATAGTAGATCAAAAATACGCAAAGAGTAATGAGCTCGTAAGTTTTGCAGATGGATATCCTTTCCTCGTAATCGGGCAGGCTTCACTTGATGATTTAAATTCCAGACTGGAAATAAAACTGCCGATGAACCGTTTTCGGCCAAATTTAGTCTTCACAGGTGGAGATGCTTACCAGGAAGATAAGATGAAAAAATTCAATATAGGAAATATCACTTTTTTCGGTGTAAAGCCTTGTGAACGCTGCGCAATCACAACAACGAACCAGGATACTTCTGAAAGACTTCATGAGCCCTTAAAAACTCTGGCAACATACAGAAGATTTGAGAATAAAGTCTTATTCGGAATGAACTTAATCCACGAAGGAATCGGAGAAGTTAAGGTCAACGATACGATAGAGATTCTTTAATCTTGTCATTTCGATTCCGCTTTAGAGGATGAGAAAGCTTTAGGTTGTATAGAAAAAGATTTCCCATTCGTCCGTTATAACGGACTCATTCGAAATGACAAGAGAACACTCTTTTACATTTTATTCTCTGCCAATTGGACAAAATTCCTTATCTTACTAAACCTCAAAATCAAAAAATGGGAGAAAGATGAACAACACGCCAAACTCATCTAAAAAACAGAAAGCAACATGGAAATTCCCGGTAGCTTTCTGGACAGCAAACACTGTGGAACTTTTTGAACGCGCCGCATACTATGCGGTTTTTATAGCTATCACTCTTTATCTCTCGCGCGTTGTCGGCTTCAATGATATAAATGCGGGTTGGATCGGGGGGATGTTTGCTGCCGGACTTTATTTTCTTCCACCCTTTACCGGTGCCTTTGCAGATAAAATAGGTTTCAGAAAAGCTGTTATTCTCGCATTCATACTTTTATCAATCGGTTATTTTACACTGGGCGCTTTGCCTTACAAGATAACCGTTATTCCGGCACTTGTTGTTTTGATGTTTGGCGGGTCGTTCATTAAATCTATTATTACTGGTACCGTAGCAAAAACAACAAATGAGGAAACGCGCGCAAGGGGGTTTTCTATTTTTTATGGACTCGTAAATGTCGGTGCTTTTCTTGGAAAAACTTTTGCTTATCCTTTAAGAATACAGTGGGGGCTTGAATCAATTAATTTTTACGCTGCCACAATGACCTTTCTTGCTCTTATTGTTGTTTACTTTTTTTACAAAAATGTAAATGTGGATGGTGAAGGTAAAACATACAAAGAAGCATGGAATGGTTTAGTAAAAGTTATTACAAATGTCCGCCTTCTTTTATTAATAATTATTGTTACCGGTTTCTGGATCATTCAGCATCAGCTTTACGCAACCATGCCTAAATATGTTTTACGCACCGTTGGCGAACATGCATCTCCTGAGTGGATAGCGAATGTTAATCCTTTTGTGGTGATGGTCTCGGTTGTATTTATCACAAACTTAATGCGAAATGTAAAAGCGGTTTCATCAATGAGTATCGGCATGTTTTTGATGCCGCTGTCAGCACTTCTGATGGCATCAAGTGAATTCTTAAAAGAAATTACCGGTACATCGGTCTCGTTCTTTGGACTCTTTTCTGCGCACCCGGTAACCGTAATGATGATCTGCGGAATTATAGTACAGGGACTTGCGGAATGTTTTATATCTCCGCGCTACCTGGAATATTTCTCGCTGCAGGCCCCGAAAGGTGAAGAGGGGCTTTACCTCGGTTTCAGCCATCTTCATTCCTTCCTATCATCTATCCTCGGTTTTGGAATTTCGGGTTATTTATTGACAGCTTATGCCCCTGATCCGTCAACTTTGTCTCCGGAACAGCTTGTGCATGCGTATGACCACGCACATTATATCTGGTATTATTTTGCCGGAATCGGGCTAACTGCTGCTATTGCGTTAGTTATATACAAAAAGGTTTTTGACAGGCCATCAAAATTAAACCTCGCATAAATTTTGCTGGAACCAAAAGGATGTTCTGGTCGTTTTAATTACTTTAATGATCATATAATTTTTTTCAACCTCAAAAATGGTATAAAAATGCACAGGTTAAAATTCTTAAATAAGTTCTTTATTATCCTTTTCTCTTCTTTTTTACTAACCGGAATTTCTTTATCCCAAACTGTAAAATTAAAATTAATTGAAACGAGCGATGTTCACGGCTCTTTGTTTGAATACAATTTTATAAAAGGGAAACTTGGCAACACTTCACTTGCGCAGCTTGAGACCTATATTCAGCAGGAACGTGATAAGAAAGATCAAAGTGTTGTGCTGCTGGATGACGGCGATATACTACAGGGGCAGCCGATTGTTTATTATTACAATTTTGAAAAAACTGACGTGCCACATATTGTTTCGCGCGTAATGAATTATATGAACTACGATGCCGGAACAGTCGGAAATCATGATATAGAACCGGGACATCCTGTTTATGATAAAATAAATAAAGAATTTAATTTCCCGTGGCTTGCTGCTAATGCGGTTAATACTAAAACAGGTAAACCATACTTTAAGCCTTATACAATTATTAATAGAAATGGTGTAAAGATCGCTGTTTTGGGCATGATCACTCCTGCTATTCCGAACTGGCTTCCCAAAAAAATCTGGAGCGGGATAGAATTTAAAGATATGATTGAAACTGCAAAAAAATGGGTTCCCATAATTCAGCAGAAAGAAAAACCCGATCTGCTTGTTGGGTTATTCCATGCCGGCGTTGAAGCAGGTTACAACGGCGCTGATCCTAAAGCACCAAGAAATGAAAATGCTTCACAGCTTGTCGCAGAACAGGTTCCCGGGTTCGATATAGTTTTTGTCGGACACGATCATCATGGTTGGAACTATACTGTAAAAAATTCCGCTGGAAAAACAGTTTACATACTTGGTACAATAAACGCTGCGAGGACTGCCGCTGTTGCAAACATAACTCTTACCAAAGATCCACAAACAAATAAATGGGATAAGAAAATTTCCAGTGAGATTATAGAATCGAAAAATTATAAAGAATATGCTCCGATGGTAAGAAAATTTGCTCACGATATTGAGCAATGTGTAAGCTATGTAAACAAATACATCGGCAGCTTTACAAAATCTGTTTCCACGAAAGAATCTATGTTCGGCGACTCTCCCTTTGTAGATCTTATTCAAAAAATTCAACTTGAGTTAACGAAAGCAGACGTCTCTTTTGCTGCGCCACTTTCTTTCAATGCAGAAATCAGAAGAGGGGGCGTACACGTAAGAGATATGTTTAGCCTCTATAAATATGAAAACCTTCTCTACACAATGGAACTAACTGGACAGGAAATTAAAAACTATCTTGAATATTCCTACGGGCATTGGTTCAACCAGATGAAAAATGAAAATGATCACCTGTTAAATTTCAAAACGGATGATAATGGAAATATTGTTGAGCAGAACGGACATCCGATGTTAGAGTCTCAGTATTATAATTTCTCTTCCGCTGCAGGAATAAACTACACCGTTGATGTTACAAAACCCGAGGGACAAAGAATAACAATTACATCAATGTCGGATGGTAAACCATTCGATTTAAGTAAAAAATATAACGTGGCCATAAATTCATACCGCGGCAACGGGGGCGGGGGTCTGCTAACAAAAGGAGCGGGCATTCCCAAGGAGAAGCTCGCCGACAGGGTAATTACTTCAACACCAAAGGATCTGCGTTATTACCTCATGAAGTGGATTCAAAAACAAAAACACGTTAAACCGGAAACTATAAACAATTGGAAAGTTACCCCAGAATACTATTGGGAAAGGGGAAAAGAGAGAGATTATAAACTCTTATATGGAGAGTAGCCATAAACCGATTATTTAAGTGTTGATGAATTCGTTTTGATTACTTGCATTTAGAAAATTTATCTATTTGTGTCAGGTTATTACCTTCCATAAGGGCTAATATCTTTGTAAATTTATTAGCTAAAATATTTTATTCAATTAACCTTTGATGTAACATACTATGGATACAACACTTAGCAAACAATTGTTTAAAGAATCAACCAGATATATACCTGGTGGTGTGAATTCACCCGTGAGGGCATTTAAGTCTGTTGGTGGTAATCCCATCTTTATTAAAAGCGGCAAAGGCTCTAAAATATACGATGTTGACGGACAGGAATTTATTGATTACGTCGGAAGCTGGGGCCCCCATATTTTCGGACACAATCCCGACTTTATTAAAAAAGCATTACTGGAAGCGATAGAGAACGGCACAAGCTTCGGAGCGCCGACGGAACTTGAATTAAAAATGGCAAAATTAATTGTTGAGCTTGTTCCTTCAGTTGAGATGGTGAGAATGGTAAACAGTGGAACTGAAGCAACAATGAGCGCCGTGCGAGCTGCCCGTGGTTATACCCGCCGTGATAAAATTATAAAATTTGAAGGATGCTATCATGGCCACGCAGACTATTTTCTGATTAAAGCCGGTTCAGGAGCGTTAACATTAGGCACCCCTGATAGTCCAGGCGTGACAAAAGCTAATGCCGCCGACACGCTGGTCGCCACTTATAATGACATAAATTCAGTAAAAAAATTAGTTAAGGAAAATAAAAAAGAAATTGCAGCGGTTATTATAGAACCAATTGCAGGTAATGTAGGGGTGATAAAGGCAGATGACGAATTTATCAAGGAGCTCAGGGATATTTGCAGAGACGAAAAAATTGTTTTGATCTTTGATGAAGTAATGACAGGCTTTAGGGTCGCTGCTGGTGGAGCACAAAAACTTTTAGGTATTAAGCCTGACCTTTCAACCTTTGGCAAGATCATCGGTGGAGGTTTGCCGGTCGGTGCCTTCGGTGGGAAGAAAGAAATTATGGAAATGCTCTCCCCACATGGCCCGATCTACCAGGCGGGCACATTAAGCGGTAATCCGCTTGCAATGTCGGCTGGGTATGCCGCGCTTAGTTACATAAAAAACAACCCTGACATTTATGATCAGCTGGAAGATAAATCAAAATACCTTGAAAATGGGTTTAAAGAAAACCTTAAAATGTTGAACAAAAATTTTACTCTCAACAGGGTTGGATCGATGATGAGTTTATTTTTTACGGAGAAAGAAGTTACTGATTATAAATCGGCGACGTCTTCCGATACTATCCTTTTTGGTAGGTATTTTCTTTCTATGTTGATGAAAGGTGTTTATCTCGCACCATCGCAATACGAAGCTTTGTTCGTTTCAACTGCGCACACAATAGAGGATCTTAATTACACAATAAAGACACAGTTTGATAATCTTTCTAAGCTATTAAAATAAGACATTAGGTTTTATCAGTTCAGTTTAAAACAGAAAAGGACTGCTTTTTCAAGCAGTCCTTCTTTTATTTAAATATTTAACAAATATTATTCAGCTTCATCTTCCGGAATAACCTTAGATATATCGGCAATTTTATCTCCATCTTTTAATTTAATAACTCTTACTCCCTGGGTGTTTCTTCCCATCACTCTGATATTAGAAATGCTTTGCCTGATAACCATTCCACGTGAAGTTATTATTACCAGTTCATCGCCATCAACAACTTCCATAAGTGAAATCATTTTGCCTACCTTATCACTTGTCTTTACGGTTATAACACCCTTTCCCCCACGACGTGTTACACGGTAATCATTCATATTAGAGCGTTTGCCGTACCCTTTCTCAGTTACAACCATAATTGATGCCTGTCTTTTTAAGACAACAAGACCAACAACTTTATCTCCTTTTGCAAGGTTAACTCCTCTCACGCCGGTCGCTGTTCTGCCCATTTCTCTTACATCTTTTTCGTTAAACCGAATTGCAAATCCGTTTCTCGTTCCCAGTACTATATCATTGTTTCCATCCGTCAAACGCACCGCAATAAGATTATCGCCTTTTGCAAGATTAATAGCATTTATTCCGCCCTTGCGCACATTACCATACGCAGAAAGGACTGTCTTTTTAATCGTTCCCCTTCCGGTTGCCATTACAACATATTGATCATCTTTGAATTCTTTTACAGAGACAAACGCGGAAATATTTTCGTCTTTTTCTTTCTGAATTAAATTCAGGATAGATCTTCCGCGTGCCGCCCTTCCACCTTCAGGAACTTCATGAACCTTTAACCAATAACATTTTCCCTTATCGGTAAATATCAAAATATAATGGTGGGTTGAGGCAATAAACATATGTTCAATGAAGTCCTCGTCCTTAGTCCCCGCACCTGTAACTCCTTTACCGCCTCTTGCCTGCTTCCTGTAACCGCTAACTGGAAAACGCTTAATATATCCGGAGTGAGTTATGGTTACAACGACATCTTCCTCTGCTATTGTATCTTCGAGGGAAAACTCTTCGAACTCTTTAATTACTTCGGTTCTTCTTGTGTCCACATACTTAGTTCTTACAGCCAGTAATTCATCTTTAATTATTTGAAATCTTTTAGCTTCACTTTTTAAAAGGCCTTTTAAAATTTCAATCAACTTGATTATTTCTTTATATTCATCTTCAATCTTCTTTCTCTCAAGACCAGTCAATCTCTGTAAGCGCATATCCAGAATCGCTTTTGCCTGAATTTCACTCAACTTGAATTTTTTCATCAAGTTTGTTTTAGCAGTTTCTGTATCTTTAGATTTTTTTATTGTTTGAATTACTGCATCAATGTTATCAAGAGCAATTATATATCCCTCTAAAATATGTGCCCTTCGTTCTGCAGCATCAAGCTCATACTTTGTCCTGCGAACAAGCACATCCATCCTGTGATCAATAAAATGCTGCATCATTTCATTTAGCTTAAGAACCTTGGGGGCGCCGTTAACTAGTGCAAGCATAATTACACCGAACGTGTTCTGCATTTGGGTGTGTTTAAAAAGCTGATTTAGAACCACAGCCGGTTGTGCATCTCTTTTAAGCTCAATAACTATCCTCATACCATCGCGATCAGATTCATCACGAAGGTTTGATATATCATTTATTTTTCCCGATCTAACCAGGTCCGCAATTTTTTCAATAAGGCTGGCTTTATTAACCTGATATGGAAGCTCTGTTACAACAATATTCTCCCTATTATTCTTAAGGGTTTCAATATTTGCCTTTGCGCGTATTTTAATAATTCCGCGCCCTTTTGTATAAGCATTTTTAACTCCTTCATACCCATAAATTATCCCGCCTGTTGGAAAGTCCGGTGCTGTTATGTGCTTCATCAATTTTTCTGAGGATAGATTCGGTGTTTTAATCAGGGCAATTAGGCCGTCGATTACTTCTCCTAAATTATGAGGCGGTATATTGGTTGCCATTCCAACGGCAATTCCACTTGCCCCGTTTATAAGAAGGTTTGGTAAATATGATGGAAGTACTGTGGGTTCCTGCAATGAGTCATCAAAATTAGGGAAAAAATTCACGGTGTTTTTATCCAAATCACGAAGCATTTCTTCAGCAATTCGTGCTAACCGTGCTTCTGTATAACGCATAGCCGCAGGAGAATCTCCATCCACTGAACCAAAGTTTCCCTGGCCATCAACCAGCGGGTAACGAAGAGAAAAATCCTGAACCATTCGAACCATAGAGTCATATACAGCAGTATCTCCGTGTGGATGATATTTACCTAAAACTTCTCCTACGATTCTGGCTGATTTTTTATACGGCTTATTATGAGCTACTCCAAGCTCATGCATCCCGAACAACACTCTTCTATGAACAGGCTTCAAACCATCTCTTACATCCGGCAACGCTCTTGCCACAATTACCGACATCGAATAATCGATGTAAGATGATTTCATTTCTTCTTCTAATGCTACAGGTACTATCTTTTCAAAAATGGTTGCCATAATATTTCAGTTAATATTAAAAATTTATTTTTGCAATTATTATTATTTAAATATCCAGATTCTTAACATACTTCGCATTCTTTTCAATAAACTCTCTTCTCGGTTCAACAGCATCGCCCATAAGTGTTTCAAATATTTTATCAGCTGCTGCTGCGTTTTCAAGGGTAACTTGCAAGACAGTCCTTGTTTCAGGATTCATCGTGGTTTCCCAGAGCTGCAGTGGATTCATTTCGCCGAGACCTTTGTATCTTGATATAACCACCCCTTTAATTGAGGTTTCTTCTTCCGCCTCTCTTTCAATCTCAGTTTCTTCCACTTCTTTTCCATTCACCTTTAATCTTTTTAAAATCTCGTCTCTTTCCTTTTCATCAAAAGCATAAAACTCCTGTTTACCTTTTTTTATTTTATATAGTGGTGGTTGGGCAATATAAACTTTGCCGGATGTTACCAGCTCTTTCATATGTCTATAGAAAAATGTCAAGAGCAATGTTCTAATGTGACTACCATCAACATCAGCATCGGTCATTAAAATTATTTTACCATAACGGGATTTTACTGCATCAAAATCTGCTCCAAAACCGGCGCCAACTGCAGATATGATTGCTTTAATTTCATTATTCTCCAGAATCTTATTCATCTTTGCTTTTTCAACATTTAAAATTTTTCCCTTAAGTGGAAGTATTGCCTGGAACCGTCTGTCCCTTCCCTGTTTAGCGGAACCACCCGCAGAATCTCCCTCAACAATATATATTTCACAATGTTCCGGATCGGTGATAGAACAGTCTGCTAACTTACCGGGCAGGTTCATGTTGTCGAGCGCATTTTTTCTTCTTGCTAGATCCCGGGCTTTTCTAGCGGCCTCTCTTGCTTCAGCAGCTCGCATACATTTTTCAATTATCTTTTTACCGACAGAAGGGTTTTGCTCTAAAAATTCCCCTAGCTTTTCACCCACGATTGTTTCAACTATAGATTTTGTCTCACCATTTCCAAGTTTAGTTTTTGTCTGGCCTTCAAACTGAGGCTCTGCTACCTTGACAGAAATTACAGCCGTCAGGCCTTCACGAAAATCATCTCCGGTTAGATTAATTTTTCCTTCTTTAATTAAACCATTTTTACTTGCATAATTATTTAATGTTCTGGTAAGTGCTGTTTTAAAACCAACCAGGTGAGTTCCGCCTTCGTGTGTATTAATATTATTAACATAAGAAAAAATATTTTCCGAATATGTATCAGTATACTGAAAGGCAACTTCTACCGGTGTCCCCTCTCTTTCTCCTTCCACATAAACAGTTTTATGAAGTGCAGTTCTGGTCGCATCAACATAATGAACAAACTCAATCAGTCCGCCTTTAAAATGATACTTTTCTTCGTTGCCGTCCCTTTTATCTTTAATGGTAATTGTTATAGTTTTATTCAAATAGGCGAGCTCACGCATTCTCTCTTCTATTGTATCAAATTTAAATTTAGATACTTTAAAAATTTCACTGTCCGGCATAAACGTTGTTTTTGTTCCTGATTCTCCCTTTTTTGCTTTTCCTATTTCTTTAACAGACGCTTTGGGAACGCCCCTTTTATATTCCTGAAAATAAATTTTCCCCTCTCTTATTACTTCTACCTTCAGCCATTCAGAGAGTGCATTTACAACAGAAACACCTACTCCATGTAGACCACCGGAAACTTTGTATGTATCTTTATCAAATTTTCCACCGGCGTGCAACACCGTCATTACCACTTCCAGAGCAGATTTTTTTTCTTCCGGGTGAATATCCACGGGTATGCCGCGGCCGTTATCCTCTATAGTTATGCTTTCATTTTTATTTATAGTAATTATAATATTGTCGGCATATCCTGCCAGAGATTCATCTATACTATTATCCACTACTTCATTAACAAGGTGATGAAAGCCTCTTTGTCCAACGTCGCCGATATACATCGCCGGACGTTTACGAACAGCTTCCAGACCCTTTAAAACATTAATGTTCTTGGCGCTATATTCACCTGGTTTAATCGCCTTTCGTTCCTGTTTAATCTTTGCCATATTTTACTTGTTCCAATATCGGGTTTTATATTTTATTTAAGAAACAAACCTTACGTATTTGATTCTTTCTTCTTTATAAAAATTATTTATTTTTTTAATTATTTGTTGTTCTCTGAATTTCAACTCACTTCTCCATGCCGCATTCTGAACACGAAGATAAATACATTTCTTTTCAGCCTTTACCGCTTCTGCGTTTTTTACTAACTCTGGAAAAATCTCTTCGAAATCATTTACTATATCTGATTGCTCTATAACTTTCCTGATACTTGCTAAACCAGGCTCTCTGTTAAACACTTCCGATATTTTATAAAACCCATCAGGCATAGGATATCTGTCCATTATTTAATTGAAGCAGCAAATCACTTTTTTCTTTTTTAAGAAATGAAAGGTTTGCAAAATCAGTCAGTGTGATAAATGCTTGTCCCACTTCTCTTAAGTACTCGCTTATTTTTGCGGACCGGTTTTTATCCAGCTCTCCAAAAACATCATCCAAAAGAAATATTGGTGTTTTCCCGGTGATTTTTTTCAAATAGAAAAACTGGGCAAATCTTAAAACCACCTGGAATGTTTTATGCTGCCCCTGTGAACCAAATGTTTTTAAATTCAATCCATTTATTTCAAAAACAAAATCATCTCTGTGCGGACCGATCAGGTTTGTTGCGCGCCGTATTTCTTCTTCCCGCTTTTTATTTAATAAATTAGAAAATTTTTCTTCTATCTCTTCTGTTTCTGCATTGTCAAAAAAAGAATAAGTAGCCTTTGGAATTTCATCTGAACCCATTATTACGCAGTAAGAGTTTTTTATAAAACCATTAAATTCAGCAACAAACTTTTTTCTGTGTTTTATTATTTCTGTTCCTGCCTGAATTAGTTTTGCCGTCCATGCATTTAACTCATCCAAAAGAGAAGTTTTCCGGCTTTCTTTTATCTGGCCTAACAAAGATGACCTCTGCCGTAATGTTTTATTATAATCCAACAACACTTTGAGGTAAGTGTTGCTCGCCTGTGATATTACCGAGTCCACAAACCTCCTTCTATCTCCTGGATATCCCTGTGTTATAGAATGATCCGCCGGGGTTAATATTACTACAGGGAACCGGCCTATTATGTCCACGGAGCGTGTTATTTTTTTGTTATCCTGAAAATATTTTTTTTTATTATCAACAAGAGAATAAATTATTCTGTTTTTACTCTCACTCAAATCTTTAAAGTTTCCACTTACTTCAAATTCTTCTTCATTAAAACTAACCGACTCACTATCTGTTTTTGTGTAGTGACTCTTGGTTGTGCATAAGTAATATATAGAATCTAAAATTGTTGTTTTTCCTTGGCCGTTTCCTCCAACAATATAATTTAGATTTTTAGAAAATCTTACGTTTATGTCCCTATGAATTCTGAAATTACGTAGAGAAATGTTGGTCAAAATCATTTCTAATTATTCAAACGAACCGGCATTAACAAAAGCATAAGCTCTTCGTTCTCGTTTGTCTCTGCTGGTTCAACTATACAGGCTTTAGTTGGTGAGTGTAGTTTAAAAATTATTTCGTCGTTATTAATATGCGATAATATGTCCTGGACATATGTCGTGTTGAAACCTATTGTCATGGGATCGCCCTTATACAAACAAACTATTTTTTCTTTTGCGTTTGATCCATGATCAACATCCTCAGCAGAAACCTCAAGAGTATCTTTAGAAATACTAAACTTAACTTGCTTGGAGCTTGATGTTGAAAACAAACTCATTCTTTTAATCGTTGACAGAATATCATTTGTTTTAATTTTTAGTTCATTTTCGTTTTCCATTGGGATAACACTGTTATACGCCGGGTACTTTTCACCGATTAACCTGGATACAAACTCTATGTCTCCTATATTAAACGCTACATTAGTTTTACTAAAATTTATTTTTATTTGTTCGTCCACAAGAAGTTTTGATAAAACTGAAATAGCTCTTTCAGGCAGGATATACTGTTCATCCTTAGTGTTCTTTATTTTTTTATTTATAAATTTAACTAACCTGTGACCATCCGTAGCAACAAACCTTAAACCATCTTCTGAAAACTCCAACAATGTGCCTGTCATTGCCGGTCTCATATCCTCTTTGCTCATAGCAAAGGAGGTTTGATCAATTGCTTTTTTTAATTCTACACCACCGATGCTTATTTCTTTTTCTTTGTTTACCTGGGGGATTGCCGGGAAATCATCCGGAGAAGAAAAGCTAATGTTATAAATTCCGTTTTCAGTAGTTAGTTTAAGTTTTGTCTCTGTTTCTGTTTCGAATTTAATTTGTGTATCCCCTAATGATTTAACAACATCATATAAAAGCCTGGCAGGTATTACCATTTTTAAGTTCTTGTCTGCAGAAACATTTATTGATGATATCAATGCTATTTCCAGGTCAGTTGCACATACTTGTAAAGAACCGTCTTTAATGTCAAATAGAAAGTTCTCCAAAACAGGCATTGGTGTTCTGTTTGGAATGGCTGGAATTATGTGTGATAAGAGTTTTTCTAATAACTTGCTGTTGACATTAAATTCCATTAAAAAATCTCCTTTTAAAGCATATTAAAATACAAAAATTACACGCCTTTCTCAATTTCCTTTTAGCTTTTTGTCTTTAAAATTATGCCGCTTTTTTTGTTTTACGGTGATATTATACTTGTCGATTGACCGTTACTTTTTGATATGCTATCAAGTCCGCTTACTAGCGCACTTGAATAAATAATTAAATTATACCAGACCACCAACATCTCCATTTTTGTGAAATTTATTTTTTTTGCCGGTAGTGAATAATTTTATGAAAAATTACTTTAAAAAAGACGATATAATAAAAAAGTTAAGTAAGCACAAAAGTTATAAACATCCTTATATTAATTAATAATATTAATATTAATTAATAATAACAATAATAAGACTGTTAATTTGTTAATAGCTGCATTTTAATTAGTTTTTATCTCAAAAACAGAAATATTGGAAAAAAATAATGTTCATTAAATAAAGTAATAAAGAGTATGATCAACAGGTTGTTAGCAAGTAATGGTTTATTAACAAAATAAAATTAAGATACGAACAAAAGATTAACATGAAAATCAGGAAAAATTATTTTTTATCTTGTTTTTCAGATTATAGATTAACTCTTTAACGTACGCATCATTAGATAGGTCTTCTTCAACTGAAGAACAAGCATGTATAACGGTTGAATGGTCTCTACCCCCAAAGTGTAGTCCAATTGTTTTTAAAGACGACTTGGTTAGATCTTTTGATAAAAACATCGCTATTTGTCTGGCAAAAACAACTTCCTTTTTTCTTGTTTTATCCCTTATTTTATTTTCATCTATTTTCAAAGATTCACAAACAAGAGAGGTAATGTTTTCAATAGTAATATTAACTTTCCTATCGGTGGCTATTTCTCTAACTGTTTTACGAGCTAATTCAATATCAATATTTTTGGAATTTAAAAGAAGCGTTTGCCAGAAGTTTAATAAGACATCCCTCCAGTTCTCTAATATTAGAGACAATATTTGTAGCAATATAATCGAGGATATCCCCGGAGATCATCATTCCATAATCATCGGCCTTGTTTTTTAATATTGCCATTCGTGTCTCATAGTCTGGCGGTTGAATATCGGCGCTTAGCCCCCACTGAAAACGCGAAATTAATCTTTCATCAAGGCCCTTAAGATCTTTTGGTGGCTTGTCACTGGTTAAGATAATTTGCTTGCTTGACTGGTGTAGTGTGTTAAAGATGTGAAAAAACAAATCCTGTGTTTTTTCTTTTCCAATCAGGAATTGTATGTCGTCGATTATAAGAACATCCATATTTCTGTAAAAATTAGAAAAGTCATTTACTTTATTGGACTGAATAGCTTCAACAAACTCGACAGTGAAGATGTCTGAAGAAAGATAAATAACTTTTTTCTCCGGATATTTCAGTAAAATCTGATTTCCTATTCCCTGCACCAGGTGTGTTTTGCCTAAACCGACACCGCCGTAGACAAAAAGAGGGTTAAAAGAAGTTCCCCCTGGGTTATCGCTTATCGCAACAGCAGCAGCTCTTGCTAACTGATTGCTTTCACCTTTGATGAAATTATCAAAATTGTATCTTGGGTTTAGGTTTGTTTCAAAAGAAGGCCTTACATCTTCTTTTTCTATTACTTCGGTCTTTTTAAAATGGACTGGTTCTGAATCATCTTCCAGTTCGCTGGATATTACATAGGCAAGTTTCGCGCCGGATCCTAAAACCTCATGGATAGTCTTGTTAATTAATGTGTTATAATGTTCATCTATCCATTCCCAAAAAAATTGGCTGGGTAATTGTACTTTTAAGATAGATTTTACGGGGTCGATATCAACAGGTTTTATGGGTAAAAACCAGGTATTAAAAGTCATTAAAGTAACGTTTTCTTTAATAGCTTTAAGACATTCTTTCCATATAATTGTGGGATTGTTGGTTGAGATTTTTTCGGTTAAGTCCGAGTTGACCATATAAGTTTATCCACAGAAGAAAAATGTAAAAATTATCGATATTAACTAAAAATCAGAGACATCAATATATGCTTAATTAATTATTAACAACATATTAACATTAAAAACAAACCCATAACCACGCTTTTTGTAACTAGTTATCGTGCGCCGTTTAAATAATTAACATTTTGTGGTTCGTTTTTTTGGAAAACTGATATAAATGTTTTTGTGAAACATTTTCACAGGAAAAAGTTTTCCACAAGATATTCACGTTGTTTTATGCAACACACACAGAGTAAAAAATATAAAGTTATAACCCCTTGTGCAAATTAATTCTTTAGAAAATGAAAATAATTTAGGCTTTGAAAGTAGCTGCTAAAACACACACAGGTTATCTTGTGTTTGAGAGCGTTAATGACTATTTTTGGAGTCTTTTTGATAGGAAAACAGGAGTTTCAAAATGAAAAGAACATACCAGCCGAGCAACAGGAAAAAGAAGAATAAGCACGGCTTTAGAGAAAGGATGAAGACAAAGAACGGCCGGAAAGTTATCGCCAGCAGAAGGGCAAGAGGAAGAAAGAAACTATCTGTAAGTGATGAGAAATAGAAACCTTGAAACGTTTTGGGCTTTCTGCTAATGAAAGGATAAAAAGCAGAAAAGATTTTGAAGAAATCTTCTCAAACGGAAAAACATTTTTTTCTTCTGATAGGAAAATAAAAGTAACATATCTGATAGCTGAAAGAAGCGATAAAACCGGAATAGTATTTTCTGCAGCAGTTTTTAAAAAAGCAGGTAAAGCAGTTTGGAGAAACCGGGCAAAAAGATTAATAAAAGAAGCATATAGACTGAACAAAAAGGTTATTAAGGAAACGGCGATAGAGAGGGGTTTGCTATTAATGCTGGTTTTTTCTCCAAGCACGTTAAACGAAAAGCAAAATAAGAAGTTATATATTGCAGATGTTATGCCGGGTGTAAAAGAAATACTGTTAAAACTAAAAGACAAGTTATAATGTGGAGAATTTTTGTTTTCTTCATTAGAATATACCAGAAAATAATTTCACCTCTTTTTCCTTCGTCTTGCCGTTTTTATCCAACGTGTTCAGAATATGCAGTTCAGGCTTTTACAAAATATGGTGTTGTTAGAGGTTTTATAAAATCAGCATGGCGAATATTAAGGTGCAATCCTTTTAACAAAGGGGGCTACGACCCCGTAGAATAAACAGGTTTTTAATGGATAGAAATACGACAATTGCGTTTATACTTATCGGGGGTATATTAGTCCTATGGCTTTTTCTTAACTCTCCTACACCACCGCCTCCGCAAAAGGGTAGTAAAACAGATACGACACAGGTTCAAAATGATACAGCGAAAACGCAAGTCAACGAAACCCCAAAGCAAGAACCTGCTCAAAAACAAAACGTAGCATCCACACAAGAGATAAAAAAAGATAGTATAAAAGTAGCTTCCAACTATGGAAAATATTTTACCTACTCTGATTCTACCGGGGAAATTATTACTGTAGAAAATGATCTCGTTAAATTGGAATTATCTACCAAGGGCGCGAACATAAAAAAATATTACCTGAAAAAATATCACAACTGGTATTCAGCAGATGCAAAGGATGATAGTCAGGAAAATTTTTATAAAACTCATGTCCAACTTATAAATTACTCAAAAGGTAATGCGCTAGACCTTGCCTTCGTTTCTTCAGACGGTAAAGCAATTAATACAAAAAACCTGTTGTTTAAGGCTGGTGAGAATAAACATAATTATAAAATTGAAAAGCAGGACTCAGTAACCCTCTCATTTACATATAGCGTCGATGCAAACAGAGCAATAAAAAAGATATATACTTTCTACGGAAATAAATATAGCATTAACACAAAGATTGAAATGATCGGGATGAACAACCTGGTCAGCAATAACGATTATGATTTTATCTGGTCAAATGGAATTCGGTTTGTGGAAGACAATTCTGCAGATGAATTAACATATTCAAATGCGAGCGTATTTTATGGTGGAGAGCAAGTAATTGTCGATGCACCAAAATCTGGTGAAAAAACACAAAAAGATTTTAATGGCAGAATAGGATGGACCGCAGTAAGAGATAAATATTTCGCTGCTATTATTGCTCCAAAAGATCCGTCGGGTGTAGATGGCGCATTTATTGAAGGTTATCATGAAACGATTCCACCAGATGGAGCCAGAAGTTTTTACAGCTTAAGAATAAATGTTCCTTTTAGGAATACCTCCTTAGAAACAAAAGATTTTATAGTTTATATCGGTCCGGTAGATTATGATATTCTAAAAGCATATGGAAGAAATTTTGAGGCAGAAGTTGATTTTGGAAGTTTTTTTGGTCTTAAATTTCTTGTCAGACCAATCGCTGAATATGTGCTCCTTCCTTTATTTAATTTCCTTCATGGCATTATTCCAAACTATGGTCTGGTTATAGTACTTTTTTCTTTGATCATTAAATTAGTTCTTTACCCGCTTACCAAGCAAAGCTTTCAATCTATGAAAAAAATGCAGCTTCTCCAGCCGAAGATAGCGGAGATAAAAGAGAAGTATGCAGACGACAAAGAAAAAGTAAGTAAGGAAACGATGAAGTTATATTCAACTTATGGAGTTAATCCCGCAGGAGGCTGTCTACCGCTTGTTCTGCAGATGCCGATATTCATTGCTTTGTGGGGACTATTTAAAACTGCTATCGAATTAAGGCAGCAGCCATTTGTTTGGTGGATAAAAGATCTTTCCAGACCGGATATAATTTTAAATCTTTCATTTAAGCTGCCGCTTTTTGGAATTAGCGAGATTAGCGGACTGGCGTTGCTAATGGGAGTTACGACATTTTTCCAGCAAAAGATGAGCGTCAAAGATCCAAATCAAAAAGCGCTTGTTTATGTTATGCCAGTAATGTTGACTTTAATGTTTATGAGTTTCCCCTCTGGTTTAAACCTGTATTACTTCCTTTTCAATTTGTTCTCGATAGTGCAGCAATATTATATAAACCACAGTGCAGGTGGCGAGGAGCTGGTTCCCGTAAACAAGCCAAATAAAAAGAAAGGATTTATGTCAAGATTGATGGAAGCAGCAGAGCAAAAGCAAAAAGAGCAACAGAAGCCGAGAAAAAAGAGATAAAGGCTCAATTTCAGGACTTTAATAAGCCTTTAGGATTGATTATTATTCTAAAGGCTTTTTAGTTTTTTAATGAAAATGAACAATAAAATAAAATTTGTTTTTTGCGCTCTCGCCTTGTGCCAGGCATATATTTTTTCACAAGCAAAAATTAATCTTACCGTAGAACATAAAACTAAAACGATAGCATTTGGATTGAAAGAAGAAGTGCCTGTTAATAAGCCTATGGTGGCTCTCGCATTAAGTGGCGGTGGAGCGAGAGGACTCGCACAGATTGGTGTACTGAAAGCATTGATTCAAGCCGGTATTAAACCGGATATGATAGTTGGAACAAGCATGGGCAGTATTGTCGGGGGGCTATATTCTGCTGGATATTCTATCGACCAGATGGATTCCATAGCAAAAAATACGGATTGGAGTTATTTATTAGCACTTGAAAAACAATCTGACAGACGCGATCTTTTTGTGGACCAGAAAGTTTCTGAAGACAGAGCAATTTTTACGCTCAGGTTAAAGGGATTGAAACCTATTTTGCCAACCGCGCTGAACAACGGTATGTTTATAATGAATTTTCTAAACCTTCTCACATTGCAAGCGCCTGTTCATGTGAAAAATGATTTTAGTAGCCTGAGGACCAAATTCATTGCAGTTTGTACAAATCTAGTAACAGGAGAACCCGTGCTCTTAAAGAAGGGTCCACTAAGCCAGGCAATGAGAGCGAGTTCTAGTGTTTCATTTTTTCTTTCTCCCGGTTGAAGTAGATTCGCTAATGTTGGTGGATGGAGGGCTTGTAGCAAATGTGCCAGTTGAGATAGCCAAAGAAAATGGGGGCAATTTTGTTATTGCCGTAAATACAACCAGTGGGTTGCATTCCAAGAATGAATTGGAATACCCATGGTTTGTAGCTGATCAAGTAGTTAGTATTCCCATGAAGAAATTGAACGAGAACCAGATAAAGAAGGCAAATTTTGAAATAACACCTGCCCTAAACGGTCATGAAAGTGCCGATTTTAAAAACATTGATTCACTAATATTGAGTGGTTATTTAGCAACAGAAACGCAGGTTGAAGATATTAAAAAAAGTTTAGATTCGTTGCAGATGAGGAAAAATGATAGAAAAAACATTTGGGTTAAAAATGTACTTTTAAATTCCGGTTTGAGCAACCCAGAAAAAAGATATATAAATAATTATTCGTTAATGGATTCTGTATCAACAAGCCAGATATTATCTGATCTTGATGAAATATATTCCAGTGGAAATTATAAAAATGTTTCAGCAGAAATAACTCAGTATGAAAAGTATTCCTCTATAAAGTTTAACCTTGAACCGAATGCTTTTTTCACCCAGGTTAACACAAGTGGTAATACTTTAATTACTGAAGAAAACATTGTTAAGCTTTTTAATGGTCTTTTTAATAAACCCTATAACGTGGAAAAGATAGAAGCAAAATTGATTTTCTTAATTCAAGAGTATCGCAATATGGGATATTCAGCTGCGCAAATAACAAATGTTGCTTTTGATGATAAAACCGGGAGTTTAAATATCAATATTGATGAAGGAAAGCTTTCAGGTTTAATCGTTGAAGGAAATGAAAAAACAAACAACGAAGTAATAAAGAGAGAGTTTCCAACTGAGAATGGTGGCTTTATAACCTATAATGAAGTTGAAAAAGGTTTAATAAACCTTCGCAGCACCAATCTATTCGATGACATAATTGTTGGTATAAAAAGGATAGGTGGAAAGAACTACCTTGATGTGAAAGTTCATGAAAAAGCTTCTAGCTTAATCAGGGTTGGTCTGCGCGCTAATAATGAAGATAAAATTTTGTTTAACCTTGATTTAATGGATGAAAATGTTTTTGGTTCCGGGTCAGAGCTTGGACTGTTACTGGCGCTTGGGCCAAGGACTCAATCAATAGCTTTGCAGCACAGAGCCAACAGGGTTTTTGATACATACCTAACATATAATATTAGCTTCTATTATAATCAGGATTTTATTTATTCTTATATAGACGATCCCGTTACCAGTAGTACAAGGTTCTCACGGTCTTTAAATGGTGAATACAAACAATCTTTTTTGGGCGCATCCGTTTCAATTGGCACACAGGTTGAAAAATTTGGGAACCTAATCTTTAGTGGTAAATATGAGGTTGATGAAATTAAAAACACAGATAAACAGCCGGTTTCTCCGTATAAAATCAAACTCGCAGAATTTGGTGTTAGCACAACAATAGACACACAGGATAAATATCCGTATCCAGATAATGGAATATATTTTAATGCATCGTATGAAACGGGGCAGACAATTTTTGGGGGAGATATAGGTTTTCAGAAAATAGGATTTACTTATAAAAATTATGTTACTATAGGAAAGAGGAATACAATTTCACCAAGGCTGGAAATGGGTTTTGGTGATAAAACCCTACCGCTTTCACAGCAATATTCACTTGGTGGGCAGGGTTCCTTTTTCGGTATGAGAGAATATGAATATCGCGGGAGACAAATATTTCTCGCCTCTCTTGAATACAGGTATCAATTACCGATAAAAATATTTTTCAACACTTATCTGAAATTAAGGTATGATCTAGGTTCGGCTTGGGAAGTTCCGGAACAAATCAGATTTAAGGATTTCAGGCACGGAATAGGTGCAACAGTATCTTTTGATACGCCGCTTGGACCGGCAGATTTTTCCGTTGGGAGAAGTTTTAAGTTTATAAGAAACTTGCCTGATAATCCAATCAGCTGGGGAGATGTACTGTTTTATTTTTCAATTGGTTATAATTTCTAAGACCTCAGGTTCTTATATTTCTCGTCTCATTTATAAATCCATTATCTTTGTATAAACCTTCATCCTTTACTTTATTTTCTATTGCGATTCTGAAATAATCGAATAATTCGTTTGATGAGTTAGATGTTCTGAATATCTTTTCGAGCTGGGATTTTTGTGAATTATTAAAAAAATAATCAAGAGGAAATCTTTTTAAGAAAACAAGAAAATTAAAGTAAATAGATTTTTTTGCTCACTTTTAGTTGACTTAACATAAACAAAATAGGTAATTAATCTTTTCTTAATATTTAAGAAATATTAAAAAGGTACATTTTAGTCGAAAGTATAAGTTCTTTCCGAAATCTTGTCTGACCTTTAGTTTAGTAAAAATCGGGAAACTACTTTCCTTAATTAGTGAGCAGGGCGTCTAAAATTAGGCGCCTTGTTTTATTATTAAGCGAGGAAGAATGGTAAACAGACTCGCTGAAAAAGACAACTCAGATTTTTATTCTGGACTTTAAATAGAAAAAGTTGAGGAAAACCCAAGTTCAAAAGTAGCAGGTAATGTTCGCCTAGATTGCTTGAGGATGAATGAGTTTAGGAATATGAATTGATATTTTAGCTCAAAAACGCGAGAATTTGAATTTATAAAAAGCTCAAAACACTAATAAAAACCTCAAAAACAACTTTTCGGGAAAGCTTAACAATTTCATAACAATGGCTTAATAGTCTCTTAATATGGCTTTAATAGTTTAGCTGACCAAGATCGAGAGAATAAACTTATTTAATAATAAACAAAAAGGACGCAACATGAGAACAAGGCTATTAACACTTTTCACAATTCTGGTGACAGCATTATTTGCTTTAACTGCTAACGCACAGGATAAAAATGCTGTTGGTGCAGTAGGACCAATAAAATTTAGCGGATTGATGTTCGGAGATCTGTTTTATAATGCAAGCGCAATTAATCCTGCCAATAAGGATTTAAACGGTTTTCAGTTCAGAAGAGTTTACATAACCACGGATTATACAATTAACGACCAGTTTTCAACCAGGTTTAGAATGGAGTCTGCAATATCAAGTGGAAGTAATATAGGTGTTTTTGTTAAAGACGCGTGGTTGAAATGGAAAAATGTATTTAAAGGTTCTGATTTAATCGTCGGTATGTCGCCAACACCTGCTTTTGATGTATCGGAAGGTGCTTGGGGATATCGTTCCTTAGAAAAAACTATCATGGATTATTTTGGTATAGTTTCATCAAGAGATATAGGTATCGACCTAAAAGGTAAATTAGATGAAGATGGAGTAGCAAAATACTGGCTGAAAATTGGTGATGGCTCAGGCAACAAACCTGAAACAGATAAGTACAAAAGATATTATGCACAACTTCAGTTTAACCCAAGCTCAAACCTACTTATTACAGTATATGGTGATTATGCTTCACACGCTCCTAAGTTTGATGCGTTTGATGGACAAATGAAAAGCAATTCAGCTTTTGTTGCTGCCGGGTTTATTAATTATAAACAAGGAAAAGATTTTGCATTAGGTGTTGAAAGTTTTATAAAAAGTCAGCAGAATAATTTTGCAGTAGGAAATGCAGCTCTTCAAAACCAATCCGGGTTCGGAGTTTCTGTTTGGGCACATGCAATGCTTTCCGATAAGGTTGGCGTTAGTCGGTCGTTATGATTCTTATGATCCTAATACAAATAGTGCAATAACAAATGACAGGCAGGGATTAATTATTGCTGCCATTGACTTTAAAGCAGCACCTAAAGTTAGTGTTATGCCGGGTATTGAAGTTCATACGGTACAGGGTGCAAACGATAGTGATGTAACACCAAGAGTAACTTTCTTCTGGCAATTTTAAGAAATAATAATTATAGTAAATAACTAAAAACAAGGAGTAGTAAATGATGAAAGGAAAATTGATTTTATTAGTAGCAATGCTTTTAGGAATATTTTCTACATCTTCTTTTGCACAGCTTAAATTGAATGGTGCTGGTGCAACTTTTCCATATGTAATATATTCAAAATGGTTCGATACTTATCACCAGAAAACGGGTATTGAATTTAATTATCAATCTATTGGTAGCGGCGGTGGAATTAAACAGGTTACTGAAGGAACAGTTGACTTCGGTGCTTCTGATGCTTTTTTATCAGAAAAACAAATGAAAACAATAAAGCAAAAACAGGGAACGCCGGTTTTGCATATTCCTACAGTTATGGGCGCTGTTGTACTTTCTTATAATTTACCAAATGTTGGAAAAGGATTAAAATTATCGCCGGAAGTTTTAAGTGATATATATTTAGGTAAGATCACAATGTGGAATGACTCAAGAATAACTTCAATCAATAAAGGATTAAGCTTACCATCTGATCCTATATTAGTTGCACATCGTTCAGATGGAAGTGGAACGACAAATATTTTTACAGGTTATCTAAGCAAAGTTAGCAAACAATGGTCTGATAAAGTTGGTTCGGGTACTTCCGTTAACTGGCCTGTCGGTCTGGGTGGAAAAGGTAACGAAGGTGTAGCCGGAATAGTTAAACAAACAGAAGGATCGATTGGATATGTTGAATTAGCTTATGCCGTACAGAATGGCCTTCCTTATGCTTCTTTGAAAAACAAGGCAGGATATTTTGTTGAACCAACTTTTGACGCGGTTTCTGAAGCAGCTGCTGGGTACATTAAAAATATGCCTGCAGATCTTCGTGTGAACATTACAAATGCTGATGGTAAAGGCTCATATCCTATATCAGGTTTTACCTGGCTGCTCATTTACAAAAATATGAAAGACAAACAAAAAGTAGAGGCAATCAAAAACTTCTTAAAATGGGCAGTTACAGATGGCGAAAAATATGCAAAAGGCTTATATTATGCACCACTACCAAAAGAAGTTGTTAAGTTAGACCTAGAGAAAATAAAACAAATTACATATAAAAAGTAATAATGCCAGATATTCAAAAATCTGAACAAAATAGAAACGAGCAGCAGGACAAAAAACCTGCTGCTTCTTTTTTTAATTTTAGTATAAAAAACATTTTCAATAAAAACCCCGGTGATCTAATATTTGAAAACATAACCAGATTTTTTGCCTTCGTAGTTTTCGTTCTTGTCTTCCTGATGGCTTACGAGATGATAAAAGCATCTATGCCTTCTATTAAACAATTTGGATTAAAGTTTATAACCGGGACAGAGTGGGATCCAGTAACAGATATTTATGGTGCGCTTCCTTATATATATGGAACCATAGTTTCTTCGTTTTTAGCGCTGTTGGTTTCTATTCCTCTGAGCCTTTCAGTTGCGATCTTTCTATCAGAGTTTGCACCTAAGTGGCTCGAGAGACCGGTCTCGTTACTTGTTGAAATGCTTGCAGCAATTCCGAGTATCGTTTATGGACTATTTGGAATATTTGTTATGGTTCCTTTTTTAAGAACAACAGTTGAGCCGTTTCTTTCTAAAAAGTTGGGTTTCTTACCTTTCTTCAAAGGAGCCCCATACGGATTTGGAATGCTTGCCGCAGTTATTATACTTTCAGTTATGATATTACCGATTATTACTTCAATCTCACGCGATGTTATGAAGTCTATTCCGGATTCACAAAGAGAAGCATCTTATGCCTTGGGCGCAACAAAATGGGAAACAATTAAAGTTGTTCTATCGGGATCAAAATCGGGAATTCTTGGAGCAATATTATTGGGGTTTGGCAGAGCGGTTGGCGAAACCATGGCCGTTACAATGGTTATTGGTAACAGATCGGATATTTCGCTGTCTTTGTTTAATCCCAGTAACACGATGGCGAGCGTAATTGCTAATGAATTTACCGAAGCTATTTCAAATTTGTATATTAGTTCATTAATTGAAATTGCTTTGATTCTTTTTATTCTCACTGTTATTCTTAATGCAATTGCAAGACTTATTGTCTGGGGAGTTACTAAAAAATATTCCGGAGCGTTGAATTGAATAATTTTTATTTTAAATGGAGAAAATTAAAGAACACGTTAGTTTTCAGCCTCTCTATTTTTGGGGTTATATTGGTCTTGGTGCCATTGTTTTTTATACTTTATTATACACTCAAACAGGGAATCGGGGCAATTAACTGGGACTTTTTTACACAGATGCCGAAGCCTGTCGGGGAGACTGGCGGTGGAATGGCAAATGCAATTGTAGGAACAGGCATCCTTATCGGTTTAGGCAGCCTTATGGGGATTCCCATAGGTATTTTTGCAGGAATTTATTTAGCGGATAAACCAAAAGGGGCTTTTGCTTTTGTCGTAAGGTTTTTAACCGATGTTATGAACGGAATTCCTTCGATTGTTGTTGGAGTTGTAGCTTACATCCTTATTGTTATTCCCATGAAAAGATTTTCTGCTCTCGCCGGGGGATTTGCGCTTGGAATTCTTATGATACCATTGATTACGAGAACGACCGAGGAGATGATACGCTTGGTTCCAAATTCTTTCAGAGAAGCAGGGCTTGGTCTCGGTATTCCTAGATGGAAAACCACGCTTTCAATTATTCTGCCGGCAGCATTTAAGGGTATTTTCACCGGAATACTCCTATCTGTTGCCAGGGCTGCCGGTGAAACCGCTCCATTGCTTTTCACGGCACTAGGAAACAGATTTTGGTCTGTTCAGCTTGATCAGCCAATTGCGTCTATGACGGTATTTATTTATGATTATGCAAAAGCGCCGTTTAATGATTGGAACCAGCAGGCATGGGCAGCCTCTTTTGTTTTAATAGTTCTCGTACTTATTCTTAATATTATTTTCAGGGTAGTTACTAGAAAATCTTATACGGCATAGAAATATATTATGAATGAAATTGTCTCAAGTACTACAATCGCCGATGCAAAGCATGATGAACCAGCGTTGAGGATGAGGACTTTAAATTTGAATGCTTTTTTTGGTGCGAATCACGCATTAAAAGATATTAGTCTTGATATTAGAAATAACAAAGTACTTGCTATTATAGGTCCCTCTGGCTGCGGAAAATCTACATTCTTAAGGAGCCTTAACAGAATGCATGAAGAGGTGGGTGGAACTATCAAAGGAAGCATCCTTCTTGATGGCGAAGATATCATGAAAAAAGACCCTGTCCATTTAAGGAAAAAAGTTGGAATGGTTTTTCAAAAAGCAAATCCATTTCCAACAATGTCTATAGCAGAAAATGTAGTTGCGGGACTTAAACTTAATGGGCATAGAAATAAATCCAGGTTGAAAGAGATTGTAGAAGAATGTCTAAAACGGGCAGCACTTTGGGATGAAGTAAAAGACTCACTTCACAAACCAGGGAACAGCATTTCAGGTGGACAGCAACAACGTTTGTGCATAGCGAGAACCCTTGCAGTTGAACCGGAAGTTATTTTAATGGATGAACCTGCGAGTGCTCTTGATCCTATCTCGACAGCGAAGATAGAAGAATTAATTTTCGAACTGAAAAAGAAATATACAATAGTAATTGTTACTCACAATATGCAGCAGGCATCAAGAGTAAGCGACTTAACAGCATTCTTTTATATGGGGCAATTAATTGAGATTGATAAAACTACAAATATATTTACAGCACCGAAAAATAAACAGACAGAAGATTATGTAACCGGAAGGTTTGGTTAAGTCTTTTTGTTCAGTATTGATTGATATAGTTTAATATAATCTTTCCCAGAGCGTTCCCAGGAAAAATCCTGCAGCATTCCGTTTCCTTGAATTTTCTGCCACACGTTTTTATTCTGAAATACATCCATCGCTCTTTTCACTGTTGCTAATAAAGCCCTGGCTGAATAACTCTCAAAGGAAAACCCCGTTCCAGATTCCCCATTTGAACTTTTATTTTTACTCCAATCTTTTACAGTATCAGCAAGTCCGCCGGTTTTTCTAACTATCGGCACTGTACCATACCTGAGACTGTAAAGTTGGTTTAAACCGCAAGGTTCGTAGTGGGAGGGCATAAGAAAAATATCTGCACCAGCCTCGATGAGATGGGCGAGTTCGTTATTGTAACCGATATAGTTAGCGACCTTATCCGGATGTGAATGTGAAAGTGATCGGAATAAATCTTCATATTGATCTTCCCCGTTGCCGAGAACAATCCATTGCGCATCCATTTCCATCAAATCGTTTACAGCTTCGGCAAAAACATCAAAACCTTTTTGTTTAACCATACGGGAAACAATGCCAATCAAGGGAACGGTATCGTCGTATCTTAAATTGAGTTTTTCAAGTAAATATTTTTTATTTCTTTTTTTCCCCTCAATGTTTTTAATATTAAAATGAAAAGGAATGTTTTCATCTGTAAGAGGGTTCCACACGGAGTAATCAATCCCGTTAAGAATTCCGTGCAAACGACCTTTCTTTTGTTTCAGTATTGTTTCCATACCCGCACCATATTCTGAGGTCATAATTTCACGCGCATATGTTTTGCTTACTGTATTGATTGTGTCCGAAAACAAAAGTCCGGTTTTCAAAAAAGAAAATCTATCTGAAGGTTTAGGATCAGCATTATTAATGGATTCCGCGTCTATTTCAGCTTTGTAAAATGATCCTGCCGGGAAAACCCCTTGATAGCCAATATTGTGTATTGTAAACACAATTTTTGTTTTTTTTAATTTGTTCTCCCTGTTATAATTATTCTTAATGTAAAAAGGTATCAGGCCGGTTTGCCAATCATTGCAATGAATAATATCCGGGCTCCAATCTAAACGCTGAATAATTTCAATTACAGCTTTATTGAAGAGAATGAAACGTTCATCTTCATCTGCGTCGTTGGTATAAATTAAACCTCTTGAAAAATAATAAGGACAATCAATAAAATTTACCTCAACATCTGATCCTGGTAAAGTCGCTTTATGCAGAAAAGTGTTTCTGATTGTTCCAGCAACTCTGATGGGAATATTTGTTGACTCTACGAAATTAAAATGAAATTTAGTTTCGTTAATGGAGTTGTATTTTGGAACAAAGATTTTTATGTCGCAACCGAGCTTTGCCAGCACTTTAGGCAATGCCCCGGCAACGTCTGCGAGACCACCGGTTTTTGCGAACGGGAAAACCTCGGAGGCAACGAAAGCAATTCTCATTTTATACTTTGATTGTGAGAAGAAGTAAAGAAGCGACTTACTACAATATCCTTTAGTAGCCGCATCTCTATTATGACAAATTAAAATATTGTATAAACAATTCCCAGTTGAAGGGCTTCTTTAATCTGAAGCCTATCTATCTGATCTTTTTGATATATGGCTAAAAAAGCGAAATTAACATTTATAAAATTATTTACCTTTGCAACTATAGCATTATCCCATCTTACGTCCCATACAGAAAGATCTTTAAATCTTGTGAATAAGCGGAGACTGCTTTTAAATAGTAAATTTTCCGCTATTGTATATTCTGCATTAGTTACAGATTCAAGACCGGTTTCAATTTTAAAAGTTTCAACTTTAGTCGTTGTAGGGTCGTCTGAGTATTTCGTGTTTTTCTTTGTAAAGGTTTCCTGAACTGCGATACCAAGACGTGTATTAAATTGTTTTTCTTTGTTGTATGTAAAACCAAGGGATTGTGTTACATAACCGGGGTCAAAAAAATCAGCAATTTCCTGTGGCGGTGCTAAGGAATAATCGTATCCTGTGGTAATTGTTGTTCGCACAGAATTGCTGAAAAACGGGCTGACGTCCCAACCCACATTTTTTGAAATAAGATTTACAAGATAAATGTCATTGTCATTAGTTCGTACATCTCCACTGCCAAGTTTTGTCCTACCGTAGGCTATTTTGAGGGAATTGTCAAATGTTATTTCTTCATTTACGTATTTTGCTGAAAAATCTCCGGTTAAAACCCATGAGAGTGCGTTATCTCCTCCCTGTGTCCAATTACTTAGTGAAATCTGACTCAGGTTTAATCCCGCAACCCCTTTGGGAAACCAGCCGTATTTTTTTGTCGTATCCTGCTGGGAGAACAATTGATTTGTAGCAAAGAATAGAATCAAGAAGCATAATATGGTATATTTTTTCATACTGATCCCTTTATTTTTTTATATTTAAAACCGTGAACAGAAAATTAAGGAAAAGATGGATACAATAAAAAATAATCTTGCAGTTTTCCAAACCGGAAAGGAAAATAATCAATCTATTATATTTATTCACGGATTTCCATTTGATCACAAAATGTGGGATTTGCAGGTTAATTATTTTAAGAAGGATTATCATTGCATCACTTATGACATTCCTGGTCTTGGGCAATCGCCCACTGGCGATGGGCAGTATACAATGGAGAGACTTGTTGATGATTTATTTAATCTGATGGAGTCTTATAATCTAGATAAACCGGTCTTGTGCGGGCTTTCTATGGGCGGGTACATTGCACTTAGGGCAATAGAACGAAACGAAGGAATTTTTAAGGCATTAGTTTTATGCGACACAAAATCTGAGGCAGATAATAATGCGGGAAAAATAAATCGGGCTAAAGGTATAAAAGAAATTAATAATGCCGGTGCAGAAAAATTTGCAGAAATTTTTGTTCAAAAATGTTTCTCAGAAGAATTTATAAAAACCAATAAAGAAGAATATGAAAAAGTTTTGATGCGATCTAAAAAATCAGACCCTGTTGGACTAAAAGGATGCTTGCTCGCAATGGCCGGGAGAACAGATACCACCGAATATCTTGCTAAAATAAAGATTCCTGTGTTGGTGCTTGGCGGCGACGAGGATAAACTTACTCCCCCATCCGTTATGAAAACAATGGGCAAAAAGATAAGTCATTCGGAATTTCTTCTTGTTCCTGAAGCCGGACACGTTACCTCAATTGAGAACCCTAAATTTTTTAATACTGCCCTGGAAAAATTCTTAAAAGAGATTTAAGCTTTTGTCTTTTATACATCGGAAAAAACTTTTCATTTGTTTTCATTCGGCTTAAATTCTTGATCACTAACTGGTTCCGAGGTGGGGGTTTTTATTACATTAAATTCAAAATGAACGGCTCTGTGACAATCATTACAAGTCTGCGTAAGAGTTTTATAGGTTTTCGTAAACATTTTCAAATCTCTGTTGTTTATTGAAGCCCGTAAACTATCCAGTGCAGGAAAGATCATAGGAATATCTTTTGTCTCTTTCCTTTCCGGCAAATATTTTACCGCGTTATCCAGCGTTTCTTTTATTTCGCCTACTTCAAATTCAGCTAAAGGCCAATTTTCGTTTATCCCCGCAAACCATAGTTTTGCATGGTGAGTTTGCACGCCTAACATAAACTCACCAAGCCCCGGCTTGTAAGAGCTTTTCACAGCCACTTTGAGAGTGTCAACTTCATTTTGTAGATTTTCTGTTTTGCTGTTATTACAGGAGGATAAAATAAAAACAGAAATTGTAACAATTAATACAAGCGAAATTAAGTGTTTCATATTATCCTACCTTTTTTTATTCAAGCCTGCTAAAAAATTTTCTATTACCTTAAAGTATTCCCTTTTGTCTTCAACAAAAGGGAAATGGCCGCAATTTTTCAATGTCACCAACTTAGAGCCTTTAATTTCTCTTTGTATTTCTTTATTTGCTTCTGGAGGCATAATATCATAATCACCAGTTATAATAATTGTAGGGCATTTAATAGTATCGAGTTGTTTGGTTATATCATATTTGAATAAAGGAACCAGCGATAATAGTTTGTTTTTTTTCTCATTATCAGGTGGAAGTATTATGTTCAGACTATCGGAATATTTTCTATTATAAAAGGAAGGCTTGAATAATAATTTGTAAAATTTTGCCATTGTTTTGGGATCTTTCTCTTTAAACTTTTTTAAAGAGACTATTTCTCTGTATTCATTACCATCTTTTTTTGTTGCTCTTTTAGAGAGTGTGGGATAAATTGCGTTTCTTAAGCGGGAGCTGGCTGGCGTCGGGTTTGAAAGAATAAGAGATCTTAAATTTTGAGGAAATTTAATTGCATAATTCATAGCAACAAGTCCGCCCCACGCGTGTCCGTACAGATTCATTTTTTTAAGTCTGAACAATTTTCTTATGCCCTCTAAATCTTTAACAAAGTTCTCCATTGTCATTGAGCTTGAATCAACATCACCAGAAGACTTACCGCTTGCTCTCTGATCGTAAAAAATTAATTTATAATGTTTTGCGAGTTCCTTAAACTGTGGCAAAAAATATAAATAGTTAAACCCTGGTCCACCGTGTACCATTACAATCGGTTCGCCTGAGCCCATAGTTTTTACAAAAAGTTTTGTACCGTTTATTTTTTTTAATTCACCTTTGGAATAATTGCCTTGTGCAAAAGTAACTTGAACTAATAAAAAGAGGAACAGTATAGATTTAACCACCATTTTCATATTTAATCCTTAATTATTCTGTGTTTATCAATCCAGTAGGCCCACGCCACAAATAACCATTGTCCAAGCGCACTTAATGCAAGTACATATACATTTGGAGGTAACGTGCCGGAGAATAAGTTCATTGCATAAATAATTAAAAGCAGGACGACAAAACCCAAGAATGAAAATTTACCGATTTTGTCTTTTGCTTTTGTGACCTTCAAATATAAATAGGCGCCAGCAAAAAATATTGAAAGCTCTACAATTAGCGTTACAGGCAAGGAATTCCACAACCCTAACCCGAAAAATGTTTCAACACCCGGGGCGAGAGGAAGATCAGCTCTATGGACAATAAAATCGAGAACCCAGTGGCTGAAGACGCAAATTCCCAGAATAACAGAAGTTTTCCTGTTTTTTTTAATTAAATAATAAATTCCTCCGAATAATAGGGACCATACAAGCGACATCAGCAGACTATGCGAATAAGGGTAATCATAGAAGTTTAGAGGCGTAACAACTGTGTTGCCCGGGTCAATTTTTACGTGTTCGAGGCCAATTAACAGGAAGATAGGCCACAAAAGATCCAGGAAAACTGCTGCCATCATATACGTTCCAAGCGAGGCTCGTGAATCAACTCTCTTTGAAGCGAACCCAACGCCATAGTGTCCTAAAAACATATCTATTCCTCCAATATTGTTGTAGTATCAAGGTTATTAAATAAAAATATTCCGATATTTATCTAAATATAAATCAATTGCCTTTAATTTGTATTGCATTATATACCTTGGATGCTCCACGAACCTTACTTCTTCAAAAAACCGATATTCATCGTTTATTTTATTCAGATAATCAAAATTCTTTTTACCAAGCGAAACGGCATATTTTCTTACTGCACCAAAACTGACTTGCTTTTTTAAAGCCTTAACAATATGTGGGGTAAGGGTGTTGAATAGCTCGGCTGAATCGTAATAATTATGATTTTTTCGGTCTTTAAGTAAAGCAAGCGGATATATTGCTGTTATAAAATATCTCTTATAAAAATTCTCTACTCCCCCGAATTCATTTATAAATTTATATATAAACTTGCTTGACAGCTCCTTATGAGTGCCAAGGTTATTTTCAACTCCGCATTCATTTCTGAGCGAAACCGGATCTGTAAAGGAAATTCCTGTTAAACCTCCTCCGAACCTGCCCGGGTTAATTCCCCAGATAAATATTCTTTTGTTGTTGTCATTAAAATATTTTCCGAAGAATTTCCTAACAAGGCCTTTTACTTCTTTTGATTCATATGGGTTTGCAATATCAATTCCCGGTGGAAGATTAACGAGTGTTTTAAGATTTGTAAAATATTTTATTGCCTTTTCTGCAAAGGTTGACATAAAATCATAATAAATTTTTCAGATTATGGATTGCTTTTTCAATAAAAATTTCTGCTATTTTTAACTGTTTTGATATGTCTTTTTGCTTAATTATTTCAGTAGCTGTCAAAACCCCGCCAAACCATCCTTTATCATGCCAATGGCCATGATCTAATTTCAGTACATCATTTTTATTCTCCGGGTAAGGCCATGGCGAAACATAAAAATATGGTTCGTTATAGCTTTCATCTCCGGGAGAGAGGCCAACACCAATGGTTTTGGTTTTTTCAGGATCAGGGTTCTTTTCTATTGTAATTAGTGTTGCAATATCAAAGTGGTGCGGCCAGCAGAGGACTTCTGAGGCGCCCTTTTGTTTAGTCATGAGATTTTCTAAAACAAAAGCGGCATTAGAAAAATAATTTTGTAATTCTGTAAATGTAGCATTGTTTATTTGCTTAAATGGTTCACCTTTAGCTGTTGGGTATTCGGGAATTTGGTATGGTTGTGATTTATTTAGTTTGTCTCCTTCAAAGCCATGGCTATTTAGTTTTTCTTTCAACCAGTTAAAGGCTTCATCGTATGTTTTTCCATTTAATTTAAAAGAATCATTTGAACCTTTTTTTTCTTCAATTATAACAAGTTCAAAATCAGAAATACTAAGAATTGACCGAAAGCTACTTTTCTCCCATGGCTGACTTGATAACACATTTTGTTCATTGTCCCAGTATAAAGCAGCAAAAGCATCTCCGGAATCTTTTGGATTTAAGCAGCGACCAGTAATAGCCGGGAGTTGTGCGGCCTGGTGTATTTGTTTTCTTGTTTTTGAAAGCTCTTCAATTGAAATATTTTTTAGTTCTATCCAACTCATACTTAACTCCCGTAGCTTAAAATGAATTTAATAATTTTTTACATTGATTAGTAGAAATTTACTATGTGGTTTTTATATTCACCTTTTTCATAAACGAACTTTGCGCTGAAAAACTTGTCCTGAAAAAGCCATTCTAAAAATATTTTATCACCGCCCCATAAGTTTAAAGATGTGAGTTCATTATTAGGGATCCATTTAAGATTTCCTTCCGGGGAGTCTATCAGTTTTCCTTCAAATTCATCGGCAGTAAATATGAAAACATGCCAGTCATCTATCTCATCAAAATTGGGAAAGGTTATAAAACCGTGCATACGGGGGTTTTTAATTGTAAGCCCCGCCTCTTCCTTAATCTCTCTTATAACACAATCTTCGGGACTCTCACCCAATTCAAGCTTACCTCCCAGACCATTCCATTTGCCCTCATGGTAATCGTTTTCTTTTTTAACCCGATGGAGCATTAAAGTTTTGTTTTGTGGTTTATCTATTACATAACAAAGGGTTGCAAGTTTCATAAAATTAATTTTTAGTAATGATTAACAAATGTATTGACATTATATAAAACTGCAATTAAATTTTTGCAGGTGAATATATACTACTTATAAAATCAAGAATTATACAGGCCCGTAAATAAAATTATGTATTTACCTTGCGCTTTACAATATTTATAAAATAAATTAGGTGTAAATATATTTTGTTTTATATTAATAGAGTTAAAAACTTGAGTTTAAAGGTAATATAGGAGATTCATTAAGATGGCGGGGTCGGGAAACGAATTGGGAAAAACCGTGATTAAATCACGTGAAGAATTAATTGAAGAATGTCTTGAGATAGGAATTCCTGTAATCGGTCACGAAGACAGGGAAACTTTGAAGATGTTCCTCGGATCTGCGGATGATGATTTTGTTGATGATCCGGAGGGAGATGATGGGTTTGAGGATGGGCCGTCAGACGATGACGAAATATTTGATGAAGATTTCGATTTCGACGAAGATGACGAGGATGATCTTTTTGAAGACGACGATGTATCCTATAATTAGGCTTAATTAAGCCGGCTGCAAAACCGCTTTGGTTTTGTTACATGCCTAAATAATTATTCGGTAAGAGATAGTTTTTAACATAGTCGGTTACGCCTTCTTCAAGTGAAGAAAGTTTTTGAGTGTAACCGGCTTTTTTTATTTTGTCGAGATTTGCTTCAGTAAAATACTGGTACTTATCTGCAAGGTGATCAGGCAGATCAATATATTCTATATTAACCGGTTTTACCAGAGCGTTAAATAAAGCAGTAACAAGGTCGTTCCAGGTTCGTGCTTTACCCGAACCAACATTGAACAAACCGTTTTTATCCTTATGATCGAGGAAAAACAAAGTCATATCAACAGCATCTTTTATATAAACAAAGTCTCTCTTTTGTTCACCATCTTTATAATCTTTATTGCGTGATTTAAAGAGTTTTACCTTTCCGGTTTCTTGGATTTGTTTAAATGCCTTATTAACAACACTTCGCATATCACCTTTATGATATTCATTCGGGCCAAAAACGTTGAAGTATTTTATGCCGGTAATTTTATCTAGCATATTTTTTTTCAAGGCCCATATATCAAAAAGATTTTTTGAATAACCGTACATATTTAATGGATGAAACTTTTTACACAACTCATTGTTATCATCAAATCCAAAATTTCCATCTCCATAAGTTGCAGCTGATGAAGCATAAATGAACCGGATATTTTTGTTTATAGAATATAGAGCGAGTTTTTTTGTGTATTCAAAATTGTTACTTAATAAATGATCAGCGTCTTTTTCAGTTGTTGAAGAGTTTGCGCCCATATGGATAATAGCATCGATTTTGAAATTCAGGCCTGATTCTATTTTTTCAATAAATATATCTTTGTTTATGAAATCTTCGAAGTCAAGAGCAACTAGGTTTTTCCACTTTTCATCTTTGCCTAATTCATCAACAATAATAATATTGTTTTTTCCCAGCTTGTTTAAGCGCCAGACTAAGGCACTCCCGATGAATCCGGCTGCACCCGTTATTACTATCATTTATTACTCTTTGTGTGAAATATTATCCATTAATGAGTGCAATTTAATTATAATTGATTTGCTTTCAAAAAAATGAAGATGCGTTTGAGCTGAGACGCCAGCCAGAGATTGCGTGTTGATCAAGAAATACATTGACAAACCAGCCAAAATTCATATATTTGAAACAGAGTTTATAAGTTCTTTCAAATAAATTCTTATCAAGAACGGCTAAGGGAACAGGCCCGTTGACGCCGTAGCAACCGCCCCGATTTATCGGGGGTCATAGGTGCTAAATCCTGCCCCGCAGAAAACGGGGAAAGATGAGATGAAGACGTATTTTCATTACCTCTTCTTCTCATCGGAAGAGGTTTTTTATTTTTAAAAGTTTGGTAATTATGAAATCGACATTAGACATATTAACAGAAATACTTAAGAAAAGAATTCTTGTCCTTGATGGTGCAATGGGAACGATGATTCAGAACCATAAGCTGGACGAAAGGGATTTCCGTGGGGAAAAATTCAAAGATCACCCCGTAGATTTAAAGGGTAATAATGATTTATTAAGCATCACACAGCCTGAAATTATAAGAAATATTCACAAGGCATATCTTGATGCCGGGGCTGATATAATCGAAACAAATACTTTCAGCGGAACTTCAATTGCGCAGTCAGATTATAAAACTGAAGGGTTTGCTTACGAAATAAATTACCAATCTGCAAAAATTGCAAAGGAAGCAGCTGAAGAGTTCACTAAAAAGAATCCCGCTAAACCCAGGTTTGTTGCCGGAGCTCTTGGGCCGACGAACAAAACACTTTCTCTTTCTCCTAACGTAAATGATCCCGGCTACCGTGCGATTACTTTTGAGGAAATGTCAAAAGCATATTATGAGCAGGCAAAAGGCCTTATTGAAGGTGGAGCGGATATTCTTCTGATCGAAACAATTTTTGATACGCTTAATGCCAAGTCTGCGATCTATGCGGTTGAAGAATATATGAACGAAACCAGGCAAGGAAATTCCTGTTATGATCTCGGGAACTATTATTGACCTTAGCGGAAGAACCTTGTCTGGCCAAACTACAGAAGCTTTCTGGATATCTGTTTCACACACAAAAAATTTATTAAGTGTCGGGCTAAATTGTTCATTAGGCGCAAAACAGATGCGCCCATTTATAGAAGAGCTTTCTAATATCGCAAATTGCTTCGTAAGCATTTATCCTAACGCAGGATTACCAAACGAAATGGGGGGATATGATGAAACAGCAGAAACAACCTCATCGCTTTTGAAAGAATACGCAGAAGCTAATTTTTTTAATATAGTTGGTGGTTGCTGCGGGACAACCCCTGAGCATATAAATGCTATTTCTAAAATGATTTCTATGTTTAAACCCAGAGAAATCCCGGCAGTAAAAAAATATTTAAGATTAAGTGGTATGGAACCGCTGGTTGTTCGCCCCGATTCTAATTTTGTGAATGTTGGTGAACGAACAAATGTTGCCGGATCCAAAAAGTTTGAGAGACTCATTATCGCCGGTGATTATGAGGCTGCACTTACAGTTGCCCGCAACCAGGTTGAAGGCGGCGCACAGGTGCTTGATGTAAATATGGATGAAGGTCTTCTCGATTCGGAAGAAGCAATGAAAAAATTTTTAAATCTTATCCAGTCAGAACCGGATATTGCAAAACTTCCGATAATGATCGATTCATCAAAGTGGTCAGTAATTGAGGCGGGGCTACAGTGTGTGCAGGGAAAATGTATTGTAAACTCGATTAGTCTTAAGGAAGGTGAAGAAAAATTTAGGGAACGAGCAAGAAAAGTTTTACAATATGGTGCTGCTGTAATTGTAATGGCATTCGATGAAGAAGGTCAGGCTGATAATTTCCAAAGAAAAATTGATGTATGCCAAAGAGCGTATAAAATTTTAACAGAAGAAATTGGTTTTCCTCCTCAGGATATAATTTTTGATCCTAATATTTTAACAGTTGCTACAGGAATTGAGGAACATAACAATTATGCGGTAGATTATATTGAAGCAACACGCTGGATAAAACAAAACCTTCCGCTTGCAAAAGTCAGCGGAGGAGTAAGCAATGTTTCATTTTCTTTCCGTGGAAATAATGTTGTACGCGAAGCAATGCATTCCGCATTCCTGTTTCATGCAATAAAAGCCGGAATGGATATGGGTATAGTAAATGCCGGGCAATTAGAGGTTTACGAGGAAATCCAGAAAGATCTTTTGGAACTGGTTGAAGATGTACTTCTGAACAGGAGAAAGGATGCAACTGAACGGCTAGTTGATTTTGCTGAAACCGTTAAACAGAAAGATAAAGCTGAAGTCAAAAAAGATGAATGGAGAAACGGAACGGTCCGGGAAAGATTAAAGCATGCACTTGTTAAAGGAATTGTTGATTACATTGTGGAAGACACTGAGGAGGCGCGCAAACAGTTTCCAAAGCCTATTGAAGTAATTGAAGGTCCGCTAATGGACGGAATGAACGTGGTTGGTGATCTTTTCGGTTCGGGCAAAATGTTTTTGCCACAGGTGGTTAAAAGTGCCCGCGTTATGAAGAAAGCAGTTGCACACCTTATTCCATATATAGAGGAAGAAAAACTTGCTTCAAATAACACAAAGGAAGTCGGTAAAATTTTACTTGCTACTGTTAAGGGAGATGTGCATGACATTGGCAAAAATATAGTAGGGGTTGTTCTTGGCTGCAACAATTATAATGTAATTGATCTAGGCGTAATGGTTCCCACGGAAAAAATATTACAAACAGCAATTGATGAGAAGGTGGATGTTATAGGATTAAGCGGCTTAATTACTCCTTCGCTTGAGGAAATGGCTCACGTCGCAAAAGAAATGGAACGAAGAGGATTTAAAATTCCTTTGCTGATAGGCGGCGCTACAACATCAAGAATTCATACCGCGGTTAAAATCGCTCCAAATTACAAGGGTTCAACCGTTCATGTGCTTGATGCATCGCGAAGCGTTCCGGTTGTAAGTAATCTTATTAATGATGATAAAAAGATTAGTTATAAATTTTCAAATGAAATAAAAGAAGAATACACAAAGCTGAGAGAAAATCATTTAAAGAAAAAAGAAGCAAAAAATTATCTAACTATCGGGCAGGCACGGGAAAATAAATTAAAAACCGATTGGGAGAAATTAAAAATTATTGATCCCCAAAATCCGGGGATTACTGTTTTAAAAGATTTTCCTCTTGAGACTCTACGAAAATATATTGACTGGACGCCGTTCTTCCAGACCTGGGAAATGAAAGGAAAATATCCTGACATATTGGAAAATGATAAAGCTGGCGAGGAAGCTAAAAAATTATTTAATGATGCAAACAAACTCCTGGATGCAATTATTAAAAACAAATCTCTAACAGCTAATGGAGTTTTTGGTCTCTTTCCAGCCAATACCGTTGCGCAGGACGATATTGAAGTTTATTCAGACGATACAAGAAAAGGAGTTAAAAGAGTTCTCCACACAATTCGTACACAGACACAAAAATCTGACGGGCTGCCTAATCTCGCGCTTGCAGATTTTGTAGCTCCGAAAGAGTCAGGTAAAAAAGATTACATAGGAGCGTTTGCTGTTACAGCGGGAATCGGAATAGAAAAACTCGTTGAAAAATTTGAAAAAGATCACGACGATTATAGCAGCATAATGATAAAAGCTCTTGCTGACAGGCTTAGCAGAAGCATTTGCTGAACACCTGCATGAACTTAGTCAGAAAAAAGTACTGGGGATATTCGCCTGAAGAGGAATTCCCGAAATGAGGATCTGATAAAGGAGAAGTACCGCGGTATTCGGCCGGCTCCCGGTTACCCTGCTCAGCCAGATCACACGGAAAAACCGATAATATTTCAATTTGCTGGATGTTGAAAAAAATACCGGGATAAAGTTGACTGAAACATACGCAATGTACCCGGCATGCTTCTGTGAGCGGCCTATATTTTGCTCACCCAGAAAGCAAATACTTTACAGTAGGAAAAATCGGAAAGGATCAGGTAATGGATTATCACAAAAGAAAAGGGATGAGCCTGGAAGAAGCTGAAAAATGGCTTGCGCCAATCTTAAATTATGAGCCCGGCGAATAGCTTTTTATGGAACTAAAATCAGTTAGTTTAGGTAAGGATAATTTGTATATTTGTTTTTGACCAACCATGGATCAGCCGATGAAAAAATTGATTTTTCTTATTCCAGCAGCATTTATTATTTTCACACTTAGCAGTTGCAGCAGTAAACCGGATGTTATTCACGATTTAAGTAATAAAGATTATACTTTAATAAATTCGGACAGTTCAGTCGTTCATTTTCCGGGAGACTTTAAAGGTAAAACAGTCGTGATAGGGTTTATTTATACTCACTGTCCTGATATCTGCCCGATGACAACGCACAACATCAGTTTGGTAAAACAGGAATTGGAAAAACAAGGTGCAAAGAATGTAACTTATGCGGATATTTCATTTGATCCTGACAGAGATAAGCCTTCTGTTTTGAAAGAATATGCTGATGTTCGCGGCATTAACACAAACCAGTTTCATTTTTTGACGGGAGATAAAAAAACAATAAAAGAGCTTCTGAAAGATTGCAATATTTATGCGATACCCGGAGACACAACTATTGTCGGTAATGATACTTCTTATTTCTTCATACACACAGATCGTATCAGCGTAATGGATCCGGAAGGGAAAATTCGTGCAGAATATAAGGGAAGTACCGCAAACAGAGAAGAATTAATAAAAGATATAAATAGAATTAGATAGGATAACAAAATGTATATTTTTCTTATTTTAGTTTCATTGTTAAATTTTTCCTACGGTGGAAAGCTGGAAGTAAAAAATGGCTGGGTTCGCCCTGCGGGGAAAGGTATGAACACAGCATTTTATTTTAAAGCAATAAATAATTCTGATAAAACAGATACTTTGCTTTCAGTAAAGTCATCAGTCGCAAAAATGGTACAGATGCATGAAACTTTTAGCAAAAATGGAATGATGGGAATGCGCCAGATAAAAGTAATTCCAATTAACGCCAAATCAACACTTGAATTTAAACCGGGCGGTTATCACGTGATGGTTATGAACCTGAAGAAAGATCTGAAAATAGGTAGCCTTGCGGAATTTACTCTGCATTTTAAATATGCCGGAAATATAACAGTTAAAGCACCTGTAAAAATGCCGGGTGATTAATTTAGAAATCAAAATAATTTCCCACATGTTTTTCTTTTTGAAGAACAGAATTTATTACGGTAAAACTTATAATTATGTCTTCAAATAAAAACCTAATTCAAAAACTAAAGGCACATCAGTTTGCAAGCATTGTTCCATTTGATCTGCACAATCCTAATGTCTACGTTTTTGATTTTTCGGAATCGAATGAAGAACTAAACGATCTCGATTTTACAGATATACAAAAATTTATTGATTACTGCTTCAATAAATTGAAAGTAAATAATACGTCGGTTGGTGTGGGGGGGTACGCTGAAAAGCGATCAATATACAGAATGAGTAATGTTTTTGAAACTTCCGGTGGACACAGATCAGTTCACCTTGGTATTGATATCACAGCCGCTGCAGGAACCGAAGTTTTTGCACCAATGGATGGAAAAGTTCATAGCTTTCAAAATAATTCTTCTTTTGGTGACTATGGGCCAACAATAATTCTTGAACATAATCTGGATGGTGAAATTTTCTACACACTTTATGGGCATCTAAGTTTAAACTCTTTAGAAGGATTATCGGAGGGAAAAGAAATAAAAAAGGGCCAAAATATAGGAGAATTAGGGGATCCAAGTGTAAATGTAGGCTGGCCGCCGCATCTTCATTTTCAGTTAATTACTGATATGCTTGATAAAAAGGGGGATTTTCCAGGAGTATGCCTGTCATCAGAAAAAGGCTACTATTTAAGCCATTGCCCCGATCCCAATTTAATCCTGAAAATTGAAAAATTAATGTAAACTCGTAGACAGAAGACATGCCTTGTCTCTACGAAAACATTAAATTGAAACCAATCATAATTCTCCGCATCTTACGAATGAGCAAAAAATTATTTTGGAGAAAGTCGAATGAGCTATTATTTCAGCAAGGTTGTAAATGAAGAATTTGATAAAGCCATTGAAAAAGTTACCGAAAAATTAAAAGAAGAAGGTTTCGGCATTTTAACGGAAATAGATGTAAAAGCAACATTGAAGAAAAAACTTGATGTTGATTTTAAAAAGTATAAAATTCTCGGTGCGTGCAACCCCCCTCTTGCTTATAAAGCCCTTTTGTCAGAAGATAATATCGGAACTATGCTTCCGTGCAATGTAATAGTTAAAGAGAATGCTGATGGCAATGTTGAGGTTTCTGCGGTAGATCCGATTGCGTCAATGATGGCGGTTAAAAATGAATCCCTCGGTCTGGTAGCAGAAGAAGTAAGAAATAAACTTAAAAAGGTGATTGATAATTTATAATTATTTGCCCCGGCTATCCCGGGGCTTTTTTAATTTATATTTTTATTCCTGATTGCAAATATTCCTGCTGTAAAAACCACAATGCTTCCCACAAGACTGTAAACAATTACTTCTTTCAAAAAAGAATAATCCATTTTATAAAAACCCTGCGATGCCCACATTGGCAAAGCGTATGGTATCCAGTTGCTATGTTCCCAGCTAAGCAGCATGGATGTGCCTATAGTTCCGGCAACGCCGATGCCGATCGAAACCAGGAAGTTTTTCGAATTTATGCTGATAATAAACTGAATCATTAGAATTAATAATGAAGCCAGGAATATTTTTAAGCTCGTTATAAACAGTAAATTAATTGGGCTTGTTTTTTCAAAATTAATTTTTGGATTTGCTACAGCAAGCAATTTTATTGAGAGTATCAAAAACATATCAAAAACAAATAATGAAAAAAGTACCAGGCCGGCAGCAACAATTATTTTTGCTATGTAAAAGTCCATTCTGTTTACCGGTAGTGCAAAGAGATGCTTCCAGCCGTTGGCTTTGTGTTCGACATTATTAACGATGAATGCCACCAGAGTTACCAGTAAAGGCAGCATTAAAATTGAATAAATATTTACAGAGTTACTAGCAATTTTCATCCACGGGTCCACATTTGCCGCCTGAAGTAATTTTGGGCGAGAGAAAAAAATCAAAAAATTCACTGTTACTACAAACAGAGGTGCGAATATTGAACCCCACAAAGCAAGAGTTCTTTTTTGTTTTGTGGTTTCGGTAAGTATTGCGTTTTTGAGAGTTACAATTTTTGTTGCCATATATAATTAATTTACTTTTGTTATATCAAGAAATAATTGTTCTAAGTCCCTTTTAGAATTACTTATTCCGAAAACCGGGATATCATTTTTAACAAGAAGTCTTGCTATGCTATTTATATCTTCTTTGTTTTCAACATCGGTTTCAATAATATTTTTTTTATTTAATCTAGCAGATGAAAAATTGTTTTCGATTAATAAGTTTAATCCTTTCTCATATTCTGTTGTTTCAATTGAAACAGTGCTGACTCCGATTTCTCTTAACTCCCTCAAAGTGCCTTGGAATAAAAGAGAACCTTTATTAATTATTCCTACATGAGAAGCAATTTTTTCTATTTCACCAAGAATGTGACTTGAGATAAAAACAGTTGTCCCCTTTTCTTTCTGAAGTGAGAGTAATAATTCTCTTATTTCAATTATGCCATGAGGATCAAGGCCATTTGTCGGCTCATCAAGAATTAAAAGTTCCGGTTCCGATAATAAAGCAAGAGCAAGGCCAAGCCGTTGCTTCATGCCAAGTGAATAATGCCTGACAGGCCGTTTGGCATCCTGTAATAGATTCACGGTTTTTAAGACTTCATTTGTCCTGTTTCGGTGTAAATTTCGCAGTTTTCTTGTTATTTCAATGTTGTCATAACCCGACAGATGTTCGTAAACTGTGGGCGATTCTACAAGCGCTCCGATTCTATTGAGTATTGAAATTTTATTGTGATTTATACTTTCACCAAATAACCTGATGTGATCGCCGTTTGTTTTATAAAGTCCCAAAAGTGCACGGATGGTTGTTGTTTTTCCCGCGCCATTAGGACCAAGAAATCCGTAAATACTGCCGGAAGGAACTTCAATGCTCAATTCATTTAATACTTTTAGGCTACCGAAAGAAAAATTCAGAGCATTGGTTTCAATGTAATTTTCCATTTATCCTCAATTCTTTTTCTAAAGACGAATTGAGTTGCAGGATTGTTACAAAAGAGATGCAAATTTTAAAGGAAGGATTTTGAATTTATAAAAGATCAGTTTTATCAGATTGCTTACACGGGCTATTTTCATCAAGGAAAACAAAGGATGAGAAGAATTTGTGCAGATATAGGAATCATACCATTCGGGATTAAATTTATTTTTGAAGTTGTACAGACCAAGATAATTGTAGGCGTATCGCAATCTTCTTCCGGTGGAATTAACTATAAATTCTCTGGAAAAAATTTTGCTGTTATAAACTACGTAAGGAACATCCCCAAGACTCCAAGTTTTAGCGCCTTCTGATTTTAGTTTTTTAAATACTGTGTAGATAAGTAATTCCATCACTCCTTTGGGGGCGTCTTTTCGTCGTAGCAGCAGGTCGGTTCTAATATGAGTATTATCTATTTTTGCGGTTAAAATGGCGCCAGCCCAGATACCTGATTTGTCTATAAATACAAAAAGCCTCGTTCCAGGAAGAAATTGGTCATTAAAAAAATATTTTAGTTGTGGCTCTTTTCCGTGCGCACATTCCGGCTTGAATAATTCTAATTTTATTTTGTTTTTAAGGTTAAATTCAATTTCCTTTACCGATCCGTTCTTTTTACCGCATCTGATTAATTCTTTAATTGATTTTTTTTCAAAATGGTTCGAGTTGGTTTTCAAAATTGCTTCTTTTGCAGCCTTAAATGTTTTAAAGTTTCTTTCAGAAAATAGGTTCGCGTAATCTTTACTGCAGCCACTTATAAAAACATTTATATTCTTTGAATTTATGCGATCGTCATCTTTCAGTTCGGCTTCAGAAAAATAGTGCTGTGGATTGTTTATCCAAAGCAGTGGTTTTTTACCCGGAATATTTTGTTTATGAAATACCCGCTCATAGTTTTTGAATCTGCTCTGTGATATGATTTTCAGCGAATCATTAATCAAAACTCCGGGTGTTCCGGGGTGTTTGGAGCTAATATATTTTTCAAGCAATTGTGACATATATTATTTTTTACCTTAAGTATGCAATGTAATCTGTATAAACAGGATCTTTCCCTAGTCTTCTCATTTCCCTGGCAATCTGTCCCCTGTGATAAGAAGAATGATGAGAGAGATGAGTTAATATTTCATTTATCGTATTTGTGTATTCTATTCCTTTACTGTTAGTGTATTTAATTTTTGTTTCAAAATCTTTTTCAGAAAGTGAGCTTAAATACGCACTAATTTGCATTCCATTATTGTTGGCTAATTTATTACAATTCTGCAGACTTAAATCGATCCAGAACTTATTATCATAGTTTTCTGATTTAAGTCTCTGTAGCCAGGTTTTTTCGGCCTGAAGCAGATGGGACAATATTTTCAGAATTATACCCTCATTTATTCCCTCGCTTCTTATTCCTTCTATTACCATTTGGTTTGCCCAGGCATGGTATTTAAATAAATTTATGAAATAAGATTTCATTAGCCGCACCGTTATTGATTTAAAACAAGAATAAAGTCGAAATGGTTTCCTGGCAATTAAGTTATGGATACCCGTATGAATAATTGAACATTTAAGGAAAAAACACAATATTGAGCGTGAATTTAATAAAAAGGAGAAAATATGATACAGCAATCCCTCTCAGAATTATTTGAAAGAGATCTGACAAGGTTAAAAGAAGAAATTACTCTATACTCTGACGAGAGCAAAATATGGGTAGTAAAAGGGGAAATTAAAAATTCAGCAGGAAATCTTGCTCTCCATTTACTAGGTAACCTGAATCACTTTATTGGAGCAGTGCTTGGCAACAATGGCTATGTAAGAAACCGCGACGCAGAATTTTCAGATAAAAATGTTTCGCTAACAGAGATGATAAATAATGTTGATAAAACTAAGGAAGTCATTAAGTCCATACTTTCAAAAATATCGGATGAAGAATTGGCTGAAGATTATCCTGTTGTTGTCTTAGCCGGAAAGAAAATGAAAACCGGTTATTTCCTAATTCATTTGGCCGGCCATTTAAATTATCATCTAGGACAAATCAATTATCATAGAAGATTAATTTAGTCGCTATCTGGAAGTATCGGCCTTTCTAAAGTGATTTTTTTCTATCAGCGTTTCTGTTCTGTCCTTTGCGTAGTTAATTAGTTGCTTATCTACATCTGTAGTATCAGCTAAAAATTTTTTATAGTACCTTATAGCGACAGTCTTATCTTTATAATAATGATCATAGACAGCCGCCAGATAAAAAGTAATTTCCTTTTTGTCTGGCTTTTCTCTTAATGCACCCTGGTAATATTTAAGAGCCTGTGAATAATTTTTTTGTTCATAGTAGGTTGCTGCAATCTGTATTAGGGTTTCTGCCATGAAATCATTTCTTTGCAAATCAACAGCTTTGAAAAGGTTATCAATTGCGTGAGCATATTCTTTTAGACTTTTGTAAGAAGCGCCCAGATAAAAATAAGCTGATGGGTCTTTGTCCATTATATTTACAGCTCGGTTCAGAAAAACAACGGATGAATCGTATTCCCCCTTCCAGTAGTAGCTGACACCCATATTTCTTAAATTTATTTCAGACGAATCTTGCAGGCTGATTGATTTATGGTAGTTTGAAATTGCATCATCGTAATTTTTCATCTTTAAATTTATGTCCCCCTTTTTTGTCCACATTACTGAAGATGAAGGATAAGCTGTTAATCCATCATCAATTATTCTGCTTGCAGAGATCAACTTATCCTGGGAGATGTAAAGTTCACATAGTTGGAGGTCAGTATTTTGATTAAGTAGATTTAGTCTATGAGCGATTTGAAAATTAATTATTGCCTCATCAATCTTTTTAAGTTTGACATTACAATGGGCAATTTGCTCATAGTAAAAGCTGTTGGCCGAATCGAGTTTTATAAGTCTTTCATAAATAGCTTGAGCTTTATCCCAGTATTCTTCCTGTTTGTAAGTTTTGCCTAAACCAAGAAGTATTTGTGAATCTGTGGAATTGAGGGAGAATGCTTTTGATAGTATTGAGTCTGCATCACCTATGCGTCCAGAGGAATAATAATCATTGCCAAGAAGAGTCATTATTTTGACATTTCCTGTGTCAAGTTTCAATGCATTTTTAAGAAATTTGGAAGCCATTTGAAAATTTGAGAGCGACTGGTAATTGAGGCCTAGGTAATAGAAAATATCGGAATTGGTAGAATCACTATCGAGTAACTTTTTAAGTAACTCTGTCGACTGAGAATATTTCCCTTCCATCATAAGCAGTTTGGCTTTATTAAATTCATTGTCTTTATTGTCTTGGGCGTAAAGTAATGACGCAGATGTAAAAGACAAAAAACTAGCTGATATTATGAAAAGAATTTTTGCGAATCTCATATAAATTTGATGTTTTTATGGATTAGTTGTATGAATATAGATGTTTCAGTCAGCAAAAAGTTTATTTATGCTGTAAAAAAATTTTAATTAATCCCCTCTTTTGATTACTATTACTTCGTTGAAATTTTTTGAAAAATAAATAACAAATTGGCATGAAAAAAACAAAAAAACGCCCTGCCTGGGACGAATATTTTCTAAAATTAGCTATGCTTGCTTCTGAGCGGTCGACCTGTCCGAGAATGCACTGCGGATGTGTGCTTGTTAAAGACAGGTTTGTTTTGGCAACCGGTTATAATGGCTCAGTTCCAGGACAGCCGCATTGTGAAGACGCTGGCTGCCTTATAGTTGATGATCATTGTGCCCGTACAAACCATGCAGAAATAAATGCACTTGTTCAGGCCGCAGTACATGGAATTTCTATCAAAGGTGCTGATGCATACATTACGAATATGTCCTGTACAACCTGCGCAAAAGCTTTGATTGCTGCCGGCATGAAACGAGTAATTGTATTTTCTGATTTTCACGACACACTTGCAACTGAATTTTATACAAACAGCGGAGTAGAAATAGTTAAGCTAAAAATGCCGGATACTCAAATAAATTATGATCTGACAAAATATACCTCAGCAAGAAAGACCAAAAAATCCAGATGAAATCAAAAGTAACCCGTTACTGGAAACCTCTCTTGGCGATGGTCTTTTGGGGTACATCTTTTATTGCAACCAAAGTAGCTCTTGAAGAATTAACACCACTGATGATAATATTCTTCAGACTCGTTTTTTCGATTTCACTTCTCACGGTATTTGCTCTTTATACTAAAAGAGATTTTTCAATAAAACTTAAAAGCCATTTATGGATTCTGCTTCTTGCTTTAATTGCTTCTTTTCATTTGTGGATACAGGTTACCGGTCTTAAATACACAACAGCAGTAAACACGGGGTGGATAATCGGAACAGCTCCTGTTTTTATTGCGATGCTTGGTTCAATCTTTTTTAAAGAGAAACTAACTGTATTGAAAATTTCTGGAATCCTGATAGCCTTTGCAGGCTTGCTCATGTTGATAAGTAAAGGAGACATCTCAAAATTAAGTTTTATCTCACATAAGGGAGATTTCCTGATTCTTGCAAGCGCGTTTACCTGGAGTGTTTATTCGATGGTGAATAAAAAGATCACGATCAACTATTCGCCGGTAATGACTATACTATTTCTCTTTATTATGATGGCAATAATTGTCGGCCCATTCGCAATTAACAACGAATATTTTCTGGCAATTTCACATATGTCATTTAAGGTCTGGGGTGCCGTTTTATTTCTCGGAATCTTCTGCTCGGGGATTTCTTATGTTTTGTGGGCAAAATCTCTTAGCGAAATGGAAGCGACAAAAACCGGGGCATTTTTATATTTTGAGCCTTTTGTAACTGTTATTGCTGCCTGGTTATTATTAGATGAGAAAATTACAGCAATAATAATTGTAAGCGGGTTGATAATTATGCTTGGAGTTTACCTTGTAAACAGACGGTAAATTATTTTAAATTAGAGCTATGTTTAAAGCATTTAAGGGGATAAGAAAACTAATTGTTGGAGTAATTGGTTTTACAATTCTGTTTATCGGCATTATCCTTATTTTTATTCCCGGGCCGGCTTTAATCGTATTACCAATTGGGCTGGGAATACTTGCAACAGAGTTCTTGTGGGCAAGAAATTTATTGATAAAATTTAAAGACAAGTTTAAAAGAAAAAATAAACTGCGGCAAAATCAGGAGTATTAGTAATATGAAAACTCTGAAGGCTTTTTTATCGTTAATAATTTTAACTTCAGGATTAACAATGGCACAAACAGTAAGACCAATTCGCGATAACGTCGGCTTTTGCTGGAAAGCAAACGAAATGAACCTGCTGATGAAATATTTATCTGAACACGATAAAATAACAGATCTCGGTTCACACAAACTAATTGCAGGGATCTCACCCCACGATGATTATTTATACGCCGGTAATATTTATTACACACTTTATCCACATATAAAAACAAAGGAAGTGGTAATATTCGGCGTAACTCACGGAACAGTACGTAAAGCAATGAATGATCCGAGAAATGTTTTAATATTTGATGATTATGACGAATGGCAGGGACCTTACGGCAATGTAAAAGTCTCTCCGCTCAGAGATTTTATCAAAAGTAAGCTTGACAAAGATTACCAGATAGTAAGCGACAAAGCACAGGATATCGAACATTCAATTGAAGCTCTGGTTCCCTTTCTTCAGTATTACAATCGTGATATAAAAATCACTCCAATTATGGTAACGGGAATGCCTTATGAAAGAATGGAAAAAACCAGTCAGCAGCTTTCTGATATTATTTCGGAATACATTAGAGAAAATCATTTAGAATTAGGGAAAGATATTTTCTTTTTAATTTCGACAGACGCGAATCATTATGGAAAAGATTTTGATAACGCCCCTTACGGCGAAGATGAAGCCGCACATAAAAAAGCTACAGACAGGGATAAAGAAATCGGAAATAAAATTTTTAACGGCGAATTAACAAAGAAAAAAGTTAAAGAGCTTGCAGATGATTTCTGGCCCGAATTGGGCGTAAACAAGGTTTGTCCTTTGTGGTGTGGAAGGTATCCAATACCATTTGGGCTAATGACTACGATCAATATAGTGAAAGAGATTGCCGGTAAAAAAATATTTGGGAAATTTCTTGGCTATTCAGATAGCTGGACCGAAGGAGTCATCCCGATCTATCATACAAATATGGGGCTGACCGCTCCATTCTCGCTTAAACATTGGGTGGGATATGCTTCTGCAGGATTCTATTTAAAATGATTTTTTGTAACACAGGACAAAATTCCACGTTATACATAATTACGGTTAATGAAACAATCCGTATTTCTTAATGTGTTTATAAGCCAGGTATCCCACTGCTCCTAATTGTGCTATTCCCAAAACGCGTCTGAACAAACTTATATTTTTGCTTTCCATATAATAATTGTAATAGGGCTGCAAAATGTTATCCGGAATACTGGGTTCATTTCCGTATGCATTTGCACTGTACATTAATGCCATTCGCGTTCTCAACCTTATTGAACCGGCGGTTGTATCAAATTTGTCAGGCGTTAGGATGTTTTCGGGCAGCACAAATGATGGAGCTGATTTATATCTTAAGTATTCTATTTCCCCATTTAAATATGATTTTGTAGTCACAGAATCTTTTTCACTGTCTTTATTCTGAGCAAGGGCCGTAAAAGCTGAAATTATAAACAGCGATATAAAAAATATCTTGCTCATCCTGCGCTAATCTCCCCAAATAATCATTAACTATCCAGCCATAACTTCTTTCACTTTACCTTCCGCAACATCAGTCATTACATCTGCAAAAAGATCAATCTCAGAAAGCCTTGTATAAACATTAGGAGAAATTCTTAAACCGTGAAAGTTTTCAGTAACTATTGCTATCTGATATATTTTATGTTTATTCATCAAGTAACTTGAAAGTTTATGTATATCGGTCCCCTCAATATTTACATTTATTATTCCGCACCATTGTGTTTCATCGTCAATGTTTGTCATAAATTTTACATTCGGATATTTTCTTAACTTGTTTATCCAGCGCTTGTGTAGATACCTGAGCCGGGCGGCTTTTCTTTCAAGACCGAGTCCCTCATTAAAGGAAAGTGCGTTTGCAATTGCATTATGATTTGCCGCCGGGTGAGTTCCGATCTCTTCAAATTTTCTAATATTGTCATCCATTGATTCGGGTGCAGCCATCATTGGCCACACTTTTGGGATTAAAGCTTTTTTTACATACAAAAACCCTGTGCCGATCGGTGCATATGTCCATTTATGCAGACTTGTTCCGAAGAAGTCACAACCAAGATCTTTTAAAGTAAAGGGGAAATGATAAAAGGAATGCGCCCCATCACAAATAAAAGGAATTCCTTTTGCGTGTGCAATGCTTGAAATTTCTTTTATGGGAAGTATTTGTCCGGTTAAAAACACAACGTGACTTAAAAGAATAGCTTTTGTTTTTGGTGTAATAGAGTCTTCAATGATTTTAATATAATCTTTTGGGTTCATAAGTGGGACGGGATATTTAACTTTTTTCACAATTATACCGTCACGGCGCGCACGTTGATCCCACGTAGTTAACATTCTGGGATAATCATAAATTGTTGTAAGAATTTCATCACCAGGTTTTAAATCAAGCCCCAGTTGAACAATTAATAGTGACTCGCTTGCATTTCTTGTAATTGCAATTTCTTCTTTATCGCAACCAAAACTTCTTGCTATTTGCTCTCTTACACCTTCAATATTTGGTTCAAGATGTCTCCACATATAGTACGAAGGTCCCTGGTTGGAATAATTAAGCTCTCTTAAAAGTGCTCTTTGTACGCTGTCAGGAGAAGGTGAACAACCACCATTGTTGAAATTGACAATTGATCTGTCAAGGTCGAAAGCTGATTGTATCCTGGACCAGAATCCTTCATCTTCAGAAAGTTCTTCCGGTGAAACAGCCGGCGGTATTTTTGCAATTGCATCAAAAGCTTTTGCGAAAGAAAGATTCGAGAGCATTATAAATGCAGCACCACTGCCTGCTGCTTTTTTTATAAAGTTGCGGCGGGAAGACATTTGTAACCTCAATATTATTTTTTTAAATATTTTTTAATACTAGATCAGAAATGATAATGAGATTAAACTAAGTTAAAAATAATAAGATTGCAAGAGTATGTTAAGTGAGGTTAAATGCGGGATTATAAATCCCGCATAATTTTAAATTATTAAGCAACTTCTTTAAGAAGTTCCTTTTCAATTGCTTCTTTTAAGGAAGGTTTTGGAAGTGCACCTACCGACATTTTTGGCTGTCCTTCTTTCGGAACAAATAACATTGATGGAATACTTCTTATACCGAATGCTGCACCCAGTTCCTGCTCTTCATCAGTGTTTACTTTGTAGAAGTTTACTTTTCCTTTGTATTCTTCAGAAAGTTCTTCTATAACAGGTGCAACCATTCTACACGGTCCACACCACGGAGCCCAGAAATCGATTACGCAGGGAAGATCACCTTCAAATTTCCACTCCTTATTTTGTTCGTAGTTAAAGACTTTTTCAAAAAAAGTTTCTTTATTCAGATTTTCGGCCATTTATATCTCCTATTAATTTTATTTTTTGTTTGAAAAATTCCACGTAACAATGCCGCCTTTCATATTAGCAGAGTTAAATCCGTGTTTTTTTAATAGCGATGCGGAGTTTAAGCTTCTGTTACCGCTACGGCAATAGCAAATAATTTCTTTATTTTTATATTTTTCTAATTCACCTACTCTACTTTTCAACTGTCCTGATGGAATATGAATCGAACCTTTAATCGATTGCGACTTTCTTTCCATATCAGTACGTACATCAAGCAGTAAAACATTTTCTCTCTTTAGCTTATCTCTAACTTCAGATGCTGAATAATGAGTCAGCGATTTCAAAAGCCAGAATTTCCTACCCCAGTTTATTAGCAGGAAGCTACCGAGAATCAAAAGAACAATTTGTGAAACCGACATATTTTTTTCCTTTCTGAGATAATATGATACAAATTTATCAGAAAGGATTCAAAAAACCTTTCTGAAAGCCTCTTTTTTCAGTCAAATTTTCATTTTTGGTCATTTTTTGGTTAAGTTTGTAAATCATTAGGATAACTATAATTTTTACAAAAAACAGGGAATAAATATGCCTTTAAAATCAAACCAGGTCGTAACTATGAATTTTACTCTTAAAGATGATGATGGTAATGTATTAGATTCGACGCAAAGCAAGGAACCATTTTTATTTATCAGTGGAACCAACCAGATTCTGCCTAAATTGGAGGAAAAGGTGGGTGAGATGCTGATTGGATCAAAAAAGGATGTGGTGCTTCAGCCCGAAGATGGTTACGGTGTTTATAAGCAGGAGGCCGTAAGAACAATTAATAGATCAGAATTTCCCCAAGATGTCAAGCTTGATAAGGGAATGGGTTTTCTTGCAAAATCCCCACAGGGAAAAGATGTTCAGTTTTTTATAAAAGAAATTGAAGATGAAAAAATAACCGTGGATTTTAATCACCCGCTAGCCGGTAAAGCTCTACACTTTGATCTTGAACTGGTTAATTTAAGAGATGCAACACCTGAAGAATTAGACCACGGTCATGTCCATGGTGATGGCGGACATCATCATTAAAATATATTCAAGAACTATTACTAAAGCGGGTTTTTCCCGCTTTTTTTATTTAACAATAAATATTTTTCTCTCTTCCCTTTTGGTGTAAGTTTAATGGTATAAATTTTCAATACATTTTTTTGAAAGAAAAAACACGATATAAATTTATTGACTACCTTCGCGGCTGGGCTTTGCTTGTTATGATCGAAGTTCATGTTTTCAACTCTATGTTGATCCCTGCAATAAAAGCAGAACAATGGTTTTATGTTTTAAATTTTATAAACGGTCTGGTCGCACCGGCATTTTTGTTTGTTTCAGGTTTTGCGTTTTATATTTCTTCGGACAGAAAATTAGATGAACTAAGAAAATACGGTAAAGCTTTCTGGAGGAAGATTGGTAGAATAGCCGTAATATTACTTGCCGGGTATTCACTTCACTTTCCATTTTCCCCCATTTTTCATGGGGGAAATATTTTTTATATCAACTGGAAACCCTATTTAATAGTTGATATTCTTCAATGTATCGCAATTGGTTTATTAATCTTATTTGTTCTTAGATTAATTATTAAAAGTACAAAAGCATATGATCTTATAGTATTAGTAAGCGGTTTGTTGATTGTAATTGTTTCGCCTCTTCTGGACACGATTGAGTTTTCAGGATATGTTCCCCCGTTTTTTGCTGCTTATTTTAATAGGGTTTATGGCTCATTGTTTCCGCTTTTCCCCTGGCTTGGATTTATGTTTTTAGGGGCGTCTGCTTGTAAATATTTTCTGGACTCCAGAAAAAAAGGAGAAGAAAAAAAATATATTAACAGGTTAACTTTAATTGGATTTGTTTTATTGCTATTTGGATATTTTTTCCCACTGGATTTTATTTCCGGGGGAATACCGTATTTTAATTCTAATTATCTTTTTTTCTTTTTGCGGCTCGGTTATGTATTTTTACTTCTGGTTCTTTGCTGGTATTATGCTGAATTTAAGAAACCAGGAAAATCTTTTGTACTGGATGTAAGCCGTGAATCTCTTTTGGTTTACTGGCTTCACCTCGTTTTGATTTATGGAGTGTTGTGGAAAGGTGAAAGTCTGTATACTACTGTTGATCACAGTTTTGGTGTGGTCAATTGTATTATTATGACTCTGATAATATCTGTTCTCATGATATTTGTTGCTAAAGCATGGGGAGAAATAAAAACTAAGATTAAATTCTTTCAAAAAACGTGATTTCAAATTTTATTTAAGGGAGGCAATATGATAAAAAGATTATCTGCAATATTAACCGTTGCTTTTTTATTAATGTCAACAGCTAACCTGTTTTCTCAAACTACAAAGGAAGAAATGCTGAAAAAGGTGGAAGAATGGAACAAACAATTCAGCGCTGCAATGGTTACAAATGATAAAGCAAAGATGCTTTCGTTTTACGCTGATGATGCGTATTCACTCCCCAGCTATACACCGATGCTTGTTGGCAAAAAGGCCATTGAGAAAAGCATGAATATGGATGAAAATTCCGGGATGAAAATTCTTAGCTTTAAATTTAATACTAAGGACCTTTGGATTACCGGAGACCAGATGTGCGAGGTCGGTACATATGATTTGTCCATGACCGTGGATGACCCCGGCAACCCAACAAAAGATCATGGTAAGTATTTGACAATTTATCAGAGACAGAAAGACGGAAGCTGGAAAATAAAAGCTGATATGTGGAATACAGACACAAATCCTTTTGCCCAAAGTCAATAAAGTAATAAGTTGCATCTTCTTAAATAATTTTGGATCACATAATAATGGTGTGGTCCGCAGCCCACTAAAGCCGGCAAATAATACGCTTTCTTCGAAGAAGATCGTCTTTAGTGAAAAATCCTAACCTCAACTCTTTTTCTTACTTGCAATTAAGTTCAAAAATCGTAATATATAATGATATTTGGGTTCTTTTAAGAAATTTTATGAAAAAAATTACTTCAGTTGGCGAAATATTATTTGATGTTTACCCGGAAGGTAAAAAGCTTGGCGGTGCACCATTTAATTTTATATATCATATTATAAAACTGACCGGCAAGGCTAATTTTGTAAGCAGAATAGGTAATGATCCGGATGGAGATGAAATATTACAAATATTAAAAGATAAAAATATTTCTACGGAGTTTATCCAGATTGATCAGAAACACAAGACAGGGATAGCAAAAACAATTCTTAATGATAAAAAAATACCTACCTTTATTATAGAAAAAGACCGCGCATACGATTTTATTGAGTTAACAGAACCTCTTGAAAAATTAATCTCTCAGGATACTGACTGTCTATATTATGGAACCCTTGCTCAGCGGGACGAGTTATCCAGAGAAACGATTCAAAATCTTTCGGGAAGAAAGGTTAAATGTATTTGCGATTTAAATATCCGTCAGGATTTCTATTCATTCGATGTAATCGAAAAATCTCTTAGCGCTGCGGATGTTTTAAAGCTAAACGAAGATGAATTAAAACTTGTGAATAAACTTGTTCTTAAAATAGAATATAATCCCGTAGCAACGGCAAGAAAGCTATTGGATGTTTTTAATATTGAATTATTATGTGTAACTAAAGGAAGTGCAGGTGCTGTTCTGTATAAAGGAAGAGAAGAAAGTTTTTATAAAATTAGTAATGAAAAAGTTGTAGATACAGTCGGTGCCGGTGATGCTTACGCTTCGTTACTTTGTCTCGGGTACTTGAATAAATGGCATATTGATAAAATCAACAAACTTGCGTCAGAATTTGCAAATGAGATAGTTAAGGTTGAGGGAGCTCTACCGGAAGATGATACGGTTTATGAATCGTTTAAGAAAATTATGTTTAATGAAGATGGATAACAGAAAGAACAAGAAAATATATTTACAATTGTATAGCATACATGGTTTGATCAGAGGACATGACCTTGAGCTGGGAAGAGATGCAGATACCGGAGGACAAACCAAATATGTTTTAGAATTAGCAAAAGCACTAAGCAAAGACCCCCTAATCGGGAAAATAGAATTAGTTACCCGCCAGATAAAGGATAAACATATTTCAGAAGATTACTCTGAACACATCGAAAGAATAAATGATAAATTCAGTATAGTAAGAATAAGATGCGGTGGAGGAAAATATATCAGGAAGGAGCTTTTATGGAATCATCTTGAAGAGTTTGTTGATAAGAGTATAAAATATATTAAATCACTAAAGCAGCTGCCGGATGTTATCCACAGTCACTATGCGGACGCTGGCTATGTTTGCACTGAATTAACTAAATTTTTCGGTATCCCCTTCGTTCATACTGGCCACTCACTTGGTAATAGCAAATTAGGTAAATTACTCTCCGACGGGCTTGAAATTGAAGACATTGAGAAGAGATATAAGATAAGTCACAGAATAGTAGCAGAAGAAAATACTATTTATTACGCTGACATGATTGTAACCAGCACCAAACAGGAAATTGAAAAACAGTACGCAGAATATAAAAATTCTGACCCTAATAAATTCAGAGTTATCCCCCCAGGCGTGGACCTTGAAAAATTTTATCCTTTTACTCAAGCCGGCTTAAGAACCCGTGAGGTGCAGAGATTAAAAATGTTAATCACAGAAAAGCTACTCAGATTTTTCATTGATGTGGACAAGCCTTTAATACTGGCGGTCTGCCGGCCTGATAAAAGAAAAAACATCTCTGGTCTCATCACTGCTTATGGCGAAAACAAAGAACTTCAAAAAAAGGCTAATCTTGCTATTTTTGCGGGAATCAGGAAAGATATACAAACAATGCCGGACAATGAGCGCGAAGTACTTACTGAAATTCTTCTTTTAATGGATAAGTATAATTTGTATGGAAAAATGGCTATACCAAAGCGGCATGAAACCAAACACGAAGTCCCGGAGCTATACAGGATTGCTGCCGAAACAGGCGGCGTATTTGTTAATTCTGCTTTGACAGAACCTTTCGGTTTAACATTGATTGAAGCTGCTGCTTCAGGTCTTCCGGTTGTTGCCACAGACGACGGTGGTCCGAGAGACATTATTAGAAATTGCCAGAATGGAATTTTAACAGATGTAACAAATTCCGAAAACATTGCCGTATCTATTAATAAAATTCTTGACAATAAAAAGTTGTGGAAAAAATATTCAGATAGTGGGATAGAGAATGTAAAAAAATACTATACCTGGGAAGCGCATATTAAAACGTATTTGGAAGAAATAGATAAAATGTTAAAAAAAGGATTGCAAAAAGAAGATACATTTGCACCTGTAGGTAAAAAGCTGTTCACAGCAGAAAAACTAATTGTTACCGATATAGATAACACATTGCTGGGCGATGATAATTATACAAATGATTTTTCTGAACTGTTAAGAAACAAGCACGAAAAAGTGCGATTTGCAGTAGCGACGGGCAGAACGGTAGATTCAGCATTAAGTGTTCTTAAGGAGAATAATATTCCGCATCCAGATGTGATTATATCTTCAGTAGGATCTGAAATTTATTACAATCTGGAAGGGAAATTAATTCCTGCAACGGGATGGCGGGCGCATATTTCATTTCAGTGGCACAGGGCCAAAATAAAACATCTTTTAAATAAATTTGATTTTTTATCTTATCAGGAGAAAGATACTCAGCGTGACTTCAAGGTAAGTTATTATACTGAAGAAAATGAAGAACATATTCAGATGGTAAGAGAGGAGCTCATATCAAATAGAATAAAGGCAAATGTTATTTTTAGTCACGGTCAGTTTCTTGATATTATTCCGTTCCGTGCTTCGAAGGGCAAAGCGATTCGATACCTGGCATACAGGTGGAATATTTTGTACGAAAATATTCTTGTTGCAGGCGATTCGGGGAACGATGAAGAGATGCTCAAAGGTGACTTGCTTGGAGTTGTTGTTGGAAACTATAGCAAGGAACTTGAGGAATTAAAAGGCTGTAAGAGAATTTATTTTTCTGATGTTCAATATGCGGGGGGAATAATTGATGGGATTAAACATTATAAATTTTTAAATGGAAATTAAAAAGGTACATAATTGAAAAGAAATTTTGAAAAACTAGTTGAAGCAAACAAGGATGAATTTTTTAGATTTTTTCATAGAGTATCCGGACACGAAAGTAAACTGTTGGTGAAAGGCCAGTTACTGGATCTTTTGAATGAATTTAAAAGAAAAGGGAAATAATGGAAATCACGAAGCGATAGAAGAGGCAGTTCGTTATATAACGGAATCTGTATATCTCGGTAATGATATATTTATTGAAAGCCGTGAAAGAATTGGAGAATCACATTTTTATTTATTTAATCTTGGAGACCGATACTTTGAAAACATTTCCGTGCTTGATTTTTTAAAAGCAAAAGAGGAACTCGTCCAGCCTGGGCACGTAAATAATATGCCAACCTTGAATTTCAAAACGTTTTACGACAAATTCCCTAGTGTGCGTGAATCCAAAAATATAGGAAAGGGAGTAGAATATTTAAATCGTTACCTATCCAGCAAAATGTTCACAGAACCGGAGAAACTTCGCAGTGCATTATTTGATTTTCTTTTTGTACATAAGTGGAAAGATCAGCAATTGGTTTTGAATGAAAGAATTAATGATACTGATCAGTTGAGTAAAAATATCGACAAAGCATTATCTTTTCTTCGTAAAAGAGATGAGGATGAACCTTACTCAAAATTAAAACACGACCTGCAGAATCTTGGTTTTGAACAGGGACTCGGCGATACTGCTGAAAATATTATCGAAAGCCTTGAACAGCTCGATACAATTATGCATTCTCCCGATCACGAAAACCTGAAAAATTTCCTTTCCGATATTCCGATGTTGTTTAATCTCGCTATCATATCCCCACATGGGTATTTCGGCCAGGAAGGAGTTTTGGGAAAACCCGACACTGGCGGGCAGGTTGTTTATATTCTTGATCAGGTAAAAGCGCTTGAGAAAGAGATGAAAGATTCCCTTAGAAAATCAGGCGTTAAAACTAAACCTAAAATTATCGTGCTCACAAGGTTAATTCCTAATGCAGAAGGTACAAAATCAAATCAGCGGCTTGAAAAAATTCACGAAACGGAAAACTGCTGGATTTTGCGCGTCCCTTTCAGGACACATAATAAAAATGTTACTGATAACTGGATCTCGAGATTCGAAATCTGGCCATATCTCGAAGATTTTGCTGAAGATTCCTTCCGTGAGCTTCTCGCTGAATTCGGGGGGAGACCCGATCTTGTAATTGGTAATTATTCTGATGGAAACTTAGTCGCTACAATTCTTTCAAACAAATTTGGCGTTACACAGTGTAACATTGCTCATGCATTGGAAAAAAGTAAATATCTGTATAGTGCCCTTTACTGGAAGCACCATGAAGAACATTATAATTTTTCGATTCAGTTTACTGCGGATCTGATTTCTATGAATGCCGCTAATTTTATTATTACTTCCTCCTACCAGGAAATTGTGGGAACGGATGAAAGTATCGGGCAGTACGAGTCATATTTAAATTTTACTATGCCTGATCTTTACCGTGTAGTGGGAGGAATAAATTTATTTCACCCTAAATTCAATATCGCACCTCCCGGTGTTAATACTAATATCTTTTTTCCTAATACGGATAATAAAAACAGGTTGAAGGAAGTAAAAGATGAATTAACAAAGCTGCTTTTTGAAAATGTAAATGATGATGAAGTTTTTGGTACACTGGAAAAACCTGATTTAAAGCCGATCTTTTCTCTAGCCAGACTCGATAAAATTAAAAATCTGACTTCTCTTGTAAGATGGTATGGTGAAAGCCCCCAAATGCAAAAGCATGCAAATCTTATAATTGTTGCAGGCAATGTGGATGAAAACAAATCAAGCGATGGTGAGGAAAAAGAACAAATCAGATTGATGCACGAGCTTATCAACAAATATAAACTTCACAATAAAATAAGGTGGATCGGTAAACTGTTCAGAAAAGATCAGACAGGCGAAGTCTACAGGATAATTGCTGACCGAAAAGGAATATTTGTTCAGCCGGCTCTGTTTGAGGGATTTGGATTAACTGTGCTTGAAGCAATGCGTTCCGGTCTTCCTGTTTTTGCAACTATGTATGGCGGCCCTCTTGAAATAATCCAGGACACGGTTTCAGGTTTTCACATTGATCCGATCAATGATAAAGAATCTAGCGAAAAAATTGTGAGCTTTTTTGAAAAATGTAAAAAGGTACCTAAATACTGGAATAAAATTTCAGAAAAAGCGATCAAGAGAGTTGATACTGCATATAACTGGCAATTATATGCGAAGAATCTCCTTTCACTCGCAAAAATTTATGGTTTCTGGCGCTACACAACTAATATTGAAATGGAAGAAATGAACGCATACCTGGATGTAATTTATCATCTGCTTTATCTTCCGCATTCTAAAGCAATTCTTGACAAGCATAGCAGTCGATAATTTATTTATTGAGTTTTTCCTTTTCTATATTGTTCGCTCTGTTCATAAACAATGTTTGAGTTGGATAAGCAAACTCAATTTCTTTTTCTTCAAATATGCGGTAAATACTCAGATTTATCGCCTGTTGAATATCCATGTAATGAGTATAGTCAGCTCCGAGTACATAATAAACAAATTCAAAGTTTAGACTGAAATCTCCAAACGAAGCAAAATGTCCCCTGTCAAATTTAGCATCGTCCTGATCTTCTATTATTTTTTTCACGATTTTAGGAAGTTCTTCGAGTTGGTCGGCTGTAGTTTGGTAAGTTACTCCGATTTGAAAAACGACTCTGCGCTGCTCCATCTTTTTATAATTATGTATTCTGGAATTTGTGAGGTCAGTATTGTGGAAGACTAGCTGCTCACCTCCGAGCGCACGAATTCGAGTAGTTTTAATTCCAATGTACTCAACAGCGCCAACTTTATCACCAACAACGAGGAAATCTCCAACTTCAAAAGGCCGATCGAAAAAGATTACGAAGTAGCTGAACAAATCTCCAAGAACAGCCTGAGCGGCAAGCGCAATTGCAATTCCGCCTATTCCAAGTCCCGCAATAACAGTGGAAATTTTAAAGCCCAGGTTATCAAGAAGAAACATCATGCCCAAACCCCAGATCAAAACATTGAGAAGAGTAGTAATGCCGCGCATTTGTTTTATTTTTTCCTCTCCATGTTCTTTTCTTTTTAGGTACGCTTTAAAAGCATGATCTAAAATGGTAGTAAGGGATCTCAAAAAATAAAAAGTAAGAAAAATAACTGATGCAATGCGCAGAATATTTTCTGCTTTAACCGGAAGTGATAAAGTTTGAACGGCTATGTAAAACGTGCCATAGTACAAAAGCGGGATTACTGACTTTTCAATTCCTTTAATTAATAAATCATCCAAACTTGTTTCAGTTTTAGCAGCCCATTTTTCCAATCGCGAAATAGCTATTCTCTTAAAAATATAAACAATAAGAAATCCAGCTATAAATGTTATTATTGCAATAGCGTACGACTCAATGCTATTCCCAAAGTATATCTGCTTTAAAAAGTTTTCCATAGCTTCATTTTCTCCGATTTTAGAATATTTAAGGAAAATAAAATTATTTACCTTTTTTACAAGTTATAAATAGTTCTACTTTAATAAGATGCAGAGGTGGAAAAAGAGACTGTCACCCCTTCAGATAGAATAGTGCTTAATAATTTCTTCCGGAATCCTTACTGGCCTTCCACTTTTTAAGGATATCATAGTATAGATTATGTGTCCCTGAGCAGCTACCTTTTCCCCTGCTTTATCACTAGCTTTTTTTATTATCCAGAAATTAACGCGGCATTGAGCGCCGTTCACAGAATCAAACTGAGTACGAACTACAATTCTATCCTCAAGCTGAAGTGCTCTTTTATATTCTATGTATGTTATACTAATGACCCAATTATAATCCAATTTGTGAAAATCATTCATGGACATTTTGTAATCTTTTATCATCTGGTCGTAACGAGCTGCCAAAACATAGTCGAGGTATTTTGTATTATGCACGTGATTATTTAAGTCAATATCATCAGGGCGTATTTTTATTTCTGACTCGAATATGGAAAGAGGCATTTGAGTTTTCTCCTGAAATTATAAAGCTAAATTAACTAAGATTAGAAATAATAGGAAGGTGTTTTATAAATAATTTACAGCAATTATTTGTTTTGTTATAATTCAATAAAATTTTGTAATACCTTAAGTCCAGCTTCACCAGATTTTTCGGGATGAAACTGGATTGCATAATAATTTCCTGTTTCCATAGAAGCAGAAAATTTTATTTTGTTTTCTGCTACCGAAGTTGTAAGCTCGTTTACCGGCAGGTAATATGAATTTGAAAAATAAAAATTTTCTTTTTTGTTAATTCCTTTGAACAGCTTGCTTTCTTTAATAGTTTCGACTTCGCTGAAACCTGTAAAAGGGATTTGCATATTTTCATCATCAAACTTTTCTACTACTAACGGGAAAATTCCCAGACCGGTAATATTTCCACCTTCCTTTGAAAGCTCTGCCATAAGCTGCATTCCAAGGCAAACACCAAGCATCGGTTTTTTACACATTCTGAGAAAAGAAAAGAGATTAGTCATATGCAGTTTTCCGATAGCTTTTGAAGCCATACCAGAGCCAGGAAAAATGACTTTGTCAGAACTTAGAATTTCCCTTTCCGAGCTGGTAACCCTGTACTCTTTTCCGAGTTTATCCAGAGAATTTGTCAAATTCTCGATATTTTCATTAATATAATTGATAACTGCAATCATAAGCTCTTTTATATAAGGATATTAAATGTAGCTAGCAAATTAATGACCCAAGGTTCATTAATTCCGTGCTTATCTTTCCTTTAAAATTTTGGACTATACAAAAAATGACTCGTTGTTCATTATTGCTATTCCCCTAGAAATTGCCCGGCATATTTAGCAGCTTCTTTATTATTAGTGAAATTATTCTTTTTCAGAATATTGTAATATTCTTTAATGATAGCTGCAGCTCTTGTGTCCTTATGGTTGTTTATGATCTTCTCATAAGCCTTCTTAAATTTTTCGTTAAGCTTCTGATCTGCGGAGTTGAACGCGGGGTTATAGTTAGTACCCAGCATAAGAGTGTATAGGTATCCATCATAAGTTGAGAAGCAATCGTCGATCAGAAAGAAATCCTGATTATTATTAATAAAATTTTCCCACCAGAGAAGCCTTTTGACAAGTTCATCCGGAGAAGTTGTCGTTTCAACATCCGGATTTCCGGCAGTATCAATCTCTTCAATGACTTTAGTAATATATAATTTAAGGCCCTGGGAAATGAATCCGGAAAAATTATTCAGAATAAATTTTGGATCAGCAACACTTACAAGTAGAACCCCCTCTATCATATCAAACTTATAACCATATTTATTTATTTTTTTAAGGATTTTAAAGTCATTTTCATTTAGACTTTTATTCCTGCTCAAAAGGGTTTGCTTTAACTTTTCATTTTTCGGAGATGGTTCATCAAAGTCTTTAATATTGATGAACGAGTTGTATTTTTCATACTGCACATATCTTCCTCCAAGAGAATCTGCAACAGTTACGTAATATCTCCAAAAAGCTATAAAAGCAGTGTCTTTGGTTAAGACTGATGATTTTTCAAATAGCTGGCGAAACCGGCTTGCAGACTTGTCGATAGTTGAAATGTCATTTGGGTTAAGAGCGCCAATATATTTTTCAAAAATTTGTAAAGAGTCGGGAGTCGCAGATGATTGAACTTGTGAATAAATACATGAAGAGAAAAGCATTATTAAAACAAACGCAACCCCTGAAGAACTATACTTCATTTGTCCACCTGAAAAAAGTTTCATTAGCTACCAAAAATAACAAAAAAGACGCCAGTTAGCTAACAGAAGCCTCTTTTTATATTATGATTTTTTGCGCTCCGGGGATTCTCTAATTAATTATTTATAATGATTGCTGACTATTACAGCCGCTTTAATTTCGGTATTATTAATCCTGTGCAATAGCGCGTTTAAATAGAATCCATAGGTCAGCTTACATTCTGATATAAGTATAAAATTTTTATTCCTGTTTATAAAATTTTTCCACCAGGCGGTTCGCTCCGCAAGTTTATTTACTGGTAATACAAGCTTATCATTTTCAATTAACTTCTCGCCAGCCTCCTTAATTGTTTCGAAAATATAGTCTCTCATTGCGGCAGAGAGATTATTTCCAAAATTGTTTAAAATGAAATTATTTTCTCCGAAATTTATTATTAAATATCCTTCTTTAATGTCAAACATTAACCCACAGCTATTTAATAAATTTAGAAGCTTGAAATCATTTTTGTTCAGGGCATGTTTCTCCAGGATTAAATCATACTCAAGGCTTTTGTAGCTACCAGGATTTGAATTATAATCATTAATTCCAGCTAAATATTTATATCGCTCATTATGAGTTAGTCTTTCACCTGCATAATCAGCGGCAGTAAGATAGAAATTCCAGAATTGTAAGAAAGCAGCATCTGTTATGTTTGTCGGACAGTGCACAAAGGCTTCCTTGAATTTCTTTACTGCCGCATCAATTGTAAATAAGTTATTAGGATTTAAAGAACCGATATATTCTTGATAAGAATCTAATAACTGATCCTGATGAATATTATAAGTGAATTTATTTTGATTTTTACTGCCGTACGAAGCCAGGCATAACCCCGCAGCAATGACTATACAAACCATGCAATTTTGCGCAGGTTTTTTCATTTGCTTGAAATAGCTGTGAGTGAAAATAGCTTCGGGAATAATGTTGGTTTTTATGCGCAGAATTTCATCTGAATTTCTGCAAAAAGCCAATAGAATCTCCTAAAGGTTGTAATGTTAGATTAGTAAATTACCCCTTTAGACAAAAGCTTTTTGGGGTTTGAATCTGAAAAAGATTTATGAAATCCCCTTATAAAATTAGATGTTCAACCAAGCTCAAAAGTAGTTATTCCGAATACTTTATTAATTTCAATGTCGGGAGGTTTGCCGTAATACATTCTGGCACATTCAAAAACATAGGTGGTGTTGTACTTTTTAATCAAGGCAACTGCTTCCTGGTTTATCATAGGAATATCAATATACAATGGTTCACCAATAACAGAATTTAAGCAGGCTTTATAGAGCTCTTCAGCAATCTCCGGGTTATCTGCAAAAAGAGGACAGACTTTATATCCCTTATTTGCTTTTCTGATTACTGCAAATCCTTTCAGTTTTTTATCTTCAACGTATTTAAAAGTTTTAACTGTTGATTGCTTTAACCAGGGAATTAAAAACTGTGGGCGGGAAAATCCGAAACTTTTTTTATCGTATGAAAGAATTGAATCGAAATTTTTTTCTTCAATCGATGAAATGCTTTTATCAATTTCAAAACCTTCACCGATTCTTTCGTGGCGTTCATCACGGAATTCAATTTCAAATCCGCCTTTATTATAAAAAGGCTGCATTGCAATTACGCCGTCCATTCCGATAGTTGCGCTTTTATTTAATCTTGATATTAGTGTATCACGTCTCTGGTACCATAGTTTTCTTCCTATTCCGTGTGATCTGTATCCCGGTTTTACAATAAAGAATCCCATAAATCCGAACTGCCCTTCGTAGGAAACTATTGATCCCCCGGCAATGAGTTCGCCTTTGTAATAATATCCATAATAACCGTCGGGATCAGTTTTCCAGAAAACTTCAGCATCATTTAATCCCGGGTTCCAGCCTTCTTCTTCCGCCCATTTTACTAATGACTTCAGTCCTTCAAAATCCAGTTTCTGAAATTTCAGATCATTAATATTTATCATTACCCTCCGGTTAGTTCTTAATATTTAATAATCCTTTGCGATCTCAGCGTCTTTGCGTGAGAGTTTTCACGCAAGGGCGCAAAGCGCCAGGTAATAAGGCTACTCTATTTTTATATCATATTTAGTGAGCAACCCGGCCAGCCCTTGCCGAGAAAATTTTGCTTTTTTAATTTTATTTATTTCCGGATCGATTGATAAATTATACGAAGTGCTGAAATCTGCTTTTTCTAATAATTGAATTTATAAATACCGCTCTCTCTAAATCACAGTTATCGAAAACGGAACCGGTCAGATCACATTCCGTAAAATCGGTTTCGTGGAGTTGTGCAATCTTTAAAATTTGTTTTATGAATTTTTCTTTTATAAAAAGAAGAATGATCGAGCGTGCAGTTTTCAAACGAAAAAGACAAACCGAACTCAGCGCAGTTTTCAAAATGCAGGCCGAGTAATTTGCATTCTTTGAATTTTACATCTCGTAAAGCAGTTTCGTCAAACCTGGCAAGACTGAGATTACAAATTACAAATTCACATTCAACAAAGTTAATTAGTGATAGGCTTGTTTCAGAAAAATCGCAGTTTATGAATTTACAAAGCTCATAGTCGCCTTCCAGCAACTGATTTTTCGTGAAATTCCCTTTTTCGAAAGTTTTATCCTCTATTAGTTTATGTTCCATATCATTGTCGGTTTGTTAACTGCAATAATAATAAAATTTATTTTGGAAGTGAAGTTTTGATGTCATTTCGAAGGAATCCGGCAGCTTACGGATGACCCTTGGTGGAAATTAAAAATGTCACGGCTTCTTGAAGCATCTTCCGTGGTAATGTTACGAACTTTTATGCGCAATTAGAGTTAGATTATTTCTTAAACCACGTCAACGATGATTAGAGTCAAATCATCATCATATGAGTTTTTATTCAGCTTGCCGGACCAACTTGAAAGATGTTCTATTAATTTATCAGCGGTGATGTCAGCAGAATCTGTTAAATGAGAATTTAAAAATTCCTCCAGGCATTTATCGCCGAAAAACTCCCCGGTTTTGTTTTTTGTTTCGATAAACCCATCGGTGAAAAGTATTAACCTGTCTCCCTTATCGAATTCCAGTGTTTCACTAGTATATTCCGGATTGTCAAAAGGACCAAAAACTGTTCCACCAAGCGAAAGTTTATGCATTTCTTTTTTTAATGCCCTGAAAAGCAGGGGCGGCGGATGTCCGGCGTTTGTATAAACCATCCTTCTGTTGTTCAAATCAAATAGAACATAACACGCGGTGACAAATGAATCTTCAATTTTGCCACGCAGAATACGGTTGATTTCGGTCATCATCCGCACCGGGTTCTCCAGATTTTCTGTCTGTGATGCAAAAGCGACTTTAAGCATTGATCCGATGAGTGCGGCACCAACACCGTGTCCGGAAACATCAGCGATCAGTATTCCGATAGCTTCATTTTCTTTAAACTGTATATCGTAGAAATCACCCGCTATCGTTGTCATTGGAATATACCGGGCAGCAATATTAAATCCGGCCGGAGAATTAACAGTTGCCGGAAGATTTGATTGTTGAATTTTCCTGGCTATTTCAATTTCCTGTTCGATAGAATGAAGTTTCCTTTCGCTAATATAAAAATGATGCACAGCGACAAACCCTAAACCGAAAAATAATATACTGAAACCGGGCTGCTCAAATTGAATTTTCCATGGTAAAACACCTACGCCAATTAGCTGATCAATTACAACAAGAAAAATCGTGGTAATAAAAGTAACCTGCATAACTGTCAATTCAATGTCGCGCTGTTTCCGGGAAAACAGGATGTTAATAATCCAGACAAAACCCCACACTAAAACAAGTGGACGGTAGATAGGAGCGTTTGACACTGAATTTTGAATTAGAAAATCATAAACAATTGCCACCGCAGCATAGGCGTATGTTGAGTGGAATGTCCACAACATAGAATTATAAAAACCCCTTCCAAATATATTTAACAGGAATGCTGATATAGATATTACCATCGCAAAGGTGAGTAATTCGTTAAAATATGGTAACGTGAACGGGGGACCCAGCATCGCCCGCATTGTGGGTATCTGTATAAAGCGCCGCAGGCCAAATGTAATCCCGAAGATTCCAAAACTGAAGAGGGTGAAATCCTTGTTCCTGATCTGGAAAAGAGAAACAATAGTTGCAATAAAACTTACGGCGGTGAACAATATTCCCGCAGTTATGCTAATAAAGTCTGTGCTAAGAGATGGCATTTTCCCCCCAAACATTTTTTACCTGTAACAGAAATTTTAAAACCCTGGTAACTAAACATCTATATAAAAACGATCGAAAGCAAAATGAATCTTTATAAGGCGGGTCTTCGGTTTCCATTTGTTCCTTTGATTGTCTTGATGTTGTTGCAGGTTTATTACAATAATAAGGAAATTTAATGTGGTAGAGAAGTTGTTATGACATTCCGGGATTAGGTGTCCAAATTAGACGCTTTTCGTTCAATCTAAAGTTATTTTAAGCAAAAGTGGTTTATCATTATGGTTAAGAGAAATTAATCTTTTGTTCATTAAATTCTAATCCTTTTTAAGTATGTTAACTACCATGTTTTTTAACAATCAGGAGTAGAAAATGAGAAAGTTATTTTTAGTTTTCGCAGTGTTATTTGCCTTCTCTTTAATCACATTTAATCAGCCTATTTATCCTCAAACCAAACAAACCAAGAAGGAAAAAAAGATTGAAAAGAAAGCACCCAAGAAAAAAACTGTAAAAAAAGAGAAGAAAGAAACCAAGAAAAAAACTTCCCCAAAAGAGAAGAAAGAACCCAAAAAGGAAACTGTAAAAAAAGCAAAGAAAGAGCTGAAAAAGGAATCTGCAAAAACCGAGAAAAAAGAAATTAAGAAAGGGAAGAAAGAATCCCCTAAAACTGAAAAGAAAGAGACTAAGAAAGGAAGTAAAGAAAAAGGTAGATTCTAAGAATTATTCAGGAGACAAGACTGTAGGCAAAACTGCTGATGGAAAGACAATTTATGAAGGGCCGAGGGGCGGAAGATATTATATAAATTCTAATGGCAATAAAACTTATATTAAAAGAGATAAATAATTTCTATCCTGATGAATTAAATAAAATAGCTTGATCAATTTAAAAGAGGCAGTCTTAAAAGGACAGCCTCTTTTTTTATTTTCTGGACAATGCACAAAAACATAAATATCGGATTACTTCTTTCCGAATAGTCCATCGAATAAATCCCTCCCTTTGCTCATTAAATCACCCTCAGGAACCTTTCCATCTGGTGTTAATTTATCAATAACCTGTGGAAGCAAATTTGATAGCTGTGAAGTAACAGAGTTTGCGTCGATTCCAAGTTTTGAGGCTATATTCTTTACTTGATCAGAACCCAGAATATTTTGGATTTGATCGGAAGAAATCGGAAGGTTCCAGAATTCCCATCCGTTCCTCCTTTTTTACGAAAACTATATTTAAAACAAAGAACAAATTAATTAAAAATACCTGGCTGCAATATATAGTGGATACTTCTCAAATCCGATATAGAAAAACGCAACTATATACGTGGCTGTAGTTTTACACGTTCGGTATCCTGAAGTATTGTTTGTGTCATTTCTGCCAAAGGCATCCTCCCAAGGGGTTCGGGAAAGGGAGCGAAGAGACCAAGAAATCTTTACCGTTGTCATTCTGAACTTGTTTCAGAATCTTCCTATCTTTGAAGGTGATTTCGAAATCCGGCTATGCGAGGGATGACAAATTGAATCTTTAATAACTGCCTTACAATATAAAATAAAAATCAAAGCAATCATAACCGGCGTGACTGGAATGGCAGGCGAAGGCGTTCTGCACACTTGCCTGAACCATCCCGATTTGGAATCTGTTTTGATAATAAATAGAAAGCTGCCCGATCTGTCAATTTTTAACTCTGCCGGAACAATGTTGTGGTGATCATCTCACTTAAACATAAGAAACATTGAATTTCACGGACAGTTATAAAAAAAAATTATTCTATTAGTTTTTATAATTTAAGATAGTATCCATTACCCTGTCTTTACCTGCAAGATAATCAGAAAATGAATTTTCAACTTTTATGTCCAATGGAAAATAATCTGCATCACCTAATTCAGGTATAAAATTGTAGAATTCGACAGAATACTCAACTTTAATATCTGAATTCGGAAGTCTAAAACTTTCAACCTCACCATATCCGTTCGGTTTACCGCGTGAAGGCTCACCTACAAATATTGCGTTAGTATTTTTTTTCAGATCAATTGCTGCATTCACTGCTGCAGAAAATGTACGCCTTCCGGTAATTACAAACAATTTTCCTTTCTGGTTTATTGCCGGGCGGCTGCTTATTCCTTCAATTATTGGTTTATTTAATTTCATATTACCGCCGCTGTTATTTCTAAGGTCAACAACAAAGCGGTCAACCTGGTGATTATCTGCAAATTTGAAAACCTCATCAGCAAAATCATCAATTGATTCCCCGTCATCTTTGTTTTCGCAACGGTTGTATTGCAGGTATAGTGTTTTTGAATCTTCAAGATATTTAAACCAGTAATTATCATAATTCTGTCTGTAAAGTGGTGATTTAGTTCCCTGAAGTTCTGATACAGTTTTAAGGTCTTTGAGTTCGCTTCTTTTTATTGCATTCACTTCAACTGTATCAATTTCCCCGTTTATCTTTTGAAGAATGAACCTTGCATAATTATCATTTTCTGTAATTTTAAGTGCATGGAGAATTTCAGGTATAGCAAGGTTTTCAGTTCCGGAAAAACGGTATTCCATATCATTATCATGTGAAATTAATGGTTTAACTTTATTAAACGCTTCTTCAATCGGGTAATTTCCTATCTGAATTACACGGCCCCCGACTGTATTAACATACTCTTTTGTGGCGGATGTAACATAAAGGCTGTCACCAAAGAAATAAAACACCAGCGGAAACCTGTGAAATTGAGTAGCCGATTGGTAGAGCGCAAGTTCAGTGTGTCCGTCACCGACCATTGCAACTATTGAAGCTAATCCCACCATTATTTGCTGGTTGGTAAGCTCAGGAATTTTTTTATCGAGTTTATCCACCGCCTGCTGAAATTCTTCCTTGCTGACTTTGTGATACAAATTTTTGTGTTCCTTTGCCAGTTCTGTGCTTAAATAATGCAGGTCTTCCTTCCATTTCGCGCTGTCCATTTTCTGGATTGATGGTTTGGCGCATCCCATTAATAGTGAAAGGATAAGAACGTAATAAAAAGCTTTCATGCCTTGTTCTCCAATTGAATTATTAATCGATTTTTGTTAGCAGGAATAAACAGCTACCTGAATTTTAACCATTACGATAATGAAATAACCCGGAATAAAAAACAGATTTATGATAAATTAAAAACCGTTGTCATTTCGGGTGCTACGAAGGAGGAAGAGAAAGCTAACCGCAAAGAGCACAGAGGAATTCACAGAGTTCACTGAGATAAAACCTCTGCGTTCTCAGTGCCCTCTTTGCGTCCTCTGCGGTTAAGGGATTTTTTCTCCGTCATTCTGAACTTGTTTCAGAATCTTCCGATTTTTAAAAGAGATCCCGAAACAAGTTCGGGATGACAGACTAAAACTTATATAACGTAAAGAACAAAAAATGAAAATAAAAGCAATAATAACCGGCGCGACGGGAATGGTGGGCGAGGGCGTTTTGCACGAATGCCTCGAACCATCCCGATGTGGAATCTGTGCTAATAATTAATAGAAAGCCTTATGATCTGAAGCACCCAAAGCTAAAAGAAATTATCCACAGTGATTTTTTTGATCTGTCGCCGATTGAAGACCAGCTGGCCGGTTACAATGCCTGCTTCTTCTGCGCGGGAGTTACTTCCGTCGGTAAAAAGGAAGATGAATACAAACACCTTACGTACGATATGACGATGAACTTCGCTGAGACTTTGGTTAAAGTGAACGGGGAGAAAAGCAAAGAGATTACTTTCTGCTACGTGTCGGGGACGGGCACCGACAGCACGGAAAAAGGAAAAACAATGTGGGCGCGCGTGAAAGGAAAAACAGAAAACGATTTGATGAAACTCCCGTTTAAAAACGCCTACGCTTTCCGCCCCGGCTACATACAGCCGATTAAAGGATTAAAAAACACGTACACCGTTTATAAATTCCTGGCGCCGTTTTACCCGGTGTTTAAAACACTTTTTCCTAAATATACCGTTACATTAAAAGAATTGGGACAGGCGATGATAAATGTTGCTCTTTACAGCCCGGAGAAGAAAGTTTTGGAGTGTGGGGATATTAAGGAAGTTGCGGGTATAAAGAAGGAGTAATATTTTTTACCATAGCTGATCTATAGGTATAGCAAACATATTTTTCGCAAAGGGAATTATTTCTTTGCCTGTATAAAAAATAATACCATTCAAAAATTTATTACCTGTTTCATCTGCAAAAGTTTTTATATGATTGAAATCCTTTGCAGATACTTTTGCTGCTGCCTTAACTTCCACGGCTGAAAGCTTTCCATCATTTTTCTCAATAACAAAATCAATTTCCTGTCCGGAAGCAGAACGATAATGATATAGTGATAAATCAAACTCACTCCAGGAAGCTTGTTTGACCAGTTCCATAAGAACAAAATTTTCAAGCAGTCTTCCCCAGGAAAGAGGATCAGACATTACTTTATTTGCTTCAAACCCGATCAGATAAGACAGCAATCCTGTATCGTTCAGATAAAGCTTTGGGGTTTTAATTAATCTTTTAGAAAGATTGCCCGACCAGGCTGGCAATAGCTTTATCAAAAAGATTGCTTCAAATAAGGTAACATATCGTTTTAATGTTGTTTGAGGAATTGCAGAAGAGCGTGATAACTCTGCAAAATTCAGAAGTGTTCCGGCCCGTGAAGCAAATAGACTCAGCAGTCGTGGCAGATCGCTTAATTTTTCTATATTTGAAATATCCCTTACGTCTCTTTGTAACATTGTGGTGATGTATGATTTAAACCATGCATTTTGCCTTTTGCGATCTTTTCTGTTGAGCATTTCAGGAAATCCGCCCGCCATTACTCTGTTTACCAGATCATTTTTCTTTCGTGAATCTTCAACAGTTTTAAATTTATTCGCAAACAGTTTATCTATTAAATTATTTTGAGTGCCTGATATTTCACTTTGGGATAATGGAAAGAGATTGAGTATTTCAATTCTTCCGGCCAGAGATTCAGAAACTTTTGGGAGCAGCAGAACATTTGCAGATCCGGTTAAAATAAATTTTCCCGCATTACGGTTTTTATCTACAAAACTTTTTATAGCCAGGAAAATATCAGGAACCCTTTGTACTTCGTCTATTATAATATTTTCCTTATAGTTTTCAATAAAATCGTTAGGGCTATTCTGAGCTGCCGATAAAATGCTCATATCGTCAAAGGTTAGGTATTTTGCGGGGTAATCACTTTCGGCAATTTGTTTTACAAGCGTACTTTTACCTGTTTGTCTTGCCCCGTGTATCAAAACAACAGGCGAATCTGTTAAGGCTTCAAGTAACTTTGGTTTAATATTTCTTTGAATCATAGCTTGAACATAGGAAATTGGTAGATGATAATCAACCATTAAGTGGGTGATTATCATCCATCTGATGGACGATTTACTGGCCGGCATTCTGCCATTTCTGCCAAAAGCAGGCCACTGGAAAGGCTTTTAATGATAAATATTGCACTCTACAGCCCGGAGAAGAAAATTTTGGAGTGTGGGGAGATAAGAGAAGTTGTGGTAGCTTGAATGAATCACAGAAATCAATAAAGTTGTAAAATGCAGGAATGCAGTAACTCACTTTGTTATGTAAAGCAATGTTCAATAAATAGAATTTTTTCGCCTGACATTTTATTAAGGTCTTTTAGATCATTAAATAACTTGCTTTTATCATTAGCTTTAATTAACAAAAGCAAATTTTTTAGAATTCTTTCAGCGGTGGGATTTAGATAACTTGCTATCAACAAATTACATCCTCCTAGGAAGGAATTGTATTGAATGCTTTTATCTACTTTGTTAAGTTCATATTTTATTAAGAGAATAAAATTACTTATTACTGTGTTTTCCCCAAACGAAGTGTAATTTTCTTTAATAATTATATTGATTATTTCTTCTAGTAACCCTTCAAATAAAACGTATTTATAATTCATTTTAGATAATGCTAAAAGTATTCGTAATTTTTCATCCAAAGTGTCATTGCTTTGATAAAAATAAAAACCTATTACATTTGAAGTGTTGCTAAATCTCAGGAACTTCTGGACAAGACGATCATCAATGATAATTGGGATTTGTTTCATATTTGAAATTCTAATGCAATCAACTTCAATTTTCCCGATTAATCTAATAAGAGGAGTTAAATCATCTTCTATTGCGGATGTATCAAAAGATTCATACTGTGAAATTTTAGATAAGAGCTTCTGCCATCTTTGAGTTTCTTCAAGTTGTGTGTCGGAAGTAGTTTCAATTTTATATGGGATTAGGTTTTCATCTAAATCCAAGGATAGTTTTGAGTTATCTATACTACTTCGCATAGTCTGATAATGTTTATTGATTACGTCAACCAAGCTTTTTGATACCATTATTCTATCATTTGGAATTGTTCTTAATTTGTCAAAAAGTTCTAGGATTATTATGGCTGTATATGATAAGACGAATTTATGATTTGTTGAAAGGTTTTTACCAAAGCCAGCATTTAGTGAAAAGTTTCTACTAAAAAGCAGCCTTTGAATTATTTGAATATAATTTAGATAATCAGTGCCTGATAAAAAAAACATGGTTAAATTTTTAGCTGCATATGCATTGTAGACTTGATCCTGCTGTTTTTTTAATTCAAGCATTTGCGGGTGTATTGAGGTTACAGGATCTGGTCCTATTTTAATTTTAGTTAAACCATATTTTTCAGGATTTGTAAAGACTAGTTGACTAAGATAAAATTCTGGATAATTGTAAATAGAGTCTATATTATCAATAATGTGAGTTTCTTTATTAAGTACAATTACTTCACCAATTTCACGAAGCAGAATTTCCTTTAGCAAATCATCATTTTTATGGAGGTGAATCGCCTCTAAATAACCATCATTAATTGGAGCGGTTAATTCCTTTTTTTCATGTATACATAACACTAGTTTTTCGGTGCTATCTTTTTTCGTTAATTGAATGTAACAGCCAGCGCTAACATATTTTTTATCATATTCAATATGTAGTTGATTTATAAGTAATGTGTTTAATACAGCGACCAAAATATTTTCATTAAATCTTTGATTTAATGCTTTAATCTTTTGAAAGGCCCTCAAAAAATGATATGAAAATTTCGATAACTTATTTTCTTTTAAGGTTTCAATATGCAAGTAGCTTACACCAAGAATAAATTCAAAGAGAGGATTATCTAATCTACTTTGTATTTCAGGAATCAATTCTTCTACTGCATCAATTTTTCCAAAATCTATAAGTGAGCCAATATATACATACCAGTCATTTTCATTATCATAAATGTTTATTAAATGTTTTAATAAAATCCAAAACTTATCAGTTTCACCAGATATTCTTAAATATTCTGATTTTATTCTAAAAATTTCAGGGGGTAAATTATCCTCTATATTGATACCAGAAAAGAATTTATCAACAGGGGCCAATAATTCATGGAAATTGTTAGTTATTCTTTGATAAAATTTGGCTTTAACAATTTTGTATTGCGGTCTTATGTCAATTAAATTATTTATGATTTTTTCCTCTATATCATTTTCCTCAAGCAATTCAGCAAGTCTCGTAAGAACCAGTTTATCTTGTTCGTTTAATGTATCGATGTTCTGATACATTTTGTCAAAATATTTCTTAGCTAACCTTTTTTCTTTATTAATTATAAATATGTTGCAAATTGAAACTAACACGGTAGGGTTTTCTGGATCATCAAACAATAATTCTATATCGCTTTCTGAAAACGTTGTTTCTTTTTCTCTATGTAAAATAAAATTTTTCGCAGCAATTATTTTTGCCTTTGACTCAAGAGATAGTTCGTTTTGATTAAAGTTCTCTTGAATTATTTGTTCAAAATCTAGTTTCTTAAATAGTGCCTCTATATATTCATCTACAATTTCTTTATTGTATTTTAACTTTGAGGAATTAAGAATTACAGTTATATCTTCAAAGCGAAATAAATTATTTAGAGTTTTTAATAGCCTAAGTAATAATTCCGAATCATTGCTAATAAATTCAATGTCATCTTTTATCTCTTCTATTGCTTTCTTAAGCTGAATTTTTGTAAGTATAATATTATAACATACACTTCTACGTGTCCTGAGAGAATGTTCCTTAAATTTATCATTGATATTCAACATTTTCTCAAGGTTGCTTTGAAGAAAAGAAGTATCGGATAGACTAAGTTCAGATATTAATTTGGTCCTCAAAAATTTATTTAATTCTAGCAAATAAATGTAATACTTTGAGTCATAGTCTGTTAGTAATTGATCATTGTCTTTTATAAGCTTTTCGGAGTAATTTGGACTATTGCTATTTATACACGATATTATATAATTCTTTATTAGTATAGCTTTGCTTTCTTCTTTGATTGCAGGATAGTTTAACTCTAGTTCTTTTATATATTCCAAATCAAAATCATTTAATTGAAGTAAACATAATCTTAGCTCTAGTGCATATTCTTGGCCATTAGTTTCTTTTAAAAGCTCATCTATATCTACTTCCTTTTTTATAATCTTATATAACCTTAATTGGTAGTAAAACTTAAGAAAACAGTTTTTTACCATTTCTAATTTATCGAGTTGTACATTATATTCCTCCTTTAATTCTCTTATCAAAACGATTTTGGTTTCAAATAATATTATATCATTTTTATATTTTGGTGCTTTGTTGAGTTCATCTAAATTAATAATGCTCTTAATCCGATAATATGCTTCTATAAGTTTCCCGCTTAATATTTTTTCTTCTATAGCCTTTATGGTGACGTCAAATGTTTTTTTATATTTTAGCTCGTCAGATATTTTTTGTGACTCGATTAAAGAATTTAATTTTTCCTTTTGAGTCTTGAATTCTTCAATAACGATATGAGTTAGCAATGGGAAGTCTGATAATTTTTTTAAGCAGGTTTCAAAATTATCTTTTATAGATACAAAACTAATTTTGTTTGCCCCATAATATTTTTCTAACAGAGCTTCCGCTTCATTTAACTTGTCCTTTCTAAAATATTCTAAAGCATCTTTTAGTAAGGCTACTTGCCATTTTAGTTTAAACCTATTAAATGAAAACCTATATTTTTTTTAATTTCTTTTTTTACAGCTTTATTATAGCATTTTATTAGTTTTCTCTCATAAGAATTTAAGCCTATAAGTTTATCACTTATTTGAATACTAAGGGACTTAAGCCTTGGCGAGGAAATTAGAGCGCTATAAACCGTTATTCCAGTTAGTGGGTCAATTGCCATATTTTATCTTGTTCGGTAGAATGGTTTAATAAATTTGTTCATTTTTTTTATTTCATTTTAGCAAAACAACTCACCAATCTCAACAAAATAATTGTCTTTGTTAAACATCGTTCATTCTTAATTTACAAATAATTCTGTATCTATTGCTGGGGAGTGGGTGGTTTGGACAGTTCCCCAAAGATGAGTAAGGATAAATTATCCACCCCTTTTCTTTAACTATTTTAGATTCAGACAGTGTCGTAATTAGTCTGCTTCCACAAACGCAAACGATTTCTCTTTTATTCATTTCTTATCCTCTTTTTACATAAATATAAATCTAAAATTAAAAAAAGAGGCATCTCTGCCGCCACGTGAATGGTAGTTGAGGAAAGATTTCTCCCCCGGTGAGATAGGCTAAGCCGCCATCTCACGGGGTCGAAATGACAGTTCTATTTTTTCTTAAATACCAGTCCGGCATCGGAGCTTTGTGATACGGAAATCGTATCTCCATCAATAAAATTACCCATCAGCAGTTCCTGCGAGAGCGGGTTGGTGAGGTATTTCTGTATCGTTCTCTTCAGCGGCCTCGCGCCGTAGCTTACATCGTAACCAAGTTTAGCCAGCCAGTCTTTTGCTTCGTTTGTCACATCAAGAGTAATTTCTTTCTGCGCAAGCATTTTCTGCACGTATCTTAATTGTATGTCCACAATTTTTCTAATTTCCTTTTTCGTCAAAGGTTTAAATAAAACAACTTCGTCAATCCTGTTCAGAAACTCAGGGCGAATGGTTTTGCGCAAAAGATCCGTCAATGTATGCCTCAGGTTTCCGACTACATTTTCCATTTCCTCATCGCTCACGCCCTCAGTCTTTTCCTGTATAATATGTGAACCAAGATTAGAGGTCATAATAATTATCGTATTTTTAAAGTTCACAGTGCGTCCCTGGTTATCTGTCAGTCTTCCGTCATCAAGGACCTGCAAAAGAATATTAAATACATCCGGATGAGCTTTCTCAATCTCATCCAAAAGCAGCACTGAATACGGTCGTCTGCGGACTGCCTCAGTCAATTGTCCGCCTTCCTCGTAACCAACATATCCGGGAGGCGCACCAATCAATCGTGATACAGAAAACTTTTCCATGTATTCCGACATGTCAATTCTTATCATAGCGTGCTCATCGTCAAAAAGGTATTCCGCAAGTGCACGTGCAAGTTCGGTTTTACCAACACCTGTTGTACCGAGAAATATAAAGGAACCAATCGGCCTGTTTACATCCTGCAAACCAGTTCGTGATCTTCGTATTGCATTTGCTACTGCAGCGACTGCATCATCCTGTCCAACTACCCTGTCATGCAGTTCGTCTTCAAGCTTTAGCAATTTGCTTCGTTCGCTTTCAAGCATTTTGCTAACAGGAATGCCGGTCCATTTTGCAACAACTTCTGCAATGTCTTCTGCATCGACTTCTTCCTTAAGCATCTTTTTATCTTTCTGAATTTTCACGAGGTCTTCGGTTTCATTCTTCAACGCTTTGTCGAGTTCGGTAATTGTTCCGTAACGGAGTTCGGCAACCTTTCCTAAGTTTCCTTCGCGTTCATATTTTTCCGCCATTGTTTTGGCGTTGTCAATCTCGCTTTTCATCGAACGGATCTTCTGGATTTTTTCTTTTTCAAGATTCCAGTGCATCCTGTAAACGTTCCTCTCCTCTTCGAGACCGCCCAGTTCTTTTTTCAGTTCAACTAATCTTTTCGCGGAAGCATCGTCTTTTTCCCGCCTCAGTGCTTCTCTTTCAATTTCGAGTTGTTTAATCTTTCTTTCCAGCACATCAAGCTCTTCCGGCATCGAATCAATTTCAATTCTTAATTTCGAAGCGGCTTCATCTATTAAATCTATCGCCTTGTCCGGCAGAAACCTGTCGGTAATGTAGCGGTGAGAAAGCTGCGCGGCCGCAACAATTGCAGCGTCTGTAATACGCACGCCGTGATGCACTTCGTACCTTTCGCGGAGTCCGCGTAAGATAGAAATTGTATCCTCTTCCGAAGGCTCACTCACGAGCACCGGCTGAAATCTTCTTTCGAGCGCGGCGTCTTTTTCAATATATTTTTTGTACTCCGAAAGAGTTGTCGCACCAATTGCGTGCAGCTCGCCCCTGGCAAGCGCGGGCTTTAAAATATTCGCTGCGTCCATCGATCCGGAAGTTGCCCCGGCGCCAACGAGTATGTGAAGCTCATCTATAAATAGAATGATCTCGCCCTTTGCCTCCTGAACTTCTTTCAATACGGCTTTAAGTCTTTCTTCAAACTGTCCGCGGAATTGCGCGCCTGCAACGATCGCGCTGATATCGAGTGCAACTGATTCTTTTCGATTTTAAATTTTCAGGAACGTCGCCTGAAATAATCCTGTGTGCGATTCCTTCTGCGATAGCAGTTTTACCCACTCCCGGCTCACCGATTGATACGGGATTGTTTTTTGTTCTTCGTCGAAAGAACCTGCAGCACTCTGCGTATTTCTTCATCACGGCCGATAACCGGGTCGAGTTTTCCGGTGCGTGCCAGCTCATTTAAATCCTTGCCGTATTTCTGCAGTGACTGGTAGGTATCCTCCGGGTTCTGCGTGGTAACTCTCTGGTTTCCGCGTACGTCTTTCAAGTGCGGATAAAATTTCTTTTTTAGAAATGCCGTTATCGCGCAGAAGCTGTCCGGCTTTGCCTTCATTTTCCGTGAGAGCAATTAATATATGCTCGGATGAAACGTATTCATCTTTTAAATTCTTTGCTTCATCCGCAGCTACATCAAAAAGTTTTCCGGTGTTCTGTGACATCTGCTGGTTGCCGATTCCCGTACCGCTTACCTTAGGCAGTTTTTCAAGCAGCTCGTTTACTTTTAATTTTACCGCGCTGACATTCCCGCCGGTTTTCTGCATAATCGTGTCGGCAATGTTTCCTTTTTCTTGAATCAGCGCCGCGAGAATGTGTTCCGGTTCTAATATTTGATTGTTATAATTCTGCGCAATCTCTATCGCATTCTGCATAGTTTCCTGCGCCTTAACTGTTAATTTATTTGGGTTAAATTGCATAATATTACTTCCTTTTGTCATGCTGAACAATGTCATGCTGAACTTGTTTCAGCATCTTCATTCATTGCTTGATTAATTCATTCGTATAAATCTTTCCATTCTTTATTTTTCGATTCTATCAGATTTATTTTCCACTGTCTGTGCCAGTTTTTCAATTGCTTTTCCCGATTTATAGCATCGTTAATGTCATTGAACATTTCAAAGTAAACTAACTTTGTAAGATTGTACTTTTTCGTAAAACCATCTTTCAGCTTATGTTTATGTTCGTATATTCTTCTTTCGAAATTATTCGTTACGCCAACGTATAACGTTTTTGAATTATTAGTTAATATGTACACATAATAATCTTTCAATAGTCATTCTGAATTTATTCAGAGTCTGGTTGTTTTTCCGACCCTGAAACAAGTTCAGGGTGACACCTCCAACACATTGCATGTCATGCTGTACTTGTTTCAGCATCTCTTCTCTTGGCCGATCCCGAAACAAGTTCGGGATGACATTTTTCTTACTCCTTAATTCTTTTCCGTAGTACATCTCACTCGACTGCTCGAGCGATTTGTTTATCCTGTTTACGAGTCTGTGAGGATCATTAAGATCACCGGCCAGTAACTGCGCCGCTTCGAATAATTCCTCAACTGTGTCTGTTATGTATTCGTCTTTTGAGTTTGCTTTGAACACTTTCAAAAGATTTCTTATGAGTTTGTGGTCCCTGTTTATTTCGAATCCTTTTTTCTGAACACTCATATCTTTATTAGCCATTCTCATAATTTTCTGCATTTGTGATGACATCGTATCGTCGGAATTTACGAGCACACAGGGACTTCCGCTCAATCTCTTTGATTCTTTTACATCCGTAACCCTATCACCGAGAATTTCCTTTACCCTTGCAAGCAGACTATCAAAATGTTTTGCATCGTCTTTGCTTAATTCTTCCGCTTTATCTTTTTTATCTTCACCGTCTTTCAATTTATCGAGTTTACTTAAGTCAACGGAATCAACTGATTTAAAATCATAGTCTTTAAATTTCCTGATTGAATTTATAACGAACTCATCCAGCGGATCGTACAGATAAAGTACCTCAAGTCCTTTCTTTTTGAAAATCTCCATATGCGGGTCCTGTTCGATCGCTTCCCTGCTGTTTCCGAACGCGTAGTAAATTTCTTTCTGATCTTCTTTGAATCTTGAAACATATTCTTCCAGCGAAGTCAATTCTTTTTCATCTTTGTTGTTTGAAGAATTAAACCTTAAAAGCTGCTGATATTTTTCAGCGTTTGTAAAATCCGTGTAACCGAGTTTGAAATATCTTCCGTGTTCTTTCCAGAATTCAGCGTATTCTTCGGGTTTGCTCTTTGCCTTATCTATTAAATAGGAAAGGACCTGGCTCGTTACAGTGTTAGAGATTTTTGTGAAAACTATATTTTCCTGCAGCGTCTCTCTTGAAATATTTAGTGGAATATCTTCCGAATCGACAACTCCTTTTACGAAGTTTAAGTATTCAGGAAGCAGGTCTTTGTTTTTATGCTGGATTAAAACTCTTCTTACATAAAGATCGAGACCGTAGTCTTCCCTGTTCATTCCGAAGAAATCAAAATTCTTTTTGGGAATAAAGAGCAGACTGTGAAATTGTATCGGTGCATCGACGGATTTGTGAATTATATCCATCGGCTCTTCGTTGTCGTATGTAAGAATTTATAAAACTCAACATACTGCTCTTTCTTTAAAGTTGCTCTTTCGGCTCTCTCCAGATTGCCGAGATGGTGTTTACTTTTTCCTTTATCGAGATAGATCGGGAACTGGATAAAATTCGAATGTTTTTTGATTGTCGTTTCCAAGCCTGTATTTTTCGGCAAATTCTTTAGCATCTTCTTTTAAATGAATTTCAATCGTAGTTCCGCGTTTTAATTTCTCATCCGTCTCCGCGATCTGGTAACTTCCCAGTCCGTCGGAACTCCATTCAACCGGTAAAGCATCTTTCAGGTATGATTTTGATTTTATAACCACCTTATCGGCAACCATAAATACCGAGTAGAAACCAACACCGAATTTTCCGATTATATTGTTTGCATCGGCTTTGTTTTCCTGCAAAGTCTTTATAAAATCAGCACTTCCGGACTTCGCAATCGTACCGATATTCTTTATTAGCTCGTCCTTTGTCATCCCAATTCCGGTATCTGAAACTGTTATTATATTTTTCTTATCATCAAAATTAACTCTTATTTCAAGCGGCAGATCTTTGTCGGCTATTTCAGTTCCTTTGGTAGATTGAAATCTTAATTTATCCAGTGCATCGGATGAATTGGATATCAACTCACGCAGGAATATTTCCCTGCTTGTGTAAAGTGAATGCACAAGAATATCGAGAAGCTGTTTCACTTCAGCTTTAAATTGAAATTTGCTCGTCTTTTTTTCTTTTGTTTGCTCTGAACTCATTAGACTTACTCCGTGTTTTTTGTTACTAAAAATTTCCCGTTAATGTCATGCTGAACTTGTTTCAGCATCTCCAGACAGACCCTGAAACAAGTTCAGGGTGACAGCAAGCTGTCATTTTCTTAAATCTCTCAATTTCTCAAATAACTCAATTTCATGCTTCGATAATTTCTTTGGAACGTTTATCACTACCTTCACGAACAGATCGCCCCTTAATTCCGGGTTATCCGTTCTCGCCATTCCCATTCCTCTTAATCTTAAGGATGTTCCGCTGTCCGTTCCTTTTTCGATATTTACCATTAATCTTTTTCCATCAATCGTTTCAATTTTTTCTTTTCCGCCAAGGACCGCGGAATAAAGGTCAACATTCAAATTGAAATAAAGATCATCTCCCTTTCTCTCAAACCAGGGGTGATCGGTTATATGAATTTTTAAATACAGGTCTCCCCTCTCGCCGCCGTTTTTACCGTGCGCGCCCATTCCCTTTAATCTTAATTTCTTTCCTTCCTGAATGCCGGGAGTTATTTTCACTTTTATTTTTTTACCATCAACTTTTAACTGTCTCTCCCCTCCCCGGTGAGCTTCTTCCAAAGTAGTGTTTAGTGTTGATTCATAATCGCTTCCTCTCTGAGCACGTGTACGTGCACCGCCGAAAGGCGATCCTCCGCCTGAAGATCTGAATCCGCCTCCGCCGAAGAAACTCTCAAAGAAATCAGAAAAGCCGCCCACATTACCGAAGAGATCGTTTATATCTCCCGAATATTGATAGCCGCCACTGCCTGCTCCTCCAAACCCGCTTCCCGCGTTAGCATACTGTTTCCAGTTTGAACCGAGAGTGTCGTATTTTTTCCTTTTCTCAGGATCGCTCAAAACTTCGTTTGCTTCTGTAAGCTCTTTAAATTTTTCTTCGTAAGCTTTGTTGTCGGGATTACGGTCAGGATGATATTTCATAGCCAGCTTTCTATAAGCTTTCTTTATCTCATCCGTCGTTGCTGATTTATCAACGCCGAGTATTTTATAGTAATCTTTAAAATCCATATTATCTTTTAATTAATAGAAAAGGGTAACTAAAATATAGTTACCCTTCCCGTGAAATATTTAACTAAAAATAAATTTAGTTATTTAACTTTTATTTCGAGTTCTTTCGGTTTTGCTTCCTCCGATTTTGGAACGGTAACAGTTAACTGTCCATCTTTGAATTCAGCATTAATTTTATCTGCCTGAATCGTTTGGGGAAGAGTAAACGATCTGTAATATTTACCATACGATCTTTCTATCCTGTGATACTTCGAATCTTTATCTTCTTTCTCCTGTTTTCTTTCCCCGCTAATGATCAACTCTCCGTCGTTAAAATTTAATTTAAGATGTTCTTTGGAAACACCGGGCAGATCCATTTTCAAGATATACTGATCTTTGTTCTCACTGATGTCAGTCAAGGGTGCCCAAACAGCATTTTCCATTTCTTCGTTAGCAAGGTTAGCATCATCAAAACCGAATCTGCGGTTGAATGTATTGAACAACTTGTTGAACTCGCGCTCAACGTTTAATAATTCTTTTGATGGATTCCATTTTACGAGTGTCATAATTACACCTCCTGTTAATAAAATCGTTTAATATTAAAGCATTATTTTGTTTGTGCTTTTTTGTAAAACTCATTAGTAAAAGGGCAAGATATATGCCATTAAGCTAAAACCCCATAACTTGTTATAATAAAGAGTGCTATAAAGAATAACGTATCTTCGCTTCAGCCTGCCAATTTGTCAGGCTTTCTGACTAGATCTTACCCTAGTAAGAAATTTCTGACAAATCATCTGACAAATTTTGCATTAACTATTTATAGTATCCTTTCAATTAAATAAGTGAAAAGTCATTTGATGTCTTATCTTATCAAGGCAAAAGTACATTGTTAATCGAACTGAAATTATTTATTTTTGCGAGCTTATAATAAAGATTATTGTATGAGAAATAAATTTACTGAAGATACAATTGCTGCAATTGCAACCGCTACAGGAACCGGCGCCATTTCTGTGATAAGAGTCAGCGGTCCGGAGACGTTTAAAGCAGTCGATTCAATCTTTACTGGGAAGAATAGAATCGAGAGTGCTGAATCTCATACAATTCATTACGGCAAGATAAAAGACAAGTCTGGTAGCGAAATAGATGACGTACTAATCTCTATTTTCAGAAATCCTCACTCATACACAGGGGAGGATGTTGTGGAGATTAGTACTCATGGCAACACAATTATCACAAGAAAGATTTTGGAAATGCTTTTAGGAAAAAACGTAAGATTAGCTGAACCGGGGGAATTTACCAGAAGAGCCTTCTTAAATAACAAGATAGATCTTGCCCAGGCAGAAGCTGTGGCAGATATTATAAATTCAAGAACAGAAGCATCACTTTTGGGTGCGAGAAATCAGCTTGATGGATTGCTTTCACAAAAAGTTGAAGAGTTGAGAGCTATGCTGATTAATGCTTCATCATTTGTTGAGCTTGAATTGGATTTTGCTGAGGAAGATATTGAATTAATTAATAGTAATGAACTAAAGAAAAGAATAAACAGAATATTAAGAGAGATAGAAGATTTGCTATCTACATATTCATTTGGGAAAGTCATAAAAGATGGTGTTAATGTTGCACTTGTGGGAAAGCCGAATGTAGGGAAATCTTCATTATTGAATTATTTATTGAAAGAATCAAGAGCTATAGTAAGTCATATTCCAGGAACTACAAGAGATATTATCAGGGAGGACGTTTCAATTGATGGAATCTTATTCAGGCTTTTTGATACTGCAGGAATCAGGAGTTCCAATGATGAAATTGAAAAAGAAGGTGTTATTAGAAGCAGGGAAGCAGTAAAGAATGCGGACCTGGTATTATTTATGAACGATGTTGAACAGGGCTTTTCGGAAGATATTTACTCTGAATTAAAAAGTATTACTAAAGTAGAAAGAATCATTTGTGTGTTAAACAAAATTGATAAGAATGAGGAGAGCGATTTAAAAAATGATGTTTCCATATCTGCAAAAACAGGGAAGGGAATCGAATCTCTTTTTTCATTGTTAAAATTAAAAGCTCTGGGTACTTCTAATTACAGTGAGAAATCGGCAGTTGTTTCAAACCTAAGGCATTATCAATGCCTGGGGAAGACGAATGAGAGTTTACTGAAAGCATTGGAATCAATTAACAGTGGACTAAGTGGAGAGTTTATTTCAGTGGATCTGCGAAATGCGGAAAACAGTCTTGCAGAAATAATTGGGGCTGTAACCTCGGATGATATTTTGAACAATATATTTACAAAATTTTGTATAGGAAAGTAGCCTGTTCCACGTGAAACTTTGTAATGTATAATGAATAATGTAAAGTTTATAATTAAAGCTGAGGGACCAAATGTCTTTCATTTAATATTAGTCTGTTTCACGTGAAACTGGCATAAAGTGTGATTTTATGAGAAAATTCGACATAATTGTAATAGGTGGCGGCCACGCCGGGATAGAAGCAGCCTGTGCAGGTGCAAATATGGGTTGTTCTGTCGGACTACTGACGATGGATAAGTATGCCATAGGAAGGATGTCCTGCAACCCGGCAATAGGGGGAACTGCAAAAGGTCATCTTGTAAGAGAGATAGACGCGCTTGGTGGAATGATGGGAAAGATTGCAGATCAAACAGGTATCCAGTTCCGAATGCTGAATAAATCCAAAGGTCCCGCTGTCTGGTCTCCGAGGTGTCAGTCTGATAGGAAACTCTATTCTGAAGAGGCTCATCGGGTAGTTAATTCTTTTAAAAATATTGAAACAGTGGAAGTCTCTGTTACAGAAATTATTGCTGAAGGCGGGGAAGTCAAAGGTGTGAGAACAAGTGAAGGAGAGGAAATTCTCTGCAAGGCACTGGTTCTTTCTTCCGGTACTTTCCTGAATGGATTAATGCATACTGGAATGACATCAACCAGCGGTGGAAGATTTGGTGAAAAACCTGCAACGGGAATTACTGAATCATTATTGAAGCTTGGCTTTGAAGCGGGAAGGTTGAAAACAGGAACTCCTCCAAGATTAAAAAAGGGTTCGATTAATTTTGACATACTTGAAATGCAGCCGGGTGATGAGAATCCCCAGCCATTCTCATTTTCAACTGATAAAAATAATTTTCCTTTGCTTCCTCAGCTTCCCTGCCATATTACCTATACAGATAAGGAAGTACATAAAATTCTGGGAAAGGGTTTTGAGCAGTCTCCAATGTTTACGGGCAGGATAAAAGGAGTTGGCCCACGCTATTGTCCATCTATTGAGGATAAGATAGTACGCTTTGCTGATAAGGAAAGACATCAATTATTTCTGGAACCGGAAGGATTGGATTCGGATCTGATTTATGTAAATGGCTTTTCCTCTTCGCTTCCGGCTGCAATACAGTTTGAAGCTCTGCATAAAATTAAAGGACTGGAAGATTGCGAAATGGTTCGTCCAGGCTATGCAGTTGAATATGATTTCTTTCCACCTCACCAAATCGATCTTACTCTCGAAACAAAATTGACTAAAGGACTTTACTTTGCGGGACAAATAAACGGAACCTCAGGATACGAAGAAGCAGCTGCGCAAGGAATTGTAGCAGGAATAAATGCAGCTGCAAAGATAACGGGTCAGCAGGAATTTGTTTTGAAAAGGAGTGAGGCATATATCGGCGTTTTGATTGACGATCTTGTTAATAAATCCACCGATGAACCCTATAGAATGTTTACTTCGCGTGCAGAACATAGATTACTTCTCCGCCAGGATAATGCAGACAGGAGATTGATGGGGTATGGACATGACTATGGTTTGCAGCCAAAAGAAAATTTTGAAAAAATAATTGCAAATGAAAAATTAATTTCAAAGTCGATTGAACTTTTCAGCAAATTAAAATTACATGCGAGAGATGTGAATTCATTTTTGGAAAGCAAAAATCTTCCCGGCATAGATTCAACCGAGACAATCTCAAAGCTTTGTAAGAGACCGGAGCTAAGTCTTAAAGAATTAATTTCGCTTGATCATAAATCTGATGATTCCACAGTAAAGGAATTATTGAATAATAACAAAGCACTGGAACAGGTTGAGATAGAACTTAAGTATGAAGGTTATATGAAAAGACAGCAGGAAACAGTCGAACGGCTTGAAAAATATGAAGGCACCGACATTCCTTTAACATTAAATTATTTAAACTTGAAGGCTTTATCGACTGAGGGCAGAGAGAAGTTAAGCAAGGTAAAACCGCGTTCGATAGGACAGGCTTCACGTATATCGGGCGTAACTCCTTCAGATATTTCTATTTTATTGGTATATTTGAAAAACTAATTTTGAGGGGTAAATGATCGACGTCCAGAACGAGTTTCGGAAAGAACTCCTTTCGTTTTGCTGGGATAACGGAATAAACCTTGCTACAATGAAAGCTCAGCAGCTTGCCTATTTTGCTGAACTTGTCGTCGCTAAAAATGAAAGTATTAATCTTATTTCCCGCCGTGATGCAAACAAAATAATTGAGAATCATGTTTTTCTGTCTTCATATTTGAGCAAATTCCTGCCTGAAAAGTGCTATAACTTTTTGGATATTGGAACTGGCGGGGGATTTCCAGGGATTCCGCTCGCAATTATGCGTCCTGAAATGAAAGGGGTTTTAATTGATTCGACGGGAAAAAAAATACAAGCTGTCGAAGAGTTTATAAATAAACTCAAATTAAGCAACATAGTAGCAGAAAACGACAGGGTTGAAAGTCCCGAATTCATTGATCATTATTCGGATACCTTTGATCTGGTTGTTAGCAGGGCTACTGTTCCGCTTATAATTTTATTCCGGTATGCTTTGCCGTTGATAAAGGATAAAGCATTCATTGCCGCATTGAAAGGCGGTGATCTGGCTGATGAATTAAAAAAAGCGGAATTGAAGTATAAAGCTTACATTAAAAAATCGACAATATTTGATCTTTCTTACAAACCATCAAATGTAAGAAATCAGAAGGGGAAGAAACTTGTTTTGCTGGAGCTGAATAAATGAGTTCTGCTGATGATGCAAAAGATCTCTTTGCAGAAATAAGCAAACTACATACTGAACAGCGAAACAAAAATTCTATGGACATGGATGTCCGTTCCACCTCCGAAATTTTAAAGATCATTAACGATGAGGACAAAACAGTTCCTTTCGCAGTAGAGAAGGAACTCCCATACATTGAGCAGGCTGTTGAGTTGATAGTTACCGCCTTAAAAGACGGGGGCAGACTATTATACTATGGAGCTGGCACGAGTGGTAGAATCGGCGTTGTGGATGCAGCCGAGTGCCCACCAACTTTTGGAACTTCTCCTGAGCTTATACAGGGATTTATTGCCGGGGGCAGAGAAGCGATGTTTCAAGCGCAGGAAGGAGCCGAAGATTTTGAAGAAAACGGGGCGAAGGATGTAATTAAGGCAAAAGTAAATTCCGGAGATATTGTTTGCGGAATAGCAGCCAGTAGACGAACTCCTTACGTGATTGGCGCTGTAAAAAAAGCAAAGGAACTCGGGGCAAAGACAATTTACGTTACCTGCAATCCCAGGGAAAAGTTTGATATTAAAGAAGTTGATGTTGCAATTTGTTCTTATGTGGGACCAGAAGTAATAATGGGGTCAACTAGGATGAAAAGCGGTACGGCACAGAAGTTAGTGCTGAATATGTTAACAACGGCTTCAATGATACGGCTCGGAAAAGTTTACGAAAATATGATGATTGATCTGCAAATGAATAACAAAAAGTTGGTCGAGCGGTCAAAAAGAATTGTAATGACAATTACTGGCGCAAGTTATGAAAAAGCTGCGGACATTTTGGAAAAAGCTGATGGACATGTAAAAACAGCGCTTGTAATGATAAAAGGAAATGTTTCCGCGACCGAAGCCAGGAAAAGATTGAAAAAAGCCGATGGCTTTGTGAGAAAGGCCATTGAACTATCCAAATAAACAGTTTGCTCTAATCCATCAAATACATATATAACACGGATAATTATTAAAGGTTAAGGCTATTGCCTGTTTTTTGCGCTGAAAAAATCTGTATCTATTTATAAACTTTGCCGGAAAATATTTATCTTTGAAAGATAACTCCGGGGTTCATTACCTGAACCCCTTTTGTGGTTTTAAACAACAAGGATAAAATGAAAACCAAAATTCTTTCTTTTGCTATGTGGCTGATTTTATTTACTACCTTTTCAAACGCTCAGATGTTAAATAAGATAGGAAATGATTTTAATGATTTCCTGAAAGTCGGTGGAGATTATTTTACTGCCCCACTTAATTTTGAATCAAGTGACTGGAAAAATTTAGGTATTACAACTGCAATGGTTGCGGGCGGCTTTTTTCTTGATAACACTGCACGCAGCTATTCTCAAAGGGACCATGCAAGTTTTAAAAATGATCTATTTGATATTGATCAATACTATACCACTAAATATGTAGTGGTTGCTACAGCGGGAATTTATGGCTTCGGGCTGCTTGCAAATAATGATAAAATAAGAAATATAGGTGTACAGCTTGGAGAATCAGTAATATATGCTGGCGCAGTAACGATTACACTTAAAAGCCTTATTGGGAGAAGCCGGCCTTACAATAATAGGGGGCATGCCAGCTTTAAACCATTTAATCTTAACAATGATAATTTTTCTTTTCCATCCGGCCACGCTACACTTGCATTTGCTTTCTCTACAGTAATGGCTCACCAGATTGATAATATTTTCTGGAAAACAGGCTGGTTCACGGCTGCGGGTCTGGTTTGTTATGCAAGATTGTACCACGATCAGCATTGGGCCTCTGATGTATTAATGGGAGGTGCTATTGGATACTTTACTGGCAGATTTGTTATAAATCATTCATTAAATAATTCGGAAGAAAAGGAAGCAAGCAAAAATATGAATAAACCATTTTATTCTGTGGGGATTAATTTCAGAGAGAATCAGCCGGTTTATACATTAAGTTTAGCGTATCAATTTTAACATATTTTTACGAAAGGGGTAACAACTGGTTTATAAATAATGACTATATGATTAACGATTTAGAACATAATATTTTAAAAAGTGATTTTCTGAAAGAGATAGTAAATTCTTTAAAGGATAATAACAAACTTTTTATTTCCCCTCTTTTTGGTTCTTCAAAAGTTTTTATTACTAAGAGATTAATTGAAAAAGAAAATCAAATAGTTTTTCTTTTTCCGGATGTAACTTCCGCATCTGAATTTGCAGTTGAATTAAATATGCTCGGCCTGGAAAGATATTATGTAAACATAACTGAGTTTAAGCCGGAAGTTCTACAGGAAAAGATAACAGATATTTCAAACCGTGAAAAACTTATATTGATTTCAACCTATGAATTGTTGAACCACCAGTTTCCATCAAAAGAAAAGATTGATGAAACAACAACCCGAATTGAATTAGGGGGGAACTTATCTTACAACGATCTGATTGAATATTTTTATTTACTAAATTATCAAAAAGATAAATTTGTAGAAGCACCTGGCGATTTCTCTGTCCGCGGCTCTATAATAGACTTTTGGTCGTACAGTGAAAAGAATCCGGCGAGGCTCGAATTCGACGGCGATTTTCTTGAATCAATTCGTTATTTTGAACCGGAAAGCCAAAGATCGATTGAGAACGTGAATACGGTCACCCTGGCTGGAGCTATAAATTTCAGCAATGCCAAAGCAAATAATGATTTTACGGATATATTTAGCTATCTGAAAAGCCCACTGGTTTTTATTTCCTCATTTGAAATAGAAAACCTGAAAGACCAAAAAATTAATGTTTTTACCAGCAAACTAGAAAATGAATCTCACGAACAGGTAGTGAGTATAGATATTGAAAACGAAGAATTTCCAGAAGCATTAATGATGAAATCTAAGATCCCGGATATTAAAGTTGAAAATGGTTTTGATGTCGAAAAGTTATTTTCAAAAACAAATGCGAGATGGATAGTTGAAGATGAATTATCCTCAAAAAATGAAAGAGTTGATTTAGGTTTAAGTGAAGCACCTACTATAAACGGCAATTATGAAATTCTCTTTAACACGTTAGAAAAATATTCCTCAGAAAATTTTTATATAACAATTACAGCAGAAAATGAGTTACAGTCTACGCGGCTAAGGGATCTTCTAACGGAATTCAAAGATGAATTAGCAAAGTTATTAGAACAGGGAAAGGTAAGAATTGAAACACTGGCAATTAAAAAAGGTTTTATCCATAAGGGAGAAAGACTTTTAGTCCTAACAGATTACCAGATTTTTAACAAGCCATATAGAACAAAAACATCAAGGAAGTATAAAACTGCAAATAACAGGGCAAAATCAAAGGCTTTTGCTTCAATTAAAAAAGGTGATTTTGTTGTACACGAAGATTACGGAATTGGAAAATATGTTGGTCTTGAAACTATCAAAATTGGTGAGGCAGATCAGGAATCAATGAAAATTCTGTACGCGGAAGGAGGAGTTGTTTATGTAAATCTGAATTATCTAACACTGGTAAAAAAATATTCTTCCAATGAAAACCTGGCTCCAAGTCTGTCAACTCTCGGAACAGCCGAATGGGCAAACACAAAGCACAAAACAAAAAAGAAGATTAAAGAAGCCGCACGTGAATTGATAGAGTTATACGCAAAAAGAAAAGCTACTAAAGGGTACCAGTTTAATCCTGATACAGTCTGGCAGAGAGAGCTTGAAGCTTCATTTTTTTATGAAGATACACCTGATCAGGAAAAAGTTGCTGAAGAAGTTAAAACAGATATGGAGGCCGAAAATCCTATGGACAGGCTCGTCTGCGGCGACGTTGGATTTGGAAAAACAGAAATTGCGGTTCGTGCCGCATTTAAAGCAGTGCAGGATGGAAAGCAGGCTGCAGTACTTGTTCCCACAACTATTTTAGCGGAACAACATTACAACACTTTCACAGACAGACTCACTCAATTTCCTGTCCGTGTTGCTGCGCTTTCAAGATTTCAAACTAAAAAAGAGCAGAATGAAATTGTTAAAAATCTTGAAACAGGACAAGTGGATGTTGTAATAGGTACTCACAGGATTTTATCAAAAGACATAAAATTTCAGGATCTCGGACTTTTAATCATTGATGAAGAACACCGGTTCGGAGTTTCGGCTAAAGAAAAGCTTCGTTCGATAAAGGTTAATGTTGATACTTTAACTTTAACGGCAACACCAATTCCACGTACTTTAAATTTATCTTTACTAGGGGCAAGGGATTTATCAATCATAGCAACGCCACCACCAAACAGGCAGCCGATCTATACAAAGGTTTCGATATTTGATGTTTTTAAAATTAAAGAATGGGTACTTACCGAGCTTAAAAGAAACGGGCAGGTTTATTTCGTTCACGATCGGGTTCAGTCAATTGATAAGCTTTCAGGTTATCTTAATAAATACATGCCAGAGGTAAAAATAGCTGTTGCTCACGGACAGATGAAACCATCACAGCTTGAAAACGTAATTCACGGTTTTTTAAATAAGAAGTACGATGTTCTCCTTTCTACAAAAATAATTGAATCGGGGATCGATATTCCAAATGTAAATACGATTATAGTAAATCGCGCTGACAGGTTCGGGTTGGCGGAACTTCATCAATTACGAGGAAGAGTGGGAAGATCAAACCGCCAGGCTTATGCATATTTTATCGTACCTTCATTAAGTGGAATAAATAAAAAAGCGCTGCGCAGATTGCAGGCTATTGAGGAGTTCACTGATGTAGGCGCCGGGTTCAATATCTCTATGCGTGATCTTGAAATTCGAGGTGCAGGGAATTTATTGGGAACCGAACAGAGCGGCTTCATTAATGATGTGGGATTCGATCTTTATGTAAAACTAATAAACGAAGCTGTTGAAGAATTGAAGTACCAGGAATTTAAAGAAGTCTTTAAAGATCTCCCCAAACATGAGGAAAGAACCGAGCCTACTCTCGACACATTTTTTGAAATTGGCATTCCGCAGGAATATATGCCAGAACAAATGGATAGACTTAATTTTTATACAGCACTTTATTCAGTGAAAACTCTGGAAGAAATAGATGAGCTTCGTGAGGAGATGAAAGATCGTTTTGGTCCAGTTCCCACTATTGTAAACAGGTTAGTTTCAGTCGCTAAGTTGCGGTTTTATGCTTCCTATGCTTTATTCGAAAGAATCATAATTCAAAGAAAAAATATTTCGATAATTCTTCCCAAAGGAGAGAAGGAGGATTACTACAAAGTTAAATTTGTTGAGTTAATGAGATTTATTATCGATAAATATAAAGACAAAATAAAATTTGATCAGAATAAAAACGTAATGAAACTTATACTGATAAATAATTTTGAATCGCCTGAAAAAATTCTTGAGTTTCTTATCAATTTCAGCAGGGAAGTAATGGAATTATTCGGTGCAGAAATGAAAGTAGAAGAAGTAACTAATAACCAGGTGTAAATTTTATTACTTATTTTTTTCGATCTTTTTTTTTCAGCTTTCTCAATTTTGATGCGCTTGGGCGACGTTTGCTGTATTTCCTCTCCAGGTTTTCCCCCTTTCCCATAAATGTTCCTCTGTACAATAATTAACTAAACTTACAAATGGAAAATATCATTTTATGAAATTTTGTTCAAGGTTAGGCTTAATAAAAATTATATATTTTGCGTTGCCGATTTAAAGAAAGATAATAGAATGGGGTTAGGGTTTTCCATCGAAGAATGTAGTTGTGGCTGAAATAAGCTTCCAACAAAGAATTTTAAGTTTTTATTTTCACACCCCCTTACTTCGCCCGAATCATTTTCAACAATAATTTTTAATCCACCTTCGTCAATTATCCTTTTATACTCCGGATTCACCCCGAAGCTGCAATGATAATTACCGATAAATTTTTCATTTCCTATGGCTCTGTAAGTGATTGAATCCTTATCTATAATTTTTAACTCTTCACTTTGACCAACCAAAGAACAGGGAAGGGATTTTATAACGAAAATTTCTGCGCCGGGAGTCGTTTCTTCATGTTCAGCATTTTTTATTCCAAGGACATTGCGGGCATGTTCAATAATCATATATTGAAATCCGCCGCAAATTGCCAAAAGCGGAATATCATTTTCACGGGCATATTTTATAGCGTCAAGCGCACCTTGTGCATTCGCATAAGGAGTTCCGGAAGCCATCCAAATTCCTTTAAACCGGGGAATTATTTCTTTGAAATTATCTTTTAAAATAGAGGTGTGAATCCAATCGCATGAAAAATCCTCGCCAATAGCTTCTGAAATGTGTGAGACTGAATCGTTGATTGCAATATGGGTATAAAACGCCGGATTGAAATCACCGATTATTCCAATTTTTATCATAAATTATGTTGTTTTGTATATAACTTAGGCTCAGTAAAAATAACAAAAATAATATGCGGATTCATCCTCAATTATTTCCTTATATCACAATAATTTAGCCGTCCAAAATTTATTATTGATTGCCGCAACCTTTTTTTTATAAGTTAAGTCCAAACAGAAACGTGCTAGGTACATAAATAATGAAAGAGGTACACTATGAATAAATATTTTTCTTCGTTTTTAATTCTTCTTTTGCTTTCTTTCATATCCACAATTACTTTGGCTGACTCGAGAACAAAAACCTATGATTACAAAGATTTTAGAGGTGTTTCGGTCGGAAGCGGAATGCAGGTTACTGTGACACAATCAAATAGCTATTCAATTTCAATTACTGCTGATGAAAGGGATTTTAAAGACCTGGTAGTGGAAAAAAGAGGTAACAGTCTTGACATTCATTATGACCGTAGCGTTTGGGGATGGTTTGGACATCACAGAAGAGGTAATGTGAAAATAAAGATAACAATGCCTGAGTTAACAGCAATTGATCTGAGTGGAGGTGCAGAAGGTAATATCACAATGGATGTATCCGGAAAATCATTTAGTGCGGAAACATCCGGCGGCGCGGAATTAAAAGGGAATTTAACTTGTGGAAATATTTCAGTTGAAACTTCAGGTGGAAGCAAAGTTGAACTCTCCGGCAAAGGTGAAAACCTGAATGCAGATGGTTCTGGAGGAAGCAGGATAAAAATGAGAAACTTTTCAGTTAGAAATGTTAATGCAGATCTTTCCGGTGGCTCAGCAGTATGGATCACTATGGACGGAACTCTAAATTCAGATCAGAGTGGAGGATCACATTTATATTATTATGGGAATGTTTCTCTCGGCAATACAAGTTTCAGCGGCGGTGCCGGGGTTTCAAAAGGTGATTAATAATTAAAACGGGTTTTAAAATGAAAAAGTTATTTGCATCAGTAATTTTTGTGATTTTTTTAGCTTCGCTTTCCTATGCGGGGGTTAGCCCTGATACCAAAACATATGATTATAAAGATTTCACATCGGTTGGGGTTAGCTCAGGGATGAAACTTAAAGTTACGCAATCAGATGAATACAGTATTACGGTTACCGGCGATAAAGACGATCTTGAAGATCTGATCGTTGAACAGCGAGGTAATAGTCTTCGTTTCCGTTTTGATGAAGATGGCTGGTTTAATAATCATGGTACTGTTAAGGTTGAAATTAAGATGCCGAAACTTACCTCTCTCGGAATGAGCGGGGCATCGGAAGCAAATATTACTATGGATATTGGATCAGACGATTTTAGCGCAGGGCTGTCGGGTGGTTCGGAATTAAAAGGAAGTCTGAAGTGCGGTGATATTCATCTTGCTACTTCCGGTTCGAGTGAAGTTACATTAAACGGTGATTGTAAATATTTGAAACTTGCGGGCTCCGGTGGAAGCGAATATCATCTTAAAAATTTCTCAGCAACTGGAGTAAAGGCATCTCTCTCCGGCGGGTGTGAGGTTACCGTTAGTATGAATGGTGAACTCTCGTTTAGTGGCAGTGGCGGATCACAACTGGTATATTATGGTAATGCAGAATTAGGAAGTATACGTGCCAGCGGTGGTTCAGGGGTTTCGAGAGGGAAGTAATTTTGTATTGCAGAGACGCTTCGTAAAGTGTCTCTGCTTATAAATTTACTTTTTTGGCAGTGGTAAATTATGCAACCTTAAAAATGTCAATTTATCCCAATAGCCTCTCTGGAAAACTATTTTATCATTTTCAGTTTTGAAAAACCCAGATCCTTTTAAACCAAGCGGATCTTTCCATTCAAGAATTCCCCAGTTACCGTCTTCAAAAATATTTTCAACTATACAGATCATTTCAGCTTTGGCAAATTCATTTTCAAACATTTTCCTTATTGCTTCTCGTCCTTTCACAGGTTCATTTGCAACCTGATGATTTATTGCATCATGAGCATAAAACAATGAAAGTTTTTCAGCATTGCCCTCGTTAAATGTTTCCACCCACTTTTGAATCAATTTTTTTGGCGACATAATTAAATGTTATACGATAAAATTAATTTCTTTACTGCTTCAACCCATATATCAGAATCATTCAAACTTTCGACCAGTTGTAATTTTTTCCCGCCATTTTCTTTTAAATATTTGTTGATATTCATAGCCGATTTCGATTGTTGTTTCCAGGCAGTCTGCAACAAAGGCGGGGCTAAAGACCAGCAATTTTTTTGCACCTTCTTTCGCTTTTTCAATTACTGTTTTATCAGCAAACGGTTTCAGCCATTTATCATCGAGTCGTGATTGAAAACAAACGGTATACTTTTCTTTAGGTATATTTAATTTTTTTGCTAGCACTCTTGTTGTTGCATAACAGGTAGCTTTGTAACAAAATTTATTGTCTTCAGTAATTTCATTTTCACAGTTGTGATCTGTGCAGGGTTTTCCATCATCATAAACTTTATCTACCTGTCGTTCAGGAAGTCCGTGATAGCTGAAAAGAACATGATCGAAGTCGTTTATATTATGTTTTTTTGCATTTTGTACAAAACAATTAATATATCCTTTGTCATCATAAAACTGACTGATGACTTTGATATCAGGAATAACCCACCACTTTCTTATTATTTTCATTGCTTTGTCAATTGCGGAACCATTCGTTGCGGAAGCGTATTGTGGAAACAGCGGCAGAATAATTATTCTGTGATAATTTTTCTTTTTCATTCTTTCCAATACAGATTCCATCGAGGGACTCTGATATCTCATCGCAAGCTCTATTTCAAAATCTTCGCCAATATTTTTTTGAAGTTTATTCTTTAAGTTTTTGCTGTAGTAAAGTAATGGTGAACCGTTTTCCGTCCATAGCTGCTGATAAATTTTTGCCGATTTCGGCGCACGGAAAGGCGCTATTATCAGGTTTACGAGTAATGTTCTGGCAAGCCAACTAATATCAATTACCCGGGCATCGCTTAAAAATTCTCTCAGATATTTTCTAACATCAGGCACTGAGGGGCTATCGGGTGTTCCAAGCTGAATAAGTAAAACTCCTGTTTTTGCGCCCATTTTTCTGTTTTAGTTTTTGAAATGAATAATTCAAAGATATGTATTTTAAAAGAAATTTTTCTGGTTTCAGAAAAATGGTCTCATCAACCATTTCTACTGTCTAAATGCTTTGCATTTTAATTATTAGAGTTTATTTTTAAGATATAGTCTAACTTTAATAAAAACAGGTGTTTGTAATGGAAGAACATATAGTAAAAGTGTTAAAAGTTGAAAATGTCATACATAATGTAAGAAGATTTACTGTTTCAAAGCCGGATGAATATAGTTTTATTCCCGGTCAGGCTACAGAAGTATCTATTAACACTAAGCTGTTAAAAGATGAGATGCGTCCTTTCACTTTTACCGGTCTTAATGACTGGCCAACACTTGAATTTACTACTAAAATATATACAGATCATCACGGAGTTACGGAAGCATTGGGCAAAGTAAAAGAAGGTGATGAGTTATTAATTCATGATGTTTGGGGAGCCATAAATTATAAGGGACTCGGAGTTTTTATTGCCGGAGGTGCCGGCGTTACACCTTTTATTGCAATTTTCAGAAAGCTTCATAAAGATAACAAGCTGGAAGGGAACAGACTAATCTTTTCAAACAAAACAGAAAAAGATATTATTCTGAAAGATGAATTCAACAAAATGCTCGGTGAAAATTTTTATAATACGCTAACGCAAGAGAAAAGCGAAAAGTATGATCATAGAAAGATCGATAAAGCTTTTCTCCTGGAGAAAATAAAAAACTTTAGCCAGAATTTTTATATCTGTGGCCCTGATCAGTTTGTAAAAGACATTACTAATGCGCTGGAAGAACTTGGGGCAAAAGCGGACTCAGTAGTCTTTGAGAAATAAAAATTCGTCAGTTCAATAGTTTTATTAAATCTTTAGTGAAAAACTAATTTCAGTTATCCCAAACATCAGTTCTGAAAGATGAAGCCGGCAAACCGGCTTTATTGAATAATGTTCCGTGTGCAGTGTTGCTCCACGCATATCTGACAGCAGCAGGATTATTAATTTCAGGATTGGAAACGATTAATTGTTTGCCGTCAATTTTTACATCGGCTTTTACAAATTTGTGATCCTGTCCGGCAATCAGAAAATTGTTTACACCTTCAATATGATTTAACATAAGTCCGCCGTCAGCATAATCAAATGAAATTATAATTTTATTTCCATCAACCTTCATTGATTTGTAGAGTGGACCTGAATAAACAACTTTCTTATTATAATTTTTCGCGAGAGCCCAGAGCCCTAATCTCTTTCCAACATCCTGCTTGTCTGCCGGATGAATATTATTCGGCTCGCCTATATCAAGTGTAACCGCCATTCCGGTGTTTGGAACAGATAATGTTTTTAACTGGCTCTCCCGCAGAACCTCGGATTTTGTTGCATCTCCATAATTATATGGGGCAATCTGAACAAGATAGAATGCGAAATCACCTTCATTCCAGTTATCGCGCCAGTTTTGTATCATTAAAGGAAGTAGCGTTGCATAAAATTTGGGTTCACCGGTGTTTGCTTCGCCCTGATACCATATTGCTCCTTTTATCTGGTAAGGAATGATAGGGGAGATCATAGCATTGTATAAAGTTGTTGGCACATAAGCCGTAATGTCAACAGAAGTTTTGGGGCGAGAATAAAATTCTTCTTCCCTTGCTCCATAAACATAAAACTTCATGTTCTTAAACTCTGCAACCGGCAGATACTTCCAGTTTCCAGCAAGTGAAATACCTGCTGTTTCTCCTTCAGGATAAATTTTCATTTTGTTTTTATCTCCATAAATTCCTCCGCCACCCTGAATGTCAACAACTCTTACAGCAATTGTTATTATAGAATCGTTATTAATTTCTTTCGGAATTTTGTATACTCTTTCTTTTTGATAGTAACCCTCTTCTTCAACTGCACCAACAAGCTTTCCATTTACATAAGTTCTGTCCATATCATCAATTGGACCTAATTCTAATACCAGGTTTTTATTCAGCCAGCTTTGCGGAACCTCTATTTTTTTTCTAAACCAAACCACTCCGTCAAAAGTCCCAATCTCAGCGCTTTCCCACAGTGTCGGAAGCTTCATTGATTTCCAGTTGGTATCGTCATAATTCGATGCAGGACAAGAAGCATCATCAAATTCCAGATTTTTCCACCTGTTTTTCAAATCTATTTTGCTCACATCAATTACAGGATGACTATTTATCCAGTTCGTTTGTTTTTGAATTTCCCCTTTGCTGTTTGCAAGTTTGTTTAAAGTTATATCGTACCTGGCAACTCTTTTCAAATACTCAGCGCTTGTCCAGGCTTCAATTGGTGTTCCGCCCCAGCTTGAATGAATCAGCCCGACAGGAATTTTTAATTCTTTGTATAGTTTTCTGCCGAAGAAATAAGCGGTTGCACTAAAGGTTGCTGCTGTAGTAGAATCACATTCGACCCAATTCCCTGTGCAATTAAATTCGGGTTTATTGGAAACAGTTTTTTCTACTGTGAATAACCTTATTGCCGGATAGTTAGCGTTTTTAATTTCCTCTGCAGAATTTTTTACCGGTGCATAAGGATACCATCCTTCAAGCGGCATTTCCATATTTGATTGTCCCGAACACAGCCAAACTTCCCCTATCAAAATATTTTTATAATGAATAACCGAGTTCCCGGATTTTACAGTTACATTGTAAGGGCCGCCGGCTTTCGGGGTTTTGATTTTTGTAATCCATAAACTGTCTTTAGTCACGAAAGAGTTTGCAGAAGCTCCCCAACTTGCTTTAATTTGTATTTCCTGATAGGGAGTTCCTTTTCCCCAAAACGGTGTTTCGGCCTTTTGCTGAAGAACCATATTATCAGAAAAAATGGAAGGAAGCGTTAGTTTATTTTTGGTAAGGTTATTTTGTGCGTCAATCTCAATGTGGAAACCTAAATACAACAAAAAAATAAATAAAAATGTCTTTTTCATTTTGTGTCGATTCCTTCTTTTAAATTGTTAAGAAGTAATATTATTAACTTTATCTGCCGCCTGCTGGTAAATGAGTTTCAAGATAATTGGTCAATACTTCTCTCAAATGTCTGCTGGTATTTTCTCCTTCATAAATTCCGTGAGAACGGTTTGGATAGATCATTATTGTGAATAATTTGTTGTCTTTCACAAGTTCGTTTATTAATCTTTCTGTTCCCTGGAAATGAACATTATCATCGCCGGTTCCATGAACAACCAATAAATTACCTTTTAAATCTTTTGCATATGTTATGGGCGAGCCTTCAATATAATTAGCTTTATTTAAATCCCAAAGGTTCATATATCTTTCCTGGTAAATATCATCGTAAAGCCATTCAACACTTACCGGGGCAACGGACATTCCTGTTTTGTAAATGTCAGGATATCGGAACATTAGATTGAGAGTCTCGGACCCGCCTCCGCTCCAGCCCCAAACGCCAACTCGGCTTGTGTCGATAAAATCATATTTATTGAATATTGCCTTCGCTGCTTCCGACTGGTCATGTGAATTTAAAATTCCGATTTTTTCATAGATAGCTTTTCTCCATTCTCTTCCACGTGGCGCCGGGGTTCCACGGTTGTCGACACTAACAACAATATAACCATGTTGCGTAAGCATTAAATGCCACAAATAACCGGAACCGCCCCAACTATCTAAAACTGTTTGCCCTGCCGGCTCGCTATAAACATAAAACAAAACCGGGTATTTCTTTGCAGGATCAAAATTGTAAGGCTTCATCATCCATCCATCTATTTTTACGTTGTCAGAAGTTGTGACATTGAAAAATTGCACAGGAGTTTTTTTCAAAGCCTCAATTTTTTCTTTCAATTGAGCATTATCAACCAATGTGCGAATTGTTTTATGATCAGGAAGACTTACCAGGTTAATTGTAAGCGGCGTTCCGAATTTAGAAAAATAATGAAATGCATATTTTGCAGTTCCTGAAATTTGATAGCTGTTAGTCCCTGCAAGTGATTCGGGTGTTAATCTTTCTTCTTTTGGTGTCCCATTTAAATTTACCCTGTATAGAAATCTTTGTCCTGCATTATCAGGTGAAGCAATAAAATAAATATATCCGCCATTTTCATCAATTTTTTCAATGCTTATTACATCAAAGTTTCTAGGTGTTACGAAGACGCATAGTCTTTCTCCATCACGCGAAACCATATAAATGTGTCTCCATCCATCGCGTTCACTAACCCAGGTAAATTTCTTTCCGTTATCAAGCCACATAAAATCGTCAACAACATCTACCCAGGCCGAATCTTTTTCAGTAAGAATTGTTTTAACATCGCCGGATTTTGAATTGCACATCATTAAAAGATCTGTGTTTTCCTGCCTGTTCAATTGCTGGATTACAAGTTCATCAGAGTTGTCAGCCCAATCCATTCTTGCAATGTAGTGGTTCTGCGGATCGCGCGGCACATTCATCCAGGTTGTGTTTCCTCCATCAGCACTTACAACCCCAACTTTACAGATTGAGTTATCCTGTCCTACTTTTGGATAAGGAATTGGTTTCAAAAAAGGATAAAGCGAATCAGTATTGTTTATCAAATAGAAAATAGGAACAGGTCTTGAATCAAGATGCCAATATGCAATTGATTTGCTATCCGGGCTCCACCTGAATCCGTCGCGGTCGTCCAGTTCTTCCTCATAAACCCAGTCGAATGTTCCATTAATAATCTTATCAGTACCATCGAAGGTTAGTTGGGTAATTTTTCCGGTTGCTATGTCCTCAGAATAGACATTGTTTTCTCTTACATACGCAACCTTTTTGCTGTCAGGTGAAAATTTTGCAAACATTAATGTTGATGGTTGCGCTTCTTGCCCGCCCATTTTTTGCAATTTCCAGGTGTCAAGATCAACAACCCAATAGTCGCCTTTCGTGTTTCTTCTCCACACTCTTTTGGTGTTGGTGTAAATCAGCAAATTTTTCCCATCTTTTGACCATTGATAATCCGCAATACCCAATGGTTCCGTTTCGCCTTCGGGAATTAAATGTTTTGCATCAACAAGTATTTCACTTTTTCCGGTTTCAGGATCGAACTTTACAATATCCCTTGCGTGCTCAAATTCTTTTGAAGGTTCAAGAGTTGTATATCCATTATCAATCCACCTTGCAGGACCAAACCACTGACTTGAAAATTCTCTCGAATTAAATATTCTGTCAATAGTTAAAAGATCTTTATCTTCTGTCTGTGATTTTATTGTGGGTATAAATAAGATCACAATTATAAAAAGTGTTAATAGTTTTTTCATTTGTATTCCCAAATTATTTTTTTATGATTATTTATCTGCCGAACATTTTTTCAATTTGTATTGTGCTGGTAGGATCAACGTAACTTCTGTGAATATTTGTTTTACAATAAAAAAGATCTTCAGCGATTTTGAAATCTTCCGGATCGAGATTATTTAATTTTAACATTTGCCATTTTTCTGTTGGGTAAATGAATTCATACTTATCTTTTGATGTGGTAACTTTTATTGGCATATGGAAGTCTTTTACGTCAGCGTTCCATTTGTACATAACTACTGTTTCATTTCCTTTTTGTGTAACAAAGGCAAAAAATTCAGGAATGTCAGGATATCTTAAATATTGATCAAAGAAGTAGTTATAGTCTGTGCCGGTTGCGTTATTAATGTAATTGGTGATATCGTCAGCAGTTACAATCTGATGATAATATTTTTTTTGAATTCCTTTTAATATCGAAAACCAGATTGAATCATTATTGATTACATCGCGAAGAGTGTTCAGAACCAGTTGTCCTTTGTCGTACATATCTCCATCACCCGAGTGATTCACATTATATGGCCCTATTATAGGTCTCTTATTTCTTACATTTTGTTTTTTCGCATTTATATAATCGAGGGATGCTTTCCTTCCCCAGTTGTATTCAACATAAAGAGCTTCAGCATAAGCTCCAAAACTTTCGTGAATCCACATATCGGCAACATCTTTCGCTGTTACACTGTTGCCCCACCATTCGTGCGCGCTTTCGTGAAGAATAATAAAATCAAATTTCAAACCATACTTTGATGAAGACCGGCCAACGTAACCATGCCAGTAATGATTTCCGTAAGCAACAGCGGATTGGTGTTCCATTCCATTATGTGGCGCATCGATTAATTTATAGCCGTCTTTATAAAAAGGGTATTTTCCAAAATCCTTTTCATAACATTTCAGCATGTTCTTAACTTCTTTAAACTGTGCCTTTGCTTTTTCATAGTTCTCAGGCAGTACATAAAAATCTAATGTTAATTTTGATCCGTCAGCGCTGGTATAAACATTACTAAAATGTTTGAACTTACCGATATTAACAGTCACATCGTAATTATTAATTGGTGCTGAGATAAACCAGTTGTAAGTTTTCCATCCGTCAGAAGTTGTGGTTACACTTCTTAATCTCCCGTTGGAAACATCTTCAAGATCAGGTGGAACGGTTATGCTCAATAATGTACTGTCTGATTCTTCCGATTGATGATCTTTATTTGGCCACCATAGGCTCGCACCAGTTTCCTGGCAGGTAACACAGACCCACGGATTTCCTTCATCATCTTTTGTCCATGTAAACCCTCCATCCCACGGCGGTCTTTTCGCAACCTGTGGTCTTCCTGAATAATAAAAAACTATCTGGTGTTCACCTCTTTCGAGTTTTTCAGGAATAGTAATGAATACAGCGCCAAATTCTCTGGTGTAAGTACATTCTTTTCCATCTTCAAATAAAATTTTGTCTACATTCATATTAGGAAATAGATCGACCTGCATTTTTTGAAATGGCGTGACTACTTTAAATCTAATAGTGTTTGAACCTTTTATCGTACTGTCCGCGGGATTTATTTTTATATCTGGATGATAGTATGTTACATCATAACATGTTCTCAACGGAGTTAACATACCCCTAAGTGTATCGGCTCTTGTGAATTGTCCCCAATCATAATTCGAGGGTTCTTGTGACAAGACTGGAAGAGCAAAAATCATTGTAAAAAGAAACAGGTAAAAGATCTTGAGTTTCATCTCGTGCGTCCTTCAAAAGTAAAAAGTAGTTTTAATAGAAAGTTTTATAAACTTAAAAGATATTTCCCCAATTTACAATTAAAATTACACGAAAAGTTCTTGAATATTGAAATTGATACCTGGATGGAAAAAGCTTCGGTCACCACCCCATTCTTTTGCATAAGTTTGTAATATGTGCGAGATGATGTTTACAGTGCCAATCATATATAGCTAGCATTTTATCCAGCCTTAGTTCTCCCCATTCCGGATGATTTACAACTTTGTGGAAATCCTTTTCAGACATTGATCTTAAAAGCGTAGTCCATCTTTGGTGAAGTGATTCAAGCAGAGTTAGTGAAACTTCAACCGGAGTGTCTTTTGAATCATCAAGTTCAGCCCATTTGGCTTCGTCATAATTTTTTATAGTTGGATTTTCTTCGGTTAGTCCAAGTTTGAAACGAACATAACTATTAATATGGCTGTCGGGTACGTGGTGCACAACCTCCCGTATTGTCCAGCCATCAGGTCTGTATGGGGTGTCGAGCTGATCATCATTTAAATCCTGTACGGCCTTTCGATATTTTGCCGGAGCTTCTTCTATAGTTTTTATGTAATTTTTTATATGTTCGGCTGTAATTTCTTTTTGGGGCAGAGAATTTGCCGACAGGATAACGAAGTTTGTTTAATTCATTTTCTTCCATAAAAACTCTTTTTTATTTTTAAGAGATGGTTCAGTGTGAAGAAAATTAGTTTGAAATTACTTTATAAACAACCTATAAGTGGAAAATGTATAATTTAGAATGTATAATGTTCGGTTACTATTATTAGTTCTAAATTGTAAATTATACCTCAAGATTCAAAAGGCCCGGATGAAAACTAACAGGTGTTTTAACCTTACAATATTTTTACTTTTCTTTATTTCACTGTTAACGGTGTTTGGTTGCAGCAGCAATAATGGTGAAAAAGGAAGCCCGGAATATATAACTCAGATTAAGTTATGGCATCAAAAGAGGGTCGAAAATCTTAAAAAGGAAAACGGCTGGTTGAACCTGGCTGGTCTTTATTGGCTTAAGGAAGGTGAAAATACTTTCGGGACAAATCCCGGCAATGATATTGTTTTTCCTAAAGGTAAAGCTCCCGGCATAATAGGGATATTTACTTTAAAGGATAGTACAGTAACCATGAAAATAAACACAGGTGTTAAAGTTACAAGCAATAATAGACTAGTAAAGGAAATGAAATTGAAAACCGATTTGTCAGGTGATCCGACGGTTTTAACTCTAGGCTTTTTAAAATGGTTTATCATTAAAAGGGGTGATAAATACGGTGTTAGATTACGTGATCTCAGTTCAGAGTTGTTAACCGATTTTGCAGGAATAGATACATATCCGATAAATGAAGATTGGAAAATAACAGCAAGGTTTGAACCTTATGATCCGCCGAAATCAATTTCAATTCCTACTATTATAGGTACTGTAGATGAATACAAAGCGCTTGGTGCGCTGGTTTTTGAGAAGAACGGGATACAATATAAGCTGGATCCTGTTGAAGAAGGCGACCAGTTTTTTATAATCTTTGCAGATGAAACAAGCGGAAAAGAAACTTACGGCGCGGGGAGATTTATTTATACGAATAAACCTGATTCTGCTGGAAATGTAATTCTCGATTTTAATAAGGCATATAATCCTCCGTGTGCCTTTACTCCTTATGCAACTTGTCCGCTGCCTCCGAAACAAAATTATCTAAAATTGATGGTTACTGCAGGCGAGAAAAAATATGGGAATCATTAATAGTAGAGACACGCTATAGCGTGTCTCTACAAAAAAGTTTTATTTCTTTAGTTTATCTTTAAACAACTTTTCAAACTTTTCAACTTTCGGAGCAATTACGTAAGCGCAATATCCCTGGTTTGGATTATTGTCATAATAATTTTGATGATAATCTTCCGCTTTGTAAAATTTAGTAAATGCCGTGATTTCGGTTACGACAGGCTTATCATATAGTTTTTCTTCATTTATTTTTTCCTTCGCAAACTTGGCTAGTTCTTTCTGTTTTTCGTTATGATAAAATATAACTGAGCGGTATTGCGTACCTGTATCGGCGCCCTGCCTGTTCAGACTCGTTGGATCGTGTGTTCTGAAAAATACTATTAACAATTCCTGATAACTTATTTCATTAGGGTCGTAAATTATCTGGCAGGTTTCTGCATGGCCTGTTGTTCCTGTGCAGACTTCCTCATAGCTTGGGTTAGCAACTGTTCCACCCGAATATCCGGAAACGACCGATTTCACACCTTTTAATCTTTCAAATACAGCCTCAGTACACCAGAAACATCCTTCACCGAAAGTTGCAGTATCCAATTTTGTATTTTGATCTGTCATATCTACATTCTCGTCTTTATATATTTTATTTTTACTTTTGGGCTGGCAACCAATGCTTAAGGCCATCAGAGCGATTATAAATATAGTTAATGTTTGTCTCATTTTTTGCACCGGAAACTTATTGTTAAGTAAATTAACATACTTATTAATTATCACAAATATGTACCAAATATTTAACAATTAATGAATAATTTGGACTTTATAAATTTTATATATATTTGAATAAATGAAGGAAAAAGAAAAACAGGAAGCTATCAGGTTCCTGAAGGAAAACGAAATATACAATCTTAGTATTATTGGATTTACAGAAGAAAACCCAGTACAAAGGTTAATACGAAAAAGGAGCTCTTTCCTGACACAGGGAAGCCAAGCGGAAAGATGGATCTATTTTTCAAGTGAAGATGAAAAAGAATTTACTGATTTACTGCAAAAATTGAATGCTGAAGATAAATATTTCGGAGCAGTAGATAAATGGCAAGTAGCTCATTTAACAAAAGGCAAAGAAGTCGATTGGCTGATAAATGCTTTTCAATATCATTATCCGGCTGATAAGGAAATTCCCGGCAATAAATACAAAGTACAAAAATTAACTCAAAAGGATTCGGAATACATTTTTTCTCAATCTGTATATAAAGATGTACTTACTGTGGAATATTTAAGTAAGCGTATAGAAAAATCCGTTAGTTCAGGCATTCGTGAAAATGGAAAACTTATTGCCTGGGCTCTTACTCATGATGATTCTTCCCTTGGCTCAATGCATGTTTTAGAAGAGTATAGAGGGAGAGGATATGCAAAGGAAATAACTATTTCTCTTATAAGACAATGCCGGGCAATGGGTAAAATTCCATTCCTTCAATGTGAGAACAAAAACATTCCTGCTCAAAAATTAGTTGAGGGCATCGGGTTTGTTAAAGATAGAAATGTTTCGTGGTTAAAGTTAAAATAATCCCTTTAGCTAATCCTCTAACTCCTCACAAAGGAAGCCAAGTTTTTTAATCTCATCAGCAATTATTTGCGGCTGATTTTGATTTGATATCACCCGGAGAACCTTATCGTGATCTTCGAGATCAATAGTTGACTCTTCAATTACAAATCTTCGTTCCATAGCCGATCTAACTGTTAAAAAATCGTGATGCGTATTTATACTTGTTTTGAATATTAATGTATTCATAAATACTCTTTGTAAAATATCATTTGAAAATAATTCGGATTATTGATCTGTAGCTGGAGTTTCTTTTTCATCAGTTTCCTTTCTGCACCTCTCCTCAAATTTTTTTCTCAGGAATTCACGTTTATCGTGTAGATGACCGCCCTTTCTGCCAAACCCGGAAAATAATATTTTCGATAAAATTAAAATCCCAACTGACTGTAAATAAGTTAATTTTGTTAGCCCGAAGATTTGTGGTATAAGCGCATTCCATAGCAACATAAGTATTAAACCAAAAAATGCGATAAAGGCGATTCCGAAAAGAAGTCCTCTAAGTATCCATTTAATTTTAAAATGTGTTCTTGACATATTTTTACCTCGAATAAATTTTTAATCTTTTTCTTAAAAACAAAACCGCGTACCGTTTGCGAGAAAGTAAAGTATTAACCGGAACTTTTGTAGTTTCTGAAATTTCTTTAAAACTTAAGTCATCAAATTCATTCATAACAAAAACATCACGTTGTTCTTTCGGCATTTCCTTAAGTGCTGTCTCTATTTCTTCCCACAATAAATTTTTCCAGTATGTTTCATCCGGCAGCCCCTCCAGATTGGGAATAATATCTTCCAGTTCTAAATCTTCGTCTTCATTATCAGAGTTTGGAAGAATATTGTCAGAAAATGTTTCCGGTTTTTTCTTTCTGTATCTGTCAATGATCTTATTTTTAGCAGTCTTAAAGAGCCAATCGGAGACTTTACCCCAGAATTCAATATCTTCAAAAACCTTTATAAACTGGAAGAAAACATCCTGTAAAATGTCCTCAGCATCCTCGCTTGTGGAGACATTTTTCCTTATAAAGTTAAAAAGCTTTCCCCGTTCACTTTTTATAGTATTATTTATTTCTGTTGTTTTGTCAGTCATTAATTAATTAGGCTGCTATTAATTACAACGAATATCTCTATAAAATATTTTAAAAGAGGGCAAAAATATTCTATGTTTTATGAAAAAAGGCTAAAATTGATGAAAACAGGTCTTTTTGAGGATCGAATTTACTAAAGCTGATATGATTTACTCTTCTCTCCGGTTGATTTCACACAGAAAATAATTTATTTTAGTTATGGGCATATGCTCAGAATTACAATTATGGCCAGACCGAAGAAATATCGTAAAATAAGTTGTAACCCTGCGGTACTTTATTTTAAACCGCGGGGTATTCCTATGTCCGTACTTGATGAAGTCATTCTGGAACCAGATGAACTTGAGGCGATCCGTTTAGGAGATCTATTAGGTTTATCTCAAAAAGAATCTGCTCAAAAGATGAGTGTTTCGAGGGCAACGTTTGGAAGAATAATTAATTCGGCTCATTTAAAACTTGCAGATGGAATTTTGAATGGAAAGGCTCTACATATTTCGGGGGATCTGGCGGAAAAACTAAGTGAAACACTTTCGGTTGTTTGTAAATCCTGTGGGAAAAAAATGAAAGTAAAACGGGATGAACTATCAAACGAATGCCCGGAGTGTTCAGTTAATTAATTTAATAGTGGGGTTCAAAATGAAAATAGCAATTGCAAGTAACGATTTGAAACATGTAACAGGGCATCTCGGAAGATGTAAATCTTTTATAATCTATAATATAGAAGACAAAAAAGTTACAGGACATGAAACAAGGCAAAATACTTTTACTCATCATAGTATGGGTCACCAAGGTGAACACTCAGATGGCGAAGAACATCATCACAGTCACTCTGAGCTAGTTAATAATCTTAGTGATTGCGAGGTATTGATTTTTCAAAGCGGCGGGTGGCGTGTAATTGAAGACCTGAAAGCCGCAAACATAATTCCATTTTTAACAGATGAAAAAGTTGCCGACGTTGCCGTTGAAAAATATTTAAAAGGCGAATTAATCGAAAGGCTTGAAAATACCTGTAACACACACAAATAAACATAAGTAGATGTTAAATATTATTATTGACACTTTAATAGAAAGTGTGAAAATAACTTTGTTCGTATTGGTTATGATGATCGCCGTAGATTTGATTAACGTTTGGAGCAAAGGAAAATTTGCACTCCTCCTTGATTCAGCGGGTAAATGGAAACAGTATCTTGTTACTTCTGCTGTAGGTACTGTTCCCGGATGTATGGGCGCATTTGCAAATGTAAGTCTTTACATGCATGGAATGATAAGCTTCGGAGCACTCGCCGGCAGTATGATAGCAACTTCCGGTGATGAAGCTTTTGTTATGCTGGTAATGTTCCCTAAAACTGCAGTGATTTTATTTATAGTTTTATTTTTTATTGGATTGTTTTCATCCAAAGTGATTGATTCTGTAGTAAAAAAACTTAAAATAGAAACCTGTACAGATTGCGAGGTAAAGCAGTATCACAAAGACGAAAGAAGCTTTAAACATTACTTGAAAGAACATGTCTGGGGACATATAATCAAACATCATTTGTGGAAAACATTATTGTGGACTTTCGGGGCTTTAATATTTATCGAGGTAGGGAAACAGTACTGGAATTTCGGAGAAATCTCTCATCAATATACTTTTCTTGTTTTGGTTATTTCCGCGCTGATCGGTTTAATTCCTGAGTCCGGTCCAAATCTTGTTTTTGTCACAATGTTTGCAACAGGAGTAATTCCGTTTTCAGTTCTTTTAACGAATTCAATTGTTCAAGATGGGCATGGGCTTCTGCCGATGCTTTCTTATTCAGTGAAAGACTCTATAAAGATTAAATTGTTCAACTTGATAATAGGAGTAACGCTCGGAACAATTTTATTTGCCTTCGGTTTATAAAACTTTCCCCTTTGTTCTTCCGGCTGAAATCTTTTAGTAAGATAAATCGTTCACTTCAATAATTTCTGCTTCATTGTCGTGTTCTTTCAAAAAGTGTACAAGATCTGCATTAAAATATTTCTGGTGCTTGTTTTCGAATTCCTTTAACCACCGCTCAAGTTCAGAATGACAAAGTGAACTTTTTAAATAGTTGAATTTTTCCTGGTCGTCGTAAATTCTGTAGTAATGTAACTTTTTCTCGTCCATTATGTTACCCTTGTTTATAATTTATGATAAAATCTTTTCTGCGTGTAAAATATCTGAGAATAGACCGTCTTTGATAGATTCTGCATTTTTTCTCGCATTAGCAAGAGAAGTTAAGACGTATCGGTTTGCTATAAAAATCTTTTTCGGTTCAATTTCAGCCTGGTCAAGCAGAAGGTAGCCTATTATTAAATATGTGTAAAGTTCAACAAGATCTTTTGAGGCGACGTCCTGGAAAGCCGGATCTTTTTTCTCAACTACGTATTTTAGACAATCTTTAAATATTTCCCTTATTTCTTTTAAATGATTTACAAGCGGGGCAACCCCTCCTTTATAATTTTTCCCTTCGTATTTATCAAATCTTTCCGCCAATATATCGTTTATGGCCCCTCCACTTGCGGCGACTATCTGAAGTTGTGATGTTCCTTCATATATATTTGTAATTCTTGCATCGCGTGCAAGCCGTTCAACTTTAAATTCTCTCATATAGCCGGTTCCGCCATGAATCTGTAAGGCATCATATGTGATTTTGTTTGCAGCTTCAGTCAGGGTATATTTTGATATCGGCGTTAACAGGTTTGCTTCTTTGGTCGCTTTCTTCAAACGAATATTTTCTTCGCTAAAAGGTTTACCCTCAGCCTTCAGTTTTTCAATTTTTTCTTCGAGTTTTTCTTTTATATCAACACTTCCCGCTGCGTAATAAAATAGAGCTCTATTAGCTTCGAGCATTACACGCATATCGATAAGCATATTTGCAATAACAGGAATGTTATAAATCGACTTTCCGAACTGTTCCCTTGCCTTGGCGTACTTTAAAGCTTCTTCGAAAGCTGCCTGTGAAATTCCGAGAGCCTGTGCGGAAACCCCCATTCTTGCACGGAACATTAGATCGAAAACATATTTTATCAATCCGAATTTTCTTTGCCCGACAAGCTGCGCGGGAGTATCATTAAACTGAAGCTCACAGGTAGGGGAGCCGTGAATGCCAAGTTTGTGTTCTATTCTTCTTACGATAACTGTCTTATCGCTTTTGCAGACAAACATGCTGAGTCCGCGGCCGTCTTTAGTTCCGGCTTCGGATCTTGCAAGCACTAATAGCACATCCCCGTTGCCGTTGGTAATAAATCTTTTAACACCCTTTAAAAACCATTTTCCTTTTTCATCCTGGTAGGCATTCAGCTTAACTGCCTGCAGGTCCGATCCTGCATCAGGTTCTGTTAATGCCATTGCACCTGTATATTCGCCTGTACAAAAGCCGGGAATAAACTCCTGCCTTTGATCTTCTGTTCCAAACTTTTTAATGGTATCGCCGATATCCTGCAAACCGAAAATATTCATCAAAGAAGCATCTGCACGGGAAATAGCTTCAATAGCCATGAGATAAAATGTAAAAGGAAAATTTAATCCGCCGTATTTCCTTGGAAAAATCATTCCGCGAAGATCTGCCTGCGAAAGTTGTTTAAGGTTTTCATCTGTACCCGCGGCGTAGCTAACTTTTCCGTCTTTTAAAACCGCGCCTTCCTCATCCACACCTGATGCACGGTCCGCGATGAAATTTCCTGCAATATCACCAACGATTTCAAGTACCTTTTTGTAATTTTCAATTGCATCATCATAATTTACAGGGGCATAATTAAATTCTTTTGCCTGTTCATAATTATCTTCTGCAATTGCAACAACCTCTTTCAGATCTAAATTGTTAAAAATGAATTGCAGATCGCTGTTGTCCGTAAAAAAATTAGGCATCAGTTTTCCTATTTCAGTTTGTGTTTATATACTTCAATGAATTGAGGAATTACCTGCATTGCGTCGCCCACAATTCCGTAATGCGCAACATCAAAGATAGGAGCATCCGGATCAGAATTAATTGCAATGATCTTACTTGAATCCTGCATTCCTGCTCTATGCTGTATCGCGCCTGAAATGCCGATAGCGATATAAAGTTTTGGGCGAACCGTAACGCCCGTCTGCCCGACCTGCCTGTCAGGAGTAACAAACCCTGCATCAACAGCGGCGCGGCTTCCCGCTATTTCAGCACCAATAGTATGCGCAAGTTCTTCAACCAGCCGGAAATTATCTCTTGTGCCAAGTCCGTAACCTCCTGCAACAATAACAGGAGCAGCTTTTAAATTCACTTTATTTTCTTCTCGATGCTGTTTTATTATCTGTACAAGATCATCAACAGGGTCAGGCTTGTATTCAAGTTTTGTGATCTTTTCTTCTTTTGGTTTCTCAAGTGGACTAAGTTCCATCACTCCTTCGCGCACTGTTGCCATTTGCGTGGGCACATCGGGAGTAATAATTGTTGCAATGATATTTCCTCCGAACGCGGGGCGAATCTGTAATAAAAGTTTTGAGTGATCTTGATTTAAATATTTTACATCAGAAATTTGAAGATCGGTACAATCCGCGGTGAGTCCACTTTTTGTGTTGGATGCAACCCTTGGCGCAAGGTCTCTTCCGATTATTGAAGCGCCGAAAAGAACAATTCTCGGAATATGTTCTTTTACAAGGTTCTGTAAAATTCTCGCGTATGGAACAGTTCTAAAATTTTTAAGAGATGGATGATCAAATACAATCGCTTCATCTGCGCCGTAAATAAAAGTCTGTTTTGCAATTTCATCAGTGTCTGAACCAATCACTATTGCTTTTAAAACACCGCCCATAGTTTCCGCAAGCTTGTTTCCTTTACAGAGAAGTTCGAAACTTACATCTGCTGGCTTTCCGCCCCGTTGTTCAATAAATACCCATACTTCATTTTTAAAATTCATTTATATTTCCTTTTAACCGAAAATATGATCGTTCATTAATTGATCGACTAAATCTCCCAAGCCCGCTTTTGTTGCTTCAATTTTTTTGTGACCGTTACTTGCAAGAACTACAGATTCAACTTTATATACTTTTGTCGGGGACCCTTTCAGTCCGCATCTTTCAATGTCGATGTTCATATCGTCGGTGGTTAGCGTATTGATAAATAATCCGCGTTCTTTATATTCATGAACAAGTTTATCTATATATAAGAGTGAATTTTCTTCTGTAAGTTTTTCGAGTTCAATTAATGATTTTGCGCCTTTGAAGGCCATAACTCTTTTTGCACTGAAAGGGCGAGGTGTTACAACATCTTTTAAAACTGTAAGTAAAACGGGAAGCTGGCTTTCAACAATCTCATAGCCGCCGTCAATTTTTCTCTTTATCTGAATTTTCTTGTCCTTAAGATCAATTAATTCTTCCGTGTAGGTAATTTGAGGGATGTTCAGTTTTTCCGCTGTTTGTGGGCCGACCTGCGCTGTGTCGCCGTCAATTGCCTGTCGTCCAGCAAAAACAAAATGATAACTACCAATTTGCTTTATTGCTTCGCTTAAAACATAAGAAGTTGCCAGAGTGTCAGCGCCGGCAAATTTTCTGTCACTTACGAGATAAACTTCATCTGCACCCATATAAAGGCATTCACGCAAAATATCCGATGCACGGGGCGGGCCCATTGTTACAGCAATAACTTTTCCGCCGTAGCGTTCTTTTACCTGTAGCGCAAGTTCAAGAGACACCTTGTCTTCGTAGTTAAAAATTGCGGGCAGTTTTGAACGGTTTACGGTTCCGTCATCTTTCATAACCTTGCCGGAAATGTTTGCTGTGTCGGGAACCTGTTTAACAAGAACGATTGAATTGTACATATATCTCCATAAGAATTTTATTGGGAGACAGCAGAGGAGTTGACCCAAAGTTCTGAAATCAGAACAAAAAATATTCCATTAATCTTAGTAGGGTGAAAATGTTGAAATTGCTTGAAAATCTGGAATTTTTCGATATATTCTTTCAAATGAGAGAAGCCATTTCTCAAGTGTTTCTTATTTATGGGAAGTACGGGCTAGTTACCAAATAGTTAAAAAACAGATATATATATTATTATAGTTGACAAAATTTTCTGCCCCGATTGGTCCCTCAATAATGGACAAACCAGAGTAGAAAATGATATCTTTTTAGGGCAAGTCTGTTTCAAATGTAAACTGTTTAATTGAACCGGAACTTAACTGCAACAGTAATATTCCTTGGCAAACCAGGCTCAATATAAACAGGGAAACCACCAATAACATCAGGGTTAACAAAAGCCGACCCAATATATTTTGTATCCGTAATATTATTTACTGCGATAAAACCTCCCAGATTTATGTGTTCGCTGAGTTTTATTTCTTTATTCAGTCCCAGTTTTGTATTAAATATATTAAAGGAAGGAACTTCAATAGTATTTGCATCATCGACAAAATAATTTCCGGTTCCGTTTACGCTAAAACTGACAAAGAAACCTTTTAACATTTCGGGAGCAAAAGTAATCTCTGCGTTATAAAACAAAGATGGAATACCTGCGGTTTTATTATTTGAGTAATCGGCAAATTTACCCGGAACACCGTAATGGGCAGAGTCTACTTTGTAATCATCATACTTATTGTCCGATAAAGTCAAAGCGCCATCTAGAGAAATTCCATGATCAAACTGAATTACTGAATACAGCTCAGCGCCAATTCTGTGTGATTTACCTGCTGTAAAATAAAATCTTCCGCCACGGTAGGGAATTATGTCATTAGTTATATCTATATAATAAAGGGCCAGTTCATAATTGATAAATCTTATCGGATTAGTTTGATCAAACGAAATAATTTGTTTAGTACCCATTTCAATAGTAGTTGATTTTATTGGTTCGAGTAATGGGTTTAATAAATAGACAGTGTCCTGTCCGTAAGTGCCTGCTGGATCAGTTTCATTTCCCGCCGGAACTTCAACTCCACCGCCAATATTAGCATAGATACTATGAGTAGGTGAAAAGAGGTAAGTAACCCCGGCTTTTGGAGTGAACTTTGTAAATGATTTCTGCTGCAGACCAAATTGCGGGGCCAGGTAGTCTTCTGAGTAGTAAGTAATGTTATCATATCTTCCACCGAAAAGCAGGCTGACTTTTTCGTTCAAATTAATTTCATTTTGAACGAACGCGCCGAAATTATTTGCTCCTTCTCTCTTATTGTTTCTTAAAGTTGAACCGCGTCCGTTTGTTGCTGAAAGAGAATAAAAAAGAATTGCACCGTCCTGGTATGCTTCATCAACTCCAAAAGTAAGTGTGTTTTTTACGTCGTTGCTGAAACGGGAAATATTTTTATAAATTATATTTCCGCCAAAATGATATCTTGTAAAGTCCCTGAATGTCCCCCTTTCAGATCTCTGTAGGAACTTCGGATTTACATAAACCATTCCTGAAATCCGGTTTGATTCATTTATATTATGTTCCAGAGTAACACCAATTCTTCCGAGACGGTTAAACCTTCTTTCATCGCGTGCAAGATAAGTTGAATTCGATTGCTCCACATTTGAATTATATTCCGGTAAAGTTAACGGACCGGGAATATGAAATACATTTGTCGAGCCAACAATAAAGACACCGAGGTTTGTATTTTCACTTAGCATTGAAACTATTCCGAAATTCAAGAACAGTTCGTGAGCTGCCGGAATGAATTCTCCAGCCATCAAATATATTATTTGTGATATTCAAAAATATTTTTCCTTTTCCTATATTTGTTGCGGTTTGTAGAGAATATATTTTATATCCAAAAGTTCCGAATCCGCTTCTAACAGAAAAGAACGGTTGAGTAAAATCAGGAACGGAAGAAAGATTAATAATTCCGCCTGCTGCATTACCCCACAATGCAGAAGCATTAGAACGAATCACTTCAATATACCCTGCATTAGTTGCATCAATGTTATCAAAAGAAGTTCTGCCATCGGGTTCGGTTTCCGGAAACCCGTCAAGCATAATTCTTATACCACGGCTTGTACCTGAGTTTGATCTGTCACCTGCACCACGCGCGCCGAAACCACGTATTACAATCCTGATATCCTGGTTTCCCGAACGTGATTGTACAAGTACCCCCGGAATTGTTCCGAGTATTTCATCCAGTCCGTAGCCACGTACAAGATCAAGTTTTGCGCCCGACAAAACAGAAACAGCGTATGGTATTTCCATAATTTTTTCGGGATAACGTGTTGCGCTTACAGTTACCTGGCCAAGTTCGTATTTAAGTGTATCTGTTTGAGCTTTTATAAAACAAGTAATTGATGACAGAACAATCATCAGGAATAAAAGTTTTTTCATTATAGTCTCTCGGTTTATTTTCAGGTGTAAAAAAACGATCTGCAATTATTAAATTGCATCGGAAAAAATAAAATGATCTGTTAGTTAAACGGAAAGAGAGACAGGCGGAGGAGTTACAACTTCGTAAATATTAGATAGGGCTGTAATGCTTTTATGTGTAAAATAATTTGTTTTTGAAAATTGTCTCATCAAAATCGGATTATCTGAGAGTACACCATCCTGAAGAATATTTTTTAACAGGTTTTGTCTTGGGGAATTTTTATCGCTGTTTTGCTCATCACCATCGAAGTTCTTGTTGAAGGCCAGGTTCAATTCATCTTCATCAGCGTCCGGGAGACAATAAAAATAAATGCTGTCGTTTACGCATTCCTTTTTAATTACATCGTACATTTTTCCCTTATAGGAAAATTCTTTTTTATCCAGAAATCTTAATTCGGAGAGAACCTCGTTTATATCAGTTTTTGAAAAAGCTAATATGAGTACTTTATTTACTATCCTACCTGTGGAAATATTTTCTTCAGCGATTTCCTTTAAATGTGATTGCAGTAATGAATATATTAACAAATATCCCGCTGCGTTAAAGAGAAAAGATAAAATTAAAAATATGGAGAATGTTTTTTTCAAAAAAATATTCTATTGTGTTAAGAAATATAGTTATTTAGGTTTAACCTGTAAACTGTGCGGGTAGGAGCGGAATCAAAATTAAAAATCCCCCTCTAGCTCAAAGGGGGAACTTTATGTAGATATTATTTCTTAAATAAAGCAGCCATCTTATCCGGAGTAATCGGATCGGGAACTTTATTATGTATTGCAGGAAGCGAATGCAGGTAAGCAAAAATTGCATTCAAATCATCATCCGTACACTGACCAATGAACATCCATGGCATAGGAGGAAATATTGGTCTTCCGACTCCCATGTGCTTTCCGGTTCTTAATGCTTTGATAAACAATTCCGGTGTCCATGTTCCTAATCCGGTTTCGTTATCTGGAGTAAGATTTGCGGTAAATGAAACTCCCCAGGGACCAACCCAGGAGGTGAAATCTGTAGCACCCGTCAATACCCATTGTCCCTTTTTATAGATCTCAGGATCAATTTCTCCTAGTGGTTCATCAGCAGGATGTCCCGAAAGCAGTTTTGTTGTATCGGGCATTGGCCCCATTGGTGTCATTACTTTTGGTGAATGGCAATCGTTGCAGCCCCCAAGATTAACCAGGTACTTTCCGTGTGCAATTTGTTCTTCCTTAGTCATGGTTTTTTGTTCGGTGTTTTGTGTGCAATTGAACTGAACAAAAATTAAGGAGATAAATACAATAGAGATGGACGCAATGAAAAGACCTCTTTTCATAAGGCTCCTTTTAAGATGTTAATGTATAAGTTATTTATAGTATGAACCGAAAAATGAAATGAGAATAATTATCACAAACAAAAATAGTTTAGGCCACTAGTAGATTTATTTGTAAAATTGGGTAAAAAATACTGAATAATTTTCAAAAAACAATAAATTTTTATTAAAATTTACTATATTTTTTTAATTGTTGATTTTTTCATCAGAATTATCGGGATTTTGCGGATTATTTTGAGTCTGCCTGCTTTACGAACAGCATCTTTAAGCAGGAATTCGATCTGTGCATTTATACTGCGCAATTCATCAGCAGCCCATTTTTCAAGGGCGGCGTGAACATTTTCATCTATTCGTAATAGGAATTTTTTCTTTTCGGCCATTTTATTCATTTAAGCTGCATGTTGAGATCTTCTTCTCTGCAGCGACAGATACCACGCAAGAATAATTACCCAGGGGTATTTATCGAGCATATCGGACCTTTGTTCAATTTTAATTTCTGTTTTATCTCTAATGGATACTTTTTCTTTTAAAGACAGCAAGAAATTCACCCGACAAAGTTTTTACACTATAACCACCGCGTAAAATTTTATATTCTATTATCATTTGCTCGCCTTTATAGCACTTTATTACGCCGCGGTTTTTAAATCCTTCTCTTTTATAAGTCGCATAAGGCAATTCATATCCAGCCTGTCTTATTCCAATTTCAGATTTCCAGAAACCCGGTCGGTAAATTTCCCATTCATCTTTTCCCATTTTAAAGATCATTGTTATCCCGAAAAAACCTTTGCCCTGGATAGTGCCAAGAACTTCTCCGCCGAATTTTAATTCGTAATAACTTTTCCAAACAGACGGCTGGTGTATAACCAACGTTTCACCAGCCAGCTCAGATAATGTTTTCATATTCTCAATTCAGTTTATTGATAAATAGTTCCTGTATTGATCACAGGCATTGCCTCGTGGTCTGCAACAAGCGCAACCATCAGGTTATTTACCATTTGTGCTTTTCTTTCTTCGTCAAGATTAACAATATTTTTATCGCTCAGATCCTTAAGTGCCTGCTGAACCATTCCGACAGCACCTTCAACTATTTTAAATCTTGCAGCAACAATTGCCTGTGCCTGCTGCCTGCGCAGCATTGCCTGCGCAATTTCCTGTGCGTAGGCGAGATGAGTTATGCGTGCTTCAACTATATTTACGCCAGCAACTTCAAGCCGTGTTTGCAATTCTTTGCGGAGATTATCCGCCACTTCTGTCGGACTGCTTCTTAAAGATTCTTTCTCACCTTCATTTGTATCGTAAGGATATTCTGAGGCGAGAGTACGAATTGCCGTCTCTGCCTGTATAGCAACAAACTGCTCGTAGTTTTCAACATCAAAAACTGCACGTGCAGGGCTTGTAACTTTCCACACAACAACTGCAGCTATCTCTATCGGGTTACCGTGGAGGTCGTTCACTTTTATTTTATCACTGTTGAAGTTTCTGATTCTCAGCGATACGTGTCTCTTTTGTGTGAACGGGTTCACCCAGAAGAAACCGTCGTCTTTGGCTGTGCCGTTGTACTTTCCGAAAAGTATCAGCACGCGTGAGTCGTTTGGCTGGATCACCATATAACCGATGTTCCAGAATATTGTAAAGAAGATCATCGGGAGAGTTATTATTAAGATTAATGGTTCGTCCAGTTTAACCATTATATAGAATAGATAAACGTCGATTGCCAGGTAAACAAATGTCAGAGTAAGTGCAACAAAACCGCTCATCTTTTTTCCTGTTTTTTCACTAATTGTTTCCATTTCTCAGTACCCTTATAAAATGATATTGTAATGATATCATATTGATAGCAAAAAGTCAAGATGTTATTTAATTTATTTGCCATGGAGTTAGATAGCTAATCCTTAAAAAAATACTATTAAAATTAAAATGATTCTTTTAGTAAAAAATTGGTGATATTTCAGGAAAAATTATTTATTCTCTTTAATGTTCTCTGCAAAGAAGTGTTTATTGCTACTTTAAGTTCTATAAAGTATCATTTTTCCTGTTTTTTTATTGATGGTTTAGGGGGGATTTTGAACATAGGAAATTTTTTGCCAAAGGTACATTTTAGCTGGCTTTTTAACTTTTCCAGTGGGGGTAATTTATTCCTTTATTCTGCTGTTTTGGAGGAAGTATATAAAATATTATTAAACGCCTTAATATAGCTTATTTTTCTTTTTAAGTATTTTATAATTTCTGTTTCAAGTTAGGAGTTCGATAATCGCTAATTTAGCAAATAAATAAGTACTTAATCAGTTTTAGGGTTGAGGAGTATCATTTTCTACGTTTTCCTGCGCTTCCGGTTCAATTGAAATTCTCGGCTCGCTCTTACCTTTTGCCTCTTTTTTGCCTACGGGGCTTCTATCAATCTCTCTTTTTACAAATTTGTGCATTTTTATATTGCTGTATTCGAAGTCCTCTACGTCAAATATTATTTTCATATTTTTATAGTCTATCCCAAGGTTATCAAACAGGGGTTTGCTGTTTACATAATAATACTGTCCTGCCTTATGAATTTTTAGTGATTCGCCATCATCAAAATTTTTGACTATTACGTAGAGGTTTTTGTCGGATTCATCTTCAGTATTTACACCAATTTTTATAAATTTCCCTTCATCCAGGCCAAATTTCTTAATAGCTGATTTAGAAAACCCCATTTTGCCATTTATATGCACTGTGGCCTTCACATTTGCATTTGTCTCAATTGGCTTTAAAAATTGGATTTTCATACTCCCTTCCTTTTTTATTTTTAAATTAAATAAAATATCATTTCCAACCAAACAAAAAATATTGTTAAGCCATTTTCTCCCTTAATAATTTCCAGTGTAAGTTTTTATGTAATTTTTAAGTGATTTACTAGTAGCCGTTTAGATGAAAAAAATGGACATTCTATTATAAAATGATATTGCTATTAAATGTGTAAAACAGGGTGTTCTTGCAATAAACTCCCTAATGGAGATAAAACATTCAAATTTTTGCTAAAGTCTATGATTTCCCATTGAAACCTAAATGAAATTACTATCCTATTTAAAGGTAAGACATTAAGTCATTATTAGGCTATTGCATCCAGATTGAAACCTGAACTCAAACATACGCTCAGGAGTAATTCATGTACGAATCAATGTAAATTTCTATCCTCGTCCTTTCGTTCAACAATTGCAAGTTTTTAAGATATGTCTTCAAACTATATTTTAATAATACATTAAGCCATCCAAAACATATTCCATATTACAATTTAAGTCCACTCTAAAAGAACTAATATTTATATCATTTACCGCTTATCTGTTAAAATTCCAGGTTTGTACCAAAATGCATCATTTCAAATATTTTTTAAATGCTTGTAATATTTTCATTACTTAAATTAATTCAATACATTCTACAATTTATGAGGGTTAAACTAATCCTAAATGATTTCTGACAGATCAAATAATAAAGATCCCAAATTAGGTAGAACACTAAAGGAAGATTTCAGCCATGTAGATTTTATTGGGGAGATAAAGAAAGAGTTCCGCGAGCTGAAGAACTTTTATATAGATGAGCAGAAAAAAGAACGCTTAAAGGGTATGAACCGTGCGAGCGGCGGCATCCACGTTTTTATCTGGTTGATTAAGAGCCTCTTTTTTCGTCTGAATCCATTTAGAAGAATTCTTACAGTATTGGGGGTTGTTTTTTTTATATTGGGAAAAGTAACAGTCGCTGATACAGGCAGCGATAGAGTAGTAGTTGATTTAACTATGGCAGGCGGAATTCTAATTCTGTTTGTCTTAATGCTGGAGCTAAAAGATAAGCTTCTGGCTAAAACAGAACTTGAAGGGGGAAGGAAAGTTCAGAAAGCACTGTTACCTGATGAAAATCCGGAAATTCCCGGATGGAAAGTCTGGCTCTATTCACGTCCTGCAAATGAAGTCTGTGGTGACCTTGTCGATTATTTAAAGTTAAGCGAAACGCATATCGGTCTGACGATGGCAGATGTAGCCGGGAAAGGTTTGAGCGCTGCGTTAATGATGTCGAAGCTTCAGTCAACGATCCGTGCAATTGCAAATGAAAAAGCCTCGCTTTCAAAATTTGCCGGAGATGTAAATCATATTTTCAATCGGGACAGTCTTCCCAGCTTATTTGCTTCGATGTTATATATTCAACTCGTACCTGGGAAAGGAAAATTAAAATACGTAAACGCCGGGCATCTTCCACCTCTTCTTTTAAAAGGTGAAACGATTGAAGAAATGCCGAAAGGTGATGCAGCTCTCGGATTAATGAAGGATTCAAAATTCAGTGAGAGATCAGTTGAACTGAACCCGGGCGAAGTTTTTATTGTTTTCTCCGATGGAGTAACAGAAGCTATGAGCGAAGCTGGACAGTTTTTTGGAATGGAAAGGCTTATCAACACGATAAAAAAATATAAAGATCGCCCTGTCGATAAACTCGGAGAAGCAATTACACAACAGGTAGAATTCTTTGCCGGCGATGCACCAAGAAGTGATGATCTATCATTAATAGTTTTGAAAAGGATCTGAAGTCAATTCTGACGTTAAAGTCAATAATATCTTACCACGCAAACTCTTTTTTGTTGTAAAAAAATTTGCTGGTCACGTCTATCGGAACTTCCGTTGCTAACCACAATGTAGTCTCTGCACCTTTCTCAATAGGTGATGGGGCTGAGCTTCCACCCATATCTGTTTTTATCCATCCGGGATGTACTGAGTTTACAGCAATTCCTTTTGGAGAAAGAGCAGAGGCAAATTGTTTTGTAACAGCATTTAATGCTGTTTTAGAAATGCTGTATGCTGGTGAATAAGTGCTTTCCCTGCTTAACTGTCCGGCATCGCTGGAGATATTAATTATTCTTCCACCCTTTTTCATAAGTTGAACAAAGGCCTGTGTTACCCAGAACGCGCCGATAACATTTGTCTGTAAAGTTTCAGAGAGGAGATTTTCAGGCATATTAAAAATGTTTGTTTTATCGCGAAGGATTGCCGCGTTGTTTATAAGCACATCAAGATTCGACGATTGTTCCTTAAATAATTCTACTGCATACTGCACGCTTTTATAATTTGTCACGTCAAGAGGGACAAAATTTACTATTAAATTTTGTGCGGCTAATTTTTCAAGCGCTTTCTTGGCTGCTTCTTTATTTCTTGCGGTAAGAAAAACCTTGAATCCTTTTTCGGCTAGCTGTCTACAAATTTCAAAACCAATTCCCCTGTTTCCTCCTGTTACTAAAGCTGTTTTACTTTCTGGCATTTTTCATTTTCCCTTGATAATTCATACGAAATTTATCTTTTTAAAAGATAAGTTATTTGTTTAACAGCTTAAATGCATGTGCCCAATTATTATATTTGAAACCATATTCAATCCACAATTGGGCTAATGCTTCAAGTAGAAAAGCCTTTGAAATATCTCCCAGGTCTATCACACTTTTCCATCCCCAATTTTCTGCAAATGAAATTACTATCTTTTTCGCTTCTTCATCATTTCCTGCTACAAAAAGAGAAGGATCGCCTTCTTCCCTGGCGGGATTGCACATTATGTAAGCACTAAATGTATTGAATGCTTTTACTACTTTAGAATCAGGCAGCATTCTCTGAATTTTTTCTCCCCCTGATTCGCCTGGTGCAGAAACAAATTTAGGGGGCACACCCTTTGAAAAATCCAGAGGATTTGTAACGTCAATTACAATTTTTTCTGAAAAGTTTTCCAATCCGGCGAGTGAAATTGCATTTTGTGTGCCTTCCCACAGGGAAGCAAGAACAATCATTTCACTGAATTTTGCAACTTCTGTAAAACTTCCCGCAGAGGCGTTTTCGCCAGCCGTACTTTTCCAGTTAGCTAATTTTGATATATCGCGGGTACCAATCCTTACTTCGTGTCCAAGTTTAACGAAACCGAGTCCAAGTTGTTGACCAACGACACCTGAGCCGATGATACCGATTTTCATAATATCTCCTATTGTTTTACAAGTAATTAAGTTGGAGATAAAATAACATTTTTTGGGAAAAAATCCGTGGAATTATTTGGTAGAGACGGGGCATGCCCCGTCTCTACAATGGAAGGATATTAATTTATTATTCTGAATCTGTCGTTGATCTCCTTTCCAAAATGTTCTTTGTAAATCTTTTTATATTTTTCAAGCAGTTTATCCGGCAGTCTTTTTCCGTTCACTTCAATTTTATTCTTTGTGAATTCAAGATCGAAATCATTGTCATTCTCATCAATGTAACCATCCTTAATTAATTCCGATCTAACATCTTTAAGAAATTCTTTCAATCTTTCCATTTTTTCTTTCAGATGGCTCATGTCAATTTTCAAATCTTTCATCTTCAGATTAAGCTTATCCAGGCTCATATTCATCTTATCGAAGTCAAAATTGAAATGGAAATCAAAATCGCGATCCTGAAAAGCATCCGAGAGTTTGCGATCCATATCCTCCCATTTTTCATTATCAAAGAATTTCTCATCTTTAAGTTTTTCAAGATTTTTATGCAACCGTTCCATTATTTTTTCATAATTCTTTTCGTCGAAGTGATAATCAAACTTAAAATTCTTCATTCGTTTGTTAAGCTCTTCCATTTGCTTTTTGAAAGCATCGCTGTTAAAATATAAACAGGAATCAGGGAAATAAAATTCATCGAGTGAGGAAAGTGATTCGTCTAATTTTTTTGCGTGCTCAAGCACCATATCTTTATATTGGGCTATTGCATTTTCGGAAAGCTTTTCATCATTTTTATAGAGTGATTCTATATTGCCGTTTCTTATAATAGCTGTCCATTGTATTTTTTCACCGTTTTCTCTTGTGCTAAAAGAATAGGTCTTTACTTTTGGGGCCAATTCTGTTTTAACGTCTGGAAAAACAGGCGGGTTTTGAAGTGAAATTGAATAAAAACCAAAAGAGATCAATGCCAGCAGTACAATTCCCAAAGTGCTAAATATAAGTTTTGTGTTGTAATTGTTTTTCATAACTACTCCATTTCTTTTCTGATAATTTTGACGAATGGAGTTCCGGAATGTTCTGTATTCTTCGGTTTATTTTAAATAAAAAAGAGATTACTTTGATGAGCGGTTATAATACAGGATAAATTAAGTAATTTACCATTCATCAAAATTAAATTGTGTTAATCGAAATAATTTTTCAATTTTTAAGCGTAGTCGTTCACTTAAAGCCAAAATCCATTTATAATTAACGGGATTAAATTTTATGCAAACCATTAAAAGATTTGTATTGATAATTGTTTTTCTATTAATACCTTTTCAGTTGTTATCTGCAAAAGGTGAAAAACATGATTTTATAGTCTCAACTGGCTGGTTGTCTAAACATCTTAAGGACCCGAACATTGTATTAATCGAAATTGGGCAAAAGACTGATTATGATAAAGAACATATTCCCGGTGCGGTTTTTATGACCAGGGATGAAATTTCAACACCGAGAGGCTCGGGACTTACACTTCAGGTTCCTTCAATGGAAAAATTAATAGATTCATTTGAAAGAGCTGGTGTTTCAAACAACTCACGAATTATTCTTTATTATGGAAATGACTGGGTAACTCCGACAACCAGGTTTTATCTGACTCTCGATTATATGGGGCTTGGTGAAAACACCTCTATATTAGATGGTGGTTTGCCTGAATGGAAAAAAGAAAATCTTCCTGTGACTTCAGAAAAGACAAAAATTAAAAAGGGAAAGATTACAATTACTCATCCTGATAAAGGTGCTGTGGTTGATGTGAATTATGTTAAGAAAAACCTGAATAATCCCAAAATTCAAATTGTAGATGCACGAACAGAAAATTTTTATTCAGGTGTTGATACAAGTTATAGCAGGCCCGGACATATTGCCGGAGCAACAAATATTCCTTTCACATCTTTAACGACAAGCATTCCTCCGTATTTATTTAAATCGAAAGATGAACTTGAAAAGATTTATTCTGATGCAAATGTAAGCAAGGACAAGACAGTTGTTTGTTATTGTCATATTGGTCAGCAAGCCAGTCTTGATTATTTTATAGCAAAGTATCTTGGCTATAATGCCAAACTTTACGATGGCTCTTACGAGGAATGGGACAAAAGAAGTGATCTGCCTATTATTGGAGCCGTGAAAAGAAAGATGAACTAAAAATATTCATAGACAGAAATATGGACACAGCAACAAAAAAAATATCATTTTTAGGAACGAAGCAGATCGGCAAAGGAAAATCCATTTCTACACCGCAACCTTATTGGAATCCTTATGTTGCCGGGGTAGGTCTCGGGCTTGTTCTTCTAGCAGCTTTTGTAATTATGGGTAGAGGACTTGGAGCTTCGGGAGCCTTTTCCACTGTTGTCTCTACAGGTGTAAATGCAATTGCACCATCTTTTGGAGAGAAAAATGAATTCTTTTCAACTTATTCAGATCAGGTTTCTGCAAATCCGCTAAAAGATTGGTATGTAATTGAAGTGATAGGAATATTAATTGGCGGATTTATCTCCGGTTTCCTGGCTCACCGTTTTAAAAAGACAGTTGATAAAGGTCCGAATATTTCTGTGAGAGGAAGATTTACTTATGCGTTTATCGGTGGAGCAATTATGGGAATCGGCGCTAAGCTAGCGCGTGGATGCACAAGCGGGCAAGCATTAACTGGTGGAGCCCAGCTCAATGTTGGAAGCTGGCTATTTATGATATTCATTTTTATAGGAGGATACGCCGCAGCTTACTTTGTAAGGAGGCAATGGATATGAGCGCGCCTTTTTTTATTCATGGGTTTTTTGGCGATGGAACTAGTCTATTAATTGCTGTTATCATCGGAATATTTTTCGGCTTCTTTCTGGAAAGAGGCGGGCTCGGTAATGCTACAAAGCTTGTCGGGCAATTTTATTTTTATGATATGACAGTTTTTAAAATGATGTTTACTGCTATCATTACTGCGATGCTAGGTCTCTTCTGGCTTTCTTATTTTGGATTTCTCGATCTTTCACTTGTTTATCTGATTCCAACATATATCCTTCCTCAAATTGTCGGCGGATTTATTTTCGGAATTGGTTTTGTGATGGGGGGGCTTTGTCCCGGAACATCATGCGTAGCTTTAACCACGGGGAGAATAGACAGCTTCATTTTAATACTTGGGATGATTTTCGGAGTTTTTGTTTTTGGGGAAGCTTTTCCACTGATCAGAAATTTTTATTATTCAACCCCAATGGGTAATGCAACTTTTCCTCAATTGTTAAATGTTTCCTATGGTACTTTAGTTTTTGTTGTTGTGATTATTGCAATTGTGGGATTCGTTGGTGCAGAAAAAATTGAAAAGAAGTTTGCAAATAAATGAAATTAACACAGAATAAAATACTGGCTGGTTCTGCAATTATTCTTTCGGTTTTTGCTGTAATTGCAGGAAGTCCTTTCAGTAGTAAAAAAAGTTATATAAATCCGGAACAGTTTGCCGACACACTCATTTCAAAGAAACAAAACCTAACAGTAGTTGATCTGCGGGATAAAAAAGATTACAATGATTATCATATACCGTCTGCAATCAATGTAAATGCCACGAGGATAGATCCATCCACATTTGACCAAAAGAATATGATAGTGCTTTATTCCGGCAGGGATAATATCTCAAAAACGATTCAATATAAATTTGAAAAAGAAGGATTTAAGAAAGCCTATTTCCTCAATGGTGGAATTGACGATTGGATGAATAAAATAATCTTTCCTGTTCTACTGAAAAATTCATCAGAAGCTGAAAAGAAAAACTTTGAAAATATTGAAAGGCGTAGTATGTATTTTGGGGGACAACCTGAAAGAGAAGATGAAAATTCTGTAAAGAAAATTTACAGGAGAGAAGGGTGTTAATTTGTTTGAACAACTGCAGGCTTAGTTTTTATTCTGGACATCAAAATTGCAGAAATAACACAAAAAGCAAAAGCCCCGACCCACAAACTAAAAGAACCATAATTTTCCAGTATCAATGTTCCCAGCCAAGGCCCGGCCATAAATGAAACACTGAAAGACATCTGGTAAAAGCCCATATACTCTCCGCGTTTTTTTGCCGGGGCAATTTCTGCAATGTAAGTGGCACTGGCAGGGAAAACAATCATCTCACCGAATGTCCAGATAATAATTGTTATTATTAATAGTGGAATACTGTGCGCAACTGTCATCGCTCCAAAACCGATTGCAGTTAAAATTGCACCAACTGTTAAACTTTTCCTGTCGCTCCAGCGTGAAAGATAATTGTTTAAAGGAACTTCGACCAGGATTATTAATCCGGTATTAACAATTATAAGTGCACCGTATGTTGCAGGTGAAAATCCAAGATCGTGCACCATAAACAGCGGCATAGACGACATGTGCTGAAAGAAAACCATTACAACAGGAATGAGCGCTAGTAAAAAATACACAAGGTGTTTATCTTTTAAAGGACCTAAATGTTTTACCTCGCTTTCGCCTGACTGAATGTGTTTCTCTTCTACTTCATCAATCTTGTCCCATCTTGCGGTAATAAGAAATATAACAGCTATCAGTGAAGTTATGCCATCGACATAAAAAATGATTGTAAAATTAATTAATGTAAGTAACCCGCCAACAACAGGTCCTATACTCATACCAAGATTTATCGCTAGCCGGTTCAATGCGTAAGCTGTTCTTCTCTGTGCTGCTGGAACAACTTCTGATATAAGAGACATATTTGCAGGACGGAATGCTTCGTTTATTACCGCCATTAAAAAAGTGAATGCAAGTATTAAATAATAACCTGAGATGAAAGGGTAAGCAAAAAACATTAACCCGGTTAAAGAAAGTGATATCTTCATAATCCGGAAGGAACCGGCTTTATCTGAAATTTTCCCTATTATGGGTGAAGTGATGAGAGCTCCTGCACCGTATACAGCGAGCACCAGTCCTGCATCCGCATCGTTGTAGTTGAAATGCTTTGTCATATATAGTACCAGGAAAGGTAAAACCATCGTTCCAGAACGGTTAATTAATGTTGCCCAGAACAGCACCCACATATTGTGTGGTAATCCTTTAAGTCCTTTCCAGGGATTTATATTTTGTTTTATTAAAGTCATTATATTCACGGAAAGAGTTGGGGAAATTTAAGAAGAAGAGAGTAATTAACAAATAAATTTCTGCCCGGGAATTATTTGTTTTTGTCATTGTTAATGGCCATTCAACACAATATTTACCCACCTACGAAAAAATTCGTATTTTTACCTTGACACTACGAATACTTTCGTATATATTAACATCTGAAGCCTGGAACAAGGAATTAAATTTTAGGAGCGGTAATGAAAAAGAGATCTGTACCAAAGCCAACTAAAGCGGAACTTGAAATATTACAAATACTATGGGGATCAGGCCCTTCAACAGTTAGGTTTATAAATGATAAGATGAATCAAAAGAAAGATGTTGGTTATACAACTACGCTAAAGATAATGCAGATTATGGTAGAGAAAAATCTACTTACACGAGACGAAAAAAATAAGAGCCATATTTATTCTGCAGTATATAAAAGAGATGAAACGCAAAAGGTACTGCTTGACAAATTTCTGGAGTCAGCTTTCGGAGGTTCTGCAAGCAGACTTGTAATGCAGGCACTTGGGAACAGAAAAACGTCTAAAAGGGAAATAGAAGAGATAAGAAATTTTCTTGATAAGATAGAGGGAGGAAAGAGATGAATTTTATAGATAAAATTTTGCCGGAAAATTTAATCTATTCAATCGGGTGGACAATCATTCATTCTTTTTGGCAGGGAGCTATCATTTCTCTTTTACTCATTGCCTTCTTTACCTTAGTAAAAACTTCTTCTGCTACCAAGGCAAAAGCTGCGGTTATAGCACTCGGCGTAATGGTAATTTTGTTTATGGTTACTTTTTCTCTTGAAATGAATTCTTATGAAAATCCGCAAAGTATAAACAATTCTTTGCAAACTTCAGCTGTAGGTGAGGTATTATCTTCTGCTCCGGCAAAATCTCAAGGTAATAATAGTGAAGAAAATATATCATCGCAATTTGGTATAGCCAGGGAATTAAAATATTTTTTAGCTCAAAACATTTCACTCCTGACATTTATCTGGTTTGCCGGGTTTATGTTTTTCACGCTCAGGTTTTTAGGTGGATTCTACCTGATTAGAAAATTAAAATACACAGGAACATCATTTGTGCCTGCTTTCTGGCAGAACCGTGTTAATTCACTGAGGTACAAACTTAAAATATCCCGACCTGTCAGGATGCTGGAATCTGTAAACGTAAGTATTCCTATTACTATAGGTTATGTTAAACCTGTAATACTAATGCCGATTGGAATGCTGACAGGATTGCCGGCAAATCAGATCGGGGCTATAATTGCACACGAGCTTGCTCATATTTATCGAAACGATTACCTGATAAATATTTTACAAACAGTTGGCGAGATTATTCTTTTTTATCATCCGGCCGCCTGGTGGATATCTTCCAAAATAAGGGAAGAAAGAGAAAATAGCTGCGACGATATTGCCGTAGCTTACAGCGGTGATAAATTAATATATGCACACGCATTAACAAACCTGGAAGAATTAAAAATTAAAGAGAATCAGTTTGTTCTGGCTATCAAGAAAAATAAAACAGTTATGAACAGGGTTAAAAGATTATTCAATACAGAATTTAAAAGAAACCAGATTTTCTGAAAGACTTATTGCTCTGGGTATTATTACAACAATGTTATTTACAACAACAATATTTGCATCAGTTTCATTTGACAAGTTAGAAAAAAGCGGGCATACAGCCCTTTCTACTGCGGTAAAAGATTCTTCGTGGAAGAAGGGAAGCTATTCCTTCAATAATGATAAGATTAAAGTAAAAATGAATAACGGTAAAATTCAAGAATTATACGTTGACGGAAATAAAATTCCCGCGACAAAAATTTCTGAATATAAAAATATGGTTGAACAAACATTGAGCAATTTTATAGTAAAAGCTCCCATACCTCCGGCAGCACCTTCAGTTTTAGAAAACACAAAACTTCTGGAACCACCCAAAGCACCCAGGCCAATGATTCCAGACAGTGTGGAAGGGCCTGACTTACCACCGCCACCGGAAGCGGCTGATTCACTCAGGCAACCGGGTGTTCCGCCAACAGCACCGGTGCCACAGGAAATAATTGATGACAATTTTGCCATGATTGAATTACAAAGAGATACTTTAGCAGATAACGATGTAATAATTAAAAAACAAAAAGAAAGATTAGAAAAATTAAAAAACGAAATCAAAATACGACAGGAGAAACTGGAAGAGACAAGAAAAACCCTGGAAGAAAAAAGAATTGAACGTATGGGGAAAATTAAAGGAAGAAATGAAACCGTGAAAAAATACGATAAATTTGGTACTGAAATAACAAAAGAGTTAATAAAAAGAGGAGCCGTGTCTTTAGGCGAGCATTATGATTTAGAACTTTCTAATAGGGAATTAGTTGTTAATGGAGAAAAACAACCTAGCGAATTATTACAAATTGGACTTGTGCTTTATAAAAAAATCTGGAGAAAGGAGTTAAAAGGTAATACAATCTATAAAATGAACCATTAAAATATCAGAGATATAATGAATATAAAAAATAGATCCACAATAGTTTTATTAGTTGTTGCTCTTGCCTTACCTTTGAAAGCACAACTCATGCCCAAACCGCAGTTCCGTTTTGAGGATAATTCCAATGAGCTTTCTTCATACCTTGATTCTGTAAGTAATTCCAGGGAGCCCGGCTTTGCAATTGCAATTCTTCACGGCGATAAAGTATTATTACAAAAAGGTTATGGCGTTGCTTCAATGGATACGCAGCAACCGATCACAGAAAAGACTATGTTTTATACTGCTTCGATTGGAAAAACATTTACATCCGCGGCTATTTTAAAACTTAAAAAGGCAGGCAAACTAAAACTCCAGGATAAAATTTCAAATTATTTTCCCAATCTGCCATCGTGTACAAAAGATATCAGAATTTTTAATCTTCTTAACCACACTTCGGGTCTGACAGATTTTTATGATGTGATGGGAGAAGACGTAAAATCACTTTCCGATGATGATGTATTAAAATTTGCCGGAAACATTGATAGTCTTTTATTTGAACCGGGGACAGATTATTCATACAGCAATACAGCATATGTTCTGCTGGCAAAAATCATTGAAAAAGTTTCAGGAATGTCGTATGCAGATTTTCTTAAAAAAACTTTTTTAAAGCCTCTTGGAATGACATCTACTATTGTTTATGACGATACCAAACCGGTAGTTCAAAATCGTGCGGTTGGTTATAACAAAGAGAAAGGAAAGTTCATCAAAAATGATTATAAAGGAATAACCATAACCGGTTCGGGAGGAATTTATATAAATCTTCTTGATATGGAAAAATGGCTGCTTGCACTACGTTCAAACAAAGTACTGAAACCGCAAATGTTAGAGATGGTATTAAGACCACCTTTTACCCTTTCGGGGCAAAAATCCTATATGGCAATGGGCTGGTTTGATGAGACTTTTGGCCGCCATACGCCGGAAGTTGAAGGAATTACTTCTTATGCTGCAATAGGGTCTCTTCGCGGATACAGGGCAATATTGCAATTTTTTCCCGATTACGACCTGTCATATATATTACTTAGTAATACAAATGATTTTCAGGTAAGGAGCAGCAAAATTGCATCAACTTATCTTAAAATAATAAATTAAAGTTTATATAAAACAAATTTCTATTTAACATGAACACAATAAAAAATATTGTCTTTGTGATAATTTTTATAACAACTTTACCAGGTATTTTATACGGGCAAAATATTACGGGGCGTTATGAGGGTGCTGTAACAAGAATGGGTTCAGTTCAACTGGTAAACCTGGATTTTTATACTGATAACGGTGTGCAAAAAGCTACTTATGAAATTCCAGAAACCGGCTATTATGATGTTCCTGTAAATGATATTCATTATAGCGGTGACACATTAAACATAAAATTTTACTATTGAAATTTTTATTGCTTTCTGAGTAAAGATGAAAAACAAATAACAGGGATCAGTGAAAAATGGTATACCGAAGAAAAGCCTTATGTAAAAGAAGAGGTTGAATTTAAAAATAAAAATATAACGCTGTCCGGAATGATTTATAAACCCCGGCACAAAAAGACCGGGAAAATAAAATATGTTATTCTAATACCCGGTTCGGGAGAGCAAACGCGTTACAGCCCGTATTACATTTCATTCGGTTATCTGCTTGCAAAAAACGGTTTCGGAGTTTTATTATACGATAAAAGAGGAACTGGTTCATCCGGAGGTTCCTGGCTAACTGCATCACTTAATGATCTTGCTGATGATGCTGTTGCAGGTTTGAATTATCTTGAAAGCAGAAAAGACTTGAACATATCTGAAATAGGCTTTTTAGGAACGAGCCAGGGGGCTGGATCGCGCCTATAGCTGCTAATAAAACCAAAGATTGTGCGTTTATAATTTTGAATGTTGGCCCTGCTGTTTAAGTCTTCGAACAGGATATCGATAGAGTAAAGTATTCTATGCAAGGAGACGAATGGGATAAACCTGAAATCGATTCTGCTGTTGCATACACGAAATTATATTTCAGGTATGCTGCTGATAATAAAAAAAATGACCTGGAATTACTTCGAAAGGACTTTAATGATATTAAAAACAGGGACTGGGCTTTTTATATTAATGCTCCTGCTAATGAAAAAGATTTTAAATGGTGGCGAAATAATAATTATGATCCTGAGAGAGAGTTACAAAGTCTTTCCTGTCCCGTTCTCAGTTTATTTGGAGAAAAAGATAACCTAGTTCCTCCGAAGGAAAATGCGAGGTTATCTTACTTCCGCAGGTATTAAATATACAATAAAAGTAATTCCAAGAACGGCACATGATATGCTTACATTTCAGGGGTTAAATGGCAAAACGTGGGATTGGCCAAGGTCATACTGGCAATGGAGAAAGAAACCGAAGGAATTTATGGACAGTATTATCTATTTTATAAATAAAATTTGATTTTACAATCAGCCTTTTAGCGTTCTGTTTATATAGCCTGAATAATCTTTTATTATGGGTGCATAGGTTTCATTAAACAAAACAGATGAAATTAAAAAATCAGCTGTTGATCTATTGCAGGCTGTGGGCACGTTGTAAAGAACAGTAATTCTTAGTAGAGCTTTTACGTCTACATCGTGGGGCTGCGGCTGCATAGGATCCCAGAAGAAAATTATCATATCAACATTACCTTCTGTGATTAATGCACCTAATTGCTGATCTCCACCAAGCGGGCCGGATTTTAACTTTTTAATTTTATGCTTCAGCGGATTTCCGGTTGAGGCTCTCTTTTTTAACGCTTCTTCAACAAGTTTACCAGTTGTGCCAGTACATATTATTTCATGATCTGATAAAATCTTCCAGTTCCATTCAACCCACTCTATCAAATCGGGTTTCCTGTTGTCGTGTGCGACCAATGCGATCCGCTTGTGTTTTTTCATATCAGTCCTTTAAAATTTTTAATCACTACGGCCACAAATAGAACAATACCTCGAAATTTACTATAATAAATTATTCGTAATGTTTAACGTCTATCAACTGATTTTTTTCATCGGCATAAAGAGCATATTGGAATCCTTTTTTAATTGCATATCCTCCAACTTCTCCGTATTTATTCAGTGCAATAAACCCAACCTGGAGCCCTTCGTATTTCATGTTTTTTGCCATAATTCTTTCAACAGCCATTTTGCAAGCCTCGTCGGGAGTTTTGCCTGCACGCATTAATTCCACAACAAGGTAGCTTCCGCAGGTACGCATAACCGCTTCACCAACACCAGTTGAAGCCGCACCTCCTACTTCGTTATCAACATAAAGTCCATCGCCTAAAATTGGTGAGTCACCGACACGCCCGTGAATTTTCCACGCCATTCCGCTGGTTGTACAAGCGCCTGAAAGATTCCCGTTATTATCAAGCGCAACCATTCCGATAGTGTCATGATTATTTTCCCCAACGGGAATGTATTTATTTTCTTTCTTCCATTTTATCCCAGGCCTTTCTTGAGCTTTCGGTTAAAAGATTTTTCTTTTTAAATCCGTTTTGCAACGCAAACTGTAAAGCTCCTTCTCCTACCAGCATAACGTGAGGGGTTTTTTCCATTACTAATCTTGCTACGGAAATGGGATGTTTAATGTGTTCAATGCAGGCAACAGAACCACCGTTGAGATTTTCATCCATTATACAAGCATCCAGAGTAACGCGGCCATCACGGTCGGGTAGTCCGCCATATCCAACGCTGGAGATTTTCGGATCAGCTTCAGTTACACGTACTCCCAGTTCTACTGCATCCAGAGCGCGACCATTTGTGCTCAAAACTTTCCAGGCTGCTTCGTTTGCGGCTATACCATGATTCCACGTTGAAATTACGACTGGCTTCCTTGCTGTCTTCTTTTTTACATTTCCAAAGTTTTCAGAAAATGTGGGTTTGATTCCAAACATTGCAGCTGCTGATGTAAGTGCACTACTTAATATGAATTTTTTCCGTGTTATCATTATTTCCTCTGTAAATGAATGTTTATTCTAATACTCTATTAATTTAGTCGTGAAATTATATTTGATAGTTTTTCATTATTATCTTTATCGAACCAATTTTCTAACAGCCTGAATGCGATTGAAAAACTAGTTGGATTTTTCAGAGTTCTGTTTTTCAATCCTTCAATTATTTCATTACGTGTCATCCACTTTGCATCCTCGAGCTCCTGGTCATGAAATGTAATTTTGTTTGTAGTTGCTTCTGCAGAAAAGCCAAGCATAATAGAACCGGGGAAAGGCCATGGCTGAGATGAAAAATATTTTATGTCTGTTACTTCGATGCCGGTTTCTTCATAAATTTCCCGGGCAACAGCAGATTCAAGACTTTCACCGGGTTCAACAAATCCTGCCACAAGTGCATATTGTCCGGGCTGCCAGTGAGGCTGGCGAACAAGCAGGCATTTATCATCTTTGTAAACCAGTGTTATTACTGCGGGATCAGTTCTAGGGAAAATCTGGTGATTACAATCAGTGTTGGAGCAATCGAGACGATGTCCCGCTAGAACCAGTATAGTTTTATTTCCGCAATTCCCACAAAAGCGGTGTTTTTTTTGCCAGTTGCTTAAAGCAATTGAATAGGCAATAAGCGAGGCGTCGTCTTTATTCAAAAGAGCCGCATATTTTCTGAGGGGAGCAAAGATTCCAAATGAGCTAAACTCTTTATCTAAGTCAGTATCTATTCTATCTAACGAAAATGAGAAATAAACTTTATTATTTAATTTGCCAAGTAATGTAAATGAACACTCTTTCATACCAAATTTTTTTATTTCATCTTTCCTTAGAGTGACTATTTTTGCTTCGTCAGAGATATCAAAAAGGTTTTTCCCCTGCCAAACCGGAATAAACAAAGTGTCAGTACTTTCAAATTGTTTGCTTATCCATTTTTCGTCATTTCTTTTTTCAGCAAGGCGCTTAAGGTTTTCGGACGCAAAGAAATTGGCTGAAGATTTATTCTGCTTGTTCATCAAGTATTTATCTAAAGAGTTATAAAAAGATATTAGCTAAAAGATAAGAAATAATCTGAAAAAATAGCGGTAATTATTTATTTGTTATGGAGGGTAAAACATAATTCTTTATAATATTATCGGTGGGGAAGTTATTTTCTCCGTTATCTGCTGTAATTACCACAACCATCTTGTATTGAGGTATAACCCAAATAATTTGATCCCCATAGCCATAAGCAAAATATACATCATTAACCGGTAATGTATTTACAACGGAGTTTAGCTTTGAATAACGCCACCAATAGAATCCGTAATCAATATTGCTATTAACGGAGATTGAATTAGCTGTTGAAATGTCTACCCAGTCGGATCGAATGATTTGTTCTCCATTCCAGACTCCCCGATTTAGAAATAATTGCCCAAACAATGCCATATCTATTGGTCTTAAAAATAGCCCTGAACCTGTATTAGTAATTCCCTTCGGAGCATTGTCCCATTTGTAAGATGATATTCCAATTTTCTTAAATATATTTTCAACGGTGAAAGTTTCAGCAGATTTGCCAGTTTCTTCCTGAATTATAAACGAAAACAATAAGGGTAGACCGGTATTATACCTGAACTTAGTCCCGGGATAATTCTGCATAGGTTTGTCCAGCACATACTGGATTGCATCGCTGCTTGCGAAAAGCTTGTTAAAATCATTGTTTGTATCAGAATAGGGAATTGATAGTTCATTCCATTGGAAGCCGGCAGACATTGTGAGGACATTTCTCAAAGTTATAGATGATTTTGAAGTATCGGAATTTTGGATATTGTAGTCTTTAAAATAATTCATAAGCTTTTCATTAATCCCGGATATTATTCCTTGCTGGATTGCAATGCCCACCATAGCTGAGGTAAAGCTTTTTGTTACAGAATAGACGTGGTGCAAAGTCTCCCTAGCATATCCGCGAAAATATTTTTCAAATATTAAGTTGTCATTTCTTAAGATTACGAGACTCTGAACATTGCCAAAAGTATTGTCGTTTATTTGAGTTACGAGATCGTTTAAGTATTTACTATCTACATTTTGAGTTTCAGGGGTCGAAGTAGTCCAGGGAGAGGAGTAATCAACACCAACCGGGTTGTTGTTATTGGAACATGAAATTAAGAGCAGGAGTGTTATAAATAAAAAACTTATATATAAATTTCTTTTCTTCATTATAGTTAAATAATGTACAGAAAAAATTAAATTAATGTTACATTTTTTTATAGCTCCATTACCATTTTAAAAACCTTCCTTTTGTATGTAGTATCTTTATAATTAGGATCTGTTTCGAACCCGAGACTTTTATAAAGGTTGACTGCTTCAGCCAGTTTGTTGCTGGTTAGTAGAGTTACATATTTTGTTTTTTTTGACCAGGCAAAACCTATGACGGCAAGCGCAAGTTTTCTGCCGGCTTGTTTACCGCGTGCTTTTTCTGTTACTGCCATTTTTGCCAGTTCATAAGTTTTTTTGTCAGTTTTAATAGCAGCACAAGTTCCTACTATTTCACCATTAATCCTGGCGAAAAATATTTCTCCTCCCTTTTTTATTATTTCTTTCTCAGGATCGTTTAATATTCTTTTGTCAATTTCTTCAATCTCAAAATATTTTTGAAGCCACTCATAATTTAATTCCTTAAATATTTTGTTAAGGCTTTTATTGTAGGAAAGAATCTCCACATCTTTTATTGCTTTTTCTTTATAAGAATCAATTATTCTTTTATAAAAAGATCTTTGAGAAATACTTTCTTCAATTTTATCCAGAGTAGTAATCAGGTCAATCTTTGTATCATCGTTTAGTCTTTGAAAGGCAGCTTCAATTTCTTTTTGTACCGGCACAATCTTTTCAAGTATATCGAGTCCGTGATTTGTTAAGCCAATCATCTTTTTCCTCTTATCAGATTTGTGGGATGAATGCTGAATCACGTTTCTTTTTTCCATCTTTTGTATAAACTGAACTGTCGCAGGATGTGAGATTCCGAGTGAAGAAGCTATATCCTGAACAGAGCAAAGCTCGTTCTTTTTTAATAGCAGAAGAATTGGAAGCCATGCCGGCTCAGCATCGAAGCAACATTCCCTGTAACGCGATAGAACATCCCGTGAAATTCCATCGGTAATTCTTTTCAGTCGAAATGGAATACCGGCCTCGCCTAATTGTTTGATTATACTCATTTTAGCTGATATTGTAATTAGTATATATAAGTAAATATATAAGTACCTATATAATATATGAAATTTAACCTTCTTGGGAAAGGTTAATTAATTCTATTCGGGTTCTAATTCGTTCAGAAGCTTTGGCAGATCGAGGTGCTTTGTTACCATCTCCAGGTTGCCTTTCTCATCTTTTGGCCAGTCATAAATAGGGCGGTCAACATAAAGTTCCACTCCATTGCCGTCAGGATCGGTAATGTAAATTGATTCCGAAACTCCATGATCAGAAGCTCCCTGGATCGGATATTTTGATTCCCAGAGATTTTTAAATGCACGGGCAAGTTCTTTTCTGGATGGAAAGAGTATTGCAAAATGATATAAGCCAATTTCACGTTTTGGGATCCGGGTAGATTTTTCATCATACCAGGTATTTAGTCCTATGTGATGATGATATCCTCCGGCGGATAGAAAAACGGCGGAGTCGCCAAACCAGGTTGTTACGTCAAACCCTAGGAGATCACGATAAAATGATAATGACCTTTCGAGGTCTTTTACGGTTAAATGAACGTGGCCAATAGTTGCTTCAGAAGAAATTTTGTAACTCATGGCAATAAAAATAAGTTTATAGAAATAAATTCTTATAAAGGATATATAATAATAAAATAAAAATTTAACGTATCAAAAATATTTATAGTAATAATTAATCGATAATAGCGGTAGCTTCTATTTCAATAAGCATATCAGGTGAAATTAAAGACTTCACCTCAACCATAGAAGTAGCCGGTTTTATCTCACAGAAAAATTCTCCGTGAGCCTTACCGAATTCTTCCCACTTTGAAATATCGGTTACAAACATTCTTGTCCTTATTACATTATTTAAAGAAGCACCTGCTTCTGACAAACTCTTTTCAATAATATTTATGCAGGCTTTCGCTTGCTCGTAAGCATTTCCAGGGAATAAAGTTTTACCTTCTTTAACCGGAGCAGTGCCAGAAACCTCTATTATTTTGCCTATTTTGACTGCCCGCGAATAGCCAACAATGTTTTCCCAAGGGGTTTTTGATGAAATATTTATTCTATCCGCCATTTTATAAATCCAGATAAATGTTTATAAATTATTAGAAATGGATTATAAGGAAACTAAATTTTATATAATAATTGTATAAAAAGTATTGAAACAGATAGATCATTTTGGCGTTTTATCTATTCTGATTTTTTCCGTGTCATAAACCAGATGAGAATACCAGCGGCAAGTCCTAGTGCTAGCCCTTCTGCTAATTGAGAGGTTTCTGCCCCAACAGCGGCACCTACCCCACTACCAATTCCGATCCATAATCCAAAACGAGAATTATTTTTCATTAATCCTCTTTTATAAAATAGAGGAAATTATCTTCAACTTTATATAACATGGGAGCAATAATAATTTGCGGGTATTTTAATCTCAGTCTCTTAACTTCACTTAAAACAAAGTCAATTTCATTTCCTATTTCAAACATAGGTGCAAACTGGTTAAAGTGTTCTTCCGCTTTATTTCTTTCCCAGCCCGCGGATTTTACAAGATTTTCAATAAATAAATTTTTCCTCGCCACAAGGTTAACCATTCCGCAGTTATTATGCCCGATCAGAGCAAGCGCTTTTACTCCTCCGACCGCAATAGCATAAGAAACCTTAAATTCGCTGTAGCGAAGATTTGCCCCCCCTGTTCTTATAATAAACGAAAAATTATCCGGAATATGCAGGTGTTTCCTGTTATCCATACACATTCCAACCAAAAGCTGCGCGGAACTGTATGTATCGAATTCTTTATTCAGATTGTGATATTCTACAAGTTTACCGATAGGTGTTTCTTTGTATTTATCAGGTATATCGTTATAATCATTAATTGTTATTAGTCTTTCCATTCGAATTTTTGTGTTTTTGAGAAGTTATTTCATAAAGATAGTTAATATTCCTTAAAATCAGCAAACACATAGGCAAAAATTTTCCTGGAGTCAGGAAACACAGAGGTTAATAAATTATCCATTTAACATATAAAATGACCGCCGATGTTAAATTGCTGTGTTTTAAGCATAAATTGGCCTATTCTTTAACTCACTAAAATAGTTAGTAATCTATTGTAACAATTCAATTTTTAATTTCGTCTTTATAACAAGAGATGCTTGAAGCAATAAAATACGAAGTACTTGTAAAACAATACAGGAATAATATCTTCAATTATGCTCTTTACATGATGAAGAACGGGATGGACGCTGATGATGTTACACAGGAAGTACTTATCAGGATTTGGAATAACATTGGCAGTTTCAATATAAAAGCGGCGAAATCCTGGATAATGAAAACCACACATAATCTATGTATTGATTATTTAAGAAAAAAACAGAATTCATTAAAAAGAGAAATAAATTTAGATAGTAATATGAGCATATCTACGACAGGAACCTTAACGGATACGGAAGTAAGAGTCAGGAAAGAATTTCTAAAGAACAAAATACAAGAAGGAATTGACAATCTGCCGCAAAATCTTAAAAGTGTTTTTGTCCTTTATGAATTACAGGGATTTAAATACCAGGAGATAAGCGAGACGTTAAGTATGTCTTTAAACAGTGTTAAAGTTTATTTGCTGAGAGCAAGAAAAAAATTGCAGGAAGATTTAAGAGAATACAAGAATGAAAACGACTGAAAAAATCAGTGATGAACATCTGGATAAAATAATTGCAGTTGCTTACGGCGATGCTGGATTTGTTGATAAATTGGAAATATATTTTGATGCTTTCAGGAATCCTGATATTAAAAAGATATTGAACGAATATAGAGAAACAGCGCGGGAAGTACATTTGATAACTCCGGAGGAGTTTGATGGAAGAGTTCCTGTGAATAATCCGAAGATAAGTGGGTGGTTATTAAGTTACATAGATATGTTCTTCAGGAGGCCGATTCTTTCGACAGCGGCGGCACTAATGATAACAGCAGGTGTTGCGGGTTATATCATAATAAATAGTAACGGTAATCCAACAGGCAGGTATTCAAAGGCCGAACTTATTCTGGCAGAAAAGCAAGCAAGGGAATCGTTTGCAATAGTAACATCAATAATGTCTGAAACAGAAGGCAAACTAAAGAATGATGTATTCAAGGAGAAAATAAATAAACCAATCAGCAAGACTATAACAATTGTAAATACATATTTATAAAGGAGAAAAAAATGAAAAAGTTAATGGGGTTATTTCTTACTATAATTTTGTTCTCGGCATTTACTGCTTATCCGCAGGACAAAACAGATTACTCAAAATTTCCTGGTTATGTAGATTTTGGGTCTATGTCAAAATTTATGAGCGGCGATAATGTAACCGAAATAAATCTTGATGCTAATTTATTGAAAATGCTTTCAAAGATGGGCGCAGAAAAAAATAAAGATTTTCAAGATGTAGTCGGTGGACTTAAGCTTATAAAAGTTAATTCATTCGGACTGGATGCTGCGAATGAGCAGGAAGTTAAGGATAAGGTCAGTGCCATAGATCAGTCACTGATGAGTAAAAACTGGCAGAGAATAATAAAAGTAAAAGAACATGGAGAGTACACCAACGTTTATGTCCTGCCGTCCAACGATTATGAAAATTTCCTGGGCCTCTGTGTTACTTCCATTGATGCAAAAGGTAAGAAAGATAAAGGAAAACCAGAAGCCACTTTTGTAAATATTGTTGGTAATATTAATATGTCGCAGCTTGGAAAGCTGGGTGATAAGTTTAATATTCCGGCACTCGAAAAAATGAAGAAAGATAAGGGAGAAAAAGAAAAGAGTGATAAGAAATAAAACCTGCTATTAATTATTCGTATTTTTAATTGGGCGCCTCTCGGGCGCCCTTTTATTAAGCGATTATATAAGCAATTTTAGATATCAGTTTTTACATAAATATAATTGTCTTTTGCTTTTTGTAATAATCTGATATTCTTTTCGTTTTTTACCTACCGAATGTAAACGAACTGCCTTTGTATTCAGGTTTGTCAGTCATAGTGCAGGATGCTTTGTCTCCCTTTACATCCAGCACCATTAATTTCGGAACCTTAGCAGAGTAGGGAGTCCAGGTTCCGCCATCCTTTCCATTGGGATTACCGTACTTAGCAAAGTTTGTCCAGTAATTTACCATTTGGTTGCTCAATGCATTGTCGCCTGCCGTAAAAGGTCTCCAGCTGTGTGAAAATGAATGGAAGATATACCACAGATCTGAAGAGTGGAAAGCTCCGCTGCTATCACCAGGCAACTGGCGGGCAAACAAATATGCGTAAGCGGGCTTGCTGCTCTGTTCAGCACGGAGAGCACAGAAATCCTCAACGGCTTTCGTCATATCAAACAGATCGTTGGCTGTGTATCCAAACATATAAGGGATGTCTGCAATCTTGCCGGCTTTTGCTTCGTCGCTGAAAGTACCATCCATAAAATAATGATCAATAACAGGGCCCCAGAAAATATGTTTTTTAGTTGCAGCCGAGTATTCTTTTGACATTTTCAGAAGCTCATCGAAAGAGAGTGCACGCATTTCCTTTAACGTTGTTTTCTTAAAATAGTCCATCATTTTCTTGTTTGCCATTTGGGCAGTGTCGAGATTGTTATTGCCCAGACGAAAGCTGCCCAGGCCGCCGCCGCTCATGCTTATCGCATGGCTAACCAAATCCTTTGACAATGGTGAAGCGCATAATGACTGAACGCTGCCGGCTCCAGCGCTCTGACCGAATATTGTTATGTTATTGGGATCGCCGCCAAATTGTTCGATATTATTATGAATCCATTTAAGTGCTGCAACCTGATCTAATAAACCATAATTGCCTGATACACCATGGGGGCTCTCAGCCGACAAAAGCGGGTGTGAGAAAAAACCCATAATGCCGAGACGATATGTTACCGATACTAAAATAACACCATGTGAAGCCCAGTCTTCTCCACCATCCATTTCGGGTTCAAAGGCAAAACCTTCGCGATAACCGCCGCCGTGTATCCACATAGCAACAGGAAGGTTCTTATCAATTTGGCCTGCAGAGGGAGTCCATACATTTAAATAAAGACAGTTCTCGCTAAATGGAACTGAACCGCTCGCTCGCCACTCCTTTCCGTAAAAACTATTGGGATCCCAGGTAACTTGCGATGCAGCATCACCGTATTTATCTGCTACTTTTACGCCATCCCACGGTACAACAGGTTGTGGCTCTTTCCAGCGTAAGTCGCCTACTGGAGGTGCCGCAAAAGGAATACCTTTATATGCAATAATTCCCTTAGTTGCTGTCTGCACACCTTTTACCTTTCCACCGTCAATAGTTAATACAGGATTCGAATCCTGTTTATTGCACGAAATCAATACTGATAACGTGCAAATCGATAGAAACAAGAAGAAGTTTTTCATAAAACACCCGTTGTTTGATTATAGATAAGATATTTACTTTGTGTAAAGGTCAACGTTTGTGAATAATAATTGTTTTATTATTCTAATAATAAGATATACATACCAAAGTTCATATTTTTTTGTGGAAACCTGCTTGCCGGCGGTGTATTTTTATTTATTGAGAAAACAAATTTAACTTTTAAATAATTTTCTCTTTGTAGTTTCTTTATTTAAATAAGCTGATTTTGTTATCTGACTTAATACTATCATTGCTGATCCGGCTATAACAAGTGGTACCCAGACACTTACTATTTTGTCCGCCTTTTCAAAATTTGCTATCATATATCCAAAGCTTACTATCAAAAGTAATGAACCAAAATAAAATATTATTTTTACAAAAGACAATAATTTTTGATTGTTTTTGTTCATCGTTTCAGTTTTTCTTAGAAGTCCTTTTGTCAACATAGATTTATTCTCCTGACTTTTTACTTATTAAAGAGGTTATACAACTAACTAATTCCTATATGTTATTTTCAAGAGTTTAGAAGAACTGCTAAATTTCTTTACTTCATCTTTAATGTTTACCTTATTAAAAAGATCGCCTCCCATTGTTCTCGTCTGGATAATTGTATATGCTGATCTTTTACCACCTTTGTTGATTTCAGGGTACTTTTTCATAAGCATATTTATTCTAAACTTAGTAACATCATGAATATAATCTTTATACGTATTTGGAAATATTTTTGACAATTCTAATAGACCATTAAATATAAGATCATATATATATTGTGCGTATTCAAGGGTTTTCTTTTCAGTTGGAATATGACCGCTATGAATTATTTTGTTCCTAAATTCTATCCACTTATCATTTTGTATCTGAGGTAATTTTTTAGTTTTATTAACATAAAGAGATAAATATGCCGAAAATTGTCTCTCGGATTGTCGGGAAATATATTTCCAATATTTTTCAAGAGTTTCTTCACTTATATTTTGAGCAATTAAGAATATCCTTATCATAAATTCATAAAATCGCTCAAGTGCTGTTACAAAATTTGCAAAGGCTTCTCTTGTGTAGCCATCACAAAGAGATCTAATGCCGAGGTCGTATAAAATTTGGAATATTTCTTCTGCTGTAAATGTCCATTGTGTGTGATTATTAGAGCATCTAAATGAATATACCCCTTCATCATTGAGTTCAACCAATGTTACGTCTTGAGGATTAAAATCATATTTTTCATTTTTGCGATCAGCTTCCTCAAGGCAATGATTACAAAATTTAGTTAATAGTATTTTCATATTAATTGTTGTATAACCATTAATTATACTGCCAAAATTCTGTATAACATTCCGGCAGCAAGAATGTTATATTCCTACTAAAACCCTTAATATTTAAATTATTCAACGCTTTTGGTAGCATAACATGCCTGATATTCAAGAATGTTATCCGGCAGGTTTTTAATACGTATATATAAATGGTAGCTATCATTATCGGCTTATGTCCGTCAGCAGTAATGTAATTCTCATCTGATTTTAAGGTTTGTGACCCCGGCATGGTCCCCTAAAATTAGTTATGAAAGTTATCGCTTGTTTAATTTAGTAAAAAAAATTAAATAAACAATCTGGTAATCAAATATTGGCCTAATTTCAACTTTAAAGTACTAATGCTAACAGTCATTCTGAACCTGCCTGACCGGCAGGCAGGTTTATTTCAGAATCTAATAAATTATGAGAGATCCCGAAACAAGTTCGGGATGACATTGGTTAATCACAGTGAAATTTTACCAGTATTGATGTACCAAACCACGGACGTACTTATCGTAAATATTTTTCACATCTGCCATAGTTTTTTCGGAAAGCTCCGGTAAATCCGCAGCGCTTATATTCTCACTCGCTTGTGCCGGCCGCTTTGCACCGGGAATTGTGCAGGTAACTTCATCGAACATTAAAATCCAGCGCAGTGCAAACTGCACCAGGCTCATTCCCGGCGGACATACAGCTTTTAGTTTTTCAACTACTTCAAGCCCGGTTTTATAATCAACACCTGAAAAAGTTTCACCCCGGTCAAATGCTTCTCCGTTACGATTAAATGTGCGGTGATCATCAGAAGAGAAAGTCGAGTCAGGTTTAAGTTTTCCCGTCAGCATACCCGAACGCTAGGGGAACACGCACTATAATTCCAACTTTTCTTTTACGTGCCTGTTCAAAGAATAATTCCGACGGGCGATGCCTGAACATATTAAAAATTATTTGCACCGATTGAACATCCGGATATTCAATTGCTTTAAGCGCTTCTTCAACTCTTTCAACGCTTACTCCGTAATAGCGTATTTTACCTGCTTTAACAAGATCGTCCATTATTCCGAAAACTTCAGGCATATAATAGACGTCCGTCGGGGGACAGTGCAACTGAACAAGATCGAGAGCTTCTCTTCCCAAGGTTTTTCAAACTTCGTTCAATGAAGGCTGTAAGATTTTCACGGTTATAACCTGCTGCCGTGTGCGGATTTAATCTTCGTCCCGCTTTTGTGGCTATGTAAATATTTTCTTTGTGTTCACTTGATAGTTGTTTCAGCAGGCGTTCGCTTTTGCCGTCTCCGTAAACATCAGCGGTATCAAAAAAGTTAACCCCCATTTCAATTGCTTTATGTAAAGCTGCCATTGATTCTTTGTCATCAACTTCTCCCCACGTTCCTCCGATAGCCCACGCTCCGAAGCTAACGCGGGAAATTTTCCAGCCTGTACGTCCTAATTCTTTATATTGCAAAATATTTTCCTTTTAAGTTTTTGTTATAATTTAATTAATCATCTGATAAATACCAACAAAAGGAGATTTCCAGGGCTTCTTATTTGATGTCCTTTTCAAAGCACACACTGTTTTCCATTCCGACATATTGTCCGTAGTTTGGAATAATTTTGTACTCGTTTCGTTTGTAGAGAGAAATTGCTTCCGGCTGTTTCTTACCGGTTTCTAATATGCACTTTTTATAAGAAAGTTCGTGCGCCCATTTTTCCAGTTCTATCAGAATTTTTGTCGCAATTCTTTTTCCTCTTTCTTCCGGCAATGTGTACATTCGCTTAATTTCCATTGTGTCCGGGCTGTATTCTTTTATTGCACCACATCCAACCGGTTTACTGTTGTCGTAAGCAATAACCACATATTTGATATTATCAATTTTATTGTATTGCGCATAAAATGAATGCTCCTTCCCATCTCTTATTGCCAAATCAGCATCAAGAAGTTTGACTAGTTCAACGAAGTCTGTGTTTTCAGAGTTTGTTCTTAATAAACTTATCATTTGGTTTTTTTATTTCAAAGTGAAACCCCTGGAAAGCTTATCTATTGTAACTTTGAACTCTCCGGGTTCAACTATCCTTTTATTATTCCTGCCGATGAAAGACAAATCGTTTTGGGTTATAACAAATTTTACGATTTTACTTTCCTCCGGATTTAAAAAAATCTTTTCGAATCCTTTTAATTGTTTATTCGGTCTTGAGACAGAACCATACAGATCGCTAAGATAAAGTTGAACTACTTCTTTACCGGGCAGATTGCCTGTGTTTTTAACGGTTACCGAAACGTTTATTGAATCATTTTTATTTATCCGGCTTTTATCAAGTGTCAGATTACTATATGTGAAAGTTGTATAACTTAAACCGTAACCGAAATTCCATTGAGGGTTAAATGTGTTTGTTCCGAAATTTTCCATCGGTTTATAATCATAATGTACTATATCATTGGGGTAGCGGGGATATGTTATCGGTAATTTGCCGGATGGATTCGTATCGCCGAAAAGAACATCCGCAATTGCATTACCACCCTCCATTCCCGGTAAAAAGCCTAAAAGAATTGCGCCTGCTTCCGATTCTATTTTTGAAATTACTCTGGGTCTTCCTTCAAGCATAACCAGTATAATTGGTTTACCTGTTTTGCTTAGTTTTGATGCTAAACTCAATTGTGCTTCATCAAGTGTTAAGTCATCAATATTTCCGGGAGTTTCACAATATGCTTTTTCACCCAGCACTATAATTATTGCATCGACATTTTTTGCTGCATTAACTGCCGAGTCAGAATTTATATCGGTATCAAATGAACTACCTTCAACATAACTGACATTTCTCTTACCAATTTTTTGTTCAATAGCTTCCAAAACTGTGTTTTTATTTTTAGGATAAGCTGCTTCATCATCACCCTGCCAGGTAATTGTCCAGCCGCTATTTAAGCATGATAACATATTTGCTGCAGGGCCTGTAACTAGAACCTTTATATTTTTTTTAAGCGGCAATAAATTATTTTGGTTTTTTACGAGCACAAGAGACTCTCTCGCGGCTTGTAAATTAATTTTTGTTGATTCACTATCGGCAACCATCGATTTCATTGTTGTATCGGGATAAGGGTTGTCAAATATTCCCGTAAGAAATTTTACTCTTAAAATTCTTGAGACCGCATCATCGATTCTCGACATCGGAACGCTTCCTTCTTTCGCAAGCTGAAGTAGTAAATTATAAAAACTGTAATCGAGCGGAACCATGCTCATATCCACTCCTGCCATAACAGCCATTTTAACTGCTTCTTTTTCAGAAGAAGCGACCCTGTCTCTTTCATATAAATTCTTTATATCGGCCCAGTCAGAAACAACAAACCCCTTAAAGCCATATTCTTTTTTTAATACTTCAGTTAGCAGGTGATAATCGGAATGAGCCGGAATACCGTTTACCTCGGAGGAATTAACCATTACTGTTAATGCGCCTGCTTTAATTCCTGCTTCAAAAGGAGGAAGAAAATATTCTTTCATCATTCTTTCAGGAATCCACGCGGGAGTTCTGTCTTTTCCATTCAACGGAAATCCGTAACCGACATAATGTTTCAGGCAAACGGCTAATTTGTTTTTAGCAGAAGGATCGTTTCCCTGCGCTCCTTCGATGTAACTTATTCCCATCTGCTGCGCCATATAGGTATCTTCCCCATAAGTTTCCCACAACCTTGACCAGAGAGGGTTTCTTCCCATGTTTAGAACAGGATAAAAATTCCAGGGGATTCCACAAGCCTTAACTTCGAAAGATGTTATTTCACCTTCTTTATTAACCAGATCACGATTCCAGGTAGCGGCAATATTGATAGGCTGAGGAAATATAGTCGCGTCTTTTGTGTAATTAGCTCCGTGAATAGCATCGATGCCGTAAAGCACGGGAATTTTTAACCTCGTTTCTTTTGTAGCAATATCCTGAATTTCGGTTATTAAACTATCCCACTGACCGGAACTCAATGCGATATCATATACATTTAAGATCGATCCCACGTGATATTTTACTATAGCTTCTTTCAGCTTATCATAGTCAGGTTCGAATCGCTGTGAGTTGGTCCCTCTCTTTTTCGTGACAACCTGGAGAGATACCTGTGTCATCTGCCCGACTTTTTCTTCAAGCGTCATCTTATAAATAAGCGCCTTAACCTTTTTATCAATTAAATTCTCTTTTGAATTTTCTGATCTTTTTTGATTATGGCTAAACGGTAAAATGAAAAAGAGAAGTGCGGTGGTGAGAGAAAAGAAATAATTCATATAAATCCCGCAATAATTATATTCGGTTATCTACAAGAAAATCTTTTACATTCACAAATTAAATAATATCCTGATTATTTACAGTTGTTTAGCTAAATGAAGGTTAAAATCCTGCAGGCAATTCCGGAATGCTTGCTGATGTTCATAACCAGTAGAACGTCTATTTTATCGAAGGTAAATTGGTACGACTAACTGCCCTTTTTAACAAAATTATCTAACCTTTCTTTTTCTTTCTTCGGGCTAATGCTTTCGAGCAGTTTCGAGAAATCCACCACGTATTTCAATAATATTTCCACAAATATAAATTTTTTGAATCGGTTAATACGACAAAATCATTTCTGCCTGAAAATTCATTAACAATTGGTTTTTCACTTCCTAAATCAAGTGTCTTAAACTTTTTTACTAAACTATAATCATCCCCCAATAACCAAAGATCTATCTTTACATCGTAGGGTGTATCCAGCCAAGTAATTTTGTCAGTGGAATTATAAGCGGATAATATTGAGCCGGTATTGTTTATATTGGCTTTATATACTTCATTGCAACGACCATAATTTAAATCATTCTCAATTGTACCGACAGAATGCTTTTGTTTAAAATCATAGAAATTAAGAGATTTATCCCAACCATAAAAAACCACACTATTGTTAACAAGATGTGCAACTACGGATGTTATCCATCCAACTTTATATACAAGCTCCCAATTATCTGTACTGTAGATTGTAAAATATTGAGCAGTTGAAGCATTCGAGTTAATTATATATTTGTCATCTTCACTAAATTTAATTTCAAAAGAGTTCAATGATGACAGCATTGGATTTCTTTTAACAGTTGGAGATGAATTTGCATCGATTTTGCACCGATACAAATTAACGGCCAAAACAATAAGATTATCACCCTGGTGGTTAAAAGTCATGTATGAAACTCTTCTATTATATTCATTATCCAGTATGAAACTTTTAAATAGAGTTCCGTCGCTTAGTCTAAAAATTTTTATTAATGCCCTTTGATTATTAGTTGAATAATCTGGTAAGGCAATATAATCGCTACTTAGGGCGTAGGCACTCTCAGGGAAATTAAAAAGCTCTTTACCGTCTGATGTATTTAATACAGTTATTTCTCCATTTTTTTTCACTGCAACATATTCACCATTTGGACTCAAACGGAAATCGCTTACGTTATCAGCTAGTTTAATTTTTTCAGTATATGGTTCATTAACTATATTTGCAGTATTATTTGTGATTGTATTTTTCATTCGTACACGATATATATAGCTATTACTTGTCACAGCATTTGAATCTATAAAGGAAGTAACATTGTGACCGACCTCCCCGATCTTAATAAAATTTTTATTATTATTAAGGGCCCTTTCAATAATATACCCGTTTTCATAATCGCTATTGTTTTGCCATTCTAATTTTATAGTATTTTGCGATAAAATAGTTATCTTCAAGTTCGATGGTGCTTCACCCTGAAATAATACTGCGTTCGGATCATTAACATTATTAAAATCAGGAGCAACTGCTTCCTTACAGCCATTTAGTATCAAAACAGATAACAACAAGAATAAGCAGGACTTTTTAACACTATTTAAAAATTCCATTGTATTCCCACCTTTATTTTTTGGTATCCGATTTCATTTTTCATGTAATAATGACTATCCTGTTTATAATAATGCATAGCTCCTAGATTGCCACTAAATAACACTGCATCAAACAAATTATATAAGTAGATCCCAACTAAAGTACCCAGAGCAAGATTTTTTAATGTTGAAGCTGTATTTGTTTTGTCATAAGCAGTTTGCATCATAGAATGATAATAGCTTGCTTCTTCCTCAGTTTCTGCGGCAGAATATTTTTCCTGAAACGAATTAAACTCATCCGTTTTCCTATTATAATTATTTATAGCTAATGCTGTTATACATCCACTGGCGATGGTAGAAAGTAATATTAAAGTCCCTTTCAAATAAAATTTACCATATATTTGACCTAAGCCTGGCACAACTGAAGAATATAGAAGAGGTTTAAATGAAAATTCATCAGAATTAAAAGAAATATCATAGTGATTACCAGAATTCACATCAATGTCATCAGAGATCCTTTTGTTTGATTTGGCATCAACCAGTTGTATCTCATGATTCCCAATTGGGAGTTTATAATTTGCTAAGTTGTAACTATTTAAAAGTTTTCCATCAAGATAAAGATTTTGATGAGCTGAAATATTGTTAAAGGATAGTGATCCAAATAAACTACTTAAAGTTACATTCATCTTTTTCATCGTGTGAGTAATTTCAATAAACTTTTCCCAAATTATATAATTTTCCTTTTTAATTTTAATGTTATAGGCACCAGTTTTTACTTTGTATTCATTTAAGGGGGTTTTCCCAATCAATGAATCATTTAAGTAAACCTTAGCCCCCGGAGGATTTGTGTACAGAGTTAATAGTCCATAGTCACCTTGCAATATGGCATATATCTGGTCACTTGAATCCTTTTCCATATAATAAAGAATACTCAACCAGCTTTTTAAGGAATCATTTTTTAGTTTAATTGATTGATATCCCTCTTTAACATTTAAAATCTCAAGAGGAGTTTTGCCGTACAACTTACCATTAATATAAACGTCGGCACTATCTGGTTTTGATCGTATTACTAGAGTAGATTGAGCTTCAGTTTTTATCATTAGAAAAAAGCAACAAAAAATAATTATTTTTCCTTTCATTATTATTTCCCTGTATAACTTGACTTTTTATTTAAACAATAACGTAATTTTTATAATAGTCAGAATTCTATTTGGATTTTTTAAATGTAGTGTTTATATGATCCCCGCAACCGTTTGTGTGGTGGTTTTACGTCATCAAATTACTAAAAAAAGAATTATTTGTAAAACATTATTTTTGCTTTCTCAAACCCGGTACTCTAAACCATACTATAATTGAAAAAGACAATGTTACGATTGCTCCTATAAGCACGGCAGTAGGTTCTGTAAATTTTTCAGCAAGCACACCCATCAGCAAAGCCCCAATGGGCAAAAATCCGAAAAAGGTAAAACTGTAAACTCCCATTATTCTGCCGCGCAGATAATCAGGCACCAACCTTTGCACAAGAGCATTTGCGAGATTAAAAATAAGTATTATCGAAAAGCCTATGAAAAATAGTAACACAAGTGTAATGGGAAGTAATTCCAGAAAAGAAAATACTATTAATCAGATAGGGAACAGGAGACTCCCGATGGTCAGAAGCTTTCCTGTGAAAGCGAATCTGCCGAGAGAGGCGATAAAAAGTGCGCTTGTTAGTGCGCCAAACCCCCTTGCTGATTGTAAAAATCCGTTTGTCGCTGCGTCTCCGTGCATAATTTTTACAGCCCATGCGGGCAGTAGAGTAAGGTATGAAATTCCGAAGATGCTTATCACTCCGACTAGGCTTATTAAAGTTAGTACTGTTTTTTCCGAATAAATATATTTAAAGCCTTCTTTCAGATCAGTAAATGCTGAAGTTTTGCTTTCTAATTTCACGAACGGTTCAAGCTTCATGAATTTAAGTGCAGCAATTACACCGATAAATGAAATTGCGTTAATTGTAAAACACCACCCCGGTCCGAATAACGCGTAAGTAATTCCCGCAATTGCTGGACCAACAGCGGTTGCTGTGTTAAATATTGTTGAGTTTAACGCGATCGCGTTTGTGAGATCTTCCCTGTTTACAAGTTCAAGCACAAAGGCTTGCCGTGCGGGTGCATCGAATGAATTTGCGACACCCAGTAAAAATGCAAGACCTATTATATGCCATGGCTGAATTAATCCTGTAAAAGTAAGAACAGCCAGAACAGATGCCAGCAACATCATAAAAGATTGTGTTATCATCAAAACAGTTCTTTTGGGAAATCGGTCCGCTACAACACCGGCGTACATCATAAATAACCAGGCGGGAGCTCCCATTGCAAAGCCTACGTAGCCGAGATAAATAGGGGAGTGCGTTAATTCGTAAATCAAAAATCCTTCCGCCGTTCGCTGCATCCACGTACCGAAAAGGGAAAGCATTTGTCCGCGGAACCACAATTTATAATTAGGATGTCTTAGTGCGGTAAAGGTTTTCTTCCAGCTTACCTGTTTTTTTATGCCAGCAACGAAGTATTGGAATTTGGATTGTCCCGGCGGGGCGGGAACGGGGGAGTTATTTAAAGGAATCTGATTTTTATCCATCAATCACGGCATAATTCAAAAAAGAAATCGTGAGAGTTAATGCAGTAAAATTAATCCTAAACATTAGTAAAAACAATTTTTAACCAATCTCACTTTCGCTTCCCCTTCTCTTAACAAAAGAAGAAGGAAACAGGTGGGTTGGGTTACTTTAAATCTTTCCCTCAAGATAGGCCAGCCTTTTCTTTTCGGGAAATTTCTCAATTGCATATCGCAGCATTGTTCTGGGCATTTTTTTATAATGCTTTTTCAAAAACCCTTCTTCGGTTTTCATATCCCGTTTCCCGATTTCTCTTAACATCCAGCCAGCAGCCTTATGAATGAGATCGTGTTCATCATTCAATAATATTTTAGCAATTTTTAGTGAATCCCGGAATTGTTTATCTCTTATAAACCAAAAGGTTGCGAGAATAGAAATTCTTCTTTCCCATAAATTTTCTGAAACTGCAAATTTGAATAATATTTTTCTGTTTCGGTTCAAAAGATGTTTGCCAAGAATCTTCGGTGCCGTCAGGTCAACAAGATCCCAGTTATTGATGTGTTTTGTGTTATCCAGATAAAATTTTACAATTCCTTCTTTTGACTTTTCGTTACTCTTCGAATACCTGTCCACTAGAATTAGTAAAGCACACAATCTTTCTTCGTGGAATTTAGATTCGAGAGCTTTCTGAATTTCTTCAAAAGTTAAGTCTTTGCTGTTTTTAGCTATTTCTCTAATTTGCGGGACTTTTAAGCCTAAAAACTTATCTCCTTCGCCGTATTCTCCTTTAGCTGTTTTGAAGAACCATTGTAAGGTCTCGGCGGTTCTTTTGTTACCGGCTTTTTTTAGTTGTTGTCTGAATGTTTTTAACGGCATAAGCTGTTCCTTGCCCGATATTGTGATAAGCCTCCGGATTAAATGAAACATAAATCATTTTCCGGTGAACCTAAAATAACTAAAAAAATATTATGTAATTTTTTATAAAAAGGCGGGTGTTTTATTTTTCTTTACTTTTCCACTTTATAAACATAGCTCCAACAGCGGAACCGTATGCCATGCTGATATAAGGATTACTTGTAATAGGACAGTGGCCGGAAACACAGCCGACGTAGTGATAATAAAGATACCCGGCTGTCCCACCCAGAAATACAGGTAGAAGCATTTTGCCAATCAGGAGAACTTTTCTTTTAGGCGTTAAGTTTTTGAAATCTTTAAACATAGAGGCAAATTCGTTTTTTAAGTTTTGTGAAATAGTTAGATAACTTAAGATAGAAAAGGATTCAGGTGAAAATTTGCGATTTTAGTCTTCGGAATATATTAACAAATATTTAATACATTTGGGGAATTATTCACTTAAATTTAGTGTATTAATATTATTCAAAGAATGGAAATGGTATAAAATGAAAAAATTGAATATTCTTTTGTTTGTTTTTTTATCATTAGCAGGCTTTAGCTTTTTAAAAGCACAATCAACAACGCCGGAACCAAAGTTGGTGGTTGGAATTGTTATTGACCAGATGCGTTATGATTATTTATATAGATTTGAATCATTATATGGTGAAAACGGGTTGAAGAAGTTAATGAATAAAGGCAGTAATTTTACTTTTGCACATTACAATTATGTTCCGACTTATACGGGTCCGGGCCATACTTCAATTTATACAGGTACGACACCGTATTTTCACGGAATTATTGCAAATGATTGGTATGACAGGAAAACCGGGAGGTCAATCTATTGCACTTCAGATCACACTGTAAAAACTGTTGGGGGTAACGATGATAGTGGTGAAGAATCTCCCAAAAGGCTTTTATCGACAACGATTACTGATCAACTGAAACTTGCTACTAACGGAAAGTCAAAAGTGATAGCGATTTCAATTAAGGATCGCGCATCAATTCTTCCCGGCGGGCATTATCCTGATGCTGCATACTGGTATGATCCGGACAATGGTTCTTTTATTTCTTCAACATATTATATGAAAGCTCTTCCTGATTGGGCGAAAGCGTTCAATGGGAAAAGATTAGTTGATAAATATATGTCGTCAGGGTGGTATCTTTCTTATCCTCTTGAGAAATATGAAATGAATCTTCCTGATAAGCAACCTTTTGAAAGAGATTTATTTTCTGAACATAAAAGTACATTTCCTCATCTGTTTAATAATTTAGATACAGAAAAAAAATATGATCTTATCAGATCAACTCCTTACGGAAACGATATCCTGAATGATTTTGCAAAAGCAGTTCTGAAAAATGAAAATTTGGGAAAGCATAATTACACAGATTTTTTGGCGATCAGTTATTCATCTACGGATTATATTGGGCATGAGTACGGCCCTAATTCAGTTGAAGTTGAAGATACTTATGTTAAACTTGATTCGCTTGTTGCTGATTTATTGAGCGCACTTAACAAGCAGGTTGGAAGGGGGAATTACGTTTTATTTTTTACTGCCGATCATGCTGTAGCAGAGAGTCCTTATTTCCTCAAAGAAAGAAATATTCCGGCGGGTTGGTTTCATCCTGCAATGATGAAAGATTCATTACAGAAGTTTACAAGAAATACTTTTAATGATCCGGGAGTTTTTGAAGATTTGTCTAACAAACAAATCTTTCTGAATTATAAAGTTATAAAATCACTCAAGCTGAACCTTACTGATGTAAGAAGAGCCTATGCCGATTATTTAAGACAAACTTTTCCTCTGATTTCCCAGATTTACACGAGAGATGATCTTGAAAAATTAACAGCTTACAGAACTTCTCCCAATTTAGTTTTAAATGGATTTAATCCCGCCCGTTCCGGTGATGTCGCTTTTGAACTTCAACCAGCATATCAGTATAGCAGCGGAGGAGAGGCGACAACGCACGGTTCTATCTATAATTATGATACGCACGTTCCATTAATTTTTTACGGATGGCATGTACCTACACAGACAGTGAACACTCCCGTTTATACTGTTGATATTGCCCCAACTATTGCGGACTTGTTAAAAATTCAGGAACCAAGTGCGAGTATGGGAATTCCTATAATTAAGTGAAGATGGTTGGAAATAAGCGGGTGAGTATAGGGTTATTTATTATTGTGTAGAGTGTTATATATCTCAATGCGTTTTTCTATTTGAAGTTTATGATGATCAAAATGGCTTTGTAGAAAATTCAGTGTCTGTGATAAATTCATCCACCCTACGATTGGATGCTTAAATATCGCTCTGTCAGAATACTGTTCTGGAAAATTATCAAGATATTCTTTAAGTGAGGATCGGATAGTTCCCCATTTTTTCATTAATTCTGCGAAATCGTATTCTTCAGGCATATTTGCTACCAGTGGCGGAGCTTTGAACTTTATTTTTGATTTAAGCGCAAAATTTAAAGAAGCATCTCTGATAATTCCAGCAAAGCTGCTCCTTTTTAAATTGTCTTTTTGTTGTAAATTTTTATTCAGAGAAAGAAGAGTTAACTGCTCGGATTTAATAACATGAAAACATACCTGTAGCGGCGACCACGTTTTTTCATCAACTTTAAAGGTTAAGGCTTGTTTACTCTGTATTTCTAAGAGTGAAACAAGATCGATTCTGGAGCTTTCCAGCTTGTGAAATTTAATTTTTAAATTATTCAACTTGATAAAGTTAATTGTTATCGATTTTTATTAATTTCTTTTCTTCGTTTTTACCGGGTTGTAGGATTGTCATTACATTTTTCTTTATACTGAATGTGAACTTAATAGTAGGTGACCTTTCAAGGTTCAATGTCAATGAGTTTCCTGAAATTGTATAAGTGCCGTTTATTGATCGGACAATTAAGTCTACTAAAACCTGATTATCACTGCTGAATTCCTGTATAGCTTTATATCCGTTAAAATTTTGCGAAAGCCATTTCCCGAATATTCCACTGCCTAAAGTCCTTTTACCGAGCTTGACGGATTTAATAAGTATATTTTTACCCCGGTGCATGTTTGTTTGGTATAAAGTATCTCCCTCTATTTTAATAATACTTGTATCCACTTCAGTGGCACTCTTTTTCGGATCATTGAAATATGTTATTAAATAATTTTTATGCAAAAAAAATGTACCACTAATAATAGCACCTATGTCATATTCCAATGTGCCATTAGCATGAAAAGTAATCATTGTTTTTGATCTCTCGCCTTTAGGCACAATGGTTGACCATTTTCCGATTAATTCTTTAACCGACTTTCTTGTTTTCTTTTGCGGAGATGCAAAAGTTGTCAGCAATAAAACCGATAATACAATTGAAAAGATTCTTCTTAAGCCCATAATAAAATATAGTTGTTAAAATTAATTGCTTTGATTGGTGCGTTAAATATACCATAAATAAGACACATCATTCAAGCCGAACATATCGTATAAAGCTATTTAATTAAAATATTTTCTTTACTAAGTTTATCACATCGTCTATTGGAATCTGTAATCCCGGTCCGGTATACGGATTTAGTTCATGTTCAGATCCTTTGGGAAAATGTTTCAGTATATATTTATGCAGTTCATCATTTATTCTTTTAATTAATGTCTCTCTGCTGAATTTCTTGTATGCTAAAGCCTTTGCCTCTTGTTTTAAAACCATAGAAGCATATTGTGGATTTCTGATCAGGAATGTGTCCAAAAGTGTTTTTGCGAATTCAAGGTATTGATCATTGTTAACCTGTTTTGAAGAATCTATTTTAACAGTATCCTCTATTTCAATTAAAGTATCCACAGATACCATCTGATTTTGCATTTTAATTTTTTCGAGGTTCTTTTCTTTAATGGGGAGGTGTTTTTCCCTTTTTACATTTTGGAGTTGTTTTATCAAGGGGGTCTCAGAGAATTTAATTGTTGAGTATTCGGGTATACTTATCAAGAAGCTTCCGAATTTAATAATTGCGAAAATCACCAATACTACTAGATGAAGAATGAATGAAACTATAAATGAAGTTCCGATACGACTTTTTTCTGTGTTTTTAGATTTCTTCAAAGCATTTTGCAGAAATTTCAATGTTTGTAATATAACTCAAATATTTATATGACGAAGTGCATTTTCTGTTTCGGAAGAAATGAGCATCTATTCGCTGTTTGGGGGCTTTTCCGTTCAGTTGGTATGATTTCTTATTATATCCAGTCCGGATCTTTTACAGTTTTTTCATTTTCAACATCTCCGGTATTTAACGTTGTTTTGGGTTCAACAAGGAGTAAGTGAACTTCTTCATTCGCAACGGGTTTATGCTCGACACCTTTTGGTATTATGATAAACTCACCTTCTTTAACTTCAATGTCTTTATCACGAAGTTTCATTATTAGGTTACCCTTTACAACCAGGAATAGTTCATCTTCTTTTTCGTGTTTGTGCCAGATAAATTCTCCCTTCAATTTTGCGAGCTTGACATGATTATCATTGAGTTCTCCGGCAATTTTAGGCTTGTAGAATTCAGTAATCAGTTTAAGTTTTTCTTGTAGATTTTTCTTTTCAATTTTCATTTTATAAACCAATTAAATATTGAAATGCCGGAATAGGGAAATACCTGTTCCGGCAAATAAAGGAATAGAAATAATTATTTTGTCTCTTTTTTTACAGTGCTCACTTTTAAAGGAACGTAAGCGGCGCAAAAACTTAAAAGGCTGGTAATTATAAGCGCTATTGCAATAATTCCTAAAATAATGGCCAGAGTGCCGCTTATAACGTTTGTAAAGTATAAAATAGCAATAACTATTGCGGCTAATACTCTGATTGACTTATCCACAGTTCCAATATTTTTTTTCATATTTTGTCCCTCTTTTTATTTTGTTGCAAAATAAAATATACTTTATAGTTATTATGTGCAACAAAATTATTTATCATTAGCTTTTTAATAGCCTATTTAGAGCTTTCTGATCCCGGAGCTGGCAGGTTACTGCTAAACATATCTCTAAATATTCTCCATTTGCCGTCCGGCATATACTTCCAGACAACGAGATATTTTCCTTTGTCCGTTGTCGAGGACTGGTTCGGCATTTGAACATTTATGCTGTAGCTCCCGGTTTCAATTGCAGCATTTCCTTCAATCTCAATTGTGTCTGTTGTCAGGCTCAGACCTGAAAACATATCCATGCCCTGCTGCCAGTAGCTCTGGATATTATCTTTACCTTTAAATTCGGGTGCATTCGGAGGAAGTAATTCTGCATCATCGGTGTAAAAAGTCATTACACCTGTTGCGTCTTTGGAATTGTATGATTTTGCAAATAGTGCATTGTTATTATCTATATCCTTTTTTACCTGCGCAGGATCATGTTTTTTAACACCACATCCTGCAACAAAAATTCCGAACGCAAAAATTATAGGAAGAAATAATTTTAAAGCCTTCATAAAGCCTCCATTTTTTGTTGAAAAAGAATAAGGATTGTTAAGGGGAAATTTCAGTAATTATTAATTTACAACCTTTATATTTGAAAACCAGAGTTTAAATTTTTTATCAGCAACATTATGAACAGTTGAAATATTTAGTCCTTTGAAAATTTTATAGCCTTCCCATGTTAAAGCTCTTCCATTTTTTTTGCCTCCGGCCCTATAAACCCATTCGTGAATTAAATTATCTTTACCTATATAAAGTTCAAAGATATCACCGGGGGTGTAGCCGCCAGCGGAAGGTGGGTACTTTACAATTAAACAATGCGCTTGTTTTTTATTGTTTATCGGGTAATGTTTCATCCCGGCATCTGTGAGTTCTGCTTTCTTGTCCCAGATAAGATGGAACGGAAACAAAAGCCAGTACTGATCATTAATAAATCTTGCATCTACAAAAGATTTTATAGTATCGCTTTTATCTACTGATCCGGTAATGTATGAATAGGTCATTGGCTTACCGTCTTTGCCTGGTCCTTTGTAGGTTACATTGTTGGTACCCGGTTCCCAGTACCAGCTTCTCGATACTGTACCCTTTTGGGTTTTTACATTAAAAGTAAAAGAGATTGATTTTACTTTTGAAAAATTTTTAACCCCGTAGGCGTTTGCAACTTTTTCAGCTAAAGAATTTTGAGTTTGTGAAAGTGAAGTGGAAGTAAAAAAAAGAGAAGTCAATAAAAATAACATCGAAAGTAAACCTGTTCTTTTTAGCATAACGGCTCCATTAAAATAAGTTCTATCATAATATTATTTTTTAAAAATTACTTTTTCTCCCTCTACTGTTTCAGGCATAAAATAGTACACAACGCCTGCTCCAACGAGATTTAATATTCCAATGGTCAAAAAAGGCAGATCGAAAAATATTACGGCAAGCAATCCTGCTATTAAGGGACCTGTCGCAATACCGAGTCCAAAACCGATCGTAATTACACTCATTTGTCTACCCTCTCCACCTTTGACTGACAAATCAGCCGCGATTGCAAAAGCTGGTGCGGCTATTGCAGCTGCCGCAACTCCCTGCCCAAGTCTGACTAATACAAATTGAGTAAGGCTTGCAACATCACCCAATAAAATAGTTGCAGGTGCCATCAGAATTAATCCACCAATTATCAGAGGCTTTCTTCCTATAAAATCTGATAATCTGCCTAGCGGAACCTGCAAAAGCAACCTGCCCACCATCAGCATACTGAAAGCAAAACCAAATCCAAAGGCCGAAATTCCCAGCTTTGAATTAAATTCGTTTTCCAGCGTTGTTACCATTGAAAACGCAGAAGCCATTAAAAAAGTTGCAACTCCTGCACTTAAAATTCCCGGTGAAAGCAATTCTTTATCGATAATCTTGATTTTCGGCCTTTTATTATTCTTAAAATTTATTCTGACGTCATCGACCCAGATTTGCACAAGCAGCATTGCAAGTAGTATAAAACCACTGCCGACATAAAATGCTACATTAAATCCATAGCGGTCCAGGATGAAACCACCTAATAATGGGCCTGCGACAAAGCCCATCATTCTGAAAGTGCTGTAAACACCCATTGCACCGCCGCGCGTTTCTTTTTTTGTTATTGCTGCCATAAGTGACATTGAGGCAGGAATAGTGATTGCAACTGCAACTCCCTGCAAGGTTCTGAGAAAAAGAAGATCAAGATATTTAGTCGCAAAAATAAAAGTGAAAGTACAAACGGCTATCATTCCAAGTCCGAATTGAATTAATATTTTTCTTCTGCCTAGGTGATCGGAAAGAGCTCCCATTACAGGCTGTAAAAAAGCAACAACAAAACCATAGATTGAAATTAAAATTCCAACCATTACCGGAAGGGGGAGATGAAAATATTCTTTCGGCAGTTTTGCAATGTAAAGCGGAATAATTATGAATAACAAGCTGTTACCCAATGCGTCAGCAAGTCTGGCTACAGAAAGAGCAAGCACAGCACGGTTAATTCCGAATAAGTTCATCAGTTTTTCTGTCACGTAATTGTCTCCATAAATACGATAAGCTTCTATAATAGCAAATTTTAAGGTAAGTAAAAAATTTAGCAGGGGTGATTTTTAGGTACTGATTCTCTTACTTGATTCTTTTTCAAAAAAGAAAACTTTGTCTTTCTCAAAGGAGATTCCGACATCTTTTCCCTCGGAAATGTTTAAGTCAGTAGAAACCTTTGCTATAAACTTTGAATTTGCTGTAAATAAATGAATTACTTTTTCACTTCCCAGAGAGCTTGTCATTTTCACTTTTGCGTTGAACAAGCCTTTATCTTTTTCTGCAATTTTTATTTGCTCAGGTCTTATTCCGACAAGAAAGTTTTTTCTATTATTTATTAATTCAGCTTTAGTCGGGATATTTTCAAAAACCTTTACTTCGAAAATATTAATCGGCGGCGAGCCCAGGAATTTTGCGACGAACAAATTTTGTGGATTATCATAAATTTGATCTGGTTTTCCGACCTGCTGAATTTCTCCGTCTTTTATAACGGCTATTTTATCGCCCAGAGATAAAGCTTCAGTCTGGTCATGTGTTACATATATAGTTGTAATATTTAATCTTCTCTGAAGCGATTTCAACTCACTTCTCATATTTATTCTCAGCATCGCATCCAGATTTGAAAGAGGCTCATCTAAAAGAAGCACAGATGGATTTCTTACAATAGCTCTGCCGAGAGCGACTCTTTGTCTTTGACCACCGCTTAATTCTTTTGGTTTTGCTTCAAGCAAGCCTTTTAACTCTAAAATATCAGATGCTTCTTCTACTTTTCTTTTTATTTCATCTTTATTCAGTTTAGAAATTTTTAATGGGAAAGCAATGTTCTCAAAAACCGTCATATGCGGGTAAAGGGCATAGCTTTGAAAGACCATTGCAACATCACGTTCTTTAGGAGAAAGAAAAACTTTTTTACTTGGAGAAGCTATCAATCTTTCGTTGAAATAGATTTCTCCTGTAGATTGTTGTTCAATTCCTGCAATAATATTTAATAAAGTGGACTTACCGCATCCACTCGGGCCTAGCAGAACAAAAAAACTTCCGCATTCAATTTCAAGATTTATATCATTTAGTGCATTTACTTTGCCTCGCCTTAGGGTAAAAAAATTTTTACTTAAAGTGTTTATCTTGATTTTATTCATCCTTTAATTGCTCCTTCTGTTAATCCCTGCATAATATATTTCTGGAACAGGGCAATGATTATGATAATCGGAATTACGGCAATTACTGATGCAGCCATTATATATCCCCAGGGAATTTGTCCGTGCAAACCTTCAAACAAAGCAATGCCAACCGGAATTGTTCTTGCCTTATAATCGATTGTAAACATTAATGCAAAGAGAAATTCATTAAAAGAAAAAATAAATGAAAGAATGAAGGCCGAAAACAATCCCGGCAATGAGACTGGCAAAATTATCTTCTGTAAAATTTTAAATCTCCCGGCGCCATCGATTAATGCGGCATTATCAAGCTCTTTGGAAAGTCTTGAAAAATGACTCAACAATATCCACAAAGCGAGAGGCAGCGAAAGGGTAATGTATGGAAACAACAGTGCGTAGTATGTGTTTATCCAGTTTAGGTTCGTTAAAATCTTAAAGAGATAGCCAATAAGACTTATTTGAGGAAACATTGAAACGCCCAGCAGAAAAACAGGAATAATTATTCTCCCGGGAAATTTCAATCTTGTGATTGAATACGCAGAGAGACTTGCAATTATAGTTGTGAAAAATGCAGCGAGTCCGGAAATAATAATGCTATTTTTTAAATATGCAATTAAATGAACCGCATTGCTTGTAAAGATTTCCGAATAATTATTTAAAGTAAAAAAATAAGAAACCTGTTCGGAAAGAAAGTCGGGATTTTTGCTGAATGAAACTACTATCATCCATAAAAATGGTATTATACAGAAGAGCATCAGGAAAGCGGCACTAAAAAAAAGCAATAATTTTTTAATCCGTTCTTCTTTCATTTTAGCTCTTCAGTAAAGTTTCCTAATTTTATATAAAGCACAGCAAGAATTGAAGCCAGCAGGAATATTAAAACAGATATAGCTGAACCATAACCAAAGTCGCCTGTCAGGTAATATTTAAAAGCATAAAGAGAAACCGAAGTAGTGCTGCCGCCCGGACCCCCTCCCGTTAAAACATAAATCAAATCGAAAATTCTTATTGCGTCTATTGTCCTGAATAAAAGTGCAACAACTATAACCGGTTTCAATAGAGGTAACGTGATTTGAAAAAATCTATTTATAAAATTAGTCCCGTCAATTTTTGCCTGCTTGTAAAGTTCATTAGGGATAGTCGACAAACCGGCAAGTATAATTATTGTTATAAATGGAGTGGTTTTCCAGACATCACTTATCACTATTGAAAAAAATGCACTGGCGGATGAACCCAGCCAATTAATCGACGAGTCTGAAAGGCCCAGATGGATTGCAAGATAATTGAGTAGTCCATAATTGAAATTATAAATAAGTTGCCAGACTCTTGCTGAAATTGCAATAGGAATAGCCCACGGGATTAAAATCGCTATACGGAGAAAACCGCGGCCGGGAAATTTTTCGTTTAAAACAAGTGCGAAGATAGTTCCCAGGATAATTTCCAATGTTACAGAAACCAGAACAAAAAGAATTGTAAATATTAGTGAATCCTGGAAATGGATGTCGGAAAACACTCTCTGATAATTTTCAAGCCCTATAAATTTCTCAGGTAGAAAAGTTACATCTCTTAAAAAGCCGGTTATTAGTGTACCAGCTACGGGCACTATAATAAATATTAAAACAACCAGGATGAGCGGAAGATTAAAAATAAATCCCTGCTTTTTGTCATTATTTTGTGAAAAAGCTTTCATTTATTTTCACTGTAAATTTTTTCTAAAGAATTAATTTCCTGTTGACTTTTAGTTAAGGCATCCACTGGGGTAATTTTCCCGGCAAGGCAACGGTTAACATATCGTTGCATTATATCTGAGACTTCACTGTAATAAGGTAGCACCGGACGAGCTACCGCATGTTGAAATGCCTCATAAAGAATTTTTAGTTGCGGATATTTTTCCTGTAGTTCCTTGTCGAAGTAAACATCTTTTCTTCCTGGATTCCAACCAACGGACGTAAACAGATCCTTCTGTATTTTATACGAAGTTACATATTTTATGAACTGTAAAGCCTTTTCTTTTTGATCAGAGTATTTTGAAATACCAATGTGCCATCCGCCGAGAGCAGATGCAGATTGATGATTTTTGAAGTGTGGCAGGACAGCCATCCCGGTTTTTCCATTTACCCTAGAGTCTTTGCTATTGTGAAGTTTATAAGCATAACTCCAGTTTCGTTCAAACAATGCGTTACCGTTTTGAAATGCTCTTCTGACTTCTTCCTCCTTCATATCAGTATATGTATTCTCAGAAGATATTTTATATTTGTGAATAAGATCGTTCATAAATCTTAGTGCGAAAATATTTTGAGGAGTATTTAATTTTATCTTTCCGTTTTTTAGAATACCTCCCCCGTTGGAAGAAATAAACTCTACAAAATCGCAAATTAATCCTTCGTACTGGGCGCCCTGCCAGAGAAATCCGTAAAAGTTTTTATTTGTTTTTCTTTCTTCTTTTTGAATTATTTCAGATTCATTAACCAGATCACTCCAGGTTATCGGAGTACCCTCAAATCCGAACTTTTCTAACAAGTCTTTTCTGCAATAAAGTAGCCCAACATCCAGAAAAACCGGTAAAGCATATAATTTATTTCCGGATTTATCAACAGAGTTTATTACAGAGGTGAAAAAATTTTTTACTGAAAAGCTTGTATCTTTAGACAACTGGCCCAAAGGTAACAGCCAGCCAGATTCAATGAATTGTTTCAGCCAAACCACATCCATCAAAAATAAATCGGGATTCTTTTTTCTAGCCTCAAGTGAAACGATAAGCGATTGTTTTCGTTGATCTGTATAAGTCGGCTGCCTGATTAGCTGAAGATCAGAATATGTTTCTTCATTGAATCTGTTTACAAGCCCCTGCCAGTAATTCACTTCTTCCGGAGAGCCGCCGATCCAGATCGTAAATTCTCTTTGATTATTTGAACAGCCTGAAAGTAATATTAGTAGTGAAGCTATAAATAAAATAAAAAATCTTCTATTTGGCATTATTATTTTTGTTGTTTGGGATATTTTGAAATATAAAAACTAAGAGCGTTAATAGAAATGAAAAAAGTGAAATGTTGAGATTATCTGTTAAAAAACCCCGAAGGTTTTTCAAATAACCTTCGGGGTTGAATTTTTACAGGTTTTTATTTTGCAATACCTATAACTCCGCATCCAGCTCTTGGGCCTGCTGCACCAGTTGGCTGTGAATGAAGATCATCTGTTCCAGCGTGAACTATTAGCCCTCTGCCAATAATTGAATGAGGTCCCCAGAAGGAAAGTAAATCATCTGTCCATTCAAAATGAGCTTTGCCGTTGGCATCTGCTGTTATGTTACCCATATCGCCAACGTGCCTTACTTTGTCCATTGGTCCACCGTGTTTAACTCTTTCGGGATTAAAGTGTCCGCCTGCCGATGTTCCGTCCAATGCACTGCAATCGCCGTATTCGTGAATATGAAATCCATGTTTTCCCGGCTTTAATCCTTCGATATTGGCAACTACCTTAATGCCATCTTTGACTTTTGTGAATGTAACAATTCCATGAGCGTTGTGTCCTTTTGTAGGATGAACTACGCAAACGGCCTTTGTTATTTTCGGCATCATCGTTTGGCTTTTCATTTTGTGTTTCATTTGCTGTGGAAAAGTTGTAATGGAAACAAATGCCAAAATTAGAAACGAAAACAGAAATAAATCTGATCTTATCCTCATGACTACCTCCTTTCTTTAGTGATTCGAGCGGTTTCACTTAAATGATCTTAGGCTCATTTAGGTGAATAATTTTAAACTTTAATTAATTTTAGGAGAGTTACAAGATAAATATTAATCTTAACTGAAAGGATCGTTTATTGCGAAAAATCCTTTTTAATTAGCCCGGAGATTGTCTGGCCAATGCTTAACGATGCAGTTGCGGCGGGCGAAGGCGCATTCAAAACGTGAATCATTTTTTCTGTTTCTATAATTCTGAAATCATCAACGAGTTTTCCATCCGGTTCAAGAGCCTGTGCACGAACTCCGGCGCCTTCACGGTAAATATCATTGTATTGAATTTCGGGAATTAACTTTTGTAAAGCTTTTACAAAAGCGGCTTTGCTAAACGAACGGTAAAATTCGTGGAAACCCATTTTATAATGTTTAGCAACCATTTTCCAGAAGCCGGGGTATGTACTCATTTCCAGCATATCAGAAATTGAAATATCTGAATGTTTGTACCCTTCTCTTTTGAACGCAAGTACAGCATTTGGCCCTGCTTCAACTCCGCCCTTAATCATTCTTGTGAAATGTACTCCAAGAAAAGGAAATTTAGGATCAGGTACCGGGTAGATTAAATTTTTAACCAGATGTTCTTTTTCTTTTTTTATCTTATAATATTCTCCACGGAAGGGGACTATCTGCAAACCGGGTTCAACTCCGCAGAGTTTTGCAACCCTGTCAGATTGCAAACCCGCACAATTAACTAAAAATTTAGTTTTGACTTCACCACTTTCGGTTTCTAATATAAGGGTTCCGTTTTCTCTTTTTAGCTTTCGGAAACGGCTGTTAGTTTTTATCTCTCCCTCTTTACTAAGTATTAATTTTTTATAAGCATCTACTACATCCTTATAATCAACAATGCCCGTTTCGCCAACATATAAACCATCAATGCCATTTACGTTAGGCTCGTATTCTTTTAATTCATCTTTTGATAGCCTTTTAATTTGTTTCAATCCGTTTTCTTTCCCACGTCTTTCTAATTCGTTAAGCGAAGGAATTTCATTTTCGTTTGTAGCTATAACAAGCTTTCCGCAACGTTCGTGTTTAATGTTGTTTTCTTCGCAGAATTTATACATCATCTCTCTGCCGGTAGTGCAGTTTTTTGCCTTTAATGAACCGGGATTGTAGTAAAGGCCGGAATGTATTACTCCGCTGTTATTTCCCGTCTGATGAGTCGCCAGATGATCTTCGGCTTCAATAATTACAATTTTATAATTTCCTTTTTGTTGAAGATTAAGAGCGGTAGCGGTTCCTACAATTCCTCCGCCGATGATTGCTATATCGTAAGTGTCAGCCAACTATTTTACCTGAAGAAATAAATATTATTACTACAAGATAGCTTTAAGAACCAACTAAATAAATAGAATTGTTACATTTTGATTCAGATCCCAAAAATAGAACAGTAAAAATACCGCATACTAATGGTAATATTTTCCGATTATTTGATTGAGAAAATTTTCGTCTGTAATTATTACCGTGCTTGTTGGCACGAATGTGGATTTAACTATCACGCCCAATTAGAAATCAGTGTTTATAATTTAATGGAAAGGGGTAAAAAATTGTGAAAAAATTATTAATTATTTTATCAGTTTTTACGATGTTTTTTGTCGGTTGCCAGAACGCAAATGACTCAAATATAACCGGACCTGTAACCGGTGATGGAGGAATAGATATTTCATCCACTAATGGAACAGCAGCACCGACGGTTGCGGATACTATTGACGGTTCGCAAGGAGGAAGTATAATTCTAAATTGTGACACAACAATAAACGGCAAAACACAAACCGTTCATATAAATCTTCACTTTCAAAAGGGAGCTTTTAATGGCGTAAAGGTGATTACTGTAATTGCAAGTTTTGATAGCATTAGCCTGTCTTTTTTTCCTCATATGGTCTTCAATGACAGTGATTTAGTTAAACTTACTGCCAATTTTACTGGCGTGAATTTAAATTCACTTCCGTCTGTACATAGTCAGGGTAAGGATACTACTAGTAGTAAATATAGTTTTTGCTATTTTGGAAACGACAATAGTTATGAAATAATTAAAGAAGATAGTATATCAGTTAGTAATGCTTCCTCACAAATTGGCGTTAAAAATGCTCAGCTAAAACATTTTTCACGCTACTGCTGGGCAACGCGGCGATAATAAGTAATATACTCTAATTTAACTAGAAGGGACGCAATAATCGTCCCTTTATATTTCTATGTAAAGAAATATTTGTCTGCACTTATAACCACCGGAAGCCCTTTAACTAAAACATATTTAACTATCTTTTTAGAGATATATTTCATTTGCTGAGAAAAATTAGTTTCCACAGTATTTTATCTATTATTATTAGAGTAATAATATGATTATCTTTTTACGATAGATATTCGGTATAATCAACAATTATTTTACATCAATTTAGTACCCTGTATGAAATACATTGCATTTCTCCGTGCTGTAAACGTCGGCGGACACAACAAAATTAAGATGGATGATCTAAAAAAGCTATTTGTATCATTAGGATATAAAAATGTAGAAACAGTAATTCAAAGCGGTAATGTCATATTTGAAACTTCGGAAAAGAATGTATCAGCTATTACAACAAAAATCGAAAAGAAAGTAAATGAGTTCATGAAAAAAGATATTGCGGTTTTTGTAAGAACTTTTTCTGAACTTTCTAAAATTGTTATATCAAATCCGTTTGGTAAAACCAAAGCTGATGATAAGATAAAGACCTATGTTTTCTTTTTATATAAAGAACCGGAGGGGAAATTAAAGCTTCCATTAGTTTCACCAAATAAAGAAATAAATGTTTTTGAGAAAATCAATCTTAGCCTTTTTATGCTTGTAAAAAAGATTCCCGGGAAAGCTTCTTCACCAAATGACTTTATAGAAAAAACTTTTGGCGTTCCCGTAACCGCGCGCAACTGGAATGTTGTTTGTAATATTGTTGAAAAAGCGTCTGCACAAAACCATGAAACCTAAATTTTTTTCGGACCCGTCTAAATTCCGCAAATGGCTTGAAGATAATCATGGTAAAGAAAAAGAATTGCTGGTGGGATTTTATAAAAAATCTTCTGGTAAACCGAGCATCACCTGGCCGGAATCAGTTGATCAGGCGCTTTGTTTCGGCTGGATAGACGGAATTCGCAGATCGATAGACGAGGAAAGCTATTCAATAAGATTCACGCCCAGAAATCCCAAAAGCACCTGGAGCGCTGTAAATATTAAAAAAGTTGAAGCACTTAAAAAGCTTGGTTTGATGAAACCTGCCGGACTTACCGCCTATGAAAAAAGAGAAGATAAAAACTCAAAAATTTATTCTTTCGAACAGAAGATTATACAATTTAATCCGCAATACGAAAAGACTTTTAAAAGGAATAAAAAAGCCTGGAATAATTTCCAATTGCAACCACCTTATTATAGAAAAACCGTAACCCACTGGGTAATGAGTGCAAAGCAGGAGGAAACCCGTTTAAAAAGATTAAATAGGCTAATAAAAGATTCCGAAGCGGGATTTAAAATTAAAGAAATGAGAAAGGCAGGGAAGTAGGGACTATTTTTAAATTGTAACGAGACTGTTCAAAAAGTAATTAATGTCATCACGAACGAAGTGAAGTGATCTGTTTTCTGAATATGAAATGAAAGATTGCTTCGTCGTTTCTCTCCTCGCAATGACATTGCCTGATTTTTTGAATAGCCCCGTTATTAGTTTTACTTAGCTTTCTTTATATAAATATCACCAACAACAGTAGAAATTCTGACCTTATTCTTCCCACCATTAAAAGAGCCGGTTCCTGTTAATACCTCTGTCCTTCTCCAGCCGTTATCTTTTTCTTTTTGAGCGGTTGATTCATTAAGATTATAATCGCTGTGAATTTTATATTGACCTCTGTCATCTTCATTGTATATTATCCGGGCTTCAACGTCTATAGAGAAATCCGCAGGCACAACAAGAGTTATATCCCCGCTCATTGATTTAAGCTCGATGTCTTTGTTATCACCGGTTCCTGTTTCTGTTACGTCTATGTTTCCACCCATCGTTGTAGCTTTTACGCTTCCATTGACAGCTTTAATAAAAATCTTCCCGCCCATTGTTTTAGCTTTTACAAATTTATCTGCGGAGTTTATTGTTATATCGCCTCCCATAGTGTGCACATCTGCTCCGTACGGAGCTGTATTAAGATCGATAGCTCCTCCCATTGTAGAAATATGAGTTTCTTTCCCGGTAGAACTTCCGTCGCGCCTTTTTAAGTTTTTAATTGTAACATTACCGCCCATTGAGCTTCCATCAACATTTCCTGTTACATTTTCAAGGTTTACCTTTCCACCCATAGTTGAGACTTTACCGTCAACATCGGAATCTGTAAGACTGATTGGTCCACCCATAGTTTTTAATGAAAGGTTCCCTTTTAAGTTTGTCAGGTTAAGTGCTCCTCCCATCGTTGTTCCCTTCATTTCGCCTTCAATATTATTTAGTGTTACTCCGCCGCCCATTGTTCCAAACTTCAGATCAAATTTTTTGGGGACTTTAATTGTAACATCAACTTTTGCATTCCTGTTATGATGTGAACCTTCATAATCGCTGCTTACATTCACCGCCGATGAGCTTTGATTAAAATCCAGATTAATATCTTCCCAATCTCTTCCTCCTAATTCTGCATCGATTGAGACAATATCCTTATCCCAGCCCTCAACATTTATGGAGGCACCAGTTCTGAAATCAAGATCAAGAAGTTGCCCGCTTTTAACAGTAAACTCTTTATGAACTTTCTGTTCTTTTTGAGGTGATGTTTGCTTTACGCTGGAAATAAACCCCGGTGTAATGTTCCATGCGCCTTCAAATGAAGAACCGCTGAAAATTATTATCATTAAAAATGATGCTGATAATAAAAAATGTTTTTTCATTTTTTCCCTCTGTTTATTTTATTTCTTTTTAATTTTGATACTTCCATTAACGGTATATATTTCTATATTATTACTTCCGCCGCCATTAATGGAATACTTAGCAACTATTTTATCTCCTCTCCTGTCATCAGTCAGCAGGTTTTTTGATTCAAAATCAGAATGGATTAAATTCATTAATTCATTTTCATCATACTTGTCGTAATGTCTTGCAAGAACAGTTGCCATGACATTTACTTTAGCGTTTGCAGGCAGGTATAAAACTACATTCCCGTTGAGAGATTTTATTTTGCTGCTGCTGTTACCGGATGGAGTTAGTTCAACATATACATCTCCGCTTTTTGTTTCCGCATTTACTGAACCGGTAATATTGTTTAACCTGATGCTTCCTCCAAAAGTAGTTGCATTAACATCTCCGCTTGCACCTGAGAGCGAAATATCACCACCGTAAGTGTTCATAGTTCGCATTTCCGGAAACCTTACCAAGTGCCAATACTTCCCCCCATAGTTTTTACATCCGCGGTGCCCCCTACATTGCCAACAGTAATGTCTCCGCCCATAGTATTTGCGCTTAAGTCTTTATCGGCTTTGTTAACATTGATTGAACCACCCATAGTGCTGATATTAATTTTTCCGCTTACTGTTCCTGTTCTTACGTCCCCTCCGTTAGTGGAAAGTGCAAGTTCATCTCCAATGTTTCCCGTAGTTATGTCTCCGCCGTTAGATTTTAGGGACGTTCTTCCGCTTACATCTCCAACCCTGATATCGCCACCGGCTGTAAAAATGGCTGTCGTTCCTTTTAAACTTCCCGTTTGTCTAACATCACCTGATTGTGTGTGGATTTCAGTATTAAAATCTGAGGGTATACTAATCTGCAAAGAAATGTCTCCGGACCATCCCCAGGAATTGGAATAGTTGTTTTTAACTGTGACTGTATTTCCGTCAAGTGTGGCTTTAATGTTGTTAATATCTTCTTTGTCATCAGAATCAATTTTTATATTAACTTCATTTTTATTCCAGGTAGTAACCCTTACATCACCGGAAGTAATTGATACATTCAATGTTCCGCCCTTATTTACATTGAAGGATTTTGTTCCACGTGTATTTTGTGAAATTCCTGTGTTGCCCTGTGCATTTATTAACGCCGGCAAACAGAACAGGATAACAAATGTTTTTAATATTAAATATGATTTTTTCATTATAGTTGTGCCTCCTTAACCAGTGATGCTGCACGAATTCTTACATATTCATTTTCATCATTTTTTGATTTTTGTTTTAATATCTTTAAAGTTTCTTCGTCAAACTTGTTTCCTTCCATTTTAGCAGACGTCAGTCCATTAATTGCTGCAATTCTAATTCCCGAGTTCGAATCTTTAACAAGTGTGTATAAAAGCGCATCTTTTATTTGCTGATCATACGGAAGATTGAGTAAAGCAGTTAGGGCTCTTTTTCTTACCCCGGGATTGTCATCAAGCTCGAGTGTTGTAATCAAAGCAGATTTTACTTTCGGATCAACAATACTATTTTTATCTTCAGTTTGATTTGCAAACTCACTTACTGTTCTATATCGTGAGCCCGGATTTTTTTCATTAAGTAATGCCTGTGCAAGCACCATTTGAATTTTCGGATCGTTAATGTTTCCTTTCATTGTTACCGGTTTCACAGCTTCAAAAGTAAACTGAATTTCGCCATTGATTCCCGCTGGCTGCTCAAATCTTACATTTGTGATTCTGGTTGAGTTCGGATTCAGTTGTGCCGTTGCGTAAATATTATTTTCACTATTGCTATGGAAAAAGACGTAACCCATAAATAATCCAACTACCAGGGAAGAAGCTCCGGCTATTACAGGTTTGTAATTATAGAATGTAAAATTCTTTATGCCGTCAGTTATTTTTTCGAAAAAAGAGCGTTGCGAAATCTCCTTATCCAATAAAAGACGTAATTCACGTCTTGCATTTTGCAATGATATTTCATCCGTATCTTTTTTGTCAAGGTTGTCAATCTCTTTGTAGAATTTATTCAACATATCGTATTCATACTGACAGTCTTCGCATTCAATTAAATGCTTATGCAGCTCTTCGAGCTCCACATCATTTAATTCATTTAGAAGTGCCAGTTCCATCATTTCTATAACTTTTTGATGTTTCATAATTATCTCCTTTAGCCTTCAAACTCTTTTAAGTATTCTCTCATTTTAAGTGTAGCGTTAAACAAATAATTTTTCACTGTGCCTGTGGATATATTCATCATTTCTGCTATTTCATTAATTTTGTATTCTTCAAAATGTTTTAAAGTAAAAACCATTTTTTGCTGTGGCGAAAGTTTTTCAATTGCTTGTTTTATATTTTGTGAAATATCAGAACTTATTGCCATCTCGTCACTGGAAGCGTCATCAGCAATTGCTTCATAGGTAAATCTTGTCTCACCTTCAGAATCAGTTTGTTCCTCATCGAGCGAAGCATAAGCATATTTACCTTTTTTTGTTTTATGAGTAAGTGCAACATTAACTGTTATCCGGTAAAGCCAGGTTGAAAACTCGCTTCTGAATTCGAATCTTTTCAACCCTTTGAACACTCTAAGAAAAACATCCTGGTAAACATCTTTTGCGTCTTCCTGATCATTTGTATATGAGTAAGCAAGTGAAAGAACATTTCGGTCGTATGTGTATATCAGCTTTTCAAAAGAAGCCATGTCTCCGTGCTGAGCATTTTTTATCAGTTCAATTTCTTCTGGTTTCATCTGGTTTTTTATCCGTCTGTTGTTTTAGACTCTAACCCGCAAGAAAAGGTTGGGTGTGTTGGTTTATCAACCGGTAATTTAAAAAAAGTGAGATAAATTGCCGACATTTTTATCTGAAATATATTGTACTGTAAGAGCCTATTTTATATGCAGTTATTACATGGATATTCTAAATGATAATTAACTATTAACTTATGACTTATAATTTATAATTCATGGATTTTATAAATTAAAAATTAACGAATTAAATTTTTTTGATATTATGGGGCTATTCTATGGAAACAAGAAAGTTTGCTAAATCTGAGGAAAAATTATCGTTACTTGGTTTTGGTTGCTGGGGAATAGGCAAGTCACTATGGATCGGTGCAGATGACGCTGAATCGAAAAGAGCTTTGAGGAGAGCTATTGATGAAGGAGTTAATTTTTTCGATACAGCTCTAGCCTATGGGGCAGGTCATAGCGAAACACTTGTCGGAGAAGCAGAAAGAGAATCCGGTAAGAAGATTTATATTGCTTCAAAGGTTCCTCCTAAAAATATGGAGTGGCCTGCAACTGATGAGAGTACCTTAAAAGAAGTTTTTCCTAAAGATTATATTATAAAGAAAACAGAACAAAGCCTGAAGAATTTAAATAGGGACCACATTGATCTTATGCAGTTTCACGCCTGGAATGATAAATGGTCAAAACAGGATGAATGGAAAGAAGCCGTAAATAAATTAAAAAAAGAAGGCAAGGTAAGATATTGGGGAATTTCAATTAATGATCATCAACCTGAAAATGGAATTGAAGCGGGGAGGACTGGATTGATAGATAGTTTCCAGGTTATCTTTAATATTTTTGATCAGAAACCAGCAGAGCGGCTATTCCCGTTCTGCAAAAAAAATAACATAAGCATAATTGCACGCGTTCCTTTCGATGAAGGTGCTCTAACGGGAAACATCGGACCGAACACAGATTTTCCAATTGGCGATTTCAGAAATAATTATTTTCGAGGGACGAGAAAGATGGAGGTTAAACTCCGCGTGGACAGCATTATGAGCGATGCTAAAAATGAAGTTGGGTCAATGGCGGAAGCTGCCTTAAGATATGTAATAAGTTTTGATGCGGTAACTTCAGTGATACCGGGAATGAGGAAAGAAAATAATCTGTTGGCAAACATAGCAAGTGTAAACAAAGGAGCTTTGTCAGCCGACTTGTTAAGGGAATTAAAAACGCATAAATGGAGCAGAAACTTCTATGAATAAAAAGACGGTTACAGTCTTTGGCAGTTCTCTTCCCAAAGAAGGTGATGAAGAATTCGAAACAGCTTATCAATTGGGGCAATTATTAGCGCAAAATAATTTTAATGTCTGCACTGGTGGTTACAGGGGAATTATGACCGCAGTTTCTAAGGGAGCAACTGAAGTAGGTGGCGAAGCTATTGGTGTTACAGTAGACTTATGGAATGTAAAACCAAGCGAATATCTTACCAGAGAAATTAAATGTGACTCATTATTTGAAAGGATTACAAAACTTGTTGAACTAGGTGACGCTTATGTGGTTTTGCAGGGAGGAACTGGTACATTGCTTGAGCTTTCGGTTGTTTGGGAGTTTATGAATAAAAATCAGTTGAAAAGAAAACCGGTTGTTTGCCACTCGCAAATGTGGAAGGAGATTGTTTTGATTATGGAGAGACAGATCGAAAAAGAAAAAAGGGAAGCCGGTTTAATTAAACCTTGCGAAACAGTAAACGAAATAGTTGATTACTTAAGTGAAAACTTAAAATAATTTTATGAGAAAGGTAATTTCTATTCTTTTGCTATTTCTTTTCCTTATTTCTTACCTTTTTGCCCAGGTAAAAAAGGAAGTTACTATAAAGGTAATTGCCCACAATTTACCGGACAGTTCAGAAATTTACATCGCTGGTAATAACATTGTTCTGGGTAATTGGGATCCGGGGAAGATAAAATTAACGGTCTCAAACGATACAACCTGGGAGCAGATATTCCATTTTTCAAAGGGTGAAGAATTAGAGTTTAAAATTACGAGAGGCTTGTGGAGTAAAGAAAGATTAAACGACGATGAAACAGTCCCCGGAAATACATTCCTAACGGTTAATAATGATACCACAATTATTTTTATTGTAAATAAATGGTCGGATCAGTTTAAAAGAGAAGTTGTTGTGCATGGGCAAATTACCGGGAGAGTAGAATATATAAAAGGAATTGAAGGAGATAGTCTTCTTCCACGAGATGTAATTATATGGCTTCCTCCCGGCTATAATGAAAATAAAAATGAAAGGTATCCTGTTTTATATATGCAGGATGGACAAAATATTATTGATCCGGCTACCTCTTCATTTGGTTATGACTGGCGGGTTGATGAAGTTGCGGACAGTTTAATTAAAGCAGGAAAGATCCATAAAATTATTATAGTTGGAATTTATTCTACACCTGATAGAGGACTTGAGTACGGCGGATCAAAATCTGATTCATATATGAATTTTGTAGTTAATAAACTGAAACCGATAATCGATAAAGAATTCAGAACCAAATCTGATGCAAAAAATACAGCTGTTGCCGGCTCTTCACTTGGAGGCACTATTTCTTTTATGTTAGCCTGGAAATATCCTGAAATATTTTCGGAGGCGGCTTGTGTTTCCCCTGCTTTTTATATCGATATATATAATTGTTTGAAATTAGTTAAAGCAACAGTTGGGAAGAAGCCTGTCAGATTATATATAGATATTGGTGGAATTGGACTTGAGGAAAAGCTTCAGCCCGGAGTTGATTCAATGTTGGTTTTGCTTAAAGGGGTTGGTTATAAAGAGGGGAAAGATTTAGAATATTTTAAAGATCAAAACGCTGAACACAATGAGCAATGCTGGGCCCAAAGAGTCTGGAGACAGTTGGAGTTTTTATTTCCGAAATAAATTAGTCTCTATTTTTATGAAAAGATAAAAACATAACAGACGTGCCCGGTTAATTCCGAACACATCTGCTAAAAACTTTTTGGCTACATTTTTCTTGTGAATGCTATCTGCATAGTTTTAGTTTCCTGTTCGCCATCTACTGTATACATTTCAATTGTATGGTGATCTTTATCAATATATTTTACAACTTGTTTTATTGTTACATCTTTTCCCTGCATCGGCTCATAGACTGTACCTTTGTAAATTATGGAATTTGTCTCTTTGTCATATTTACCAGTACTGATTGATGTGCCGGTTCCAAAATTGTCAATCCACACACTTGTAAATTCTTTTTTTGCATTATCGTAGCCCTCAAGGCTCATTCCCTCGAACGGCATTCCCATCATTTCACCTGAATGGGTTGATTTCAAATATCTGCCTCCCATTATCATTTCATTTTTTGTGGTGCCTTCCATTGTTTGAGGCGGCGCGGAAGGATCCATCCAGTAAGTTGTAACACTTTTCCATTCCCCTGCGTGGCTTGCCAGTAATTCATGCGCCCAGCCTGGAGTCATATATTCCATCCAGATCTTTTGTGCTTCTTCCTGATTTTGATCCTGGGCAAAAGAAATGTTTGTAAATAGAAGAACTGCGGACGAAACAACAAGAAAAGTTTTAATTAACTTCATATTGTAACTCCTGTTATTATTTGTATAAAAAAGTCGTGAAATGTGTGGGGAAGGATAAGAAATAAAAGAAAGATATTCAACGATTATTTGATAAAGTAAAGAGGGAAATATATATTTTTAAAAATAATATGATCGATTTTACGCAAAAAATTGCATATTTAATTATACTTGTCAAAAAATTATCTTATGTCCGAAGAAAATCAGGTAAATAACATAAAAAGCAAGGATCTGAATTCATTTAAAGTTCTTGTTGACGAATATCAGAAAAAAGTTTTAAATACCTGCAACCGGTTTGTTAATAACAAGGAAGATGCTGAAGATTTAACACAGGAAGTTTTTATTGAAGTTTACAGATCGATATCCGGATTTCGCGGTGATTCAAAGTTATCAACGTGGATTTATAGGATAGCTGTTACAAAATCACCGGATTTTTTGAGAAAGAAAAAAAGGAAAAAACGTTTCGGAATTATGAAAAATGTCTTAGGTGAAGAAACATTGCAGGTAGAATTAAAAGCTTATGATACTTTAAATCCTGTCACACAGGCTGAAAATCAGTATAGAATTAAGATCTTGAACGAAGCGCTGGAAAAATTACCGGAAAATCAACGGGTCGCCTTTACCCTCAGCAAATATGATGAATTAAGCTACCGGGAAATTGCGGAAATTCTAGAAACAACGATTTCCGCAGTTGAATCCCTGATTCACAGGGCTAAAAACAACCTGAAAAAGAGACTTCATAATTATTATGAAAAAAAATTGATCTGAGCGCAGGTTTTAAAAGAAAAAGACGTCTAATAAATTATTCGAGGGAAACTATGAAAAATGAGGAAAAAATAAAGGAAGAAGTTGAAAAAACGCTGAATGCTTTTAATAGTATTTCCAATCTTGATGAAAATCCTTATTTATTCACAAGGCTTCAGGCTGAAATTGAAAATGGCGAAACAGGCGCAAAAGCAAAAACGGCAGGCGGAATTTTGCGTCCGGCATTCCTGATTTTGTTTTTAATGCTTAATTTATTTACCGTCTTTTATGCATTTAACCAGAGCAATGAATCAAGCACCGCAACAACCGGTAAAACTAATTATTCAACTTTAATTTATTCTCAATATTCTTTGAATCAATCGTATTTCGGTACGAACAGCACTACAGGAAAATAAAATGGATATATTCAGCAAACAAAAATTAGTTGGTTGGTTAATTATAGTTTTAATAGTTACAAATGCTTTAAGTTTATCTATCATCTGGTTTAAAGAATTGAACAGGAACCAACCGGCAGCACCGCCTCCACCTCCAAGACAGGATGGCCCACCACCGCGTCAACGAATAGTAATTTTAGGTTAAAATTATCCTTTGTGGAAAAAATTCACTCTTTTACCAATAACTATATTGGTTGTAGTTATTCCGGTTAATCATTCTTAAATTTCCGGGGCCTAAAATTAAAGAGGATATTATGGATTCATTACTTCGCGATGCCGCCGAACGCGCAATTAAATACAGAGAAGAAATTCAGAAACGAAAAGTTGCACCTTCTGAGGAGGCAATAAAAAATTTAGATCAATTTAATTTTCCGCTTCCGGATGAACCGGTTGATGATAAAAAAGTTATTGAGTTTTTAGATAAAATTGGTTCGCCGGCAACAATAGGAATTTCTGGCCCAAGATTTTTCGGATTCGTTATAGGTGGTTCTTTGCCCGCAACACTGGCAGCAAACTGGCTTTCATCTGCGTGGGATCAGAATGCAGGTTTGTTTACTGGTTCTCCTGTCGGAGCTTATCTTGAATCTATTTCTTTAAGATGGCTGCTTGAACTCTTTTCACTTCCGCCGGATTGTGGAGGCGCTTTTGTAACCGGGGCTTCTATCGCAAACTTTACTTCGCTGGCTGCTGCCAGACATTCTGTTTTGCAAAAAGCAGGCTGGGATGTTGAATCAGACGGTTTGTTTGGAGCGCCGGACGTTAATGTAATAGTCGGTGAAGATGCACACGTAACAATATTTAAAGCGCTGGGACTTTTAGGAATGGGAAGAAACAGGGTAATAAAAGTTCCTGTTGATAGCCAGGGAAGAATGATTGCGGAGTAAAATCCCAAAAGTTAAAGGCCCGACAATTATTTGTGCTCAGGCAGGGAATGTAAATTCCGGCGCATTCGATCCGATTGATGAAATTGCCGACATAGCAAAAGAACAAAATGCCTGGCTTCATATCGATGGCGCTTTTGGATTGTGGGCCGCCGTTGTTCCTGAAAAAGCCCATCTTGTTAAAGGAATTGAAAAAGCGGATTCATGGGCAACTGATGCTCACAAATTGTTGAATGTTCCCTATGATTGCGGACTTGCTTTTGTTCGTGATGAAGAAGTTTTAAGATCGGCAATGACTCTCACCGCATCTTATCTTCCACAGGAATTCAGAAGAGAGCCTTCACAATTTACTCCGGAACTTTCACGAAGATCACGGGGAATAGAAGTCTGGGCCGCATTGTACTCTCTCGGTAAAAAAGGTTTGATTGAAATGGTTGAAAGAACCTGTAATAATGCAAAATTGTTTGCGGAAGGTTTAACAGTAGCGGGATTTAAAGTTGTAAACGATGTTGTTTTTAACCAGGTGCTTGTTTCATTTGGCGATGCCGAAACCACAAACAAAGTGATTAAAGAAATTCAGAATGATGGTACCTGCTGGTGTGGTGGAACAAACTGGCAGGGAAAAACTATTATGCGAATAAGCGTTTCTTCTTGGGCCACAACAGAAGAAGACGTGAAGTTAAGTTTAAATGCTATGATCAAAGCTGCGAATAAAGTTAAAAAAGTATAATAACAGGTATTTTAAGCTATACCACCGCAAAACTTCTTGCTTCATTTGACCAAAGCGGCGCGCTTTTAATTGCAGGGATAACGTCTTCGACATTATTTACAACCGACCACATTAATCCGTGTTTTTCACCCATAAACTTTTCAGCAATGCTGTGTTCAAGTAATTTTATAAGATTATCGAAATATCCTCTTGTATTAACAATTATAATTGGCTTGGTAAATATTCCGAGCCGTTTCCATGTAATTGCTTCCATCAATTCTTCCAGGGTTCCGCAGCCACCGGGTAGTGCAATTGCTGCATCAACTTCTGCAAGCATTAAATTTTTTCTTTCGTGCATGTTTTTTACAACACGAAGTTCTGTTAGCTTTTTGTGAGCCCATTCAAGGTCAACCATAAACTTTGGGATTATTCCTACCACACTTCCTTTTTTTGATAAAGCGCCATCTGCAAGATTTCCCATTGAACCTACAGCTCCGCCTCCGTAAACAACTGTGATAGAGTTATCAGAAAGAATTTCTCCCAGCTTATACGCTTCATCAAAATAAGTTTTATCAGCTTTTCTGCTGGATGCACAATAAACACAAACTTTTTCTATTTTCATTTTTCTTATGAATTTGTTCTGGAAATTTTTACTTCATTAATTTGTATAATTGGTTGTATATCAGTGTAATTAACAATATCACCTTGCAACTCTGCCGCGTGTGGAGAAAAAGCCTCTATAAAATCTTCAATGGTTTCAAAATAATAATGGCACATAGCCACAAAATTAGATTCTATTTTTTGTTCATTCAGTTCGATTCCACTTTCTACGGAAACACCCTTAAATCCTTTAGCGCTTGAAAGAAGTTCAATAGACCGGGGCATATGCTTATTTAGATAATAGTCAAAATCAAATTTATACTTTTCTTTTTTAGGATAAATACTGGATATATTAAACATAATCAGATTTCTCTTCCTTTTTATTCTTTAAAAACAGAATGATCTATTTGAAGGAATTCAACAGGGGCACCATTATCTAAAATGAATGCAACTTTAATACCGGGAGAAGGACTATTCGGCTCAATAATTACTTCCTTTCCTTTTAGCTCTTCTTCAAGGTTATCAACTTCGAAAGCTACGTGGGGAATTGTTTTTACTACTTCCGGTATGTTACAGTCATCTTCAAAACGCATCCATTCTATTTTGTAGGGGCTTGTATCATAGCCTGATACAAAAATTTTTAGATGCGGAATGTGTTCTTCATCCGGTCGTTTTTCCTTCGTGGGAATTCCGAGATGATGATATTTTCTCATTAGTCCTTCGCGGGAATTGGTTTCCGTTTCCAGTAAACGTAATCTGTTTCAGTCGGTGTTCCACCGGTCATTCTGACAAGCATAGCTATTTGTCCACGATGATACCACGAATGCCCAAATAGTTGAGTTATTATTTCCTCAATTTTATTCGTATACCACAGATCTTCGGTACTTTTATATTCAAAAATCCGGTTGAATTCTTTTTCGTTAAGTTTATTGAAATAGTCATCCCATAGCGAATACATTTTATCTGCCATTGTGGAAAGTTCTTCAACTTTAACATTTGTAGGGAATAAATTTTCAGGCTTTTCACCTAAAAAACCAAACCTGTAAAGCCACAGTATTCTGGCGCCGATTATGTGTGCAAAAAGATCAACTGCTTTCTGAAATTCTTTCGTTTGTTTTCCTACTTCAGGGACAGTATTAAAAGATGCTATTGTTTTTGCGTGAGCATCTTTTTCGTATTCAAACCAGGTTTTATATTGTTCTATTGTCTTGTCTTGCATAATGGTTTTGGCCTTAGATTAAAAACTAATATTAATATTTTTATATGAATTTCAAAACCTCATTATAAACCATATCAACATTTAATTCTTTTATGCATTTAAACTTAACGTCATCACGAGAACAAGTAAGAGGACGTGGAGAATAAATAAAACAGGGAGCGCAATCTAAATTTAGTGTTACAATTTTATGATTCGTTTTCCACGGATGGATATAATTTGGATTTGTCGGCCCGATTATAACAACAACGTTTAATTGAAGCGCTGAAGCAACATGCATCAGGCTGGAATCATTGGTAACAAAAGTTTTACATCGTTTCATCAGTGCTGCGCTTTCAGTAAGAGATAAATCAGAGACAGAAATTGCTGAAGAAGAACCAATCATTGATTTTATGTTTTCTTTTAACTCCGTTTCAGTTGGTCCGCCGAATATCAAAATCTTGGCATTTTGTTTCTCAATCAGTCTTTTACCAAGCTCAGTAAACTTTTCCGGCTCCCATCTTCGTTTATTTTGATTTTTTAAAACCGCCGTTCCCGGATGATAACCGATTACGAGATCATTTTCTGAAATATTATTTTTGCTGTAGGAAATTCGTAGCCGCCTTCTCGTCATCGCTATTCAGGTATAATTCAAAAGGTGGTTCCTCATCGAACTTTTTATTTACCAGTTTTTCTATGAGTTTAATGTTTGTCTGTGCATTGTGAAGAGAATCATTTTCTTTTATTGTAACATTGTTCAACCAACCCAGATTTTGAAAATCTTTTCTTAAATAATTAACCGCTGCTCTTTTTTTAGCTCCCAAAAGAAAACTTATAATATTATATTCTTTCCTGTTTGCGGGATAAACATTAATCGTTAAATCATATTTGCGGTGCATACTAAAGACGTAACTCAAAGATTTTAGGTAACCCTCGTTCATAAAATCGAAGAAATGAATTTTATTGATATTAGGGTTTTCTGAGTAAATATCCTGAACGCCTTTAAGCATCGTAAGCAAATCAATTTGAGCATCGGGTAAAGCTTTCCGTAAAAGTTTGACAGCCGGTGTAAAAATTAATGCGTCGCCAATTCCTGACAGAGCGATTATGAGAATTTTCATAAGCTCAAAATTATTTTTAGTTTTTAAGGCTATCCACTAGCCGCTGATACCTTTTAATATTTAATTTAACATTCGGATCGTTCGGATATAATCGCTCAATCTTTTTCCAGAGATCAAGAAGTTTTGGATTATTTTTCCTGTCTTGATAGATATTCATCAAAATTCTCAATGCTGTGAGATCGTTTGGATTATCAGCTAATGCTTGCTGCGCTTTTGATTCTGCTACACCTGCAATTTCTTCAAATTTATTTATGTCTCCCGCAGCAAAATAAAGATTACCAATTCTTGCATAGTTTTCATAGTCGAGATGTATCGTCTTTTCCGATATCTTATTCATCATTGTATCAAGCACGGCAATTGCTTCTGTATTTTGTTTCGAGTCAAGATAATAGTATGCAAGCTTTAAGAAAGCATTGCGGTAAGCGGATGCCATTCCCTGTTGATCATTGTCAAAAAAGATATCAGGGTTGTTCATCCCCCTGAATTTAAAGCCTCTTTTGAAATCCTTACTGTAAGATTTGTTTTCTTCCAGTAGTTCTTTTTTAAGAGCGGGTGCATTGATAAAATTAGCTGATGTTCTTTTTTCAGGTACAAGTCTTGAGGCCATACCTTCAAACTTTGTATAGTCGCTCATACCTATCTGTGCAACCGGTGAACTTGAAGAGGCAAAGTAAATCGGTCTTTTGTCGAAATTATCCTGAACTATTTGTTTAACAACCAAATCCTGGATTCGCACTGCTTTTATATTCCCGTATGTCACAGTGTTATTCATTGTAAAAGTGAAAGAGCCGTTTTTAATAATAGTTGAATCCTGAATATCCATATCACTTGTCTTCATATCAGGTGGAACCGGGATTGTAATATTAAGGGGACGCCACTGTATGGCATGGAGATTATTGATCTGCTCATCAGTTAACTTAAAGTTTATCTTACCTACTCCGTAGGGGTCATTATTTTTTAGCTGCTTTATGTACCAGTGAGTATTGGCAAGACTGAGACAGACTATTTTTACATCACGCCTTACTCCTTCAACATCCTGCAGATACCATAGCGGGAAAGTATCGTTATCGCCGTTAGTAAATAGGATTGCTCTCGGGGCGCAGCTTTGAAGAATGTTGTATGCGTAATCCCATGGCAGCCAGTTTTTTGATCTGTCGTGAGTGTAATAGTTTGTCCTAAGCATGTTGAAGGGAATAAATACAACGCCCAGGAAAAGTATTCCAAAGAGAGCGTGATTTTTAAAAGAATTCCCTTTCAGTTTTTTCTCTAGAAAGTCGATTAATCCTCTTATTCCTATTGTAATCCAGATTCCGAAAACAAAGAAAGCCCCCACATAAAAATAGTCTCTTTCTCTTGGCTGTGGTTGCTGCTGGTTCTGATAAAATGCTGTCAGGTAACCCATAAAAATGAAAAGTACCATAAATATCACAGCCATTTTCCAGTCTTTCCTGAAATGGAAATAAATTCCTATCAATCCGATCAGGAAAGGAATTCCGTAAAGTGAGTTGCTTGAATCGCCCGCAAAATGAATATTAAAAATTTTCCCGATGACATTGCCTATGCCGTTGAAAGGAGCAATGTCAGGTCCGTCATCCTGTGCCCATCCTTCTCTGCCGGCAAAATTCCAGAGCCAGTATCTCGTTGTCATATGATTCATCTGATAGCGCCACCAGAAATCGAGATCGCTTTCGTAATTTGTAAAAACACCCTGTTGATTCGGTTCGCTTGCAAATCTTCTCTCGAAGATCGGGAAGTCACCGTACTGATCCCTGTTCAGGTAGGAAACTAATTCAGGAAACTCTTTGGGGCTGTTTTCATTCATTGGCGGATCAAGATTGGCGCGCACAATTACCATTGTGTAAGTTGTAAATCCAAGTAGAATAAATATTAATGACATAAAAACGAGATGCATGGTCCGTTTCTGTTTTTTAACGGAATAGTGTATCGCATACCCAAGCAAGCCGAGAATAACGGCAAAAATTAAAATTGCTGTTGTGGAATGATCACCTGAAACACTGGCAATAAATCCCGGGAGAATTTTTACAATTCCCGGATAGGTGATAAAGAGAGCAGCTCCGCCAATTATAAACGGCATATATATAGAGTTTCTGTTGAATATCTTTTTCCAGAAAGCACCCATAATAAGAATGCTGATCACGGCCATTATTATTTTAAATTTTGTATCAAAGGCATGAAATTCATCCGGGCTCGGAGGTCTTTTTGCTGTCTGGGAGCCCCACATAAAGAAAGCTACAATTAATATAACTGCAGCATGACCGAGAAAAATCTTGCCTGAAGTTATTAATTGTTTTTCGTCTCCAACATATTTTGTGAACATTATCATCATCACTACAGAGACTATCGCAAGTACACTCATCAGGTGTACGCCCGTTGAAATACCGATTAGATAAGCGAGCATTAAAATATATTTTTCATTGTCCTTGTTATCAGCTTTTTCATGCCACAACATCATAAGATAAGTGATTGCCGAAAAGAGAAGGATGCTTGATGCATAAACTTCTGCTTCCACTCCGCTGAACCAGAAAGTATCGCTGAAGGAAAAAGCAAGAGCACCAATTGCTGCGGATATATAAGTAGACAATGCATCGATAGTATTTTCAGGTTCCCTGCCTTTATAATTCCGGATTAGTTTTACGGCGATCAGGTAAAGAAATAATATTGAAAACGCGCTTGCCAAAACAGAAATATAATTTATTCTCAGAGCAATATTGCCTGCTATCGGCAGCATCGCAAAAATCCTGCCGAGAATGGTAAACAGTGGCGAACCCGGAGGATGCGGTACCTGGAGTGAATATGCTGCTGCAAGAAATTCTCCCGGATCCCAGAATGAAACTGATGGTTGAACTGTGGAGAATAAAACAATAAAGGAAATAAGGAAAACACAAACGGCAAAAATTCTGTTGACGAGCTTGTAGTTCATCATTACCTCAATAGAAAAAGGAATCAAAAATTACTTACAATAGCCGTATTTATCAATAAAAAAGGGAAGTTAATAGCTGTAATGGTTGAACTGATTATAAAAAATTTTAGTTAAATGAAGTAATTAAACAAACCGCAATAGATATAAAAGAAATCCGGGGTTATTATCTTGTCCCGGATTTCTTTTTGAAAAGTGTTTTTTTATTTTTTAGACTTATTTAAGCTATCCTGAGCAGCAACAAGCTTTTGGTATTTTACTACATTAGCTCTCACTGTTGGATCTTGTGGATATAAAGTCTGGATATGTCTCCATAGTTCAAGCAGCTTTCTGTTTTCGCCCAGGTTTTGATAAACGTTCATTAAAACTCTGTAAGGTGAAAGATCTGAAGGATCATCTTTAAGATGTTGTTTTGCTTCAGCTTCAACATCTGCAGCAATCTTTTTATATTTTTCCACCTTACCGGCGTTTAAATAAATATTTCCTATTTCCCCGTAAATCCTGTAATCGAGTTCGATATTGCTTCTTGGTATTTTTGCTTCCATAGTATCCAGAACAGCTACGGCCTTATTATTTTCATTTTTATCCTGATAGTATAACGCGAGCCTGATAAATGCGTTTCTGTAATTCTGTAACATTCTCTGGTGGTTATCATCAAAGAAAATATTGGGATTTGCTAATCCACGGAATTTAAATCCTCTGTCAAAATCTTTACTATAGCCTTGATTCTCGTGCAACAGTTCCCCTTTCATTGCAGGTTCATTTACGAATTCAACATTTCCGTTTCTCTTTTCAGGAACGAGACGCATTGCCATCCCTTCAATTTTTAAATAGTCATCAAGTCCTATTCTGGAGTCCTGCGAACAAGTCACAGCAAAATATATCGGCCGTTTCCATTTGTTTGCTTCTATAATATCCTTAACCATTATGTCCTGTATTCTGATGGCTTTTATATTTCCGAAATTAACCGTGGGATTCATACGGAAAGTAAGTTCACCGTTTTTAATTACAGACGAATCTCTTATATCCATTCCGGCATAACTGGTCTCAGTTTCTGGGGCTGGTGTGTTAGAAAAGTTTCCTGCCGAATCTATTGTGATTTTTTCTTTAGTATTTATATCAGGAGGTACAGGAATCGTAATGTCCTGTGCTTTCCATTGGACAGGATGTATTTGTTCAATCTGGGCATCAGTTAAATTCATCGCCACAGTTCCCACGTGGTAAGGATCATTGTGTTTCAGTTCTTCAATGTACCACGGAGTGTTAACAAGACTTAAGCAAACAACTTTTACATCTCTCCTTACGCCTTCAACATCCTGCAGGTACCAAAGTGGAAAAGTATCATTATCCCCGTTGGTGAATAAAACCGCATCCGGTGCGCAGCTTTGTAAAAGATTATATGAATAATCCCATGGCACCCAATTTTTTGATCTGTCGTGAACAAAATAATTTGCCCTGGCCATATTTAATGGTACTGCAACAAACCCAATTATCAAAAGCGTAAGGATGTATATCTTTTGTTTTGAAAAATCACTGACTTTTTCGTAAATCAAATCAATAAGTCCTCTAAAGCCTAGTGCAATCCATAGGGAAAATATCATATATCCGCCGACGTAAAAATAGTCCCTCTCTCTCGGCTGCGGCTGTTGTTGATTCTGATAAAACGCGGTGAGATAACTCATAAAGACAAATAAGATGAAGAATAACGAAGCCAGCTTCCAGTCTTTTTTAAAGTGGAAATAAAGTCCTAACAACCCAAATAAGAGCGGTAATGCAAAAAGAGAGTCTTTAGTCTTACCTGCAAAATGAATATCAAATATTTTTCCAAATGCATTTCCGACTGAGTTAAATGGGGCGATGTTTGGTCCGTCATCCTGTGCCCAACCTTCCCTGCCAGCAAAGTTCCACAATAAATATCTTGTCATCATGTGATTCATCTGGTATCGCCACCAGAAATCAAGTTCGCTCGAATAGTTGGTATACACTCCCTGTTGATATGGTTCGGTGGTAAATCTTCTTTCAAAAATCGGGAAGTCGCCGTACTGCTCTCTGTCAAGGTAAGTAATTAAAGTTTTAATATCTTTTGGATCGTTCTCATTCATTGGCGGGTCCTGATTTGCGCGTATAATAATCATAGCATATGTTGAAAACCCAAGGAGAATAAAAACAATAGACATAAAAATAAGATGGAGTGTTTCTTTCTTCGTTTTTATATAATAATGTACTGCGTATATGAGTAAAGCAATAAGTATAAGGAATATGAATAGAGCTGTTGTAACACTGTTACCTGAAATTGAAGCAAGAAGGGTCGGTAATAATTTTACAATTCCGGGATATGTAAAGAACAATGCAATACCACCAACGAGGACAGGTAGATAAAATGAATTTCTATTAAAGACTGATTTCCAGAAAGCACCAATGAACAGAGCACTTATAACAGCAATAATCATTTTAAATTTAAAATCAAAAGCCTGGTATTCTTCGGGCGATGGTGGAGTGGTACTCTTTCTTGATGCCCAGAGAGCCATTGCTATTAAAATTATTACGACAATATGTGCAAGAAAAATAAATCCTGATTTCTTAAACATTTCATCATCAATAACATACTTACGCATAATGATCATCATTCCAACTGCAAATATTCCAAGCACGCTCATCAGGTGAACGCCGGTGGAAAGCCCAACAAGGTATGCTATCATAAAAATGTATTTCTCATTATCCTTGTAATCAGCTTTCTCGCTCCAGAGCATCATCAGGTAAACAATAGCTGAAAAAAGAAATAAACTTAATCCAAAAACAATTCCTTCAGATCCGTTGAACCAGAAAGTGTCGCTGAATGAAAAAGCAAGAGCACCAATGGCTGCGGATAAGTAAGTGCCCAGCCCATCCAATAAATTTTTGGGTTCTTTACCGCGGTAGTTTGCAATAACTTTAATTATTATCAGGTAGAGAAATAAAATTGAAAAAGCGCTGGAAAGGACAGATACTGTGTTTATTCTGTGTCCGATGTTAGCAAATATCGGGATCATAGAAAAAATTCTGTTCAGCAAAAGAAAGAATGGTGTTCCGGGTGGATGCGGTACCTGCAGCGCATAACCCGCCGCTGTGAATTCCCCAACGTCCCAGAAGGAAACCGTGGGTTGAGCAGTCATAAATAAGACGGTTGCTGAGATTAAGAAAACAACCGCACCAATGATCCTGTAAAGTTTTTTATAATTCATTTTTTCCCTGATAAAATAGTTTGTTTTGATAGGAATAATTGCAAAGGATGGAATAAAACATCCTGGATATAAAAAAATCAGTCATTACTTTTTTTGAAGAAAGCATCATATTTAGATCTGTCAGCAGGAGTATAATATTTGTCATGTAATTCTTTCAGCCGCTTCATTGAAACAGAGTCAAACTCCTCTTCGTCCTTATGGCGTTTTACAAACATTTTTAACTCTTCTTTTTCTTTAGAATCCATTTTACGCTCAAATTTTTGAAGAGTTTCAAGATATTTTACCTGATCTCTGTAAGACATAAAATGCGACTTTCTTTTATTTGCAAAAACTTTATATATTAGCGATAATTGATAATCTATTATAGATTATTACCTGCAAATTTATATCAGCAAAGTTAAAATAAATAAACTCAGGTCAATTAGAAAGTAATAGAATGAGCAATAAAAGCTGTTTTTTTAAGAGCTATTTTCTATAACAATTAGTTTGACGAATTTGTTCATAAAGAGTTCATTTTTTAAGGATTTCGGATGGATAATTATTTAGTTCCTGATATTACGGTTATACTTACTACATATAATAGAGAGAAATATATCAGAAGATGCATTGAGTCTATTATTGGCCAGAAATTCAAAAACTGGAAGTTAATTGCTATAGATGATGGAAGTGAAGATGGTTCCCTTAATATTTTAAAGGATTATGAGTTACAATATAAAAATATAGAGGTACTCCATCAGGAAAACAGGAAATTAGCAATAAGCAGAAACAGGGGAATAAGGCTGACCGAATCAAAATACCTGACCTTTATTGATAGTGATGACGAATATGCTGAAGATCATCTGGGTAAACGGATAAAATTTATGGAAGTAAACCCGCATATCGATTTAATTCACGGGGGCACGAAGATAATCGGCAATGAGTTTGTAAGGGACAAAGATAACCCTGATAAATTTATTCATCTTTCCGAATGTTCAATAGGTGGAACATTTTTAGGGAAAACAAAAATCTTTAAAAGCTTAAATGGATTCAGGAATATTTCATACAGCGAGGACTCTGACTTTCTTGAAAGGGCGGAAAAATTATTTAATGTCAAAAAAGTTAGCTTTGATACTTATATTTATCATCGCGAATTAGAAGACAGCATAACTAATTTGTATGTCCCATAATAATTTCAAATATTTTTTGTTGAACAAACCTTACGGAGTCCTTTCCCAGTTTACCGATAAAGATGGTAGAAAAACCCTGAGTGACTTTTATAGTTTTCCTAAAGACGTTTATTCGGTGGGCAGACTGGATATGGACAGCGAAGGATTACTTTTATTGACTGATGATAAAGGGCTAACCGATTTTTTATTAAATCCATTAAGTAAACACGAGAAAGAATATTATGTTCAGGTCGAAGGCATCCCTGATGGGTTATCCCTGGAAAAATTGAGAAATGGAGTAATATTAGAGGAAAAAAAAACGCTCCCCGCTAAAGTTAGAAAAATATCGGACCCACTTTTTCCTGAAAGAATTCCACCTGTCAGAGAAAGGAAAAACATTCCAACAAGCTGGCTGAGTATTTCGATTACAGAAGGAAGAAACAGACAGGTAAGAAGAATGACAGCTAATGTTGGTCATCCCACATTAAGATTAGTAAGGGTTAAAATAAAAAATTTACTGCTTAATGAATTGCCACCTGGAAAGGTAAGGGAACTCACTTGTGAAGAGATTGACTGTTTAAAAAAACAAAAGCCGTGAAAACACGGCTCTTTTTAATTTCATTTTAATTCAGAAGTACAGGCCGGACACTTTGTTGCCTGTATTGAAATTACTGTATAACAATACGGACAGTTTTTAGTAGTTGGTGCCTCCGGCGGAATTTCTTCTTCTTTTCTTTTCAGTTGGTTTATTGATTTTACAACCATAAATACTGAAAAGGCTACTATCAGAAAGCTGACAACTGAATTTATGAAAATTCCATAATTAAGAGTAACAGCGCCTGCGGTCTGTGCATCTGCAAGAGAAGCATAAGGGCCGGCAACTTTTGCCCCATCTTTTAAGAGAATATATAAAGAAGAGAAATCAACATTGCCGAGCAAAAGACCGATTGGAGGCATAATTATATCAGCGACTAAAGATTTCACAATAGTCCCAAAAGCTGCACCGATAATTATACCTATCGCCATATCAAGGACGTTTCCCTTCATAGCAAATTCTTTAAATTCTTTAAGCATAGTCGACCTCAAAAAATTGGTGAATTACATTTTGAATATACTGCAAAGAATTAAATTTTCTAAATAAAATATTTTTAATATTATTTTAAACCATTTTATTACTTTTCTCCTCTAACCAACATAATCTGATCAGAATAACTAAATAACCTGTATTAGACTAAAAGAGGAGGTAAAAATTACATTTGCTATGCAATAATTAGCTGTAAAGCGCAATTTTTGCAGGTTTATTATAGAGGGGAAATAAGCCGGATCCTTTAACTTATTGCTTTATAGGAGCTTAAAAATCTGGTGAGTGTGGCATACATTTTAAAACTATTTATCAAGGTGAATTGTAACTAATTTATAAACTCAGGAGCGAAAATATGAATAATAGAAAATTAACAGGATTTACAAAAATCCTGTTCACTTGTTCGGTGGTTACCTTATCGGTTTTTATGTTTGGCTGTAAAGATTCTGTAAATGCACCAAACCTGGGGACAACTAATCAAACAAACCTAAGCGCTGTGGATAAACAGGCAATGACCCAAATTACCGAACTGGATTCAGTAGTTGCGTCATTTGATCCGAATTTTAACGAGAATCAGAGCGATAGTTATTTGGGTAAGGTTAATAATGCCGTCACCCCATATTTTGTATGGCAACACGTAATTCTAACCAATAAAACCTATGATTTTACCCCAGCAGGAGATTCCGTTAATATAGGAGATTCCGTTTATGTTAAATTAACTAAGACATATCAGGGAGTTTTAAATATTGCCGCATCAAATCGGGATACATTGACAAGGCCTGACACTATAATTACAAAAAACTTTACCACAACTGTGGTTACTCGCCTTCTTTTCCAGCGTATTGATACTACCAGCAACCCAATGCATAACTGGAAACTTTTGGGGGTTTCGTTAGTGTCTGGCGGAACAAATACCGGTAATTTTCAAATAAATAGTCTTACTCTAACATTTGCCAGCAATGATAGCACTATTACAATCACTGACCCTTCAAATTTTTTTATAGATAGAAGTTATAGATGGAAATGGGGACACAGATGCCCTGAGTTTCATACAAATGATAGTGTAACTGTTGCTGTTGAAGTATACAGCGCATATGCAGATACAGATTTCGTAACCCTTACTTACGGAGCAGATTTCTTTGGACTGCACAGGAACAAAGTTAAGCTTAACTTAGTTTCCCAAACTGCTTCAGGTGGTGGCTATTTAAGAGTATATCAAAGAACCTTTAATGTTAGAAATAATCGCGGATATTTTTCAGCAGTTTTAAATGCATTAACAAGACAATCTATCTATGATGATTCTGCACCTGTTGAAAGCAATACCTGGGGGCTTCCTTATAAAGTAGGACATTAAAGAGAAAATTATATTCTGATTAGCTGAATGCCTCATTTATGAGGCATTCTTTTTTTTAAGAACTCATTTTGCTAAATTATAATTATAATTTCCTCTCATTTTTTATTCAACAGCGGAATAAATATTAATTGAATGATATCGAAAAGATATGGAATGATATAAAAGTATTTTTTGATGTTCATGTATTTACTTTAGGTAATACATCTATTACGCTTTGGTCGCTTATTTCTTTTCTGTTTCTTACCTGGTTATTGTTTTATCTCACCAATAAATTAAAAAATTGGATTGTATATAAAATATTATCAAACAGCAAAATTGAGCTTGGCGTAAGATTAGCTGTCGGTACTATCATTCGCTATATGGTTCTTGTGCTTGGGCTTATTATTGTATTACAAACAGTCGGAATTGATCTAAGTACTTTAACAATTCTTGCCGGCGCACTCGGCGTAGGTATTGGTTTCGGTTTACAAAACATTACAAATAACTTTGTTAGTGGAATAATAATTCTTTTTGAGAGACCGATAAAAGTCGGTGATAGAATACAGGTTGGTGATGTTAACGGGGATGTGGTAAGAATATCAATGCGCTCAACCACAGTTGTAACCAATGATAATATTTCTGTAATTGTTCCGAATTCAGAGTTCATTTCTTCAACAGTAGTTAACTGGAGCCATACAGATAGAAATGTCAGGTTCAATATTTCTGTGGGAGTTTCATATAATGCGGATCCTGAAAAAGTAAAACAAATTTTGCTTGATGTTGCAGACAATGAAGAAGGGGTTTTAAAGAGTCCCAAACCCGACGTATTATTTGACGAGTTTGCTGACAGCTCTCTGAACTTTAAACTAAGAATTTGGACAAGTACCTATATTACGACGCCAGGGCTGTTGAAGAGCAAGCTTTATTTTGAAATTTTTAAAAAATTCAAGGAAAAAGGTATTGAAATTCCTTTCCCACAGAGGGACCTTCATATTAAAAACACAGAATTTAAAGTGAAATCATTCGATAAATAACCTATATTATATATAGTATATATAACAACTGTTTCCAATTTGCTTCCGAAAACATTTATTCTTGCTTATTCCTTAAAATAATGCTAATTTTGTGCATCTATTTCGCCCTTTAAGGGCGATTTTTGTTTGTATGAATTTTGACGAAACAAATATCACTCAAAAAATAGCAGAAATTGTTGAAAGAAAGGGATTTTTCCCGGTTGAAATCATTGTTCGCGGTACGCCTTCAAAAAGAGTGATGGAAGTATTTATTGATGGGGAAAAAGATATATCAGCGAAAGATTGTGCAGATGTCAGCAGGGAAATAAATTCTGAATTAGAAAATCTGCCTGCTGCGGGTAACGATTACAGGCTTGACGTTTCGTCGCCGGGAGTTGATAAGTCTCTTAAATTTCTGAAACAATATCCGAAACATATTAACAGGAATTTTGAAGTTTCGTACAAATTGAGCAATGATACAAAAAAACTAACTGGAAAATTAATAAAAGTCGAAAATCAGGATTTAACCTTTTTGACTAAAGACAATAAAGAAATAATTATTAATTTTAATAATATTAAAAAAGCCATGGTAATAATAAGTTTTTCTTAACGGAGGAATAAAAAGAAATGAACTCGGATATAGTTGAATCCTTTGCCCAAATGGTGAGGGAGAAAGGTGTTGATAAAGATGTGCTTGCCGGAATTATTGAAGAAATTTTCGGTTTGCTTGTCAGAAAAAAATATGGTGAAGAAGCTAAGTACGATGTTGTTGTTAATATGGATAAAGGTGATATAGAAATATTCCTCGAAAGAGAAATTGTTGAAGAAGTAACCGATCCGAATTTGCAAATCAGTATTGAAGAAGTTAATAAAAGAGGAAATGATGAAGAGCTCGAAGTCGGTGATGAATACGTTGAGACTTTAAGCCTTGCAAGTTTTGGAAGAAGATTGATTACTTTGGCTAAGCAGAGTTTAAATCAGAAAATTCGTGAAATTGAGAAAGATATTGTTTATAACGAGTACAAAGAATTACTTGGTGAAATTGTTGTTGGCGACATTTATCAAACAAGAAAGAACGACATTCTTGTTAATCATAATAAAAATGAATTAATTCTTCCGCGCAACGAGCAAATACCTTTTGAAAGATACAAGAAAGGTGAAACTGTTCGCGCAATTGTAAAAGAAGTTCAGAAGGTAAATGCTGGTCCGGCAATAATAATTTCAAGAGCGGACAATATGTTTCTGCGCAGGTTGTTTGAAATTGAAATTCCTGAAATATACGATGGAATTATTGAGATAAAAGCAATCGCTCGTGAACCCGGGGAGAGAGCAAAGGTTGCAGTTGAATCACACGATGATAGAATAGACGCAGTCGGCGCTTGTGTTGGAATGAAAGGAGTTCGAATTCATGCTATAGTTAGAGAGCTTAATAATGAAAATATTGATGTAATTAATTATTCTGAAGATCCGCTTATTTTTATTCAGAAATCCCTTGCTCCTGCTAAACTGAAGAAAATCGAACTTGATGAAGAAACTAAAAAAGCTGTGGTCACGGCGGACAGTGATCAGGTATCATTAATAGTTGGAAGGAACGGAGTTAATATTCGTCTTGCTATGAAACTGACGGGATATGAGATAGAAATATTAAGAGAAGAAAAACCTTTCGAAGAATATGAAGAAGACATTGAATTAATAGATTTGAAAGAGGAACTTGGTGAAGAATTATATAACTTGTTGATAAATAATCGTTACGATACTGCTATTGAGGTTCTTCAGGCTGGTCCTGAAAAGCTGCAAGAGATTGAAGGTATAGATGAAACGAGAAGCAACGAAATAATAGAATTGATCAAATCACAATTTGAAGAAGAAGAATAGGTAATAAAAGAGTAATCAATATTATGCCCGAAACAAAACAGAAAAAATTACGATTATTTAAGTTTGCATCTGAGTATAACTTATCTGCTTCTAATCTTACGGAGTTTCTCTCTAAGAAGGGATATAAGATAAAATCTCATATGTCCTTACTAACGGATGAAATGTTAAAGGACATTAACGAGCATTATAAGAAAGATATAGAGAAAGCAGAGAAGCATTATAAAAAGATTGCAGAGTTCAATAAAAAACGGGCTGAAAAATCAGAGGAAGAGGAAGAACAAAAAATAGTTGAAGAAACCCCGGAAACTGTAGCTGCTCCTGCTGCAAAAGAAAAAGACAAGGCCGAAAAGGAGATGGAAGAGGGGTCTGTAGAGGCGACTGAATCAGGCGAGATCGTTAAAGAGGATGCAAAAAAAGCTGCTGAAGAAAGTACCGATAATAAGTTTGATTCGCCGATGGAAGCTGAAAAGAAGAAAAGAAGAGGGCTTCGTGTAGTTGGCAAAATAGATTTAGATGATAAGGCTGGAAAAACAGACAGAGCAGCATCGTCGAAAGGTTCTGGGGTATCAGGCCAACAAACCACGGTAAAGAAAAAGAGAAAGAAACCCAAAAAGAAATCGCAGGAAGTTACTGAAGAATTACCGCAGGCAAAGAAAAGACGAAAGATTAAAAAATTTGAGATTGATCAGAAAGAAGTTGATGAAGCAATAAGAAAGACTCTTCTCAGTATGGATGATGCCGTTGCGCCCGGACGCGCAACAGCCAGAAAAAAGAAAAGAAAAGAAAGAGAGGAGAAAGAAGAAAAAAGACAGGAAGAGAAATCGCTTGATAAGAATAAAATAAAAGTTACAGAGTTTATAGCTGTTAATGAGCTTGCAAACTTAATGAGTGTTCCGGTCGCTGATGTAATTTCAAAATGTATTGAGCTTGGCTTAATGGTTTCAATTAATCAACGGCTGAATGTTGAAACAATTACGCTGGTTGCTGATGAATTTGGATTTGAGGTAGAATTTGAAGAAGAATATACTTCTGAAGCACTTGAAGATGAACCGGATGATCCGGATACACTGTTACCGCGCTCTCCAATTGTTACAATAATGGGTCATGTTGATCACGGAAAAACCTCACTACTTGATTATATTAGAAGAACTAATGTCGTTGCGGGTGAAGCCGGGGGAATTACCCAGCATATAGGTGCGTACAAGGTTGATGTCGGCGATGGGAAAAATATTGCGTTCCTTGATACACCTGGTCATGAAGCATTTACTGCTATGCGTGCCCGAGGTGCCCAGTTGACAGATATTGTTGTACTTGTCGTTGCTGCTGATGATGCAGTGATGCCGCAGACAGTTGAAGCAATTAACCATGCACAGGCCGCAGGAGTTCCGATTGTAATTGCGATAAATAAAATTGATAAACCAGGTGCTAACTCTGAAAAAATTAAACAGCAGCTTGCGGACAGAAATATTCTTGTTGAAGAATGGGGAGGAAAACATCAGTGTGTTGAAATCTCTGCCAAGTCTGGTAAAAATGTTGATGCATTATTAGAAAGAATTTTGCTTGAAGCCGAGATACTTGATTTAAAAGCCAATCCAAACCGTTTAGCTCGCGGGGTTGTAGTGGAAGCGCAGCTTGATAAAGGTAGAGGTATAACCGGTACAACACTTATACAGAAAGGGACTCTAAAAATCGGAGATCCTTTTGTTGCTGGAATTTATCAGGGGAAAGTTCGCGCTATGTTTGATGAACGAGGCAACAAGGTTACTGAAGCATTGCCTTCTACTCCCGTGCTGGTGCTAGGTTTTGAAGGAGCCCCACAGGCTGGTGATACCTTTGTTGTTGTGGAATCTGAAAGGCAGGCAAGAGAAGTTGGTTTAAAACGCCAGCAATTAAAACGAGAACAGGATCAAAAACAGGTTCACCACATTACTCTTGATGAAATTGCACAGCAGATCAGCATAGGTGGCGTTAAGGAATTACCGATCATAGTTAAAGGTGATGTGGATGGTTCAGTTGAAGCGCTCTCTGACTCTTTAATGAAATTGTCTACTCAGGAAGTTGTTGTTAGAGTTATTCATAAGGGAGTCGGCGGCATTTCCGAAAGCGATGTTCTTCTCGCAGCCGCTTCAAACGCAATTATTATTGGTTTCCATGTAAGGCCAAACATAAACGCAAGAAAACTTGGAGAAAATGAAAAAGTTGATATCAGACTTTATAATGTAATTTATGATGCAATTAATGAAGTTAAGGCCGCACTTGAAGGACTTCTTTCACCGGTTCTTTCAGAAGAAGTTGTTGGAACCGTGGAAGTCAGAGATACATTTAAAGTCCCGAAGCTTGGAACGGTTGCAGGTTGTTATGTACTGGATGGCAAAATTACAAGGAGTAGTAAAATAAGACTAATAAGAGACGGTATAGTAACTTTTGAGGGGAACATTGGTTCCTTGAAAAGATTTAAAGACGATGTTCGTGAAGTTGATTCAGGATATGAATGTGGTCTTAACATCGAAAACTTTAATGATATTAAAGTTGGCGATACGATTGAAGCATATAAAATAATAGAGACAAAGAAAAAATTATAGATCGATAAGTTTTATTATTTTATTGATCTAAACGGAATTGAAAAAATGTCTCACAGAATTGACAAAGTTGAAAGCTTGATAAAAGAAGAGATTAGCCAGATCTTTTTGAATAAACTCAGGGATCCGGAAATTGGTTTTGTAACAATAACCAACGTTAAGATGAGTCCGGATTTAAGAATTGCTAAAGTTTATATTTCGGTACTGGATCGGGATAAGCGGGAAGTTGTTCTTAAAAAAATAACCTCTTCAAGTGGTTATATCCGTTCTGAGCTTGCCCACAGGATAAAAATAAAATTCACTCCAGAATTAAAATTCTTTATTGATGATACTCTCGACTATGTTGAAAAAATCGAAGGGTTGATAAAAAAGATTCACAAGGATGATAACAAAGGAAACGAATGATTTTTCCGGTGCTGACTTTCAAACCGGAGAAATTATCCTTATTGACAAACCTATCGGCTGGACTTCCTTTAAAGTGGTTCATGTAATCAGAAAGATAACAGGCGCTAAAAAGGTGGGGCACGCAGGTACCCTTGATCCTTTGGCGACTGGATTGTTAATACTCTGTACAGGAAAAAAAACAAAAGAAATTACAAATTTCCAGGATGGTGAGAAAACTTATACCGGAACAATAACTCTTGGAAAAAAGACACCGTCAATGGATCTGGAAACAGATGTTATTGAAGAGAAGCCTTTTGAAGGAATAAAGAAGGCCGATATTGAAGAAGTAAGGAATTCATTTCTGGGGGAAATTTTACAGATCCCTCCAATGTATTCGGCTTTGAAAGTTGGCGGGAAAACTTTGTATAATCTCGCGAGGAAAGGTAAAACGGTAAAAAGAGAGCCACGGAAAGTTAATATTTCTAAATTCCTAATAAATAAGATTGATTTGCCGGATATTCATTTTGAAATAAGGTGTTCAAAAGGAACATATATAAGAGTAATTGCGAATGATCTGGGCGAGAATCTGGGAACTGGTGGAGTATTATCCTCATTAAGACGAACAAAAATAGGAGAATATGAGGTTAATAATGCATTAAGTGTTGAATCTTTTGAGCTAAAATGGAAGAAAACCAGTGAAAACCGTGCAATTTAGAGAGAAATAACATCTCTTTTGCTAATATTATCTGATTTATTTTCAAGCGAAAATAGCTTATATTTATAAGCTATTGTTTAGTGCAAAGTGTATATATGGAAATATTTGAAGACTTGTCAAAAGTCACTTATGATAAAAATACTGTGGTTACTTTAGGAACTTTTGACGGGATTCATGCGGGTCACAAAAAAATAATTGAAGAGGTTGTTGCAAGGTCTTCTTTTTACGGAGGTAGAAATTTCTTAATTACTTTCGATCCCCACCCTAGAAGCATTGTCTCTAAAGATTATAAGATTCAAATTCTAAGTACACTTGAAGAAAAACTTAAATTACTTGAGGCTATAGGGATACAAAATGTTCTGGTAATTAAATTTACAAAAGAATTTTCTCAGCTAAGCGCTAATGAATTCTTTCTAAAATATGTTCTTAAAGGTATTGGAATACGTGAGATTGTAATCGGTCACGACCATCACTTTGGTAAAGGCCGGGATGGAGACGAAAATAAATTAAGAGAATTAGGAAAGGCTAATGATTTTAAAGTTACGCCTGTCGATGCTGTCTCCATTGATTCGATGATAGTAAGTAGCACAAAAATCAGAAATTTGCTAACTGCGGGAGATGTAAAAACAGTAAATTTATTTTTGGGAAGGTTTTATTCTTTTAGTGGGAAAGTTGTTGAAGGTGATAAAAGAGGAAGAGAGCTTGGATTTCCTACTGCGAATATAGAACCGGACAATTTAGATAAGTTACTTCCGGCGATAGGCATTTATGCCGTTGAGTTCTTTATAAATAATGAGGAAAAGAAATATACCGGAATTATGAGTATGGGTAAGAGACCTACTTTTTATGACGAAGGTAAATTAACGACAGAAGTTTATATCTTTGATTTTGATAAAGACATTTATGGTGCTAAAGTTACTGTAAAGGTTGTTGATAGGATCAGGGGTGAAGAAAAATTTTCATCAGCTGAAGAACTTGTTATTCAAATGAATAAAGACGTGGCAGCCGGAATGGAAATTTTAAGAAGGAAAGTAAATTAATTAATCCTGGTTTGTACATTGAATGGAGGTACAGTTCTGGGATTACATTGTATAATAAAATAGAAGGATAGATAAATGACAAAAGAACAGAAACTTGAAATTGTCAAGAAGTATGGAAGTGGCGAAAAAGACTCGGGAAAATCCGAAGTTCAGATTGCTTTGTTAACTCAGCGGATAAATGACTTAACCGGGCACTTTGACACGCACAAAAAAGATCATCATTCAAGAAGAGGATTGATGATGATGGTAGGTAAAAGAAGAAGACTGCTCGATTATTTAATGAAAAATCACATTGGAAGATACAGAGCAATAATTAAAGAATTGAATATTAGAAAGTAAAAAGGAATTTAAATGATAGTTACTAAAGAAGTTGAAATAGGCGGAAAGGTTTTATCGGTTGAAACTGGCAGGTTTGCAAAACAGGCAAACGGTTCAATCATGGTTAAATATGGTGATACTATGGTTTTGGTCACGGCAGTTGCTGCAGATGAACCAAGAGAGGGATTGGATTATTTTCCATTACAAGTTGAATACAGGGAGAAAGCATCTGCAGCAGGAAAATTTCCAGGTGGATATATTAAGCGCGAGGGACGGCCTTCGGAAAAAGAAATATTGAGTGCAAGGTTAATTGATCGCCCTATAAGGCCGATGTTTCCATCGGACTTTGTAAATGAAACACAGGTAGTTGCCTCCGTTTTGTCTCACGATGGTGAAAATGACGCAGATGTTCTTGGAGCGGTCGGTGCTTCGGCAGCATTAACCATTTCAAACATTCCGTTTGACGGACCGATTGGTGAAGTCAGGATTGGTAAAATAAACGATCAGTTTGTTGTGAACCCGACGTTTTCGCAGCTTAAAGAAAGTAAACTTGAGCTGGTCGTTGCAGGAACTGCTGATTCAATAATGATGGTTGAAGGTGAAGCTAATGAAGTAAGTGAAGATGAATTGCTTGCAGCTTTGAAATTCGCACAAGAAGAGATAGGCAAAATAGTAAAGATTCAACTGGAATTAAAAGAAGCCTGCGGTATTCAAAAAAGAGATGTAACGGTAAAAGAAATTAATGAAGATTTAAAGAAGAGCGTTTATGAATTAGCTGAGACTAAATTTAAAGAGATAGTTCATTCGGTTCTTGCTAAAGAAGAAAGAAGTTCAAAGAATAAAGAACTTGCTACTTCTGTTAAGGAATCTCTTGCTGAAAAATTCCCTGATGAAGAATTTCCTACAAGGGACAAGGAAATCGGGGGAATACTTCACGATATGGAAAAAGATTTAATGAGAGCAAGAATTCTAGATGAAGGTGTTCGCCTTGATGGTAGAAATACGGAACAGGTAAGACCTATTACTGTAGAGCTTGGAGTTCTGGCAAGAGTTCACGGTTCCGCTCTTTTCACGAGGGGAGAAACTCAGAGTTTAACTTCATTGACACTCGGCAGCAAAAACGATGAACAAACTGTTGATGGATTAGGCGAAGAATACACAAAAAGATTTATGCTTCATTACAACTTTCCGCCTTTCAGTGTTGGTGAAGTTGGAAGGATGACCGGTGTAGGAAGAAGGGAAATTGGTCATGGAAACCTTGCCGAGCGGTCACTTAAGTCCATGCTGCCCTCTGAGGAGACTTTCCCTTATACCGTGCGAATTATTTCCGATATTTTAGAATCAAATGGTTCATCATCTATGGCATCTGTTTGTGCAGGCTCGCTTGCTTTGATGGATGGCGGTGTTCCTTTTAAGAAAGCTGTTGCAGGAATTGCTATGGGACTTGTTAAAGAAGGAGAAAAGTATGCAATTCTTACTGATATTCTAGGAAATGAAGATCATCTTGGAGATATGGATTTTAAAGTTGCAGGTACATCAGATGGAATTACAGGTTTCCAGATGGATATAAAAATTCAGGGAATTTCCTATGAGATTATGGAGAAAGCTCTTTCACAGGCTAAGGCTGGCAGAATGCATATACTCGGGATTATGAATGAAGCTATTAGTCAGCCAAGAGAGCAGTTGTCTTCTTTTGCACCAAGATTGATCACAATGAAAGTTGAGACTGATCAGATCGGCCTTATAATTGGCCCGGGTGGAAAAACTATCCAGGGAATGCAGAGGCTTTTCGGTGTTGACATCAATATTGCAGATGATGGAACAATAACAATTGCATCACCAAATAAAGAAGGCGCTGCGAAATGCAAAGCTCACATCAAAGCAATGACTGCTACACCTGAAGTTGGTGAAATTTATGATGGTGTTGTTACAAAAATAATGGACTTTGGTGCTTTCGTTGAAATTATTCCCGGTAAGGAAGGACTATTACACATCTCTCAAATTGATAACAAACGCGTTGAAAAAGTCAGCGATTATCTGAAACAGGGAGATAAGGTCCGTGTAAAGCTTATCAAGATGGAGAATGGTAAATATTCTTTAAGTAGAAAAGAACTTCTTAAAGAAGAAAGCTCTAATAACGGGAGTAAATAGTTATTAAATATAAATGCTGAATATAAGATTCAGCATTTATTGTTTTTAAAGTTTCGTTCGGTTTAGGTTTATTCCGTCATTAATGATGGAATGATACATTTTGTTTTTAGTCCCGGAAAATGTTCCGGGAATAATTAATTGTTTTTAATGAAGATAACACATGAGTCAAACAGAATTAAATATTCTTTTATTTCTTTCGCTGTTCTCCGGTTCTGTCATTTTTAAAATGACTAAAAATGAACGGGTCAGTGATGAAATTATTTTTACGCCTCTGTGTAATCTCATTTTTATAAAAATTATTGTGAAATGTAATATTTCACTAAGAGAGTTAATCCTTTATGGTAAAAGAAATTATTATCAATTCAACCAGCACGCAAACACGTGTTGCAATTACGGAAGATGGCAATTTAGTCGACTTCTTTGTCGACTATCCTGAAAACCGCAGAATGGTGGGGGATATATATCTGGGGAGAGTAGCCCGGGTATTGCCCGGTATCAAAGCCGCTTTCATCGATATTGGCATGAAACACGACGGTTTCCTTCATTTTTCCGATATAGGCGCAAGAACACAACAGTTTCAGGATATGCTGGGGGACGATGATGCCGATGTGGAAAATGAAGATGAAACATCATCACACAGCACATCAAATGGCAGTAACGGTCATCACCAAAACAATCAACCGCAGAACAGGCAATACGGCAGAGATAATTTCCCGAGTGTAAAACTCAGGAAAGGTGATGAAATAGTTATACAGATTACAAAAGAACCTGTTAGCAATAAAGGTGTACGTGTAACTTCTTCTGTCTCGTTGCCCGGAAGGTTTTGTGTACTTCTTCCTTTCGATAATAAAGTCGGCGTTTCCAAAAAGATTTATGACTTTAAGGAAAGAAGAAGACTTAGAAGTATTGCCAGAAGTATTCTTCCTAAAAATTATGGTTTGATAATCAGGACGGTTGCAAGAAATCAAACTGAAGATTCTCTGAAAGATGATCTTAACCAGCTTATAAAAACCTGGCAGGTAATTGAACAGAATCTAAAATCAGAAACCCCGCCATCACTTGTTCATCAGGATTTAAATACTACCTCAAGTGTTATTCGTGATCTTTTCACTGCGGATGTTTCCAAAATCTTTATTGATTCAAAAAAACTTTACAAGCAGATAAAGAACTATGTTACAGTTATGCAGCCTAATCAAGCCGATAAAATTGATTTATTTAAAACCAGCGGGTCAATTTTTGATTCCTTTAAAATTGAAGAACAGATAAAAACCTTAATGGGAAGAAAGGTTCAACTTCCAAGCGGTGGTTATCTGATAATAGAACATACAGAAGCAATGGTAGTAATTGATGTTAACAGCGGTAGGTATGCTAAAAATAAGGAGCAGGAACTTAATTCGCTCAAGACTGATCTTGAAGCTGCAAGAGAAATAGCAAGACAAATGCGGCTCAGAGATATCGGAGGAATTATTGTTGTGGATTTTATTGATCTCGAAGAAGACAAAAATCGCAAGAAAATTTACGACGAGTTGAAGAAAGAATTTCGAAAAGATCGTGCTAAAGTTTCTGTTCTACCTATGTCGGACTTTGGGTTGGTTCAGATTACCCGGCAAAGAATTCGCCAGAATATTATGCAGGCGATGAAAGAGGTTTGTCCGACTTGCCTGGGAACCGGACTGCTAACAAAACATTCACATGTGGTTTATGATCTCGAAGAGTGGCTGCGGAAATTTAAAAGACAATCTAAAGAAAAACATTTAATCATCAACTGCCACCCCTCTGTAGCAGCTAAACTAAGACAGGGCTTTATCAAGACCATAACCAAATTACGATTTAAATATGGTATGAAGCTTGAAATAAAAGAGGACCAGACAACACCGGTTGGTCAGTTTAGATTTTTCTCAGGAAAAACACAAAAAGAAATAACCGAAGAAATTTCCTGATTTCACAAACCAATAAATTTATTATGAAGAAAACAAAACTTTATGACCTACACATTAAAAATGGTGCAAAGATTGTAGAATTTGCCGGTTACCAGATGCCAATTCAATATTCATCAATTATAGCTGAGCATAAAGCTGTAAGAAGTTCCGTTGGAGTTTTCGATGTTTCGCACATGGGGGAAGTCTTTATCAGTGGCGAGAAAGCCTTGGAATTTGTTCAGGAAATAACTGTTAATGATGCCTCAAAATTAAATGATGGAAGAGTTCAATATTCTGCGATGTGTTATAATGATGGCGGAATAGTTGATGACCTCCTAGTCTACAGGATATCAAAAAATGAATTTATGCTTGTTATAAACGCATCAAACATTGAAAAAGATTTGAACTGGATGAAAGAAAACAACAAGCTTAATGTTGAGATTGATAATCAAAGTGATAATTATTCTCTTCTGGCAATTCAGGGACCTGATTCGAAAAAAACATTGCAAAAAATATGTGATAGGGATCTTGATCTTGAGTACTATCATTTCTTTACGGCAAAAATTGCCGGCGTTGAAATGATCATTTCCCGAACAGGATATACAGGAGAGCTGGGTTTTGAAATTTATTTTAAAGGTGATGAAAAAACAGCTGGAGAAATCTGGGATAAATTATTTGAAGCGGGGGAAGAATTTAATATAAAGCCAATAGGACTTGCTGCAAGAGATTCCCTTAGGCTCGAGATGGGGTTTTGTCTTTATGGAAACGACATTGATAAAACCACAAATCCACTTGAAGCCGGGCTCGGGTGGATCACTAAACTAAAAAAAGAAATTTTTATTGGTAAAGATGCTTTATTAAAAATTAAAGAAGCTGGATTAAAAAGAAAACTTGTCCCGATTTCAACATCCGAGAAGGTTTTTCCACGCCACGGTTATGAGTTATCTGTTAATGGGAAAAAAATTGGTACTGTAACAAGCGGAACAGTAAGTCCTATCCTGGACAAAGCAATTTCACTTGGTTATGTTGATATTGATTATGCACATGAGGGCACTACGGTTAATTTTATGGTAAGAGGGAAGGAAATTCCAGCAAATGTTGTTACACTACCTTTTATTAATAAAGCATAATAATTAAAACTATTTAATAGCAATTTAAAACGTTTATGAAATGTAATGTTATTATTTCTCCGTCCTTTCTTGACGAATTATATTATGCGGGGAAAACGATAGTGGTAATTGATGTGTTAAGGGCATCCAACACAATAATAACAGCATTGAATAATGGAGCAAAGGAAATAGTCCCGGTTGCAAGTATTGAATTTGCGGTAAAGGTTTCAGGCGGTATGTTTGGTGGACAAACTTTATTAGGTGGAGAAAGAAATACAAAAAAAATAGATGGCTTTGCTTTGGGAAATTCCCCCGGGGAATATTCTAAAGAAATTATTTACGGTAAATCAATTGTATTTTTCACTACGAATGGTTCAAGAGCAATTGCTAAAGCTAAATTTTCCGAAAATTTATTTATTTGTTCTTTTTCAAATCTTGCTGCGATTGCAAAGCAACTTGCAAAACTAAATCTGGACTTTGAAATTCTATGTGCCGGCAGAAATAATTCTTTTTCACTGGAAGATTCTATTTGCGCAGGTAAACTTATTTTGTACATGCAGGAATTGGATCAAAACTTGGAATTAACAGATTCCTCAAATGCTTGCCTGGCATTGAACAAATCTTTTGGCAAAGACATATTAAAAATGCTGAAAAATTGTGATCACGGTAAATTGTTAATTGAGAATGGCTTTGAGGAAGATCTTATAACGTGCAGTAAGGTGAATAATACTAAAGTTGTTCCATTTTTCAGGGAAAATGTTGTTAAATTAATGCCGAATAAATATTCTTCGTAAAAGAAAACAAATAAACCTTCTATGGCAGTCAGGAAAAAATCTCCGTCTAAGAAAAACGGAGCCTCTACTGATAAATATTTTGTGATATCATCCGATAAAAAGAAAAGAATTCTCGGGATTTTCCTGATAGTTTTTTCGATTTTCACTCTTCTGAGTATAGCGTCCTATTCAAGATATGATCAGGCAGTTCTTAATTATCATTTTTCTGATCTATTTAAGGTTTTCAGTAGCAGCCAGGAAACCGTGCAAAAAGCAAACGACACTCACAACATGTTGGGAGTTTTTGGCGCGTACATCTCTGATTTTTTTGTTAATTCTACTTTCGGAATTTTCTCAACGGTTTTTCCAATAATATTGTTCATTTGGGGATTTTCCTTTTTTAGAAAAATTAACTTTCGAATACTTATCCACACCACTAATTTTCTTATTGTCATAGGTTTGTTGCTTTCCTCTTTCTTCGGGGTATTCCGTGAACATTATTCAACATTTGTTAAAGCACCTGAATTATCCGGTGCAATCGGAGATTATCTCGGGTTAGCTGTTAGCAGACTGCTAGGCGGAATTGGTGCATTGATTTTTCTTACGGCAGCAACGGTAGTATTATTAATAATCGCATTTGATATAAAGATAGAAAAGCTGTTTCATTTTGTTGCCAATGCCATTATGGGATCAATGAAAAAAGCAAAAGAAGAATACCAAAACGGCAAAGTTGAAACAAATGATGAATCAAACCTGAAAAAGATTAAAAATCTTCGTGAAGAAAATAAGAAGAAAAAAGGTAGCTTATTTCAGGATGAGAAGTCGTCAAAAGAATTAATGGAAGAGGAATCAGAGGAAACAAAGATCAAGATTGTAAGAAAGGATGAAGGCGAAACACGGGCCGCTCAGCCAGAAAATAAAGTTTTGAAAGAGGAAGATAAAAAAGTCGATCTCCACAAAACGAAAGAGATTCCCGAGTCTGAAATTGACCGCAATGCTGAAGCCTTGCTTCCTAATCAATGGGAAGAAAAAATTGATTATAAAAAGTCAACACTGGATTTGTTAGAACCAAATCCAGCTGAAGACTTTAAAGTTGCCGAAGAAGAACTTACCCGAAATGCTGAACTGCTAAAAGAAAAGTTAAAACTCTTTGATATTGATATTGAAGATATTACTGTAACGCCAGGACCCGTAGTTACTCTTTATGAAATAGTTCCTGCGCCGGGTGTGAAGATAAGCAGGATAGTTGGTCTTGAGCACGATATTGCTCTTGCGCTCGCAGCTAGGGGAATAAGAATAATTGCCCCAATCCCAGGTAAGAGTGCTATCGGTGTCGAGATTCCGAATGCGGAAGCATCACTTGTAAATGCCCGTTCCGTGCTAGCTAAAATTTCTGAATCGAAAGATGAATTACCGGTAGCTCTAGGAAAAACAATTAACGGTGATGTGTACATTGCCGATCTTGCAAAAATGCCTCACATGCTTATTGCTGGTTCCACAGGCTCTGGCAAAAGCGTGGGGATAAATATGATAATTGCAAGTCTGCTTTATTCCAAGCATCCGTCAGAAGTAAAATTGATAATGATTGATCCTAAAAAGATAGAGCTTTCTTTTTATAATAAATTAAGAAAACATTACCTTGCAGTTTCTCCCGATCTCGAAGAAGAAATTATAACAAATCCACAGAATGCTGTTCTTCTTTTAAAGTCAGTTGAATATGAAATGGAAAAAAGATATGATAAGCTTGCGAAAACCGGCGTGAGGAATCTTGTTGACTACAATAAAAAAGTTTCTGATCCTAAGAAAAGACCTCCTGATACAGATGAAATGAAACATCATCCGATTCCATACCTGGTTGTTATTATTGACGAACTTGCTGATCTTATGATCACCGCAGGAAAAGAAGTTGAAGAACCGATTGCAAGACTCGCGCAACTTGCAAGAGCAGTTGGAATTCATCTCGTAGTTGCCACACAACGTCCGTCAGTAAATGTTATAACCGGAGTAATAAAAGCAAACTTCAGTGCAAGAATAGCTTATCAGGTTGCGACAAAAATTGATTCTAGAACTATACTTGATATGAATGGTGCTGAACAATTACTGGGAAGAGGGGATATGCTCTTTCTTCCAACAGGAATGCCTAAGCCCATCAGGATTCAAAATGCTTTTATCTCAACAGATGAAGTTGAAAAAATAACCAACTATATTTACTCGCAGAAAGGATATTCAAAACCATATTTTCTGCCTTCGCTTTATGATAAGAAGAAAGAAACATCAGCAGGATTTTTATCCGATCTCGACCCGATGTTTGAAGATGCTGCAAGAGTAATCGTCCGTCATCAACAGGGATCGGTTTCGCTTTTACAAAGACGGTTAAAGTTAGGCTATTCAAGAGCAGCAAGAATAGTCGATCAGCTTGAAGAAGCTGGAATTGTTGGTCCGAATGACGGTAGCAAAGCCCGGACTGTGCTTGTTGACAACGAAGAACAACTTGAGACAATTATCCGTTCGTTATGATTTTCCTATCTTAATAATAAATCAAATCAGGATTTTTAATTTTGATAAAGAAAAGAAAAACTGCCTATAAAAAAGAAGAGTTTCGGGATCTCGGTTTTGGTTCGAAGGTTGCCTCACAAAGGCAAAGATTAATAAACCGGGATGGAAGTTTTAATGTCGAAAGAACAGGTCAATCTTTTTTTGAAAGATTCAGTCCATACCATTACCTCGTTTCAATTTCCTGGCTAAGGTTTAATGCTTTTGTCGTATGCGCATATCTCGTAATTAATATTCTTTTTGCTTTTCTTTATATGGCTTTCGGGATTGATCATATTAGTGCCGAGCATACTTTTTTCTTTCACGATTTTTTGAATTCATTCTTTTTTAGTGTGCAGACGTTTACAACGGTTGGTTACGGAAGATTGAATCCGACGGGTGATATTGAAAGTTTTATAGCAGGGATTGAATCGTTAACCGGACTGATGGGATTTGCCCTTGCGACCGGACTGCTTTATGGGAGATTCTCGCGACCCAATGCAAAAATTATTTACAGCAAAAATGCAATTATTGCACCTTATAAAGGCATAAATGCATTTGAATTCAGGATTGCAAATGCGCGCGATAATCAGTTGATTGAAGTCGACATCCAGGTTATGCTTTCGATGAATGACAAATCTAAAGGAAGAGAAGGCAAAAGAATTTTTCACAATCTTCAACTTGAAAGGGCGAAAGTAACTTTTTTCTCACTTACCTGGACGATTGTACATCCTATTGATAATGAAAGCCCGCTGAATGGAATGACTGAAAAAGAACTGAAAGAAGCTGATGCAGAATTTTTAATTTTGCTTAAGGCGTTTGATGACACATTTTCCCAAACCGTTCATTCCCGCTCTTCGTATAAATATAACGAAGTTATATGGGGTGCTTCTTTCAAAAGTGTTTACCTAGATTCGCCGGTAGGCGTGTCAACTATAGATATGCGAATAATTCATGAAATTGAAAAAACTGAGATTTGATTTTTTTAATAAATTAAAAATGTATGATGAAAAAGTATTTTAAATTTTTATTAGTGGCATTTTTCCTGTTTCAACCCATCAAAGCACAAAACACTAAACTGCTAAATGATCTTCAAAATCATTTTAATTCGATTAAGGATTTTTCTGCCGATCTCGTTCAACTCAATAACGGAAAAGTAAACCTTGAGGGAAAGTTATTTTTTAAGAAAGAAAATAACCTGAGATTGGAACTTAAAAATCTAAATATTGTTTCTGACGGAAAGACTAACTGGAACTACAATAAAGGGCAGAAAAAAGTCATTATAAGCAATTATGACGAAAATGATCCTTCGGTTTTTTCGCTAAAAAGAATTATTTTCGATTATCCGGCAAAATGTGATGTTTCCGAAAATATTGATAATGGAGAAAATGTACTTGTGCTTAAGCCCAAAATTAACTCAGGGATAAATGCCGATTTGATAAAAATATGGATAAATAAAGAGGACAATATTTCCAGAGTTTCTGTGAGCGCATCCTCAGGAAACATTATAGAAGTCAGGTTCAATAATTATAAAATAAATAAGGGGATACCGGATTCAAAATTTACATTTACTCCACCTGAAGGAACAAAAATAATTGATCTCAGATAAAGCCGGGCCCCACCATAAATATAAGAAGGCGATAAAATATTTAGTTTCTATTTTATTGAGCGTTGTATTTCTCTATTTTGCGTTTCAAAATGTAAATGTTACCGCTGTATTTGATTATATAGCAAATGCTTCCCCTTATTGGATAATTATTTTTCTTTTGGTAAATCTTTCTTCTCATTTTATCCGGGCAGTAAGATGGAAAATCATATTAAATTCTGTTAAACCGGATACCTCGTTAAAAAATCTTTTTGGTGCAATAATGGTTGGCTATGGAGTTAACTGTGTCGTGCCGAGACTTGGGGAAGTGTCACGCGCAGTGCTCGTTGGAAAATGGGAAAGTCTTTCACGTTCCTCAATGTTTGGCGCCGTTATAGTAGAAAGAGTAATTGACATTGTTTTTCTTGCCTTTTCAGTTGTTGCTTCTGCTATTCTTTGGTCAGAAAATCTTTATGAAAAATTCCCCTGGTTAAAAGCAACAGTTTACCTGAGCTTTCTCCTTATGGGTTTGGTGATTCTCTTCTTTTATTTGATGATAAAATTTAAAGAAAAATTTTACGGTGCTATTATAAAATTTGTCGGGAAATTTTCTGAAAAACTTGCACAAAAAGCTGCGTATATTTTTGAAATGGTAACAATGGGTTTTGCCAGTTTAAAGGGAACGAAAAATTATTTGCTCACTATTTTTCTGAGCATAGTAATTATGCTGGTGTATGGACTGAACTCTTACATCGGTTTTTTTGCTATAGGTCTTCAGCATATAAAACCTGTAAGTTTTGAAATGGGTTGGATTGTAATGACAATCAGTGCGATAGGTGTTGTAATTCCAACACCGGGAGGAACGGGTTCTTATCACGTACTTGCAACTTCGGCTCTTGTTGTTTTGTTTGGTTTCAGCTATGATTTAAGTCTCGCTTACGCAGTTTTGACCCACGGTGTTACATACTTTTTATTTATATTTAGTGCCCTTATAGTCTATTTTGTAATTGATAAACAACATGATAACTTTTTCAAAGTTGCAGAAAATGAATTGGATGATTTATGAAATGTTTTGTTTTTATTGCTCTGTTAGTCTTAACTGTTTCAACATCATATTCCCAGGTAAGAATTCGTGGGGGAATGGGTGTTGATTACATTAGTGATCCCTCACTTTATAATTATTTAAATCAGAACTTTGCTGCTCCTGGTTCTCAGCTTAGCAGCTTCAGCTCCTCCGTAAATTTTTCTCTTGAAGGAGATTATATGGTTAGTGATAAATATGAGATAGGCCTGGATGTAGCGTACAGGATTTATTCATATACTTACGATAATGGTCTTGGAAGTTATGACCTTACTTATCACAATCTTATGCCGACTATTGTTAATTATTATGTAATAAGTGGAGAAGGCTATCAATTTAAATTTGGCGGGGGTGTAGGTATCAGATTTCCGAATGCAAAAGAAACATTACCCGGGTCAACATCATCACAAACTTATACAGGTACCGGGTTCGGGTTGTTGCTTAGAGCTGCTGGAAATACACAGATAAGCAGCGACCTCTATGCAAACATACTTCTTGATATTCGCTACGATTTTAATGGGGAGCCGAAAAACAATGGCGTAAATTTTTATAACCGAGTGGATGGATCAAATGTTAGTCTTAATTCATTTTCTTTGGGCTTAGGGCTTGGTTTAACTTATTACTTATAGGAGGATGCTTGAATCTTATTGAGGCAATTGTACTTGGGATTATTCAGGGAATAACAGAATTTTTACCTATCAGCAGCACGGGACATTTAACAGTTGCAGGAAAGTTAATGGGGCTTATCTCTCCGGATAAACCTGAACACTGGACAGCATTTATAGCGGTTATTCAGCTGGGCACACTGGTTTCTATATTAGTTTACTTTTGGAAAGATATCTGGAATATTCTCGGCGATTTTTTCCGTGATAATCTTTCTAAAAGGAAAAAATATACAGAGCAAAGTTATAATTCGAAAATGGGCTGGATGATTATAATCGGAACAATCCCGGTTGTTATAATTGGTCTTTCTTTCAAGCATATAATAGAAGGAGATTTTACAAAAAATCTTTATGTAATTGCCAGCAGTTTGATCGTATTGGCGATTATTCTTGCAATAGCTGAAAAGACCGCTAATTTCAAAAAGGAAATGAAAGATATAACCATAAAGGATTCTCTTATTATTGGTTTCGCACAATGCTTTGCATTAATCCCCGGTTCTTCACGATCAGGGACAACAATTACCGGGGGATTATTCCTGGGATTGACCAGAGAAACAGCAGCGAGATTTTCTTTCCTATTGAGTATCCCCGCTGTATTTGCGAGCGGCATGCTTGAACTATTTGAATCTTTAAAGTATATAAACGGTGATATGACAGTAAATCTTATTGTCTCCACTGTAGTCTCGGGAATCATCGGTTATCTTGCAATTGATTTTCTATTAAAATATTTGAGAAAGAACACAACATTCCTGTTCATTTACTACAGGATAGCAGCAGGGGTTATAATTTTAATTTTATTGTTCACACAAATAATTCGTTAATTGGAGGGCGTATGAAATATTCCCTATATTCTTTTCTGATATTGGCTTTCGTAGCCGGATGCAGCAGTAATAAACAAACAACTACTTCAGAACAGAAAACTAAAGAAACTAAGGAGGTAGCAGTGATCAAAACCAATATGGGCACTATTGAACTTGAACTTTTTTCTAAAGAAGCCCCCAAAGCAGTTGAAAATTTTACAAAACTTGCAAACAAAGGTTACTACGATGGAGTTATATTCCATCGTGTGATAGATAATTTTATGATACAGGGTGGCGACCCGACGGGCACAGGAAGAGGCGGCGAAAGCATCTGGGGCAAACCATTTGAAGATGAATTTAGTCCCGACCTAAAATTTGATGAACCGGGAGTGCTCGCAATGGCAAATGCTGGTCCCGGTACGAACGGGAGCCAGTTTTTCATTACGCTTGTTCCGACTCCATGGCTTAACAATCATCATACAATATTTGGAAAAGTAATTAAGGGAATGGATGTTGTGCAGGCAATCGGAAAAGTGCAGACCACAAAGCCTTTTGACAAACCTGTTAAAGATGTTGTGATGGAAAAGGTTAGTGTAAAGGAAGAAACAAATTAGATTTTCTTCTGATCTTGATTTCATATTTCAGTAACTATCAATAATAAACGGTTGATTAATGGAAGAAAAAAAATCCGGATCACAAGGGAGTGAGTTTTTTTCATCACGCTGGGCGCTGATTATTGCTACAATCGGCATTGCTGTCGGTACAGGAAACATCTGGCGCTTTTCGAGAATTGTTGCGCAAAATGGTGGGGGTTCTTTTCTTATCCCCTGGGTAATATTTCTTCTTATCTGGTCAGTGCCATTAATAATTGCTGAATTTGCAATTGGTAAATCAACGCGTCTGGGTCCCGTAGGGAGCTATAGCAAAAACGGGTGGAAAGCAATTTGCCTGGATGGGTGCTTTTATTGTTTTTGTTTCAACGGCAATAATGTTTTATTATTCCGTAGTAACAGGCTGGTGCCTGCGATATTTTTTCTCGGCGATTTCAGGAAACTTATTTAACACAAAAGATCAACTTGCATACTGGAATGAATTTTCTACCGGCCTCCAACCGCTTTTTTTTCATTTTGTCTCGATAGCTTTTGTTGCTTTCATAATTTACCGTGGTGTTACAAAGGGAATTGAGAAAGTTACAAAGTTTATGGTTCCTTCTTTGCTGATAATTTTAATTATTCTTTTTATTCGTGCTGTTACGTTGCCGGGCGCAATTAACGGGATAAAATATTTTTTCACTCCGCATCTCAGTACTGTTTTAGATTATAAAGTATGGTTGAATGCACTTACGCAAAATGCGTGGGATACCGGCGCAGGCTGGGGATTGATTCTCACTTACGCAATTTATATGAAACGAAAAGAGGATATTTCATTAAACGCAGCCTTGATCGGTTTCGGTAATAACTCAGTTTCACTGCTTGCGGGAATAACAATTTTTTCAACTGTATTTGCATTGAGTTCTGTTGATGCAATGCAGCATATCTCTCAGTCGGGTCCGGCGAACACAGGACTTACGTTTATTTATCTACCGCAGCTTTTTGCAAAGATTTCTTCAAGCTATGTAATTAACGTTTTCTTCGCATCGATCTTTTTTATCGCGCTTTTCTTTGCGGCAGTAACATCATTGATGTCTATGGTTGAACTTTCGACAAGAACTTTAATAGACTTTGGACTGAAGAGACAAAAAGCAATTATTATTGTTGCTATAGTCGGATTTGCACTTGGCGTACCTTCCGCTATAAATCTGGATTTCTTTGCGAACCAGGACTGGGTCTGGGGAGTTGGGTTGATACTCAGCGGAGCGTTCATTTCATTTTCGATTATCCGTTACGGGGTTGATAAATTCAGAACAGAGATTATCAACGGTTACGGAAGCGATGTAAAAATTGGAAAGTGGTATAATTTTGTTATAGCGATATTAATACCGATACAGGTTGTAGTGCTTATAGCGTGGTGGCTGATCTCATCTGTAAGCTGGGATTCACAATGGTGGAATCCATTCCATTCGCTTAACACAGGAACAGTTTTGTTCCAGTGGGCAATTGTGCTTGCTGTATTAATATTATTGAATAAAGTTATGTATAAAAGAATTTTTGAGAGGGAGGAATAATGATATGAACATCTTCACAATCATAACAGCAATAATTGTTTTGGGGATAGTCTGGGGTGGAGTAACCTTCTTTCTCACGCGTGCTATGAAATATGAAAAACTAAAAGAAGAAAATGGCAAAAAGTAAGCTCAGTTTCCCATCTGTTTCGGAGGCTGTTAAAAGTATAAAACGCGGAAATCTGTTGCCGATCTATTTTTTCTTTGGCGAAGATTCTTTCAGCATAGATACATCGGTCAGTGCGTTAAGGGAAGCAGTGAAACCTCATATCGCGTCTGAATTTGATAAAGAGACATTTTACGGGGATGAGAAGCCACTCTCGGATATTATCGATTTTGCTTCCGCTTTTCCATTCGGATCGGAAAAAAAGTTTATCATTTATAAAGAGTTTGAAAAAGTAAGGGACAAAAAAAATCTGCGGCCGTATATTGAATCGCCTTCGGACTTCACTGTTCTTTTAATAATTCACAACGGATCAATTCAGAATCCTGACACTGTTCTTTACAGAACTCTTCTCGAGAATGGTTTTATTTTTGAGGCAAAAGAATTAAAAGGCAAAAATCTTATAAACTGGCTGATAGACTATTGTGAGGCTAATAAAAAAACTTTAGGACCTGAAAACGCCCAGATACTTGTAGATATTGTCGGTGAAAACAGAAGTATGCTGGAAGCGCAGCTTGATAAAATATTTACTTTTATCGGGGACAAGCCGGAAATTATTCTTGATGACATACGCACACTTTCTTCAGAATTAAAAGAGTATTCCATTTTTGACCTGCAGGATGCAATTGCAAGAAAAGATAAAGCACGGGCTATGAAGCTGGCTTTTAATCTTCTGGAAAAAGGACAGGAGCCAACATTCATAATTCATATGTTAACGAGATATTTTACGGGTTTGGCGCGGGTAAATGAGATGACCGAGCTGAAAATGAATGAATATGCTGCTGCAAGAATTGTGGGGACTCATCCTTATTATTATAAAGGTTATAAGCTTGCAAGAAGGGCTTATTCAGACAAAGATCTTTTTCAGGCCAGCCGCGCTTTACTTAAAGCCGACCTTGCTATTAAGACCACCTCCGCGGACAATAAATCAATTGTTTCGGTTTTAATTTCGGAGATGTTTAACTGAATTTCTTGTGGCGAAAAATAAATGCCCTAAGGCTGATGTCCATAATTTTATACACATTCTCCTCATTTCCCGGCAAAAATCAAACTTTTCAGAATTTGTTTAAAATTGAGTAATTTGTTGTTTAAATCCTGAAACCTTTGGAATAATAAAGAGTACAATAAAATTGACAGATAGAAATTTAAGTGATCTTTCTGATGAGGAGTTGATCCTCGAGTTTCAGAAGAACAATACTGAAAGGGCTTTTGAGATATTGGTGCAGCGGTATAAAAATCCGCTTACGAACTTTGTCTTCAGGTACCTCGGTGATTACGAATCCTGCACTGACGTAGTTCAGGAAACGATGATTAAAGTTTATCGCTACAAAGATACTTATCAGTCCATTGCAAAATTTTCTACATGGATTTATACCATCGCCGGAAATCTTGCAAAAACAGAATTACAGAGAAGAAAAAGAAGAACGATACTTTCGATAAATGCTTTCGGAAAAGACAACGATGAAAATTATGAAATTCCCGATGAAAATTACAGACCGGATACGATAACTGACAGCGGGATTAAGGACGAGATAATCCAGAAAGCATTTTTGAAGGTGTCGGAAGCATACAGGAAAGCAGTTATTCTTCGGGACATACAGGAATTATCCTATGAAGAAATCGCAGATATAATGGGTATAACGGTGGGGACAGTTAAATCAAGAATTAACAGAGGAAGAGCACAACTTCAAAAATTGTTAAAAGGCATACACAACGAGTAAGGACAGAGTTATGGAAAATTTTGATGAAAACTCACAGCAGTACAGTGATATTATAAAAACACTCAAAGGGCTTCAGAGAGTAAAGGCCCCGGCTAATTTTGAAGCCGACCTGATGAGAAGAATAAACACAGGTAAATATGAAAAAGAAAAGTCTTTATGGGAAAAATTTCTTTTACCCTCGAGGCTTATCCCTTCAGCAGCGCTTGGACTTGCAGCAGTAATAGTATTTTTTGTTTTGAATATTAATTCAGCACAGCTGGAAAATCCATTACTCATGCCTCCCCGCGTTCGTGATGATGTGGTTGCAACGAAAGATGTTCCTGTTATACCAAAGGATGAACAGACAAGCACAGAGAATGAAAAGATAAATAAAGAGGCAAATAAAAAACCGGTCCCGTTTTTTAAGGAAGGGACAAAAACCTATGCAGAAATACACGGTACTACCGGCGATTCTGATGTTTCTAATTTAGGTATTACATTCACCGGTGAAGACACTGAAAGCACCTTACCGGGTAATACTTCGATGGTTTCATTCGGTTACCCGATCAACAAGAGCGGATTGAATTTCAGAAGCAATACAATGACACGAGAGGAAAGGGCACAGCTGCAAATGATGAAGAAAAAATTGATAGAAATGATGAGACAATTAAACAAATAATATTTTTGTAATATTTAATTAAATTTTGCAGGGACGGACTCAAAACCGTCCCTTTTTGTTTTAAACAGAAATTAAATTCGTAGAGACGGGGCCTGCCCTCTCCCTACAATAATGGTTCGTCATCCATTATTTTCATAATACTCATCAATCTCCCATTTTATTGGATTATTTTTAATATAAGTCCGTATACGGTGTAAATCTTTTTCATTCCGTATGATGTGATCATAAAACCGTGGTTGCCATTGGAAGGTGGGAAAATTGTTTTGATGTGCCCATTTGGAAACTGCGGATTTAAAGCTTCCCACAACATTTCCCAAATTGTGTCCCTTTCGTAGGGACGGGGCATGCCCCGTCTCTACAGGATTGTTTAATATAATTATTCCATGAAAATGGTTTGGCATAATTACATAATAATCCATTTTAACAGAAAGATAATGTTCAGGGATATTTCCCCAAAAAGATTCAACACATTTTCCTAAAGTGTTCAATTTCATTTTACCGTTTTTAACTTTACCAAACCAGCATTTCATATTCTTTGTACAAATGGTAACATAGTACCACCAGGGCATTGAATAATCAAATTCCTGAAGCCGAATTAACTTTCTTTGAGGTCTGTTTTTGTCGGCTTTCATAATTAATTTCGTAGGGGCGGGGTAACTTGTCCCGACTGGTCGGGATGCCCTGACCTTACAATGCACAATTGATTTCGTTAATGGGTTACTTCCTTTTAATAAGAGAATAAGAAAAGAATATTAATGATGCAAGAAATTTTTGTGGAGGACGCGGCGTGCCGCGTCCCTACATTTCACTTCAACTCGTTCAACCACGTTTGTGCAAAACTTCTTGCGGCTTCTGTCGGCTGTTTGCCCGCACGGTAAGCCCATTTTCCATAAACCATCTTTGCTCTCGTATTTCTGGTTGACGAACAATTCTTTTCCGTATTGACCTGTTGCTGTTTTTGCTGCGTAATCAACATTCGCGGTTTTTTCAAGAAAGGTGCTTATCCATTTTTTGATCATCGGTTTGGTATTGTTTGCAGGGTATTCTTTGTTCCATTCGGCAAGCTTGTTGTTGTATTCAGTCATTTGCTGCTGGTAATTCTGCTGGTACATATTTTCCATATCCTTGCTGAACATAGGATTGTCCGGGTCGTCGATTTCTTTTAACTGCTCTTTGTATTGATTTATCGATTCATCAAACAATGACTGCTGATCCTTCGGCATCTTCTTCCTGGTGTCTTCCATATTTTTGATCGCTTCATTAAAGCTTTGTCTTTGTTCTTCTTTCATCTGTTCGATGGTTTTCGGTTTCTCCGGCTCTTTGGGTTTTTGTTTTTCGCGGTACTCATTGTAACGCTTTACGAATTCCGGTGAGGAAGTAACTTCCTTTAAATAATTTCCGACAACAGGCACAAGTGCAGTGCGATCACCTGCCGCATAGCTTTTAATTGCTCTAAGGTTCGGGGGATTGAAATAATTTCCCGAACATCCTGTAAATACCATCTCCTGCGCATAGCTCTCGGAAACACTGAGCTTCTGCAGAAGATCCTTCATCTTTTGGTCTATGATGCGGTTGGCAATAAATCCGGTGAGGATTAAAAGGATGGGAACGAACAAAAAAAGTTTTTTCATAAGCGCCCTCTTTAAATGTTGTTTATTTAAGTCGTGAGAAAGTTTGTTTATCAGATGGGATGAAATTTAGCAAAAGAAAATTGATTTACAATAGGTTAAACCCGTGAGATGGAGAAAAATAAAAACCAGAATCATTTGTTTATTGCAGGCATTTCTTAGATAAGAAAAGATTAATCAAATTATCTCACTGGTTGAAGCCCGCAAGATAGAAACCCTTAAAATTACCTTTTTTCTTATCTCACGGGTTAAAAGAAATATCATTTACAATCAGGGTGCTTGCAGCTTTTTGAGAACCTCTACCATTGGCGGGGCAACATCTGTATGGTGATGAATAATTTTCCAGCTATCCGTTTTCTTTCCGGTATATGTTCGTTACCCGGATCTGTCCTCCAACCTTCTCTCCTGCTATTTTGAACGAAGCATCCTCAATACCGGTTTCGTAAGCAGTATCACCGGAGGCATTGATGAACTGATCCTTCAGCTCAACCTTTCCATCCGATGCTACCCCGGCTACCTGTTGCCAGGACTTGCTGAACTTCGTCCCATCCAACCTGCCGTCCGCCAATCGGGTGCTGGGTTGTGACAGATGAACTGTGCGACCAGATATCGGAAAGCGCCTGTGCGTTACCGTTTGTCATTTGATTGAGCGCTGAGTAGAACTGCGATGATGCTTTGCGGACTTCGTCTTCTGCTGACATAATATGTCTCCTTTTTTTCTTAGATTATGAGAAAAATACGTGAACAAAAATTTATTACACAAAAAAAAGTATCAGGCTACTGTTGGATACTATAGTTAAGTTTGTTATTAAACCTTGTTATAAAATGATGCAACCGGCGCACTTATTACTCCGGCTTTTTTCATATCTTCCTGTCTTTTCGGGTCGCTCATCATTTTATCATATACTCCTGCATCAGTAGCTTCAAAAATCATAGTTACATCATTTGGGTTTTTAAGCGATGTGTAAAGACCAATTAGTTTAACCCCCGCTTTTGCACGATTGGGTTCGTCTGCATCAAAAATTTTCTTCCATTCTGCAAAGTTCTTTACTTCGTGCTGAATAATTGCTGTTACCATTCGTTTATCCTTAAAATATTGGTGAATTGATTGGAGTTTAGGCCCGGTTTTTTTATGTGGTTTCTCGTCTCCACATCATTGGGAACGATGCCGGAATATAAATAGTTCCGGGTATTTGTATGCAAAAATAATTACATCAACTTTGCGTCATTAAAAGCTGCAACCGGGTGTGTCCTCACATTAAAAAAATTATTTATTTAAAATATTGTTATATTTTGTGTGAACAAAACGAGCCCGTTCCTGCTTTTAACCTTTACACAACCGGGGAATAAAAATGAAAACATTCAAAGTCGCACTTACACGAACCTACCTTGTTGAAATTGAAGCAAATGACGAGAACCAGGCGAAATTTCTGACGGAGTTTTTTCTTTCTTTCCCACGTGATGACTCCACGGAAAAAGAAAGAGCCGGTTACGCGTTTCGCTTTAATGAAATTGAAATGGTAACCAACGAAGCTTTTGAAGCGGAAGAGGTTTTTCTGTAGAGACGGGTCGGTGACCCGTCTCCTTTTTTAACACACTTGAGACGCTTCATCGACTTGTCCGCCTTTGGTGGATGCGTTTCTACACACAACCAACCGCCAAAATATTCATTTAGTGTACGGTATGTTTTTATTATTATTTTGTAGCGAATTGGTATTTCGTTCCTTATTTTTAAGGATAACCAATAGGTGTTAAATATATAGAGGGTCAGTTTAATGGTGAACTCTGAAAAGAATCTTCAAAAGGTATTTCTATCTGTTTTGGCTGGGGAAAACTCACCCTGGAATGTGGCAAAATATTATGAGGAATTTAATTTTAATGGCGGGAGAACAGATGTAATAGCAATTGATGATTTTAGTGTATTATATGCTTTTGAATTAAAGCTGGAAAAATGGAAAGTTGCGTTAATCCAGGCTTATAGAAATACTTCATTTGCGAATAAATCATATGTCGTGTTGCCTAAGGAAAGCGCAATTAAAGCTGCAAGATATGAATATCAATTTAAAAGGCGTGCAGTGGGACTCTGTTATATTGAAGATAATACTATAGTAGAAATTTATGATTGTAAAAAAAACAACAAACTTCTTATGCCATGGTTAAATAATAAAGCTAGGAACTCATTAAAAGAATAGTGAAGGGGATGAATACTTCAGTAGATTTTGAAAAGATAGCATTAGAAATATGTAAAAGAGAAAAATTTACATTAGATAAAAATTCACAAGAAGGGGGATCTTTCAGAGAAAATTGTTTTAAAGTGACTTCATCTGGGGATAATTTTGCCCTTAAAATATTTAAAACCGGTTCTAGATCGCCAAGAGTTTTGCGAGAAATTAATGCTATCCAAAAGTGCAATCATCCCAGGGTCGCTAAAATATTTCAATTTAATACAATTACATATGATAAAATTCAATATGATTATATTATTGAAGAATATTTGGGTGGTGGAACTTTAAATACATATCTGAATAGTGGTAAAAAATTATCTGAGAAAGAAATTGATATATTAGGAATAAATTTAATTGAGACTTTGAATCGTTTAAATGAAAGAAAACTTGTACACAGAGATATTAAACCAGATAATATTATGTTCCGTTCTGAATCATTTGAACCAGTTTTGTTAGATTTTTCTATTGTTCGGGATTTATCAGACGTGTCATTAACTCAAAGTTGGCTTGCTAGAGGTCCAGGCACACCATTATTTTCTGCACCTGAACAATTAAATAATCAAAAAAAATTAATAGACTGGAGAACAGACCAATTTTCATTAGGTGTAGTTTTATCCCTGTGTGCTTTTGGTATGCATCCATATCAGAAGGATGGTTCAGAGATATATAGTCACGAGACTGTAGAACAAATCACACTCAGAGAAAGGAATAAGAAGTTCTTTTCAATATGCTCACAGAGCAAATTTTCTTGTTTAGATAAAATGACTAGACCATGGCCAGTCGAAAGGTATCGAAGCCCGCAAGAACTAACAATTTTTTGGAATAAACAATAGAGATAACAATGGGAACATTTATTCAAATGGGTCATCACTCCAGAAATTTATTAGAGGAAGAATCCCTAAATTTTTTTAAGGGAGCAATTTTAAGTCCAGTAAATGAAGATAAAATACATTTGGAAGAACAAATAAATGAATTTCAGACGAATGATTTTGAATTAATCTTTGACCCACAATTATATTATCCTAATTCTAACAGAGGACAACTATCAACATGGGAGTATTTCCCAAATGATTTTGATACAGCTGATTATTCATCAAAAACTTGGTGGAATGTACTGAATGAAAATCTTTTTAATGTGTTAGATGAAATTGTTCCTTCGGCTGTATGTAGCCCAGCATTTGTACCCAAAAACTTTACTGATTCTTATTATGAAATGAACAATTGGATTGGTGAAGAATTTAAAGGAAAAATTAGAAGGAGTCGATATTGATATTTACTTGACCGCGATAGTGCGATTGTCTGATCTAACTGAAGAAAATCGAAGTGCAGAAATAGCTTCCTTATTATCGAGTACTTTATTTACTAAGGTATATTTAGTTTTTTTATCTAATATTGAACCAAGAAGAGAATTTAGTGATTCTGAAGAATTAAAAGGTGCGATGAAATTAATAAAATATCTTGAAGATTCCGGAATTCAGGTTACAGTTGGATTTTCATCATCTGATTTAATTTTATGGAAAGCAGCTGGGGCGAAGAATTGTGCAAGTGGAAAATATTTCAATTTAAGAAGATTTACTCCCTCAAGGTGGGAACCATCTGCTGGTGGGGGAGGACAATTGCCTTATTGGTTTGAAGAATCAACAATGGCATATTTAAGAGAACCGGATTTACAAAGATTAAGAACTTCGAGAATGTTGGATCCGAATAATAGCAGAAATCCTTTTTCCTCTCAAATTCTGAGAGTGCTCGATGCCGAAGAAGGTGAAGCCTGGCTTGCATTAAGCTGGAAGCAATATCTTTATTGGTTTTCAGATTTTGAAAGACGGATAGACAATAATGGTTTTAACATAAATAATTTCTTGAAAGAAAGGGAAAGGGTTTGGCGTGATCTAGATGAAAATGATATCTTATTTGATGAATTACACAATGATGGTTCTTGGTTGCGAAGGTGGCGTAAAGCAATTGTTGAATTTGATTGAACATTATGAAAAATTTTTTTCCAAAACCCAAATTCAAAACAGACGATATAATCTCATATGCAGAATTAGTTGCTGCCGAAGGAATCAATTTGCAAAGAGGAATGAATTTTAATGTAAAGCCTGAATATTCAATTTTGTTAATGTCTGTTCGTAAAAATGCACCATATGCAGATGAATGGGATGAAAATAAGAATACACTTATTTACGAAGGGCACGATGTTCCAAGAAATGTTGCTAAAGAACCCAAAGAAGTAGATCAGCCACTAACAACTCCCAAAGGAACTTTAACAGAGAATGGTAAGTTTTTTACTGCTGCTCAATCATACAAAATGAAAATGGTAAAAGAATCCTCACAAAGTTAAAGTTTATGAAAAAATAAAAGATGGGATTTGGTGTTATAAAGGATTTTTTAGCTTGGTAGATGCCACGTTTGTTACATCGGATGGAAAGAAATGTTTTTAAGTTTATTTGCTTAACCTGTAGAGTTTAAATTTTCAAAGAAAAGACAAATAGCAATTACCACATCAAGATTAATTCCTACATCTGTTAAATTGCAGTTTGGGCCAGAGATAAAGGCCAGTGTGTTTTATGTGGCTCAAAAGAAAATTTACATTTTGATCACGATCTTCCATTTTCAAAAGGCGGTACAAGTTTAACAGCTAAGAATGTTAGAATTCTTTGTATGAAGCATAATCTTAAAAAATCCAATAAATTGTTAACCGTTCCGCCTATTTTCCTCTCCTAAAATTTCCTTTCATATAATTTATCCCATTTCCTTTTTAATCATATCTTTCTATTTTTACTCAAACCAAATATGAGGTAGCCTTATGAAAAAAGCATTTTTATTTATTCTGAGCATATTATTTATAGCCGGATGTTCTGAGAAAAAGGAGAACACTATGAGTAACGCATCGCCAATTGTAACAAGAGAAGTTACATATTCATCTAACGGCACAACGCTAAAAGGATTTCTTGCTTACGACAGCACCAAAGCCGGAAAAATGCCGGGAGTAGTTGTTGTTCACGAATGGTGGGGATTAGATCAGTATCCTAAACACAGGGCAGAAATGCTGGCAAAGCTCGGTTATGTAGCTTTTGCAATTGATATGTACGGCGACGGCAAAATTGCTGATAATCCAAAAGATGCCGGAGATTTTGCAGCCGCTTCAATGAAAGATATGAACGCAGCTCAGGCAAGATTTGATGCCGGCGTTGATTATTTAAAGCAGCAGCCCGAAACTGATTCGAGTAAAATTGCTGCAATCGGTTATTGTTATGGCGGCGGCGTAGTGCTGAATATGGCGCTGAGAGGCGATAACCTGGACGGAGTTGTAAGCTTCCACGGTGACCTGCCCATAGAAAAAGTAAGCAACCCGAAAGATGTTAAAGCAAAGCTTCTGGTTTGCACCGGCGCAGATGATCCATTAAATCCGAAGAAAAAAGTAGATGCGTTTGAAAAATCAATGGATGCAGCAAAAGTAAATTTTAAAGTGGATATCTATCCCGGAGCTAAACACAGCTTTACAAATCCTGCTGCTGACAGTCTCGGCAAGAAATTCAATTTGCCGATGATCGCTTACAACAAAGCTGCAGATGAGCAGAGCTGGGTCGCAATGCAGAACTTCTTTAATGAGATATTTAAGTAAGCCAGCGTTTACAAATATTATTGGTGGTTACCCACCCCCAACCCCCTCCCCGGGAGGAGACTTTGTATATTTTGTTTTCTGTTTATAAATGTTGCTACCACAAGCAAGTAAATATCCCCTCCTTTGGAGGGGACAGAGGGGTGGGTTTCACTGTTAATTTTATTTCACTATGAAGAGGCGGAGAATCATTCCCTATAATCCTAAATTAAAAGAGTACGCAAGAAAATTAAGAAAGGATTCTACATTTACTGAAATTTTGATGTGGAAGAATTTAAAGAGAAAGCAGGTAAGGGAATACGACTTTGACAGACAAAGACCAATCGATAATTACATTGTAGATTTTTATTGTAAGGATCTTCAACTCGCGATAGAGGTTGATGGAGAAAGTCATTACGGAAATGAGGCGCGAGACGAAAAGAAAGACAAACGCTTAAACGAATTGGGCGTTACTGTTCTCCGATTTGACGATATGGAAATGCGTTATCAGCTTGAAAAAGTGATAAAGAATATTGAAGAGTGGATAGACAAGAATTCCTGACCTGCCCGTTAATCCCTTCCCCAAAGGGGATTTTATTTTCAAAAAAATCCAAAATCCTGCCCACTCATTCCGAAAAAATTATTATTTTTGTAAACTTATTTAACAATACAATTGTTAAAACTTCAGCCTAAGCTAAAAACAGCAATTTCGCTTAAAATTGAGAATAATAAAACAAAATACATTTGGACTGACTGTTCATCTCGGGATTCCAACGGGGGTACTTGCCGATTATGTGGAAAGTATTTTTGAGCTGAATGGAAGACCTTCGTACAAAGTACACAGGCTGCTACCCGCGGGGTATTCGGAAGTCCTGTTCAATCTTGGCGATGTTCTGTTTGCAAATAACTCAGCGAAAGAAAACGCGCAAATATGCTGCAGGCAGTTTCTTGTATCCGGAATTAAAACCGGTTACTTTGATGTTACTGCACCGGGATTTATGAATTGCATTGGCATCAGGTTTAAGATGGGTGCTATGAAAAAGCTGTTCAATATTTCACCGTCTGAGTTTACTGACAACGACTACGACCTGGACTTGTTAATTTCCCGAAGCAAAGCTAATAATATTTATGAAATGCTCGCTGAATGCAAAACAATCCCTGAAAGATTCAACCTGTTGAGCAGGCTGCTGATTAATATAATAATTCAATACAAATGCGATAATGTACCGGAGTCGATTGTAAAGAGAATTCTTGTCAGACCTGGTATGTCAATTAACCTGCTCGAAAAAGAAACAGGTTATTCCCGTCAGTATCTTCACAGGGTTTTTAAATCTTCTACCGGTATATCAATAAAAAAATTCCAGCAGATAAACAGAGTTTCATCGGTTTTAAAATCATTAAATTCAAAACCGGGCAGTTTAACGGAGCTGGCCTATACAAACGGCTATTTTGATCAGAGCCATTTTATAAAAGATTTCAAACAGCTCACCGGACACTCACCAGCGGATTACCTTTCTTCTGTACGCAAGTTCGATGCGGATCCTTATTACTTCTAGTTTACATTTTTACAATACATTCGCCTGATGGCTTTTTAAGTTTGTCACCAAAAAAGGCAGGTAAATGAAAAAGGTAATTATAGCTCTATCGGTTACATTTATTGCCGGGGTGCTCTTTGTAAATATTTATAATTCAATTGTGGATGCGGTAAGCTGGGGAAGTAATATCCCGGCATCGATTGAGGCGATGCGCCATTATTATTTTGCTACCAACCCGGGAAAATTCTTCAGGTATTTTTCGCCCGCAAACCAGCTGCTCATTCTGCTGGTACTAATCCTTTTCTGGAAATCATCAAAAAAGGCCAGGTATTTCCTGGCGGCGGCTTTTTTGCTTTCTGTGCTGACTGATGTTTTTACAGCATTATATTTTTATCCGGCTAACCACATGCTGATGACATTGCCGCTTGAAAATGTATCGCAACTTAAAAGCATTGTAAGTGACTGGCAAATAATGAACTGGTTAAGATCTTTGATCATTGCAATAGAACTTGCTTTATTTTATATCGGGTTGAACAAGCTGGTAAAATTTGAAGTGAGGGAGAAGCCGGCCAATTGATATTCTAATTTGTGAGTTAATTTCATTTATTAGATTATTTGGCCAGATTGTCATTCTGAATTTATTTCAGAATCCACTTAGAAAATGAGATCCCGAAATAAATTCGGGATGACTGTTAAGAAATCAACCCACCAGCGTTATTAACTAACTTATATATTAAACAAAAACAGGAATGAGAAATGTCATTTTATTTTTTAGTGTTATTTTTTCATATAACAGGCGCGATTGGAATATTTGTCGGGATGGGGCTTGAATGGTTGATAGTCCATAATTTCAAAAATGTAACTACTAATTCACAGGCCTTACAATGGACAGGTTCATTTAAGGTTTTGCCGGCAATTTTTTCAATTTCATCAATTTTAATACTGGCTTCCGGAATTTATATGTGGGCTGAAATCTGGGGAAGCACTCCCTGGATAATTACCGGGTTTTGGCTCTTTTTATTTCTTGCAGTTTTTGGCTCTGTAATTATCGGAAAAAAAGTGCAATCAATAGCGGAGGCGCTTAAATCGGAGGGTGATAAATTATCCGATGCAGTTATAATGAAAATTAAATCTCCCGTAATTACGCAATCACTTAAAATAAGAACTGCACTTGCAGTATCGATTATCTTTATAATGACAATCAAGCCGGGCTGGACGATAACACTTGTAGCAATTGGCATTGCATTAATTGTCGGGTTCCTGCTTACTAAAATTATTCAGTAAAACAGCAAATTATTTATTATGAAAAAATTGCAATGGTGGTTTCGGTTAGTGGGAGGATTTTATCTTATCCTTACCATTATTAATCTTTATGGAATATTTATAAATAAAGGATTTCTCCGGCAGAATCTCCCTTTCCCGGTTGGTGATGTGGGATTTGGAGTAACACTGGATTTCTGGTTTACGTTTGTGCTTGATCTGCTGGTGATGGGCGGGTTCCTTTTATGGGTTTCCTGGAAACCGTTGAAAAATCTCAACTTTGTCTGGCTTGTCATTTGGCTTGAGCTGATCCGCGGAATAGCCGATGATCTTTATATGATCGCCCGTGGGTATCACATTTTGTTTTATATCGTGTTTATTACAATTCACATAATTATAATAGTAACAGGATTTATCTTTGCGCGGCAGGGGGCAGTTGAATTAGGCGGTATCTGATAAATTAAATGTTTGAGTGGAATTCTGTTATTTTTGTGTCCGAAATATTTTGAAAAGGATAATTTAATCAATATGAACAAAGCGCTATTAGTGCAAAATCAGATTTCCTGGTTTGGCTTGTACCTCTTTTAATTATTTCAACCCTTGTGCTGATTGCCAAATCCCCGGTTTTTTATCAGCACCCGGATAAACTTTCTATAGGCATTACTTTAGATTTTGTAATTACGCTGCCGCTTGTATTTTATCTTTTAATCCGCAGGAAAAATATTTCCTGGATAGCCGTATCTCCGGTTGCTACACTGGGAATAATACTTGCTGGCCTGGTTCTTCCAAAAGATCATCAGCAATTACTCTCACATGTCAGACTAGTTGCTTATTCTTTGATGGAGCTGATGGTTATTGCTTTTTTTGTGAACAAAACCAGAAGAGCAAGAAAAGCATATAATTTACAAAAAGACATTTCATTTGACTTTTATACAGCATTGAAGAAAGCTGTTTCAGAAGTTGTGCCGAAAGCGGTTTCAAATTTACTCTCAACGGAAATTGCGATCTTTTATTACGGATTTTTTAGCTGGAAGAAACGGAATCTTAAAGAAAATGAGTTTACCTGCCATAAAGAAAATGGTGTGGTTGCAATTTTCTTCGCAATAATTTTTATAATACTTGTAGAAACAGTGGTTCAACATATATTGATCGGGATGTTCAGTATGACCGTTGCATGGATTATAACCATAATCAGCATCTATAGCATATTTGTTTTATTTGGTGCTGCCAGGTCATTGATCAAAAGACCAGTAATTTTAACTGAAAATAATATTTATCTTCGCTACGGAATTTTATCCGAAACATTAATTCAACGAAGCAATATTGAGTCCATTAAGATCTCTCCACGTACCGTCGAGTTTAATAAAGAGATGATTCCCCTATCACCGCTTCATAAACTTGAGAATAAAAATGTGATTATTAATCTCCGGGAAGAGGGTTTGCTGAATGGTTTTTACGGCAGGAAGAAAAAATTTAAATCGATTGCCCTCTATATAGATGATTTGGACAGATTTAGGAAGCAAATGAAAAATCAAACAAATGACTGATCCGCATGGCCGGGTTTCTCCCATAAACAGCAAAAATCCTGCAAATTTGCCCGAAAAAGCCTTTGGTTTTCTTTGATTTCATTCCTATATTTGGAGTCACTTTTGTTAAAAATTCAATCAGAACAGGACGATTTTACGATGAAAAAAGGTATTCATCCAAATTACAGGCCGGTGGTTTTTCAGGACGGTTAATGTGATTTTGCGATTTTAACACGTTCAACTATTAAAACGGAAGACACAATTGTCTGGGAAGATGGCAACACGTATCCACTTGTTAAACTTGAAATATCCAGCGGTTCGCACCCGTTTTTTACGGGTAAGCAGAAACTTCTTGATACAGCAGGAAGAGTGGAGAAATTCAATAGAAAATACGCAAAGAAAAGTTAGAATTTTTCTACGCAAAGTTTTCTATCTACTATAAATAAATTTTAGCCAGCTTTGACTGGCTTTTTTTTGTTTTGGAGAATGTTGCAGATTAAGTAAATGTTTTTCAATTCTCCAAATCCGATAGTAAAAAGGGTACTTCAGATTAATATTCTGTTTCTATTATTAACTTTTTGAGATAACCCGGCCATTTTGTTCACTGAAAGGCGGATATTGATAAAAGTCCATACATCACTTTTGTGTTGTATAATTGAATTTATTTTTCCATTTTATCCGAACTAATTTCACGACAGCCTAAGTAAAATTTAGTAAACATTAATTTTATTCAGAATAATTTATGAACAAGAAAAAGAAAGACATAATTTATGCGGTCATCTTTGTTGTGGTGATTGCTTGCACTGTTAATTATTCAAAGCTCATCTTATTCCGGCGGACCCGGTATGCAGGGTGGCATTGAGGCCCGGTATGGGTAGTCCCGTTCCGGTAAAGGCGCATATTCTTAAACCGCAAAAGCTGGACAACAATGTTATCACAAACGGTACCATACTCGCAAATGAATCAGTCGAACTCAAATGTGAAACTTCCGGAAAGGTTACACACATTTATTTTAAGGAGGGCACACAGGTAAAGAAGGGCGATCTTCTTTTAAAGATAAATGATGAAGAACTTCAGGCACAATTGTTAAGCGCAAAGTCAGCTTTCAGCTTTGGCAGGATAATGCTCGACAGGTTTAAATCATTATTTGAAAAGCAAGGCATCAGCCAGCAGGACTTATACAATGCCCATGAACGAACTGAATGCAAGAAAAGCAGACGTTGCACTTAATAAAAGCACAGATTGATAAAACAGAAGTGAGGGCGCCATTCGAGGGGATTGTCGGATTGAGATACATAAGTGAAGGCGATTTTGTAAATTACATCTACTGATATTGCAAGCCTGCAGGATATCGACCCGATAAAAATCGATTTTTCAATTCCCGAAAAATATGCTCGGTTATGTTAGCAAAGGTGACAAAATCACTTTTACAATTTCCGGAAACAGTAAAACCTATTCTGGAACGTTTCGCGGTTGAACCACAGATTGACCAGGAAACAAGAACGTTAAAGGTCAGGGCAATTGCTCCGAATGCAAAAGGTGAAATTCTGCCCGGCTCTTTTGCTGACGTAACACTTATCTTAAAAGAAATTACAGATGCGCTGATGGTTCCCACACAGGCTATCATCCCTATTTTAAAAGGACAGAAAGTTTATCTCTATAAAAACGGCATTGTTTCGCAGGTTGAAGTTAACCTGGGAATAAGAACAGACACTGACGTTCAAATTACTAGCGGAGTGATCACGCAGGATACGGTTATTACCACGGGCGTACTCCAGATAATGCCCGGGGTTCCCGTAAAAATCACAGGTTTCAATTAAAGAGATTTTGAATTTATGAGTTTATCATCATTAAGTATAAGAAGACCAGTGCTCGCAATAGTGATGTCAATCGCTATTGTGCTGTTCGGTATTATAGGCTATACATATCTTGGTATCAGGGAATATCCTGCCGTTGATCCGCCGATCATTACAGTTAGTACTACTTACACCGGTGCCAACGCCGATGTAATCGAATCGCAGATAACTGAGCCGCTTGAGGAATCAATTAATGGTATCGCGGGCATACGCTCACTTACATCGGTAAGCCGCGACGGAAGAAGTACTATAACAGTTGAGTTTGATATCAACGTTAATCTTGAAACGGCGGCAAACGATGTGCGCGATAAAGTTTCCCGCGCTATCAGCCAGTTGCCCCCGGATATTGAAAACCCGATCGTTTCAAAAGCAGACGCGAATTCTTTCCCGATAGTTTTTATGAACCTTCAGAGCGATACGAAAAACCTGATGGAGCTTTCGGAAATCGCCAACAATGTTTTTAAGGAAAGATTCCAGACAATTCCCGGCGTTAGTTCAGTGCAGATATGGGGAGATAAAAAATATTCAATGCGGCTCTGGCTCGACCCGGCAAAACTTGCGGCTTATCACCTGAGTCCGGTTGATGTTAAAAACGCACTTGCGCGCGAGAATATTGAACTCCCTTCCGGTATTATTGAAGGGAAATAACACAGAGCTTTCCATCAGGACAATTGGAAGGCTATCAACAGTTAAGGAGTTTAATAATCTTATTATTAATCCGAAGCCAACGGCAGTATGGTGAGGATGAAAGATATAGGGCATGCAGAACTTGGTCCTGAAAATACGAGAACAATTCTGAAGCGTGACGGTATAGCCATGGTGGGTGTTGTGCTTATTGCGCAGCCGGGCGCAAACAACATTGCGATAACCGATGAATTTTATAAAAGACTCGACCAGATTAAAAAAATCAATGCCTTCCGATCTTAAAGTTGGGATTGGTTTTGACGTTACAAAATATATTAAAGATTCTATAACAGAAGTTGAACAGACGATCTTTCTCGCGTTCTCACTTGTCGTACTGATTATCTTCCTGTTTTTAAGGGACTGGCGAACAACTGTTATTCCGATAATCGCGATACCTATTTCTCTGATCGGTGCGTTTTTTATAATGTATATTGCTGATTTCTCAATAAACGTGCTGACCCTGCTTGGAATTGTGCTGGCGATAGGAATAGTTGTGGATGACGCTATAGTTGTGCTTGAAAATATTTATGCGAAGATTGAAGACGGGAATGAATCCGTGTTGACGCGGCCACAAGAGGTTCCGCGGAAATTTTCTTTGCTATTCTTTCAACAACTATTGCGCTGGCTTCAGTATTCCTGCCTATCATATTTTTACAGGGATTGACAGGAAGGCTTTTTCGTGAATTCGGAATTGTGATTGCCGGGTCTGTAATTATTTCGGCATTTGTTGCTTTAACACTAACGCCTATGCTTGGCGGAAAAATTCTGAAAGCGCGCGATAAAGAAACACACAGCTGGTTCTATCTGAAGACAGAGCCGTTCTTCGTAGGAATGAATGAATGGTACAGGTCAACCCTGAATACTTTTATGACCAGGCGATGGATTGCTTTTTTAATTATGGGGCTTTCTGTTGTAATGATTTATGTGCTCTTTATCATCGACTCCGGCAGAACTCGCGCCTCTTGAAGACAGGAGCAGTCTGATTATTTCCACAACCGCTCCCGAAGGTACCACGTTTGATTATATGGATAAGTTTATGGATAAACTTATCAGCCTGATCAAAAAAGATGTTCCTGAAAATGACGGAATTATTTCTGTTACCTCGCCGGGATTCGGCGCATCGGGCTCAACAAATTCCGGGATTTATTTATCTGATGCTAACCAGCCGGATCAAAGACGAAGGACCCAGGGACAGATTGCGGGCGCTCTCACAGGCGAAGTAAACGGCTTAACCGAGGCACGTACCTATGTAGTTCAGCAGCAGACAATCGGCCAGAGAGGTTTCGGTCTGCCTGTTCAGTATGTTCTGCAGGCTCCTAATTTTGAAAAGCTGAGGGAATTTCTTCCTAAGTTTGTGGAAGCTGCTCAGAAAGATCCTACGTTTGCATTCGTGGATGTAAATCTGAAATTCAATAAACCCGAACTCCGTGTAACAATTGACAGGAAAGGGCCGAACGCTCGGAATTTCGGTTGCGGATATTACGCAGACGATTCAGGCTGCGTTCAGCGGACAGAGATTCGGATTTTTTATCAGGAACGGAAAACAATACCAGGTTATCGGTCAGGTTGACAGGGCCGACAGGGATGCCCCAATTGATCTGCGTTCGCTTTCTATAAAGAATAACAAAGGCGAAATGATTCAGCTTGATAACGTTGTGCACATGGTTGAAGAAAGCACTCCCCCGCAGCTATACAGGTTCAACCGGTATGTATCGGCCACTGTAAGCGCCGCTCTTATGCCCGGTAAAACTATCGGCGACGGTATTAAGGCGATGGACGTTATAAAATCAAAAGTACTTGATGCCACTTTCTCAACAGCACTGGACGGTGCTTCAAAAGATTATGCGGAAAGTTCATCGAGTCTTCTCTTCGCATTTTTGCTGGCAATCGTACTTAATTTACCTTGTGCTGGCGGCACAGTTTGAGAGTTTCAGGGATCCGTTTATTATTTTGTTTACCGTTCCTCTCGCAATTGCAGGCGCCCTGGTATCGATCTGGTATTTTAACCAGACGCTGAATATATTCAGTGAGATCGGAATAATAATGCTTAATTGGCCTGGTTACTAAGAACGGAATTTTGATTGTTGAATTTGCAAATCAAAGAAAAGCAGCAGGGACTTTCAAAAGTGATGCAATAGTAGATGCCGCCGCCGCCCGTCTGCGACCGATTTTAATGACTAGCTTATCAACCGTTCTTGGTATTTTACCGATTGCTCTCGCCCTCGGCGCAGGTTCGGAAAGCAGTAACTTCAATGGGTATCGCGGTAATCGGCGGACTTATATTTCTCAACGTACTAACGTTGTTCGTAATTCCAGCAATTTACTCATATTTCTCACGAGCTACAGCGACAGTATCCAATGTTACAGAAGATTTAAATTCGTAATTTTGAAAAACAAAAATTTTGAAATGATATGAAAATGCTAATCAAAAAATATTTATGCTTGCCATCACTTATATTTTTATTTTCATGGAAGTGCAAGCGCGCAGGAAGTTTTATCCCCTCAGGGTGCTGTAACGATTGGTTTAAAAAATAACTACTCAATTAATATTGCTAAAAATTCCAGGGACATAACGGAAAACAATGCTTCTCTTGGCAACGCTGGCGTTCTTCCTACGCTTGATGCAACGGGCTCTGCATCGCGTTCTGTTAACAATACAACCCAGGAATATTCGAATGGTACTTCTGTCGACGTAAGCGGTGCGGTTTCAAAAAATTATGCTGCCGGTATAAATCTTAATTGGACAATCTTTGACGGCCTGAAAATGTTTGCTTCTCTTGAACAATTGAAAGAGCTTCATCAGGTTGGTGAGTCAAATTATAAACTAACCGTAGAACAAAATATTAACGATATACTTTCCACTTATTATGATATTGTAAGACAGAAGCAAGTGCTGGAGGCGACCCAAAGAAGTGTCACTATTTCGAAAGAAAGATTGAGAATTACTCAATCGCAAAAAGATGTTGGTACCGCTTCAAAATTTGATGTACTGAGAGCGCAGGTAGATATGAATGGCGATAAGTCGTCACTGATGAATCAGGAATTAACTTTACAGCAGGCTAAAACAAGATTGAATCAGTTGCTCGGGCGTGATGTAAAAACCAAATTTGATGTTATAGATACTATTGATGTAAAAACAGGCCTTTCATATAATGATCTTTTTTCGACTACTATGCAGAAGAATAATCAATTGTTGCTGGCAGAACAGAATAAAAATGTTGCTCAGGCACAACTACGGTTGGAAAGAGGAGACTTGTTCCCGGTAATATCTCTTAACCTTGGTTATAATTATTCCCGGTCTGAATCAGGTGCGGGATTTTTTAAATCAAGTAACACCACCGGGATTACATATGGAGTATCTGCTTCTTTCAACCTCTTTGATGGTTTAAATACCAGGAGAAGGATTGAGAATGCAGAAGTTTCCATTGAAAGCAGTGAGCTTGCACTAAAGCAGGTTGAAGATCAGGTTAAAGCTCTCTTTGAAAATACTTATTTGAAATATCAAAACAGCTTACAACTGGTTAAGCTTGAATCAGAAAATTACAAAGCTGCTGAAGAGAATGCCAATATCGCGCTGGAAAAATTAAAAGTTGGCAGCATTACCCCGGTAGATTTCCGCCAGGTACAACTTGATCTTATGAATGCAAAGAGCAGGTTGCTTTCGGCAGAATATGATGCAAAAACCTCGGAAACTAATCTTTTACAAATCAGCGGGCAGCTTGTTAAGAGCTCGGAATAGGTAACCTACTTTTTACTTCCCTTTTCTTAAGAGGAAATGACAGGATTTGTCTATAAATTGATTCAAACCTCCATTTCTCTAAGGATTATTACTCCAAAAAGTGCTAAATTAAAACTTTATTTTTAACAAGTAATAACTATGCAAATCTGCATATTTGAAGATAAAAACTACATAAATCTTGAGCCCCTGATATATTCACGCCCGGTTTATCAACTGGTTTGCGGGATTTTAACCTTGAGAGAAAAAATATTGCGAAGTTTTCCCGGCAAGAAATATTCTCTTCACTGCAGAGCTTATCTTCATGATGTATTGCAGCGGGAGTTTCCCCAAATTCCTGTTAATAAGCTTACTGATAATGAATGTCTGTTCATTAATGGTAGAATCCTTTCGGATAAAAACCTTGCTAAGCTATTTTTAACCAAGGAAGACAGGTTATTTGTCTCCGGTGGTACAATTGCAGCAGCAAAACTTTCCGGGGATCAATTAAAAGCATTTAGTGAAAACTTTCCTGATGTTCTAAGTCTGGAAGATTTTTACGGGCTGCCGGTTCAGGAGGTTGATATTGAATTTGTCAATTATATCTGGGATCTCATAAATAATAATGGGCTGGAATTAAAAAGAGATTTTGATTACTTATCGGGGAAAGGAAGGGCGGTTAAAAAAGGTCCCAGGAGAAAAATTCACGAGGGCGTTCATTTTATAAATAATAAGCAGATATTTATTGGCGACGGAGTGGAAATAAAACCTGGCTGCGTTATAGATGCTTCTGGAGGCCCGGTGTATATTGATAAAGAAGCTTATCTTTATCCAAATGTTGTAATTATGGGGCCCGCGTACATTGGTGCGAAAACAAAAATCAAAAGCGGTGCTACTATTTATGGAAATGTGAGTATTGGAAAAGTTTGTAAAGTTGGCGGTGAAGTCGAGGGTATGATAATGATGTCGTATAGCAACAAACAACACGCCGGATATATCGGTCACGCTTTTCTCGGAAGCTGGGTTAATTTAGGCGCTGATACTAACAATAGTGATCTAAAAAATAATTACAGCACAATAAAAGTTGCAGTAAACGGAAAAGAAATTAATAGCGGTATGCAGTTTCTCGGGTTAATTATGGGCGATCATTCAAAAACTGCTATCAACACCATGTTTAACACGGGAACAGTAGTTGGATTTTCCTCTAATGTTTTTGGCGCGGGTTTTCCATCAAAAGAAATCCCCTCCTTTAGCTGGGGAGGAAGTGAAGGAATGATGAATTATAATGTTGAAAAAAGTATAGATACGGCCGAGAAGGTTTTGGGAAGAAGAAATGTACAAATGTCAGAAGCGGATAAAAAATTATTTATGGACATTTATGAAATGACCGAAGATGCCAGAATGAGAAAAGGATATTAATTGTGGAAACAATACAATTTGAAGAACATAAAGTTAAGGATCTTTACGAAGGCGTTAGAGGACGTGCGGTAAGCATACTCAACAAAGTTGAAAGGACAGACGCTTACCTGGAAAAGCTTCTTGATAATGAATTAAAAAATTCAGAGCTAAGTGGAGCTGATAAAGCTTTATTATATGAAATAGTTCACGGAGTTGTGCGTTGGGGCGGGCGACTTGACTGGGTCTTGAACGGTTTTTATAAAGGGCAGTTTTCTAAAGCAATACCGAATTTGAAAAATGGTCTTCGCGTTGCGCTTTACCAGATTTTATTTCTTGACCGTGTCCCCGATTATGCAGCAGTTAATGAAGCTGTAGAATTTGTAAAAAAATTGCAGGGACAAAAACCTGCCGACCTGACTAATGCAATTTTAAGAAATATAATTCGCAGCAAAAATTCTATAAGGTATCCTGACCCTGAATCTGATCTTCCCGGTTATATAACGGCATATTATTCTCATCCACTATGGATGGTGAAAAGATATCTGAAAAGATTTGGGAGAGAGCAGACAGAAAAGCTATTAGCAACAAATAATGAAAAACCATACCTGACATTAAAGATCAATGCATTGAAAACAAATCCGGATGAATTTAAGGAGCTACTCAATTCGGTTAATCTGAAATTTAACAAGGGAAAATATCTTCCTGAATTTTTCCAGCTTCAAAATCTTACTAATATTACAGCCTGGGAATATTTTGCAAAAGGTTATTTTAATATTCAGGATGAAAGTGCAGGCCTGGCTTGCCGGTTGCTCGATACTGCGCCGGGAATGAGGGTTCTCGATCTTTGCGCTGCACCGGGTGGTAAAACAGCTTATCTTGCAGGTTTAATGCAGGATAAAGGTGAAATAGTTGCTATTGATAGATTCGAGAGCCGGCTAAAGATTTTTAATAAGAATATCGAAAGACTTGGTTTCAAAAGTATAAAAGTTGTTGAAACTGATGCCCTGGAATATGAAGGGGAACTATTTGATAGAGTGCTGGCAGATGTTCCTTGTTCCGGAACGGGAACTCTATCAAAAAAGCCGGATATAAAATGGAAACGCGACCTGCTTGATATAAGAAATATGACCGAAATTCAGTATAAGCTTTTATGTAAGGCATCAACTTTAGTTAAGAAGGACGGCGTACTGGTTTATAGCACTTGTTCAATAGAGCCTGAAGAAAATTGTGAAATAGTAAAAAAGTTTTTGAAAGAGCATCCTAATTATGTTCTTAAAAGGGCCGATGAAAAATTTGCGCAAGAAATAGTTGATGAGGATGGATGTATACAAACACTGCCGCAAGTCCATCAGATGGATGGAGCATTTGCTGCGAAGCTTGTAAGGATTGAATAACTTTAGTAATTAAAATATTTTTTTGGGATTTAGTTTATTATGCTGGATCAGTTTTCAGAAGAGCTTAAAAAAGCGCGTGAAAAGAGCGGGGTTACATTACAGCAGATAGCCCAGAAATCACGCATAGATCTTAAATTCATCGAAGCAATAGACCGGGGTGATTTCGGTTTCCTACCTGAACTTTATGTTAAAGCGTTTATTAAGCAATATGCCAGGAATGTCGGACTCGATGAACAGGAAACACTAAATAAATATGACGCAGCAAAAAGGGGAAGAACCATTGATGAAGAGGAAGTTGAAGAGATAAAGGATTCACAAAAACACAAACCTGCTTCTACTGAACAAAGATTGAGATCCATTTCAACAGCGCCGGTAAAATCTTTCGAGGAGAACTTTCAAAAAAAGGAAGAAACAGAGCCTGATAATTTTTTTGAAAGGTTAAAAAATAACAGGCTATTGCTTGGCGGAGTAATCTCCGGAATAGCAATTATATTGTTTCTGATTATTTATTTCCTGTTCTTGAAAACGAGCTCAAATATTGTAGTTGCTGAAAAACCTTATGACCAGATTATGAAAGAGAATCAGCAAAGGTACCTCGAGGAAAGTAACCTACCTGTTGCAAAAAAACCGACTCCTGTTGATAGCCTAACATTGAAGGTAACTGCCATAGATTCTGCCTGGTTCCAAATTCGGGTGGATAACAGCCAGATTCTGGAATTTGTACTTTACCCTAATGCCAGCAAAACTATTAAAGCCGCTACTGGTTTCAAAGTGACAATTGGTAATGCAGGCGACACGCGTTTAAAGCTGAATGACAAAAGTCTCAACCTCTCCGGGAAAAAGAAAGAAGTTAAATATGTCTCTATAGATAAGAACGGATTAAAATATCTGGAACCTCCTAAAAACCCCGATCAGGAATAGATGGCCCAAAATATTGAAAAAAGAATAGAAGAACTCAAAGATTTAATCAGGGAACATGACCACAAGTATTATGTTCTTGCCGAGCCATCCATTAGCGATTATGAATTTGATAAACTGATTAAAGAACTCGAAAAGCTTGAAGTTGAGAACCCTGAGCTTATTACTCCGGATTCACCGACACAACGAGTTGGTAAAGATCTTACGAAAGATTTCAAACCGGTTACTCACCAGGTCCCTATGCTCAGCCTTGCTAATACGTATAATGAAGAAGAGCTTTTTGATTTTGATAGAAGGGTCCGGGAAGCTTTACCGGAAGGTGAAAAGGTTGAGTATATTGTTGAAATGAAAATGGATGGTGCTTCTGTCAGCATTAATTATGTAGATGGATATATGAAAACTGCTGCAACCAGGGGCGACGGAACAGTTGGTGAAGAAATAACTACCAATATTAAAACAATCAGGTCGGTACCATTAAAGCTTAAAAAACCGGGTTCCCTTACTTATAAACTGAATAATATTGAAATTAGGGGTGAAGTCTTCATGAAAATTGAGGACTTCCTGAATTTAAACAAAGAGAGAGAAAAAACAGGCGAAAAGCTTTTTGCCAACCCAAGGAATTCTTCTGCAGGAACTTTAAAAATGCAGGATCCAAAAATCGTTGCGAAGAGGCCTTTAAATCTTTTTGTTTACACATTGCTCAGTACGCTAGAAGAATTCAATTCACAATATGAAAATCTCCAGATATTAAAAAAGCTTGGGTTTAATGTTAATCCGGAACACAAGCTGTGTAAAAATATTCAGGAAGTTTTAAAAGAGTGCAATCAACTCGAGAAGAGAAGAAATTCACTTCCCTATGAAATAGATGGTGCGGTTATAAAAGTAAATTCTCTGAGACAGCAAAAGATTTTGGGAAGCATTGCTAAATCCCCTAGATGGGCTGTAGCATTTAAATTTAAAGCAAAACAGGAATTCACATATATAACTAAAATTAACTGGCAGGTTGGAAGAACCGGTGCAATCACCCCTGTTGCAGAACTGAAGCCAGTATTTCTTGCAGGCTCTACAATTAGCAGAGCTACTCTTCACAACTTTGATGAGATAAAAAGAAAGGATATCCGCGAAAGTGACAAAGTTATTATCGAAAAAGGAGGAGACGTAATTCCCAAAGTTGTTTCAGTTGTACTATCAGAAAGAAAAAAGAACGTTAAAGCACCCAAGCCGCCGGAGAAATGCCCGGTTTGTAAATCCCCTCTATTTAAACCGGAAGGTGAAGTTGCATATTACTGCCAGAATGTTGAATGTCCGGCACAAATAAAAGGTAAACTTGAGCACTTTGCGTCTAGAGGCGCAATGGATATTGAAGGCCTTGGCGAAGCCTTGATTGGTCTTTTTGTTGAGAATAAGTTTCTAAAGAATTACGACGATATTTACGACCTGAAAGATAGAAGGGAAGAACTTATAGCAATTGAAAGACTTGGTGAGAAAAGTGTTGATAATCTTTTGGAAGCTGTGGAGGAAAGTAAAAAGAAGCCTTTTGATAAAGTATTATATGCCATAGGTATCAGGTATGTTGGGGCTGGAGCAGCAAAAAAACTAGCGAAAAATTTTGGCTCAATGGATAAACTGATAGCCGCGCAAGAAGAGGAAATATCCGGGATTCATGAGATAGGTGAAAGCATAAGCAAGAGTGTACGCGAATTCTTCTTGAATAAATCAAATCTGAAGATTATAGATCGCCTGAAAAAACACGGCCTTAGCTTCTCATTGGAAAAGAAGAAGTCAAAAAATACTATCTTTACAGGCAAAACATTTGTAATTACAGGAACGCTGTCAAATTATTCAAGGGAAGAGGCATCTGAAATTGTGACTAATATGGGAGGAAAAGTAACAACTAGTGTCAGCATCAAAACGGATTTTCTTATTTGTGGTGAAAATGCCGGTTCCAAATTGACGAAAGCAGAAAAGCTAGGGGTTAAGGTTCTAAAAGATGAAGAATTTATGAAAATGATTAAATCCCCAAAAAAATGATAGAATATATAAGAGCAAAATTCGCTGGCCACATAATTAATAAAACATTAAAGGACAAAACAGCTCCTAACCGGTCTTTCACAAACCTGTTAAGAAAGTGTTCAAGTTTTTTCGTGATAATGCCGGAAACAGAAAATGATTTTCAGAAAAGCAAACAGGTGATTACTTTTTTGGAAAAACATAAAAAGGTAATTTCAATTCTCACCTTTGATTTCAGAAGAAATGAGTTCTTACAAAGTCATTTTCGCGATATTGTTGAGTACGGGTTAGTTGATTATTCTAAATTAAATCTTCCTTCCCCCAGATTAGTTGACAAACTGAAATCAAAAGAATTTGATGCAGTAATTGATCTTAACAGGGGGGAAAATCTCTTTTGTAGTTTTGCTGCAAATCTGGTGCAATCCAACCTGACAATTGGCTTCACCAAGGTCGATTCGGATAAATTCTACAATATCCAGATAAATGATAGTGAAGATAATCCTGAGATTTCATATAAAAATTTCATAAATTGCCTAGAAATGTTTTAGGAAAAACATATGAATTTTGAAATAAAGAAAATTGATGATATAACGATTTTTAAATTGAACGAAACGAGGTTGGATACTAATATCTCTGGATTAGTAAAGGGGGAATTTACTCTGCTGCTTAAAGTCGAAGGAGTTTCAAAATTGGTGGTGGATTTAAGCGATGTTGAATCATGCGATAGCTCCGGTTTAAGTTCGCTTCTTGTGGCAAACAGAATTTTAAATTCAACCGGCGGAGAAATGAGAATAGCCGCTCCTTCCGATAAGGTTTATTCACTTATAAAGATTACTCAACTAGAAAGGGTCCTGCCTGTCTGCAAAACCGTTGATGAAGCATTTGCAGAGCTAAATAAAGTTTAGGATAGTATATTGAAAGGATCAACTCTCGATTATATAATTATAATTGTTTATTTAATCGGGGTAGCTGCCTTTGGAATAATTTCCGGCGGGAAACAAAAATCCATAAAAGATTATTTTGCCGGATCAAAATCAGTTCCCTGGTGGGCTGTTTGTTTCTCTATAGTAGCCGCAGAAACCAGCACGCTAACATTTATTTCGATTCCCGGTCTTGCGTACATTGCAAACCTGAATTTCCTGCAGGTCACTATTGGATATCTTTTGGGGAGGGTAGTTGTTGCCTACCTATTTCTCCCAGCTTATGATAAAGGTGAATTAAAAACAGCGTACACATTTCTCGAAAATAGATTCGGGGGAAAAACGAGATCATACGCTTCAATAGTATTCCTTTTTACACGAACTGCTGCGGATGGTGTGAGACTTTTTGCAACCGCTATTCCATTAAAATTAATGCTTAATATAAATTATCCTACTGCTATTATCCTGATAGCCGTAGTTTCGCTTGTCTATACTTATACAGGTGGTATGAAAGGAATAATTTGGGTCGATGTCATTCAGATGTTTATTTACCTTGGTGGAGCAATTCTTGCCGGAGTATTCCTTCTCCACCTTTTACCAGATGGCTGGACGACCGTAGTTAGGGCAGCAGCTTCCGGGGATAAGTTTAATGTTTTAAACTTTGGTTTTAAAAATGGAATATCCGGATTTTTTAGTCAGCCTTACACTTTGATCGGTGGTCTGGTTGGTGGAGCTTTTTTATCGATGGCTTCACATGGGACGGACCAATTAATTGTACAACGGTTGTTATCAACAAAAAATTTAAGAGACAGCCAGAAAGCAGTTATAGGCAGCGGTGTTATTGTAATATTTCAATTTGCAATTTTTTTGGTTCTCGGCGTTATGCTTTATGCTTATTACGGAACAATTAATGCTAAGCCAGATGAAATTTTTCCGATGTTCATTATCAATGTTCTTCCGCCGGGTGTAACGGGAATAATAATAGCTGGGTTGTTTGCCGCAGCAATGTCGACTCTTGCAGGATCAATGAGTTCACTTGCATCATCCACGGTTCATGATTTATATATTCCGTTTTTAGGAAAAGATATTGATGAAGAGAAGAAATTAAAAGTTTCAAGGATTTTCACAATATTGTGGGCTGTATTGCTGATTTTTGCTGCTGTGTTTTTTATGAATACATCAAAGGCTGTTGTAGAACTTGCGTTAAGCATAGCATCATTTACGTACGGCGGATTACTTGGTACTTTTTTGCTCGGTGTCTTAAGCAAGAAAGCGAAAGAGAGAGACGCACTTTCAGGTTTCACAGCTGGAATATTGACAATGATTGTCGTTATTTCTCTAAAACTGGTTGCGTGGACGTGGTTCACCATTATAGGAGTGATTGGGACTTTAATTGTTGGTTCACTTTTAAGTAAGTTTAATAATAATAGTAACAACGAATAAAGTAAAATGAAGAAAACTGCAATTCTAATATTTGTAATTTTCCAGATATTTTTATTTTCTCAGAATAAACAATTAAAATTTAAACTTGTGAATTATACAAGTATTGATTCCCTGGTATCCTTAAGGGGAATATTTGCTGTGGATGGAAGCGCAGCATGGGTCAGTGGAAGCAAAGGATCGGTTTACGTAACTAGTAATGAAGGGAAAAACTGGCAGAAGAAAGAAGTTCCGCTAGGTGATAGCCTCGATTTTCGCGATATTGAGGAAATTGCACCCGGTACAATAATATTAATGAGTGCAGGAGTTGGAGAAGATTCCAGGATTTATAAAAGTACTGATGATGGCGAAACCTGGAAAATAGTATACCATAATTCTTATCCCGACGGTTTTTTAGACACAATTGAATTCTGGAACCGGAAAAATGGTATTGCAATTGGAGACCCGGTTGATGGGAAATTTAATATTTTGTTTACTACTGATGGAGGAACCACCTGGGAAGAACCTCAAAGTAAGAATATTCCTGATGCATTCCCGGGAGAAGCACAATTTGCCGCAAGTGGGACCTGTATTTCTGTAATTGGCAAAAGTGAAGCCTGGATAGGGACAGGCGGAACTAAATCCAGAATATTGAAAACTACCGATAATGGAATGAACTGGAAAGTTTTTCCATCGCCGCTATTACAAGGAAAATCTTCTAAGGGAATATTTTCGATCCATTTTGTAGATAAAAACAAAGGAATAATAGTTGGTGGAAATTATCTGCAGGAAAATGCAATGGACAGCACTTCCGCTTTTTCAATAGATGGAGGAAGAACCTGGAAATTGAATTCTTCAGGCAATCTTCCTTATCAATCGTCTGTTAAATCCTTTAAATTTCATAACAGAATCTATTTTATATCAACAGGGCCTGGTGGAACTTTTTACACTGAAGATCTGAAAAATTGGTATACAGCAGTAGAAACAGGATTTCATTCCATAAGTGTTTCTGTAAAAGATAATTCGATCTGGCTTGCTGGTTCAAATGGAAGAGTAGCTAAGTTGATTATTGAATAAGAGTTGAAACTATGTCAAAAACAAGAGAACAGTTATTAAAAATAGCTTTTATTCTGAGCATTATCACAATTATTTATAATTTATTTGAAGGCGGGGTCTCTGTATTTTTTGGCGCTGGTGATGATTCGCTTACTCTTTTGGGGTTTGGTGTCGATAGTTTCGTGGAAGTAATTTCAGGGATCGGTATTGCTCATATGCTGATAAGAATGAAGAACAGTACAGAGATAACCAGGGATGATTTTGAAAAACAGGCACTAAAAATAACAGGATTCAGCTTTTATCTACTCACTGCCGGATTAATTATTGGTGCAATCGTAAATGTAATTGAACAGGTAAATCCTTCAACAACAATTCCAGGGATGGTAATTTCTATAATTTCAATTCTTACAATGTATTTTCTTATGAATGCTAAGCTAAAGGTTGGGGGAGAACTAAATTCCGAGGCAATTATTGCCGACGCCAAATGTACTAAAACCTGCCTGCAGCTTTCCATTATCTTACTTGCTGCCAGCCTGTTATACCAGTTGCTTCATATCTTATATATAGACATAATTGGTTCCGTTGGAATTGCATATCTTTCATTTAGAGAGGGGAAAGAATCTTTCGAAAAGGCAAAAAAGGGCTCTTTTGACTGCTGTGATGATGATTAGTAAAAAATCTTTTTGAGTTAAAGATTTTAATTGATCATACGGGTGGTTTTTCTCGTTTCATTTTTTTTCAGGCTTTGGAAAGGACAATTGATAATGAATCAGTGAGATTTATCGAGCACAAATTTGAAAAGTTGGTGAATCTCTGAAGAATGTTAATAAGGATAAAAAAATTATCAGGAAATATTTACCGATAAAAAAATTTTAGCTCGATTAATTGTGTAACTTAAACCGGTAATAAAAAAAATTAAGTTTCTAAGAAAAAAAATAAAATATTTTTATCTAAAATTTTGTCTCTCGAAAAAAAAATTATTAGATTGCGTCCGTTCAATTAATTGAATTCATCAGGCAACCAAATGGATCAGCTCACGTTATCATTTCACGACGAATTCCTATTGCAGTTAAAAACAACTGACTGGGAATTTGAGTCCAAGCCTGGGGATATTGAAAAATCCACCTCTCATAGTAAGTTCATTCAACTGGATCAGGGCATTTCTGACAAAAAGGCCATCAATACTGATAAAAACACCTCCTCAAAAAGCAATAATTGATTCTGCATAAAGTTTATTATATTAATTTCTCAAATGTAATAGTAAAAAAACTTTGAGAGTAAAATTAAATTATGTACGAACATCGAGGTAAACTCTTATTACCCGAAAAGCTTTATTGCGAAAGAATACCTAAACATTTCTTAATTGCCTTGGATTCGCCTGGCATTTGAATTCCCGGTTATCATATTTTAGAGGGGGCTTAATTTTATTGATTCATTTAAGTATTATTTAATCTGAATACAAATAATTTATGTACTAAATATTTTTGCAGGATTTTACTATGCATTTAACCGATTACCTCATAATTCTTGCATATTTTGTTTTTTCAATCAGCATTGCACTTTACTATTCAAAACGTGCAGGCAAGAGCACAGATGAGTTTTTTCTCTCGGGTAGAAATCTTCCGTGGTATCTTGCGGGACTTTCAATGGTTGCAACTACGTTTGCTGCCGACACACCTCTTGCTGTTACAGAACTTGTAGCTAAAAACGGAATTGCCGGAAACTGGCTTTGGTGGAATTTTGCATTTGGCGGATTACTTACTGTTTTCTTTTTTGCAAAGCTTTGGAGACGCGCCGGGATAATGACTGAAGTAGAGTTCGCAGAAATCCGCTATTCAGGTAAACCAGCTCGTTTTTTGAGAGGTTTCAGAGCGTTGTATCTTGGCCTGTTTATGAATCTGATAATTATGGGGTGGGTCAATAAAGCGATGGCGACCATTCTAGTTGGAATGTTTGGTATTCCTGAATCGCAGGTGCTTTATTATGTTTTTGGCTGTATGCTTTTGGTAGCATTTTATTCTGCACTTTCAGGTTTATGGGGAGTTGTTGTCACAGATGCATTTCAGTTTTTTATCGCAATGGCAGGAAGTATAATTCTTGCTGTGGTGGTAGTAGAGTCTTCTCAAATAGGCGGTATCGCCGGATTACAGGCAAAACTTCCCGCATTTACTTTTGAGTTTTTCCCTACAATTTCTGATGTATCCTCTATGGGCGGCGCTTTTGCTTTGACAGTTGCTTCATTTCTTGCTTATGTCGGAATAATCTGGTGGGCATCGTGGTACCCCGGTGCTGAACCCGGCGGTGGGGGCTATGTTGCGCAAAGAATGATGTCAGCAAAAGATGAAAAGAATTCTTTGTTTGCGACTTTATTTTTTCAGATTGCTCATTATGCAATTCGTCCGTGGCCGTGGATTTTGGTTGCTCTTTCAACCTTGCTTCTTTATCCGCATTTGGGTCCAAACGAAAAGGGTATCGGTTTTATTTACGCAATGAGAGATTTTCTCCCGGTAGGATTAAAAGGATTATTAGTCGCTGCTTTTTTTGCCGCCTATATGAGCACAATTGCAACACAGCTTAACTGGGGAACGTCTTATATCATAAATGACTTTTACAAAAGGTTTGTAAAAAAAGACAGAGATGAAAAATATTATGTCAAGGCTTCAAGGACGACGACGATTTTATTAATGGTTGTCTCAGTTTTCGTTACAATGTTTATCAGCAGAATTTCAGGTGCGTGGGAATTTATTCTTGAGTGCGGGGCCGGTGTCGGACTTGTTTTAATCCTCAGGTGGTTCTGGTGGAGAATTAACGCGTGGTCCGAAATTTCAGCGATGATTACTCCTTTCATCGTTTTTCCAGTTATAAGATATTATGGAATAGAATTTCCTAACACTCTATTTTATTTGGTAGGCGCTACAACAATTGTCTGGATAACAGTTACTTATTTAACAAAACCGACAGATCAGAAAGTCCTTTTCAGTTTTTACAGGAGAATTCATCCGGGTGGAGTTCTGTGGAAGAAAATATCGTTGCAGCTTCCTGATGTTAAAAGCGACAGCGGGTTCTTTGCTATGTTCGTTAACTGGTTTATGGGCGTATTGCTTGTTTACTCAATGCTATTCGGAAGCGGCAGTTTTATTTTTGGCGATATTAAAACCACTTTGATATGTCTCGGGATTGCAGTTGTTTCCATTTTTGTTATTTACAGAAATCTTTCCGAAGCCGGGTGGAAGACGGTGATAAAATGAGTAAATAAAAACCCGGTCCATTAAAACAGATCGGGTTTTGAAATCATTATTTAGCTGCATCACTTCATCAATAAAAGTTTTTTACTTGATACAAAGTTTCCTGATTGTAGTCGGTAAATATAAACACCACTAGCCAGATCACTTGCATTAAATGTAACATCATAAACACCTTTGTCTTTATTCTCGTTGACCAACGTTTTTACTTCTCTTCCCAAGCATATCATATATTTTTAATGTTACAAATCCTGCCTTTGGCAGAACATAATGGATTATAGTCGTTGGATTAAAAGGATTCGGATAATTACCAAGGCTGAATGTAAGTGAATCAGTTTTTGTTTCATTTGTTTGGGATATAATTCATTAGTTTGTTTTGACATTGGATTATTTACCGATACGCCAAAAGCAGCGAGTATCCCTGCATCGACAGAAGACCCGTATTTGCTGACAAGCTGACTTAATGCTGCCTTAGATTTATCTTCGTAAGTCGGATCGTAAGAACTTAATGATGCTAATGTAATCAAAGCACGCTTTTCAATATCTGAATTTGGATTAGCTGCTATTATATTATTTGCAACTGTTTCAGCATCCGCAGCTTTATGCAGCCCTGCATAAATTGTGGAAAGCAGCAAACCTGCAGCTGCACTCTGATCGCTTTTAGTGGAAATGAATTGCTTAAAGTCATCTACGATAGTTGAGTCGCCTGAAGTCTGGAATATATTGAACAGAATTGAAAGCGCCTGCATACGAAAAGAAGAAGATATTTTAGTATCAGCCAGCAGACTTCGGCATAACGATTTTGCTTGAGAAAAGTCATTTCCGAATTTTGCATAGAGGGCCTGACTAATAACAGATTGTGGGTCTACGCTGCTTATATCAGTATTGTTAGCAATGCTACTACTATTTAATGTTGGGGTTTGAGGGCTTGCAGCAAAACCTCCACCTCCCAGCGGACAACCATTTGAAGTTTGCTCCGGGTAGGCATTATCAATTGAGGACGTACCGTCTACATAAAATTTTGATGAATTTAGGGGATACACTCCCCACCAGTTATACCTGGCAGTTATGTTACTGTTTCTCACGGCACAGGCATCGGTCAGTGTATTATCATATATATTGTTGCAGACGCCCCAGTAATCATTATGTTGATCACCGAGACCGAAAAGAATAGAGCTATAATCTGTTGCCAGTATTCCCCGGGCGGAGTTATTAGTAATTGTATTACCTCCCACTTGACCTACACCTCCTGCAGTTATTGAAGAACTATAACGGCACCAGATGCCGTAGTAAGTATGTTGAATTGTATTCAGTCTGACCACTCCGCTACCGGAATAAAAATACAGAGCAACATAACTGCCACCGGTTCCATTATAGTCAAGAGTGTTTCCTAAAACTGTAGTGCTTCCTGTTCCGGTTACATATATGCCGTGAAAATGGTTATGATTAACATTGTTATATGATATAGTTGGACTTGAGCCACCCTGAACAATAATACCGTTTCCGTTGCCCAGGTTTTCAATCATACAATCACTCAGCGTTCCATTACTTCCATTATAAAATCTTACACCGTTAGATGAGGTAGATCTACCTTCAATGTGTACATTGCTTATAGTTGGAGAAGAGTGGCTGATTCTAATTGCAGCTTGATATGGAAAGTCTGAATTGTTAATTGTACCGCCGGAAATGGTTATACTGTTTGTTGAATCAATAAGAAGTGGGGAATCAGCATAAGAGATGGTACTGTTTTGTATTGATGAACCTTCAGCGTGGGTTAATGTAATTCCCATCCAACTGGTCAGATCACTGGCGGTAAAGGTACCACCGCTTGTAATAAGTTTGCCGTTTACAATAAGTCCTTCATCTCGTTGAAAGTTAAGCGTTGCGCCGGAGTTAACTGTTAGTGTTACTCCGGCTGGTACTGTCAACGTGCCCGCAATATTATAAGTGCCTGCATTAAGTGTTGATGTTTGTGCTTATTGTGCTGTAGCTGTAGTTTGCAGTAACAGTAGCGCCGTCATTAGCTTAAAAACAACTGCTGTTTTGTCATAGTTTGGAGGGTTACTATTGAAAAGAGGCAGAACCGGAATTGGCGATCGCAGTCCAGCCCTGGAAGAATGCAGTTGAGCCGTTTATTGTTGGGGAAAATGGTGCACGGACGGAGTAGTAGGAATTAGGTGACCGGTGTATGGGTCAAGATTCAGGAAAACACCTTTATAATTGTCGAATGAAGGATCGGAAAAATCCATTGAGTGATAATAATAAACAGGTGCCCCCATTCCCTGGTTTTGTGAACCCAAATTTTGACTAACAAAATGGTCGACAAGCCAGGGGTCTCTGAAACCAATCTGGATGTTATTCTGTGAATATTCAGGGAAGTTCACACCAATTGTAACGTTTGTTATTCTATCTTTGAAGTGTGCGTCTATTTCGGAAGTGCTGGATGTAATATTAAATGTATTAAAATTTATAATATCAGTGGTTGAATTCCAATAATTGAATTTTTGGCCATAGCTTTGAATATCGTAAGGACTAATTCTAATATACTCATCTTCGTTCAATGTTAATACTAATGTTGTGTCATGAACAATATCATTATAAAAGGGTCCTCTCCAATGTGGGTTTGTGTAACTCTGAAAAAGTGATGAAGCTATTCTTGTTGTACCGTTTGATAATAAGGATTTAACAATAACAGCTTTCGGATAACTAGATTTACCAATATAGATCGTATCAGATGTAATAAAAAAACCAGGTCCGGAAATTGTTGCAAAAACCTTGTAGAAAGTATTGGCGTTTCCATCAAGATTTGCTGGATAACCGGGACCTTGTGAATTAAATGTACCGGGGTGTCCCCAGTCATCAAACCATTCATAAGTAAATATTCCATCCGTTTGCAATATTCCGTCTTTATATACATCGACATAATCTGTGCTAACCCATTCTGTTAAATTAGGGCGGTTATACCAAGATATATCCTCAATTCGCAGTTTTGCTGTATAAGTTTGCGCTCCTACATTTATTTAATATGAATGATAAGACGGATAAAACCATTATCTTTTTCATAAGGTTTTCTCCTGTTTAGTTAATATTTTTAGTCTTAAATTTAAGGTGCAAACAAAAAAGCGTTTTGGTTGTATAAATCATTTTAATTGCCTCTGATAGTGTTTGCAATTTGTCCATACCGGCGGTATGGATTATTTTAGTAGGAGGACTTTTATTGTTATCCATTATAACTTTTAATTTATTTTCTTAGTGTTTCCCAATAACGATTATTCCCTGTCCAACTATACCGCCATTTGTATTAAAACCAACCAATAGAACTGTATTCGCTTTATATCTAACTGACAGGAATTTATATTGATTTAAGAAATCGTCTATTTCCTGCCATCTAACACCGTTAAAGTGAAAAATTATTCCAAAATCTCCTGCTGCCATAACGTCGTTTACATCACTGCCCGAAATACATTCAGTTGTAATATTGGTCAGATTCGGAGCTGTCCATTCACCATTATGGTATACTTTTACTCCTCCACCGGAAACATAAACAGGTGAATATTTATTCTTAAACCAGACACCTGTCAACCAGTCTGAGTACGGCCAGTTTAGTGTGTCTTTAGATATGTTATCAGAGATAGCAAGTAGCCTGATTTCCCCCTGATGAAGAACATTTGAAGCAACAGTCATAACGGAAAGATTGTTTTTGGCCTGATCATAATATCCCCAAACATCATTTAGATTTGTTGTTGTTCCGCTCTCTATCTTTTGCCAGGTGCTGCCGTTGTAAACTACTATAGCTCCAGAATTACCAACGCCATAAATTAGCGAGCTACTCCCCCATAATTTTTCTATAGTACCATTAGGATCAGATAGATTAAGACGGGAGTAAATAAGCTGTGTGGTATCTGATTTACCATTCCAATGGAAGACACTTCCCGCTGCAAACCAGATATTGTCAGAATTCAAATACAATATTCCGCGAATATTAGAGATAATAAGTCTGTTTCCCGATGAAGTGATATAATATAATTTTTTAAATTCCCAATTGCTTCCATCCCAATGTGCAAGAGAATAAGGTTGCGGATCAGGTTTACCAGTCGAGTCATTCATATAAATTTCGCCAACTGCATATATAGAGTTTTCGTTTACGATTGCAACATCACTTAAGTGACTGCTTGCCCCGTCCCCGAATGTAAAAGTCTGCCAGGTAAAGTTGTTGCTGGTTGTGTCTAGTGTTTGTGCAGTTAATTTATTGCTGCTTACAGTCTGGTTGTCCTTTACAAACTGTGCCTGCAGCTGGTAACTTTTATTTGGCAGCAGGGAGTCAATGTAAACAGTAGTATCAGTGTAGCTCAGGTTATTAACCTGAGCTACGGGATTTCCATTTGATAAAATATTAACATTTACAGGAAAACTTACTCCGTTTGTTTTCAGCTCAACCCACGCTTCAGTGCAGGAGGTTTCTAAAACAGAGAGAGTAAGTGTCCCGTTGTTTGGCGGTGGAGGAGGTGTGGGCTCGCTGCAGTTTAATCCCAAAAATAAAAATGTAAGTAATAAAACTACTGATAGTTTGTATATGTTCTTCATATTATTTATTCCTTTGGTGTGAGTTAAGAAGATAAGTAAGCTTTAAGAAATTATGGAGGCAATTTAGCAGAGATAATTCTACCCCCCCCCGAGATAACTAAAGAGTTTTAAATAGTTAAAACCCCGATTTGAGAAAAGATGTTTCAAAAAGGCCCCCGTATAAATTCCTGAAACATTTTAAACAAAATTAAAATTATAGTCAACTAAAAATTTTGGGAAAGTATACTTCTCGCATAGTGTTTTATTGTAGCTTTTACTGAATCATTATATGTCTCTTTTCAATAATAAGCAGTAAACAAAATAAAATTATCTTTTTCATAAGGTTTTCTCCTGTTTAGTTAATATTTTTAGTCTTAAATTTAAGGTGCAAACAAAAAAGCGCAGTGATCTGATTATAAAGCCAGCTTATTGCTGCTTTTAATAGATTATATTTCCTGTAAGACTATTACGTTTGCAACTTGACCCTGCCGGTGGTCTCAACACTGGCAGGTCATTGTTTTAACTTAACTATTATTAAGGGGGACTTCTATCGGGTCTCATTTTTTTATTGTCCTCTAAGCATAATTATTATCGCCTGATATCCGGTGAATCCTGCTAATGCTACTAAATTTCCTCTCACATCCATTCCTTCGTAATTTCCGTATACCCCGTTGATCAATTGCCAGTTGCTGCCGTTGAAGTGAATAAGTGTGTTGCAGCAGCCGGCAATATATATGTCATTCAATCCATTCCCTTTTACCCTTGTCAAAAAATAATTTGTCGGCAGATTTATTACCTGCAGATTATTATTTTTATATAAATAAGCTCCATCTCCTACAATGTAAATGTTCCTGGGAGAGTTGAACCAAAGACCATAGAGTCTGGTATATGGCCAATTTAAATAATCAGTCGCATTACTTGATGTAACTGACAGCAACTTATAATCACCTCTCTGGTATCGGCTGGATACAGTAGCCAAGGTTAATTCTTCACTGCCTGACGCATCGGTGCTTCCCCATATATCATTTAGATTTGTTGTGGTTCCGCTTTCTATCTTTGTCCAGATGCTGCCGTTGTAGTGGGCTATGCTGCCGGAATTTCCCACTATGTATAAATTATTATCTGATGTTCCCCAGATTTTATTGATTTGATCCTGCCCCCAAACATTTGTTGGAAGAGGAATAGGTACATATTGGCTTCCATCCCAATGCAGCACTCCATTTCCAGCAAACCAAATATCACTGGCCCCAAATGCAAACACTGTTTGAATAGGATTATAATAAAGCTGCCCTTGATAGAGATATGGAATACGAATCACAGTCCAGTTATTTCCATCCCAGTGTACAGCATTATACCTGACCGGATCAGGATGTCCCGTAGAATCATTCATATAAATTTCGCCAACTGCATATATGGAATTTTCGTTTACGATTGCAACATCACTTAAGTGGCTGCTGCCTGCTGAGGGGTCGCCAAATGTAATTGTTTGCCAGGTAAAGTTGCTGCTGGTTGTGTCAAGTGTTTGCACAGTTATTTTATTGCTGCTTGTTGTTTGGTTGCTTTGTGAAAATTGTGCCTGTAACTCGTAGCTTTTGTTTGGCAGTAGTGAGTCAATGTAAACTGTTGTGTCATTCTTACCCAGACTAATAGTCTGGGCTACGGTATTATCTTTTAATAAATTTACATTAACCGGAAAGGCTACTCCGTTTGTTTTCAGTTCTAACCACGCTTCAGTGCAGGAGGTTTCTAAAACAGAGAGTGTAAGCGTTCCGTTGTTTGGCGGTGGAGGAGGTGTGGGCTCGCTGCAGTTTAATCCCAAAAATAAAAATGTAAGTAATAAAACTAATGATAGCTTGTATAAATTTTTCATATTATTTATTTCCTTTGGTGTGAGTTAAGAAGATAAGTAAGCTTTAAGAAATTATGGAGGCAATTTAGCGGAGATAGTTCTACCCCCCCCCGAGATAACTAAAGAGTTTTAAATAGTTAAAACCCCGATTTGAGAAAAGATGTTTCAAAGCAACCCCTGCGAAATGTTGAAAATATTTTAGTAAATAATAGATGTAAAATCAAGCCCTTTTTAGCCAACTGGATACATTAGTTATTAAAAGCCAATTATTTCCTTTTGTATAAAAACAAAAATAGTCTCCAGTATTTCTGACTGTAACAAACCCTTATTTTTTCTTAACTTAGGTACTAATAATACAATAATATTGGTATGCCTGAGAAGAAAGAAGAAAATATAAAATCCGGGATGAAGGTTAAGATACTGATCGGCCTTGCAACTGTTGTGCTGATCACTTTTATGTTTCCCCGCGGTGAGTCGATTGAGTCGGAATTGACAGTCGGAGCTATCTGGACTCACGAAGATTTGATCGCTCCTTTCAGCTTTCCTATCAAAAAAGATCCCAAGATATACCAGGATGAAGTTAAGTCGGCGGTTTCATCTGTATTTCCTGTCTTTGTAAAAAATCAAAATGCAGTTATCCAATCACTGGATTCATTAAAGGGTTACGATGCGTACTTGCAGAAAATTATAAGAGAAAATTACGCAAATGATTCAAGCGGCGATCAAAACCCTACTTTTCTTAGCGATGAATCATTTAACACCATAAAAAGATTAATTAGAAGAGAACATTCTTTTTCCGGCGAATACCAAATTACTCCTAAAAGGTTTTTTACCGCTGTTGAGCAGGCAATTAATGATCTTTATAAAAAAAATATTATAAGAATACCGGATAATATTACGAGAAAGGACAGCATTGCCGTAAGAACAGCTAATTTCGATAACGTTGATTCTATCGGAAAATATTTAACAATTCAGCAGGCAGAAAATGAAATTAACAGGCTGATTGAAAAATATAATTTTCCTGCTGATATATCCGGGACAGCAGAAGAGTATGCTTCACATTTTATTTTCCCTGACCTGGTTTACAATCCGACATTTACACAGGAAGAAATTGTGCAGGCAAGAAGTAATGTCTCAAAGTATAGCGGCATCGTAAATGAAAATGAAAGGATTATTGCCAAGCATGAAAGAATTACTAAGGAAACCAAGTTAAAAATAGAATCCTACAAAGCAGCAAAAGGAGAAACGCTTGGTGCTGGCAGTGATCTTTTGCAAATGATAGGAAAAGGGCTTCATATTGCTTTTCTTCTTTCTCTTTTAACTATCTATCTTTTCCTTTTCAGGAAAAAGATATTTTATGATAACAGGAAAATATTTCTCTTTGCCCTTAATTTTGTTTTTCTTTCGTTTATAACCTTTTTGATAAACCAGATTTCTGTAAATGCACCAATACAGTTTTTTATTTTTATCCCTGTATCGGCGATGCTGCTGACGATAATTTTTGATTCAAGGGTAGGGTTTTATTCAACAGTTATTCTCTGTCTTGTAACAGGCGCACTCAGGGGAAACGATTATTCATTTATGGCTATGAATTTATTTGCTTCGGCTCTTTCAGTTTATACAGTTAGGGATATTAAAAACAGGTCGCAGATCTTCAGATCTTTTTTATTCATTTTACTGGGATATGTTGTTTCGATATCTGCGTTTGGGCTTGAACGTTTTGCACCAGCTGAAACGATCTTTATAGAATTTGCTTTTGCAGGAACTAATGCTCTGATAAGCCCGGTGCTTACCTATGGAATGCTTATCTTTTTTGAAAAGATTTTCAAGATCACGACGGATCTTACTTTACTTGAACTTTCAAACTTTGACCGGCCGTTATTGAAAGACCTTGCGAGAAAAGCTCCCGGTACCTTTAATCATTCGATGACGATGGGAACTCTTGCTGAAGCGGCTGCTGAAATAGTAGGTGCAAATCCACTACTCGCGCGCGTAGGGGCCTATTACCATGACATCGGTAAGACTATTTATCCACAGAACTTTGTTGAAAATCAGTTAGACAGCCAGAATGTGCATGAAAATCTCTCGCCGGAGGAAAGCGTCAGCATTATAGCAAAGCATGTTGTTGAAGGAATAAACCTTGCAAAGGATTCAGACATTCCACAGGAAATAATCGATTTTATTCCAATGCATCACGGCACAATGGTTATGTCTTTCTTCTACGAAAAAGCAAAGAAACTTTACGGCGAAGAGAAAGTAAATATAGAAGATTATAAATATCCCGGCCCAAAACCGAACTCAAAAGAAACGGCAATAATTATGCTTGCCGACGGTTGTGAATCAGCGGTGAGATCTATTGACGAGCCTGATCCTACTAAAGTTGAAAATCTGATTAGTAAAATCATCAAAACCCGCGTTGACGATGGCCAGCTTGATGATTCGCCTATTACGTTCAGCGATATTAGCAAAATAAAAGAAGCGTTTATCGGAATTTTGCTTGGGCAGCATCATCGAAGAATAAGATATCCGAAACAGGACGAAATGGAAAAGGGCGAGGATACTTCTAAAGAATAAATGAATATATTTTTAAAAGAATATTTGTCCGTACTAAAGCTGGAAAAAAATCTCTCTGACAACACCGTTTCTTCCTACAAAAATGATATCAATTCATTCCTGCAATTTATTGAATCCCGCAAAATAGAAGATCTCTCATCTATAAAACAAAATCACATAGCTGACTTTTTTAAATCTTTGAAGGAAATAGGTCTCACAAGCAGTTCTGCCGCAAGGTATTATTCTTCGCTGAAAGGATTTTTCACTTATCTTTTTTTAAGCAGGTATATAACAGAAAATCCAATTGAAAAGATCTCTTCCCCAAAACTTGCAAAAAATCTTCCATCGGTTTTAACTGTAGAAGAAACTGACTCTGTCCTTTCGCAACCGGATACTAATAACAAACTCGGTTTAAGAGACAAAGCGGTGCTTGAATTGCTTTATGCATGCGGAACGAGAGTATCGGAATTAATAAACATAAAAATTTCTGATCTTTTTTTCGCTGATGATGTTATAAGAGTTTTCGGTAAAGGCTCCAAGGAAAGAATCATCCCGATAGGAAGTAGCGCAGTTAAATGGATAAATAAATATTTAAAGGAAAGCCGTGTGCTACTGATGAAAAAAGCCAAAAGTGAAAATTACTTGTTCCTGAATAACAGGGGGACAAAACTTTCACGAATGGGCGTATGGAAAATTGTTGACAGGTATGTTAAAGAAGCCGGTATTGAAAAAGAGGTCCACCCGCATACTTTCAGGCATTCGTTTGCTACACATTTGCTCGAAGGCGGGGCTGATTTGAGAGCGGTACAGGAAATGCTGGGACACGCTGATATTTCAACCACGCAGATTTACACACATATTGACAGAGACTATATTAAACAGGTTCATAAAGATTTTCACCCGAGAGGATAACAATGCCCCACATACAGGTTAGCGAAAAACTGGTTTCATTTTTAACATTTCTTCCGATTTTTTTTATATCGCTGGCAATTCACGAATTTGCGCATGCATTTACTGCGTCAAAATTCGGAGACAACACTGCAAAAAATGAAGGCAGACTTACACTCAATCCTTTCAAACACGCAGATCTTGTTGGAACAATACTAATGCCCCTTGCTTCTTTTGCCTCGGGATTCGCCCTTATCGGATGGGCCAAACCTGTGCCTGTAAACAGAAATAATCTGCGTAATGAATTCAGGGACGATGCTGTAGTATCTTTCGCCGGGCCGTTTTCTAATTTTTTGCTGGCAATTATCTTTTATATTATTTTTCTATTTATGGTGAACGGTTCATCAAATTTCTGGCTTAATATTATGTGGTATGGAGTCTTTTTTAACATATTCCTTTTTTTATTTAATCTTATTCCTATTCCGCCTTTAGACGGATCACACATTCTGTACGATCTTTATCCAAACCATATAACTGCAAAAATATTGAATCTGGGATTTTACGGGACCATTATACTGCTGGTATTTATTTACAGCCCGTTGTGGGGACTTTTTATGAAGTTGGTTACCTTCATATTGAATTTGTTTCTAACAGTTGGTAATGTTCCGCATGCTTAAAACAAGTTTATATTTACTTATAATTTTTCTGTTTATTGCAGGTTGTGGAGAGAAACCACAAAAGCCGATAGAGACTATTCCGGTCAAAAAAGAAAAACCATTAGTGAAGAAGGAAAAATTCAAGAGTTTTCTTTTTGTGGGAATAATAATTCATAAACCGGGGATATATAAATATGATGTGGCTAAAAGAATACGCAAAGAGTTCTGGTCAAATTACAATGAACAGGTAGTTGAACTTTCCTATTCTCCTGATATGAAATCGGCATTTTTCCTGACCGCCGGGTATCTTGGCAAAAAAAGTTTTCTGCCGTACATCACTAGAGTAAAACTTTACCTGATCGATCTTGATTCTTCTAAAGTTAAATTCATAAAGAATTTCGGTAACGGCGTCCAGGTTTTTACACAATGGGAAAACAATAGTAATTTCAAAATTGTTGTTAACAGGTCTGATAAAATCGTTCCAACTTATATAAACCAGCAAACCTATATTTACAATGTGTTCGGAAAAGAATTACTAAACGAAGTGCAAACTTACGATCTGACTAAAAACCCTTACCCAAGGCCTCCGCATAATCCGCAAAATTATGAATCTCCCGGTGGTGAATACAGGATCGTTAACAGTTCCCCTGATTCAACTAATTTATATCTTGAAAATACGCAGGAAAGAAGTTATAGTTTCATAACATCAAGCGGCCAGAAACTGAATAAATTTGATTGGTCATACGATGAGAATTATTTGATATTTTCAACTATTGATATAACAGCCGGCAATAAAACTTTGAAATCCAAAGAACCTGCAACCTCAAACCTTTATATTTATGATATTAAACAGAATAAAGTTGTAAAGGAATGGAAAGGAAACGGTATAAAGAACTTCTTTATTAAAAATGATTTCCTGATATTTGATAACGGCTTTGATGAAAAATCTTCAATCACAATAATTAATTATCGTACCTTAAAAGTGTATAACATAATAAAATTAAGAAGCGGCTGTGGGCTGAGAAATATTCCCGAATTGCCGGATATAAAAGCATAGTGAAAACTTATCTCAGAATATTAGGTTACGTTAAGCCTTACTGGAAACACCTTGTAATTTCAGTATTCTGCACAATACTGTATGCAATTTTAAACGGCGTTTCGGTTTACCTTACAATTCCTCTGCTCGATACACTTTTTCAGCAGCAGTCTAAGAAAGTTGTTGTACAGCACACCTCAGCAAATCCTGTAGCAAGTGTACTGCCTGATTGGGTAGTAAATATCGGCAATGAAATCTCACAAAAATTTAATGAAATTGTTCTAAGCGGGGATAAGATAGATGCGCTGATTAAAATTTGTATCCTCGTCTTCGTAGCGTTTTTGTTAAAAAATATTTTCGGTTACCTTCAGGCATACTTTCTTGCAACTGCTGAACAGGGAACGATGAAGGATATGAGAGATGCTGCTTACAAGCATCTTCACAAGCTGCCGATGAGTTATTTTAAAAAAGAAAGAGTAGGTAACCTGATTTCGAGAATTACAAATGATATTAACATAGTACAGACGAGCATCTCTGCGGCATTCCTGAATATGATCCGTGAGCCTCTTACAATAATTGTTTTTCTCGCAATTGCTATCAGTATTAGCTGGAAACTGACCTTGCTTGCGCTTGTAATTCTCCCGATATCTATGTTCATAATTACCTGGATCGGGTTAAAGTTGCGTAAGCAAAGTTATTTAATACAGGCTAAGATGGCCGATATTACAAGCATTCTGCAGGAAACAATATCCGGCGTAAAGATCGTCAAAGCGTTTGGGATGGAAAAATATGAAAACAAAAAATTCATGGATGAGACGAAAAATTTCTTCAGGATGATGCTTCACATAGTTCGCGTAAGAAATGCTTCATCGCCGATTACCGAAGTTCTCAGTACGGCTGTTGGAGTGATTATAATTTATTTCGGCGGTGTGCTGGTATTGAAGGATCAATCGTTATCTGCTAGTGAGTTCATGGGATTCTTGTTTGCAATTTTCCAGTTAATGCCTCCGATAAAAGAGCTTAGCAGCGTCAACAACAGGATACAGGAATCAAGCGCGGCAGGCGACAGAGTGTTTGAAATAATTGATACTAAGCCAAACATTATTGATGCAAAGGATACTGTAGAGCTAAATAAGTTTGAAAAATCTATCATGCTTGACAAGGTATCCTTTCATTATGAAGATTCAGCGGATCTCGTTTTAAACGACATAAATTTTACAGTCAACCGCGGAGAAATCGTTGCTCTCGTCGGTCCGAGCGGAGGCGGAAAATCCACGCTTGTCGATCTGATCCCGCGGTTTCATGATCCTACTGACGGGAAAATATTAATAGATAATATTGATATTAAAAAGATAAAAATTGAAAGCGTGCGCAATTTAATGGGTATAGTGACGCAGGAAACATTTCTTTTTAACGAATCTATAAAAAATAATATTGCTTATGGTTTAGGCGATTACCCGTTTGAAAAAATTGAACAGGCTGCTAAAACCGCTAACGCACATAATTTTATAATGGAAATGTCTAAAGGATACGATACAGTGATTGGTGAAAGAGGTGTTAAACTTTCTGGGGGACAGAGACAAAGACTTTCAATTGCGCGTGCGCTTTTGAAAAACCCGGAAATAATGATCTTTGATGAAGCAACTTCCGCGCTTGATAATGAATCTGAATTACTTGTGCAGGAAGCAATTGAAAGACTAATGGTGAACAGAACAACAATTGTAATTGCGCACAGGCTGAGCACGATAAGGAACGCAACCAGGATTATTGTTCTGGACAGGGGCAAAGTTATCCAGGTTGGCAAGCACGATGAACTAATACAAGACAATAATGGCTTATATAAAAAATTATACGAAATGCAGTTCAGGGATTAGTTTCTCCCAAAACAAAAAATCTATTTCAATCTATTAATGGCTCAATCAAGATTCGACATAAGAATTCCCTTTTATTTAACGATAGGACTCGCCGTCAGCTTTGTTACCTCGATGTTCTTCATGCAATTTTTTGCAGCCTTATTGGGAATATTTTGGCTGATTGAAAAATACGAAAGCAAGAAAAAAGCTTTTGATGTTTTTGCCTGGTTTGTTTTAGCCTTTGGTTTGATCCGCGCGTTTTCTGTAATTTTTTCTATTGATAAATCAGTGAGTGTAGAAATCTTTTACAAAGAAATTTTATTTTACTTCGCATTTTTCTCCCTTAGCTTCTATTTAAAAATATTCGATAAAAATAAAAAACAAATAATAATTTATACATTTATCGGGACGGCCGCGGTAGTTGCGTTATCCGGTATAATAAAATTCGATTTGAACCTTGTTCAAAGAGCTGAAGCATTTACAACTTATACAACATTTGCCTCTTACCTGCTTGTTGCGTTTGCATTCGCGCTGTCTTTTCATTCTGAAATTCAAACAAGGTTTAAATACTATGCAGGAACAATTATTCTCATTTTATTATTAAGTGGAATTATTACTTCGCTGGGCCGTACTGTTTCTGCAATCACGGTGTTGGTTTTTCTTACTGCCATAATATTTAAAAAAATCACAATTAAAACTTCTGTAATGATAGTTGCGGCAACTGTGGTAATTTGCTTTGTTTCATTTAACATTAATAAAACAGAAGTCTCTGACAGGATTCAAAATCCGGGCAGGCTTTCAGACAGGGACGTACTCATTAAAGGCGCAGAAGATCTTGTTTTTAAAACGCCTGTTTGGGGATTCGGGCCTATCACCTTCCATGAGGTTTTTCCTTATGCGGACCAGTTCGGTGATAAAGGAATCGGCGGCTGGCATAATGATTTTTTCCAGGTTTATTTTGAAAGTGGTATTCCCGGACTAATAAGCTTCCTCGCCTTGCTTATTTTTGTGTTATGGAAATCATTTGCTGAAGTTAGAAAGAAAAAATACCAGGCGGGACTATCATTCGCATTATTACTGGGAATAACAGGATTATTCCTCACCCTCTTTACAATCGGTTTCATCACCCATGTAGTTTTATCGATTGTGTTTGCCTTTCTCGTTTCGCTTTTATCTTCCGAAACTTCGGAGACTATAACTTTGAATTACTCAAAGTAATACCGCGCTCCGAATCCCGCATCCATATTGAAACCCGTTCCAGGTACAAGATTAAAAACGGGTGCAACTTCAAGAAAAACATCAATCGGAACAGTCTGCGCCATCCACTCCAGCCCTATCACACCTCTTAAACCAAGCACAGCATCTTCATTATGTTTGCCTGTTTTTATTTTCAATCCCGGCCCGTAATAAAGAACAAATTTTTCTGTCGATTGTATTGCGTCAAATGAATGCCATAAATAATCTGCGTGAATGTGAGCAGTGTTATCATTTTTTGCGAAAGAAAACCCGAGCCCGAAGTCCAGCGCGTTTTGAGGATTCAACCATGATTTTACACTAAAACCGGTGGGTTGCCCGATTATTATTCCGACACCGAGGCCTTTATCCTGTGCAAAAAGGGAGGGGGCTAAAAACATCAAAGCAGCTGCAATAACCAAAAATATTCTTTTCATCGTTATATCCTTATTTTTAATCAAATAACCGTGATAAAAATACACTTTTTAATTGATATAATAAATCCTTTGCTTGTATATAGTTACACCTTTCTGTAATTTTTTGCACAAATTATGACACTTTACAAAAAGGGAGTTACCGCGGATGAGCAGCCTTCAGAATAAGAAGATTCATAAACTTGCTAATCATTTTTCATCAAAACTTTCAGCAACCACAAAAGAAGTGGCAATATTACTTGCCGCCGGTCACGGAAAAAGAATTAAATCCCAGAAGTCAAAAATGCTTCACAAGATTTGGGGCGTGCCGACAGTTCTGAGAGTATTCAATGCATGCACGAACGGGATTAAAAAAATAAACACAATTATAGTTGTTGGAATAAAAGCCGAAGATGTAATGGAAGCGGTAGGGGAAAGAAATAATACAAGCTTTGCTTTCCAGGAAAGGCAGGATGGAACAGGGCACGCGGTACAGGTTGCTTTAAAGAAGATACGAAATAAATCATTTGACGGAACTGTGTACGTGCTACCCGGCGATATGGGACTGCTTGACGAGGCAACGATAAATTCTTTCAGGGAGAATTTTATTAATTCAAACTCTGATATGATGGTGCTTACAGGAATTTACGAAGGCGACCCGATGGAGAATTCCTATGGAAGAATAATCCGCGTGAAAGATAAAGATGAATTCGGGATTCCTTCTCTCGACAGGGGAAAAGTTATCCGCATTATGGAGAATAAAGATATTCATGCGCTGCCAAATGACAGCCCTTACAGGATAAAATACGCCGACCGCACTTATTCATACACAAAAGAAGAACTGATTGAGAACAATGAATATAACTCTGGCGTTTACGCGTTTAAATATCTCAGACTGAAAGAGCTTATTAAATTGCTTTCCAGCGATAACGTGCAGAAGGAAATTTATATAACCGACCTTATCGAACTGTTTAATAACCATGGTTATTCTGTTCAGGCTGCAAGTCCGAAAAAACAGCACGTTGTAATGGGTTTTAATAATAAGTCTGTATTGAAGGAAATGGAAGCAATTGCCCGGAAGATATGTTTATGAAAAGCTGAAAGACATAATTGAAATAGAAGACCCGGATGATTTTTTCATTGCGGATGAAGTTGTGGACAGCATTTTGAAACTGGATAAGAAAAATATTCCTCTTGATATTTCAATCGGCAGGGGAGTTTATATTTCCGCGGGAGTAAAATTAAATTATGATATTGAGCTTAAACGCAATGTTAGTGTAATTGGCAGTGTTCATTTCGGAAAGAAGGTGATTGTGTGGGAGAACGTACAGCTATCGACTTTTCCCGGGCAGACAATTAAGATAGGCAACGACGTTGAAATTTTCTGGGGAGACCAGGTAAAAGGAAATATAAAAATAGGCGACCACTGCAGGATTGAATCCAGCGTTAATATGACTGGAAGCGATGAATACCCGCTTACGATTGGAAAGAACGTGCTGATAAAAGGAAAGAGCTACCTGCTTGGCTCGCGGATTGGCGATAACGTAGACATTGAGCACAGCGTGCTGATAAGAAAGAAAATTAAGAAGCGGGGGCAATGTAAGTTTTTACCTTCCTGAAACTGAGGGGATTGAGAACATTTCTGATTTGCCCGATGCAGGGGGAGTTAAAAAGAGAAGGACGAGGAAGGGGTATAATTAAAATATGTTAGCTGAGCAAATAGTAGTTATTCTTGGTGCGGGCGCATCTAAACCTTATGGATTTCCCATAGATTCTGAATTACAAGATAGAATTATTCAAGATTTTAAGTATGATTTTCAATCTCTTCCCTATACAAATATCAGCCCTAAATCACTAAAATTTGAGCGGGGTAAACGAGAAGGCTTGGCTAGTGATTATATTACGCGCCTGTCTGATTCGAAAGGAATTGCTAGCATAGATAATTTTATTAATGTTAATGATAAATATGAGCTAATAGGTAAAATTTCAATTCAGTATTATTTGCTTGAATATGAGCGACAATATTTATCTAATAGAAGCTATAGCGGCATTAATAATTGGTTTGAACTAGTACTTAAGGAACTATTAAAAGATTGTATTGAATATAAAGATCCACAGGCACTTTATGTCGATAATATTACATTTATAACATTTAATTATGACAGATTGATTGAATACATTTTCAAAAAAAATTTTGTTAGTTTATTTAAGGATAGTTTAAATGAAAAAAAGAATACAGATTTAATAGATTTTTTTAATTATAGAGTTATGCATCTTTATGGGTCTGTTGGTTATCTTCCCAACAAAGCCTTCCCAGACAATTCTAATAAAGTAGAGTTCGGAGAAAAAATAGACACGTATGAGAAAATCGAAAGTACTGTTAATAACCTAAGACTTATAAAGGATGGAATAGGCGATATTAGTAGGTTAACCAATATTCTTGCAAGTGCAAAGAAAATATATTTTTTAGGAAATGGTTTTATAAAAAAGAATATGGATGTCTTGGATCTAAATAATAACTTAAATTTTAATGATCCACCTCAAATATATGGTACATATTTTCAAAGAGAAGCTGAGGATATAAGTAAATTAAAAAAGAAATATTTCAATTTTAATTTTTCAATACCTGAGCCGCAAATCGAATCTGTAGATTGTAAGGAATTAATCAGAAAATATTTTGTTACTTTGTAAAATAAAAAGCCCTTCAAATGAAGGGCTTTTTATTTGGTAAGTTAGTTCAAATCTATTTTGCGGCAGCTAAGGAATTTAAATGTCTCGTCAATGCTGCTTTTTCCCTGTTGTGCATATTCTTTTTCTTTTAAAAATAAAATCCCCACCAGATGATGAGGATTTTTTAGTAGCTGCACTTTGAATTTTTTATTGTTATGGCTATTTGAGCAGAACAGGAACCAAACCGTGACTGGTCATTACCTTTTTTAGTTTTTCAACATCGGGCGGACCTCCTGCATTTACAATTGCAGCACATTCTTTAAAAAAGTTTGGGCCGAGAAGTGCAGGCGTAATTACCGCCAGGGATTTAGCATTTTCCGACCCGAAATTATTAAACCCGTGAACTGCTCCGCGGGGTATAAAGCAGGTTTCGCCGGGGCCAATGTTAATTGGTTTACCCTCAACTGTAAAGGTAACAACACCTTCCAATCCGTAAATCGTCTCATCATAATGTTCGTGATAATGAGGAAGTGGCACTTTAGCTCCTGCCGGCACACTAAATTCGAACATAGCTAACCGAGCCGTTTGTATCTGCTGTTTCCAGCATAAAATCAATTGATACTTGCCCGACTTTGATTGTTTCGCTCTTCATAACTTTGTTCCTTTAATTTGTTGTTAATTGTTACCGGACAAGTTAATTGTGTTAAATGACAAAGCCCTTGATTTGAATCAAGAAATCATTTTTGGGCCAATTTATTTCTAATTCGGCTTAATGTTTCAGGGGTCATTCCTAAATAAGCTGCAATTTGAAATAATGGTAATCGTAGAAGAAGATGATGCTCTTCTTTAAGAAATCTCATATATTTTTCTTCAGGGGTTTCAATAGTGGCTTCTCCCAATCGTTTTTTCAATACGTAATTTGTCTCTTGCTGCGCCTTAATAAAATACATTGTAAATGGAGCAATATGTGTTACAGCATATATCCAGTTTTTTTGATTCATTTCTAAAAGATCACTGTCCTCAAGTGCTTGCAGGTTTAATTCTGTGGGTGTATCGTTTAAGAAACTCTGCAGCTCGCTACACCAACCGCTTTCAATCTTAAAATAAATATTTCTCTCTTCTCCATCTCTATTGATAATATATTGTCGCAGACATCCTTTCACTACGAAATAAACCCTTCTCGAAATTTGTCCTGCATTAAACAGATGTTCATTTTTCCTGACGTGAATTTTTTCAAGCAACGGCGTAAGCTTTAAAAATCTTTATCCGGGAAATCGACTACTCGTCTTAATTCTTTAAGGAGTAAAAAATGCTCCGGGGTATGATTTACATTTGATTAGACCGACTTATTGATATAATAATACAAAATATAAATCAAATTTCTATTATTAACGGCAGTAAAACAAGTTTATCTTTGACGTTTGAAAGCGAAGAACAACCCAATGTGGAATGTAAATAACTGAATTGTCTGTTCTAAAATCATATAAGCCGAAATTCCATAATTAAAAACAAAAAAGCCCCGCTAAAAGCGGGGCTTTTTCTTTGGTAAGTTAGTCAATTCTATTTTGCGGCAGATAAGGAATTTAAATGTCTCGTAAGAGCTGCTTTTTTTCTGGAAGCAGTATTTCTGTGAATCTGTGCCTTTTGCAGCGCTTTTGTCCAGCAGAGCAACAGCGTCTTTATATAATTTTTCAGCGGTTTCCTTTTCACTTGCTGCCATAGCCTTTTTTACGGTTGTCTTAATTCTTGATGAAGCAATTGTGTTTACCGCTCTTTTTCTTGCGTTCGTGCGTATTCTTTTCTTTGCTGATTTATGCGAGGCCATTAAAATCCTTCATTTTGAGTTAAAAAATAGACTTCAAATATATAGATTCGGTGGTTTGATGTCAAACAATAGTTTGCTAATTTTATAAGCTTATTCCTCTATTATGAACAAAAAAGCTTAATTCTTACCCAAATGCTAAAGGTTAACGAAATATACTATTCCATCCAGGGAGAGAGCACGAGCGCCGGGCTGCCGTGTGTATTTGTGAGACTGACCTATTGCAACCTGCGCTGCACCTACTGCGATACCGAGTACGCTTTTTACGAAGGCAAAGACTATTCAATTGAAGCAATAATCGATGAAGTTAAAAAATACGATTGCAAGCTGGTCGAGGTTACCGGTGGCGAACCGCTTATGCAGGATGAGATGCCTCAACCTGATGAAAAAATTATGCGACGAAGGATTTGAAGTATTGCTGGAAACCGGTGGAAGTCTGCCGATCAGTGAAGTGGATAAAAGAGTAAAAATAATAATGGATCTCAAATGTCCTTCAAGTAAAATGATGAAGAAAAATCTTTATGAAAATATAGATCACATAAAATCGAAAGATGAAATTAAATTTGTGATTGGTAATCGTGAAGATTACGAATGGACGAAAGAAATTATGGATAAATATAAATTAAATGATAAATGTGAGATTTTATTTTCGGTTGTCTTTGGTGAACTTGAGCCGTTGACTCTTGTTAACTGGGTACTCGAAGATAGATTGAAAGTCCGGTTCCAGCTTCAGATGCATAAATTCATCTGGGATCCGCAGGCGAAGGGAGTTTAATCGCATTGTCATTTCGAATGAGTTCGCGAGTGAGAAATCTTTTTTAGAGAAAGATTTCACTCGATGATCGGGAGAAATGACAGGAAAACAAAACACGAAAGTCGGATATTTATGAAAATAGCAAAAGAATTTAACTGGGAAATGGGACACAGGCTTCCCGAGCACTTCGGGAAGTGTAAGAACATTCACGGTCATTCCTACAAAATGATGGTGGAACTAGATGGCGACGTAAACGATAACGGAATGGTGATGGATTATTACGATCTGAAGAAGATCGTTAACCCGATTGTTGAAAATCTCGATCACGCTTTTATGGTTTATGAACAAGACGAACTGGTGCTTGAGTTCCTTGAGAAAATAAAGTCCAAGAAAATAATTGTAAACTTTGAACCAACAGTTGAGAACATAACAAGATATTTTCTTTCAGAAATTAAAAAGCACGATCTTCCGGCAAATATTCATAAAGTAAAAGTAAGGGTTTGCGAAACTCCTGACGATTATGCGGAAGAGGAGATTGAGCTGTTTGTGAAGAAGGCTAACAGGATTACGTAAGAATTGCAAATCTTTAGAGTCTTACCCCTGCACCCCTCCGGTGGAGGGGAATTTTAAAAATTATGTCAAGATTTAAAATTTATTTAGAATATGACGGCGCGCGTTACAGTGGATGGCAGAAACAGAAAAATGCCAAAACTGTTCAGGGAACTTTGTTAAGAATAGCGGAGGAAATATTTAAAGATTCAAAACCCGATATTCAAGGATGCGGAAGAACCGATAGCGGAGTTCACGCATTAAATTATGTTGCTCACCTAGATGTAAGAACAATGCTCGCTCCTGACATAATTAAATTAAAATTTAATGATAAACTCCCTTACGATATAAATATGCTCGAGATAGAAAAGACAAATCCAAAATTTCACGCACGCCACGATGTATTTTCGAGAAGCTACCTTTACCAGATTTCCCGTAGAAGAACTGCTTTCGGTAAACCTTATGTTTGGTGGATAAAAGATGATTTGAATTTCAGGAAAATGGAACTGGCAGCGAAGCATTTGATCGGAATGCATAACTTTCAGTCTTTTGCAGATGATACCCCGGAAGACAAATCAACAAAAGTAATGATTGAAAATGTAGAGCTAAAAGAAGCAGGAGATTTAATATTAATAAGAATCACAGGATCACATTTTTTGTGGAAAATGGTTAGAAGAATTGTCGGTGTGCTTGCAGAGATCGGAAGAGGAAAAATGACAGAAGAAAAACTGTCATATTTTCTTGAAAATAAAAGTAACGAACCCGCTAAATATACAGCGCCTCCTTCGGGGCTTTTCCTCGAACAGGTTTTGTACAAGGGAGATAGGCCCAAAAAAGATTTAAATCCGCCGCTTATTTTCGTTAATAAAGTAGAATTTCGTGGGAAATAGTTGGTATTTCCGAACTATTAGCTTAAATTTTTTGTTACAATTACATCAACCAACCTTAGCCGGAGAAAAAATGCAGAGAACCTTTTCAGCCTTTATCATTATTCTTTTTATTTCATCATCCTTCCTTTTAGCACAAACTAATGGACCATCTGCCAGCAGGATGGGAAAGCAAAAACTTCCGCCCGAACATTTTGCGCCAAACAGGGAGTTTGATCTTGTGAATATAAAACTGGACTTAAGCTTTGATCTCGATAAAAAGAAGTTGAATGGAATTGCTCAAGAAAAGATAAATCCGCTACGCGATGAGTTGAAAGAGATTCATCTTAATGCTGTTGATATGACGATAGATACTGTATTGCTGGGGAACAAAAGTCTGATGTACAATTACGATGGAAAAATATTGACAATAGATTTTGACAAAAGTTACGGCATTAATGATACGTTGGTCTTTTTGGTAAAGTATTCTACTATACCGCAAAAGGGACTTTATTTTGTAATTCCCGATGATGCTTATCCTGACAGAACACCGCAGATCTGGAGTCAGAGTGAAATGGAAGATGCGAGGTACTGGTATCCATGCCACGATTACCCGGATGATTATTCAACAAGTGAACTCGTTGCTACAGTACCTGACAACTGGGAAGTTGTTTCAAACGGAATTTTGAAAAGAGTTAATACAAATAAGATAACCAGAATGAAAACCTTCGACTGGGTTGAAGACAAACCGCACGTGATTTACCTTAATTCGATTGTTGCAGGAGTTTATTCTGTTATAAAAGATAACTATGGCAATATTCCAATCAGTTATTATGTCTCCCCGGTTTATCAAGATGTTGCTAAAGAAAATTTTTCTGCGACACCTGACATACTAAAATTTTATTCAACTGTTACTGGTTATCAATATCCGTGGGATAAATTATCTCTCGCTGCCGTAACTGATTTTACTTTTGGAGGAATGGAAAACGTATCTGCTATCACATTAACCGATTACACCTTGCACAATAAAAATGATGAACCGCAGGCAAGCAGTACTGGATTGGTTGCTCACGAAACGGCGCATCAGTGGTTCGGTGATTTAATGACGTGCAGATCGTGGTCCAACGCGTGGTTGAATGAAGGATTCGCCACATATTTTACAGCCTTGTACGAAGAGCACGCTTCCGGTGAAGATGAATTTACTTACCAGATGATGAACAATCACAACACGGTTATTGCTGCTGATAAAAGAGAGAGACGTCCAACAGTTTACAACAGGTACAACGATCCCGTCGATCTGTTTAGTCCGTATATTTATCCTCGCGGCGCTTCTGTTCTACATATGTTGAGAGGGATTGTGGGAAAGGATTTATTCTTTAAAGCGATTAAATATTATGTGGATAAATACAAATTCCATAATGTTGACTCGCACGATTTCGAGAATGCAGTTCAGGAAGCTACAGGATATAATCTTTTCTGGTTCTTTGATGAATGGCTTTACAAAGGGGGACACCCTGTATTTGATGTCAGTTATAAATATAACGATGCTGATCACACGCTTAACTTAACTGTTAAGCAGGTGCAAAAAGTAGATGAGATAACCCCGATTTACAGAATGCCTGTGAATATATTAATTCAGACTAAATCAGGAAAGATGAACGAGAAGATAGTTGTTGATTCATTAGAGAACAATTACACATTTAATGTTGCAGAAAAACCTTTGATGGTAAACTTTGATGAAGGAAGCTACCTGCTGAAAGAAGTGGGTTTTGAAAAAACCGTTGATGAATTAGCATTTCAATTAAAGAATGATGAAGATGCAGCAGGGAGAATTTGGGCGGCTGAACAGCTATCAAAAAATGAAAGTGAATCAGCAGAAAAAGCCCTCATCAATGGTCTTGAAAATGATTCGTTCCACGGAGTCAGATCTGTTTGTGCAGCAGAGCTTCACAAATACTCCAATGAGGAATCACATGCTGCATTAATGAAAGCCTTAAATGACAAAGACCTAAGAGTAAGAGATGCCGCAATTATTTCGCTCGGTAATTACAAAGATGCAAACACATTAAAAACATTAACTAATATTTTTAAAAAATCTCCTAATGATTATATAAAAGCCGCCTGCGTCAATTCTATTTCAAAAATTGATACCACTAATGCATTACCTTTGTTAAATGATGCATTGGATCAAAATTCACACGGACAGATTGTTGCTGTTACAGCACTCAGAAATCTTGCAAAAATATCTCCTGAAGATGCATACGACAAAGCAATAGATTTATCACAATACGGTAAACCGCAGAATGTACGTGTCAGTGCAATTTACCTGCTTGCAAAGCTTAACAGGGATCATTACAAAACGCTTGATATGCTAAAAGGTTATGCTGCAGATCCTTATATCTGGGCAAGACGTGCAGCGTTGAATGGACTGGGACAAATAGCTGATAAAACTACAATCCCGTTTATTAAAGAAAGAGAAAATATAGAAACGGATGGCCGACTTAAACAGGCAGCTAAGCTAGCAATTAGTCAAATTGAGCAAGACGGGGAGTAATCAATTGAAATTATCGGACGGTCAATAATATGATGATGTCATTTCGACCGAGAAATCTTTTTTTAATGAAAAAATTTCTCGGTCGAAGACTTCCTCGAAATGACATTTTTGCTTTAAGTAGTTGTAATTTTTATTCACTTCAGCATTTTCTTTAAATTATCTATCTCGTCTCTCAAGGCAGCGGCTTTTTCAAATTCCAGGTCTTTCGCCGCATTGTGCATTTCGACTGTTAGTTGCTCAATCAAGGTCTTTCTTCTGATCGTTGTCCATATATTTTAAGACAGGTTCCGCAACTTTTGAAAATGCAAATGATTCCTTCTCCTCTTTTTTTTGCCTTACATCTGCGATAGATGTGGAATTCATTATCTCTTCCATACTTTTGTAAATCGTCTGTGGTGTGATTCCATGTTCTTTGTTGTACTTAGTCTGTAGAATTCTTCTTCTTTCTGTTTCGTCTAATGTTTTCTGCATTGAGTTAGTAATTCTATCAGCATACATAATTACTTTTCCATTAACGTTTCGTGCAGTTCGCCCTGCCGTCTGCATTAATGATCTTTCGCTTCTTAGAAATCCTTCCTTATCAGCATCGATTATTGCAACCAGTGAAACCTCCGGAAGATCAAGTCCCTCTCTCAAAAGATTTACACCGACAAGTACATCAAATTCGCCAAGACGAAGGTCTCTTAAAATTTCCACACGTTCAAGCGATTCAACATCGCTATGTATGTACCTTACAAGAATACCGATTTTATCCAGGTAGTCAGTTAGATCTTCAGCCATTTTTTTTGTAAGGGTTGTAACTAACACCCTTTCCTTCCTTTTAGCTCTTTCTCTGATTTCACCAATCAAATCGTCGATTTGTCCTTTAATTGGCCGGACCTCAATAGGCGGATCAAGCAAGCCTGTCGGGCGGATTATCTGTTCAACCACAACTCCTCCGGATTTTTCAAGTTCATAATCAGCCGGGGTTGCGCTTATGAAAATTACCTGATTGAGCATTCCTTCAAATTCCTCAAACTTCATCGGGCGGTTATCTAGTGCTGAAGGGAGCCTGAATCCATATTCAACCAGGTTTTCCTTCCTTTTTTTATCACCGCTGTGCATAGCCCGCAATTGCGGAATAGTTACATGGGATTCATCAATTATTACTAAAAAATCCTTCGGGAAGTAATCCATTAAATTGAATGGACGTGAACCGGGTTCTCTTCCATCCATGTGTCGGGAATAATTTTCAATACCGGAACAATACCCTATTTCTTTGATCATTTCTATATCAAACCTCGTTCGTTGATCAAGTCTCTGCGCCTCAAGGTATTTTTCTTCTGAATTAAAATATTTTAAGCGTTCTTCCAGTTCCTGTTCAATACTGTAAATTGCCTTTTGGGTTCTATCACGGTTTGTTACAAAATATTTTGCAGGATAAATTGGTGTGGAATCAATTTCCTTCAATACATCGCCAGTTACAGAATCAATAATTGATAATTTCTCTATCTCATCATCCCAGAATTCAAGCCTTATAGCTTCTTCATACTGGTAAGCAGGGATTATTTCAATGACATCGCCTCTGGCGCGAAATGTACCACGATTGAAATCATGGTCATTTCTTACGTAATGAATATCAATGAGTTCTCTCAGTAATTTTTTCCTTTCAATTTTTTCCCCTTTTTTCAGGAAGATTATCTGGTCGGCATATTCCTGAGGTGCGCCAATACCGTAAATGCAGCTCACGCTCGCAACCACAACCACATCACTTCTTCCCTCAATTAAAGCGGTTGTTGCTTTCAGTCGTAGCCTGTCAATTTCTTCATTGATGGAAAAATCTTTTTCGATATACAGATCGCTTGAGACTACGTAAGCTTCGGGCTGGTAGTAATCATAGTAGCTGATAAAAAACTCACATGCGTTTTGGGGGAAGAATCCTTTGAACTCAGAATAAAGCTGAGCTGCAAGAGTTTTGTTATGTGAGATAACGAGTGTTGGCTTGTTAATTTCTTTTATAACATTCGAAATAGTGAATGTTTTTCCACTCCCGGTAACACCTAGCAGTGTCTGGAATTTGTCACCGCGTTTTACTCCTTCAACTAATTCAGTTATTGCTTTCGGTTGATCACCCGCGGGTTTGTAGCCTGAAACTAATTCATATTTATTCATAAAAATCTTTACCAAACATTTAAACAATAAATTTAATAATTTTTAGCTCAAGTGTTCAAGATAATTCGGAGTTACTCTATAACTATTTGGGAATTAAAATGAAAAAGAATAAAACCTGGATAATAACTGGTGGAATTTTCGGTTTTTTAGGTGTTGCTAATTGGAGCCTTTGGGGCACACGGATTGAAAAATTACCTGACGCCGGAAATGCTTGAAGTCTACAAGACAGGGGTTTTATACCAGCTTATTCATTCGGTTGTAATCCTTGCGATTGGTTTTAGCGGAGACGAGAGATATAAAATTCCTGTTATGTTTTTTACTACCGGGATAATTTTGTTTTCATTTTCGCTTTATCTTTATTCAATAACTTATACGATGGCATTTGCAATTATTACTCCGTTTGGTGGGGTGTCTTTTCTGATCGGATGGCTGATGATTATTGTAAAAGCGGTAATGAGTAAGGAATAAAGATTTTATTTATCCGTTAATTCTGTGTTACCTCTGTTTTCTCCGTGGTAAATTAACGTCTCAGAGTAACCTCAGAGGAAACAGAGAATTACTTAACAACACGTAGTTTAAAATAAACTTCTTCCGGTGAGAAAATTCCGGCAAAGAATCTTTCGTAAATAACAGGTTCTATATTGACGATTGTATCCATCCATTTTAAAGCTGCAAAATGGGAGGTGATAAACCTTTTTTCCAGTACCTCAAACTGAGCCATTCCTTCATAGTTTGTGCGATGGTTCAGTTTCCACTTTTCATAAAACTTAAGTTTACGATTACCCAGATATTCGTAATTGTCAAAGGTTCTAATTGAGAAGGGAATCTTATGGTCGGGCTCCCCGAAGTATTTTGTGTTAAGGAAAAAAGGTGCGTAAACTATAATTGTTCCGTTGGGCTTACTGATGCGGTAAAGCTCTGTAACTGTATTATGAAAATTATCAAGATGCTCGAGTATGTGTGAAGCGTAAATCTCATCAAACGTATTATCTTCAAAGGGATAGGGGAATGAATTAATGTCATGTATCTGGTTACCGCCGTAATCCACAATATCCAGATTGATATAGCCTTCCTTAATATCTTTCCCGCAACCGATGTTTAGTTTTGTCATATGAATTAAAAATTAATGAAAGAAATATTTATCAAACATAATATAATCACTTGATTATTTCATTAAAAATAAAAACCCCGACTAAATCAGCCGGGGTTTAACCACTAATTATTTTATGAGACTATTTATCTAAGAGCCACGATAGGGAAATTAACTCCCTTCAGGCTTAGCTGTTCCACTTTAACTTTAACAACTCCTTTATGCATCATTCCCAAAGACAAAGCAGAAGCTTTTGATAAATCTAAGTTTCTGCCCTTAACGTAGGGACCTCTATCATTGATTCTGACTATTACGGATTTATTGTTTCGTAAGTTTGTTATTTTTAGCAGTGTTCCAAATTTAAGCTTTTTACTTGCTGCGGTAAAAGCCATCTGATCGTAAATTTCACCATTAGCTGTTAATTTTCCATGAAATTTGGGTCCGTACCATGAAGCGATCATAGTACCTTTATCAGTATAATCTAATACAGATTGATTAGCCGAATTATCTGCGTCATTAACAGGAACTATCTCATTCTCTTGTTGATTTACTTTAGCTTTGGTATTCTCGTTAGCCACGAGAGTAAAGCCGACAAGTAAAACCATCACAAAGATGATAAATACTTTCGTTAATGATTTCAAGTGCGTACCTCGTCTTTTGTTAATAATAATTGTACTGCTAATTTAAATGTAGATAAAAGTATTAACAATGAATTTTGATGGTTGGGGAGCACGATTGATGAAAGGCAGAATATTCGACTATTATAGTATTATAGTCGGGAAATGATTGATTATGGCTACTGAGGCACATTTTCTCTACCCAATAGGGTAAGAATCATGTGCCTCAGTAAAAGAATTAGTTTGAAGGAATATATTTTTCGAACCAATTTGTAGCTCTTTTCACGACGTCTATATATTGATTAGGTTCGTTCCTTAGCCCGTGTCCGGCCCTTGGGAAAACAACGAATTGAACAGGAATGCCTCTTGTATGCAAAGCCTGGTACATTTCGCGCGAATTTGAGATGTTCGTGTAAATATCTTTATCGCCATGCATTATTAAAGTCGGGGTTTTGATATTCTGAACGTAAAATGCCGGTGACCTGCTAACATACTGGTTTTCCATATTAATCTGTTTTTCCCAGTAATAATAGCCGAGGTACATTTTTTCCCAAGCAGGCTGAACCGAGTTACTCCAATCTGTGAATAAACTAAAAAGGCCGTACATAGAGACGGCTGCTTCAAAGCGATTATTTTGAGAAATAATCCAGTTGGTCAGGTATCCGCCGTAGCTCCCTCCTGTGACACCCATTCTTGTTGTATCAACAGATCCTTGAGAAATAATGTAATCTACTCCTGCCATAATATCGCTGTAATCTCCGCCGCCGAGGTCGTACCTGTTCGCTTGCGCGAATTCATCTGTGTAACCGCTACTTCCTCTCGGGTTAGGAGCGAAAACCAGGTAACCTTTGTCCGTCCAGATCTTTGTTCCATAAATCTGACTAAAAGTATTTTTAAAAGAACCGTAAGGTCCGCCGTGTACTGTTAGTATTAAAGGATATTTCTTAGCGTTGTCAAAGTGAGCCGGTTTGAATAGGATACCTTCAATATTAAATTTTCCATCATCACTTTTGTAACTAACTACCTCTTGAGTTCCCGGATTGTACTGTGCAAGCTGCTGACTGAAGTTTGTCAGCTTTTTATTGTTGACAAATATTTCATTCAGCGTAATTGCGTTTTCGCTATCATAACATAAATCACCTTTTGTAGACAGCGAAATATCGGAAATGACCATGTTTCCAGCTGTAAGTTTTTCAATCTTTCCATTTGATAATGTTATTTTATAAAGCTGTTCATTGGTTCCCTCATCAACGGTAAATAATATGGTATTATTGTCTTTCCAGGAAAAGCTGTTAACAGCGAGGTTAAAATCTTTGGTTAGATTTTTCTTTCCTGTCCCATCAGGATTCATAATATTAAGATCGGTTTGAGCAAACTCAATATCAGGAACGGTTTGTGTTATATATGCAATTAGCTTACCGTCCTTAGAATATCTAGGTGATGTTTCAGGTCCCGCTTCATTTGTTAGTTGAACCTTGTTTCCTGTAAAATCAATTGAATAAATATCATATTTCTGTTCATCGTTATATTCGCCAGTGTAGTCTGTTTGATATACTATTTTTTGATCGTCACTGCTGAAGCTGATATTTTCGGCGCCTGGATCAAGATTAAAAGAAGAAGTAATCTTACCAGTTTGAACATCAAGCAGGTTTAAAATTTTAATTGAGTTTGGCTCGTTATAAATGTAGTCGTCTCTTTTAATCTTTTCATTTGCTGTTTTTTCTTTTTCCTTTTGTTTATTGTATTCATCAGAAAGAAAAGCAATTTTCTTTGTGTCGTGTGACCAGCAATATTCATCAACTCCTCCCGGCAAAGCTGTCCAGTTGTGTGCTTCACCTCCGCTTAATGGTGCAGCCCACAATTGCGTAGCAGCAGATTCCATAGCATTTTTATCGCTGTTAAGGTATTCTCTCCCTGAAAGAAACGTAACCCATTTTCCATCAGGAGAAAATTTAGGATTGTTACTGCTCTCACCATCTTTTGTAAATTGATAATAATTCTTAGTTGCTACGTCAAGCAAATAAATCTGTGTTACCCATTTACTTTTCAGAAGGTCCGCTTTTCTGATGGTGAATAAAACCTTATCTCCGTTTGGGGAAATTACCGGGTTAGACGGCGCATCAAGCTTTAGTTGCTCAGTCATCGTATACGATTTTGCATCCTGCGCTTGAATTGAAAGCACCGAAAAGACAGTAAATATGGCGATATTCAAAAGAAAACAGCATAATCTTTTCATTTGGAAACCTCTTTATTTCATTAACATTAAAGAAAATAGCCACTACAAATATGCCTATTAAATAATTGAAATTCGCTTAAAATGATGACTGCTTCTCAGGCTCGGCACAACCTTCTCTTTGGCAGGAATTTACTATGATTTTGCATTTCTGGGAAATAGAAAGAAAAGCTCTAAAATGCCCGAAATCCAACTAAATTTTGATCGTCAAATACTGTTCTTAATTGGCATATATATTGTAAAATTGGTCGCAAAGATATCAGACATAATTTAAAGAAAATAATATGATCCGAGGAACAGTTCACTTCAAAATAGAAATCTGCAAAGGATGCGAACTCTGTATAGAAGCGTGTCCGCAGGAAAGTCTGGGATTATCAAATAAGATTAATCTTCAGGGGTACAGATACGCTGAGCTTATAAATGACAATTGTACAGGTTGTGAAAACTGTGCAATAGTTTGTCCTGATGCAGCAATCACTGTTTACAGACAACCAAAGTCAGCGATAAAAAAAACTAAAAAAGAGACTGCTGAAGTCAAATAAGATTTAATAAAAATTGGTTTTAAGATGAATCAAACGTTGGATATAATTCGTGAAGCTCGTTTAATGAAAGGCAATGAAGCTCTTGCAGAGGCAGCAATACGCGCAGGGATTCACGCCTATTTCGGTTATCCCATAACACCACAATCAGAAATTCTTGAATACTTTACAAGGGAGATGCCAAAGCGTGAGGGAGTAGTGCTGCAGGCAGAGAGCGAGTTGGCAGCAATAAACATGATATATGGGGCGGCAGGAGCCGGGGCCAGGGTAATGACATCGTCTTCAAGTCCGGGAATCAGCTTAATGCAGGAAGGTCTATCTTACATTGCATCAGCGCAGTTACCTTGCTTGATTGTAAATGTAAATAGGGGGGGCCCCGGGTTAGGGACGATACAGCCATCTCAGGGAGATTATTTTCAGGCTACAAAAGGGGGAGGTCACGGGGATTATCACCTGATAGTTCTGGCTCCTGCTTCAGTTCAGGAAATGGCGGACTTTGTTTTCGATGCAATCACACTTGCAGAAAAATACAGAAACCCGGCAATGATACTTGCCGATGGTGCTCTCGGACAAATGATGGAAAAAGTTGAACTTCCAGAGGAAGGTTCACTTGAATATACTAATAATTCGTGGGCTACTGTTGGAAAACCAAAGGACCGTGAAAGAAATATTGTTACTTCTCTTTTTATTCAGCCTGAAAAAATGGAACAGATAAATCTTGAGCTTCAAGAGAAATACAAAAAATTAAAAGAAGAAGTTCGTTATGAATTAATATCAACTGAAGATGCAGAAATTCTTCTGGTTGCTTTTGGGCTTTCCGCAAGAATTTGTCAGAAGGCAATTGAACTTGCAAGAGCAAAAGGAATTAAGCTTGGTTTGCTTCGTCCGATAACTCTTTATCCTTTTCCTGAAGAAGCAATCGCATCGTTCGCATCAAAAGTTGATTTCTATCTTACTGTTGAAATGAATGCTGGGCAGATGATACAGGATGTTAAGCTTGCAGTGAACGGTAAAAAACCAGTCTTCCATTATGGAAGAATGGGAGGAATGATTTCTTCACCTGAGGAAGTTTTAGCAAGAGTTGAAGAAATAATTGAAAAACATTTAGTAGCAAATGAATAACAGGGATTTGTAATGAAAATCAACGATTCAATAGAAGGACTCGATTTAATTTATCAAAAGCCGGAAACATTGACTGATACTCCTCTTCATTATTGTCCGGGTTGTGGACATGGAGTTGTTCACAGAGTTTTAATGGAAGTAATTAGTGAAATGGAAATTCAGGAAAATACCATCGGGATTGCACCAGTTGGTTGTTCGGTTTTTGCTTATCATTATATGAATATCGATATGCAGGAAGCTGCTCATGGAAGAGCAAGTGCCGTTGCAACCGGTGTTAAAAGAGTTCTTCCGGATAAATTTGTTTTCTCTTACCAGGGAGATGGTGATCTTGCGGCTATCGGTACAGCGGAAACAATTCATACAGTAAATCGCGGTGAAAACATCCTTATGGTATTTATCAATAACGGTATTTATGGAATGACCGGCGGTCAGATGGCACCAACTACTTTGATTGGACAGAAAACTTCTACCTCACCTTATGGACGTGACGAAAAATTGATCGGTTATCCTTTAAAGATAACAGATATGCTTACAATATTGCCGGGAGCTTATTATGTAACAAGGCAAGCCGTTAATTCAGCAGGAGCCGTCAGGAAATTAAAAAAGGCGGTTAAGAAATCTTTTGAATATCAGAAGTTGAATAAAGGGACCTGTTTTATAGAAGTTGTTTCAAATTGTCCTTCGGGCTGGGGAATGACACCTGTGGAAGCAAACAAGTGGATGGAAGAAAATATGTTTCCATATTATCCCATAGGTGATCTAAAAGTTCCGGGGGCAGAGACAAATAAAAATTGAGGAAATTAAAATGGACAACGCGCACGAAATAATTTTTGCAGGTTTTGGAGGACAGGGTATTTTATCAATGGGACAGATAATTGCTTACTCTGCAATGATAGAGGAAAAGGAAGTAAGCTGGATGCCATCATACGGACCTGAAATGAGAGGCGGCACTGCAAACTGTATTGTAATAGTTTCTGACTCAAGAATAAGTTCGCCGATAGTTTCAGCATTTGATTCTGCGATTGTTTTAAATCAACCGTCGATGGATAAATTTGAAAATGCTGTTAAGCCGGGCGGCTTGCTGATGTATGAAGAATCAGCAATCATTAATCCGCCGACAAGAACGGATATAGAAATATTAAGTATACCAGCTAACGAGGAAGCGATAAAACTGAATTTGAAAAAAGCCGCCAATATGATCCTGGTGGGCGCATTTCTTGAAAAACGGCCGTTAGTAAAAATTGAAAATATTTTAGCTGCACTAAAAAAAGTTTTACCTGAAAGACATCATCATTTAATACCTATTAATAAAGATGCCTTGACAAAAGGCAAAGAACTGGCAAACGAGACGATTAAAGTTTAATTATGGAAAATATAACAGGCACAACCGCTCAGGGGGTTAATATGTTAGAAAAAAATGTGGTTTGTTTGCATAACTGCAAAAATACCTGTGCTATGCTTAATGAAGCGCTGCGTAAAGAAACAGCCATTAGCAAGTTCTACGATAGTATTCTTGAGCAGTGCAATATGCCGGCTGTAAGCGACTTCGTTGCAGAACAAATCGAAATAAGGCAGAAAAGCATACTGGCAATTATCCAGAAGCTGAACGAAATTCATGCTCGTTCACAGATAATTGACGGAATATCATCCAGTTTTGAATCCTGATAAGCTTTCCGAAATTACCAGCCTTTATAATTACTTATAAAGAAAAGATATACTTATGTTTTGTCCAAAGTTTGACAAGCCTTCACAGAATGGGTATATTTAAAGTCTAAAACTTAATAAGAAAACACTTAAGTTCTTAAAAAATAGAAAATTACATCGCGGGGTGGAGCAATTGGTAGCTCGTCGGGCTCATAACCCGAAGGTTGTAGGTTCAAGTCCTGCCCCCGCTACTAAAAGACCCTCAATATTAAAAGTATTGGGGGTTTTTCCTTTTAAATAGGATTGCAAAACTTGAGTGATGACTATTTGCATACTATAAAAAGATGGGTGAGTAAGCATTTTTTCGAATACCTTACCAGCAAATCAATGAACTTTGTATGATTGTTCAAGAATATTTGAACTAGTATTATAGAAATTATTTTGGTAAAATTGAATCTATTACTTTTTCGATACCAATTGGTACATCATTTAAGGTTAAAAAATGACTAAAAAATATTGTATTATATCTCTTGCTTTTTCTTTTGAGGTAATAAATTATATCACCGAACTTTTCCTCAATTATAGCGTAAAGATCAGGATCGAGATCTTTTTTAGCTCTAATAGTTTGTGGTAGCAATTTCTTTGAAAAACCTAATTGAAACATCTTTATTCTCATTTGATCCAGAGGTGCCGGAGCTAGTAATTCGTAAAATGTCAGTAACAAATCCGATTTGGTAAATAGTAAAACTATTGGTTTGTTCTTTAAATTGTTTTTGCCTCCTAAATGAGATTTCTCTATCCTTTTCCAAGCTTTATAAATTGCATTTGAAACTTTTTCGCAATAAAAATCATCTTCATATTGTGCGAGAACTTCAGCTAAATCCACAACAAAAATAAAAGCATCTGCCTGCAGGGTCCATATAAAAGAACGACCTTTGTGAAACCATTGCCTGTATCCGTTGTGAAATTGAGCGTTATTATCACCTGAAAAATCACCGATTTGCATCTTAAAGTTTTTTTTAAAAAGAAATTTTCCTCTTGAAATATGTACGCTATATGGGAAAATAGAGTCTGTGTCGGTTTCATCAAGGGGGGTTCGTGAGTTCAAACATTTTATATTCTCTTTAAGTCTTTTATTAGTTTCATCATTTATTTTTATCGTTTCATAGTCTGATCGATTTTCATGTAGTAGATGATTAATTAATGATGTGATAAAAATAGATTTGCCTGATTTGGGATAACCCAAGACTGCTATATAATAATCTGAGGAATTGTAGTGCAATAGTATGGGCTTTAAATTATAGTTAAATATTAGCAATAGTAATGTAAAAAAAAACAAATCTTGTAGCTATACTAAGCCAAATTTTAAGTGCATGGATTTATAATAGTCGAAGGTTGCAGGTTTCCCGAAAGGATTCCTTCGGAACAATCCGCCGGGGCGGGCGGCCCCCTACAACAACTAAAAGAACCTAAATAAAATTATGCTTTCTAATTTTTCAAATTAAAGACTATTATTATAATGCTAAATAATATAAATTGTACTTTATAAAAACATAGAAAAAAACATTATTAATTAGAATGAAGAAAATCGGAATAGCTTTCGGTGGTGGCGGTGCGAGAGGTTTGGCTCATATTTCAATGATTGAGGTTTTTGAAGAGCTTGGTTTAAAACCATCTATTATCTCAGGCACCAGTATAGGTGCAATTATCGGTGCATTTTATGCCGCTGGAAGTTCATCTAAAGAAATGAAAGCGATGTTAAAACGCTTACTTTTCCCAAGAAACGACAAGCCATTCGACTTTCTCTGGAAATCGGATTTTGTAAAAATGTTTTCTATGTTTGATCCCCAGTTTTTTAACAGCGGCTTAATGAAAGGAGATAGATTTTATAATTTTTTGAAAGCAGAGCTCGGCGCCAATACTTTTGAAGAACTGAAAATACCTTTAAAGATAGTTGCAACGGATTATTGGAATAAAGAAGAAGTGATTTTTGCTGAAGGAAAATTATTACCGGCAATAAGAGCAAGTTATTCTTTACCGGGATTATTAACTCCGGCTAAAATTAAAAACAGAATTTTGGTTGATGGAGGAATAGTCAATCCACTTCCTTTTGATATTCTATTAAGTGATTGCGACATTTCAGTTGCAATAGATATTACAGCCTATAGAACAAGCAATGGAAAAGAATATCCTCCTACTTTTGAATCAGTTTTTACAACCTATCAAATAATGCAGAACTCTATAAATCAACAAAAGATGAAGTTTATAAAGCCCGATATTTATATTAGACCGGAAATTTACGATGTACGTGTTTTTGATTTTTCCAAACACGAATCAATTTATAAACAATCGGAAGCTGCAAAAGAAAATTTAAAGAGAAAACTAGAAAAGCTACTGACGACTGAGCCGGAACCTGCTGTGTAGTAGCAAATAATTGAATAATTCCGGAATCATTTTTCTATATTAATAACATTCTAACTTTTTATATCAACTATAAACACCTTCTTTCCAATTTCATTAACCCGGTATATAATTTTAAACTTTTGATAAGCCAGAACATACTGATTATCTGAATTGTCCTTCTTTTCAATCTTCGAAATTCTTTTGCGAGTAGTGTCAGTAGGATTAAATTCAAGCTGTACACTTGCATAACCAAGGAGGTTAACATCTACTTCTTTCTTAAGTTGTTCAGAAAGTTTTCTGGCTGTTTCTTCAATTAGTATTTCATAAATATTATCCATTTCATTTTTAACCCAGCCAGTAGCGGAACCAGGGAATGAATCCGAATAGGGTAAATAAGGTTTTATATCAAGGATAGGTGAACTGTTCAAAATATCAGATTCGGAAATAAATATTTTCAGTCCTTCAACTTTTTCAAGTTTTACGCAACTTAATCCAATCGGGTTGGGCCTGTAAGGTGCACGCGTCGAGAATACGCCCACTTTTGTTCGGGTATGTCGCGGTGGAGAGACAAGCGGCTTCCAGCCTTTGTTTAAATGAAATTGGTATATGATCCATAGTCTGTCAAAACCATCTAAATTTTCTAAAGCCTGATTAAAATTGTTTTTTGGATAAAGTTGGATTACGGCATTTGTTCCTTTTGCTAAAATTCCCTGTCTGGGTGATTCGTATCTTTGCTTGAGTTCAGATTGAATGAATCCTATTGGCTTAATAATAATTTCATCGGTCATATTAGATATTTACCATTTCTCCGATTTTTAATTCCATGGCCTTTTTATATATCAGATCGGCAGTAACTACATCAAACAATGCCATCCCAACTGATTTGAAAAAGCTTATTCCATCCTTAATAATTATGGAATTATTTTGTATTGCGTCTGCAATTGAAACAACCTGTTCTTTCCTGATCCAGCCTTGTTTGATTGGCGTTATAAGGTCTCCGGTTTCTTCAAAAGCATGTTCGGTATCGATATAAATTTTATCAAGCTGTCTGAAAAAAGCTTCGGGGTATTCCATCATTTCAGGTTTGTATGATCCAATTCCCACAAAATGTTTTTCATTAAATAGAGATGATTCATTTGGAAAGAGGGGAGTTTTAGTATTTGTTACCGTTATGACTACTTCAGAATTCTTTAATATTTCTTCAGGTGAATTACATATATGAATCTTTGTATCCGGAAGTGAGCCGGATAATTTCTTTGATAAATCAGAAACACGTTCAATGTTGATATCGTTTATAAAAATATCGCTGAAATTCCTGACTGTATTTGCAAAAAGTGCTTGATAGTAACCCTGAACACCTGCACCAACGACTCCGAGTTTTTTGACGTTTTGCCGTGCCAATAATTTTATGCTCAGAGAACCAATTGCAGATGTACGCAAGGCGGTAATAGTAGCACCATTCATAAGTGCCAGGGGTTCTCCTGTTTTGCCATCGTTTAAAATCATTAAACCTTTTGTAACCGGAATACCGGCTTTTGAATTGTCGGGGAAAAGTGATACCAGCTTTGTACCGAATTTCTCTTCAGTAAAACAGGGCATTGCCAGTAATGTGTTTTGATTATAATCCACATGCAGCCTTACCGGCATTTGAAACTTTCTCGATGCGTGAATCAACATTGCTTTTTCAGCTGCATCAATCAGTTCGCTGAAACTTGCAGATTTAATAATTTCTTCGTGATTCAGAATAAGCATTTGCAACTTTGTAAAATTAGCAGCTTTTAAATTGAGTTTTTGTAAGCCCGGCTTCTATTTTTTTTGCAGATTTTGTAATTGACAATCCGCCCAATGCTGTACAGCGAAGTTCTCTTTTTATACTTCTTCCGACATCATCAAATGTTTCCAGCACTTCATCCAGAGGGATCAGGTGGAGATAATTTGCAAGTGCCATATTTGTACAGGACAGCGCATTTGTTGCGGCCATAACGTTGCGGCTCAAACAAGGCGCTTCCACCCTGTTACCAATCGGATCACAAACCAATCCAAGCACATTTTGCAATGCCATTGAAGTTGCGCCAAGCGCCTGGTTTAAATTGCCTCCTGCTAAATGTATTAATCCTGCGGCTGCCATTCCTGAGCCCGTGCCGCATTCTGCCATACACCCGGCGCTTTCGGCGGCAAACGTGGATTTAATAGCCATTAAAACTCCGATTATTCCGGCAGCCAGCATTGCTTTTATTATATCATCTTCAGTTTTTTTTAGTGCGTGAGCAGTTGCAAAAACTGCACCTGGTAATGCACCGCACGAACCAGCTGTGGGTGCTGCAACTATTACACCCATTGAACTTTTAGTCTCCATTATTGCGGTAACATACATTATAATCTGGTTAAAAATTTCACTGCTAATTAATTCTTTTTGATCATTTTTTATTTTGAAGTTGGGGGACTGTGCCGGGAGTATCCTGTCATGATACTCGGTACCACTTAAACCATTTTCAATACTGTTTAATATTATCTTGTTTATTCTGCGCATTTTTTCAAAAACTTCCTGGCGAGAAATATTTCCTCTTATGCTTTCGTAATGAACCGCCAATTCCCACAATTCGAGATTTTTATCCTTATTGTAGACTAACATTTCATCAGCAGTTGTAAACGGGACTTTTAATTCTTTCCTTCCCAATACAGGTAATACCGGCTTTAACTGCCTTACAAAAATAACTCCCCGGACTGAAGCAAATTTTTTAATTTGTTCATCATCAATAATTGTTTCGGACTTAATTTCTATAAAAGTTTTATCCCCCCTGTGGACTATTAATTGCGAATCGCCCGCTACCTTTTTTATATTATCAAGGCAGGAATGATCGCTCGTAAATATCAGTAGCTCATAAAAGTCTCCAAGTATATTAATTTTTGATTTATCTATCTCAATTACTTCAATTATTCCGCCGCCGGTGGATATAGCGATAAACTCGTGTTGTTGAGTTTCGTTTATGAGCTTTATTTTATAAGTGTTCGGGTGTTTTGCATTAAAGCTAACATAGTTGACCGTTATCTTTATACCTGACTTTTCTAATTCTTCTATATAGTTCACTAAATTGAGATCGTCCGGTTCCATTCCTAAAAAGCCGCCGTACAATCCCATATCTGAGCCCTGGCTTTCGTGCGTAGTTACAAGTGAACCGTTGGGATCGTAATTGATTATTACTTCTTTTATATTATCATTCATCAGGTAACGTGCAAGCCTGCCTATCCGCAAAGCACCCGCACAATGCGAACTAGATGGACCCCGCATTACCGGGCCAATTACGTCATTAAAAATACTGGGAAAGTTTGCTTGATCGGTCATGGCATTTCCAATTAGTTATTCTAAATTTTATGTGAATGTTTATAATCTAACAAAATATATTAACTAATACCTTGAAAATAATACAAATTGCAGATCGCTGCTGATTAAAAGGGTTTTTACCTTCCATACCTAAGTGATCCACTTTGCACCTAACAAAAAGTAATTATTGGATAAAATGTGTCCAGAAATAACTTGCATTGAGAGAAACACTGATTCCGTAATGGAATTCGATATAATTCAATTGTTATATAATAGACAATAATTAAAGTTTTTCAATGTTTCATCAATTTTTATATGGGTCCCCGTTGCAAAAATAGAGAAACCCGACCAAATTAGGCTTTTTTAGTTTTATTTTAACATTACTTTACAGGTTAATAGCGAGTGTGGTTTTTTCGTAAGCAGTGATTTTTGGCCAACATTAATTATTTCTTCGCTTTAAATTTCAGAGATAAATTTGTTTTCTTGTCTCTAATAGTGGAAATTTGATGGATATTTTATATTATTTCGTTAATAAGTAGCCAGCTTAATCAAATGATAAATCAAACCTGACAAATTATTTTTTACTCCTGATGGAATAAGAGGGTGGTGATTTTCCGGAAAAGATTTCTGAATGCTTACACTTCATGAGAGAATTAGTTAAGAAAAATGAAAATCTACTTAGTGCCGGAAAATTTCCAGAAATCTATTTCATAGAAAGGATGCCTGCGACAATATCTTATTAATAACGATGGAGAAGAGAGAAATATTTATTTTAAGGTCGAAAGTGGTTGGTGTAGTGAATTGCAAAGTTTTTTAAATAATACTCCAACAGAATTAAATCTGCAAGCTCTTAAGGACAGCGATCTTTAGGAATGAATCAAAAAACCTGGATATATGCTGTAACACATATTGCTCCCTTTACAATGTATTTTATTAAGGCACAACAAGAAACAAATTATGTATTGAAAAAACGATTGGGAGAAGCTACTATTGAAACCCCTGAAGAAAAATATATGAGATTTCTTAAAGAAGAGCATCATCTTCTCATGCGTTTACCATTATTTCAAATTGCAGCTTATTTAGGAATGACCCCGGAAACGCTAAGTCGAATTAGTAAATAAATTAGCCAAAAAATGATTTCTTGATTAAATCAAGGGCTTTGTCATTTCACACAATTAACTTGCCCTATAACAATTAACAACAAATTAAAGGAGTAATATTATGAAGAACGAAACAATCAAAGTTGGGCAAGTATCAATTGATTTTCTGCTGGAAACAGCAGATACGAACGGCTCGGTTGCTATGTTTGAATTTAGTGTGCCGACCGGAGCTAAAGTACCCATTCCTCATTACCACGAACATTACGATGAAACGATTTATGGATTAGAAGGTGTTGTTACCTTTACCGTTGAGGGTAAACCAATAGACATTGCCCCGGGCGAAACTTGTTTTATTCCCCGCGGTGTAGTTCACGGATTTAATAATTTCGGGTCAGACAATGCAAAGGCTTTGGCAGTAATTACTCCAGCTCTTCTCGGACCAAACTTTTTTAAAGAATGCGATGCAATTATGAACGCAGGCGGTCCTGCCGGATATTGAAAAGCTAAAGAAAGTAATGGCTAGTCATGGTTTGGTACCTGTGCTGCCAAAGCAACTACAGCAGCAATAATAAGCGGTCGCTAATAAAGAAAAGGCTGAGTTTTACCAGCTTTTTGTCTTATTTCGCTCTCAAATATTGATTTAGGAAAATCCGTTATCTCTACATTTAATTTTTTAGCTGCATGCATTGGCCAGTAAGGATCACGTAACATTTCCCGTGCAAGTAGAACTATGTCTGCTTGTCCCTCACTAATAATCTGCTCAGCTTGCTCTGCAGTTGTAATTAATCCAACGCCACCTGTAAGTATATTTGCTTCCTTTTTTATTCTTTGTGCAAATGGAATTTGATAACCCGGTTTCAGCGGGATCTTTGCATTCAAGACGTTTCCGCCGCTCGAACAATCAATCAGATCAATACCAACATCTTTTAGCCACTTTGCTAGCTGTTCTGACTGATCAACATCCCATCCTTCATCAGTCCAATCACTTGCTGAAATTCTCACAAACAATGGCATTGAATCAGGAATTATTTTTCTGACAGCTTTTGTTATCTCAATTGCGAAGCGGCACCTGTTTTCAATACTTCCACCATAATTGTCTGTTCTTTTGTTTGATATCGGAGATAAAAATTCGTGTCACAAGATAACCGTGTGCGAAATGCAACTCAATAATTTCAAATCCGGCATTCAGACTCCTTTTTGCAGCCTGACAAAATTGATCTATTACAAGTTTGATATCTTCAACGCTCATTTCCCTGGGAGAAGGATACTTATCACTGAATGGAACTGCGCTTGGTGCAATAGTCTGCCATCCTCCTTTTTCAGGTGTTACTTCTCCGCTTCCTTTCCAGGGAGAAAAAGTAGATGCTTTTCTGCCCGCGTGTGCTAACTGAATGCCCGGAACAGAATTCTGAGATTTAATAAATGAAGTTATTCCTTTGTAGGCATTTGCTTGCTCATCATTCCAGATGCCTGCATCATCCGGTGAAATTCTTCCTTCTGGTGAAACTGCTGTTGCTTCAGTAAATACTAATCCGGCACCTCCGACTGCACGACTTCCAAGATGAACCAGGTGCCAGTCATTTGGCATTCCATTATTGCTGGAATACTGACACATTGGTGAGACGGCGATTCTGTTCTTTAATTCCACACCTCTGATTTTTATAGACGAAAATAATTTGCTCATATTGCTTTATAAAGGATTAAAATATTTTATAGTTGATATAATTAAACAAAGTTCCTTAATAAAAATAGAATATAAACCACACTTTTTCTATTTTTATATTTTAGAAGAATAGAATAAACAGAGTTGTAATAGCGGATCGGCGCGGCGAACAGCTCCCACTATAAAGAAAAAGGCTGAGTTTTTATTCAGCCTTTTTTATTTTTATGCAGCTATAGATAGTTATTTATAAAAGTAAGGATCAAGTACTGTAACTTCAATTATACTATCAACGGGCAAATTGTTTTTCTTTGCCGCACGTCGAATTGCGCCCGCACTTGGGGCATCATAAACACAGAATGTTTTTTTCTTGTCTTTACTAACATAAGATTGTACCCAAGTTACCCGATCTTCTTCATTATTAGAAACGACGTTTGAACAAATATCTTTACCAACATTATTGACCGGAATGTTAAGGCCGTTGGGGAAAGTTCTCTCAACCACGTAACGGTGCATAGTAATTTTATTAGCCGCTTTTTTTTGTGACTTTTGCTGGGCTAATCCATTGGATACAAAAAACCCCACCAGAATAGCTGCGATTAAAAATGAGAATATTCTTTTCATATTATCTCCTAAAATTTTGTTTATATATTTATAAGTAGAAATAGGGATCAAGAACTCTTACTTCGGTAATTTTATCTACTGGTAATTTATTTTTGTTTGCAACTTTCCTGATAGCCTCGGGAGTCGCTGCATCATAAATGCAGAATGTTTTCCTTTTATCATCACTTACATATGAATGAATCCACGTAACATTATCGTCCATATTATTGTTGACAACATTCAGACATACTTTTGCACCGTCCGTTGTGACGGGTATTTGAAGCACTTCAGGGAAGCTTCTTTCTATTAAATACCTTGGCATATTGCCTCCGAAATTTGTTCCTAAATATTATTTTCGTGGCTAAACCTAATGTTTAATAAGATGTCTTGAATCGGGAGGTTTCCCTATTTTATGAGTGAACGTTCCCTATTTTATGACGGCTAAATTAGAGTGAAAGTACGTAGCAGCTTCATAACGGGAGTGAATGTTTAATTTGGAAAGTATTGCCGAGATATGATGATCAACTGTTTTTTGAGAAATAAATAACTTCTTCCCAATTTCAATGTTACTTAAGCCTTCACCCACAAGACTTAAAACTTCCAGTTGCCTGCTTGTTAAACCTGAGGGATTTCGTTTTGTTGATTTTCTAGGTCCTTTGGGAACATTTTTAATACCTGACTCTCTCATCTTTTGTTTAATCAGCTGTGAAGTTGCTGATGCATCAAGATGATCAAATATTTCAACTGCTCTTTTCATACTCTGTTCATTACCTTCACTTAGGGCCAGTGCCTGTTCGTAAGGGCATTGTAATTCTTCCCACAATTTAGCCGCCGATTTCCAATCACCTTTAATTTGAAGGAGAAACGGCTTTGCAATATTTTTAGGAATGTGCTTTAGGTTATTTCCTTTCCATAACCAGTAAGCAAGTTCTCCAACCGCAAAAGGATTCTGACGATTTTTTATTTTGTTATAAATTAATTCAACCTCATCAATAACCTGACCCAGGTTGTTGTTCAGCCAAAAAGATTCTGCTAATGCAGCTTTTATGGGAACTATCATTTCAACTACTTCTTCGCAATTCGATCCTAATGAATTTAACTCTTTAATTTTGTTCGTAGCACCGGGGTCATTGCGTCTTGTCCTGATTATCCCTACAACATATAGCGGAATTATCCGGTTCATTAAAGGTACATTCCCTTGTTTTAGAACAATACTTGCTGACTCAATTGCATTGTCCCAATTGCCCAAATGTAATTTTGTTTTTGTTTGGCCGCCCGCAATACATAAACCCAGGGTATCAATATCTTTATCGTTACAATAATCCAATCCCTCTGAGAAATACATTAAGGAGTTCTGTAAATTTCTTTCCCAAACATATACTATACCCAAATTGTCATAAGCCCGAGAGGCATGTTCGTGATAATTATTTTTGATGGATAAATTGAGGCTCTCTTTCAAATAAGTTTCACCGGATCTATTACCCGCCATCATTTTACCTGTGCCTATATTATTTAATGCGTGCACTTTTATTTCCAAATCGTTGAGCGTTTTTGACAGCTCTTCTGCTTTTTTTGCCCATTTAATTGCAAGATTCAGATTCGCTCTGCACATATACAATTGAGATAAATTACTATAAGTCATTGCGAGTTCTTTACTCGGTGTTTCTTTTTCGAGTAATTTAATTGCCTTATAAAGGCATTCTTCACTTTTAAAATCCTGTCCGGCATACCACAATAATCTAGCTAATCTTCTATAATTTTCTCCTTCTCGAAATGGATTAGAATGCAATTTCAATATATCAATAACAGCTTCGCAGGCTTTTATACCTTCTTCAACTTGTCCGGTTAAGTAACACTCACATGATCTGCCTTCATAAAGAGTAATCTGTTTTTGCACCGGAAGACGGTCGACAAATCTTAAGGCATTTTTATAATGTTCGGCAGCTAAACTGTGAGAACCTAGAATTGAAGCTTGCTTTGCTGCATAAGGTGCGTAATTTATAATGGCTTCTTTATTCAGCGCTCTTGCTGCGTGATGAATTATTCTGGCCAAATAGTTATCAATATCTTTTTGCTTAAGTAGAACTTGAAGAAACTTTTCATTAAGTAATTGTCTTTTTGATTCACTAAGAGATTCTTCTACAGCCACCCTGCTTAACTCATGTCTAAACGAAATAGCTTCTTCCTCCAGTTCGACTAATCCTGAGTTTAAACATTCTTCCAATATTTTTGTATTAAAATTTACGATTCCATCTATTAGCCATTTTTCCGTTTTTGTCGGTACTATTGAGACTAATTGAATCAGCTCCTTTGCATTATTTGAAAGGCGTGATATTCTGGTTAAGATTGAATCTTTAATTGTAGACGGCACCCCTTCGTTTTTATTATTCAACAGCTCGGTAATTAAAAACGGATTACCTCCTGTTATAACGTAAAGATTTTTTAATCTGTGGGTTTCTGCCAAATCATTTACTGTTTTCTCGGTTAACAGGGGAAGATTGATTTTGATTAAATTCTGAGAAGAGATGTCTCCTAATACGAATCTCAATGGATGTTCTGAACTAATTTCATCATCGCGAAAAGTAATTATAAAAAGTGAATTGGTTCTATTTGCTCTTCGGCCAAGATATTTTATCAGATCTAGTGTAGATTCATCTGCCCAATGCACATCTTCAATAATCACAATATTTGGTTTTTGCTTTGACTGAAGATTTTCAAGAAACTTTGAAAAAATAACTGGCCTGGAAGCCTGACTATTTAAAAGATTTAAAAGACCGTTTTTTAACTGAGATGCTATATCATAAAGCGGGCCTAAAGGACGGGGAGTAAATAATGCATCGCAGGTTCCCCATAAAATGGTTGCTCTCTCCTCAACCGTTTGGACGAAACTTTCAACTAAGGAAGTTTTGCCTATTCCTGCTTCACCGGAAATTAATACAACGAGACCGCTGTAATCTGATAAACGGTTAAATGAATGTTCCAATTCACCTAAATATTTGTCACGTTCTAATAATTCCATTTTAGCCGTGCTGGTAAAATATTACTATGATTTACAGGGAATAATAAAATATAATATAATATTTAGTGATATGAAATGAATAGTTTTATAAGTGTTAATTAATGGCGGGCTTTGGGAAATGGGGTATTGTTGCGATGGTTTCTGTAAACCAATAAAAGGCCTAAAGGCAGGTAACCCGCACAAATATTAGTATGTAAATCTCACTTTATTTTATTTTTTAGAAGATTTAAACCATCGAATTTGTGATGTCAGATTCTGAACTAAACAAAGCTACTCAAAGCAGTGGAGAATACCTTTTCCGCTTAATTGAAAAATTAAACGTTAGAAAGAAAGTGCTTCAAAAGATCAGCAGGATTTATTCAAACTACAGGGGACTGATTTTTTTAACTGAGTTAGTCCTTTTCTTTGTCCTTTTTTTCTCTGCCTCAAATCTATCAGTTTTAATTTCCCTTTCGGTATTTTTTATTGTCTTCGGCGTCATTACCCATTTTCACAATAAGCTGGATTACGGGATTAAAAAATTAGAGCTGTGGATTAAAATCAAAAACACGCACATTGCCCGGCTCAATCTTGATTGGCAGAATATTCCGCCGGTTACCTTTTCACAAAAGCCCGATCAAAATGAAGTTGATCTCAACATTACCGGTGATAATTCTTTAATTCAACTGATCAACACAGGAACGTCGCTGCAGTCCAGATTGCTTCTCAGGAAATGGCTTAATGTAAAAGATCCATCTATTGCCGAAATTGTTGAAAGACAAAATATTGTGAGGGAGATGGTTGCCTTAACGCGGTTCAGGGATAAGCTTACATTGAACTCGGTTTTATTCTCTAAGCTGGAATTTGACGGCGAAATGCTAAATAAATTGTTGAACAAAAAAGAAGTTCCGCCGAAATTATTTAAAATAATATTCTGGTTCTTAACAATTCTTGCCCCGGTAAATGCGCTGCTTATTGTTTTGTTTACCATGAATATTTTACCTGCTTACTGGGGAATAACAACTTTAATCTATATTGTACTTTTTCATCAGGGTAATAAAGAACAGAAAAGTCTTTTGGATGAGGCCGAATATATTTCAGATGAGCTTAAAAAGCTCAACGGTGTATTTAAATTTCTTGAGAGGTATAGGTACAAAGCCGGTTCACAATTATCTAAAATATGTGAGCCGTTTAAGAATGCAAGGCAGCAGCCTTCAGAGTTGGTAAGGAAAATCAGAAATATTTCCACGTCTCTGAGGGTAAGAAAAGGCAATCCCTTTGTCTGGCTTTTAATTCAGATAGTCTTTCCCATCGATCTTTATATTAAACTGAAGCTGAATAAATATAAACTTATTGCCGGGGAGAATTTTACTATCTGGCTTGAAACGTGGTACAAGCTTGAAGCATTTTCCTCGCTTGCTAACTTTGCATTTCTGAACCCGGAATACTCTTTTCCTGAAATTACTGAAGTGGAGGAAAACCAAATCACTTTCAGCGGTGAAAAACTGGGACATCCATTAATTAAAAAGGAAAATAAAATTTGTAATGGTTTTAATTTTAACTCAGGCAGCGAAATTGCGATAATAACGGGTTCAAATATGTCCGGGAAAAGTACGTTTGTAAGAACTCTTGGAATAAACCTGTCGCTTGCATATGCAGGCAGCGTTGTAAATGCTGACAGCCTGAAGATTTCACTCTTCAGGTTGTTCACCTGCATAAAGGTAAGCGATTCAGTAACAGATGGTATTTCATATTTCTATGCCGAAGTGAAAAGATTAAAAGCCTTGCTGGATGAAATAGAAAAGTCTAAACCTCCCGTAATGTTTTTGATTGATGAAATATTTCGCGGAACGAATAACATTGAACGACTGAAAGGCAGCTCGGCGTTTATTAAAAAGCTTGCCGGAACAAATGCGGTTGGCGCAATTGCAACTCACGATCTTGAGCTGGTGAAGCTGGCCGATAAAATTTCCTCTGTTAAGAATTACCATTTTAAGGAAGATATAAAAGACAGCAAAATGATTTTTGACTACAGATTGAACAACGGTCCGTGTCCTACAACAAATGCCTTAAAAATTATGAAGCTGGAAGGTTTGCCGGTTGATTAGTTAAAAAAAGCCGGGTCACCCCGGCTTTCTATTGTAGCAGATGTGATTAAGAACTACATAATAATATTCCCGTCGCCGTCAATATATTTCACTTCATAGCCCAGAGTTTTTATTCCCGCTTCAAATTTTGATTTGTCGCCCACAACAACCCAGATTAGGTTTTTCGGTTTTACAACTCTTTTTGCGGCGTCGATAATTTCCTGCGAATTCAGGCTTTTAATTTTGCCTGCGTAAGTATCGTAGTAATTATCTGCAAGGTCGTATGAAACCATATTTATCAATGAGTTTGCAACACGTCCGTTTGTTTCCCACTGTCCTGGTAATGAAAGGGTGTTTTGCTCTATTACTTTCTGAACTTCTGCATCAGTAGCGGGTTTCTCGCCGACATACTGACTAATTTCTTTTATCATTTCGGTAATTGATTCTTTCGTCTTATCGGTTTGAACTATTCCGTAGTACAAATACGGCCTCTGTCCGCGCGCACTTGGGATAGTACTTCCCGATCCGTAAGACCAGTGCTTATCTTCCCGCAGGTTCATATTAATTCTTGAAGTGAACATTCCGCCGAGAATTCTGTTCATCATTTCTATTGCAACATTGTCTTTATCTCCATACGGGGGAGCGGGCTCGGCACCAAAAATAATTGAAGATTGAGAACCGGGACGATCCATAATATAGATTACAGGTTCATCCTGGTAAGCGACTTCTTTTATTTCCTTTTTCGGCAAATCGCCTGCTTTCCAGTTTGAAAATAATTTTTCAAGCTTCGGTTTAATTTCATTCATTGTAACGTCGCCTACAATAACTAATGTTGCATTATTCGGCTTAAACCAGGTCTGATGAAATTTGACCATTTCATCGCGGGTCAGCTTTGTAACTGTAGATTCAAAACCGGAACCGGTAAAAGGATTTCCGTAAGGATGATCTTTACCATAAACTAAACCCGGAACAACCCGCAGTCCCATAGTAATCGGGCTTGCCTTTTCTCTTTGAATTCCTACAACAGTTTCTTTGATCAACCGATCAAGTTCTTTTTGCGGAAATGAAGGTTGAAGAATAACGTCTGCAAAAAGATCCAGTGAAGGATCCAGGTTAGCTTTCAGTGCGGACATGTTGATAAAAGAATTATCAAGGTTGGAACCTGTATTCAAAGTAGCGCCAATTATCTGAAGTTGATCGCTTAACTGAAGAGCGTCCATTGTTTTCGTACCTTCGTCCAGCATATTCATAGCCATATTTGCTGTACCTGCTGAGGAAAATTCATCTGATGCATAACCGGCATCAATCATCATAATAAAATTTACAACGGGTATTGATTTTCTATTTGCAAGAAGAATTTTCAGGCCGTTTGAAAGCTCGGCTCTCTGTAATTTAGGAAAGTGTGCTGCCGGCGGTGTATCTGTTTCAGGTAATTTTGTGCGATCAGCATCACTGCCGGTTGTTGCATATTGTGGAAATGGAAGAATTTCCAGTATATATAAGCCATCGCTTAACCATTTTTTGGCTGATTCTTTTAAATCGTTTGCAGTTGTATTGGCAATGTAATTATTATAAATTTTATAATGATCAGGCGATCCTCCGTAAACCATATTCTGAGCAAGGATATCAGATTTTCCTCCGAAGCCGCCAACCCTTTCAATTCCTCTTACAAAGTTTGCAAAGTATTGGGTCTTCATTTTATTCAGCTCTTTTTCGGTAGGACCATCTTTCAGTACTTTTGTAAGTTCTTCGTCTATTTCTTTTTCAACTTTTGAAATTTCTACTCCCGGTTTCACATCTGCGGTAATAAAAAACTGACTGCCGATTTCACCCGGCGAATAATAAGCAGAAACACGAGTTGCAATCTGTTCATCATAAACGAGGCGTTTATAAAGTCTTGATGATTTTCCGGAAGAAAGGATGTCGCTTAATAAATCGAGATGTGCAAGTCCTTTGCTGCCCCATTGCGGTACGTTCCAGACCATATAAATTCGTGGCTGGGGAACTCTGTCCTGTGCCACCTGCTTGATTGTCCCGGTTCGTTTTGCAGCGTAGTCTTGAAACTTTGCAACAGGAGGACCCGAAGGAATATCGCCAAAATATTTCTCTGCTTTTTGTTTTGCTTCTTCGGTGTTAATATCACCGGCAATACAAATAACGGCATTTGCTGCTCCGTAATAACTCTTGAACCATTCGTGCACGTCATCAAGCGACGCCGCATTAAGATCTTCCATTGATCCGATTACGGTCCACGAGTAGGGATGGCCTTCCGGATATGTTGCGTGAGTAATCATTTCGCTTGAAATAGCGTATGGTTCATTCTCTCCCTGTCGTTTTTCATTCTGAACTACACCGCGCTGTTCGTCAAGCTTTCCCTGATCGATTGCTCCTGCAAGGTGTCCCATCCTGTCTGATTCCATCCAGAGTGTAAGGTCGAGTGCAGAAGTTGGAACAGTTTCGAAATAATTTGTTCTGTCATTGTTTGTTGTTCCGTTTAAATCCGTCGACCCGATTTTTTCCATCACTTTGAAATAATCGTCGTTGTAATTCTCACTACCGTTGAACATCAAATGTTCGAACAGGTGCGCGAAGCCTGTCTTTCCTGGTTTTTCGTTTTTGGAACCAACGTGGTACCAGACATTAAAAGCGACGATAGGCGCCTTATGGTCTTCGTGCACTATCAGTGTCAGGCCGTTTTTCAGAACGAATTTTTTGTAGGGTATGTCAATGTTATCAAAACTTTGAGCCAGGATTGATCCCAGGAATAGTGAAAACATTAACAAAATTGAAAGGACTGCTTTTTGTCTCATATCTCCCTCTGTTTTGGTGGTGAAAAAAAATGAGTGGTTAAAAGTCGTATTTGAGAGGCTAATTTAACTAACGTTCAGTCAAAATCAATGCCGCCGATCCCAAAAATAAAATTTATAATTGATAACCAGTTATTGTCTTTAAAATGTGGACATCTATGATTTAATGGCTTATTATTTTTAGTAGATCTCAAATACATAAGTAGATGTAGAATACAATGTAACAGACAAAATTCAGGAATAACTTAAAGTTCCGTCGTTCCCCGTGTTAAGGTTCCGGGGGGAAAGTCGCTATTAAAACTCTTGGCCTATAGAGCGGTTCTTATTTTTAAATTATTTATATACCATCACCCTGGAGTTCAATAATGATTAAAAATGCTTCTAAACCCAAAAATTTGTATATGTTGATTGAGATTTTTAGTGTTTTTTCCAATCTTTTTATTTATTTTGAAAACGGTTCTTCATAAAGCAATTCATAAACGAATTAAAAGTGGGGTATTTAACTACTTTTCATCTACGTGTAATAGCCTCTCTTTCTGATGTTAGAATATTGTAAAACGAGGGAAATATAAAATGATAATATTTTTTACGGGGTTTGCTGCAGGTTCTGTTCACGTTTTAACAGGTCCCGATCATCTTGCCGCGGTAGCTCCACTTTCCCTCGATAGTAAAAAATCAAATTGGTTGGTAGGTTTTAAATGGGGGCTGGGACACTCAGCCGGAGTAATTCTTGTTGGGGTTCTTGCGCTTCTATTCAGGGAACTAATTCCTATCGACCTTATTTCATCTTACAGTGAAAGATTTGTTGGCGTCATTCTTATTGGAATCGGTTTGTGGGGAATTAAAAAGGTATTTTTTAAAAATGTTCATGTCCACGAACACAAACACGATGGTGAAAGACATATCCATGTTCATGCGCATAATTCATTAGACAGGCACGAAAAAGCTGAAGCACATAATCATTCTCACGCCGCTCTCGGAGTAGGGATAATTCATGGTTTTGCAGGCAGCTCTCATTTTCTTGGCGTATTACCTGCACTGGCACTTCCCACCAGATTTGAAGCAATTACTTATTTGCTTGCGTTTGGAATAGGAACAATAACAGCGATGGTCATTTTTTCTGTAATCATAGGCTCGCTTTCAATAAAATTTGGATCGTTTGGAAATAAGGCTTATCGGGGATTGTTAACTGTATTCAGTGTGGCCGCTATTATCATTGGAGGGTTCTGGATTTTCTCTAACTAAGTAAACGATATCACCAAAGACAATAGTTTTCTCATTTAAAATAAAACAGTTCAATAGAATGACTATGGAACTTACACCTGCCATTTCTTAAACCATTCCGTATATAAATAAACGAAATAGACTCAATCCTCAATTCTTTGAATTGTTTGTAAATTTCCATTTCCACGACTAAGACTGAAAGGTGGGCTTATACCCAACAGGTAAACATTTCAGATTTTTCCGCAAACCCCAATAATTTTCACTAATTTTACTTTGCAGTTTAATTATTATCAGAATAGTCAATGACCAAAACGGAAATATTAGATAAAATCCGTGAAGCGGGCGTAATCGGTGCTGGGGGTGGCGGCTTTCCTGCTTACAAAAAACTCGAGGCAAAGGTTGAATATATAATTGCCAACGGTGTCGAATGTGAACCGCTTCTTTATAAAGATCGTGAAGTTATGCTGAGAGAAACAGAGAAAATGTTAAACGGGCTCGAAATTATTAAAGAACTGACAGGCGCAAAAAAAGTTACCATAGCAATAAAAGAAAAAAACAGAGATGCTGCAGAATTTATTAAATCTCTTGCAGACAAAAAGGGGATTGAGGTTTTTATCACGAGAAATGTTTATCCGGCCGGGGATGAATATATACTTGTTTATGAGATAACAGGGAGAAGGATTCCACCAAACGGTATACCGTTAATGGTGGGGTGTCTTGTGAATAACGCTGAAACACTTGTAAATATTTCAAACGCTGTTGAGAGTGGACCGGTTACAGAAAAATTCATAACAATTACCGGAGCTGTTAAAAATCCGGTTACTACTTCTGTGCCTGTTGGAACCAGTTTGTGGGATTGCATCGAATTTGCAGGAGGATTCACGACCAGCGATCCAGTTGCTCTTACAGGCGGAGTAATGATGGGCGGCGTTGAAACAGATTTTTCGAAGCCGGTAACCAAAACGCTTGGCGGATTAATTATTCTTCCTTCAGATCATACACTTGTAATTAGGAAAACATCTCCCCAAAAAGTTTATAACAAAACCGGGCACAGCACATGTGACCAATGTTCTTTCTGCACACAATTGTGTCCGCGTTATATTCTCGGCTATCCTATTCAGCCACACCTTGTTATGCGTGCGCTTCAAATGACGGGCGAAGCAAAAGATACATTAAATCTCTGGGCTGCAAGCTGCTGTGAGTGTAATATTTGCTCATTGTTTGCCTGTCCCGAAAAACTCGATCCTAAAAACATTTGTACGGATATAAAGTCCAAATTAAAAGAAGAAAAAAAAGGTTTTACAAAAGAACAGATGGATGTAGCATTCAGAGATGTTCATCCGGCGAGGGAAGGGAGAGAAATACCGATAGCTAATTTGTACCAAAGGCTTGGATTGAAACCTTACGATAGGAAAGCAAGTTTTAAAACTTTTGATAAAAATACTATTAATGAATTGCTAATTCCGTTGAAATATAATTTTGGGCAGAGAGCAAAACCTATTGTAAGAGTAGGTTCAAAAGTAAAAACCGGTGAAATGATCGCTTCAACTGAGGAAAATGATTTAAGTGTTCCTGTTCATTCAAGTGTAAATGGAATTGTTAAATCCACATCTGAAAAAGGAATTTTAATTTCAGCAAATTATTAGTTAAGGATTTTTAAATGAAATCAGCAATTGGTTTAATAGAGTTATCAAGCATTGCGAAAGGTATCGAGGTCTCAGATGCAATGTTGAAACGTGCAGATATAGAAATAATTGTGAACCGGACAATTTGTCCGGGTAAATATATGGTACTTATCGGCGGTGATGTGGATGCGGTTAATTCCAGTATAGAAACCGGTATTGAACTAAGTGCTGATGAACACGTTGATAATTTTATTATTCCTAATGTACATCCCTCTATTTTTCCAGCAATCAGCGGGATAAATCCTGTAGTTGATTTGCAGGCACTCGGGGTAATTGAATCTTTTTCAGTTGCCTCTATTATAGAAGCTGCTGATGCGGCTGTAAAATCCGCCTCGGTGGAATTAATAACAGTTTATCTTGCAATGGCAATCGGCGGTAAAGGTTATGTTATGCTTACCGGCGACGTGGCCTCTGTACAGACAGCAGTCGATACCGGTGCTGCGGCAATTTCAAAAAAAGGTTTACTTGTACAAAAGGTGGTGATCCCTTCTCCGAGAAAAGAAATTTTGCAATCGTGGATTTAACAAAAGATTTTTATAAAAATTTACTTGCTTATTCAAATATGTCTGATTATATAGTAAGCATAGAATTAATCTATGCTTGAAATATTTTCACAGAAATCCCTTGCTATTTCATACTTAATACTAAAATTCCTTTATTTTAAAAGTTTATGATGTTGGATACAGTTTCAAATTTAAATCAGTTTCATCATAGCATATTGGGCAGACTACCCGGTTTATTGATATTCCGAATAAATAATTATGAATTTTGCGTCGACTATCAGTCAGTTCGGGAAATTATGCAATTTATTGATGTTGATTCTATCGATAAGAAAAGAGTGACTTCAGAAATAATTTCACCAAGGGCGAGATATACTTTGGTTAATATTCACGGAATACTTGAATTCCCAAATGTTTCGTTCGGAAACGACAGCAGGCTTATATTGATTGATACTTTTGGGAAAAAATTCGGGTTTATTGTAGATAAAGTTATTGAATTAATTCCTACAACAGAATTGTTTTCTGATAATGCTTTTGATTTTGCACTTCCCCACGAAGGGAAACAGCGATTCAGTGGTGTGTTGAAATATAAAAACAGAAGAATAATGATGCTTAATTTAGAAAAGATCACCAGGGAGTTTGATAAAGTTGTGGAATTTCCCAGGAAATTAAAAACCACAGAACGCGTAGGGGTAGAAATAAAAAATAAACTAAAACAAGTAATGAGTATTAGCTGAATTGGAATGTGTACAATAATAAAAAATAATTTAACTGCCACAAATCTACCATTCGAATAAATTAGCTTTAACCGTAAGACATTTAAGACAAATAAATTATCTGGCTGCAAGGAAAAGACGTTACTGTTTGTGGCACCATTTCTATAAATGCTGAAACGAAAAAATCTTCCTTTTACTTCAAAAACATAAATTACCGGCTTCAAAGATTTCAGGCACGTATGTTGATATATGCTAAGTGGATCAAGGTTATATAGGAAATTATAAGTTAAAAAGGAGTAGCAAATGATTGGAAAGAAATTGAATTACCTTTTAGCCGTTTTGTTAATCATAACATTCAACATTAATGCTATGGGTAGGGATGATAAGCCCGCTGATCATAGGGTTGATTCAGCACTTGCAAAAGAGAATTGCCTTGTTGCATTAAAATCAGATAATGAAGGACTTGTTGAATCTGCGATTGATGTTCTTATTATGATTAAAAAAGTTTATCCGGTTATGGATTTCAAAGAGGCTGACAAAGAATTAAACAAACTGTCTATAGAGGGAAAGACTCCTTCTATAAGATATAAAGCACAGCTTGCGAGTTTGTATTTTCAATACCCGGGTTTATTTACGGGAATAAATGATAAAATTGGGAACAGTATTGCAGAAAACTACAAACTGATTTCCTCAAGGCTTGCTGAAAAGGTACTTACTTACGGCAAGTAAACCTAACCGATAAGAAGCCTCCCACAACAGTCAGTGCGGAGGCTTTTTTAAGTACCTATTTTATTCCATTCAAGTCTTTAAGAAATTGATCCACTTTTGCAATTTAACCTCTACACATTCTTTTATATGTGATTTGATGGGTCTTATTAGCATAATGTCGAATTATATATTTCCTAAGATTTATGAAAAACCTTAATAAACATAGACTGTTGTTTTGATATAAAATGCGTGTGATGTTTTGGGAACAAACCCCGGAGCAACTATCTGCCTCGGGGTGTTTTTAATTTTAGGCAGCACTATCAATTTTATCCAAGCGATCATGTATAGTATCCATGTATTGGATACTATTTATGGCCTGATCTGTTGTATCTAAAATATTAAAAAGTTCCAATGTCCGCGTTCCGGCAAGAATCGTATGAGCTAGTGAAGGTGGTTTAACTAATCTTAGCTCGCCACCAACTTCAGCTACTTCTTTCAGTATTACTACCAGCACACCAATGAATGTTGAATCCAAAAATTCACACATGCTTAAGTCAATTACAATTTTTTTGAAGCCCATTTTAATGTCTTCGCGGAGAATCTTTTTCATTTCCGCAGCCTCTTTATAAGTCGCACGTGTGATATTTACGATTTCTACAACAATATTATCTATAACAAATTTTTTAAAATCTTCCATTTTGTCCTCTGAAGATTAATAATTAAATAAATTTTTAAGCAGTTGTCAGAAACTAGTTAATGCCCTATAGTATCACTCCCAAAATATTTTATCCAGTTAGGTTGAGCAGTTACAGGATAATATTTTCATCGCTCTTAATGCAAGTAACAATTATCGTTCCACATACAAAAAAAGCATTATAGACAAAATAAAAGCTTTTTAAAGTTGTTTGTGTCTTATAATGATAAACTAGCGCTAAAGATTGGCTTAGCAAGGGACAAATGAACTTTTCGCATATTACATAATTCATTACCGCAATGAATTTTATTAAACTATCGGTCCGGAATATCAAAAGATTAAGTAAACTCATTAAACTTTTAGCTGAATCTTTTTTTTCAATTTTGAATCAAATCACAAGAAATAAAATGAGTTAATATGAAAAAGAATGTAGGGATAATTGATCGTATTATTAGAAGCGCTGTAGCCCTGGGGATATTATTGCTATATCTTACAAACATAATTCATGGAAGGGCAGCAATATTGCTGGGAATAGCTGCAATTGTGCTTTTATTCACAAGTTTTACACGCTTTTGTCCCTGTTATTTAAGGTTGAATATAAATACATCTGATAAAAAGGAATGACGAGTTAACATGATGATAATTATATATACAATAGTTGGTGTAGTACTTTTGATCTTCGGGCTTCAATTTCTAATGGTACTTGCTGCCAGAAAATCCCGTGGAAAAGAATTGACCGGGTTAAAAGGAAAATTAAAAGGGCTCGAGAAAAAGGGTTCAAAAGGGTTGGTTTATTTTTTCAGTCCTTCCTGTCATGCTTGTAAGGCCCAAACTCCAATAATTAAAGAATTACAATCTTCAAACAAGAATGTTTTTGATGTTGATATTTCCAGGGATATGGAAACAGCAAAAATATTTGGTATAAAAGCAACTCCGACAACAATGATTGTGGAGAATGGAACGATCAGCCAGGTATTGCTTGGCGTAAAACAGAAAGATGTTTTAAGAAAGTATCTAAGGAAATAATATTTATTCCCATTTGTTCTGATTCGCCTAAGCCGGGATAGATTCTAATTTTTGTTTCTTTAAGTTATTTACATACTCAGCAGCACTGAGAGCAGAAATGGTCCCATCAGCAACTGCAGTTGTTACTTGTCGAAATCTTTTTTGAATTGAATCACCTGCAGCATAAACACCGGGTATGTTTGTCATTAAATTTTTATCGACTACGATTTCCTTCCATTCATTTAGTTCAACAATTCCTTCAAGAGTTTCAGTGTTGGGGACGTAGCCAATAAATATAAATACGCCCTCGATATTCATTTCAGAAATTACTCCAGTGCTTTGATTCTGAAATTTAACAGAAGTAAGTTTTTCCTGCCCGATGAATTCAATTATTTTGGATCCCATAATGAAATCTATCTTACTATTCTTTCTTGCTTCTTCAACATAATGTCCAAATGCCTGGAAGTTATCGAATTGATGAACGACAGTAACTTTGGAAGCATACTTTGTGAGAGAAACAGCTTCTTCAAGAGCTGAATTCCCACCGCCCACAACTATAATTTCTTTGTCCTGGAAAAAATCACCGTCACAGGTTGCACAGTAAGAAATACCTTTTCCCTTAAAACCTTCTTCGCCTTTTGCGCCAATCATTCTTGATTTTCCACCAGTAGCAATTATAACGGCATCAGAAGTAAAAACATCTTTGTCGTTTATGGCTACTTTTTTTAATTCATCATTCAGATCAAGAGAGGTAATTTTTATGTTTGACCTTATTTTACATCCGAATTTCATGGCCTGTGATTTCATATTGCGTGCAAGCTCATATCCACTAATGCTTTCAATGCCGGGATAATTTGCTATTTCGTGGGTCAGCACCATTTGTCCCCCCACAGCACCTTCATTTAATATCAATACATTCAACTTTGCTCTTGATAAATAAATTCCTGCGGTCAATCCTGCAGCTCCGCCGCCAACAACAATTACATCAAAATGATTATCCATTCTTTTTATCCGAATAATAAAAAGGGGAAAAGATCCCCCTTAATAAATTAATTTGAAAAATTCTCGTCTAATATTTTTGTTATTTGATCTCTTGATTGTATGCTGCTTGTGGCTTTTACAACCTTTCCGTTTTTGTAATAGACTACGAAAGGAAGTCCTGCAAAACTTCTACATTCCGGAAGATTTCTTATAACTTTTGCATCAGCTGAATCAAATTCCATATCAGCAAATTTGACACTTTTGTATTCGCCTTCCAGTTCTTCCATCGATTCATAAACAGGAATACACATTGGCCCCATTCTGCCACAGCAGATCATTACATTTTCATTACTGTTTAATAGTTCAGAATGCTCATCTTCTGATAATACGTGAGTTAAATTTGTCTTTAACATTTTTTCATTCCATTATTTTAATTAGAAAAACATTTTAATCTTCTACTACGGCTAGAATGTCAGATCGCTGAAGCAGCTTATATTCCTTTCCATTCATTTCAACTTCATCGCCGCCATATTTAGTAAATAAAACTTTATTTCCTTCTTTTACTTTTTCTCTCAGATCTTCATCTGTACCTACGGCGATAACCCGTCCAATGCGTGGTTTTTCTTTTGCCGTATCAGGGATAATAATGCCGGAGGCAGTGGTTTCTTCAGCCTCTTCCGGTTCCAGGAGAATGCGGTCATCCAGTGGTTTAATTGTCATAAAATTTCCTTTAATTTTTTAAGTTTAATAATCTTTGAATTTTTGGTCTGTCGAAACCTACTATTGGCTGGTTGTTTATGAGAATAACAGGTACTCCCATTTGTCCTGTCCTGCGCATCATGTCCCTTGCTGCTGACTGATCACGTGAAACATCAACATCAGTAAAACGGATGTTCATTTCCCGAAAATATCTTTTTGCAGCATTACAATAGCTGCAGGTAGGTGTCGAAAATACGATTATTTTTGGCTGTGAATTCATATTAATACTTTTTTTTATGTACTATAGGATTCACAAAAATTAAAAAGGATTCCTTGGTTTTGATTGAATTTTAAGGGCTCTGTATATATAATAAAAGTCTTTGCTGGAAGTGCAAACTTTATTTGAACATCTATCACTAATAAAATTTAAGAGAGGATAGAATTTGTAATTATCCGGAGTGGAGAATAAAGAAATTCAATACTATCAGACCATTACGATTTATCTCAGAATTATCCTAACCGGTTTAATCCTGCAACCACTATCGAATAGGAATTACCTAAAGATGCTTTTGTAAAGCTTTTAGTTTATGATATTCTTGGAAGGGAAGTAAGAACACTCGTTAATGAAGAAAAAGCTGCAGGAAGTTATAAAGTAATATTTAACGGAAGTAATTTGCCCAGCGGGGTATATTTTTACAGGATTACATTCACAAATTCAGACAGCAAGCTTGTCAATGATAATTTAGGTAAAGTGAATAAAATGCTGTTAATAAAATAACAAATTTTGTGTTTTTTAATCAAAAGAAGTTAAATCAGATATTGTTATTAACTGTCTATTATAACCATTTATAGATTCAGATTACCCTTAAGCCAGAAAAAATGGACTTTAAAGGGAAAAATAATTAAAATTAATGCCCTAAATAGTTTGACTATAAATATTTAGCTTTTTAAACGATTTTTAGGGGCAAAGTGACCAAAAATTAAACTATTTTCATTCCCTAATATATTTGGATCTTATTACTTATTAAAGAGCATCAAATTATAATAGCTATCATGGTCTTAGGCCTTAAATTTTATTTGCTTTTGTTTGAATAAGTATCTGTTCTATCTGGTTTTGGTTTTTTAATAAAGTAGGAGATTGACTATGAAATTAAAAATTTTACTTTTTTTACTGGTGATTGGGCTAAGTTATTTTTCATATGCACAGGAGAGCGAATTTAAAGCAAATAATTCGTTATCAGGGGTGGTTGTTCTTACCGGTGAAGGGGGTGTAACAGTCGGACAAACAGATTATTCCAGCATAAAAATAAACTACCTTGGCAAAGGATCAGTCGAGTATATTATACCGTCTGAATCAAAAAGTAATCTGATTCTCAGATTATTTGGCGGATCCGGACTTTTATCCGGAACCAGCACATACTTAACACCACGTGAATTAAATACTTCACTCAGTTTTATCGGTACGGGACTTGGTTTTACAACTCAATTGTCAGATGTTGTATATCCTTATATAGGGCTTGGTGCATCCTTTATGTGGGTTACTCCAAAAGATAACAGTGGTAATAACGTTACACCAATGTTTAAGATTCTTGGACTTAACGCTGATCTCGGTGTTCGTTTTATGATAAACAGGGATTGGAGTATCAATATAGGTGGAGGTGCCATAACAGGAGCTGAAGATGCTAATGATGATAAATTTGACGGTCAAATTCGCGGACCACATAAGGATTGGATTTTTACAGGGACCATTGGGATTTCATATTTTATTGGCAGAGATAAAGATGCGGACAACGACGGTGTTTTTGATTCAAACGATATGTGTCCAAACACGCCGAGAGGAGTTAAAGTTGATCAGTTTGGTTGCCCCATTGATTCGGATGGTGACAGGATTCCTGATTATCTGGATAAATGCGAAAACACACCTTTGGGAGTTAAAGTTGATGCAAATGGTTGTCCGTTAGATTCAGATGCCGATGGAGTGCCAGACTATCTTGATAACTGTTCTAATACTCCGGCAAGAGTTCAAGTTGATGAAAAAGGATGTCCGCTGGATTCGGACAATGATGGAGTTCCGGATTATCTTGACAGATGCCCGGGCACACCAGCCTATGTTAAAGTTGATCTTAATGGTTGTCCGTTAGATGCAGATCGTGATGGAGTTCCGGATTATCTTGATAAGTGTCCAAACACACCGGCAGGTACAAAGGTTGATGATATCGGGTGTCCAAAAGGAGCCGGAAAACAGGTTGGAACACTAACGCTGGGTGTTGATGCAGCATTTAATTCCGGTAAATATGAATTATTGCCAGGAGCCTATCGCAACTTGATAGCTCTGGCGTTAACATTGAAAGATCATCCTAATTACAAAGCTGAAATTAATGGATATACCGATTCAATGGGAAAGGCAGAGTCAAATCTGATTTTATCCCAGAAAAGAGCACAGGCAGTTGCTGATTATCTGGTTAGTCAGGGAATTGATAGAAGCAGGTTGGAAATCATAGCCCACGGTGAATCTGATCCTATTTCCTCAAATAGCACACGTGAAGGAAGGGCACAGAACAGAAGAGTCGACATAAGATTAATTTCAACTGAATAAAATTTATTCCTGCTAAGAAATAATTCCTCATTTCACATCCCGTTATGACTATTTGTTATAACGGGATTTTTATTTTTACCCCGGTCATTTGTTATAAAATTTTTTCTGAAGCAAAATTGGGGGAGATTACATTTCAATTAACAAGATTTTGGTAGTTATCAGCCAACTAATTTTTATACGCGCCGCAAGTTTTTCAAACATACAACGTCTAATTATTTGAACGCAGAAATAATCAATAAAATAAAGGAAAAACTATGTTAAAGAAAAAGATGTTCGTAGTGGTATTGGGCGCGTTTTTATTTACTGGCCTGGCAATCTCGCAGCCGCCCACGAAAGAGCAAAAACTTGATCTTCTTTCAAAGAAGCTTGATCTTAATGCACAACAGATAAAAGCTGTTGACCAGATTCTGACAGGGTTGAAAAAACAACTTGATCAGCTTCGTGAAAGGAGGTGGAATTTCGATGATCAGGCGATGAAAGATATGAAGCAGATATTTGATAAGGAAGATGCACAGATTGAAAAAAAACTCACAGATTCACAAAAGAAATTATTTGCTGAATTAAAAAAAGAAAGAGAAAATAATCAACCGCCAATGGGTCCGCCACGTGAAGAAAGGCGTGAGATGCCGCTGGGTCCCCCGCCTTCCCAGGGACGTTGACAGGATAATAACTTGTGCTAATTAGGTAATGCAATTGCTGTCTCAAAATTTAAACAATTTTTGAGACAGCTATTTTATATTAATTTCAGGCCGATTAAAAACTAATTATCTATTATATTACATGAACAGATTCATTATATTTTCCTTAAAAGGAATTTTTAATCAGAAAAATTATAAATATTAATAACGGGATAAATTAAAAGAAATATGGGTAGACTTATAATACTGGCTGGTGGAATTTCGTCAAGAATGAAAAAGCCAGTTTCATCCGTATTAAATATTGATGAGAAGCTTTTAAAAGAAACCGAAACAAAAGCCAAGTCAATGTTAAGTGTAGGAATGAATGATCGCCCCTTTATGGATTACCTTCTTTATAATGCTGTCGAAGCAGGTTTTCGTGATGTTTTAATAGTTCTTAATGAAAAAGATGACAGCATTAAAAGCTATTACGGCTTGGAGGATGAAGGGAATGAATTTTTAAACCTGAAGATAAGTTATGCGATCCAGAAAATTCCAGAAGGTAGGGTAAAACCCCTTGGAACCGCAGATGCATTGTTACAGGGATTACAGCAAAAAAGAGATTGGGCAGGTAGTAAATTCATAGTTTGCAATTCTGATAATCTTTATTCAGTAGTGGCTTTAAGATTATTGTTGGAAGATGAACATTTAAATTCTTTGATAGATTACAACAGAGAGGCCCTCGAATTTGAAAGGTCGAGAATTTTAAAATTTGCAGTTATTACTAAAAATGAAGAAAGATATTTAACTGATATAATTGAAAAACCGAATGAAGAAGAATTAGAGAAAGCTAAAGATAAAAATGGAGTTATCGGGGTGAGCATGAACATTTTTAGCTTTAGTTACGATTTAATTTATCGCTACCTTGAAAGAACACCGATTCATCCAGTCAGAAATGAAAAAGAAATACCTTCCGCGTTAACAATAATGATAAAAGAGAATCCCCAAAGTATGTATTGTTATCCTTTGTCCGAACATGTACCTGATCTTACTGAAAAAGAAGATATTCCTGCTGTCAAGAAATACCTTCAAGAGAAATTTAAATAATTCCTTTAAAAAGAATGCCCTGATCAAAACGAAATGTCATACTGAAAAACAGGTATTATGAAAAGAGATTTTGAAGACGATTCAATCTGGGTTTCCTTCAAAATTCTGATTCCTAAATTAATCCTGCTATTTCCTGGTAAGGTAAAGTAAAGTCCCGGCGTAAGATTAAAGAAACCAGCTGTTGCGTCACCTCTTTTATCTATTGTGTATACTGTCGTCTGAAGCGAATAATAACTTTTGCTTGGTGTTGAAGGAGAGTAGCTTATCAGAGATTGTGTAAAATACCCGACATAGATGAAAAAATTAATAGGCGCATCTTCAAATTTTGAATTATATGTAAGCGAGACGTAAGGATTGAAGTTAGTATTTATATCTTCATCTTCAAAAAAAGCAACGCTGCTTGAATTAATTCCTCCTCCTGAAATATCTGTCACCACCACTGATGAAGCATCGTAAAGAACCTGTTGCCAATCAAGGCCGAAATCAATCCTCAAGGCTCCGTTATGGCTCTCACTATAAATACCAAATCCGAAATTGCCGCCATATAAGCTTCTTTGATTTTGAATTGCGTAATTGAGACCAAATGAAAATGCAAAAACATTTGATAATCTCAAATCTGAATTTACGAACATTGAAAAATTAGGATTGATTCCATTGAAAATTATTTTCATTAAATTATAGATATTATTGCCCGATCTTTATAGTTCTTTGCCCGTTCACTACGAATGGTGTCAACCTGAAAGAAGCCGGAATCATTAACCTTACTATGTTCTCCTACAATTCCCTGAATGCTTTTTGTATTGTTAAAGTTTACACCAACTGAAATAGTGGCTTTTTCATTTTGTTTGTCTTTTGTAATGTTTAATGGCGGTGCTTTGATTGGGCCATCGATTTCAACATTCTGCAAATAGATTGTCTTGATTTACTGTTATGCAGCCCTGTAGGAAGTAAATGAGGAGAAAGACAAAAAATTAAGAACTAGTGATTTTTTCATATTTCCCCCCTTTGGAAATTTTATGATTAAATTTAATTATATAATATAGTAAAATTTTTTTTGACCTAATATTATTCTATGTAGCAGTGGTTTTATTACAAAATTCCCATGTCCGTTTGTAACCTTTTGCCTAATTGTTTCGTCATTAACTTATATATATTCTTTATATTTTATTGGGAAGAATGAAAACAATAGTTACTGTCTTCTTAATATTTGCGGGGATTACTTACGGGCAATCCGAAGTAATTATGGGGAAGGTATATGACGACAGCACAAACATACCACTTCAATATGCTTCAATATTATTAGCAGGAACTAACAGGGGGACAATTTCAAATTCAGACGGCGAATTTAAGCTAAAAGTAGAGAATAAACCCTGTACTCTAATCGTAAGATACGTTGGTTATGAAACAGACACCGTAAAAATTTCCATTCCTGCGGACAAAATTGTTATGATAAAGATGGTCAGGCAGCCGGTAACGCTAAGTGAGGTCGTTGTTACAGATGAAGATCCTGCAAATGCAATAATACATGAAGCAATCAAAAGGAAAAAGGTTAATCGGAAAGGGCTTAAAAACTTTGAATATAATGTTTACTCAAAAAATATTTTTGCGTCTGAAGGGGAAGTGGACCTTCTTGAAGAAACTTTTCTGAAAGGTTATTCTCTTGTAGGGAAATGGGAAAAGGAATTCATCATAAAGACGCATAAAACAGAAAACCTGAAAAAAGAAAAGGATAATTTTGATATAAAGTTCAGTGATAAACGTTTCCTGGATTTTTCTTCCGATACTCTTGATATTTTGATGAATAAATTATTTCTCCCTTTAGCTGATAATGCCTTCGATTATTATAATTATAAATTATTAAACATTATTGAAACCTCTTCTGCTCCGATTTATGTGATTAAAGTAATTCCTAAATCTAAAATTCAGCCTCTGGTTCAAGGCAAAATTTATATTGAAGGGGAAAATTACGCCATATGCAAGGTTGAACTTTCCACAAGCAAAGGAGTAAGATTTCCATATATTCATAACATGGACATTAATTTTAAACAGACACTCGGAAAGTACGATGGTTACTGGCTGCCCGATTATTCGGAAATAAAGGGTTCGCTTGATTTTAGCCTAAACGGAATGCTTTCTTTAGATTCCCTTGGCTTTCATACTGTTAATAGTATTGGTGGTTATAAAATTAATCGGCAAATTCCTGACTCTGTAGTTAAGGCTGTACAATCACAGTATGGTGGATTTACAGCTGACACTTCCCAAAATAAACCTCAGCCCGTTCAGATTTCTGATACTGAAATAGACAGTTTGAGACCCGTGCCACTGACAAAAGCAGAGGTGAAAGCGTACACAACGCTTGATAGCACAAAAACAATAGAAAAATTAATCAAACCAAAAGGTTTGCTTGCCGGATTAATACCGGATGAGCATAACAAAAAAGAATCTTCTGATAAAAATTTTCTTGGGAAAATTCCCAGGTATCTATTTAAATATATCTATGCTAATAATAACAGGGTAGAAAATATAACACTTGGTGCAAAATACAAGTCCGGCTTTTCAAATAATAAAATTAACCTGAAAGGTTTTGTAGGCTATTCATTTGGAATGAAAAAAGCCTTAGGTTCTCTTTCTTTTGGGGTAAACTTAAAGAATAGCTTTGTTAGTTCTTTGAATATGAAAGTATTTAACGTTGCCAAAGAATGGCAGATTCCGTCTCCTTATACAGAAATTATAAATTCATTATCTGTGTTCTTTGGTTTCGAAGATCAATTTAATTATTACTATTCTACCGGCTTTAGTTTTGGTTTAACTAAAAAAATCGGGAAGGATTTTTCAGCAGAGGTTAATTTTATCTCAGAAAACCAGAGGACTATAAAAAAAGATAAATATTTCACTCTCTTTAACCGGAATCGTTTTGTGAGAGAGAATCCCACCATAAAGAATGGTTTTGACAGGAAGCTAGAACTTTCACTAAACGTTGGAAAGTCTCCCCTGGAGTTGCAAATTATGCCGGAGAGTGGATTAGTAACCAACATCGACCTTTCACAAGATTTTCTGAAGAGTGATTTTGATTACTTTAAAATATTTTTGGCTGGACAGTTAAGTACAAAAACTTTTTATAACGAATTATTTGTTGCCCCATATTTACAATTTAATTTTGAAGCGGCATATATAAGCGGGAAATATGGACCTCAGCATATCTTCACGCCTATTACGTCATTAGGATTTTACTCTCCTGCGAGTTCGTTTAAAGGTTTAATGCCTTACCAGTTTGTTGGTGATAAAATGATTGCTTTACACCTTGAGCATAACTGGAGGACAATAATTTTTCAATCATTGAATCTTGATTTTCTTGCTGATCTCGATCTTGATATTATTACCGGTGTTTCGGCTTTGAAGATCGATAACGATAGTAATTACCTTCCGGAACTTATTCAGAAGAAACTCTATTGGGAAACGTACATAGGGATTTCAAGAATAATGACAATCTTGAGGTTGGATTTCTATTATAATTCCTTCAAACATTTTGGAGCAACACTAAGCACAGCAATTTTGTTTAACTCTATGTGAGTAGCAGAAAATCGGGGAGACGCCGGTTTTATGAATGATAACACGACGTCTCTCAGTTAGAAGTTTTTACCAAATATGAGGCCTTTTATCTGGCGGTCTCCACATAGGCTGACCCGGTTTTATTCCGAATGTTTTATAAAACGCTGGTATATCAGAAAACGGACCGTTGACTCTTAAAAAGTTTGGTGAATGTACATCAGTTAAAACCTGTTGTGCTAGCGCCTCCGGTCTGGTATGGCCAAGCCAGGAATATGCATAGCCGATCCAGAATCTTTGAGCCGGAGTAAGTCCTGCAATCTTCTTTCCTTCTTTATATTGTTCAGTTTTCTTAAAAGCATCCCAGCCAATCAGATCTCCGCCATAGTCAGCAAGATTTTCACCGAGAGTCGCTTTGCCATTTATATGCATGCTGTCGAGTACAACATAGTTATTAAATTGTTCGACGAGCAATTCTGTTTTTTCTTTGAATTTTTTCTCGTCTTCTTTTGTCCACCAGTTTTTCAGATTCCCTTTTGCATCGTACAGCCTGCCTTGATCATCAAACCCGTGAGTTAATTCGTGACAAATAGTAGACGCTCCGGCATAAGCATAAGCTACCGCGTCATCAACCAGTGAATCGGGAACACCCGGAACAATAAATGCCGCAGCGGGCAACACAATTTCATTATTTGATGGGTTGTAATAAGCATTCCAGGTTTGCGGAGTCATATTCCATTCTTTTTTATCAACAGGCTTCCCGAGTTTATTAATATCCCGGTCAAACCAGAAAATGTTTGCTCTTATGGTATTCCTTAAAAATGAATCTCTTTCAACTTTCAGTTTTGAAAAGTCTTTCCATTTATCTGGATACCCAACTTTTTTTGTAACAGCATATAATTTTTTAAGAGCTTTCTGCTTTGTTGCTTCGCTCATCCAATCCAGATTTTTAATTCTGTTTGCAAAAGAGGCAATGCAATTATCTACAATCTTTTCATATCTCTTTTTTGTTTTTTCCGAATAGTATCTTTTGACATAAATCTGTCCGAGCAGTTCACCCATTACTCTTTCAGTTGCATCCTGAATCCTTTTCCATCTCGGCTTTTGCTCTGTTACACCGGACATAACCGTACTCCAGAAATGGAAATGTTCACCATCATATTTGCTGCTTAGCTTGGTTGCAAACGAACGAAAAAGATGAGTTTTAAAATATTCTTTCCACTGGTTAAGACTAAATTTATCGATCGCAGCATTTAATGCTCTGAAAAATTCCGGCTGGGAGACAATAATATACTCTTGATCTTTCACACCCATTTGACTGAAAATTAGTTTCCAGTCTATTGATGGAGTTAGTTTACTTAGTTCTGCATAGGTCATTCGGTTATAATTTGCGTAAGGATCTCTCAAGTCCTCAAGTTTTCGCGAGGAATCGGCAAGAAAACTTTCGATTTCATATACATCTTTACTGCCCTGCATGCCTTCTGAATTATTTTCACCGAGCGATTCAAAAACATTCGAAAGATGGACCTTATATTCTTTCCGAATGTTTTGTGTTCGAGCATCATCCCTGAAGTAATAATCCCTGTTAGGGAGACCAAGTCCGCCCTGCCATAAATAAAGAACTTCTTTTTCGCTGTTTTTCTGATCCTGATCGACGAAGATGTTGAACATTAAACTTGTGCCTTCCCTAATTAGGTCGGCGGCTGTTTCTAATAAATCGGTTTTATTATTGATGGAATTAATTTTATCAAGTTCAGGTTGTAATGGTGAAATCCCCTGTTCTTCAATGTCCGCTGAATCCATTCCGGTAAAATAAAAATCACCAAGCTTTTGTTCGTTACTCCCTTTTGGCGATTTAGTTTCTGCAGCATTCTGAAGAATTCCCTTTAACCTTTTGTAATTTTCTTCGTATATAAGATTGGCTAGTCCCCATCTTCTTTCGGTAGCAGGGATCGGATTTTCCTTCATCCAGGTTCCGGTTGCATATTTGAAAAAATCTACCCCCGGATTTACCGCTGTATCCATCGCCTGTGTTAAAAAATCACCTTTCGGCTTTTCTTGTGGGAAAAGAGAAATTGTAAACAGGAGAACTATAAATATAGAAGTGCAAATGATTTTTTTGTTTTTCATATTTTTAAAGATTTATTTTTAATTTAATCTGATTTGCAAAAAGTTATAATATAAAATAAGGAAAAATGAATTATTATTAATACCGTTCATAATAATTTGGTGGTAAAAATATCTGTGGGAATTTGATGTGTTTTTTTATCAAAGTTCAGGTGTTTTAATCTCTCCTTGCCTTTGGAGCTTTTTATAAAGCATATATGGATATATTAAAGCTGTGTAAATAACGATTGGTATCAGGACAATAAAAATCGAGATAAACAATTCTACTTTTAGCAGGGTTAAAAGAATTAATAGTAACCCTCCTGCCACAAAAAAGATTCCGCCGACTCTGTGAGTTTTGTGCCATACAACTTCTGATGCAAGAGTCCAGGGAGATCTGATCCCAAAGAAGAAATTCCTGGGTAGTCTGGGAAGGTAATTTCCCAGTAAAATAAACAACAAACCAAAACCGTAACCGAAAAGATCGCTCCTGAATGTTCCTTCTTTCGCTGAAATGAACGAAAGAGAAAACATGAAAACTATAAAAGCAACTGTCAGATCACGGAAGAGTAGAAAGACGTCATATTTCTTTTCTATCTTTTTCCAGAAAGGATCAATCATAGGAATGAATGTGAGAACAAGATAGAGCACTACTGAAGTAGCAATTCCTACCAGGATCATACTGTCTTTTGAGGAATAATTGTCAGGCAAGCCTTTCGCATTGAAATGAGAAGGAATAATACCCGGAAGAATGCTGTAAAAATACCAGCAAACTGCCAGGAAAATTAAAATCATTGACAAAGGAAATATATCCCTCTTAAAATTCCATTTCATAATTTCACCTCTTCTTTTTTATTTGCATTAAATATTCGAGTGCCATATCAAAGACTGTCATATTTAATGAGTATCTTATAAACTGACCTTCACGTTCTCCCTCTATCAGGCTCGCTCTTTTCAAAATATCAAGGTGATGGGAAAGAGTAGGTTGTGATATTTCAATTTCCTCAAGCAAATCAGATGGAGTTTTTGCTTTGTCCTTTAATCTTTGAAGAATTTCTCTTCTAGTTGGATCAGATAATGCTTTGAAAACTTCAGTAAATTGTTGCATATTGATATATGTATAATTATACATATATCAATATAAAGAATTGTGCTTAATTTATCCACATTAATTTTCAGAGTGAATATAAATATTAAATTCTTATATTAAGATGGCATTCATTAAGGGACTCCAATCACAGGTTCATTTAATTCTGAAAATAAATAAAATTTGAAATAATAAATCAAAAGGGAAAAGTTGTGAAAAGAAAAATATTTTACTTCACCAGCCTTGCCTTATCAATTTTTTTTATATCCTGTTCAAGTAACAGTATTAAGGTAGTAAGTTTTACGCCACAGGGAGAAATCAAAAACCTTACAACTTTTACAATAGAATTTTCTCGTGATCTTGCATCAAAAGACATTCAGAATATGTGGCTCGATGATCAGTTCGTAAAATTTGATCCGCAAATCCAGGGAAAATTTAAATGGACATCCGGAAATACTTTAATATTTTCTCCCGATGTACCACTGCAGCCAATTCAGTCATATGAAGCGCAGGTTACAAATAAGGTTCTGTTCGGGAACAATCTTTCCATAGATGAGGGAACTTATGAATTTCACACAGAGGACTTTGATGCAAACAAGGCTGAATTCTTCTGGACAAACATTCCCAACCAGAATTATAAAGTAAGCATAAAGGCCAACCTGTATTTTAATTATCCTGTAAATCCTGAAATGTTGAAAGACAACCTGTCTTTTACAGCTGATGGAAAGCCTATAAATAATTTTCATATCGTTTCAGATAAAGCATCCGATATAATTGCTGTTGACCTTGGAGAAGTTCGGCAGACAGAAAAAAAACAGGAATTTAGTGTAACTATTAAAAAAGGTTTAATGTCTGTTATCGGGAAGAGGGGACTTCAGGATACACGTAAATTTAAATATGAACTTCCACCGTTAACAAGGCTTGCTATAACAGGCTTATCCAGCGGATTGAACGGAGAGAAAAAATGGATAGAGGTTTCAACCACCCAGCGGGTAGATGACAAAAGATTAAAAGACTTTATCAAAATAACTCCTTCAAAACCTATGAGTTTTTATGTGAATGAAAACTCATTTAGGATTGAAGGTGATTTTGATAATGTTCAGCAGGTAGACTTTCTAATAAAGAAAGGCTTGCCAGGTTTATATGGCGGCGAACTTGGTTCAGACTTCGAACAGCAGGTAAGTTTTGTCAACCTCAGTCCTTCGGTTCAATTTACAGATAACCAGGGAAAATATTTAATGTTGACTGGTCAGCGGAACCTGGAATTAAGTGCAGTTAATATTCCTGGTGTCGACATAGAAATTTCACAAATATATAAAAACAATGTTCTTTACTTTTTAAAGCAAAATAATTATTACAGTTCATACGATTATTACTACCATTATACTCCTTATTACGATGTTCAGAACTACGGGCATAACCTGTATAAAAAAACGAAGAAACTGAAAGGTGATCCCAACCAGCTTGAAAAGTTTAATGTCAATCTTGATCAAATAAAAAATCAGAAACTGAAGGGAATTTTTATCGTTGAAGCGAGATCAACGAAAGACAGGTGGCTTAGAGCTGCAAAAATGGTTGGCTTATCAGACCTGGGAATTATCGCAAAGTTATCGTCAAATCAATTAATGGTTTTTGTTAATTCAATCGCAACTACTGAGCCTGTAAGTGGGGTAAATATTACGCTTATTTCTTCAACTAATCAACAGATTGTTTCAGGTCGGACAAATGATAAGGGAATAGCTGTTTTTGATAATATTAAGGGTAAACATGATGAGTTTATACCAAGAGTAATAACTGCTGAAAAAGACGATGATTTCAATTTTATAGACTTAAATGAAACCCGAATTGAAACTTCACGCTTTGATGTTGGTGGACAAACAGAATATACACCTGGATATAAAACCTTTTTATATGGAGACAGGAATCTTTATCGACCGGGTGAAACAGTAAATGTTTCAGGAATTGTGAGAGATGATTTCAGCAGGGTAATCAGGAATGGACCTGTGCTGATAAAAATTATTTCTCCAACTGGTAAGATGTATGATGAATTTAAGGAAACATTAAACAATGAAGGCTCATTTGATATTTCTTTTAAGATGGAAACTTATTCTCAATCCGGGCAGTACCGAGCCGATGTTTACACGGGTTCTGAAAACCTGATTGGTTCCTATAATTTTAATGTTGAGGACTTCGTTCCTGATAAAATAAGGGTAACGCTTAAAACGGATAAAGATGATATTAAGCCGGGTGAGTCAGTAAATATTTCTGTAGATGCAGAATATCTTTTTGGCGCGAAGGCATCAGACTTAAAATATGAATCAGATTTCCAGTTAAGACACAATACTTATGTAAGCAAAAAATATTCTCCATATAATTTTGGCAATTCTTCCTTCCACAATGAAAACATACCGAACACATTTGTTGATGGTAATCTCGATGGACAAGGAAAGGCAAATGTAAAATATACAAGTCCAAAGGATTTAAAATCAGCAGGATACATCTCTGGGTATGCTTTTATCAGCGTATTTGGTTTGTCCGGCAGAACAGTGAACCGGATGGCAAATTTTAATATTTATCCCAACAATTATTTTGTCGGTATTAAATCTCCCGGATATTATTTCGGAACGAACGAAAACATAAAATTTAAAGCAGTTGCTGTTGATCATAATGATAACTTCGCTCAAAATCTTATTGGAAATGTAAAACTCGTAAGGTTAGAGTGGAAAACTGTTCTAAAAAAGAATAATGCAGGGAAATATGTTTATGCTTCAGAGAAAAAGGAAGTACCTATATGGGAAAAAGAAATGAACCTTTCCGGCGGAGAGAAAAATATTCCTGTTATGGTTAATCGTAATGGAGAATATGAATTAAGAATTTCTCAAAAAGGGAGTGATTACTACCAATCCTCGAAATTTTATGCATACAACTGGGCATCAACTACTGCCTCATCTTTTGAGGTTGATAAAGAAGGGCGTGTGGACATGGTGTTTAACAAAAAAGAATATGAACCCGGAGAGAAAGCCAAAATTCTTTTCACAACACCCTTTGCAGGAAAAATGCTTCTAACTCTTGAAAGAAACGGTGTTTACGATTACAGGTATGTGGAAGTTAAAGACCGGTCAACTCAGGTAGAGCTAAACATAGATGAAAAATATATTCCCAACGTTTATGTAACAGCCACTTTATTTAAAAAGCACACTGCTGTTGAAGCGGTACCTTTTCTTGTTGCGCATGGGTTTGCCTCAATAAAAGTTGAAAGAAAAAGCAGACATTTGCCTGTTACAATAATTGCCCCGGATAAAATAAAACCCAATAGGAAAGTCGAGGTTACAGTTAAAACTGCTCCTCAAAAAAATATTTATGTAACCCTGGCAGCTGTTGACGAAGGAATTCTCCAGATTAAAAATTATCAGTCTCCTGATCCTTATGCATTTATGTATGCCAAAAGGGCGCTTGATGTTACAAGCTATGATCTTTACAAACTTCTGTTGCCGGAAATAATTTCTCTCAAATCTCCCGGTGGTGATGAGCTTGCAAAGCAGTTGCAAAAGAGAACAAACCCAATTACTACCCAGAGATTTAAGTTGCTTGCTAAGTGGAGTGGAATCTTAAAAACAAATGACAAAGGAGAAGTAAAAGTACCGTTAAATATTCCGCAGTTTAATGGTGAAGTCAGGTTGATGGTTGTAGCATATAGCGGTAACAAATTTGGTTCGGCAGATAAGCCAATGAAAATATCTGATGATCTTATAATGGAACCTCAGATTCCAAGATTTCTTGCTCCTAACGATTCACTTGTAATGCCAGTTACTTTAATTAATACGACCAAATCTTCAGGAAGCGTAACTGTAAGTCTTAATGTAAATGGACCGTTGTATATCAAATCGTCAAAAAGCCAAAAAGTTAGTGTCCTGCCAAATTCAACCGCAACAGTTCAGTTTGTAATTACAACAGGTGAACAGACGGGTACCGGGAAAATTAGGCTTGAAACTTCAGGGTTCGCAAACGTAAAGGATGAAGTCAACATCGGTGTAAGGCCGGCATCACCGTATTACACAGAAAGTTTTACCGGCGATATTCATAATAATGATAAAGTCAACTTGCAGCCGGCAAGTGATTATATAGATGGCACTGTTACTTCAACGCTTACAATAAGCAAATTTCCTGCTATTAAATTTGCCGAGTATTTAAAATACCTTGTCGGTTATCCTTACGGTTGTGTTGAACAAACGGTTTCAAAATTATTTCCACAGCTTTACTTTGAAGATCTCGCAAAACTTGTTGCACCGAAATATTACCGGACAACCACTCCTGTTTATTTTGTACAGGAAGGAATAAGAAAGCTTGAATCAATGCAATTGCCCGATGGTTCTTTGAGCTACTGGCCCGGAGGATTGTATTCAAACTGGTGGGGGAGTGTTTATGCTGCGCATTTTCTTGTGGAAGCAAAGAAAGCCGGATTTAATGTTCCCGATAATGTCCTTTCAAAACTTCTTAGCTATATAGCCACTAAAGCAAGGGAGAGAAAGACGTTCGACTATGTTACGTATGGTAATAATTTCAGAACGGTAAAGAAGATAGCTAATAAAGAAATACTTTATTCACTTTATGTTTTGGCAGCAGCAGGGAAAGGTGATATTTCAACAATGAATTATTATAAATCCAAACCCGAATTAGTTTCAAACGATTGTAAATATCTACTTGCCGGTGCTTACGCATTGATGAACAACTGGGCATCATATTATGAGGTTGTTCCGAAAAAATATACACCCGAATTAACAGATAGATTAACAGGCGGTTCTTTTGATTCCGAAGCAAGAGCAAATGCAATCATGCTTAATGTGCTTCTGGAAGTTGATCCTGCAAACAAGCAGATTCCGTTTATTATCAAGCATCTAACTGGTATTATGAGATCGATTTATTCAACCCAGGATAGATCAATGGCATTCTTAGCTCTTGGTAAGGCGGCCAAGCTGGGTGCATTTTATGATGTTAATGTTGATGTAATTGTGGATGGTAAAAAAATAGCGGGATACAACAGCAAGGATATTACAGTTGATATCAACCCAAATGCGAAATCAATTGTGTTGCAGGGCAGCAAACAAGGGCGGGTTTATTATTTTTACAGCCTGAAAGGTGTAAAAAAAGGAAAAGTGAAAATATTTGATTCTCACCTAAAAGTAAGAAGGGACTATTATGATTACCGAACGGGGAATGAAGTCATCAATAATAATTTTTACCAGGGACAGCTAGTGATCTGTAAAATTTCCCTTTCCGGTGATGATGTGTCTTCCGATAATGTTGTGATAAGCGATTTAATTCCTTCAGGATTTGAAATTGATAATCCGAGGCTGTCGGAAACGTCACAGCTTTCAAATAAATATAAAAGTACGATGGATATACAATATATGGATGTCAGGGATGACAGGCTTTTGCTTTTCACACATTCAAAAAGATTCACCACCGTCACATTTTATTATTTAATTCGTGTTGTAAACAAAGGTCGGTTTACCCAGCCTGTAATAAGTGCTGAAGCTATGTATGATAATGATATCGGGTCGCTTAATGGCGAAGGTGTTGTGAGAGTAAATTAAGAATAATAGAAGATTGTAACTGGTACTTCTAAATTATGAGTAGTCTTATACTGTTATTAGAATTTTTAAAAATTAAGCGACCTATTCTTAAAGAATCTCTTTCTCTTTTAAGATCAAGAGTTGTCTATACTATTCTTGCAATAATCTTTATTGTATTTACTCTTGACCGTCTTTTCCCTTTGCCTTTGCAAAAACCATACTCAAAAGTAATTTATGCAAAAGATGGCACAATGCTTACTGCATATCTTTCGAATGATGATAAATGGAGAATGGAGGCCCACCTGGATGAGATTTCGCCTTATCTAATTAAATCGATAATTGAAAAAGAAGATAAATGGTTTTGCTGGCATCCCGGTATAAATCCGATTGCAGTAGTCAGAGCTCTATTTCAAAATATAACTTCGGGGGAAAGAGTTTCAGGTGCTTCAACAATTACAATGCAGGTTGCCAGAATGCTTGAACCGGGCGACAGAACTTATTTTAAAAAATTTGAAGAAACGTTAAGAGCTATTCAGCTTGAATTGCATTATAGTAAAAAAGAAATCCTTGAAATGTATTTGTCGATGCTTCCTTACGGCGGAAATGTTGAGGGAGCGAAAGCAGCATCATATATTTATTTTAACAGGCCGCCGGCCAAGCTAAGTCTTGCTCAATCGATATTGATGGCTGTAATTCCAAATGATCCGAATAGCCTCAGAGTAGATAGAAAAGATTCTTTGGCGAATAAGATGCGAAATAAATGGATAAAAACTTTTATGTCCGATAATGTTTTTAATAAATTGGATTTAAAGGATGCTTTGCTCGAACCCGTTAGCGGGAAAAGATATGCTATTAAAAAGATAGCCCCGCATTTCACTCGATACATCTCGGGGAACTTTTCCGATAATGATATAAAAACCTCTCTTGATTTATCAATTCAAAAAACAGCTGAGAAATTACTTAAGAGTTACGTGCAAAGAGTAAGAGGCAAAAAAGTAAGCAACGGAGCTGTAATAATAATTGATAACAAAACAAATTCTGTGGCAGGCTACTGCGGCTCTGCTGATTTTTATGATAACAGTACTTCCGGCCAGGTAAACGGGATTACTGCTGTTCGCTCACCGGGTTCAGCATTAAAACCTATCCTTTATACTTTAGGATTTGATATGGGGATGCTTACTCCGCAGATGAAGCTTCTGGATTTGCCTACTGATTTTAACGGGTATGAGCCCGAAAATTTTGATATGAAATTTCACGGCGAAGTTTCTGTAAAATATGCTCTGGCAAATTCGCTTAATGTGCCCGCAGTCAGATTGCTCCAGCAGGAAGGTCTGGATAAATTTATTTCCATACTTGAAAAAGGAGGGTTTTCTGACATCGCTGAGCATAAAAGTTCTCTTGGACTTTCAGTTATTCTCGGAGGATGTGGCGTCAGACTTGAACAACTAACTTCATTTTATACAGTATTTGCAAACGGTGGAAAACTTTATCCGTTGAATTATCTTGCTTCAGGTAAAAAAGATGTAAAATTATCCAGACAAATATTTTCTGCAGGTGCAGTTTATTTGACTGACCAGATACTCACTTTGAATGAAAGGCCGGACTTTCCTGTTGAATTTCTTTCGTTTACGAATCTACCTAAAATCGCCTGGAAGACAGGAACATCCTATGGAAAAAGAGACGCCTGGGCGATTGGCTATAATCCTGATTATACTGTTGGTGTGTGGGTGGGAAACTTCGATGGTAAAGGTGCTCCTGAACTTTCCGGAGCGGAAATGGCCGTTCCTTTGTTGTTTGAAATTTATAATTCAATTGATTACAACCCAAAAAAATTGTGGTTTGATAAACCCAAAAGTGTTCTTGAAAGAGAAGTGTGCAGTGAAACAGGATTACTTCCTACAGCGAATTGCAAATCGATAATTAACGATTATTATATTTACCGTGTCTCCCCGAACAGGAAATGTGAATTATATAAACCTTATTATGTTAGCAATGACGAAAAAATTAGTTACTGCACGGAATGCCTGCCCAGATCCGGTTATAAAAAAAATTTTTACCCGAATTATGATCCTGAGCTAACGTTATGGTATCTAAAAAATAAAATTTCCCTTAAGAGACCGCCTCCTCACAATCCTTATTGTACTGCAATGATTTCAGGGAACGGACCCAAAATTATATCACCTTCTGCCGATTATGAATATTATATTGAAAAAAATTCCCATGAGCAGTTAATGCTTGCTGCTGCTTCTGATCCTGCTATTGCAATACAATACTGGTATATAAACGACAAATTTTTTGCAGAAACAAAACCGGGAAAGAAATTGTTTTTTACTCCGAAAAGTGAGACTGTAAAAATAACCTGTCTTGATAATCACGGCGGGAAAATGTCGATAAAAACTAAAGTTACTTTTTATTGAAAATCCTATTATCTGATCTTTCGAAATTATAGTAGTCGCAAAATGTTTTCATCTATTTACAGCAATCTTTTTTACCGGCAGCTTTAAATTTTTTGTAGCCGATAAAACCAACCAAACAAAGAAACGCAATTATTATCAAAGCCTGTATCATATAAAAAAAATATAGATTTTAAATATCAATTGAAAGGCGTTCTTATTATTTGCTTTGTTTTTGCGTTCAGGATTTGGCATATTGTTATAGCCTAAGAATAATAATCATTCATTTCATTAAATTATAAAGACTAAGGAGACAATTATGCCTGATAAAAAGATAATTGCCGTTATGGGCGCCACAGGGGCACAGGGTGGAGGATTAGTTAGAGCAATTTTAAATGATAAAAACAGTGAATTTGCTGTAAGAGCAGTTACTAGAAATGCTTCCTCAGATAAAGCTAAAGAATTATTTAAACTAGGTGCTGACGTAGTTGAAGCGGATGCTGATAATGAAGAGAGCCTTAAAAATGCTTTTACAGGATGCTATGGCGCATACTGTGTTACAAATTATTGGGAGTATCTTTCTCCTGATAGAGAAATTTCACAGGCAAAATCGATGGCAAACGCTGCTAAAGCTGCTGGTATAAAACATTTAATCTGGTCAACACTTGAAGATACAAGAAAATGGATTCCTCTTGATGATAACCGGATGCCGACCTTAATGGGAAAATATAAGGTTCCGCATTATGACGGGAAAGGAGAATCTAACAAATTTTTTGAAAATGCGGGGGTTCCTACTACATATTTGAATACTTCTTTTTACTGGGATAATTTTATTTATTTTGGATCAGGTCCGCAAAAAGGCGAGGATGGAAATTATGCTTTGGTTTTCCCAATGGGAGATAAAAAGCTTCCTGCCATTGCTGTAGAGGATATAGGGAAATGTGCTTACGGAGTATTTAAGAGAGGATCGGAATTTATAGGAAAGAGTCTTTATATATCAGGAGAGAATCTAACCATTAAGCAGATGGCCGAAGCAATGACTGAAGCTCTTGGCATTAATATCGGGTATAATGATGTACCGCCTGATGTCTTTAGAGATTTTGGATTTCCGGGAGCAGATGATCTTGGAAATATGTTCCAATTTAAAGGGATTTCGAAGATTATTACAGCGGAGTAAGAGATAGAGAATTTGCAAAATCACTTAATCCTGAATTGTTATCCTTTAAAGATTGGCTGGCTAAGTATGGAAGTAAAATTCCATTGAAATAATTAAAAACAATTCTTGTTTTGCACTGTCATTCTGAAGGAGCGTAGCGACTGAAGAATCTTTTAATAGTTGATTTTAAAAAAACTTCACCCGTCATTTGACGGGTGAAGGATAACAAACTTATTTCTATTCATCTTCTTCAACTTTCACTGAATCATATTCTGCGGGAGTTACATCGTGTAACTTTTTAACTGCTGCAACAATTGCCCAGATTTTATCATCAGAATGTGTTTTTCCCCACGCAGGCATGCCTGTCATTTTTATTCCGTTTTTAGTAACCCAAAATAACTTTGCGGGGTTCATTCTGTAGCCCCATTTGTAGAGATTCGGTGCGTCAGGATTTAAACCTTTCGCTAATTCTGTTTCGTCTTTGCCTGGCGCTCGATGACATTTTGCACACATTTCCTTGTATAGTGTAAGTCCTTCTTTGAACATTGCAGGGTTTTCGAGATCAGGTACTTTAACGTCATCTGACCGTACATCAACTGAACGATCGCTGGTTGTTTCAAGCACCCAGTGAATTATTCCGGCGTCTGGTTCCATTGCACTTACGTTATATGCCCCGGTGAAAATAAATATCAATCCCAATACTGCTAATCCAACTAAAGTAAAAACCACGCTCAAAATTATCTTTTTCATTTTTTGCTACCTCTTTTTTAATAGAGCCTAACTTACAAAAATTCTATGAAATGCTAAAAGCTATATCAATAAGGAATTTATTTAGAATAGACATAGATTATTGATTTCAACGAATTATAATTAAATAAGTTCCTTTTTTTATAGAGATAGTTCTTTTTACGATTATATTTTCTTTATTTTACTTCAAATCCACTTTTTATAAGAAACTCTTTTGCGTTTTTAAGCGATACTTCTTTTAACTTCATTCCACAAAGCGGACATTTGCCTGCTTTGTCCGAAATAACGTTATAATCCATCATATCCTGGAAAACTTTGCCGTCTTTATTTTTATCAATTTTCTGCAGATTAATAACTCCTTCACGGACTACAGAATCTTTCTTCATTTCCATATTGTGCATTTTCATATTTTTATGATTCGTTGTAGAATCCATTTTCTCCTGTGCAAATGAAGAAGAACACAATATTAATATTAAAGTGAAAATGACAACGATCATTTTATCCAGGTTTTTCATTTTGTTTTTCCTTTATGTTTTATAATAGTTATTATTCTTAATTTCCTTCAATCAGCATATTATTTTTTTTTAATTCTCTTCTTTTAAGAATGTAGAAAATTGCCGGGAATATTGTCAGTTCCATAATTAAACTTGTAAAAATACCACCAGCCATCGGGGCAGCTATTCTTTTCATTACATCGCCGCCGGCCCCGTGTCCCATTAATATGGGGAGTAATCCAAAGAATAATACAAGTACAGTCATCATTTTGGGGCGAATTCTTTTTACGGCACCTTCAAAAATGGATTCTCTCAGGTCGGCAAATGATTTCAGCATTCCTTTTGCTTTCCAGTTTTCATATGCGATGTCAAGGTAAAGCAGCATAACCACACCGGTCTCCGCGCTGACACCAAGCAGCGCTATTATGCCTACCCATACGGCGACGCTTAAATGAAAGTTCGCAAGGTAGAGATACCATACCGCCCCAACCATTGAGAAGGGAAGTGCGAGAAGAATAATTCCCGTCTTTGTAAATGATTTTGTGTTGAAGTAAAGAAGCATAATTACAATCAATAATGTTAATGGAAGAACCATCGCCAGTTTTTGGGACGCCCGTTCCATATATTCAAACTGTCCGCTCCAGATTATTGAATATCCCGGCGGAAGTTTCACTTCTTTGGCAACAACTTTCTGCGCATTATTTACATAGGTTCCGACATCGATATTTTCTATATCGATATATACCCAGGAATTTGGCCTCGCGTTTTCCGATTTTATCATCGGGGGACCTTTTCGCACCACAACATCTCCCAGTTCATCGAGCGGTATATTACCGCCACCGGGTAAAGGGACAAGAACTCTTTTTAATGCTTCAATATTATCACGGTAATCTCTCTGGTAACGGAGATTAACCGGGATATCTTTCTAGCCCTTCAACTGTTTGAGTAATATTCATACCACCTACCGCCGACATGAATACATTTTGTACGTCAGCTATCGTGAGTCCGTACCTGGCAATTGCATTTCGGTCAATATTAAAATCAACATAATTGCCGCCCGCTGATCTTTCTGCGTACACAGAACGCGTATCGGGAATTTTTCTCATTACTTCTTCAATTTTTCTTCCGATATTCTGCAGTACATTCAAATCGGGGCCCGCAATTTTAATTCCAACTGGTGTTTTAATTCCTGTTGAAAGCATATCGATCCTCGTTTTAATAGGCATTGTCCAGGCGTTTGTTAGTCCCGGAATTTTCACGGCTTTGTCCAGGTCATCGACGAGTTTTTGTCTCGTCATTCCCTCAGGCCATTCATCTTCGGGTTTTAACTGGATTGTTGTTTCGATCATTGAAAGAGGGGCGGGGTCAGTTGCGGTTTCTGCACGACCGACTTTACCAAACACCGATTTAACTTCCGGAAATGATTTTATGATCTTATCCGTCTGCTGCAATAACTCTTTCGCCTTTGTAATTGAAATTCCCGGCAGTGTAGTTGGCATATAAAGAAGATCACCTTCGTACAAAGGAGGCATAAATTCCGAACCTAATTTTGAAAAGGGTATATAAGACCCGAGTACAATTATTAACGATAACCCGATTACCCACCACCTTTTATCCATAACAAAATCGACTATCGGATGGTAAATTTTCATCAGGAATCTGGTAATAGGATTATCGTCCTCTTTTTTCATCTTCCCGCGGATGAAGTAACCCATAAGCACCGGAACAATTGTAATGGCAAGTATCGCTCCTGCCGCCATAGAGTAGGTCTTGGTAAAGGCCAGCGGTTTGAACATTCTTCCTTCCTGAGCTTCGAGTGTAAAAACCGGAATAAATGAAACAGTGATCACAAGCAGAGAGTAAAATATTGATGGCCCTACTTCTTTTGATGATTCAAGTATTACAGCCCAGTGCGGCCGTTGTTTTTCTTGCGGCAACTGCTGGTTGTGCAAAATATGGGAGTGAGAATTTTCCACCATTATTATAGCCGCGTCAACCATCGCGCCGATGGCAATAGCGATACCTCCAAGCGACATGATGTTCGCGTTCAGCCCCTGCAGTTTCATAATAAGCAGTGCCGCTAGTACTGCCGTCGGCAACGTAAAAATAGCAACGAGAGAACTTCTGAAATGCATAAGAAAAAGAATAATAATCAGCGCAACAATTAGACCTTCTTCCAGCAGCTTATTGCCGAGGTTGTCTATTGCTTTGTGTATGAGTTCACTTCTGTCATAAACCGGAACTATCTGTACATCCGGTGGAAGCGAAGCTTTTAATTCCTGTAACCTCTTCTTTACTTTATTTATTACTGCCAGGCCGTTTTCACCGTAACGCTGTATTACTATTCCACCGACAACCTCTCCTTCACCGTTCAGGTCTGCCAGGCCCCTTCTCAGTTCCGGACCAATATCAATATTGGCAACATCTTTTAAGTAAACCGGTGTGCCCGTGCTTTTGTTTTTGCCTATAGCGATGTTCTTTAAATCGTCCACACTTTTAATGTACCCCAGGCCCCTGACCATAAATTCGGTTTCACCCATTTCCATTAAACGGCCGCCGACATCATTATTACTTTGCTTTATCGCCATTTTAATTTTGCTGAGCGGAATATCGTAGGAGGCTAATTTCGTAGGATCAACATTTACCTGGTACTGTTTTACAAAGCCGCCTATGCTTGCAACTTCTGAAACTCCCGGTATTGCAGACAATTCATATTTTAAAAACCAATCCTGTATTGTCCTTAATTCCTGTAAGCTCCGGGTTTTAGATTTTAGTGCATACTGATAAACCCATCCCAAGCCCGTAGCATCAGGGCCTAACTCCGGCGACACACCATCCGGAAGAGAACTTTTCATCGAACTTAAATATTCAAGAACGCGGCTTCTTGCCCAATAAAGATCGGTTCCGTCCTCAAAAATTATGTAGACCATTGAATAACCAAAGAATGAATAGCCTCTTACATCTTTTGCGTAAGGAACAGAAAGCATTTTAGATGTAAGCGGGTATGTTACCTGGTCTTCAACTATCTGCGGGCCCTGGCCCGGGTATTTTGTAAATATAATTACCTGCACATCGCTTAGATCGGGTATTGCATCAACGGGTGTATTTTTTATGGCCCAGATGCCTCCCATTATCAGTGCTGCCGTTAATATTATGACCAGTATTTTATTATTAATTGACCATTCAATTATTTTTGCAATAATTCCTTCTTTTTCAGGACTATTTGTTGTCATCATTTACTCCAAAATTTTAACTATGCGATTTCTTTAATCGCTAAAAACATATATACCCGGTTCATTATTTTTTAAATTTGAATCCGTGTTCGGTTAAATTCTTTTCTACTTCTTTAATACTAAATTCTCTTAGCGTCATTCCGCATAAAGGACATTCTCCGGGTTCATCAGAAATAACATTCCAGTCCATTATATCCTGATAAAGTTTACCGTCTTTGTTTTTATCTATAGAAGAGAGATCAATCGTACCTTTTCTAATACGCGGGTCTTTTGCTTCAGTTTTCTTTTCTGACTCTGTTTTGTTCATCGAACTTTTATCCTTCATAGTATCCTTTTTGACCGCTGCTTTGGAGTCAGAGCTGAATTGTGATAGCGCAGCTCTCAGGTTGCTTTCTGAGTCGATGAGGAATTGTGCTGAAGTAACAATTGTATTGCCGGCGGTCAGGCCTTCCAGCACCTGGTATTCACCCTGTGCATAATTACCCAGTTTAACTTCAACAGGTTTAAATTTCCCGTCGCCTAAAGCTAGTATAACAATATCCTTTTGTCCTGTACGGAGCACAGCCTGTTCGGGAATTACGGGATAGCTTCCGAGATTTTTACCATTAATTACGATGTTGGCAAACATTGATGGTTTCAGCTGGTCGTTATAATTGGGCATGTCAAATCTTACTTTAACGGTTCTTGTTTTATCATCAAGAGTAGGGTAGATAAAAGAAATTTTACTCTTAAAAGTTTTTCCCGGCAGAAAAGAGAAACGTGATATCCGCCGGTGATCCTGCATTTATTTTCGTTAATTCATATTCATATATATCGGCCATCAGCCAGAGGTTATCAAGATTAGCAATTTTTAACAATGGCGTGCCTGCGCCGATTTTTTGTCCCTCTATAATATCTTTATGAATTACAGTTCCGTTAAACGGGGCAAACAGAGTTACATATTTTCTGATTTCTTTCGTGTTTTCCAATCTTTCAATCTCAGATTCCGGAACATCAAGCAATTGAAGTTTTCTAACGCTGTTTTCAATAAGATCTTTCCCGCTGCCCGATATGTTCTTATCAGTACTTTTCATAACCGATGATCCGTATGACAGCGCGGTAATCAGTTCCTGCTGGGCCGCGACGAGTTCAGGCGAATATATATCTATAAGCTTTTGGCCTTTTTTAATTTTCTGCCCTGTGTAATTAACGTATAATTTTTCAACCCATCCGCTGACTTTTGTAGTTACTATATATTCTTTCTTTTCGTCAGGCTGAAGAATTCCATTGGTAATTACCTGCGAGCTGAGATTCTTTTCTTCCACTACTGCGGTTTTAACGTTCATGTTCTGCTGCATTGCGCCGCTGATTGATACAACTCCGCCGTCTGAGGCTTCACCCTCATAAACAGGAACAAGGTCCATTCCCATTTTCGATTTGCCGGGTTTATCATAAACCTCGTTGGGATTCATCGGTGCACGCCAGTATAAAACTTTTTTATCTTTCTGTGTTGTCTGCGCGGTGTTCCCGGCCATGTTATCAGCATTTCCGCTGTTGGAACCGCCAAGCCAGAGATACGTAATCACTGCTATTATTACTATTAGTATTCCGATAATTATGTTTTGAGTTTTCACTTTCTATTCTCCAAATTTTATTTTCTTAAATCTACCTTCCGGCAGTCAGTCTTGTTCCTGTTAAAAATTCTAATTCAGCTATTTTTTTCAGGTAATCCGTTTTTAGTTTATACAGTTTAGTCTCTATCATATAAAGCTGATTTTGCGCATCAATTACGTTTATAAAATCGACAGCGTTTACCTGGTAGCTTGATAGTGCTGAATTAAGATTTTGTCGGGCCTGCGGCAGCAGACCGGTTTCAAATAATTGTATCCTGTTTTTGATTGAATTCAGATCAGTGACATCAGTGCCGAATACTCCGTTAAGGTATTGAAACGCCTGGTAATACTGCTGATTGTATAATTCCTGTATTGAAGTTGCCTCCTGAACTTTTGATGAAATCTTTCCGCCGTAATTTATCGGGAGGGAAACTCCTAGAGAAAATGAAAGAAAATCACTCTGCGACATCCCGGTTTTTTGTAATCTATCTCTTTGACCGTATTGAACGCCGACGGTAAAATTCGGCAGGTAATCTTTTTCCGCCACACTTTGTTTCAGTTTTCCTTTCTCCTGTGAAAGCTGAATACCCTGCAGGTATGGCCTGTTTGCCCGTGCCAGTGAATCAAGCTGTTTTACAGTAATATCAATTGTATCTATTGAATCAAATGTCTCCGTTGCAACCGGCGTGTTTGCATCCTGGAGAAGAAAAGCATTCAATGAGGAAAGTGCGGAGCCTTCCTTGCTTTTCAGATCTTCAATCTTATCCGAGATATTTGTTATTTCTAATTGTACTTTAATCAAGATTCTGCTGGCTTGCAGTAGAAACAGAATACTTTGTGCTTACCACATCCGAAATTTTTTCAAGCAGGTTTTTATTTTCTTTTGCATACATTATGCTTTTTCTGAAAAAACTTAATGAATAATATTTTTCACTTACATTTTTTCTGATTTCATTTTCCGCGTCTTTAATTTCCTTATCAATTATTAAGGTATCTATTGACGCAGCATCTTCCATAGCAGATAATTTCCCGGGGAAGGGAATAGTCTGCTGCAGGCCGATTACTTTTTGTGTCATCGGTTCCTGGTCAAAGGAAAATGAATTCGTGGGAAGATTCATTAGTCCGAGCATCAGCATCGGGTTTGGTAGATTGGAAACCTGCGGAATTTTATTCTCTGCAACGTTTCTTTTTGCGCGCAGCATTGCAAGCTTTGGACTTACCCTGATTGCTTTGTTGATCAAGCGAGTCCAGGTTTGCAGTCTGTGCATGAAGTTATCTAAGCCGGGCAGTGCAAAAGCTGTTAAAGCATATAAGAAATATTTTTTTCATCTGAAGTCCTCAATAATTTTATACGGTCAGTTTTCAAAATTTTATAATCAAAAAAATTGAATAAAGGATATTGAAGATACCGGAAGAATAAAATAATCCCGGGACCTGAATAGTTTTATTGAGGTAGTATTAAATCAGAAAGACAGAGTTGCTTAGATATAGAGTGATTGCTTTGCAGCAGTGGTGGAGAAGTATCAATAAATGAATAGGTGGAAATTTCTTGTTCTGTTTCCGGTAAAGAATAGTCGGAATATAGGTAGGACTATCGTAACTGAATTGATTTTGTGATTCCGTTTTATTTGATATAAAAGAATCCTTAACCCCAACAATGATAAACTCCGGTAGAGCAGCAGTCCTCATTTTTAAATGAAATACTGTTATTGGCTGCTTTTTCCATTTCAAAGGGGCAGCTTAATGCATTGTTTTCGTTTTCACGTGTAAGCAGAGGGCATTCAGTTTTTATCTCTTTTTGCAGGATATTACAAAATTCAACAGAGAACGGCAGTCCCGTTGTTGAAACGAAGAACAAAAAGAGTAAGGTTAATATGGATGCTTTTTTTATCACTATTAAGTGATAAACTACGTAAACTTTCTTACTATATCAAACAAGATAAATGCCATTTTTAAAACCTATGTTATTAGCTTATAATCAATGCTTTTATTTTTTTTACAAATTTGATTCCCAATACCGGGATTAGATGGAAACAAAACATCAATTATTACTACAACAAATCTAATTACTCAAAACCCATTTATATTATATAATAGATAGAAAGATTTATAAAATTTAGACATGCTGAAAATGCTATTTCTTCCCGCTTTGAGGGTTAGCTTTCAGATAATTTATTGCAGAAAGATTCCCAAGCTGCGCAGATTTTTGGATGAATTCCTGGCCGAGTTTTCTATTATTTCCTTTAACGTATTTCAAACCGAGGAAATAATATGCTATCAAGATCATGCGGATTTATTTTTATAGCTTTGTGAAGTGTATCGAAAGTCTCTTCGATTGTTGCCGGGTTGTAATAATAATTTTCATAATAGATATATGCGGTTGAATCGTTTGTGCTTATCTGCAGGGCTGTCTGCATAAATTTAGTCGGCTTCCGCATTTTTGCCAAGATTATAATATGCTGTTGCCATATTGCTGTAAGCATCTGCAAAGCTAGGTTTTAATGTAACCGCTTTTTCAAATTCAGATATTGCATCTTTATACCTTGCCTGCTGAAGCAGCTTGTTCCCACTTTCAAAATATTTTTCGGCACTGGTATTTTGTGAATAAGATATTTGAAAAGGCAGGGTAAGTAATAATAGTAAAATTAAAAATTTCATTAGATAATGATTAAACCTTAAACCGAAATTAATTTACATAATTTTTACTATAGCCCACAACGATGCTGAAGCAATTATAATCCATAATATTACTCCTTGCAACAAAGGCTTAACGCCGACTGTTTTAAGGGTCTCTCTTGAAAGTCCAGCACCAATCAGAAAGAGTGTAATGGTTAAACCGATTTTTGCCGCATTAACCAGTGGACCTGATATTTCAGCTAACGGGGTGAATGTATGTTCTCAAAACAGATGCGAGAACAAAAAGAAAAATAAAGTACGGAATCGTAATATTCTTTCCCTTGTTTTTGAATATAAAAGCTGTGAGCACCGTTACAGGGATAATCCATAAAGCTCTTGTTAGTTTTACTACTGTTGCTATCTCTAAAGACTTTTCACCATATTTTGCTGCAGCGCCGACTACAGAGCTTGTATCGTGTATTGCAATTGCCGCCCAAATTCCGAATTGTGTCTGTGACAGTTTCAGTAGGTGTCCAATTACAGGAAAAATGAATAAAGCAATGGCATTAAGAACAAAGACTGTTCCCAGCGCAACTGACATTTCTTTATCGTCAGCATTTAATACTGGCCCAACAGCAGCAATAGCGCTTCCTCCACAGATTGCTGTTCCTGAAGAAATAAGGTGCGATGAATTCCGATTAATTTTTAGCCATCTTCCGATTATATATCCTAACAAAAGGGTAAATGTTATTGAAACGGCGGTAATCATAAATCCGTTTTTGCCCGCTTCAATCACTTTCCCAAGGTTCATTCCAAATCCTAGGCCTACAACAGAAGCTTGCAAAAGGAATTTAGTTACTTTAGTACTTTGCTTTGCAAATGGATTACCCAACGTCAGGGCAAGTATAATTCCTATAGCAAGAGCAATAGGTGGGGAAGCAAAAGATGTGAAACAAAATGTAAGAGCTAAAATAAAAACTATTTTTTTTGTTATTTCCGTAATTCCGATCCTTGATGACAATAATACCTCGTTATTAAATGAATATTTTAACAGAACACAGGATTAGCTTGTAAAGTTCTGCGGGGGGATGATTATTCCTTTTTTATCTTGGTTTAATTAGGTCTTTTTCAATTATTTCACTTTATAAATTTTGTATAATTGGGATGAAAAATATTCCATCTAAGTCTAACTTGTTGTCTCAGATTGTCTTACAAAATCGGTTTTTCAGTGATTTTGGCGCTGTAAAAGAGTATTATTTCCTTGACACTATAAAAGTATTTTTCCATATTCACTTATAATGATTCAGCCTTTATTCATGATTAAATCCTTCATAATCAATTTCCTGTCCGTACCTGATAGAATATTTTGACGATTTCTTTTCACTTAAATAATAAGAGAATTTCTAAAAACAAAGGGAAATTAAAAATGAAAAAACTTTCACATTATATTTTTTTCATTATAATAGTTGCTTCTTGCTTATCATTTAATTGTCATAAAGAGGTAGCGAAAGATAATGGAACATGCACCCGAGATTGAAAAGCCAGATACAATTCCACCCGGACATGCACAAATAACCGGTAGAATAATAGAAATAGAACCTACTCAAATAATGGTAATTCTTCCGGTCCCTGTTCTAAAGCACCGTGTATGGCAAAGGTTAAAATTGAATCAATACGAATATGGGGCGGGGTTTCCGGTATTAAGTAGTAAAGAGGTTAAGATCAGATTTGCATTTACTTTGAGCCCAACTACAAAAGATTTATTCCCGAACATGGACGAATCCTATCCGGGATTGAGGGTTGGAGATGATTTTTCGGCTCTGGCAGCTTCCGGAGAATCAATGAATAGCTCCGGGGAACAATTCACGGTGTATGGATATTCAATTATAAATAAATAATAATAAAGGAAGAGTAATGAATAAAAACAAAATAATTGTTTTCTTCGTAGGATTAATAATCACCACAGTTATTATATTTTTCGTAAATGAGATAAATGTAGTGAACAAAAATAACAATACCGCATTCGGAAGAAGAATCATTCGGGTACTGTTGAAGACCCAATGGGGAGGATAGAATATGAAAATAGGATGCTGCAGGATCCGGCTACCGGTCGAATTCCTGACAATATTCATCAGAAAGAATTGGCCTTTGCAAAAACTCTACCAGTAAAAGCTGAAGGATCATCTTTAGCAAAAGGAAATAATGTAAATAGCCTGACTTGGTCACAAAGAGGGCCCATCAATAGAGGAGGACGAACACGTGCATTGGGTGTTGATGTAAGAACGAATACGGGTAGTATCACAATTATAGCAGGGGGTGTTTCGGGCGGCATTTGGAAATCCACTGATGACGGAGCGACCTGGGTAAATAAATTATCGCCCTCCTTAATTCACAGTGTTACTTGCATTGTACAGGATACAAGATCAGGCCATGAGGATACCTGGTATGCAGGAACAGGTGAATTTTATGGTTCAGCTGGCGGCGGCGGAGGTGCCACATTTAGAGGAGATGGTATATTTATATCTAATGATAACGGGGAATCTTGGTCCTTATTGCCGAATACTTCTAATGGGCAAGTACAGGCATTTAATAATTCCTATTTTAGATATATATCTAATATTGCGGTTAATCCTACCTCAGGTTCAGTTTTTGCAGATGCTAACGGAACTCTCCAAAGAAGCACAAATGGCGGAACTGACTGGACAGAAGTAAGAGGAACAAATTCTATATCATCCACTCCTTCCGGTGTACAAATTACTAGCACAGGAGTTATTTATGCTGCCATTCCTTATAACCTGGGAAATCCAGGTGTTTGGAGATCTACTGATGACGGAGCAAACTGGGCGGAGATTACTCCGAGTAGTTACCCATCAATTTATTTAAGAACAGTAATTGCTGTAGACCCTAATAATGAAAACGTAGTTTATTTTTGGACATATACAACATCAGGTTTGTCAAATACTTCGTTGTGGAAATACACTTATGTATCGGGTGACGGATCCGGCGCAGGTGGGACATGGGTAGATCTTACATCTAAATTGCCTACTTCAATTGGTGGTCAGGTTGGTAACCTTAACGTTCAGGGAAGTTATGATATGGTTATGAAGGTACAACCGGGTAACTCAAACTTTGTTGTAATTGGGGGCACAAATTTGTACAGAACCACGGATGGATTTGCTACGCAGATAGGTTCTTCCGGATGGATCGGTGGCTATTCAACTGCAAACGATGTGACACAATATGCAAATCATCATCCCGATCAGCACTCACTTGTTTTTTTAACTGGTGTTAACTCAAAAATTCTTTATTCCGGTCACGATGGGGGAATTAGCAGAACATATGATGTTACTGCATCAACTGTTACGTGGGCTAATCTGAACCAGGGCTATGTAACGTCACAGTTTTATTCTCTAGCAATTGATCCCACAACAGCAAATGATAATCATATAATTGGCGGTATGCAGGACAATGGGAATTATTTTACAAGTTCGTCGAGTTTTAATAATAACTGGACTGAATTACCACTAGGGGGCGATGGTGGATACACTGAGATTACAAGTGGTCATACCCAATATTACTTTGAAACACAACATGGGGGTGTTTACAGATTTCAATTGAATCCTACCACAGGAAATTATTCGGGCTTACCCTGGACCGAAGTTAAGCCAGCTTACCAGACAAGCTATTTGTTTGTCTGCCCATTTGTTCTTGATCCGAACAATAATAGTATGATGTATATGGCTGCAGGTGATAGTGTTTGGAGAAACAGCAATACTTTAGGGATAGCTAATTACAGCCAGTCTACAACATATACTAATTGGGATTCACTTACTCATTCATCTACAGGTGGTGTTGTTACTGCATTAGGAATTTCTACTACGCCTGCTAATAGGTTGTATGTAGGAGGGTCAAATGGCAAAATTTTAAGAATAGATAACGCTAATACTGGTGATCCTACCTCAACTGATCTGACTTCAGCATTAATAACGGCAGGTGCTTCCTCTGGGGCTTACATCAATTGTATTGCGGTAGATCCGGCTGATGCTGATAAAGTATTTGTGGTATTTTCAAATTACTCTGTACCCAGTTTATTTGTAACTCAGGATGGTGGTACAACCTGGCAGAATGTAAGCGGCAATCTTGAGCAAAATTCTGACGGAAGCGGCAACGGTCCATCTTGTAGATGGGTTGGATATTACGATGACGGTGCAAATGGTACTTTCTATGTTGCTACCAGCACTGGTCTCTATTCAACTAACAATTTAAATGGATCTTCTACGGTGTGGACACAGGAAGGATCATCGACAATCGGCAATGTAGTATGTCCAATGGTAAGAACAAGGCAATCTGATGGGCTTGTTGTTGTTGCTACACACGGCGCAGGTATTTATTCTGCAAACCAGACGGCGGTAGGAGTTGAATCAGAAACATCGAATATTCCTGTCAGTTATGCTCTGAATCAGAATTATCCTAATCCGTTTAATCCATCTACTAAAATCAACTTTACTTTACCTACGCAGAATAATGTAAAACTTACTGTTTATGATATTACGGGTAAAGAAGTAAAAGAACTGATAAACGGTGAACTTTCAGCGGGGGACCATACAGTTGATTTCAACGCCGCAAATCTTGCCAGTGGTGCATATATATACAGAATACAGGCAGGTAACTTTGTAGAATCAAAGAAGATGGTATTACTGAAATAATATATCTGATTTAGATGAGGCTCATCTTTTTATGATGGGCCTCATAATTTAAGTGCTCAATTCTTTTGATAAAGTCCGATTATATTTCCATCCGGGTCCTTTAGTAGTGCATAATAACCCATTGCGGGGATAATAGTTTTACCTCTGAATGCCTGCCCGCCTATCTCAGTTGCTTTTGCAAGCAGGCTGTCTATATCTTTAACATTTATGTGGAAGGTCGTTGTATCCTCGCTTTTAATCGCTTCAACTTTCCTTAGTCCGATGGTTAAACCCTGGTGGGTGTTATAAAGTAAGTAACCTTTGCCAAACGGTTTAAAATCCCAGGCAAAGAGTTTCATAAAAAATTCTGTAGTTCTATTCAGGTTTGTAGAAGGAATTTCCACGTGCGCAATGAGACCAGACATTATATACCCCGATATTAAAAAGTAAAAAATCTATAATCATTAAGTTAAGATATATTTCAAATAAAATCTCAGGAAACTGAGTAAAATGGGTCTTCTCAAATACAAAGATAATGTTTGAAATGATTTTAAAATACTCAGGCGAAACCAGAATAATAGAATTAAGCAACTACCTGATAGTAGCTAATAAACTACACCCCTTTGGTATCCCCTTTAATCATCTGCCAGACAGTTAGAAGAATTATCTGCAGGTCCAGCCAGAGTGACCAGTTTTCAATGTACCACAGATCGTATTCAATTCTTTTTTTTGTTCGTTTTTGATTTTCATCAGGATCAAGCACATCTCCTCTTAATCCATGAACTTGCGCCCATCCTGTAATTCCCGGCTTAACCCAGGACCGGATTTTAATATCGTCAACCATTTTTTTGTAAAAATTGTGAAATGTGATATAATGGGGCCGTGGGCCTACAATGGACATATCGCCTTTTAAAACATTAATAAATTGAGGAAGTTCATCAATATTTGACTTTCTCAGAAGCTTTCCAAATTTTGTGACCCGGGGATCATCCTCTAATGTTGGGTTAAATTCTTTGTTGTCCTGACTTTCGGTTTTCATTGAACGGAATTTATAACAATTGAAGAACTCATCATTTCTGCCTACCCGTTCCTGTATAAAAAATAATTTACCTGACGAGGTGAATAGGTTAACTATATATAAAAGAGGAAAGAGCCAGGGGAACGTAATGACAATGATTAAAATGGATAAAATTATATCTATAGTTCTTTTTACAAATCTCCAGTGTGCTTCCGCAAGTGGTTCATCTCTAACAGTAATTATCGGGAAGTCACCGATCATATTTATCTGATATTTTTTTGACAAGAACCTGAAATAATCAGGGATGATGTGTATTCGTTGTGCATTCCGGTTACAAATATTTATAATTTCATCAAGTTGATTGGATGCATAAATTGAAAGAGCTATAACAACGATATCAGTTTTCTTTGTGGTTATTATCTCTTCCAGGCTATTAATATTTCCAAGTACGTTATCGGTTCCGTTTTCTATTGAGTCATCGAGAAACCCGATAAATCTGTACCCAAAGTCTTCACGTTTATCGATAAGTTCACGAAAACTCTGTCCAAGCTCACCACCCCCGATGATCAAAACATTTTTTAAGTTTTTTTCTTTACCCCTGATGCTGACAACAAGATGTTTAATGAATTGAATTCTTATACTTACTAACACTAAAAGGGAAAAGGAATAATAAAGTAAAAAATTTCTCGTGAACAAGTCTTCTTTTGCAGTAAATATGAATACAAGTGCAGTTATAATTTGCGCAAAAACATTTTTTAAGAGTGCCGAAAACAGGTAAGAAAAGGAGCGGGTTCTTGCGTCCTCATAAAACCCCGTTACATTTGAGAAAAAATACCATACGAAATTAAGTGCGACCATTAAAACGAGCATATATGGTCTGGAAAGGAAAATTTGGTACGACTGTGCTAATATCGCTGCCCCAAAGAAAGATATATTTATAGCAATCAGATCGCTGAAGAGCCTTAAATAGTAAATCGATTTTTGATTGCCAAACATATTAACTTAAATTATGTAACCTTAAATTTTTATTGATCTTTTCTGTAACTTTTGATCAATAAAGCTTTTGATTTTTTCTTCGAAAACTTTCCTGTCATACTGCTTTGCATATTCAGCTATTGATCTGTGATCGAAATTATTCTTTGTGTTTTCGAATCTCTCTACAGCTTCTTTTATTGATAGAACAGTCTGATCATTAAAATGAATTCCATTTACGCCGTCAATAACAGTTTCGGCTGTACCGCCTTTATCTAAAGCAATAACAGGGGTACCACAAGCCATAGCTTCAATCACTGTAATGCCAAAGTCCTCTTCGGCAGCAAATACAAATGCTTTTGCCTTTTTAAAATATTCTTTAAGCTTGTCACCGGTTTGATAGCCGACAAATTCTACATTACTCCCTGCTTTAGATCTTACTTTATTTTCGTCTTCACCATCTCCAACTATTACTAGTCGTTTGTCCGGCATCATTGAAAACGCTTCTGCAATAAGATCTACTCGTTTATAAGGTACAAAACGGGAAGCGGTTAAATAATAATTTCCTTTGTCATCAGAGAATTCAAATTTGTTAATATCAACGGGAGGATTTATAACAGTCGCTTCCCGGTCGTAAATTTTTTTAATTCTGGCAGCAATATATTTTGAGTTGGCAATGTAATAATCTGGCCGGTTGGCAGTAGAAACATCCCACATTCTAATATAGTGGAGCGTTGCCTTAGCGAATAATCCCTTTAGACCTTTGGTTAGGTTTGCCTGTTTAAGGTATTGATGTGTTAAATCCCAGGCATACCTGATCGGAGTGTGAGAATAGCAAATGTGTAACTGGTTCGAGGTTGTAAGTACTCCTTTGGCGACAGCATGAGAGCTGGAAATAATGAGGTCATATTCTGATAGATCAAACTGTTCAACAGCAAAAGGGAAAAGAGGAAGATATTTACGAGCAAATTTTCTTGCGAAAGGTAAATTCTGAATAAAAGATGTATTGGTTTTTTTATTTTTTAGAATAACCTGCCGATCTTTTTCATCTAAAAAACTGAACAGGACAAAAATGTCAGCATCAGGATATAAATTTGTAAACGATTCAACACACCTCTCTGATCCGGCGTAAGTTGTTAACCATTCATGTACAATTGCAACTTTCATTTCTTAGGCTTTTGTTATAATTAGTTCAAAACTAACCGATCCGTTCTAATAATTCCACAGTCTGGTCAAATACTATTTTGACGGATATGTTTTTCATGCAGATATTATTTTCACAGTCCGCGAATGATTTCCCATCATAGCAAGGGGAACACGGTAGGTCTTTCCCCGGCCATATTATTTCAATCTTCTCATTTTTCCCTACCCTTTCAATGGGATTGACAGGACCGAAGAGAGCAATGGAACGAATATCTGATAGTTTGGCAATGTGCATTAATCCTGTATCATGTGTAATTAGCAGATTACATTTATTATACAGGTAAATAAGATCTGTCAAAGAAGTTTTTCCAATTAAATTTATTACAGGGAGATTCTTAAATGAATCAACGACATATTCATCGCTTTTTGAACCTACGATTATTATTGAACACCTATCAATTTTCTCTAATAGCACCTTTGTCAGCAGTGAATAGTTTTCCGTAGGCCATTTTCTTTGAATGCCATCATTAATAATATTTTGAGCTCCTCCCGGAGTCAAAATGATTTTTTTGTTTTTTAATTCTCCTAAAAGCTCATCGATATGATTGACTTGTGTGGGTATAATTTTCGGGAAAACAGGTTCCGGCATTTTCCAGTTGTCCATACCATGAATTAGTCTCGCATATTCAACTGCGTGATATCTTCCCTTAACTAATTGGTTCTTTCTGTTTTTTCCGCTAAAGCTTTTGTATTTATTTTTAATTGTAGTGAAAACCAGAAAGTTATATCTTTTGTCACTATGTGCATTTATTACAAGGTCAAATTTCCTGAGGAATAATTTTATCCAAACTGTAAAAACAACAACAAATTGTTCAATTTTTGAGCCACTCAGTAGCTTATTTTCATCCAGGGTTATTACTTCACTAATTTGCCGAACACTTTTGATTAGCGGAGAAATTATACCTCCACAAAGCCAAGTAATTTTACTATCAGAATATTTTTTGTCTATTTCATGAATCATTGATAATGCCATCACGGCATCGCCTATAGCACCTATTTTAACTATTAAAATCTTTTTTTTTGCAGGTTTCATTTATCCGAACAGACTTCTAAAAGCATTATCTTTGATTACAAATTTATAAAAAATTAAATTGAATATAAGAGTTTTTTCTATTGTCTATTTACTAACTTTAATATGGATTTCCTTTAATCAATAAGATAAAATTTATATGGTAAGAATTTCTATAGTAACGCCAACATTTAACTCTGAAAAGACAATAGAAAAGAATATCAATTCTGTCATAAGCCAAAAATATAAAAATTTTGAACATATTATAATTGATAATTTAAGTAAAGATAATACGATAAACATCTTAAATAGAACCTATGAGGATTATAAACTATCGGATAATTTGAATATTATAAGTGAACAGGATAGCGGAATTTCCGATGCTTTTAACAAAGGGATAAAAGTTGCAAAAGGGGAGATAATTGCCATATTAAACAGTGATGATTACTATTTCGATTCAAATTTATTTGAAAAGGTAATTGATGTATTTAAAGAATCTGAAGTCTTATTTATTCACGGTGATATTAAATTTATAGATGATATTTATGGATCAAATATCAGGAAACCATTATTATGCGATATAAAGGAGGCAATGCCGTACAATCATCCGACAATGTTTTTTAGAAAAAATGTTTACGAACAATATGGCGATTTTGATATTACATATAAGTATGCTATGGATTATGAGCTGGTATGTCGGTTTGAAAAGATGATTCCGGACTTTAGAAAAAGAGGCAGATACCTTGCAGGAGAGCCAATGGTCATCCAGCTTGCGGGAGGCGATTCCTGGCAGAACGAGTTAGGGGGAATTGAAGAGATTAAAAAGGCCCTGATTTTTCATAAACTCTGGGACAATAACGCTGAAAGATTTTACCGTGAAAGAATAAAAAGAACAAAGATTAAGAAGGTTTTACATTTTTTAAAGTTAGATTTTGTAGTCAGGTACTGGCGAAATAAAAAATGGGAAAATAAAGGTTAAATTTAAATTTAATTTTAGAAAATATTTTGCAGAAAATAATCAATAATATAAATAATCTTTTTCGTTTAGATGTCGGCTCGCGCTCGCTAAAGACCAAAAAAAACATAGTACTTCTGTTAGCTTTTAATATAGTAAACTTTTTATCAACACTTGTTATAGTTCCTCTTACTTTGAAATATCTCGGCCCTGTTGAATATGGGGTCTGGTTAACGATAAGTTCCGTTCTAACATGGTTTAGCTTTTTAGATTTTGGAATTGGCAACGGTTTAAGGAATAAACTTTCCGAAGCATTTGCAGAAAATTCATTACAGAAGGCAAAAACATTTGTGAGTACGGCTTATATAATATTTGGCGGGGGAGTAGTTATTCTTTGGGTATTATTTTTTGCAATTTACAAATTTATCAATTGGTCAAAAATATTTAACAGCCCGGCTTACCTTACTTCTGAACTAAATTTGCTAATAGCGATTGTTTTCTTTTTATTTTCTCTTCAATTGTTACTTAAATTAATCTATTCAGTAAACCAGGCTGATCAACGACCTGCAATAAACGGGCTAATAAGCGCTTCTTCAAATATTTTTAGTGTACTTTTTCTGTTAATATTATATAAGACATCAAAACGTAATTTGGTTGTTCTGGGAACCGGTTTAGGTATAGTTCCTGCTATCATTCTTATTTTAGCTACAATAATATTGTTTGCAAAAGTCTACAGAAACGTCTCCCCAACAATTAAATATTTTAGGATGGACCACTCGAAAGATCTGGTAAAATTAGGGACCCAATTTTTTGTAATCCAGATTGCTGGTTTAATAGTTTTTGCAACTGATAATATGATTATCACACAACTCTTTGGCCCTGCTGAAGTAACAGTTTACAATATTGCATACAAACTATTTTATTTTGTTCCATTATTTTTTAATATAATTCTCACACCATTATGGTCAGCTTATACTGAAGCCTATGTGAAAGAAGATTATCAGTGGGTAAGAAATGCTATGACAAAAATTCTGAAAATATGGTTGTTACTGTCTGTTGGTGTGGTTATTATGGTTTTTCTCTCAGGGGCTATCTATAAAATATGGGTGGGCGATCAGGTTTATATTCCATTTAATTTATCTCTTGTGATGGGAGCGTTTGTTATAATATCAAACTGGAATAATATTTTTGCTTATTTTATAAATGGAACCGGGAAAATAAGACTGCAATTATACTACTCTATTTTTATTGCAATTATAAATATTCCTTTGTCTATTTATTTTGCAAAAAATTTGGGGATTGGAATTACAGGGGTGATGGCTGCTACATGCGTATGCGTTATAATAGGCTCCATCTGGGTTCCGATTCAGTATTTAAAAATTATAAATAAAAAAGCCACTGGCATCTGGGCAAAATAAACTATGAAATGTAAAATTTGTAACGCAGATACTGAACTAAAGTTTTCGCACAAAGTTCTGCACAAATATGATGTCAAGTATTATTATTGCAAACATTGCTCTTTCCTGTTTACCGAAGAACCCTACTGGCTTGAGGAATCCTATAAAAGTCCGATAAATGTTATAGATACAGGGGTACTAGACAGGAATCTATATTTGGGGAAAGTGGTTTCTTCTTTAATATTTTTCTTTTTTAATAAAGAAGAGAAATTTCTCGATTATGCAGGAGGTTACGGAATATTTACTCGACTATATGCGGGATTATGGATATGATTTTTTTTGGAGCGATAAATATTCAGACAATTTAATGGCTCGCGGATTTGAGATTGAAACATCGTCTACCTCACAAACTTTTGAAGCGATTACAGTTTTTGAAGTATTTGAACATCTTCCGAATCCTCTAGCGGAAATTGAAATAATGCTTTCTTTCTCCACCAATATTTTTTTCTCTACAAAGTTATTACCTGAACAGGTACCTGCCCCGGATGAGTGGTGGTATTATGGTTTTAATCACGGTCAGCATGTATCATTTTATTCTGGAAAAACATTAGAACTTATTGCCCATAAGTTCGATTTAAATTTTTATACTTTTGGTGAAATTCATCTTTTCACTAAAAAGAAAATTAACCCGGTTTTATTTCCTGTGATCGTTAAGCTGAGTAAATACGGTATGGCTGCTTTTATAAATAAATTTTTTATGAAAAGTAAAACCTGGGCAGATCATAAATATCTCGACAACATTTAAAGATGAATTCTATCTATCTAAAAAAACTATTAAATCTTTTCAATTACTTTTTGCTGAATATCTTCCTCGCCGTTTTGAAAAACAAAAGACATGGAATTAAAAATAGGACCCTATTACTGATCAGGCTTGACTCTATAGGTGATTATGTTTTATTCAGAAATTTTCTTGAGTCTGTAAGGGAAAGTGAAAAATACAGAGATTATAATATTACTCTTTGCGGAAATATTATCTGGAAAGATCTGGCTGAAACCTTTGATAAAGACTATGTAGATCACTTTATCTGGTTGAACAGGAAGAAATTCTATTCTGATTTTAAATATAAATTTAAATTTCTCAGGAATGTTTATAAATCAGGTTATGAAACTGTTATTGATACGACTTATGGCCGCGAAATACTTTATGGGGATGCGATAGTCCGGGCAAGCGGAGCAAAAGTAAGAATAGGAAGTACGGGCTCACGGGAGAAACACGTATCCTGGAAGAGAAGAATGTTGACGGATAAGTATTACACTAAATTGATTCCTGCTACGGATGAAAATATTTTTGAGTTATTTTAGGAATAAAGAGTTTTTTGAAGTTGTTACTTGATAAAAAGTTAAATATAAAACAACCACAAATAGACCCTTCAAAACTTCCTGAGTATAAAGCTTTACCGGATAAATACTGTGTTATTTTCCCCGGATCAAACGATCCGCAGAGACGCTGGAGTGCAAGCAATTATGCTGAAATTTGTGAATATTTAATATCAGAATTTGGATTACATGTTGTAATTCCTTTATCCGGGGGCGAAAAATATATTGCCGATGAAATTAGCAGAAAAGTTAAAAGTAAAAAATTAATTGATCTTTCGGGTAAATGTAGTTTAACTGAACTTGCTAAAATCATTGCTGATTCGGAGATGGTGATTTCGAATGACACGGCTGCTGTTCATATATCTGCTGCTGTTAACAAGAGATTTTTGTGTATCAGCAATGGCAGTTATTTCGGCAGATTTTTGCCTTATCCTGAAGCTGTTTTTCCAGGGGCGAATTATCTTTTCCCTGATGAAGTTTTAAAAGATTCTGAACACCCTGAAAAGTTAGCAGAAAAGTATCGCATTAATTCACCGATAGATATTAATAGTATTTCGGTTGAAAAAGTGAAAAATAAAATTGAGCATCTTTTAAAATAAAATGCGATAAAGCCATAAAAATATCTTCAATTATAATTGCAAAAAATGAAGAGGCAAACATTGCCAGATGCATCGAAAGCCAGCTTAATTGCATTGATGAAATAATAGTCCTTGTTGATATTACAACAACAGACAAAACTCTTGAGATTGCAAAATCTTATCCGCGCGTTAAAGCACAGGCTGTTAACTGGATGGGCTACTCCGGGACAAAAAAGCACGGGGTTTCTCTGGCCTCGAATGACTGGATTTTCTGGATAGATGCTGACGAGGCATTGACGAAGGAGCTGGCTCAGGAAATATTGCTTTTCAAAAAAACTACACCGGAGTTATCAGCTTATTCAGTTCCACGGAAGGCCTATTTCCTCGGTAAGTGGATTAAACACAGCGGCTGGTATCCGGGAAGGGTAACAAGACTTTTCAATAAAAATAAAGTTGGCTTCAGTGATAATGACGTACACGAGCACCTTCTAGTTAATGGACTAACCGGAGAGTTGAAAAGCGAAATTGAACACTATACCGATCCGACAATTCATCACTATTTTGAAAAGTTTAATAGATATACTACACTCGCGGCAGAAGAAATGGTTAAACAAGGGAAAGTTTTTAAGCTTTCTGATATTATTTTCAGACCGATATTTATCTTCAAGAAAATGTATTTTTTCAGGTTAGGATTTTTAGACGGCATCCAGGGATTTATCCTGGCAATATTTTCTGCAGCGTATGTTTTTACTAAATATTGTAAGTTTTGGGAGTTAAAGAGAATAGGCGGTAAATCAAATGGCAAAAAAGTCGACTAACAATAAAAAAGCAAAAAAAAATCCGGTAATAGGAATAATCGTCAATATAAATAAGGAAAAAGTTTATTCTGTTGTTGCCGATTTTGTAGAAAAATTGAGGGAAGAAAGCTTCAATTTTTTTGTCAGCGATAAAGTGCTGGGATGTCAAAGTAAGATTTGTGAAGACCTGAAAAAGAACGAGCTTCTTGAAGAAAAAGAGCTTTACAAAAAAAGTGATATAATTATTTCGGTTGGTGGCGATGGTACGATGCTCAATACAACTTATAATGCCCGCTTTTATGATAAACCAGTTCTTGGTGTGAATATAGGTAAACTCGGGTTCCTGGTTGAAACGAATGTTGATCAGATTGACAAAGTAATTAAGGAAATTAAAGCCGGCAGGTATTCGATTGATGAACGTATGGTGATTGCAGGTGAATGTATTGGCCACGATATGGAAAGCCTTTACGCTATAAACGATATCGTTATTGATAAAGGTGGCTGGCCGAAAATGATAGAGATAGAGATTAATGTTGACGGCGAATATGTTACCACTTTTTCTGCCGACGGTTTAATTATAGCAACACCCACAGGTTCTACAGGGTATTCTATTTCCACGGGCGGCCCAATTGTTAGTCCGAAAGCTGATGTGATCACTTTGAGCCCGATCTCTCCGCACAGCCTTACAATGCGTCCGCTGGTTGTGCCGAGCAGCCAGGAAATTACAATAAGAACAAATTCATTACACAAAGAATTACACGTTAATTGTGACGGCCAACGTGTCTTTTCTTTTCTCCCTCCGCTTGAATTAAAAATCACAAAAAGTAAAAAATCAGCTAAGCTTGTTCATACCAACCTGACCAACTATTTTGAAACTTTAAGAACAAAACTGTTGTGGGGCATTGACCTCCGAAATAATACTGTAACCAACGGGGACTAATATGAAAACATATTTTATTATTCTTTTTTGTCTCGTATCCTTTGTGTCTTATGGACAAGACGTGAATTTTATGAGTAAGGACACAATGACCGGTAAACCGATGCTTTTGGGGAATTGTACACGCGAAGCGTTCAATGATTCGTCTTTTTCGTGGTGGTTTAATTCCAATTATAATATGTATGAAGTAGACTCAACCTCTCTTGCCAAAATTGCGGATAAAATTAAAAACACCGATATCACAATTGTTATGGGAACGTGGTGCAGCGACAGCAGAACTCTTGTTCCTGAGTTCTATAAAATTCTGGATTATCTTAAATTATCCCACCGATAAAGTGAAATTAATAATGGTTGACAGGGACAAGAAGGGAAGAGATGACGAAGTCGCTGATCTCAATATTAAGCTTGTGCCTACAATTATTTTTTATAAAGATGGGAAAGAAGAGGGGCGAATAATCGAAGCTGCCGCTGAAACTTTGGAAAAAGATATGGTGAGGATTTTGGATAAAGAATAAATTGCCGAAGTGTTTTTAAAACACAGGTGATTAGTAACGGATGCATCAGAAAAAGAAAGTCTCCATTAAAAAATTTGCGAACAGACTGCAATAATTTTAGGAGACGCTTGATTTTGTATTTATATTTAAATACCTTTGAATAAGATAGCAAGAATTAAATTCCACAAGGAGGGGACTTCCATATATTCATCCCAATGTACTGGTAAATAGTTTATATAAAGATTTTTAGAATATAAGTAATGAAAATCATGGGGGTAGTGGCAATTATTTCATTAATTGAAATTATTACTGCTGGTATTAAGCTAGTTTATATTTAACTTTTACAATATTGTTATAAACAAAAAATTGCATAGGTAGACAATGAGAAATATATTTCTGATTTTGTTATTTATCAGTCTTCAAGTTAAATTTTTAATAGCGCAGCAACTCGATATTAAAGCAGGACTTGGATTTCCCTCTATTTATAAAACTGATGAAGTTAATTACTATAGGAACAGGTTGAATCACGAATTTAACCCAAGCTTTATTTTGTCATTAAGGCTTAACTGGCACCTTACTGGAAATTTGTTTATTGCCTGGGAGCCTGGTGTAATAGAAAAGAGCGGAAAGATTACAGGAATAGCTAAAGGTTTTGATTCTCTTTATAATGATATATATGGCTACCGTGAATACAAGTTATGGAAATTGGAAAATAGTGTATTACTGAATTATGATCTTTTCACTATAAAAAACATTGTAGTAAATATTTATGTTGGTCCTGGTTTATCATGGAATATTTCCGAGAAGCAAAGTTATGTTGAGCAGAAACCGATGTGCATCATTATACGATTATCCAAATGCAGGAGATAGTCACAATGATTATTCTGAAGATCCATATTTTAACAATTCTGGCGCGTATTTAGATTTGGGAATAAATTTACAATTCAAAAAATATCAGCTTGATCTACGATATGTAAAGGAGTATTCTTTTGTAAGAGTTAACAGTATCGGAAGATATAAATCGTATCTCTTTTGTTTCCTAATTGGCTATGAAATTTAAATCTTTTCCTTCCAATAAATAATCTCGTGGGGATCAAATAAAAGACTGATTTTGATGAAGTAAATATTGTTAAGGATAATTAGATGAATAATTACTCGTTCTTGCTACTATGTGGACTTCTAATAATAGTAATTTGCCTAATTACCTTCTCACAGTTTAGCTGCCAAAGCCCAACTGCGCCACAAGGACAGTCCGATACAACAAGTAGCGACTTTACCTGGCAGAAGTTTACTTTTGGAGGGAACGCAGGAAGTGGTTCTTTTTATGATGTAGCAATCATAGACGAAAATAATATTTGGGCAGTCGGAGAAGTATATCTTGACTCAGCAAATGGAAATCCGGACCCTTTTCCTTATAATGTAGCACATTGGGATGGTAATAAATGGAATTTACTAAAAGTACCATATTATTATCAAGGACAAGCGCTTTACAGCCCAATCTATTCAGTTTACGCATTTGGTTCAAATGATATTTGGTTTGAAGCTGGTATACATTGGGATGGTAAACAGTTTCAAACATTACCATTAAATATAGATTTCCCTTCTCACGTAAATAAAATGTGGGGTACTTCCAGTACCGATCTTTATATAATAGGAAATAGTGGACTAATTGCACACAGAGGAACAAACGGTAGCTGGCAAAAAATAGATAGCGGAACCGGTTTACCATTGCTGGATATTTATGGTTCAAGCTCTAAGTTTGGTCTATATCAAATTCTTGTGGTCGGTTCAAACAACTATCCGCCTCGAAGGACACTTCTCAGCATCAATGGAAGTAATGCCACGACCGTATCAACAAGTCCTATTGAATGGGACTTATATAGCATATGGTTTGTGCCTTTTCAACATTACTACCTTGCCGGTTCAGGTATTTATGAAAAAAATTCTCTTTCAGATAACTCATGGAATAACAATCCACTTGATATTACAAAATATTCGATATCGAGCATTAGAGGTAATGGACTTAATGATATATATGCTGTAGGGTCATTCGGTGAAGTACTTCACTATAACGGTAAAAGGTGGATGAGTTACATAAATGAAACGGGGCTTGATAACGGGAGTTATGGGGGGCTTGCGGTAAAAGGAAATCTGGTTGTTGCGACAGGTGCAAATAACTCTCAGGCGGTTATTTTAATGGGAAGAAGGTGAATTTCTTTAATAAATGAGACAAGGGCTAAATTTTTTCTTAATAGTATTTTAAAAATTAAAAAGGCATCCATTGGATGCCTTTTTTTTCTTACCTAAACGTAATAGGTTAATTTTCCACTTCTTCAAGTACCGGTAATTCAATCTTGGAGACGTCGATCTCCTTAACTTTAGATTTACCGTTCTTTCCTGTGGCTTTTCCGTTTTTCTTTGTCTCCGGGTTATTCTTATCCTTGTAATTTTTATAAACGTAAATTTTGTTCTTATAATTACGAAGGATAATCTTGTCTTCGTCCTTGTGAACCACATATTCCGGAAGAATAGGTATTTTCCCGCCGCCGCCCGGAGCATCAATTACAAAGTGAGGAATTGCAAGCCCGCTTGTGTGGCCTCGAAGATTTTCTATTATGTTTAATCCTGTTTCAATAGAAGTACGGAAGTGATTAGCTCCCTTGGTTTCATCAGCCATATACATATAGTATGGACGAACCCTGATCTTCAATAATTTTTGCATTAGTTCTTTTACAACAGCAGGGTCGTCATTAACGCCTTTCATTAGTACCATCTGGTTTCCAACAGGTACTCCGGCATTGGTGAGCATTTCACACGCTTTTGTACTTTCAGGAGTTATTTCCCACGGGTGGTTAAAATGAGTGTTAAGATAAATAGGATGATATTTTTTTATCATCTCACAAAGCTGTGGAGTTATTCTCTGGGGCAAGACGCACGGCATTTTTGTTCCCAGCCTGATGATCTCAATATGCGGGATTGACCTTAGCCTTTGCAGTATTTTTTCCAGCATAGTATCAGTTAACATTAATGGATCGCCTCCAGACATAATAACATCTCTGATTTCTGTATGCTGTTCCAGGTACTTGAAAGCACTTTCAAGGCCTTTCATGGAAATTTTCTCATAATCCCCTACCTTTCTTTTTCTCGTGCAGAACCTGCAATAAATTCCACACTGACTTGTGACAAGAAAAAGTGCTCTGTCAGGATAGCGGTGTGTAATATTTGGAACAGGGCTCATTGAATCCTCCATTAAAGGATCTTCTTCTGCATCAAAGTCCTCTAGTTCCATTTTGTCCGGTACGCATTGCAGCCAGATAGGGTCCCCGGGATACCTGATCAAACTGAAATAATATGGGTTAATCCTTGCCTGGAAAAATTCATCAAGATCTTCGGCGACTTTCCGATCTATATTAAATTTTTCAACAAGTTGGTCAACAGTGTGAATACTGTCTCGCACCATTTGCTGCCATAGTTCCATGACTGATCCTCAGATTATTATTTTTGTTAGTGAAAATACTTACCAAAAACCATTAAACTATCTCCGATCTTATAGAAATCATTTATTTCCGCGATTATCGAATAGTTATTTCTCAAATAAAAATTTCTTGTCTTTGTGTAACTTTCTTTGGAAGATGTTTCTGCAAGAATCCACCTTCCGTTATTTTTTTTTACAAAGTCTTCTGCATGATCCAACAAATTTTTTCCAATTCCTTTCTTTCCCGATTCAGGATCAGAAACGATCCAGTAAAGATCATATACACCATCTGTCAAAGGGCGTTTACCTGTACAGTGATAACCTAAAATATTTCCACCGTTTTCGTAAACATAAATATTATAATCTGTCTGCTTTGGAACTGTGACAGCTATGTTCACAAGCTCCATCGCAATACCGATCTCTTCTTCGTTAAAGATCGGGATTTTTTTCAAGATATTTTCAATTTCAACTGCATCAGACTGCTTTATTTTTCGTATCATCTTTTTTTCTTGTTAAAGCAAAATTTGCAATCGTGTGCAATAGTTCTTCATAAGGAATTCCTGCCTTTGAAGCGGCACGCGCAAAACCTGAATCGGTAGATATATCAGGATTCGGGTTCACTTCAATAACGTAAGGAATTCCGTCACCGCTAAGTCGAATATCGACTCTTGCATAATCTCTGCAGTTCATCGCACTGAAGGCAGCAATTGCAACAGTCTCAACATTTTTTTGAGTTTTTCTGTCTATCTCAGCCGGACAGCTTGGTTGTGTATGCTGGAAATAAACGCTGTCCTCAATCCATTTACTGTCGTATGTAATAATTTTTGGTAAATCATCAGGAAGTCCGTTGAAAAGGATTTCCGAAATAGGAAGAATTCTATCGCCAAGAATAGCAACGTTAAGTTCACGACCATCTATATATTCTTCAGCAATTACGTCCTGTTTGTAAGTCCCAAACATAAATTTAAATTGTTTCGATAACTCAGAGAAATTATTAACAACTGAGAATTCGGAAATTCCGATGCTTGCATCTTCATTTAATAGTTTTAGTATTATCGGGAATTTCAAATTGAAGCCTTTATTTGAAACTTTATCCGCAGGTTTTATAATCAGCGATTTTGGCGTGTTTATTCCGAAGGAACGTAAAATGTTTTTTGCTCTTTCTTTATTTAAGCAGTTGCCTAGAGTCATAGGTGTGTTGCCGGTAAACTGGTATCCGAGCAGTTCAAAGATTCCGGCTATGCAATATTCATAGCTGGCAACACCTTCAATTGTTTCAACGAAATTAAAAATTACATCCGGAGAAATCTTGTTCAATTCAGATATTGTCTTTTCTATGTTACTGTCTGCTGCAAATGTCTCGACTTTGGAATAGTGCTTTTCCAGGCTGCTGACGATCTTATGTAAATCTCTTTCGAAGGCATTTTCGGAAAGGTCATTTATCCGGCTATCCTTCTCTGCCGGTTTACCATTGTAGATCGGGAAAATGCTAACAGGTGAATTGTAGCAAATCAATATTTTCGCATTTTTTTTCATAAAAGTTTGTGTCTCTTTGCTGCAACGTAGAGCACTTTATTTACCATATCGTTGTAGCTTAGGCCAACCGACCTTGCCGCTTTCGGAAAACAGGAATTGTCTTCCGGATTGGGCAATATTCCAGGTATTGGATTAATCTCTATAATATTAGGTCTATTTTCGGCATCGAGACGGACGTCAATCCTGCTCCAGTCTTTGCAACGCAATGTTTTATATGCTTTTAGAACAGTGTCTTTAATCTGTAGTTCAAGTTCTCTGTTTATGTCTGCAGGACAGGTAAAAACATTAAGAGGGTTTTCCCTTGTATCCAGTATCCACTTGGCTTCAAATGAGTAAATAGGAATAAAATCATCAGGAAAATCGTTATAGTTTAATTCGACTATCGGCAGCACTTCAGTTTCATCGTCATTTCCCAGGACTGCTACCGTAAACTCTCTACCCGGCAGAAATTCCTCAATCAAAGCTGGCTGTTCATATTCCGATACAACTCTGTTAACCTCTCTTTCAAGTTCAGCTTTGTCTTTTACATATGAAGTTGAAAAAATTCCTTTACCTGATCCTTCAGAATACGGTTTTACTATTAACGGGAATTTTAAATTGTGATCTTCAATCTGTTCAATTGAATCGACAAGAATAAACTTGGGATTCGATATTCCATGATATGTAAGAATTTCTTTTGTTCTTGCTTTGTCAAGACAAGTTGCAAGTGTTAATGGATCAGAGCCGGTGTAAGGAATACCGAGCATATCAAGCATAGCTGGTATCTGCGCTTCTCTGCTGATACCTTTTAAACCTTCAGCGAAGTTAAAGACTATATCTGGTTGTATTTCTTTGAACTTTTCGAAAGCAGATTCGTTTGCTTCAACTAATTCAACGTCGTTGTAAACAGATAAAGCATTTTTAATTGAGTTGATCGTCTCCCAGGTATCCCACTCAGCATAAGTATCAACCGCTTTTTCCGGTTGATGCTGTGTGTTTTTCTGAACAGGGGATAATTCTTGGAGGAAAGTTTCACTTTCTGGTTTAACATTGAATGTAAGAGCAACTTTCAGTCGAACATTAAAGAGAGAAGATAAAATAATTTCTCCTTACAGTTGTTTATAACAAATATAACTAATAATATTTCTAAGTCAATGGCTTTTAAAAAACTTTTCAGAAACTATTTCTGATGTCGAACCTGAAACTTTCATCAAAAATATTTTGGAAGAACATGAAAATCATTAGTTACAAAATTTAATCACTTCAAATTTATAATTAAAATTATTATTAACAAAACAAAAATCCAAAAAAAAATCAGATGAGAAGAAGGGTTGTTTGTCCGAGCGAGGGGAAGTTCGGAGTCAATCTAAAATCTTTCAGGCGATCCTGGCGTACTCTAGATTTTTAGAATAGTATTTCAAAAAATTTTCTTTGAGTATGAAATTAGTTTCAGACTTAAGTTGAGGATCACCGTCTATTATTTTAAACGCTGATTGTTTCGCTTCCTTAATTATATCTGCATCATTAATGATATCAACGAATTTAAGTTCGGGGAAACCACTTTGTTTGGTTCCAAAAATATCTCCCGGCCCGCGTAGTTTTAAATCAACCTCTGCAACTTTAAAGCCGTCATTATATTTAACCATTGTTTGCAACCTAACACTTGATTTATATTTTTCAATTTGTGTGGATGATAAGTATTCGAGTTCAAGATTATTGTTTTCATTAGCTGCGACATAGTTATCTCTTGTAACAAGTATACAGTAAGCCTGCTTATTTCCTCTGCCGACTCGTCCGCGCAGTTGGTGAAGCTGTGATAAACCAAACCTGTGAGCATCATTAATTAAAATAATATTAGCCTCGGGAATATCGATTCCAACTTCAATCACAGTAGTGCTTATCAAAACATCGTACTTCTTAGCTAAAAATAGCAGCATTACTTCTTCCTTTTCCTGCCATTTCATACGCCCATGAATAAGCCCTAATTTTAGACCATTCAGCCCGGTTTGCTGTAATTCTTTATAATAAGTTTCTGCCGCTTTCAATTCTATTTTTTCAGAATCTTCAACAAGAGGATAAACTACAAAAGATTGATAACCTTCCTTACTCTTATCTGTAATAAACTTATATATAGAGGTGAGTTTTTTCTCCCCACGCAAGAGCGTTTTTACAGGCTTCCTGTTTTTGGGCATTTCATCTATAATAGAAAGATCCAAATCAGCATAAATTGTCATAGATAAAGTCCTTGGAATTGGAGTGGCACTCATTACAAGCACATCGGGCACTTTCCCTTTGCTTTGAAGTTTTGCTCTTTGTGCAACTCCGAAGCGATGTTGTTCGTCAACAATAACAAGACCAAGATTATTGAACTTCACTTTTCCTTCGAACAAAGCGTGTGTACCAATTACTATGTCTGCTTCCTGCAATTCTATCCTTTGAAGATTTTTTTCTTTTTCAGTTTTTCTTTGCCCGCCCAGCAGAAGACTGACTTTTACTGTTTTGTCTTTGTGAATTGCAGATAGTTTTTGCATCATCGCTGAAATGTTTTTTGCATGCTGATCAGCGAGAATCTCGGTAGGAGCCATCAGCACAGCCTGGTAACCATTGTCAACGGCTATTAGAATAGCAATCAGTGCGACGATTGTTTTACCTGAGCCTACGTCACCCTGAAGCAGCCTGTTCATAGGAACAGTTAATTCCATATCCTTTTTGATTTCACTCAATACCTTAAGCTGTGATTTTGTCAGGTCGAATGGGAGTGTTTTAAGGAAATCCTGTACCAGATGGGTTTTAATCTTCATTGAGCTTCCAGTCAATCTTGTCCTGTAATTGTATTTCCTCAATGCGACAAGTAATTCAAGGTAGAACAATTCCTCGAACTTAAATCGCCTCTGTGCCGCGAGAAATTTTTCATGGCTATCAGGATAGTGGAAATTTTTCACGGCTTCAATCAAGGGAAGCAGCTTATGTCCTTCAATAATATCCCGCGGTAAAGTTTCTTCAAGCTGGTCGGCATAAAGTTCAACTGCGTTACTTATAATTCTGCGCAGGCTGAAATCACCAATTTTAGTTGTCTTTAATTCTTTTGGAATCCTGTAAAAGGGGATGATCTTCCCTGTGTTCAGAAAACTATCGGACTCATCTTCGGTTATTCTGTCAAAATCAGGGTGAGTGAACTGTAGATTTCCATATTTGGATTTTACAGGTTTACCTGATACAGCGAATGTATCTCCTTCGTGAAAAACATTCAGGAAATATTTAACCCCCTGGTACCAAACACATTCGAAGAAACCTGTTGAATCCCGGAACTGAACTTTAAATATCTCTCTCTTTCCGAATCTCCTTTTTTCAACGTCTTCTACTTTCGCAATGATAGTCAGTTCTCCTTCATACCCGTTAATAACGTAGCCGTAAGCCTTAGCTGCTGAGAGTGTGGTTGATCTGTCTAAATGTCGGGAGGGAAAATAGAAGAGAATGTCCCTGATTGTTTCAATTCCTATTTTTTGGAATGATTCAGCTCTGCGTGGGCCAACAGATTTAATATACTGGACTGATCGGGAAAGAATATTTTCATTTGAATTATTCATTGAAGTGAAAAATAGTGCAAGTACTCAGTAATTACAATAAGATAAGTATTTTGCATTATTCTTTCATAAATTTGATAAAATAGTTTTTGAGGTAATAAAGTGTTTGAGCTAAATACGGAAAGACTGAAAATTATTCCTTTAAATATAGAACAGTTTAAACTTTATGGAAGCAATCCTGCGAAGCTGGATGAGCAACTTGGATTAGTCGAAAGCCATACTGAAAAATACGATGATGAAATGGAAAGAGAAATTGGGAAGGTTTTAGACAAAGTTTTGCAGAGTATGAAAAAAAATCCTTATAATAGTACCTGGTTCACGATGTGGCAGATAATTTTGAAAGAGGAAAATAAAATCATCGGCACCTGTGGATTTAGCGGTTTACCGGATAGTGAAGGGAAAATTGAAATTGGTTATGCTCTGAAACCAAAATATCAAAAGAAAGGATTTATGCCGGAAGCAATGCGAGAAATGATCCGCTTCGCTTTTATGCATAATAAGGTGAAAGCTGTAATAGCACAAACACCGGAAAATCTATTACCTTCACAAAAGCTTTTGCAGGCATTTAATTTTGAGCAAGACTTTGTTAAAGATGGTATAATTACATGGAATCTGAAAAACCCTAATTCAAACAACTGACCGGAGAAAATAACTTGGAATGGAAAAAACTCTTATCTAAAAGATTACTTGGCTTTACTGAGGAAACTTCAAACGACGGAAGAAGCCAGTTTCAAAGAGACTTTGACAGGATTGTATTCAGTTCGGCTTTCCGGAGATTGCAGGATAAAACACAGGTTTTTCCGATGCCGGACAGCGATTATGTGCATACAAGATTGACTCATAGTCTTGAAGTTTCGTGTGTAGGCCGGTCTCTTGGAAATACGGTCGGTGAAAAAATACTGGAGCGAAACAAAAAGCTAAAAAATGATTTTACACAATTCCATTTTGGTGAGATCGTAGCATCTGCCTGTCTTGCACACGATATCGGCAATCCGCCGTTCGGACATTCCGGAGAGGACGCTATCGCTGAATATTTTCGGAACGGTGCGGGAAAAACATATAAAATCAAATTGAATGGGAAGCAATGGACCGACCTTACAAAATTTGAAGGAAACGCACAAGGATTCAGAATAATTACAAAACTACAGAATCCAACTATTAAAGGCGGACTAAGACTGTCGTGCGCTACGCTTGCTGCATTTACAAAGTACCCGAAAGAATCGTTGCTTGAAAACAGTGGTAAATCAAAAGCGCACAAAGAGAAACTATATAAAAAGTACGGCTTCTTTCAGTCTGAAAAGGATTTGTTTAGCGAAGTTGCTGAAGTAACCGGCTTACCTAAAAAATCCGGTTATAAAAATTCATTATTCTGGAGCAGACATCCCCTCGCATTTTTAGTAGAAGCTGCCGATGATATTTGCTATAGAGTTATGGACCTTGAAGACGGATTCCGGCTCGGTATACTTTCTTTTGATGATACTGAAGCCTTGTTAATGCCCTTGAAAGGAAATGCAGCTCTCAGCCTTTACAACGAGCGAAATGAAAATGACAGGATTGGCTACCTCCGGGCAAAAGTTATCAGTCAACTGGTGAATACATTAGCTTTAGTTTTTATAGATGAAGAAGAAAATATTATGAACGGGAAGCTTGATAAAGATTTGATTTCATTGCTTCCCACAGCCGATTCACTTGAAGAAATTAAGAGAGTTTCGGTTGAAAAGATTTATTCAATAAAAGGCGTGGTGGAAAGGGAAGCAGCAGGTTTTGAGGTCCTTGGAGGATTGCTTGATACTTTTATTAACGCAGTCAATGAGTTTGCTGAAGATAAAGTCTCGCCGAAGAATAAAACAATAATTAAGCTACTGCCAGATCAATTCCTCGGAGATGATGGAAAACCGGATAATGATATTTACACGCGACTTCTGAAAATTACGGATTTTGTTTCTGGTATGACTGACTCTTATGCGGTTTCGTTATTCAGGAGGATTAAAGGAATTTCATTGCCGAATAGATAACGCCTTTGTTCGTAAACACAATAAGAAAGTATTTATATCGGGGGAACTCTATTCAGCTTCATTTGTCACTACCGAAAGTTTCTCTATTTCCAAAATAAGAAGCTGCAGAGAATTCATACCTGAATCTAACTCATTTATAATTTCAGCCTTTGTATTCTTAAATTTATCTTTCAGGCCAGGGAATAAATTATAATAATAATTTATTCCGTTCCTTAGGTTTTCCGCGAAAGTTAGCAGGTACTTTTCCTGTTTTTCAGACATTGATGTTTTAGTCTCTTCAAATTTATTTTTCAAATAATCCAAATAAATTTTTAATTCTTTCACAAACATATTTGGTCTGTCCGATCTGGTAATAACATTTATTCTTCCATAAATATGATCAGTTATTTCTTGCAGGCTCATAATTTTTGTAAAATATGCGAGGTTTGGCCCTGGGCAAATTGAGACTCCTTCGCCCTCGATTTTAGTATCCATATTATTTGCCAAAAGAACAGATGTACCCAGCCCGACACAGATACATGATTTTTCAACAATTTTATCATAACTGGCCTGGTGTTCATCCGGAGCAAGAGATTTACTTTGAAGTTCGTTTAATTTAAGATGTTGATATTGACGAGAAGCGGTACAAATATTTTTATCTGTAAATTCTTTATTGTTAATTGCCACATATTCCTTTGGACAGGAACTTCCGGGTCTGCCTTTCATCAAATTAGATAACTTTTCGATATCCTTTGTATTACCCCTGAGGCTATTAAATGGAACACCTAAGGGTGAAATATTACTTAAATATAAATCATCTTCTTTAGCTTTTTCTAATTTTACCAAAGTAGTTTTATCAACCGTTGTTGCTTCCGGAACCAAAAGAAAAGGTGTCCCCCAGCCAACCGAATCCACTCCATAGTGATCAATTAAAAACTGATGTTCCTCGGCGGTACCGACACCACCTTGTGCAGTAATTCTAAAAGTTAATTCAGATTTTGGAAGAGATTTATTTTTCTTGGAAAGTGCTTTAATGTATATTTCATTTAATAATTGGACCAGTTCTTCCCGTTTGTCCCGGAATTCAGCTAAAATAGGACCCATAAGATAACCATCAGTTGCAAACGCATGTCCCCCGCAATTTAATCCCGATTCTATTCTGTATTCGGAAACCCAAAGACCTTTATTAGCTAAAAATTTCCCCTGGATAAATGCTGATCTGTAGTCACTAACTTTTAATATAATTCTTTTTTTTGCTTTCCCATTTTCATCATGATAAAAATCTTCAAAATGTTCCAGGTAGCTATAAAGTCTTGGGTTCATTCCAGCGGAAAAAACTATTGAGGAATCTAACTTGCTGTTGGCAAAACCTCTTAGTGCGGCATGAGCATCATTATATTCAACGGGAAGTTTTTCATTTTTTATGTAATTTTCCTTATCAAGTTTTGTCATTATATTTACATCAATACTGCCCATAGATAGATTCTCATTAAGCCAGGTTTTAATTTCGCTCAAGCTAAAATTCGCAATTAATTTATAGAATTCATCCCTAATTTCTGATCGTTGGGGTAGCTTGTCAAGAAAGTCTTTTAATTCAGTTCCTTTCTGTGTAACCGAGTTTTTTAACTCTTCAAATTTCTTTTCTGCTAAATTGTGGATTAGATTTAGGAAAGAAGTGATCCTTTTAGCTCTGAAATCCTCTGTCTTTTTAGATATTTCGGCATAGGGGATTTCATATTTGCTACAATACATTTTTCTCAACTTTTCTAGAAGCATATCATCTACAAGTGAGATTACAGAATCAATTCCAAATTGTGAAACCTTTAAGGGAGTTTCAATTGTGTAACCAATACCCATAACAGGTATATGGAACGAATGTGCTTTTATCATTATGCAGTTTCTTAATATGTGTTAAAAATGAGGAATGTTATATATTCATCAGTTTAAACATATAATATAACTATTTATAGTTAATTATATATAGACATTTTTATACCCCTTAATTTTAAGTGCTCTCAGGTTTTTATAGGGGTTTATTAAAATAAATAGAGCATTATGAAATGATAAATTTATTGGTTTTTTTAGACTGCAGGAAATTTTATTTATCTCCGTATAGATCTTTAAATACAACAACTTTTACACTGCAAAATGAAGTTAAGTTTTGCGTGAAATATGAGATTGCCTCATCGTAATCTGTTACAAGAAATGTCATATGTCCACGGGTCTGGTTCATAATTTATTAATTAAAAATGAAACTGTCATTCCATTTTCATATCGCGGGTCATAAGGTCGGTAGTGGCTTTTACAGGATCTTTATCTTCAAAAAGTATTCTGTAAACTTCTGTAGTAATCGGGATTTCAACTTTATGCTTTTTCCCCAGCATAGATGCGGATCGGCTTGTCTCGACACCTTCTGCAACCATCTGCATTGATTTTAAAACGGCTTTTAATTTTTTACCGGCACCAACCTGCTCACCTACATAACGATTTCTGCTGTGCTTGCTCATACAGGTTACGATTAGATCTCCCATGCCAGAAAGACCGGCAAATGTTTCTGGCTGTGCACCCAATGCAATTCCAAGCCGGGATATTTCAGCAATTCCCCGTGTCATAATAGCTGCTTTTGTGTTGTCCCCGAATTTTGCACCATCTATTATGCCGGCTCCTATTGCTATTACATTCTTAAAGGCGCCGCCCAATTCAACTCCTAAAGTATCTGTTGAAGCGTACACTCTAAAGTAGGAGGTAATAAAAGCTGCCTGAATTGACTTTGAAGTCTCAACATTCTGAGAAGCAGTAACAACAGCAGTGGGAATTCTCCTGCTTACTTCTTCGGCGTGGCTTGGTCCTGAAAGCACACCTATCTGATCACCGCTAAGAGAAGGTATTTCATTTTTTAGCATTTGTGACATCGTCATCGTCGTTTTGTTTTCAATTCCTTTCGCTACGCTGACAAGAATTGAATTTTTAATATCTGTTGGCCTAATCTGTTTTATAACACTTCTTAAAAACTGTGAAGGCACAGCAAGTACTACCATATTCTTATTTGTGCTTGTTTCTTCAAGATCATGTGTGATGAGTATCTCTTTGGGAATTTTCACTCCAGGTAAATAACTTTCGTTAATTCTGCTTTTGATTAAAATTTTGGAATAGTTTTTTTTGTATTCCCAGAGGGTGACTTCGTGTCCGTTGTAATGAAGCAGAATAGCTAGAGTAGTTCCCCAACCACCGGCTCCCAGCACTGATATCTTCATTATTTTAGAGAGGCTTTATTTTTCCCGGAAAAACTTATTTTGCTTTCACTGCCATTAAGTAATCTGACAACATTTTTACGATGTGTAAAAATAACCAGCAGTGAAACTGCAATAATAAAAGGTAAAATTGTGTGATACCCCTGAATGTTAACATTAAAAACATTTTCACGCACAACAAGTGCAAGTGGAACAACGATCGCTCCAACAATAGAACCAAGGGAAACATATTTTGATACGGAGACTACAATAATAAAGGCTCCAACTGCTATCAGCATATCAATGGTTGAAATCATTAATAACATGCCCAATGCAGTTGCAATTCCCTTACCGCCTTTGAAGCCAGCAAAGATTGTCCAGACATGACCAATAACTGCTGCTATGCCTGCAATTATCTGAACTAATGTAAAATCATCAAAGGGAGTTGCATTATTAAAAGGCATACTGCCCATGAATAATCTTGCTATTACAACTACTGCAAGTACACCTTTCGTAGCATCGAGGATCATCACGAACAAACCGTGTTTCCATCCGAGTACGCGCATTACATTAGTACCGCCTGCATTTCCGCTTCCATAATCGCGTATATCGATTCCCCTTGCAGCTTTACTTACAATAATGCTTGTCGGTATAGAACCTACCAGATATGATAAAGTTATTATAGCAAATAAGTTGAGCATATTAAAAATCCATTAATTCTATAAGCTTCTAAGCTAAAAATATTGGGGATAAATATCAATGTACTTTCAGCTAGAGAATACACTTTTTAAGCTAAAAAGCAGCTTTTCTATTTTAGATAAGCTTTTTTAGAACTTTGAAGTCGGCTTTTGTCGTTATTTTGAAGTTTAGAAATGATCCTTCAACTATATTAATAGATTTTCCTATTCTTTTAATAAGCACCGATTCATCGGTTCCATAAAAATTATCATCAAAAGCCTTTTGCATTGCCATTTTCAGATCAAAATATCTGAAAATTTGGGGTGTTTGCACATAGCAAACATTATTTCTATCTATATAATCCTCTACTGTGTTTGTCCCTTTAATTATTGTGTCTCCTGCCTTAACGCATACGAGTGCATTTCCTTTTGTTGTTGCTGTTTTTATAGCATTGGTAAGAATATCACCTGGTAACAATGGCCTGGCTGCATCGTGAACTATAATAAGATCATTTTTTTTTGCATCTAAAGACTTCAAGCCATTATAAACAGAATCCTGTCTTTTCTTACCGCCTTTAACGATCGTTTTTAGTTTCGTGAGTTTATATTTTTTTTTGAGTTTAGTAAGTAGACCAAAATAAGCAGGTTCAGCTGAAATTATTATTTCGCTGATTAATTTATTCTTCTGAAATGTTTCAAGAGTGTATACAATTAATTCTTTTCCTTTAAACTTAAGATATTGTTTAGGAGTGGCGGAACCACTCCTAAGACCTTTTCCTCCAGCGGGAATAATCACATAAATTTTCATTTTATTAACATTGCATCGCCGTAGCTTAAAAAGCGATACTTTTCTTTCATAGCCTTTTTATACGCCTTCATTAAGAAATCGTGACCAGCGAAAGCACTTGCAAGCATAATCAGCGTTGATTCGGCTTGATGAAAATTTGTAATTAACCTGTCAGTAATTTTGAAATCGTAGTAGGGATAGATAAACTTATCTGTCCAGCCTATTTGTGGCTTTACAAATCCATCAGCCGTGATACTTGTTTCAACGGCACGGCAAGCACTTGTACCGACTACAAACACTTTGTGCTTTGAATTTTTTGCTTTATTTATTGCATCAGAAGACTTTTGTGTTATCTCGTAATACTCAGAATCCATTTTGTGCTTTGTTAAGTCCTCAACTTCAACAGGTCTGAAAGTTCCGAGGCCGATGTGGAGAATGATCGGTACAATTGTAATCCCTTTCTTTTCGATCTTCTGAAGCAGCTTTTGTGTGAAATGTAACCCTGCTGTTGGTGCTGCAACAGCACCGTCAACTTTAGCATAAACTGTCTGGTAGTTTTCTTTATCTTCTGGTTCAGGATCGCGTTTTATATATGGCGGAAGAGGAGTGTACCCGATTTTTTCTACTGCTTTATAAACATTTCCTGGCTGATTGAACCTTACAGTTCGTCCACGCGAAGTTGTATTATCGATTACTTCACACCAGAGTTTATCGTTAAAATATATTTTGTTTCCTATTCTGACTTTTCTTGCCGGATCTACAATAACATCCCATATACAATCCGTTGCATTTAACTCCCTGAGAAGAAAAACTTCGATCTTAGCATTTGTTTTTTCTTTTTTACCATAAAGCCTTGCCTGGAAAACGCGCGTCTCATTAACAACAAGTACATCACCTTTTTCCATGTAATTAGCGACATCTGAAAAAGTTCTATTTTCTATTTCCTGAGTCTCTTTGTCAAGCACCATTAACTTTGCTTTATCCCTGGGGGATACAGGATGTTTGGCAATATGGGTTTTAGGTAAGTTAAATTTGAAATCTGATAATTTCATTAGCATTAACCTCTTTACTAAGTGAATTATTTATTATAGTGAAGGAGTTATCAGCTCCTTCACCTTAACGTTTTTTACAATATTATCTTTTCTTTACCGGTCTTCCGCTTGCTTTCTTTTTTGCAGGTCTTTTTGCTTTGACCGTTTTCGTTTTGCCTTTTTTATTAGTGCTCATTTCAGTCACTACCGCACGTGCAGCTGCCAATCTTGCAATTGGAACTCTGAAAGGTGAACAACTTACATAATTTAATCCTGTCCTGTGACAAAATTCAACGGAAGAAGGTTCACCGCCGTGCTCGCCGCAAATTCCGACTTTTAGATCTGCTCTTACAGAACGACCCTTACTCGTACCCATTTCCACAAGCTGGCCAACACCTGATTGGTCGATAGCTTCAAACGGATCGTTCGGTAGAATGTCATTCTGAACATAAAGCGGCAGGAATTTACCGGCATCATCTCTCGACAATCCGAATGTTGTCTGCGTGAGATCGTTTGTTCCGAAGCTGAAGAACTCAGCTTTTTGTGCAATTTGATCAGCAGTTAAAGCTGCACGCGGAAGTTCTATCATTGTCCCTACAAGATAATTTAATTTTGTTCCTTTTTCTTCCAACACCTCTTTTGCAACTCTTCTCACAATTTCTTCCTGAAGTTTAAACTCATTTACGTGCCCAACTAAAGGAATCATTATTTCCGGTTTAACCTTTATACCTTTTGCAGCAACGTCACATGCTGCCTCGATAATTGCTCGTGCCTGCATCTCTGTAATTTCAGGATAAAGGATTCCGAGACGGCAGCCTCTGAATCCAAGCATAGGATTAAATTCATGAAGACTTGCTATTTTTTCATTCAACTTATCGACTGAAATGTTTAGCGCTGATGCAAGTTCTCTTATTTCTTTTTCTTCGTGAGGAAGAAATTCGTGCAGAGGTGGATCGAGAGTCCTGATAGTTACAGGGTATCCGTTCATAGCTTCAAATATTCCGGCAAAGTCTTCTCTCTGCAATGGCAAAAGTTCACCAAGAGCTCTTTTCCTTTCTTCAACGGAATCGGAAACTATCATTTTTCTTACAGACATAATCCTATCACCGCCGAAAAACATATGCTCGGTTCTGCAAAGACCAATTCCTTCTGCACCAAAAGCAATTGCATTTGAAGCCTGATCCGGCTGGTCTGCATTTGTTCTTACATTCATTGTTCTCAGCTTGTCAGCCCAGCTCATTAAGCTTGCGTAAGTCTGGTAAACTGATGAATCTTTCGGATCTAAAGTTTTTGAAATAAGAACCTGAATTACCTCTGAAGGTTTAGTCTCGATTTTACCCTGGATAACCTCTCCGGTTGTTCCGTCGATTGAGATGTAATCTCCTTCTCTTACAACCAGACCTTCTTTTCCCTCGACAGCAATTGTTCTGTCACGGTAATTAATTTTTAATGAACCGCATCCTGCAACACAAACTTTTCCCATTTGTCTTGCTACGAGCGCTGCGTGGGAAGTCATTCCTCCTCTTGCTGTGAGAATTCCTTCCGAGGCATCCATTCCTTTTATATCTTCCGGTGAAGTTTCAATTCTTACAAGGATTACTTTTTCACCGCGCGCGGCCATTTCTTCTGCATCCTGCGCGCTGAGAGCAACTTTACCTGAAGCGGCACCCGGGCCGGCGTTCAATCCTTTCGCTAAAAGTCTTCCTTCGTCAACTGCGTTGTGCTTCTGATCCATATCGAATATTGGTCTTAACAACTGGTTTAACTGGTTTGGTTCAATCCTGAGAATGGCGTCTTCTTTAGAAATCAATCTTTCTTTTACCATATCAACAGCCATTTTAATCGCTGCGAATCCGGTTCTCTTTCCGACACGGCACTGAAGCATCCAGAGTTTGCCCTGCTGAATAGTGAACTCTATATCCATCATATCTTTGTAGTGTTTCTCAAGATTTTTCCTGATGGTTTCAAGCTGCTTGTAAATTTTCGGATCATCTTCCTGTAGTTTTGCAATCGGAAGGGGGGTACGTGTACCGGCAACAACGTCTTCGCCCTGTGCATTGAAAAGATATTCACCATAAAATTTATTTTCACCGGCAGCGGGGTCGCGGGTAAAAGCAACGCCGGTACCTGAATCTTCTCCCATATTTCCGAACACCATTGACTGAACGTTAACAGCAGTTCCCCAGCTTGCGGGTATTGCATTAAGTCTGCGGTAAACTATTGCTCTGTCATTCATCCATGAACCAAATACAGCGCCGATTGCTCCCCATAATTGTTCCATCGGGTTATCAGGGAAATCGTTTCCTGTTTTTTCTTTAATAGCTGCTTTAAATTCGCTGACTAATTCTTTCAGGTGGTCAGCAGTTAATTCAGTATCTAATTTAAAACCATTTTCTTCTTTCTTCTTGTCAAGAATTACCTCGAAAGGATCTTCTTCATGTTTGTCTACGGGTTTTAATCCGAGAACGACATCACCATACATCTGCACGAATCTTCTGTAAGAATCATAAGCAAAGCGGGGATTATTTGTTTTTTCAATCAATCCCAGAACGGTTGTATCATTCAATCCGAGGTTTAATATTGTATCCATCATTCCCGGCATAGAAGCTCTTGCACCGCTTCGAACTGAAACGAGCAAAGGATTTTTCTTTTCGCCGAATTTTGCTTTCATACTTGATTCAACTTTTTTTAGGGCTTTAAGAACCTGTGCTTTTAATTCTCTTGGATATTTGTTTTTATTATCATAGAAATAGGTACAGACTTCAGTTGTAATTGTGAACCCTGAAGGTACGGGCATTCCGATATTTACCATCTCGGCGAGGTTAGCACCTTTTCCACCAAGCAATGCTTTCATTTCTGATTTTCCGTCAGCTTTCTTGTCTCCGAAGTAGTAGACATATTTGTGAATCTTAGCCATTTTCTTCTCTCCTCTTTATATTTGGTTTTCGATAAAGTTTATGTAATGTTTCCAATTATATATTTTTTGAATTTATTTTCATCATCCATTGCAAGCTGTATTTTCAGGTAAAAAATATCTATGTCGTCAAGTTCCTTTGAAAATTTAGTTAGCTTTACAGCATCTTTCTCAGTTGTGACTACTGAATGTGAATTTGTTGAATAAAACTCTCTCCTGATTTTCTGAATTTCTTTTAAAGTATAATTTTTATGGTCTGAAAATATCATCTGATTCTGTGTATCAACTTTTGTTTGTTTTAAGGCGTTAATAAAAGAAAAAGGATTTGCAATTCCTGAAACCACCAGGCTTTTTTGTCCTTCAAATTCTTCTATCTTATATTCAACGTTTCTTTTTATGTCAATGAACCCTAATGCATAGTAATATGCGTTAAATATTTTTTTGCTCTCAGAATATTTTATAAGCGATTTCGGTAGAGCCTCCTTTTCAGAAAATTTTCTGTTTATGATAATTGCATCAGCACGTTCGATAGACTTAAAATTTTCTCTCATAAATCCAGCAGGCAAAAGATTCTGATTTAGGAAGTCCGGTTCATTTAAGAATTTCTGTTCACAAATCACCAAATCTATATCTCGATGGATCCACCTGTGCTGAAACGCATCATCCAAAATAATTGTGTTTACACCCGTATCTTCGATCAATTTTTTTGCTCCGCATACCCGGTTTTCACAAACAGCAGCCGGAACTTTACATTCTTTTGCAGTATGGAATATTTCATCGCCGCACTGATCAACAGTTGTTAATATATTTTTATTATCTGCAACCAGTACATAACCGGAAGATTTCCTTCCGTAACCACGGCTAAGTACTCCAATTTTTCTGTTTTCATTTTTTAACAGGTTCGTTAGATAAATAACAGTTGGTGTTTTTCCTGATCCGCCGACTGTAATATTTCCAATAGAAATTACTTTAGCATCAACCTTCCTTGATTTAAATATTTCTTTGTCAAAGAGCCAGTTCCTGATATTGACTATTACAGCATAAAGAGGAACCAAGGGGTATAATATGATCTTTAATAACGTCATACTTTTAAGCCGTTTTCTGCTTCTTCCTGCAATTGATTCAGTTTAACTTCACAATTAATAATAACCTGTGAAGTTTCCTCATAAGAAAGCTCCTTGTCGACATAAATCGGATCAGAATAAATCAAATTAGCTTTTGTAAAGAATTTTGGTACAGAGAACATATCCCAGCTATTTAATGATTTTTTGTTTTTTATTCCAACCCCGATCAGAATAAGCGGCAGACCGCTTTTCTTTGCTGCAATAACAGCTCCTGCCTTTAATTTATGTCTTGGTCCCCTGGGTCCATCCGGAGTGATCGTAATAGAATTTTTGTTCTTTCCATAATCGACCATAATTCCCAATGCAACATCGCCGCCGGTTGAACTTGATCCGCGAATAACACCATATTTCCAGTTTTTCAGAACACGTGCAAGGAGATCGCCATCTTTGCTTTTGCTTATAAGTGCTATCATTTTTTTCCCGCGGTGGATATACCATGGCAAAAGCATTGAACCGTGCCAGAACGCAAGCACATAATTTTTATTTGCTTTTTCCAGTTCATCAATCACAATTTTATTTTTTTCTGTGATTCGCAAAGTTTTACAAAGAACATTTACAGAATGGACTAATACAAAATGGCCGATAAATCTCAAACTATTCTGCTTAACTTTTCTAAGTTTCATTCATTATTTTGTAAATTGATTCAGCAGCTTTACCTGAGGCGCCTTCAGCACCAAGTCTTTCTTTTATCAATCCAAATTTATTTTTAATTGTTTCATATAAATCTTTATCAGATAAAATTCTTTTACATTCCTTATAAATCATTTCCTCAGAAACCTGGTCCTGAATTAATTCAGGGACTACTCTTTCTCCTGAAATAATATTCGCCATTCCAATGTGATCAACTTTTACCAGTGCTTTACCGATCCAGTAAGTTGGTCTGCTTGTTTTATAAACAATTACCATCGGTAACTGAAACAACCCGGCTTCAAGTGTTGATGTCCCTGATTTTACAATTCCGAATTTTGAATTTTTCAGTAGGTTATAAGTATCATCTTTTATTACCTTAACATCTTTAATATCAGTGAGCTCATTAAATATATTCTTTTCAATATTTGAAGAACAAGCTGTAACAACCTGTAAATTGAATTCTTCGGCAAGTTTTAAGGCCGCTTTGATTACTTCCGGGAATATATGTTTTACTTCCTGTTCTCTGCTCCCGGGTAGTATCAACAGAATTTCTTTATTCTTATTGAGGTTATATTTTTCAAAGAGTTTTTCCTTTGAAAGGAAGCCATAATCTCTTAATCTTTCCAATAGCGGATGACCAACAAATTCCACATTAATATTATGATCACTGTAGAGTTTTTCTTCAAAAGGAAAAACCACCAGCATTTTGTTGACTAACTTTTTTATCTTATTGATTCTTCCACCACCCCAAGCCCATATTTGTGGTGAAATGTAGTAAATGATCCTTACATTCAGCACTTTTAATTTTTTAGCAATGCTGAGATTGAATCCGGGATAATCAATAAGAACAACAGTATTAATGTTTTCTGTTTTAATTAAATCAAGTAATTCCTTCTGAACCTTTTTGATAAAAGGAATATGCCTGATGACTTCAGCAAAGCCAAGGAATGCCATTCTGTTAATATGATAACTCAACTGCATTCCGGCTTCCTGCATTTTATCACCGCCAATACCGAAAATATTAATTTCGGGGTCGAGTTTTTTCAGTTTTTTTATCAAAGATGCGCCGTGTAGATCACCTGAGATCTCTCCGGCAATTATCATTAAATTTTTATTTGTCATTTATTATTGGTTAATATTCACTTAAACCAATTATGTAAAATCTCAAAGTCTTTGAAGATACCATAAAAGAATAATTGTAAAAGCTACAATTCCAAAAGCCTGCAGACTTCTTTTTTCGGATTTTAATCCTGCCTTAAAATTAAAAGGCGGCTGAACAGAATTTCCTGCTTTATATTTTGTAAAACGGGGAAAAAATCTTGGCACATTTTTCAAATAATTTTCAAATTCTTGTCCAAATGTTTTTTTCAAATAATTTTCTTCTTCACTTACGATGAAGTTGTATTGAATGAAAAAGAAAATTAGTCCAGCAATCTGTAAATAAGGGAAAAGAGCAAAAGACATTAAACCAAGCCCTACATACATCAAAATATTCCCTACATAAAGAGGATTCCTGACTCTTGCAAAAGGTCCACTTACAATCAGAAAAGTTCCGCCGACATCCCCGGTCGTTCTTGTTTCGCTACCGGCCCAACTCACGCCCCACAGCCGTATTAATTCGCCACAGAGAGCAACCAAAAACCCGGCAAATATACTCCAGATATTTGCATTGATAAAAGCTATAGACAGTACAAGAAAGGGAATTGGAGTATAACTTCTGTATTTGAAGAATGCAGCAGATATTTCCGGTTTAGTCATTCTTATCCTCTTAAATAAACTTCGCGTCTTTTAAGCGAAGCCTGGTGTCTTTTTTTTAATCTTTTCTTTGATCTTAGTTCATCAAGTTTTTTAATTATATCGTGGAAATTTTTGTATGGGAAATATGTGATTCTTTCTTTCTCACAAAATTTTAGCAAATCATCTTTTGCGAAAATGAAATCGCAAAACTCCGCCGTTTCCTTGTCCGATATTCCGTCACCGATATAAACAGTAAACTCTTCGTCAGCGCTGTGATTAATAATATGATTGTGCTTACAGTTTGCTGAACTTTTTGAATCCTCATCTAAATATGGGAAAACAGGAGTAAGGTTATTATTTCCATCTATCAATAACTTGTTTGAGTAATATTTCAAACCTTCGAGACTCTCTCTCTTAAAAATTTTATCGATGTAATAATCGAAGCCATCACTTAAAACATAGTGCTCAATTTCGTTGTTATTACAATATTTTATGAAGTCATGAAAAGTCGGATCGATTTCAAACGATTCTATGTATTTATCAAACTTTTTAACATCAAGATTTTCTATGGAGTTACACAAAATAAGCCAGCATTCCTTTGCGGTAATATCGTCTTTGAAATATCGGTCAATTACGTCAGCAACTGCGGACGGCTCACCAAATTTTTCAAATATGGCTGAACCGACATCCACTTTGGTTATAGTCCCGTCAAAATCGATAAATATTTTAAATTCTTTTTCGTTCATCTATCGTTGCTGTTTTTTCATCGTTTTGTTCAGCTTTAAACGTTTAGTCCCTATTCATATTTTCTTGCTTTGCAGATAGGAAGATTATTATTATCTCGTTTTACCGGCAGTAATTTTCGAGCTAAAAAATCATTGAGTAACAAAGTCGAAATCCTCATTAAATCGCACACTTACAAGTTTGGATATTCCTTCTTCCTGCATCGTTACGCCATACAGAGTTTCTGCCGCCTCCATGGTTCGCTTGTTATGAGTAACAACAATGAACTGAGTATCCTTACTAAAGTCTTTTATAATTTTTGTAAAACGGTCAATATTGGCATCATCAAGAGGTGCATCAATTTCGTCAAGGATACAGAAGGGGCTTGGCTTTACAAGATAGATTGCAAAAAGTAAAGCAATTGCTGTTAATGTTTTTTCCCCCCCGGAAAGAAGCTCGATTGATGTCGGGCGTTTGCCTTTTGGCTTGGCAATTATTTCAATCTTTGCTTCAAGCGGATCTGCGTTTTCTTCTATTTTTAAATCAGCTTCATCTCCAGGATTAAATAGCCCCCGAAAGATATTTATGAAATTGTTTCTGATCTTTTCAAAAGTTTCAGAAAATTGTGTCTGCGCAGTTGTGTTAATTTCAGTAATAGTATTTACTACATCTTTTTCTGATTCAAGCAGATCGTTTCTCTGTTTGTTTAAAAATTCAAATCTCTCTTTTTCCTCTTCATACTCTGAATAGGCCAGCAGGTTTATAGGTCCCAGGTTTTTTACTTTTTGTTTTAATTCCTGAACTTCTCCAGTTCTTGTTTGGAAATCAAAAGTATCGAGATCATCAAAAGTTTTCTCTTCCAGCGTAATCGAATAATTTTCCTTTATATGCTCACGGAGATTATTTATTTTCATTCCTAATTCGCTTAATCTCATATCAGAAGCATGAATTTCATCCGACAATGTCTCACGTTCTTTTCTGATTTTATTTTGTGCGGTTTCTTTTTCAGAAATCCCTGACTGAATGGATTTGTGTTTTTTATCTATTTCTGTTTCCTGCAATGTGAGGATATTCCTTTCTGCGGATATTCCATCATGTTCATTTTTAAGTTTTGTTAGTTCTTCTGAAATGGCAGCAGACTCCCCTGAACTTCTTACAATATCCTGCTCTCTTTTTAACACTGACTTTTCAAGATTCCCGATAGTTTCTTCGGCTCTTTTTATGGCATTTTCAGTGTTCCTTTTTTCGCCATGCAATCTTTCAAGTTCAAGGTTTAGCCTATTCTGATTAGAAACCGTTAAATTGTATTTTTGTTCGAAAGAATTAAAGTCTTCCTCCGATTGTCTCTTATCTTCGTCCGCTTTTGCTTTTTCATCTTTCAATGAATTTAGAAACTCTGTAGCGGCATTTCTTTCATTATCAGTTTTGTTTGACTCGTTAACCAGTTCTTTTATTTCCAGCCTTGCTTTTTCAATCTCATCATCCGCTTTTTGTCTTTCGTATTCAAATTGAGCGATTTGTTTTTCAACATTTGCCAGGTCATTCAATAACATTCTTTCATTTTCTGAAAGAATTTTTAAATCAATCTCATTGTGTCTGATCTCCGCTTCTTCGATACTGATTTTTAATTTGTTTATTTCTTCTTCGCGTTTTGGAAACTCATTTTTTAAGTTTTCAAGGAGCTGCATTCTGCCGAATAAAGATTCGCTTAATTTCGGTTCGGAGCCGCTTTCAACTACACCAGAATTATCAATATAATCGCCGGCTAATGTGGCAAAATTAAACTCGCCATATTTTTCCGAAAGCGAAAATGCGGTTTCCAGTGTATCGACAATTGCTGACTTATTTAGAATGAGGTCGAAATAACTTTTCCATTTAGAATCAGATTGAATCAGATCTTTAGCCCAGCCTTTGAACCCTGTTTCCTTTTGAAGTTTAGAGGCCCTGCGTTTTGAAACAACTTCTTTAATTTTATCAAGGAAACTGGCATTCTTCTTTTTAAAAGCGCAGGTACAAAAAAGGCTGCGCGTCCTGCCTCTTTTTCCTTAAGGTATTGAATCCCGCTCATGAGGTCATCTATCGTTTCAACCATTATATTGTTCAGGTTATTTTTCAAAGCGGCTTCAACGGAAAGTCTGTATTCATCGATTGTGCTGCCAATATGTGCAAGCAGCGATTTATTTCCCTTTGCCCATTCAGATGTTTCAACCAGTGTTTTGGCGCCCTTGGAAAGCCCTTCCAGGTTGTCGATAAGTGACTGAATAAAATTTATTTTATCTTTTATACTATTGACTATTCCCCGATCTTCATACTCTTTCGATTTAAGAGAGTTTAATCTTTTTTCAAGGTCTTCTTTCTCTTTTTGTTTATGGGCATAATGGGTTTCGGCTTCAGCTAACTTGTTAGAAGTCTGAACTTTTTCCTGATCCAGTTCTTCCAGGTAACCAACTGTTTTTGCAATATTATTTGTCAGCGATTGAATTTTTTCATTCAATTTTTGAATAGCGATATTTTTTCCTTCGAGCTCTTTTTCAACATTTGCCAGATCGTTTTCTTTTGTAGTAATAACTTTAAATTTTTCAAGAAGCTCGTCAGATTTTGTCTTTAGATCACTTCTTTTTGCTTCAAGCTGATTTTTATAATTATCAACTTCTTCTTTTGAGGCTTGCAATTCTTTCTCTTTATCAGAAATGCTCTGAGTGAATTCAGTGATAGACCCGCCGCTGTTTTCTATAAATACTTTTGCCTGCTTAAGCTGATTGCTTAATTCTTCAAGTTCCAGTTTATAACTATCAATGTTTGCCTGGAGTGATTTTTGTCTTTCTTCTGCTACAGAAATTTGTTTTTGTGAATTGTAAACTTTAGCAGTTTGTACTTTTACCTCTTCACGTTTGTTCTTCAACTCATTTTCAGTCTCTGCTAATTCTGTTTTTATTGAGGCAATTTCATCCTCAAGCTTAGAAATATCAGATTCAAGGGATAACTTTCTATTAAAATTTTCTTCTTTGGCAATTTTAAATTCTTCTTTTTGTTTGTTGAAAAGCGTGAGCTCTCTTTCAGCAAGATCAATTTCAAGCTCTCTTAACTGGGTCGAAATCCTATTGTATCTGTCGGCTTTTTTGGCTTGTCGTTCAAGTGAGTTAACTTTCTTCTCAACTTCTGTTACAATGTCATTAACTCTTGTTAAATCACTTCTGACTTCATCAAGTTTTCGTAGTGCCAGCCTTCTTCGTAATTTGTATTTATTAACTCCGGCAGCCTCTTCGAACATTACTCTTCTTTCTTCAGCTTTGCTGCTCAGGATCGTTTCGATCATTTTCAATTCGATAACAGAATAGGCATTAGACCCGATTCCTGTATCCATGAAAAGATTGGTAATGTCTTTTAGTCGGCATAGATTTTTGTTGAGCAGGTATTCGCTTTCACCTGATCTGAATATCCTTCTTGTAATTACTACTTCGGAATATTCTGTGGGTAGAATCCCTTTTGTATTTTGAATAGTCAGTGAAACTTCAGCCATACCCATTGGCTTTCTATTAGAAGTACCATTGAAGATAACGTTCTCCATTTTATCGCTTCTCAGGGCGCTGCTTCTTTGTTCGCCAAGACACCATCTTATTGAGTCAACAATATTCGTTTTTCCGCAACCGTTCGGCCCAACGATGGATGTAACCCCTTCGTTAAAATTAACAATGGTCTTTTGCGAAAAAGATTTGAAGCCTAATATTTCAAGTCTTGATAAATACAAAGTTCAGTTATGCTCCCAGATTAATTTGTTTAATGGCCATATGGAGATAGTTAATTACAAGATCATTCATTTGAAAATAAAGCAGGAATCCGCCAGAAACCAATAGAACAGTTAGTATACTATAAAAATATACGCTTCCCGCATTTACGTCAAAGATTACATAAATCCCTTTCATAAGCCTGTAAAAAATCCATAGCTTAAATACTATAAATCCCCAATAAATATAAATATTAGCAATGTTGGCATTTAAGATTCTGAAAAGAATAATTCCGACCGGAATAAGTAGTACAAGCGGAAGAAAAGACCAAACAACGCTATAAAAAACACTTGGGAAGAACACACGGTTTTTTACAAAAAAAGATACAGCTTTTATTATTACTGACAGGGCTCCTAAAAAAATCATATAAAGTATTGTCAGCCAGAAAAGTGAAGAGATAGAATGCCAGGCAAAAAAACTTATATCTTTTATTAATGAGTGAGTACCAAAAGCCAGAAGAATTCTTTCGACCGCAATTTCACCCCGGAAGAAAGTAAGGAAGTTTGCTGCTACAAGAGCACCAACAGCAGCAATAATTACTGCCAGCAATACTGAATGATAGCCCGACATAATACGTTGATCTCTGACATCTGAGAAAAAGTTGTACGGTCTTAATAGTGCGCGGGATGCATCTTCTCTAAATTTTTTCCCTGAGTTTACCAGTACTCCCATTAGTATTGCAAGGAGAAGCCCAAACAAAATAAAAGAAATTGGCGCGTTGTCTTTTCTTGTACCAATAGGTATAGTTACCTTTTCGTTATTATGAAATTTAGAATAGATAATTTTATAACCCAGCCTGTCAGTTTCCCTATTTTCGTCACAGATCCCTAATTTATAAAGATTGTCGCTGTTGTAGCCAGCTATTAAAGAAGCATACTCGCCCCTATAATCAAACATTGAATTTATGAAATAACCGGCAAGTTTGTTGTTGTTTGAAAAATCTATCAGGTCATCAAAATATTTTGCCTGTGCTTCAAATGAACCCGGGTTCAAATAACCGTCGCTGTTACCTGCATAAACCAGGTAAGTTGCTTCGCTAACAAAAACTTTTCCTGGTCCCAATCTTTCCTGCAAAGACTTTAATTTCTCGGATTCTTTTTTGATTGAAGTATTTAATAATTCCGTTCCATAAAGATCTAGATCATCAATCTCCGGAATTTTGAAACCGGAAAATGAAGCATATGTCAGTGCGTTTATTTTTCCTTTAACAAAGGAGGAAATATTTTTCAGGTATACTGTCTGGTCGTCTGAATCAGTTAAATATGAACCGCCCAGCCCTATTCCCGCAATTGAATAATTCCCATATGCTTTAATAAAATTAGTAATGTAGTTTTTACTTCGGGTAATAAAATCACTGTCATTAGCCAGTTTTTCGGGTAACCCGTTTATCGGAATTTCTACGAATGCTAGGAGCCCATATTTTTCGCAAAGATAAAGATAATAGGGATGCGGTATTGATTTGGCAAACCTTACTGCATTAAATCCGAGGTCTTTAATCATTCTTAAGTCTTTTTCCATTTCAGCATACGAAAAAAGCTCACCGTAACTTTTATTCGAAGGGATATAGGTAACTCCGTTCAAAGCAAATTCCTGACCATTTAATTTTAAGCTTTCTTTTTCTGCAGATAAAGAATAGATAGCAAACTTTCTCTCTACTACATCAATTAAATTTTTATCTTTCCATAGCTCGATCTTAAGAGTATATAGTCGGGGTGAATCAGGAGTCCATAAAACAGGATTAGAGAGCTGCACGTTTTGGTTTATGTTAATGTCTTTGTTTTGTTTTAGCTGAAAAGAAAAATCAGATAGATTTTGATAATTCAAACCATCGGGAGAAATTATTTTTGATTTAACTACGAGATTATTAATCATAGTTAATGTATCGGTCGGAGTATGAAATTCACGGTTAGAAACTTTGGAAAGAATAGCAACATTAATTTTGCCTGTCTTTGCAACAGGAGAATTAGTTACCGAGAAATTTGCAAAGGAAATGTTTGGTTTCGATTCAATATAAACATCTCTGAATATTCCACCGAAATTTTTGGGGAAAAGGAAACGCTGCTTTAGCGGAATGGTATTTTCCGAATCAAGTTTGTATTTAACTTTTACCGATAGTACGTTATCTCTGTCAGTGTTAAGAATATCTCTTGGCAGATCAACCTGGAAAGGAAATTCCCCACCTGAGTGAGTGTAGATGATTTTATTGTTAACTGAGATCTCTGCGGAGTAATTAACACCTAGAAACACTAATCTAAGTTGGTGACTTTCCAGATCAAATTGTGATAGTGAAAAATTCTTTTCAAAAACCAAATCGCCTGTTCCTTCAAAGACTGAAGGGATTGCAACGGCGGTTTTTTTCTTGTCTTCATCTCCGGCACTGTAAACCTGCCATTGTCCATCTAATGGGATGATTTTTCTGAACTGATTTGTCCCGAAAAAAGTGGAATCTGATAGGTTTATCTTGTAGCCCGGCAATTCCCGGAAAACTATTTGTGCTTTTAAAGGTAATACGGGGAAGAGAAATGTTAGTATTACTATAAAAAATTGAAATTTTCTGGGGAAGACCATCCGTAATTTGTGTCCTTGTTGGTAGAAAATAAACCGATAAATATACTAAAGAAAGGAGGGGAAATCAATGGAAATTTTGAGGTTTACAGGTCTTCCTGGTAAACCCCATAACGCTCTAACTTATTAGTATAAAAATAATTAAGCAGATTTAATTATCTGAATGAAAGAATCTGCTTCAAGACAAGCTCCACCTACCAAAGCACCGTCAATATCGTTTTGAGACAGCAACTCACTGGCATTATCCGGCTTCACGCTTCCACCGTACTGGATGGTCAGTTTGTCTGCTGTGTCATTCCCGAATAATTCTGAAATTAATTTTCTTACATAAACGTGGACTTCCTGAGCTTGTTCAGGAGTAGCAGTAACGCCTGTGCCGATCGCCCAAACCGGTTCGTAAGCAACAATGATTTTTTCCATTTCGCCTTTTGAAACCTGTTGAAGTCCTTCTGTTACCTGGCGTTTTATTACATCATTCATAATTCCGCTTTCTCTTTCCTGAAGTGTTTCACCGATGCAGAAAATAGGTTTGAGCCCTGAGTTAAGAGCTTTCTTGATTTTTTTATTGATCATTTCATCGGGCTCACCAAAGATTGCTCTTCTTTCGGAATGTCCGAGTATCACATATTCACAACCTACGCTTTTCAGCATTGTTGCAGAAACTTCACCTGTGAAAGCGCCTTTATCTTCAAAGTGCATATTCTGTGCACCGAGCTTTACTTTTGTGTTTTTTGTTAATGTTGCTGCTTCGCTAAGCGAAGTGTAGGGAGGGCAAATGATAACATCGCATTTCACTTCTTCTTTGCTTAAAGCATTGGTTAATTTTGTGATCAGGCTTTGTGATTCACTCAGATCTTTGTGCATTTTCCAGTTACCGGCTATTACTTTTCTGCGCATATTTGTCCTCTGAAGAAATAATTAAAAATTACTTAACAAAGTTACGAAATGAGTTTATTCACTCCAATTTTATAGAAAAATAATTTGTAGATGAAGACTATTATAACGATTATTAATCCAAAGAAAAATTACAAGCAATGTCGCAAAAGAAAATTCCAAAGCAGGTTAAAATTCTCGGGTTCATCAGCCTTTTCACAGATATGGCGAGTGAAATGCTGTATCCGATTACGCCTATATTTCTCACTGCCGTACTTGGTTCATCAATGGCAGTTGTCGGATTGATTGAAGGCCTTGCCGAAATAACAGCAGGATTTTTTAAAGGATATTTCGGAAGATTATCAGACAAGCTTGGGCGGCGCTCGATCTTCGTACGAATAGGTTATGGCCTTTCTGCGCTTACCAAACCTTTGCCGGGAATATTCCCCCATATTTCAACTGTACTTTTTGCAAGAGTTACTGATAGAGTAGGAAAGGGAATAAGAACGGCTCCGCGTGATGCATTGCTAGCAAGCTATTCCGAAAATAACTCCGGAGCGATATTCGGTTTTCATAGGGGAATGGATACTCTGGGCGCTGCATTGGGCCCCGCAATTGCTTTGGTCTTACTTTATTTTTTCCCGGAAAATTATATTTTAATTTTTCTTGTCGCTTTTATTCCTTCAGTTATTGCAGTTGGTTTTACAGCTCCGGTTAAAGACAAACCTGTAGTAATAAGCTCAAAAGAAAAAAATAATTACAAACTATTTTGGAGTACGTCATCTTCCGATTATAAAAAGCTGCTTTTGTTAATAACAATATTTTCTCTCGTAAACAGCAGTGATGTTTTTCTAATTTTAAAATCGAAAGTTGTTTCAGGATCATCAACACAGGCAATATTAGGTTATATATTTTATAATATAATCTATGCTTCATCATCATATCCGATTGGAAAGATTTCTGACAAATTTGGGAAGAAAAATATTTTTATTTCTGGTTTATTGATTTTCTCGCTTGTTTATCTTGGTTTTGCTATTATCCTCACACGAAATTATTATTTGGATTCTGTTTGCCTTCTATGGAATTTATGCTGCTGCAACAGAAGGTATTGCAAAGGCGTGGGTGTCAGACCTAATTCCTGATCAAAACAGGGGTACGGCGATTGGATTACTTACGATGCTTTCAAGCATTGCAATTATGGCCGGATCGTTTCTGACGGGAATTCTTTGGGATCAGTTTGGAGCGCAGGTACCTTTTTTCTTATCGTCGGCAGTTAGTTTTGTGGTTGTTCTGCTATTCTTTTCAATTAAGACTAAGTAAGCCACCAATCCTAAAAGCCTTAAAATCTTTAATTATATCCTTTTTTGAGTTTCTGCTGACTTCATTGTGAGAAGCTATTTTCTTATTTTTAGGCTTCATTTTCAGGTTTTGGGATGGATAAGAAAAGAGAAATATCTGTGGTTGCAGTAAGTGGCGGAATGGATAGTTGTGTAACGGCTGCAATTGCAAATGAAAAATATGATCTTGCATTTGCTCATATTAATTATGGACAGAGGACAGAAGAAAGAGAGTTGCAAGCCTTTAACGACATTGCAGATTTTTATAATGTTGAAAAAAGGCTGGTGATTGATCTGAAACATCTTTCAATAATTGGCGGCTCATCTTTAACAGATAAAAATATTGATGTTACTAAAGCTGATCTCTCGAATAAAGAGATCCCTTCGTCCTATGTTCCTTTCAGAAATTCAAACATACTTTCGGTCTGCACAAGCTGGGCAGAAGTATTAAGTGCTTCCAGAATTTTTATCGGAGCGGTATTCGAGGATTCATCAGGTTATCCCGATTGTCGTCCTTCTTTTTTTTCTGCTTTTGAAAAAATGATAGATGAAGGAACTAAGCCGGAAACAAAAATTAAAATTGAGACCCCGATCATTAATCTTTCCAAAGCAGAAATAGTAAAAAAAGGATTTGAATTGAAGGCGCCGCTTGAATTAACATGGTCGTGTTATCAGAATGAAGATGAAGCTTGCGGAGAGTGTGACAGTTGTGCATTACGTTTGAGAGGATTTCAACAAGCTGGCTTTGAAGATCTCATTGCATATAAAATAAAACCTGTTTATAAATGAAATAATTGTACATTATAAATCCTAAATTGAACCAGAGGTTGCTGTGAGCGATAAAATAAAATTATTAGAGGTTTTTGAAAATGCATATCCCAATAGAGACTATTCCGTAATTCACGAAGCTCCCGAATTTACGTCTGTCTGTCCTAAAACAGGCCAGCCGGATTTTGCAATGATCAGGGTTGAGTATGTACCTGATATACTTTGCATCGAGCTTAAGTCCTTAAAGTTTTATCTGAATTCATACAGAAACGATGGAATCTATTTTGAAAGTGTGACAAATAAAATACTTGATGATCTTGTGGAAGTTTGTAAGCCGCGTTATATGCTGGTCACAGCCGAATTTAATGTGAGGGGTGGAATAAGGTCAACAGTTGAAGCTGAATATAAAAGCAAAGGATTTTTGAACGAATAACTTAGAATAAACAGGAAGCAATGTCTGCTACACTAACAGCAAAGAAAGAATTTATTAAGAACAGGGAAGCGATCTTTAAAAATAGAGATTTATGGGTTGATGCGTTTAAATTTAGTATGTCGTACAGTCTATTGGTGGAAGAATATATTCGTGAGCTTGCAGGACCAAAAAAATATAAATTTGCAATAACTTCAGCAGGAAGCTTCAGCAGGAGAGAACTTTCCCCATTTTCCGATATTGATATTATTTTCGTTACAGAGTCTACTGAGGATCACGTCGAAGATATTGCTGAGCTTGTTAAAAAATTCTGGGACAATGGAATAGAAGCTTCACATACTGTAAGAGAATTTTCTGATATCAAAAAGTATATCAAAAATGATCTCCACACATTCACACAATTTTTTGAAATGAGACTGTTGCTCGGTTCGGAAAGCACTTACAATGAATGGAACAACAGGTTATTTGATTCGATAACAGATAAAGTAGAAGCAGCCTTAATAAAAGGACTGGCTACGGATATATCCGATAGATACACCAAATATGGCGCTTCTCCCAAAATGCTTGAGCCGAATATTAAGCTTTCAGCAGGCGGTTTGCGGGATTTTCAGGCTATTGAATGGATGTATATCTTAAAAAACAGGACTTTGCTTAACAAACAAATTGAAATGACTCAGGCTGAAATTTTTGTTGGTAGATTGAAGGAGCAAAACCTTGTAAACGTAAAAGAAAGCAATCAACTACTTGAAAGTTATAAATTTCTGCTTGGTGTAAGAAACCTTCTTCATGTGTTGGCAAAACAGAAAAACGATAGATTCGAATTTACCTTCCAGGAAAAAATTTCTGAGATATTACTGAACTCGGAAAAATTCTATTTCGCCTTTTATGAAAGAATATTTTAATGCTGCAAATAATGTTTACCGGTTTACAAAATTTAATACTAAAAAATATAATCAGGAGTTTGTAAATCCGATTCCTGATAAGTTGGGTATTGAACTTGACGATAATTTTACTATTAAAGGAAAAGTAATCTATTTTACAGGCGAGGAAGAATTAACTCTTTCTGATATCCTGAGAGCATTTTATTATTGTGGTTCGCAGACAGCGACTCTCGATGATAAGTTAACAACTTCAATTCTTGCAACTGTAGATAAAGTTTCGGGAAAATCTGTGGAACAGGCGGAATCTTCTGTCTTTTTCAGAGAGATACTAAAGCTTCCTAAAAATGTCGGACAAACACTTTCCTTAATGAATGAACTCGGTGTACTCGGTGCATTTATGTCTGAATGGAAAGACCTTGAAGGGTTTATGCAACATGGTGTTTACCATTGCTATACAGCAGACGAACATACTCTTATAACAATTCAGAATCTTGAAAAACTGGAAAAAGATAAATTCCCACTCGGCAAAATTTTCAATCAACTTAAAAAACAAAGAAATATTATACCTTGCACTTTTGTTTCACGATATTGCAAAACCGATAAATATAGCCGGGCATGAAATAATAGGCTCTGAGATGGCATCTGCAATTATGCAGAGACTTGGTTATGAGGAAGAGGAAATTGACAGGGTCTCGTTCCTTGTAAAAAACCATCTTCTAATGGAGCAGGTAGCTTTCAGAAGAAATCTTAATGATCCTGAAACCCTTAATAATTTTAGCTCGAAATTTACTTCACTTGAAGATATTGACCTTCTGTATCTTATAACTTATGCCGATCTTTCTGCTGTGAATGAAGCTGTCTGGACCTCTTGGAAAAGTGATTTGTTGTCTGAACTTTTTATGAAAACAAAATCCATGCTTGAAGAACAGATAAGCGGGGAAGAATTTTTGGTTTCGAACACGTATATAATTCCTAAAGAAATCAGTAAACATTCTCCGGCGATTTCGGAAGAACATGTTCAGGAACATATCGATTCTATAAACGATATTGCCTATGCTCATCATTTCTCTGATGAAGAGATCGCACGGCATATTGAAGAAATTCAGAGCGGAAGTAATGTTTCAGCATTATTTAAAGAATTAATGGATATACAAATATTACAGTCATTACAAAAGATTTTCCTTCTTTGTTGTCAAAACTTTGCGGAGTTCTTTCTATAAACGATCTTAATATACACGATGCTAAAATTTTTACCAGAAAAGACGGGATCGTGATTGATACCTTTAATGTAACAGATTTTCGTTCTCATAATAAAGTTAGTAAAAGATCGTTATAGTAAAATCGAAAACAATCTTGATGCTGTCGTTTCAGGATTGCTAAAACTTAATGCAGAAATAGCAAGGATGAAAAACAGGTGGTGGAGAATAGAGAATAAATTCTTCAAAAAAAGCGGAAAAGTAAAAGTTGTTTTTGAAAAGCAGGAAAAGTATACGATTATTGATATTTATTCACCTGATAGACTGGGATTTCTCTACCAGGTTACTAGTAAAATGAACGAACTCGGGTTGATGATTTACTTTGCAAAAATTTCTACCAGAGGTGATGATATAGTGGATTCATTTTATGTACTTGATAGAACAGAAAAGAAAATATCTATCAATGACTATCAACTTATTAAATCGGAACTGATGAAAACCATTTCTCTAATGCTATAGGATTTATATTGAATTTCATGGAAAAAGAAAAACCGATCGGAGTATTTGATTCCGGTATCGGTGGATTAACAGTTGTTAAAAGGCTTGCCTCCGCCTTGCCGAAAGAAAACATAGTTTATTTTGGAGATACAGCACGCGTTCCTTACGGTTCTAAGTCTAATGCAACTGTTATAGAATATGCAATTCAGGATGCAAGATTTTTAATGAACAAGAACGTAAAAGCGATTGTTGTTGCCTGCAATACAGTATCATCAGTTGCAATGAAAGAACTTGGCGAAATATTTTAAGGTTCCTATCATTGGAATGATTGAACCGGGAGCGAAATTTGCTATTGGTCATACTAAAAATGGGAAGATCGGCGTAATAGGAACAAGGGCGACGATAAATAATCATGCATATTCAAATGCCATAAAGAAGCATAACCCTAAAATACAAGTGTTTGAAAAGGCTTGTCCATTATTTGTTCCTCTTGCAGAAGAAGGCTGGATAAAAGAAAAAGCTACTTATGAAATTGCTGAAGGCTATTTAAAGGAGTTAAGAGAAATTGGAATTGATACATTAGTTTTAGGATGCACTCATTATCCGATTCTTGCAGATGTTATACAGGAAGTTATAGGAAAAGATGTTACGCTCGTTGATTCAGGAATTGCTTCTGCCGAAGTAGTAAGGGGGGAATTAAACAGGGTTGGTTTTGAAACTAATTCAGAAGTGCCTGGTAATCACGATTTTTATGTGAGCGATATTCCAGTGACATTTAAAGAAGTAGCAGAGTTATTTCTTGGATGCCCTGTGAAAGATATTCATAAAGTAGAGATAGAACATATTGCTGTTGATTGAAAATTTTGTTGAAATATTTCTCTGGTCAAATGACTATAATGAATTTAAATCCTTCAAAAAGTTTTTCTTAACTCTTCTTTATCTCTTGTCTTTCCTAAGCGCAAGAATTAATTTAATTCTTGCTTTCTGCCCGTTAAGATATTCAGCAAAAATTACTCCAATACTATGGAGCCATTTACCTGCACCGGGATAACTGTAAATATCTAATGTTTCACCTGCGGGACAACGGGAAACAAGAACAACAGGAATGTTCTTTCCAACTGCATATTTAATTCCCTCAAAAGCTGCAGGAGGAACATTTCCTACTCCGAGTGCCTCAACAACAATTCCTTCAACTCCGCTGTCTGCTGAATATTTAAAAAATTTTCATTCATACCGGCATAAACAGTGAGCATATCAACATTCGTATACTATTTTGTTTGTAATTATATTTTCAAGTTTGAATGGCAGACGATTGATCATGATTTTTCCGTCTTCGATAAATCCAAGTGCTCCAAAGTCGAGACTTCTGAAAAGTATCTATTTCATCAGTGTAGGTCTTAGTTACTTCGCTTGCGGCATTTACTTCACCGTTGAGGCAAACAAGTACTCCAAGGTTTCTGCAGTCTTCATTCAGGCAAACGTGAATAGCGTCGAGGAGATTTCTCGGCCCGTCCCAGTCAGGCTCTGAACTGTTTTTCATTGAGCCAATTAGAACAATCGGTATTTCAGTTTTGATTGTCAGGTCGAGAAGATAAGCAGTTTCTTCGAGTGTATCTGTTCCATGAGTAACAACAACACCGGCGTATTCATTGTCTTTTATCAATTCTTTTATTGTATTTGAAAATTTGAACATTAGTTCGGGAGTCATATGCGGACCGGGATATTTACCGAAATCATAGCAGGTTATATCAGCTAATTCTTTTGCCTGTGGAATTTTTTCAAGCAATTCTTCACCGGAGTAACGGGGAACAGCCCCGCCGGTTTTTTCATCAATCTTCATTGAAAATGTGCCGCCGGTAAAAACGATCAGAATTTTTTTGAGGTTCATATTAATAGCAAGAAAATTATTGTATAAAATATAAGTGCAATTAAATTTGCAAACAATTTCAGTAAAGTAATATTTTTAGTAGGGACGAGTGGCATGCCCTGCTCCTACACATAAAAAATTATTTGACTTGAACCATGCCTCAATTCGGGTTATTTTCATAGAGTTAATAAAATTAAGGAGAAAACTAAATGTTTATGGTTCAGGACGTTGATTTGACTCCAAATCCGCATGCTTTAAAGTTTATTCTAAATGATAATTTGCTGAGAGTGGAAACAAGACAATTTTCAAATAAGGAAGAAGCCCAGGCAGATCCGCTTGCAAAAGGAATATTTGATATTGAAGGTGTAGCAACTGTTTTTTACATGGATAAGTTTGTCACCATTGAAAAAAAGAAAGAAGCAAACTGGGGACAAATTCAAAGACCGTTTATAGATTTTCTAAAAACATTCGATAAAAATTTAATTCCGGAAGAAAAAGGTGTTAAACCTCTTGATGAAAATGCCGGCGAATTAATGATAAAGATAAACGACATTCTCGATCAAAAGGTAAGACCGGCATTAGCTGGTGACGGCGGAGGTTTACAGGTGCTTGGAGTTGAAGGATTTAAAGTAAAAATACGTTACCAGGGAGCCTGTGGTACCTGTCCGACGGCAATAAGTGGAACTTTAATGGCAATTGAGAATCTGCTGAAAAGAGATATAAATCCGGCTCTGGAAGTTGAAAGCGCATAAGCAATTTTTTTTGATGATTCAGGGAAGAAAGTGCTTTTAATTTCTTCCCTTTTTTTATGTTGTTTTTTTATAAATTGTTAGCAAATAAAATATCCTGTAGATTTAATTAAATGGAAAGAAGTGAAAATTTATATTATGCTTCTGTAACAATATCCGGGATAAAGTTCGATATCTTTTCTACCAGAAAGGGGATAAGAAAAATACTTCTCAATAAAAAATCTTCGCAGATCAATTCCATGGAAGCAACAAAGCTTTACGCGGATGACCCTTTTATGTTCAGTGTTTTTACTCAATTGAAGGAATATTTTAGTCTGAAGAGAAAAAAATTTTATGTACCGCTTGATATTGAAGGAACGGAATTTCAGACGAAAGTATGGAATGAATTAAAAAAGATTCCTTACGGCAAAACAGCTTCATATAAAGATATTGCCATTGCTATTGGAAATGTAAAGGCAGTACGAGCCATTGGAATGGCAAATGGTTCAAACCCTGTTCCTGTTATCATTCCCTGCCACCGTGTTATTGAATCTTCCGGAAAACTTGGAGGTTATTCTGCTGGGTCAGGAATTAAAGAAAAACTTCTTGAGCTGGAAGGAAGCTTGAGTATGGAATTGTTTTAATATTATAAATGGGACTCACTTTCAAAGCAAGTCCCAATTGTAATTTTGATAGTATCAAGCAACCATTTCAGAATCTTCTTCAATCTCTACTCCTGATTCTTCTTCAATATTATTTCCAAAGAAGATCTGGCCGTTCCGGTTTGCTAAAATTTCATTTAATTCATCCTGGAAGAAAAACCTGTCTTTTCCGAATGCAGGACGGAGTTGATCGTACCAGGTTGCTTTTGGATCAAACTTTGCGAAGAAAGGTCTCTTGCACCATTCGGGGTTCCTTGCCTGCAAAAGTGTAAGTACAAAAACTTTTTCTCCTCTTATATCTGCAATTCCTTCAATTGCAACTTTCCCCGGTAGTGCAGACATTGAGGGACCTCTTACAGTTCTGCTGAGGCCGGAAACTTGTTTGTATGCTTCTCTGTAGATTTCATAAGCACGTATAAGAGGAATTTCAAAATAATTTTTTGCACCTGTGTTTCTTTCAACAAAGAAGTAATAAGGAATGCAGCCGATCTTAACTTGATCTTTCCACATTTTTGCCCAAACATCAGGATCGTCATTAATGTGTTTTATTAAGGGTGACTGGGTTCTTATTTGTGCGCCTGTGCTTCTAATCCTTCGAATGGCTTCTTGTGATACTTCGGTTGATAATTCTTTCCAGTGATTATAGTGACCCATTATTGCAAGATGTTTTCCCGCATTAACTATTTCCTCAAATAATTGTAATATGCCATCAGCATCGTGATCGGTGACATATTTATAGGGCCAGTAAGCTACAGACTTCGTTCCAATCCTGATACTCTGAATGTGATTAAATTCCGGTGCAAGCAACGGTTCAATATATATTTTTAATTTTTTCAGACTCATTATCATTGGATCGCCGCCTGTAAGCAGAATATCCGTTATCTCTTTATGATTCCTTAAATAATCCTGAAACCTGTTGGATTCATCAGTTGCAAACCTCAGATCATTCATACCAACGAACTGTGCCCATCGGAAACAGAAAGTGCAGTATGAGTGACAGGTCTGACCGCTCGAAGGAAAGATCAGCGTAGTCTCCCTGTACTTGTGTTGAACTCCGGGAACAGGAAAGCCTTCCATAGATGGTACGTTTGCTGTCATCTGGCCTGCGGGATGAGGATTAAGTTCAAATCGGATATCATTCGATAAGTTTGTTACTTCTTCTGTTGAGGCACCGCTTTTTATCAGCGCTGCCATCCTTTCAAATTGGTCATCTGTCAGCATTTCTTTCTGCATAAAAGTAAGCTGAAAGATCGGATCGTCAGGGATATTTTCCCAGTCGATAATTTGTTCGACAACATAATTATTTGCCCTGAATGGTAAAACATTGGATACTACTTTAATTGCAAACCTCTGCTCATCAGTCAAATGCTGTAGCTGAGGGATGTTGTCGATATCCTTTAACCCATAAAACTTCATTTTTTTGGGAGCTATCATGATTAACACCCTCCTTCTTGTGAGTAAGTCTAACTGCTGTATTTTAGAATTTTCTTATTTAAGTCAGAATGCAAGCTTGGCGAAACCTACATCATTAAAAGGAAAACCGGACTTCGGCCTTCGGGTTGAGTTATGTAGCAGTAGAATCCAATATAAGAATTTTTACAACTTAGTCAAGTGAAAGAATTTAGGAGAAGTTTTTAAGTGCTGAATTTGATCTGTTTTGAAAGGAAATATCGAAAAAAAAGCGGCTATGGGCCGCTCCATTTTCCGAATTATTTTAAATCGCCAACTTTACTAATATCGGCTATTTTTACAAATTTTTCGTTGAATTTGTAAGTTCCTTTAGCTGTCTTAACACTTTTTATCAGTTTCACACTGATTCCGCTAGCTTTTACTTTTGCTTTAGATTTATCAGCAAAAGATTGTTGTTTAGCCATTTTTGATATCTCCTGTCAATTTTGGCTCCAAATATAGGGAAGAATAGATATAAATAAAAGAAAGAATTTTTCGTACTGCTTCAGGTAATTTCGGCAAAAACGGCTTCCGTAATATTTTGCAGATCCGATGGTGAAATATAAACCTGTGTTCCGCGTACGCCAGCGCTAACATAGATCTTTTCAAAAAGCTGCGCCGTTTCATCTATATAAGTAGGATATTTTTTCTTCATTCCTATTGGCGAACAACCCCCGCGCACGTAGCCCGTGGCCGGAAAAAGATCTTTTAATTTTAACATTTCAATTTTCTTGTTTCCACTAGATGATGCGGCTTTTTTCAAATTTAATTCTGATGTAACAGGAATGCAAAAAACATTTAAGTTGTTTTTATCACCGACTGCAACGAGAGTTTTAAAAACTGAATCGGGATCAGCACCTATTTTGTTTGCAACAGTTATTCCACTAAGGTCTTCATCTACTTCATAATCGTAAGTGGTGTGCGGGATTTTGCTTGCTTCCAGAATTCTTATTGCGTTAGTTTTTGACATTCTACTGCTAATGTTCGCCGGGTGATTATTCAGTAAGGTTTGTTTTGAATTTCAGATCTTCATATTTCAAATTATAATTTTCACACTTTAGCAGAAATTTTGTGTAGTCATTTTTAGGCGAATTAAATATTTCTTCTGTGCTGCCGCTTTCAACTATTTCACCATTGTACATTACAAAAATTCTGTTTGCAAACTTTCTCAGTATTTTCAAATTGTGTGCTACGCAGATCATAGTAAGGTTAAACTCTTCGTTTATCTTTTTAAAGAAATTTAAAAGATTGAGTTGTGACTCAACATCCTGCGCTGAAAAAGGTTCGTCCAGTATTAACAGTTCAGGTTTTGCAGCAAGAATTCTTGATAGAGCTGCGCGTTGTTGTTCGCCGCCGCTAAGTTCAAATCCTTTTCGTTTCCTGAGTTCATCTGTAAAACCAACTGAGTTAAATATTTTTTCCATTTCTGGATTAATATTTATTTTGTCTTTAATTCTCAAGCGAATAGCTTCTTCGACGATATCTTCAATTTTCCTGAAGGGATTCAAAATTTCATTATTGTTTTGAAAAAGTATTTGCACCGGGTTGGTTTTTAGATTTTTCCATTCCTTCAAAGGAACAAATTTAATTTCACCCGATGAAGGTTTTAAAACTCCTGCAATTAGTTTAATCAGGGTTGTTTTTCCAGAGCCGGATTCGCCGGTTATGCCAATTATTTCATTTGCCCCGATTTCCAAAGAAATGTTTTTTAAAATAATATTCTCTTTCCCGGTATTCAGTATTGAGTTCGACTGAACGGAATAGTTCAGGTTTAATATTTCAACAAGTTTGTTCATTCTTCAATATGTTTGTTAGCTTCTAAAAAATCTACGAGCAAGGGGTCGTCTTTTTTCCTAAAAAAATCTTTCACTTCATAAAATGTCGATAATCTGTTTTTTGAAAGATATGCTATTTTATCTGAAGCTTTTTCAGCAAAAGAGATGTCCTGAGTTATAAGCAGAACAGAGTTTCTGTTTTGACTCGCAAATTCTCTTAATTTCAACAGGAATAAATTTGCAATTGCTGAATCAATGCCAGAAGTGGGTTCATCAAGAATAATTATTTCAGGCTTCGACAGAAGCGCTAAAACAAAACTTATTCGCTGGGCCATCCCTCCGCTTACTTCATACGGGTGCATTTTATATAATTTTTTTGAATCTGGAAGAAGAAAGTAGCTTAGTAACTCATCAATTTCACTTTTATCCTTTGATAGAAGTTCAAAATAATAATCCAGTTTTTTTAGTTGATTAAAACTATTCATCGAATCCTGGAAAACATATTTAATGCTATCCCTTCTTAATTGGAGTAATTCTTCAGGGTTTAGTGTAAATATATCTTTTCCCCTGAAATGCACCGTTCCCCAAACTGAATAGTGTCTTTTATCTAAGAGCCCTGTAATTGATTTTGCGAATGTTGATTTGCCGCTTCCGTTTTTTCCAAGTATTGTAAACACCTTATTTTCAATAAGATCAAGGGATGCATTGTTCAGAAGTAATTTATTGTGGCCCGGAGATTTTATAGTAATCTCTCTTATCCGTACCTGAAGCATTTTCAAATGATATTTTTTATTTGTTTAACAAAATAATAAATTAAGTCTACATTTATTAGTATTACTTAAACTTTTGTTTAATGTTAATTAATATCCATCACGGTTTAATTTCTTCAATTAGAATCAGATAGGGGCAACGAATTGCTTATTTGATAATGAATTTGTGAAACAATTATTTTGAACGAGCGACGTGGTGAAAGAAACAGTTTATGAAAAATGAAACTCTTAAGATTTTATTAAAGCGGACAATTTCTTCCTTAGTGGTTTTGTTCCTCTTAATGACATTTATTTTTATCCTTTTAAGAGTTTCTCCCGGAGATCCCGCAGATAAGTTCATATCACCCAGATTAAGCCCCCAACTTGTCGCACATGTCAAAGAGTCCTTTAATCTTAATGGTTCAGTTCTAGATCAGTATAAGTCTTTTGTGGTCAATTTATGTAAAGGTGATTTTGGGATTTCTTATAATTACAGGATGCCGGTATTTTCTGTAATTATAGATTATCTCCGTTTCACTCTAAGTTTTTCACTTATAAGTTTCATATTGCAGATTAGCTTCGGATTTTTGTTTGCAATAATTTCAGTGCAAAAAATAAATGGACTCATTGACAAGTCTTTTTCAAAATTAAGTTTAATCATTTATGCTACACCGTCTTTTGTCATAGGGGTATTTTTAATTTATATCTTTTCTGTATCTTTCAAAATCTTTCCATCTTCAGGCTTAAGGTCGTTTGATTCAGGAGATTTTTCATTCTTTCAAAGCTTTTTTGATTACGCGAAACATATGATTCTTCCATTAGCAACCTTGTCGCTTGGTGGAATAGCGGTCTTTTATAAGTACCTTAGAGACAACTTAGAAGAAACATACAACAAACCGTTTGTTTTGAATCTTCGTGCAAATGGGTTAAATGAGAAAACAATTTTGCTCAGACATATTATCCCCAATGCAATCGGCCCACTAATAGCGGTAGCAGGCGTTGAACTGGGAATTTTATTTGGGGGCGCTTTAATTACTGAAGTAATTTTCGCATTGCCTGGCATGGGTAGATTAACGATTAATGCAATTTTATCACGTGACTATCCGCTGGTGATTGGCTGTACATTCGTTTCGGGTGTCCTGGTTATTTTAAGCAATTTTGCAGCTGATCTTTTAAAGGCAAAGATAGATAAAAGATTAATAAAAGGGATTCTGAATTAAGTGAAGTCTAAAATTAAAATATGGCAGTTCATCGTCGGTGTCTGTTCTTTTATATTCTTGATACGCGTTGTCGATATTTATAATTCCTTTTATCTGCTGCTGAAATATTTAAATTTATTATTTTTTGTTAATGCCTCAACTGCGTTTGATTATTTAAATTTTTTACTTATTGATAATTTTGTTTCCGCTATTTTAATTATCGTAATTCCAATATTTATTTATTTTAAGAAAACACAAATCAGTACTTTACAGCAAAGACTGAATTTTACTTCTGCTGTAATACTTGTGCTACTTGCTTTTTTTATTTTTGCCCCTATTATTTCAGGCTCAAACCCTGATTTTGAAAAAAATTTAAATGTAACCAGGCTACTTCCACCATTAAGTAAAGCAAAGGCCTTAAGTCTTGTTAATCCGGAGAAATATTCCCCGGATAAATTTGGAGAATTCTTAAAGTTAAAAGATAAGGTTATTAAGAACTCTTATGATGAATCAATAATTTTTGTGGATAGTGTTAAATCTGGAAGTAAAGTAACTTATTATCAGAAAGGAATACCTTTCCGCATTGACAGTAATAAAGTAAGATATGCAGGAAATAATCCCCTTGTTAAGGAAAAAATATTTCTGCTTGGAACGGATGAACTTGGACGTGATATTTTTTCAAGACTTGTTTATGGGGCCAGGGTTTCTCTTTTCGTCGGCCTTGCATCTGTAATTATCACCATGATACTCGGCCTCAGTCTTGGTTTTATTGCAGGCTTTCTAGGTGGATGGATAGACTCTGCTCTTAGTAGATTTACTGATATGCTGCTTGCGTTTCCTATAATATTTTTGATTGTACTTATTCTTGCTTTGTTCGGTAACTCGCTTTTTTCTGTAATAATTGTGTTGGGGTTTTCCGGCTGGATGAGTCTTTTCAAGATTGTTCGTGGTGAGGTTATTTCAATAAAGGGAAAAGAGTATTTTATCACAGCAAAAATGATTGGGCTTTCAAATTATAAACTGTTGGTGAATGAAGTGTTACCTGTGATCGTTGCTTCTATTATTGTTAACCTTGTGTTTCAGTACGGTAATGTAATTCTTGCTGAAGCAGCATTAAGTTTTCTTGGGCTCGGGACTGGTAGTAGCTATCCTTCCTGGGGACAAATGATAGAGGCCGGGCAAAGCTATCTTAATTCTGCCTGGTGGATGATATTTTTCCCGGGGCTAATTTTATTTATTACGTTATTTGCAGCCAATAATCTTGGCAAAGAAATTAATACTTATTTTAATCCGAGGATAAAAACCTGAAATGATTAATGAAAGATATCTAATCAAAAAAAAATTGGGACAGGGAAGAAGTGCGGTTTATCTTTGCAGTGACACCGAATTCCCTGACAAGGACCAGGCTTTAAAGATATTATCCACAGAAGCTCCATCGGAAGAAGTACAATCATTCAACAGTGAATTTTTTATTCTCAGAAAGCTGAACCATCCAAATATCATAAAATCAAACGAACTTGGAACCATAGTCAAAATGGATGGAGAAGGACAAGGAATATCTGTTGGCAGCAGGTTTCTAACTATGGAATTTTTCAGAGGCGCGGAATTAATAAAGTACAGGAAGCTGAAAAATGAAAAAATATTACTGGAAGTAATTAAACAGCTTTGTTCAGTGCTTTATTATTTGCACCAATCAAATTATATCTATTATGACCTGAAACATGAAAATATTTTAGTTAATGAAATCAACAATAAGCCGGAAATAAAATTAATTGATCTAGGGTTTGCTCAATATGTTCCGGATACGGAAACTAAAACCTTAAGAGGAACTGCTGAATATATAGCGCCTGAATTGCTGCGCAACGAAGAGCATGATCACAGGGTTGACCTTTATTCGCTTGGTATACTCTTATATAGGATTGTGTATGACACATTTCCTTTTAAAACTAACAAAGAAATTGATATCTATAAATCTCACCTTGAAGGAAATTTTGATTTCCCCCCGGCAAACTTTTCAGATAAACTGATCTCAACGATTAAAAAACTTTTGGCAAAAGCTCCTGAAGAAAGATTTGCAAACATTTTAGAAGTATTGGGGGCACTTGACACAGATATCAATGAAGAACTTATTAAAGATTGGATACCGGCCTCATCTTTTTCAAGTAGAAAAGATGTTCTGACAATAATAGATACTTATCTTGCAGACAAACAAAGCAGCGAAGTATTTGTAATAAAAGGTATGGAGGGTGCCGGGAAATCCGCTCTTCTTAATGAGCTTTACGCCAGAAAAGATAGCGTTGTTTCTATCAGAGAAAATAAGTCGGCCTCAGGAGCTGAATTTGTTAGGTTTATTTTGAAGAGAATTATTTATTCAGGATTTGTTTATACCAATCTTGCAGAAGAAGATATTGAAAGAGCTGAAAGATTGATGAATGAACTTCCTGGTAACCTTGTTGATGAGTTGAAATCTCTTTTAGGAAAAATAACACAAGTCTGCAATTTTATTTTGCTTTTGGATGGGTTTAATTTTTACGATGATTTTACTCTGGAGGTATTAAAAAATATTTTTCCGATCCTACAGGTCAACGGTATAAAAATAATATTAAGTGAAAATACCAATGCGGTAGATAAAACAGATATAATAAATAATTTCAGAGAAGTAAATCTCACACCCTTCACTGAAACGCAATTAAATGAATTTATTGAGAGAAGTTATTATCCTGCATTTCCTTCTTGGGAACTTAAGAAGATGGTATTGCAATACGCAGATCTTCTCCCAGGTAATATAATCGGATTCATTAGAGACTTGATCCTTCTTAAATTAATTCAGTTTGGGCCAGATGATGTAAAAATTAAATCAGATAAAAAAGCAGACTTCCTTCTGAAACGTTCACATGAACAAATATATAAACTAAGGATTGATACCTTAACCAATGCAGAACTAAATGTTACAAATTTAATTTCTTCTTTAGAATCTTCAATAGACAGGAAAAGTATCTCACTATTGATGGGAATACATTTCGATGAAATAACTGAGACGCTGACGGGTCTCCAAAATAAGAACATTATTCAACAGCTTACATTGAATTCAGACCCAGTTTTTACTACAGAAAGCTTAAAACGATTTGTTTATTCTGCCATTTCTAACAAAAAAGAGTTTCATGCGGACTTAGTTAAGGTGATTAAGGAAAAGCTACCAGGATTTAATAGAATCGAATTATCAAGACAATATGAACTTGCAGAAAATTATTATGAAAGTTTTTTAATAATTCAAGAAGAAATCTCCAATGCTGAAAAAATATCGGCATTTTCTTATCAGGAAAAATTACTTAATCATTTGCTTGAAATTCCCTTGGAGGATAGTTATAAAGCTGAGATTAAGTTTGGACTATGTGCCGTATTACATAAGCTCGGGGATAATAAAAGAGCTTTGGATTTAATACATAAAATCGAAAATTCAGTTAAAAACAAAAAACAAATAATGGAATTGACTGTCCTAAAAGGGCAATGCCTTATAGGTTTGGGCGATTATGAGGAGGGAAAAAAAAGTCTCTGGTCTGTATTAGAGGTGTTGGATAATGGAGCTGAGAAACAAAAATTACTGGTCGATATTGCAAATGCTGAATTTGAGTTAAATAAATATTCGGAAGCCACAGATATTTGTAAGAAAGTAATTGAAAATGAAGATTCATCCGGAGCTGATAAAGGGAAATGTTATAATTTCCTTGGATTAATAGAAATATATCGCGAAAATAATTTAGCTGGAGCATTGCATTCAAATTTTGGAAAGGCAGAAAAAATTTACGAAAAATCAAATCTGAAACTGCGAGTTGCCCAAATGGAAATGAACATGGGTAATATTTACAATATCAAAGGTGACAAAAAATTGGCCGAAATATTTTTGGGATAAATCGTTTAAATTTAAATAAATCGATAGGCAATCTTGATCAGGAAGCCAGATTATTATCTAATTTTGGAGTATTTAATTTTTATAAATTAAATTTTGAAAAATCTATTGAGTTTTATAAGCGTGCATATTCAATTTTCCTAAGTCTTGGTAACAAATCCGGGCAGGCTACAATACAAAACAATATAGGAGACATATATTTTTTGACATGCGAATATCAAAAATCCATTTCTGCTTTGTCTAAATCAAAAGAAATATTTGAGACAATTCAAAATTATAATGAGTGTCTCGAATCATTTTTCTTGCTATGTAGGACCTATTATATAATAGGTGATTATGTCGTTTATGAAAGATTGTTAAATGAATTTGAGAAATTATCTTTAATAGAATCTGTTAGTGAGAAGCATAAAATTAATCTTGAATTTTTGACGATATTGCTTCTAAATGATGAAAATAAGTTAAAAGAAAAACTGGGCAGGTTGGCGGAAATAAGAAATGGATACTTAAAAAATGAAGAAAAATATAATTATTTCTATTCCACTTCTATATTAGTAAAAATACTGATTCAACTTAACGAACTTAAAAAAGCATTATCTGAATTAAGCTCTGAAGAATTCATTACTGTCTGTCAGGAAAATAGTTATTTTGAAGGGGAAAGAGTGTATATGTTTGGTTTGCTTTCAGCTACTGAAAATAACTCTGAATTAAAACCAGCTATTGAGTATTACCTAAATGCTTATGAAATTATTAAAGATCTTGATATAACCGAATTGACCTGGAAAGTTTTATTTATGCTAACCATATCATTTGCAGAGAGAGGCAATTTTGCACGCGCTAAGGATTATCTGGTTTATGTTAAGTCGGTGCTGGAGTATATTAAAGATAAGATTACAGATGAAAGGCTAAAAATGGTTTATTTTGACCAACAGGAGAGAAGAGTAGCAATTGAAACTATTAATAAACTAGCGGAACAAATTTAAGAAATGTCAGAGACAAAAATTGTAGTAAAGGTTTATTCTGATGTGGAGGATATATCTTCAATCATTTCGGCGGTTGAACAGCTTGAACTGAAAGATTATCTGGTTGATTGTGTATTTCCTAAAAAGTTTGAAATCAATCCAAACGAAATTCTAATTTTTCAAATTAACGGATTAAGCTCTAGATATCTTAATAGAATTATAAAGGCAAAAGAAAGTATAAGTAACATTATCATTTTTGTTATAAACACAAATGATGCAGTACTTGTTAGTTCTCTGGCAAAAATTGGTTTTGTTGATCTTTATGTATTGCCTTACGAACTACCTAAGCTAAATGCTTACCTGGCCGAAATTATTACAAACGGAGTATACAAAACAAGTAAGAATTTAAAAGGCAGGGCTGGCAAAGATATTTACAACGTCCGTTCAGCTATTGTTGGAACATCAACTAATTTCTTAAAAGTAGTAGGATTTGCAAAAAAGGTAGCGGATAAATCGGATGTAAGTGTTGTGATTCAAGGTGAGACCGGAACCGGTAAAGGTATACTTGCAAGATTGATTCACGAATATAGTAAAAGAGCAAGTGGGCCATTTGTTGATATTACTTGTAGCGCAATACCTGAAAATTTGATGGAGTCGGAATTGTTTGGTTATGAACCGGGTGCATTTACAAATGCTAAAACAAGAAAGTACGGGCTTTTTGAACTTGCTGAAAATGGAACTTTGTTTCTTGACGAAATGGGTGATCTAGGTTTCAATATTCAATCCAAACTTTTGAGAACAATCGAGAAAAAGCTTGTCAGAAGGCTTGGAGGTGTTGTTGATATTCCGATAAATGCCCGAATTATTTCTGCAACTAATAAAAATCTGGAAACTATGATTGAAGCCGGACAGTTCAGGCGGGATTTATATCATAGACTAAATGTAGTTTCGCTTACGATTCCTCCTTTGCGTGAGAGAGGTGATGATGTAATCCACCTTGCTAATAAATTTATAAGAGAATTTAACCAACAATTCAACAAAAATATAAAAAGGATGGAAAAGCAATTAAAGGAATTTTTGGTTCAGTACCCTTGGCCCGGCAATATAAGGGAACTAAGAAATTCAATTGAAAGAGCTGTTCTTTTAGGTGAAGATAATACTCTCAGGCTTTCACAATTTTCCAATTTGATGCAAAATATTGATGTTATAGCAGAAGAAAAAAAGCAGGAAAAAGTTAATCTTCCAAATTTTGTTAGTTTTGATGTAAATTATACAAAAACAGAGCTGAGAGAATTGGAAAGAATATATGCTAAAAATATACTTGATAAAACCAGGGGTAATAAATCAAAGACTGCTAATCTATTGGGGATTTCACGCCCTAAACTTGATTCGTTGCTAAAATAAATGTGTATTAATCTAGTCCAATTTCTCATAATAGCTCAAATATTACTATATTGAACTAATAAAAACATCTGATTTTCAACTAAAAATGAGGTTTTTGGTATATTTATGATTGGTATCCAAATTGATATATTTTATGCAGTAGAAAATAGAATCTTAGAGATAGTTTTTGGCACATATTTTTTAAGGATTTATGTATTTATTGCAAATAATCAAGGAAATTCACATACTTCTGTAAAATTATTTTACAACTCAGCTAATTTTACTGGACATTTTAAGTAATTTTTACTTATCCCTTCCTATTTCAAATCAATAATAGTAAAAAACGAAAGATCCTAAGCATGGCATAATGCTTGTATTACGTTAAGTCCTTAAAAACTATTTTCTATTCATACATAGGTGTGTTATGTGCCAAAAACTATTTTCTACAGCTTCTACTGTTGTGTTAGCTGTACTCTTCTTTTCGATTTTGGGTGTCGCACAAACCCCTAGCAATGTTGAACAAGCCACAAGATTCCGTGCTGTTACAAATACTGCTGAATTGACTACTACTTCACCTAGTGAAGTAAGTGTCAATAAAGTTAGCAATGTTACAGTTATGGAAAACAAATCTTCTGCTCAACTCGAAGCTATGGGAGCTCGCTATGCATGGGCAACTTCAAATTCACAATTGAATCATTCGGAACCCGTTATGCATGGGCAACTTCAAATTCACAATTGAGTGAATTAGGAACCCGTTATGCATGGGCAACTTCAAATTCACAATTGAGTGAATTCGGAACCCGTTATGCATGGGCAACTTCAAATTCACAATTGAGTGAATCTAGGAACCCGTTATGCATGGGCAACATCAAATTCACAATTGATGAATCTCGGAACCCGTTATTCATGGGCAACATCAAATTCACAATTGAATCAATTGGAAGCCGTTATGCATGGGCAACTTCAAATTCACAATTAAGTGGATTGGGTACCCGTTATGCATGGGCAACTTCAACCCCACAATTAATTTTCTAGGATCAGCCATTTTATAAAAATTTGCTGGTTGCTAAAACAATTAATTTTTTTTTGTAGATTAAAGTCCCGGTTAAAACGGGACTTTTTTATTATTAATTTTTAACTGTGATCAATTGAACTTTCAGCCGAAAAAACTAAAAAGGATTTTGTTTTTAAGACCTTTATTTTTTTTTGGTTTATTTTTTTTCATTTTTCCTAGAATTGTTTTAGCGCAGGACTGGTATGAAGCTGAGAGTCAGCACTTTAAACTTATATACAGAGCACCGGATTCAGTATTAGTTCCGCATTTACTTGCCTCAGGCGAAAACGCTCTCGGTCAACTGACACACATTTTTAATATTGAACCATCGGAAAAGATAATTATTAATCCGTATGATGTCTATGATTTTGGTTTTGGTTCCACAACAACAGTACCCGAGGATTTTATTAGATTGGAAATTGAACCTCTTGAACAGGGGTATGAAACCATTCCTTTCAATGAAAGATTCCAGTGGATATTGAGCCATGAACTAGTGCATGTGCTGGTTGATGATGGTGCTTCAACCATCGAGAAAACCACAAGGAAAATATTTTCAAAGGTAGCTCCGGAAAAAACGCAGCCTCTTACAGTTCCTTACAGTTTAATTACAAGCTATGAGAGATATACGCCCAGATGGCACCAAGAAGGAATTGCTGTGTTTATGGAAACATGGTTAAGTGGTGGATTCGGAAGAACTCTTGGGAATTTTGATGAGATGTATTTCAGAACCATGGTTTACGAAAATAAAGCTTTTCCAGGTTATCTTTCACTCGATACCAAGTATTATAATAACTCATTTCTTTATGAAAATTTATTTTATCTTTATGGAACGAGGTTTACTTCCTATTTGGCTATTAAGTATGGGGCCGATAGACCTATTAATTGGTACAGAGCTCATGAAAATGATTTTTATACAAATTTTATGAGCAAGTTCAAGGCAGAGTTTGGTATAAGTCTTTCGGATGCATGGGATAATTTTATTGTTTATGAAAAGAATTTCCAGAAAAAGAATATAAAAAAACTGGAATCATATCCTTTAAGCCAGTCAAGGAGAATTACACAGGAAGCATCAGGCTGGGTTACGCACCCTTATTTGGATATAACTGGTCAGAATATTTACTTTGGCTACAACAAACCTGGACATCTAGCGGGAATTAAAAGACTAAGTCTAAAAACTTCAGATGAAAAAGATATATCAAGTTTACCAACTCCAAGTTACACAACTGTTGCATCAACCGCTTTCGATAAATCCAATGGATTGTTTTTTTATACAACTAATAACAGTGAGCTTTACAGAGACATTTGGGTACTGGATGTAAATACCGGTAAAACCAAAGAGTTATTTAAAGACTACAGAATTGGAGACTTAACGGTTTCTCCTGTAACCCATGAATTATGGGGACTCAGGCATTCTGGTGGGGCAATGACTCTTGCTTATTCCCGCTATCCCTATAATAAAATTGATCCTGTTGTGGGCTTTAAAATTGGTGATGATTTATTTGATCTTTCTGTAAGTCCTGCTGGCAGATTTTTGGCTGCCGCATATCATAAATCTAACGGACAGCAGTTGCTAATCCTGGTTGATCTGGATAAACTTAAAAATGGAGGAAGTTTTCAATATAAAACAATTACTGAAATAGGAACGCCTGAAAACCCTTCTTGGAGCCCTGATGAAAAATATGTTTACTGGAACGCTTACACTAACGGGGTTTCGAACATTTACAGAACCGATCTGAGTAATAATAAAATTGAGGCTTTAAGTCATACAGTTACCGGCTTATTCAATCCTGTTTATGTATCAAAAGATTCATTATTTGCATTTGAATTCACAGCGGATGGATTTCGCCCTGTTATGATACCAAACAAACCTGCAGTTCACCTACCAGCAATAAACTATTTTGGACAGGAAATTATAAATAGAAATCCACAAGTATTAAATTGGACTTTAAAAACCGCTAAAGATGATTTTTATGACTCCAATCTATCGAAAAGTAAAGAATACAGCGGGTTGGATAATCTCAAAATCCAGACTATAATTCCTGTTATTACGGGCTTTCAATCTCAAAAAGTTCTTGGATTTTTTACCCGTATTTCCGATCCAATGCTTTTTCATGATTTAATGCTCGAGTTTGGTATTTCTCCTTTTAATAATAATTCAGCAAACGCTATGATACATTTCAGGGGAAAGTATGAATATAAAAAAAGATTTGAAATCGGCCTTGAATATAATGCCCCTGACTTTTATGATTTGTTCAATGATAGAAAAAGAGGAATGATAGGTACTAAGCTATCTATTGCAAATACAAACTACTGGCTGTATGATAATCCGCATAAGGTAATGCAAAAAACAGAGGTTGATCTTTACACTGGAGTGCAATCAATAAATGATAACCTTGTTAAAGTCTCACAGCCTGATTTCGCAACAGCTTCAACAAACCTGAACTCCAAGAGTTTAAGAAGAAGTTTAGGTAGCGTTGATTATGAAAGTGGTAACGAATTTAACATAACATTAAATTCCTTTGTCTCTAATTTTAATAAACCTGATATTGCTGGCGAAGCCCATTTAGAGTGGGATAATTATTCAACTTGGATTGCTACACATAACGTACTTCACTTTAAACTTGCTTTTGGATATAATCACCAAAACAATAACTTAGCACAGGCACATTATTTCTTCGGCGGATTTGGAAACCGACCGTTTGATGATGTTCCGGTTAAACAATTCAGGGATTTATTCCGGTTTCCGGGGATACCTATATATAGTTTGCTCACTGATAAATTTGCTAAAATTATGTTTGAAAATAATCTGCCGCCAGTTAGATTTGGAGGTGTTGGTATTGGACAACATTATCTTGATTATATAGATATGTCTGTATTTTCAAGTGGTCTGATAGCTAATACTAATGGCTATAATCTGTGGGGAGATGTGGGCGCTCAGATTAATTTTGTTTTTAAACATTGGTTTAATCTTCAGTCAACATTTTCTGCAGGAATCGCAAAGTCGTGGTTTAAAAATGGAGACTCCTGGCAATGGTTTTTATCCTATAAAATTCTGAAAAATTAACAGTTCTTTCATTGGGCATTATATTTTGCCTCTCGTCGTTGAATTTGACATTTTATTCAATTTTTTTCTCGGTACTTCAAAAAATCTGTTATATTTAATGTGCTAAATTAGTAGGGCGAAGTGTGTTAACAATAGTAAACATGATTGATAGACTGCTCGAAAGCTATTTTAAGACGGATGATATTACTGAGTACAAAAAAATTCTAGCAAAATCTTCGGCAGCAAAGAAGCCGTTTAACTCTTCCTTAAATGTAACAGCTAAAAATCAGCTTGATTCTGAAATTGCTCCGACACAAAACTATCATGCCAGCATTAATTTTTTAATAACCTTTGCAGAGAACAGGCTTACCAAGCTAAAGTTACTTGAATTCTTACAGAATCTTGGCGAGATATCGATTGCACAGGGGGAACTTACTACAGCAACTGAAATTTATAATTATGTTTTAAATTTAATCGAGGATGATCCTAAACAAGAAAATACCAGGGCACATGCTTACCTTTCATTAGGCGATATCACTAGCCGCTATGCTGAATGGGAAAAAAGTATTAGCTATATCAACAAGTCCGAAAAACTGTTTCTCAAACAAAAGGATTACAAAGGTTGCTTCAGGTGTGAAAATCTGCTTGGGACAATAGCGGGTGACCGTGGTGATCTTAAAAAAGCTAATAAATATTTCGAAAAGAGTCTTACTTTTTTAAGGCATAATAAGGATTCTGCATTAATTGGTATACTGGAAATAAATCTTGGAATTATAAATAATATTCAGGGGGATTATGATACTGCTTTTACATATTACCAAAGGGCACTGATTAAATTTGAACAAATCCAGGATTTCAGGCGAATGACCGAAGTAAGACATAATCTAGGAATGTTCTTTACTGAAAAGGGTGAATATCAATCTGCGCTTTCCGAATTTGATTTGAGCATAACCTCAGCTCTAAAAGCTGGCTATTTGCCCAGTCTAGCACTTTCCTATCTCGGAAAAGCATTTATATATGTTCAATTGAACGATTATCAGCTAGCCAATGCATTTGCCGATAAAGCGATGGAAATATGCTTTAAATTAAACGACCGTCTGTCAATTGCTGATATTTATAAAATAAAAGGTGTAATTGAGAGAAAGCTTAAAAATTATAGCAGCGCTGAAAATTATCTTCTTTCCAGTCTCAGGATAAATGAAGAGTTAGAAAATGATTTTAACAAAGCTGAAACTTCATTTGAGCTTGGAATTCTTTATGCCGAACTTAACAAGAAGGATATTGCGGTAAAATATCTCAATTTTTCGCTTAATTATTATAAAAAACAAGACACTAAAATTATGGTAAAAAAAATTCAGAATGTTATCTCAACAATTTAGCCAAAGCCAGACATCCTATAACTCCTGTCTTTTTTAACATTTGTCTTATCCACCCCGTTTTTAATTTATCAATACATACATTATATTAAATCGTTTAATACATATAGTTTTAAAAGATGAAATTTTCAGAGTTTAAAAAACAGATTGATAGTTCAGAGAAACCTTTCTTCATAAAGGGAGATTCTTCTGAAAAGCAGAAAAACCTTGAGCTTATTCTTGATGTAGTAGATAAAATAAATAAAACTCTCGTAATTGATGATGTGCTTCAGTTGGTTGTGAAAAATGCAATTTCAATTACGTCGTCTGATAGGGGATTTATTGTCCTTAGCAATTCAAATGGGAAGCTGGAATTTAAATTAGGCCTGGATTCTGAAGGCGGAGTTTTATCGGAAGAAAAGTTCAATATCAGCACTTCCGTAGTGAGAGATGTTTTTGATACCGGACAAGCTAAATTTATTGAGGGTGCACAAAGCGATAAAGATTATGATCCAAGTAAAAGCATATTAAGACTGGAGCTCCAAACTATTTTGTGCTCGTGTTTGATAACAGAAGGGAGAAAAATAGGTGTAATTTATGTCGATAGTAAGCGTCTTCATAAAATAAAAATTAAAGAGGTAACCGACACATTTGAAATTTTAGCGGGACAAGCAGCCACAGCAATTAGAAATGCACAACTTTACGATGGGCAGATACAGGCTTACAATGCTTTAAATGAAGCTAATATTCAACTTATTCAGGCTGAAAGAAAAACACTTAAAACAAGTATTGATTCTGAAATAGGGGAATCATTGCAGGGACTCGTTCATCTTGCACTTCTTGAAACTGAAAGTTTAATGAGGACAATAGAAAAAACTCAAAGGGACCTTGAAGGCCACAAAGCATTTTCAAATTTAATTTTCTTTGACAGACTTAAATTAAAATCTAAGGTAGCAATAGACAGTATCAGGAACATACAGAAATATGCCCAGGTGTTGTCAGAAACTGCTGTGGTAGCTCTAAACAAAGATGCAGGCGAATTGAATAAGACCATTCAATCTGTAATTAAATATATTTCGCCGATGAAAAAATTTCATAGAGTTGTATTTAAGACTGAATTTAATAATCTGCCGGTTTGCAAATATGATTCAGAGCAAATTCAACATGTCCTTGTGCATTTGTTCACTAATTCAGCTGATGCTAAGCCGGATACCAAAATTACAATAAAAACTTTTGTGGATGATAACAATATTTATGCTGTAGTTGAAGATGATGGACCGGGCTTTCCACCCGAAATGCGAAATTATTTTGCGCAAATTCTTTCTCCAGAAAAAAACAGCTATGGCCTGTACCTTTGTAAGAGTATAATTGGAAGACACAATGGAACAATAGAAGTTTTAAATAGCGAAAATGGGGCGGCGATCCAGTTTTCATTACCAATAAATTAAAATATGAAAGAGTCTCCTGAAGCATATTTCCAACAATTATACGATTCAATCTATTTCCCTATTAAAGTGATTGATGAAAGTGGTAAGGTGGTTTTTGTAAACCAGGCATTTAATCTTCAGTGGGAATATTCCTTGCCTGAACTAAAGGAATATTCAGTATTTACAGATGCTGAATTAAGGAGAAACGGAATTCTGAATTCAATAAAAGAAACCATTAAATCAAAAGGATATTGTTTTGTTGAAAATTATTCAGATGCCCTCCTTAAATCTAAAAGTATAACGATTCCCATTTTCAGGACGAAGCTTTTCCACTGCTCTATTGGAGAAAAAAACTTCATTGTATTCTTGCACGAGGATCAAACGGAGATTTACCTTGCAGAAGAAGAAGTTAAAAAAGCAAGAGATGCTAGTAAAGAAGCAGAGAGGCTGAAAAATACTTTTCTCAACGTACTTTCGCACGAGTTAAGAACCCCGTTAAACATTATTCTTGGTTACTCTTCTTTAATCCGGGAGAGCATGAAAGATAAATTAGAGGAGGAGGATAAAGTTTATCTTGACAACCTTCATAGTGGAAGTGAAAGGTTATTCAAAAGCATTACGCAAATGCTGGAGTTTGCGCAGCTTGAGGCGGGTACCTACAATTTAAATTATGAAACAGCGAACTTGATTTCTATTATAAATAATTGTGTGAATGATATTAAAAAAGATGCGGATGATAAAAAACTTGGAATTAAAAAACAGATAGTACAAGAAAGCATTTATGTCGACGTCGATGTAAACTGTCTCGAAAATGCTCTCAATAACATGCTAAATAATGCCGTGAAGTTCACCCGCCAGGGATTTGTTGAGATAGAAACCAGCATAATAGAAGAAAGAGAATTGGTGTTATGTAAAATTAAAGATTCAGGAGTAGGTATATCGACAGAATATATGGATCATCTTTTTAGTCCGTTCAGCCAGGAAGATCTTAATATTGGTAGAAATTATGAGGGTAATGGCCTTGGATTAGCTTTATCAAAAAGATTTATCGAAAAAATGGGCGGCTCTCTATTAGTGGATAGCATTAAAGGGGTAGGCTCCACATTTACTTTCACTTTACCTCTTTCTCAAAATATAGCTTCAAAGACTAAACAAAATGAAATTGCTAAAGCTGGATCAGTTTCAAATAAAATACTTATGCTGGATGACTCAGGCGAATCTCAAGATCTCATTATTGCATTTCTTAAAAAGACTCATTCGGTTGAATCTTACAGCTTTAGAGATTTTAAGTTGGAGCTTTTACGCAAGCAGGATTATTCGATAATAATGTTTGATGTAAATCCTGCCAGATGGGAACAGGGGCTTATCATCTGCCGTGATATAAAAAGAATAGATCCGTTTAAGCGGCCCGTAATAATTCTTTCCAGCGAATTTTTTGAAGAAAAAATAAGGGGCTTTTATGATGCAGGTGCCAGCAAATTTTTGGTAAAGCCATTCTCTAAGTATGAGCTTGTAAAAGCTATTGAGGAATCTGCAGTAGAATAAAAATTCGTTTTTTAGAACATATCCAAAGTCCTCATTTTTTAATAAATTTCACCTACTGCTTATTTGAATATTTTCATTAATTGTGAAAACTAAAGGAAGGCATTTCCTATGGAGTTAAAAAGCAAAGTCCAAAAAGCATATGAGGAATGGGAAAAAAATCAGTATCAAAAAGCCGTGGAAAAAAGGCCGGAAAGGCAAAAAGAATTTTCGACAATTTCATTCACGACAGTAAAACCTTTGTATCAGCCAAATGATTCTGACAATGAAAATTATCTTAATAAAATAGGATTTCCCGGGGCATATCCCTTTACGCGGGGCATTCAACCTACTATGTACAGGGGAAAATTATGGACGATGCGGCAATATGCTGGTTTTGGCACTGCAAAAGAATCAAATGAAAGATACAGATATTTGCTTTCACAGGGAACGTCAGGATTGTCCGTTGCTTTTGATCTTCCGACTCAGATTGGCTATGACAGTGATGATTCTTTGGCTTATGGCGAAGTAGGAAAAGTTGGAGTAGCTATTGATACTCTGGCGGATATGGAAATTCTCTTTGACCAGATTCCTCTTGAAAAAATATCCACGTCAATGACAATAAATTCAACAGCAGCAATATTGCTTGCAATGTATATTGCTGTTGCTGAGAAGCAGGGCGTGCAAAAAGATAAAATAAGCGGAACAGTTCAAAATGATATATTAAAGGAATACATTGCTCGTGGTACCTACATTTATCCTCCCAAGCAGTCAATGAGATTGATTACAAATATTTTTGAATATTGTGGAAAGGAAGTTCCTCGCTGGAACACGATTTCAATTTCTGGCTATCATATTCGGGAGGCAGGGTCGACTGCTGCACAGGAAGTCGGATTCACACTCTCCAATGGAATTGCTTATGTGGAATCTGCCTTAAAAGCAGGTCTTGACGTAGATAAATTTGCCGGGCAATTATCTTTCTTTTTTAATTCTCACAATGACCTTCTTGAAGAAGTTGCTAAGTACAGAGCGGCAAGAAGACTTTGGGCAAAAATTATGAAAGGGAGATTTAAGGCTAAAAAAGAAAGATCAATGATGCTAAGATTTCATACGCAAACTGCGGGCTCTACATTGACTGCGCAGCAGGTTGATAATAATATTGTGCGCGTAACAATTCAGACCCTGGCAGCTGCATTGGGGGGCACACAAAGTCTTCACACAAATTCAAAAGATGAAGCTCTCGCACTTCCAACAGAGAATTCCGTCCGCACTGCTTTAAGAACGCAGCAGATCGTAGCATTTGAGTCAGGAGTAACCAACACAATCGATCCTCTGGCTGGGTCGTATTATGTTGAAGCGATGACTGATGAAATTGAACAGGAAGCTGAAAACTATATTAATAAAATTGATTCTCTGGGTGGAATGGTAAGTGCAATCGAGAAAGGTTACGTACAGCATGAAATTCAAACTGCAGCCTACGAATTTGAAAAGCAACTTGAAGCCGGAGAGAGAGTAATAGTTGGAGTAAATAAATTCAAATCAGATAGCGATGAAAAACCGGAACTATTAAAGATCGATATGAATATTCAGGAAGAACAGATAAAATTTCTGAATAAAATTCGTTCAGAACGAAACAACGCTGAAGCAACTCAAAAATTATCATCCCTGGAAAAAGCTGCCACTCGAAATGATAACCTGTTGCCATTTATTATTGACGCAGTTAAAGCGTATTGCAGTGTTGGCGAGATAAGCAATTCTATGCGGAAAGTTTTTGGCGAATATAAAGAGACCGTAGTAATCTGAAATTAATTTTGAGGTAACGATGAATATATCTAATATTGAACATATTGGGGTAGCAGTAAAAAATTTGAAGGAATCAATCAGGTATTATGAAAATATATTAGGACTTAAATGTTTTAAGATTGAAGAAATTAAAGATCAAAAAGTAAAAACCGCTTTTTTTAAAGTGGGTGATATAAAGATAGAACTGCTTGAATCAACTGAAAAAGGCGGACCAATTGATAAATTTATTGAAAAAAGAGGGGAAGGAGTGCATCATATAGCTTTTGCTGTTAAAGACATTAAACAATCGTTAAAGGAAGCTGAATTGGGTGGAATTGAACTTATTAATAAGGAACCTGTAACCGGTGCCGAAAATCTTCAGGTTGCGTTTCTCCATCCGAAATCAACTTTTGGTGTGCTAACTGAATTTTGTGAACAAAAATGAGAGAAAACTTAAAATGAATTGGGGAACATTCCTGAAGAATAAATATTATCGAAATGAATTTATCATTTCAATCCTGATACTAGCTATTGTACTTTTTGTTTTTGCGAATTTCTTGAATTTTAATGAAGGTAGAAACGGAATTACACTTGCAGACCCTTTGTTACATTTTTACAAGGCTGTAAATTTGACCTGGCTAACCTTTAGCCTGATTTATTTTTCCATTTTGATCATTCTTTTTACTTTGGTCACTAACCCGCGTAAACTACTATTAACAATTCAGTGTTATTCATTGCTTTTATTAATAAGAATGATTCTGATGTTTCTGATGCCGTTAAATCCACCTGTAGGAATGATCTTGTTGAACGACCCTTTTGTTCAATTATTTGGAACTGGCCAAATTTTGACAAAAGATCTTTTCTTCTCAGGGCACACTGCAACAATATTTCTTTTTTATCTTGTTAGCGGAAAGAGAGTATACAGGACATATTTTTTATTAGCCACGGTCTTGGTAGGAGCGTCGGTTTTACTTCAGCATGTACATTATTCTATAGATGTTTTGAGCGCACCCTTCTTTTCGTACGCGAGTTACAGACTTGTTTATTTAATGCAAACCAAAAAGTTAAAAGTTTCATTAATTGAGTAATAAATTATGAATAACGAAGCTGATATCCGGGTAAAAGAAGTCGCTGAGTTTATTTCCAGGGATATGAATAAAATAGGGATGGAAAAACTTCCTGCTGTGAGTGAGATTCATTCAATGGATGAATTGAAGAAAGTGTTGATTGAAAAAATCACTGTTATGCTTGATCACGAATATGATAAGCTAATCAATGCACTTTATCTAATAGACCTTGACGAAGTTAAACTGCACGAATTATTTTCCGGGAAAAATAGGGAGGTGATTCCTTCCGTTCTTGTGGATATGATTTTCGAAAGACAAATTCAGAAAATACATTTTCGTAAGAAATACAGAGAAGGCGAAATTTAGGTTTAAGGGTATTTAGTTAAAATCTAAAGCCTAACAGAATATTAAAACAATTTGGTTAATACGGAGATTGGTGGGCTAGATAAAAGCCTAGTAATTGACCAAATTAGCAATTATAAATTATCTATCAGCAGATTAAATAAAAATAAGAAAAATTTGAAAATTATGTCGCGAATAGCTAAGTTCACTATTCGCAGAGCATATCTTCCATAATTTTATAGCGGTTAAAGGAGAAATAATGGATCTTTTCAAATCGAAAAAACTTGAAGAAATAAGAGCTGAAAATGAAGAGCTGAAGACTAAGCTAGTCTATATGAACGAAAAAAATGTAAAGGGGCAAAGACTAGAAGCAACTCTAAAATTACTCCGCGACGAAATTTATCAAATTAATGAAAGCAAAAAGAATCTAAAAAACGACATTGAAGTTCTGCAAAAAGAAAACCAAGAGAAAAAATATCAGCTTAATGAGTTAAATAAAGAAGTTTATAGCCTTTCATCACAGAAAGGAGATCTGGAAGAAATAGTAAATTCATATCAGGACCAACTTCAAAATATTGAAAATACCCTTAGTGGGAAGCAGAACGAACATACAGAATTTGATAATAATCTTGAAGAAAAAAGGAAAGAAAATGAGGAGTTGATCACTCGCCAACAAGAATACCAAAGGCAGGTTGAAGAATATAGGACTAATCTTGATTCACTGAAGGAAAAGGAAAATGAGTTAACTAATCGTATAGCTCTTAAAGAGAAAGAAGTTAAAGATATAGAGAACAGAGGACTTGAACTTATTGAAAGACAGAACGAGCTTGATAAGCAGATTGAAGAAAAAGAAGGAATGGTGTCTTTCCTCATACAAAAAGTAGACCGGTTAAAGGAAGAAGAAGAAGAAGTTAAAAAGAAAGTACAAGATTTATCTGTTGAAGAAAACAAAAAGAAAAGAGAGCTCGGAGAAATTGAGAAAAAATTAAAAGAAAGGGAAGAAGAAAAGATTTCCTTTGAAAAATCCGTTAGCGACAGAGATAAAATAATTGAAGAGCTTAATGTAAAAGCCAAGGAACTATATGAACTTGATCAGTCTATTACCACCAAAGCCCAGAAATTATCGAAAATAAATCTGGATTTGATGGAGGTCGAAAATAGAAATGAAGAACTTAAAGAAGAGGTCAGATCATTTGAAAAGATAAAAGAAGAGGTACAGGATAAGTTAGAATCAGAGAAAAACAACATTGAGAAAATATCTGAAGAATATAAGAAATTAAATGATCTTGTCCCGCTTCTTGAAAAAAGAAAGGAAGAAGTTGAGCAAAGCAATGCCGAACTCGAGGATCGTTTTGCTAAAATGTTCGAGAAATTCAGCAAAGATATGTCAGAAATAAATGAGAAAAGAGGCGCGCTTGAACAGATTGTAATAAAGAAGGAAAAAGATATCGAGGAACGCGATCAGGCACTCATTGAGAAAATAGCTGCCCTCGAAGAGAATGAAAACGTTTTAAAGTCACGGAAATCAGAGCTTGAACAGGTAGAGAAACTTGTTTGGAATGTTAACCAGCAAAAAGAATTGATGCAGAATGAATTACAAAAGCTGATGATTGAAGCAAAGGAAAGGAAAACTTTTAACAGTGATATTCGCTTTGAAACGGACCTTCTTCACAAGAAAAGAGATACACTGGATAAGGAAATGAGGGAACTTTTTACTGCCATGGTGAATGGATATGATAAATCAGAGGAACGAAGGAAAAAGATAGTAAGCGAGATTGGCGATTATGAAAATCAATTACAGCAGATAAAAGAGAGAGTTTCCGATGCAACAAATGAGCTTGTGGATGTTCAAAATGCGATTACTAACTTTAGGCACGAAGAAGAAATACACAAGACTGAAATATCAAAGTTTGTTTCCATTAAAAAGAAATTGCAGGATGAAATTGCTAAGCATCAGATAATTTTGCAAAGATTTCAAAAGATCAGGGACAAACTCAAAATTGATCAGGTTTTTACGAAGAGCAAACAGCCTGCAGGACCATATCCCGGATCAAGCAGTAGCACGATTACACGAAACGTGGACGAAAAGAGTAACACCCCTATTTATAAGATCTGAATTATATTATTATTTTTGTTTTTAACCCTTCCGTTTATTTAATCATTTAGAAGGGCTATATTATAACGTATAGTTCATCAACTTTGACCGAATAATGTCTGTCGAATTACGAAATATTACAAAGACCTATACCCCAATCCATGCACTCGAGAATATTACTTTTCAATTCCAAACAGATAGTACTACCGTTCTAATAGGTCCTAGTGGTTGCGGCAAATCAACTTTGATCAGAATCATTATTGGGCTTATTTCACCTGACTCAGGAAGTGTGAAAGTGAATGGTGAATTGCTTGCAAGATCAAATATTTGGGAATACAGAAAGCTAATGGGATATGTTATACAGGATGGTGGTTTATTCCCACATCTTTCGGCAGAAGATAATGTTAAAATTATGGCCAAGTATCTTGGGTGGGACGAAAAGAAAATTAGTGATAGGATTATAGAATTATCGGAGTTAACAAAATTTCCGGTTGATGGACTAAAACGTTTCCCTATAGAACTATCCGGCGGACAAAAACAAAGAGTAAGTTTAATTCGGGCGCTGATGCTGGATCCCAAATTTCTTCTTTTAGATGAGCCGCTCGGCGCGCTCGATCCACTAATAAGATTTGATTTACAGACAGATCTTAAGGAGATATTTAAACGATTAAAAAAAACAGTTATTATGGTAACTCACGATTTGAACGAGGCTGCATATTTGGGGGATTCAATTGTTCTTATGAGAAATGGTGAGGTGGTTCAGGTTGGGGAAATAAAAAGTTTTATTGAATGCCCGAAAAATGATTTTGTGAAAAAATTCATAAGTGCTCAAAGAAGTATGCTGGATTTGAAGTAATGAAAAATCAAATTAAAATATTTGCACTGACTTTGCTGCTCTTTTGCTCGGCTTTTGCACAGGAGAATTATCATATCAAAATAGGGTCTAAAAAATTTACTGAATCTGTAATCATTGGAGAGATTGCTAAGGATCTGGGTAAAAAAGTAAATGCAAATGTAGAACACTTAAAAGAACTCGGCGGCACGAGAGTTTTATGGGATGCGCTTTTAAAGGGAGATATCGATATATATCCCGAATATACAGGAACAATAAAACAGGAAATATTTTCAGGCAAAGTAAATTCTGATCATGAACTTTTTAATTCCCTGAAAAAATTAAAAATTAAGATGAGCAGCACTTTAGGCTTTAATGATACGTATGCAATCGGGATGAAAATAAATTTAGCAAAAAAACTAAATATTGAAAAAATATCAGATCTTAAAAATCACCCTGATTTGAAAATCGGATTTAGTAACGAATTTATGGATAGAAAGGATGGATGGCCCGGACTAAAAAGGGCTTATAATCTGTCGCAAAAAGACGTGCGGGGCCTTGATCACGATCTTGCTTATCGCGGACTTGAATCAGGGGATATTGATGTGATTGATCTGTACTCAACTGATGCTGAGATAGATTATTATAATCTAAAAGTTTTGAAAGATGATAAAAATTTCTTTCCTGAATACAAAGCTGTTTTTTTGTACAGAGCTGATCTGGCGAAAAAGGCTCCTGAAACTTTACAGCAAATTCTGAATCTTGAAAATTCTATTACCGAAGCAAGTATGATAAAAATGAATGAGGAAGTTAAGATTGGAGGGAAAACTGAAAACAATGTTGCTTCGGAATTTGTTAAAAGTGCATTTGGAATTAAAAGTATATATCAGCCCGAAACAATTTGGGATCGATTAATAAAAAATACCAAGCAGCACTTATTCCTGGTTTCAGTTTCTCTTATGGCTGCGATATTGCTTTCAATTCCGCTGGGAATAATTGCATTCAGAAAAAAGAAGTTTGGAAATATGATACTGAGTGTTGTCGGAATTATTCAAACAATTCCATCTCTTGCCCTGTTGGTTTTTATGATTCCGTTATTAGGGATTGGCTCCTGGCCTGCAATAGTAGCTTTGTTTTTATACAGTCTGCTGCCTATAGTAAGAAATACTTATTCTGGTTTGCAGGATATTCCCGAAAATATAAGAGAATCTGCTTCTGCAATTGGATTACCGGATAGAGCAAAACTGCGCCTTATTGAGCTACCATTAGCTTCAAGGTCAATTCTTTCAGGAATAAAAACCTCAGCCGTGATTAATGTCGGTACAGCGACTCTCGGGGCCTTGATAGGTGCAGGCGGATACGGTCAGCCGATTCTAACAGGCATAAGGTTGGATAACGTTTCTCTCATTCTTGAAGGGGCAATTCCTGCGGCGGTTTTAGCTTTGCTGGTGCAGGGTTTATTTGATCTATTGGAAAATGTAGTTGTTCCCAAAGGGCTTAGAATCAAATCGAACTAATCTGTTTTCTTTTTAAAATCTATTATAATGTTCTTTTTTGTTACTCCATTTAACAATGCTCCTAGCAATTTTTTTGCATTCACTTTCGCCTGATCAATAATTCCTAATTTTATTGCTTCATCTTTAATTTTAATTTCACCCTCCTGATAGGCCTTATCGATCAACTCAGGATTAAAAACTTTTGCCATGAAATTTTCGTCATAAATTTTTGAACGGTCGTGATTAATTTTTGCGTAACAAATAATTGGCTCTGGCAGAGTAAGAATTATACTATCACCTTCAATTTTAATATCATCTTTTGCTACTTCTTTTAAGTTTACGCAAGCTGTTGCCTCGCCGTTTACAATAACCAGGACTTTGCTGTCCGGTGCAAGATTATCTATATTAAATATTTTTCGTACGACTGATTGTTCAATAACATCATTAAAATTAAATTTTACCAGTTCAAGATTTCCTACTTCTTCAATTTTCTTTAGAACCAATTGTTGGTTGGATTCGGTGGATGTTTTTACTACGTTAAAATTTAGAATCCCGGTTGAAAGCCCGAGAATGATAAGTATTATTAAAACTACGGCAGCAATAATCAGCTTGGTTGTAAGCTTAATTCCCATAGCGTATCCTAAATCGTTTATTTGAATTTATGAAAATAAGAGATAAAAAGGGAGAAAAAAGGAAAAGTAAATAAGTTACCTGGAAAGCTGCTATTGCAACCTTCCAGGGTTGAATTTATTATTTGGGAACAGAACGCAAAAATGTTCCGAATCTTTTCTGTTCTTCGAGTCTGCACGACCAAACCAGTTCACCATTGTGTACGGTTATATCAGGGCATCCGTCGCACATACTCTGCTCGCCGCCTTTCATAAAATCTACAGGCTGAATGAACATAACAGACTGCATATGTGCTCTTTTGAATAACCTGAAAGGATTCTTCAACATTTGTCCTGCTGCTTTTCTAACTCCTTTATCAAAAGGTAAAAGTAAAAGCAAAGTTGATCTTCCTTTTCTTGTTAATTTGGGTGATGCGTATGAAAGATAAGTTCCCTTGAACCAATGGTGACCGGCCATTATCAGTTCCATAAACTTTGGACCAACATAACCATAAATTTTATCTTTTGTTCCGACACGTTCAGTCAAAAGCCATTTGTAAGAATCAGCTTTTTCTGTTCCGTTCAAATAAGCGCTAGGGGTGAAATCAGGAAATTTTTCCCTGACTTTATTCAGAACATCAGTGGATAGAATATCAACTTTTCTTTTTGTATCCGAGTGGTACATAATATTCTGCCAGTCAATTTTCTGACCGCCGGCGTACCAGTCGAAAGGCATTTGTGGAACAACATGTCTGAAAGCAATAAACACCATTGTTTGAACAATATCTATATTCTTTGCCGCCCACTCAACCATTTCAGGAACGTATTGAAGAGTGTCCTCATACACTGTTGAATTGAAAGAGCACGAGATATTTCCCTCATCCGCGAGCATTTGTGCATACTGTAATCTGAGTTCATTCAATTCAAGTTCATTTTTACCCCTCCATTCTTCAGGTCGTCCCTGCTTGCTGTCAACGTGGAAAGTAAATCCGTACACTCCCGCTTTTTTAAGCTCATGTAGTAGTTCTTTATTTAGAGCTTTACCGTTTGTATTTACAATCGGTTTTAGGCCACGGTTTTTAATTTCTTTTACAAGCTCTAAAATATGAGGGTAGAGCAGAGGGTCGCCGCCTGCAATAGAGATGCAATCGGTATTTCTGTATTTAGCGAAAACATCAAGTTCATTCTTTACTTCTTCAAAAGGTTTATGTGAATTCTTTTCGTTTTCTCTGTAGCAGCCATCGCAGGAAAGATTGCACATTGCAGTGGGTTCGAGCCAGGAGATTGCGTTATCAGGTAATGTCCAGGGTAGTCGGTACAAGCCCCGGTTGCTTATCGTAGTTTCTTCCATAGTACCCCCAGATAGTAGGTATAAATTATTTATATGCGATAAAATAAGTAAATTAGAAATAAATAAGAAGCAAAGATTTTTATATAATAAGGCAAAATTCATCATTTTTATTTGCCATTCCTGAAAAATCTCTTTCTTAAAAGGATTATATTTTTATATTCCTGCTAAACTTTTAAAGTTATATTCTTTCCTGAATTAGTTCTTATAAAAAAGGGAGTAAAAATGAAGAGAATTCTCACGACAGCAATTTTTTTGTCCTTCTTCTTTTTCTTAAATGTTATCGCGCAGGACAACTCGCCGTTTGTTCGTTATCCCGGACTTAACTCTGACGGAACAAAAATAGCTTTTTCTTTCCAGGGGGATATCTGGCTTGTGCCCTCAACGGGAGGGACGGCTACACGATTAACGATTCACGAAGCATATGATGGCATACCCAAATGGAGCCCCGATAATAAAATGATCGCTTTTTCCAGCGACAGGTACGGCAATAATGATATTTTCGTTATTCCTTCAGGTGGAGGCATTCCGAAACGGATGACATATTTTTCTGCAAATGATGTTTTAAGTGACTGGGCTTCTAATGGCGATCTTCTATTTGAATCCTCACGGGGTTATAAGCAAATAGAATGGGATAATGAAATTTATAAGGTCTCCTCAAAAGGCGGAACGCCGGTAAGATTGTTAGATACTTTTGGATATACGCCGGTAATGTCACCTGGCGGAAGATTCGTTGCGTTTGTAAGAGGTTCTTGCAGAATTTCAAGAGAAGAATATAAGGGGCCGGCTAATAAAGACGTTTGGTTATTCGATACAAAAACAAAGAAATATTTAAAGATTACAAATTATGGAGGACAGGATTTTGCACCCCGCTGGGGTGATGCAAGAACAATTTATTATATAAGTGCACAAAGCGGAAAGTATAATATTTTCAGATTGAAGATTAATGACGATGGAACGGTTGTAAAAAACCCTGAACAAATAACAAAATTTACCGATGACGGCGTTCGCTATTTTGATGTTAGTCGTGATGGAAGTTCGCTTGCAATGGAACGACAAACAGATATTTATTACATGAAACTGAATGGAGGCTCTCCACAAAAAGTAAATATTCACGTTTCTGATGACTATCGGTTTGACCCGGTAGTTTATAAAAATTATTCAGACCAGGCTGATGAATATGCAGTTTCATCAAATGGGAAATATACAGCTCTGGTTATAAGGGGAGATATTTTTGTAACCGAAAATAATAAAGAGAAAAAACTTACAATTGATCTTTCAAATAATCCTTACCGTGATATGAGTGTTGCCTGGTTAAGTGATTCCAGTTTAATTTTTACGTCTGATCGTGAGGGACAATTTGATCTTTACCTGCTGCGTTCTTCTGATAAGAATGAATCTAATATTTTCAAAAGCCTTAAGCACGAAACAATCAGGCTTACGAATACAAAAGAAGATGAATCGGAGCCTGTAATTTCACCGGACGGTAAGAAGATAGTTTATGTAAAAGGTAATGGAGAATTAATTACTGCTGATGTTGCTGCAGATGGAAAAATAAGTGATGAAAAAATATTATTAAATGGCTGGGCTACACCAACGGGAATCGCATGGAGCCCGGATAGCAAATGGTTAGCTTATTCATTGCCTGACCTTGACTTCAACGACGAAATTTATATTCACGCCGCTGACAATTCTCAAAAACCTGTAAATGTTAGTATGCATCCGCGTTCTGATAATTCGCCTGTCTGGAGTATGGATGGTAAGAAACTGGCATTTATTTCCAGCAGGAACAACGGCGATGATGATGTCTGGTTTGTCTGGCTTACAAAAAAAGATTGGGAAAAAACAAAACAGGATTGGGATGAAAACGATGAAAAGCCTGAAAAGAAAGAAGATAAAAAAGGAAAAGATAGTGTAAAAGTAAAACCGGTCGAGATAGATTTTGATCATATTTATGACAGGCTTGTACAGGTTACCGGTTTGCCGGGCAATGAATCAGATATTGCAATATCCAAAGATGGAGATACTTTTTATTTTGTTGCCAACAGAAATTCCAACCAGACTTACAAAGCTGAACAGGATCTTTATAGTATTCAGTGGGACGGAACCAAGATGAAGCAAATTACAAAAGGAAATGCACGGCCTTATGCTGTTGCAATGGATAGAGAAGGTAAGTATTTATACCTGTTCAAACCGAGAGGGAAATTTGAAAGGATAGACGTAAAATCTGAGAAAGAAGAAAACCTGGCATATTCTGCCGATATGAAAATTGATTATCCTACTGAAAGAAAACAAATTTTCGAAGAAGCATGGCGAACTTTGAATAATGGATTTTATGATCCGAATTTTCACGGCAAAGATTGGAATACTTTGAAAAATAAATATGAACCCTGGGCAGTTAAGGCATCAACGCAGGATGACTTTAGATATATTTTTAATTTTATGCTTGGAGAACTTAACTCGAGCCACGAGGGAATGTATGGTTCTGACAGAGCCGAGACACAAAAAGAAACCACAGGTTTGCTCGGTGTTGAAGTCGTTCCTGTAAACGAAGGAGTAGAAATTACTCACGTGATTCCCAACTCTCCGGCAGACAAAATCGAAAGCAAGTTGAATGCAAGTGATGTTATAAATGCTGTGGATGGTTCAGCAGTGGATATGAATATGAATTTTAATTCATTACTTGTAAATAAAGATGACAAGAGGACGCTTCTGGATATAACCGATAAGAATGGAAAGAAGAGAGAGGTCGTGATAAGACCCGTTTCAAATTTAAGGTCTGAACTTTATGATGAATGGGTTGAGGAACATAAAAAGCTGACAGAAAAATATTCAAACGGCAGGCTTGGTTATATTCATATACAGGGAATGAACTGGCCGAGCTTTGAGAAGTTTGAAAGAGAATTAACTGCCAGCGGACTTGGAAAAGAAGGAATTGTAATCGATGTGCGATTCAACGGGGGTGGCTGGACAACAGATTACCTGATGACGGTGCTTACTTACCGACAGCATGCTTACACGATTCCAAGAGGCGCTGCTAAAAATCTTGCAAAAGAACAGAAAAAGTTTATCAATCATTATCCTCTGGGTGAAAGGCTTCCTTTCGCGGCCTGGACAAAACCATCCGTTGCGATGTGTAATTCATGCAGCTACTCAAACGCAGAAATTTTTTCACACGCATACAAAACACTTGGAATTGGAAAGCTTGTAGGTGAACCGACTTTTGGTGCTGTGATTTCTACAGGTGGAAGAGGATTGATAGATGGTTCATTTGTCCGCCTTCCATTCCGTGGCTGGTATGTGAAAGCAACAGAGAAAAATATGGAATGGGGTCCGGCAGTTCCCGATATGGTTGTTGAAGAATCACCAGATGCAAGAGCAAAAGATCAGGACGAACAGCTTAAAGCGGCAGTGGATGTTTTATTAAAACAAATAGATTCCAAGGAATAATTATCTGTTTCAGAATTAGAATTACCTATATGACGTCAAAAAACCGCTCAGCTTTGGGCGGTTTTTTTTGACCTCCTGATACTTGACTTAGTCTCAAATAATTTTTGTTTAAAATAAATGTGTCTTGTTCAAGAAAATTTATAGTCGTTTTATTACAGCTTTTAATATATTTAAATGTTGAACAAAGATTTATAACTATCTCAAAAAAGGGAGAGCGATAATGCCAATAAAGACGAAAGAATTTGACGATTTAGCAATAAATACGATAAGATTTTTAGCAGTTGATGGTGTGCAGAAAGCAAACTCAGGGCATCCCGGAATGCCTATGGGATGCGCACCAATAGCTTATACTCTGTACTCGAAAATTATGAACCACAATCCGGCAAACCCTAAATGGCTAAACCGCGACAGGTTTGTTCTTTCAGCCGGTCACGGAAGTATGCTTCTATATTCGATTCTTCACTTATCCGGCTACGAAGTTTCGATGGATGATCTTAAAAGCTTCAGGCAATGGCATAGCAAGACCCCGGGGCATCCTGAATATGGATTAACTGCTGGTGTCGAAACTACAACCGGGCCGCTTGGGCAGGGTATTTCTAATGCAATAGGAATGGCGCTTGCTGAAGCACATCTCGGCGCTATCTTTAATAAAGATGATATTAAAATTCTCGATCATTTTATTTATGGAATTTGCAGTGACGGCGATTTGATGGAAGGAGTTTCTCATGAAACAGCGTCATTAGCCGGACACTTGAAACTCGGGAAAATTATTTTCTTTTATGACAACAATCACATTTCAATTGATGGTCCCACCAGTCTTTCTTTTTCAGAAGACATACCAAAAAGATTTGAATCTTATGATTGGCATGTTCAGCACGTAACGGATGTTAATGACGTTGATTCCCTCCTTAGGGCTGTTGAAGCAGCTCAGAAAGTTACCAACAAACCATCATTGATTGTAACGGATACACACATTGGCTATGGAAGTCCGAATAAGCATGATACTGCAGGAGTGCACGGCTCTCCGCTTGGCGAAGAAGAGGTTAAGCTTACAAAGAAAAATCTCAACTGGCCGGAAGATAAAACATTTTATATCCCTGATGAAGTTGCAGCTTTCTTTAAAGAAGCAATGGCCGACGGCAAGAAAGCGGAGGACAAATGGAATGCATTATTTGAAACTTATAAAAAGAAGTACCCTGAAGAAGCAAAATTATTTTTAAACCTGATGAACGGAAAGATCGGGGATGAATGGAAAAATAAACTACCGCTTTTTGAAGATGATGGAAAAGCAATTGCAACAAGAACATCATCAGGTAAAACGATAAATGCTATTGCTCCCTATCTCCCGGGATTTTTGGGAGGCTCTGCGGATCTTCATCCTTCCACCGATACTTTTATGAATGATTACGGCAGCTTATCGACTGAACATTACGAAAACAGAAGTATTCACTACGGAATACGTGAACACGGTATGGCCAGCATTCTTAACGGTATGGCGTGCTACGGCGGAGTAATTCCCTTTGGCGCAACATTCTTTGTTTTTTCAGATTATCTTCGTCCTGCAATTCGTCTTGGCTCTCTTTCCGGAATCAGGCCGATTTATGTTTTCACTCACGATAGCATAGGCCTTGGCGAAGACGGACCGACACATCAGCCGATTGAACATCTTGCTGCTGTGAGAGCAATTCCGAAAGTGGTTGTTATTCGCCCTGCAGATGCGAACGAATCAGCATATGCATGGCAGGCTGCAATAGAGCACCAGGGAAGTCCTGTTGCACTTATATTAACCAGACAAAAATTGCCTGTGATAGATCAGAAAAAATATACTTCAGCAAAAAATCTGATGAAAGGTGCCTATATCTTGAAAGATTGCAACGGAACTCCTGATGTTATTTTAATGGCGAGTGGATCGGAAGTTTCAATAACACTTGCTGCAGGAGAGAAACTAAATGCTGAAGGAGTTAAGGCAAGGGTGGTTTCATTCCCGAGCTGGGAGCTTTTTGATAAGCAGCCTGATGAATACAAAGAAAAAGTATTTCCAAAAGCTGTTCGTACAAGGCTTTCAGTTGAGGCCGGCGTAGGCATGGGCTGGATAAAATATGTTACTGAAGATGGCGATTCAATGAGCATTGAAACATTCGGAGCTTCTGCACCATTAAAAGATGTTATGAAAGGATACGGTTTTACAGCTGATAATGTTTACGAGCAGGCAAAGAAACTAATAGCGAAGAATAAGAAATAATTCTGTGAATAATGTGTTGTAGGGGAGGGTCTAAAACCCTCCCCTACATAAATAATTTATTATTTGTGTGTTATATTCTTTAAAATTTTTTCCAAATCAAGCGACCTAACAGCATCTACAGCATATTCAATTCTGCCATCTTCGCAAAGTCCCTTTATTCCCGCTTCTTCATACGCACGTATAAATTCTTTTGCACAAGCCTCTCGGATTTTTTCTGACATTATTTTTTCGTTTTCTTCCATATCACTCTTTTTTATTTAATTCCTTCTCAACAATATCCTTCACCTGTTTTGAAACTTCATTGGGAATAGTCATTGAGAGATCGTAATGCTGAATTTTCCAGCCGTCATTTGTTTTGACAAGGATTCCCGAACCACGCGCAGGACCAAAACCTGCAACTAATGTTTCATCAAACCAGGCGTAAGTTTTATCTTGTGATATAAAAATATTTCTTTTTGTAGCGTAAATCGTCCAGGCAGATTTTCTCTTGAACCACGGCTCTGCCCATTTCTGAAATTCAGCTTTTGTCCAGTATTCTGTTGCATCAGTGCCCATATAGACTGCATCGTCCGCGAGGTAACCGAAGTATGTTTTTGCATCTGCAACCTCGGCGGCGTGATGCCATTTTGTAAGCATTTCATCAAGCTGTTTTCTAAGATTGTTGCTGCTTTGCTGGTTGAAGCCGAGCAATAAAACTAAAATTAAAATTGTTTGTGGCATAGTTTATCCAAATTATGAACTTAATTTATATAAAATATATGTTTTCAATTTACCATTTCCTTTTGAATACTTTTGGATCAGAACCTTTTTGAGTCTCAGCATGCCATTCTATAAAACACCCTTTTAAAAATTCTTTTGATTCTAAATTGGAGAATCTATTTCTTCCTGATTTTTCTTTAGCATGAACTCCAGCCCATACAAACAGTATCTTATCCGACAATGCATATTTCTTATTATCTCTTGTTCCTCTGAATCGTTCACTTACCATTGTTATTTGATGTCTGTGTTTAGCAATTGATGAGAGTTTTTGTATATCCTTTTCGTATTTCGGTTGTGCACGGGGCGAATACTTTAATTCTATTATTGAAATGATCTCTTTTGAATTGCACACCACGATATCAGGCGTTATTTTTTTTTCTTACTTTTTATAAACATTCCTGGCTCTATAAATAATTGTCTTTTTTTATCCGTTGATAAGAGTATATTATTAAGGTGACACCAAAACGATGCTTGTAAACTACGTTCCGAGTTTATTTTTTGGTTGCAATAGTCATAACTAATGCAATTATTCCAAGCTTGTCCAATTTTTGATTCAATAAATCCGCGCGGTTTCATTTTAACCCCCTATGAAATTTTACAATGATAATCTATTGTGTAGAAATTAGTTATCCCGCTTGTAATAAACAACGATAATCTATATTTGGGAACAGAATTTCAGCATTGAAATAACAGCCCTTCCTGTGTAATTTTAAGTAATAAATTTCCCCTATTTGGGGGACAAATCAATAACGGAGGAGGGAAAATTCATGTCTTTCGACCCAGCCAGCAATATTCAAGATAATCTGGTCTTTGGTGAATTCGGCGACGTAAACCCATCGATTACGGATTCATCAACTTTTACATTTATGAGCCAGGATAAAATGGAAGAGCTTTTCGACCACGAAATTGAAGGCTGCTTCCTGTATTCACGCCATTGGAACCCGATCACTAAAGAATTATCTGATGCACTGGCGCGTCTGGAAAATTCCGAATTAGCACAGGTAACATCATCCGGGATGGCGGCAATAAGCACTACAATTTTTCAGCTTTGCAGTTCCGGTGACGAAGTCATTTCAAGCCATACTATTTACGGTGGCACTTACGCTTTGTTCAAAAACTTTTTGCCCAGGCTCGGCATAAAAGTAAACTTCGTGAATATGAATGACCTTGATGAAGTGAAAAAAGCGGTAACAAAAAACACGAAAGTTATTTACTGTGAATCGGTCAGTAACCCGCTGCTGGAAATTGCCGATATATCAGGGCTGAGTGAAATCGCAAAATCAAAAAACATAAAACTTGTTGTGGATAACACTTTCAGTCCGATGATAATTTCTCCGCTTGAACTTGGCGCTGATATAGTAGTGCACAGTTTAACAAAATTTATTAACGGCACAAGCGACTGTGTTGCAGGCTGCGTTTGCAGTAGCTCGGAATTTATTCACAGCCTTCTGGATATCACAAGCGGTGCAAGCATGCTTCTTGGTCCTGTGCTTGATAGTCACCGTGCCGCAAGTATTTTGAAAAACCTTCACAGCCTACACATCAGGATTCAGAAGCATAGTCAGAACGGAATGTTCCTTGCAAAAAATCTCCAGGATATGGGAGTTAAAGTTTTTTATCCTGGATTGAAATCACACCCACATCACGAAAGGATAAACAAACTTTGCAACGCTGATTATGGTTACGGTGGAATGCTTGCTTTTGATGTTGGTACAAGCGAAAAAGCAGGTAAGTTAATGGTCAGAATGCAGGAGGAAAAAGTAGGTTACCTTGCTGTCAGTCTCGGTTATTTTAAAACATTGTTCAGCGCTCCCGGTCATAGCACGTCATCTGAAATTCCAGCTAGAAGAACAGAAAGAAATTGGCATAAGCGATGGGCTTGTACGTATGTCAGTAGGATTGGACCACAATATTCAGAGAACGTTTGATAAAATAAAAATGTGTCTTGAAGAAGTTGGGTATCCTAAAAATGAAATGACTGGTGTGCAATAGTAATATTTGCTGATTTAGTCCTCCTCCTTTATTGAGGAGGGGATTAGGTACATTAGATTAATGTCATTTGTCTATTAAAACTTCCTCATCATAAGATTTTTATTTATTTTCAACAAACAAAATAAGTGGAGATTTATGCGATTTGAACGCTCTGCAGGAATCTTACTGCATCCTACCTCGCTCCCCGGAAAATATGGAATAGGCGACCTGGGTAAGGAAGCATACAACTTTTTAGATTTTATGGAAGTCGCCGGACAAAAACTCTGGCAGGTTTTTCCTCTCGGACCAACAGGCTATGGTGATTCACCTTATCAATGTTTTTCGGCATTTGCAGGAAATCCTTTAATAATCAGTCCTGATGTTTTGCTTGAGGAAGGATTTCTCAAAGATAACGATCTAAAAAACGTTCCTGATTTCAACCCGGCTAAAATTGACTTCGGAGAACTGATAAAATACAAACACAGTCTGCTCAAAAAATCGTTTGAGCATTTTAAGAATAATTCGAACGGAAAAGAGAAAGTATTCAAAGAATTCTGCGATAAAAATAAAGAGTGGCTCGAAGATTATACATTGTTCATGGCTTTGAAAGAACATAACAATGGTGACGTGTGGTCGAAATGGGATAAGGATCTTGTAACAAGAAAAGAATCGGCACTAAAAAAATGGAAAGAGAAATTATCGGATTCAGTTTTATTTCAAAAATATGTTCAGTTCCAGTTTTTTCACCAGTGGAAAAACCTGAAAGATTATGCCAATAAAAAAGGAATAAGAATTATTGGTGATATTCCGATCTTTATTGCATATGACAGTTCTGATCTCTGGAGCAACAAAGAAATTTTCACAGTGGATAATGAAGGCAACCTGACCTTTGTAGCAGGTGTACCACCTGATTATTTCAGTGCAACCGGGCAGCTCTGGGGAAACCCCCTTTACAAATGGAATGAAATGGGAAAGGATGATTTTCTCTGGTGGCGGAAACGCATTTCGGCTTTGCTTGAAATGGTTGATATTATCAGGATAGATCATTTCCGTGGCTTTGATGCTTATTGGGAAATTCCAGCTGGATCAAAAACTGCAGAACCCGGCAAATGGAAAAAAGCTCCGGGTGAAAAATTATTTAACACAATAGAAAAATATCTTGGCAAACTTCCAATTATTGCTGAAGATCTCGGTGTGATAACAAAATCGGTAACGGAGTTAAGAGAAAAATTTGATTTTCCCGGCATGAAAATCCTGCAATTTGCTTTCGGGACAGGAATGGAAGACAGGTTTTTGCCCCACAATTTTTCGCAGAATTCTGTTGTTTACACGGGTTCACACGATAATGACACAACCCGCGCATATTTTGAAAAAGAAAAGAATAACGGCAACGATATTTATGAACACGCGCAAAAATACTTGAACTATTATGGCGATGATATTGTTGGTGAATTAATAAGAACCGCTTATGCTTCAGTTGCTGATATTATTATTATCCCGATGCAGGATATTTTAAAGCTGGGAAGCGAAGCAAGAATGAACTTTCCCGGGAAGCTCGGAGGTTGGTGGTCGTGGAGATTTACCTGGAACCAGGTCAATCCCGTTTTAGCATCTCATTATAAAGGCCTAACAGTCTTGTATGAAAGACCGTCGTCAATAAAGCATGAAGAAGTAGATATTAAAGTTGAATAATAAAGGATAGAAGATGTTTGAATATTTCAAAAGTATGATAACAATCCCGACAAGTGAGAAGGATAGTTTTGAACAAAAACTACAGGTTGCTACATGCGCTCTTTTTTTCGAGATAGCAAAAGCAGATGAGAATTTTACTGATGAAGAACACGAAAAGATCATTTCTATAATGAAAAAAAGATACGATATGAATGATGATGAGGCAGATGAACTGATGTCGCTGACTGAGGAAAGCATTAAAAGAAGCGTCAGTATTTATGAATTCGCCACTCTTGTAGATCAAAACTTTTCAAAAGATAAAAAACTCGAATTGATGAAAAATCTTTGGCAATTGATTTACACAGATAAAAAGCTTGACAAATATGAAGACAACCTCATAAAAAGAATCGGCGATATTTTAAAGCTTGAGCATAAAGAAGTAATTGAAGCCAAACTGATAGTGAAAGGGGAACTTGGTTTGTGATTAATTTTATCCTGAGGGTTACTGTAACCCTCAGGATTTATGAACTATTCAGCCAATTGTTTTTCTATTGCGGATGTTAATTCTTTACTTTCGGGTGTTACCTTACTTTTAAATCGTGCTATGATATTTCCCTTCCTGTCAATCAAGAATTTCTCAAAATTCCATCCAATGTCTGATTTTTCAGTAACGCTGTTGTTTGTCAGTCTTGCATAAAGCGGGCACTTCTCATCTCCCAAAACCTTTATTTTGTTAAAAAGTTTGAAAGTCACATCGAACTTTGATTTACAGAATTGCTGTATTTCTTCGTTTGTTCCCGGTTCCTGATGGCCGAAATCATTGCAGGGGAAACCCAGAATTTCAAAGCCTTTATCTTTATATTTTTTGTAAATTTTTTCAAGACCTTCATACTGTGGGGTAAACCCACATTTGCTGGCAACATTTACTATCAGTAATACTTTACCATTGTAATCCGATAGTTTAATTTCTTTGCCGTTCATGTCTTGTACAACGATATCGTTTATGTTGTCTTTCAATTTATTTCCTGGTTTTGTTTCGTGGTTAATTTCATTATTTTTCACTGTGGTGAAAGCCAAAAACAGAATTGAGAAACAAGTAATAACAAACGTATAAAGAATTGATTTTCGTGTCATCATATTCCTTCCTTTTATCATTGGTTAAGTTGATTAGCTAGCTAATATGTTTACAAAAAAGCACTTTATCAACACTTTTTCAGTACTATTTTTACTTGTTATAAATATTATCTTTTTGTTTGAACACTCTGCTTTTGGGCTGAATTATCTCCCGGTATATTATTGGTCCTATATCCCCTTATTTTTTGCAATTCTATGGTTTACAGATAAAACCCTAAAGCAAAGGGAAGTAATTGCTAGGAAAAATTTTATCCTGCTATTTGCACTAATAATCCTTTTTTTTGTTGCTTCTGAATTTCTATTTAATGTGAATAAGGGAAACGCTTATTTGGCTTCTGGTATTTGGTTAACAAATTTTTCAAGCCGAGCGTTCCCATATAACTATGCTCATCTATTCAATTTTCCTTTCCTATATTATCTTGAAGCGCCATTCTATTTGCTGGGTAATATAAGCTTATTTGGCCTTTTCGGACTTGCCTTATTTTTATCTCTGACGCTGGAATTTTCTTCCACTAAAAAAGAAATTTTAATAAGAACTATTGTGCTTCTAACCTTGCCTGTTTTTTATTATGAAATACTTGCGGGCGGGGATGCTTTTGCTAATGCAGTACTTGTTATTTCAATAATATTCTTAATGAAGAAATTTATTAATGAAGAAAAGATCGACATTAAGTTTTTCTTTTTAAACCTGGTGTTCGGTGCTTTTCTGTGTACGCGAGTTTTAGCAATAATTCCATTCTCACTATCATTGCTCTATTTTTTCAGGTATAATATTAAGAACATGGTTTTGTTTGCATTGCTTTCATTTCTGATTTGTTTCGCCCTTTTAGTTCCATTTTTAAGATGGGATTATTCTTCATTTGCAGCTTTTGGTCCTTTCACAAACAGTCTCGCACATTTGTCCATATGGGTTTATATTTTGTTGCTTGTTGTAATTGTCTATGTCGGCTGGATGATAAGCGACTTGCAGGAACTCCTTTTCGCTTCCGGAGTTATTTTGTTTTGTGTTTCGTTTATTATGTACTTAGGAAAAGCAAATTATACCGACGGAATGATTTTAAGCATTCCTTTTCTAATTTTATCAATCAAAGAATATGAGGTTGATAAATTTTTAGGAAAGAAAATTCCAATAAAATAAAACAATTAACTCATCAGTATGGCAATAGCGGCAGTATTTACAATATCATCAACACTGCAACCTCTGCTCAAATCGAAAAATGGTTTTTTCAATCCTTGAACAATAGGACCTATTGCAGCCGCGCCACCGAGTCTTTCTGCAATTTTATATCCGATATTTCCTGCATTCAGATCAGGAAAAACCAGTACATTAGCTCTGCCAGCTACATTGCTGCCGGGAGCTTTTCTTTTTCCGATAGAGTCAATTATTGCAGCATCGAACTGAAGCTCGCCGTCAACATCAAGATCGGGTCTTTTTTGTTTAAGTATTTCCATTGCTGCCAAAACTTTGTCTACCGATTCGTGTTTTGCACTTCCCTTTGTTGAAAATGAAAGCATTGCAACGTAAGGCTTATCACCGGTTAATTTTTTATAATTGTCGGCTGCGGATGAGGCAATATCTGCAAGCTGGTTGGGTTCGGGAGCCGGGACAACTGCGCAATCAGCAAAAGTGTAAGTTTTTTCAGGATATGCCATAAGGAAAAAACTTGAGACAACAGAAATCCCTTCCGGCATTCCAATGCATTGAATCCCTGCCTTCAAAACGTCTGCTGTGGAAGCAAATGATCCCGCAACGCTTCCATCAACGAGAGATTCCCTCAGCATCATTGCAGCAAAGAAAAGATCGCGCTTCATAGTTTCGCGCGCTTCTTCTATTGTGATACCTTTTTTTCTTCTAAGGTTGAAGTAAATATTTGTGAAGTCACTTAATTTATCAGACTTAAGCGGATCTATTATTCTAAGTCCGCTTACATTTAATCCGAGCTTTTTTATGCTGTCATTTATTTTGCTTTCATCCCCAAGAGTAATTACTGAAGCAATTTTATCTTTTAGTAAAATCTCCGCAGCTTTCAACACTCTTTCATCGTGGGATTCAGGCAGAACAACGGCCTTCTTTTGTTTTGAGGCCTTTTCCTTAATTTCTTCAAGTACCTGAATTTTCATTTTCTCTCCTGTAAATTTTCGTTTTTTTACATTCAAAATTACGAAATTTAGTGCAGACTTATATTTGAGAAGGGGAAATAGTCTTTTGTTTAAGAAAAGGGATTATTGATTACATAAGAAAACCGTTTCAAAAGTTCAGTGTATCAAATAACTGTTTTCTTAAAGAAATAATACTTATTATAATTATTTAAATGGCAAAACATAGTATTAAAAACCCTGATTTTATTGATTATTAAGCCAAAAAACGATAGATTCACAATCTTAATTTAAATATGATAGCTCAGAATTTACAGACTGTCAGAGATCAAATTGCGGAAAAATGTACAGCGGTAAACAGAGATATTTCCGAAATAAAACTGATTGTAGTTTCAAAAAATTTTGGGACTGATAGTATAAATGAAGCGTTTAATGCTGGTGCCAAAGATTTTGGTGAAAATAAAGCGCAGGAACTCGACGGAAAATTTCAGGAACTGGGCAATAAGATTACATGGCATTTTATAGGTAATCTTCAGAAGAATAAAGTTAAATATGTTGTAAGTTCTGCTGAGTTTATTCATTCGGTTACTTCTCTTTCTCTTGCTGAAGAAATAAATAAGCGGGCGGAACAAATAAATAAGAAACAGAAAATCTTGATACAGGTAAAAACCTCGGATGAAGAAACAAAATCCGGGGTAACAGAAGAAAATGAAGTTCTTGATCTCATTCACGCTTGCAAAGAATTTTCCAATATTTCCCCGGTTGGTTTAATGACAATTGCTCCTTTTACAGATAATGAAAACTTAATCAGGAAAAGTTTCAGCTATTTGCGTAACTTAAGGTATAAATTAAAAGATCAGGGGATTGATTTGAAAGAATTATCTATGGGAATGACCTCTGATTTTGAAATAGCAATCGAAGAGGGAGCCACAATGTTAAGGATCGGCTCCGCAATCTTCGGAGAAAGAGATTATTCAAAAAACTGGAAGGAAATATGAAAGTTTCCCCGTTAAACATAAAGAAGCAGGAATTTACCAGAGCTATGAGAGGCTACGACAAAGAAGAAGTCGAAGCCTATCTCGATAAACTCGCCGATGAATTTGAATTATTGCAGAAAGAAAACGATTCTTTAAAAGAAAAGTCTGGTAGAATCTAATGAGCTTCTGGCTGACTACAGAAAAATTGAAAAAAATTTACAGAACACTTTATTAAAAGCACAAGAATCTTCTTCGAGATCATTAGAGTCGACAAAAAAGCAAGCCAGTTTGATTATAAAAGAAGCCGAAATAAAAGCCTCTCAGATACTTGAGAAGGCCAGAGAAAATGCAAACGAAATCAGGAATGCTGTAATTCACCTGAGAGAAGAACGAGATATGATAGTTTCAAAATTAAAAGCGATTGTAAATACCCAATCAAAAATAATCGAGACAAAATTACAGCAGGAAGAAATAATATCTCAGTCTGAATCTGTAAAAGATAACCCGGAAAAATCCGAGGAAGTTAAAAAAATTGATATTGATGTAGATGATATAGTAAATAAACTTCTTTAAAAATGAGCGAATTAATTTCTAAAATAAAAGAAACTTTAAAAGTTATCAGAGACAAAACCAGTGATGAATTTCCTATAGGGATAATTCTGGGAACAGGTCTTGGCGGTCTTGTAAAAGATATAATGGTAGAACACGAATTTAATTATTCTGATCTTCCACATTTCCCGCTTTCAACTGTGGAATCGCATCACGGCAAATTAATTCTCGGCATTATTAATGGTAAAAAAGTTGTAGCTATGCAGGGAAGATTTCATTATTACGAAGGATACACAATGCAGCAGATTACTTATCCTGTGAGAGTAATGAAATATCTCGGTGTTAAAACATTGCTCGCTTCAAATGCCTGTGGTGGTATGAATCCTCTTTACAGAAGAGGAGATGTTATGCTGATGGTTGATCATATCAATCTTATCGGCGATAATCCGTTGATCGGGAAAAATGAAGATGAACTAGGACCGAGATTCCCCGATATGAGTGAGCCGTACAGTCTTGAATTAATAAAAATTGCTGAAGAAGTTGCTTTAGAAAATAAAATAAAAGTTCAGAAGGGAGTTTATGTAGCGGTCTCAGGCCCTAACCTTGAAACCAAAGCCGAGTATAGGTTTTTAAGAGCAACAGGAGCCGACGTAGTAGGAATGTCTACAATTCCTGAGAATATTGTGGCAAATCATATGGGGATGAAAGTTCTGGGAATTAGTATTATTACTGATGAATGTTTCCCGGATTCGTTAAAGGCCGTAAATGTTGAAGAGATAATTTCTGCTGCAATGGCAGCGGAACCTAAAATGACCTTAATTATGAAAGAAGTAATTAAGAGAGTATAAAATGGAATTAAAACAATCGTACAAGTTATTTACCCCGGTTTTACTTGGAGTGTTAATGTTTTCATCGAACTTTTTAAATACAAATATTTTTAGGTCTGGTGATAATAATTTTTCTGTGTGGTTTGTGCTTTCTCTTCTTTGTTTTGCCTGTGGTTGGTTTATTGACCGCACTCTTAACTGGATTCAGGGTGGCAAGGTCGTTTTTGCTACTATTGTTGCGGCTACTCTGATAAGCGTTGTTGTTGTAACTTTTTTCAAAGAGTATTTCATCAATGGCGAAGTGATGACGGAAACTCTTATTCTTTATACCTTGAGAAATATAACCCTTGGTACGATGGGATTTTTTGGGATGGCTGTTGCTGAAGTGATTCATCTTGAAAAAGATTTTATTCTGATAGAGCAAAAACTTAAAATATTCGAAGACTCTATTGTAGATGCAAAGAAAGAAACTGAGCTTGAGATTAAAGCAGCAAAGATTAAAGCACAGAAAATCATATATGATGCAGAAGCTATTGCGAAAAACACTTTCTTGAAAAAAGAGAGAGTTGAAAACGAGATTAAGGAATTCATTGAAACTGAAAAAGAATTAATAAAGAAGTACGAAGATTTATAATTTTATCCTGCTAAAGGTATTCTTAATTATATAAGTTCCAAAATGTTCAAACAAAATTTAGATAAAATAAATTACCCGGAAATTGAAGAAAGAATTTTAAAGTTTTGGCAGGAAAACAAAATTTTTGAAAAGAGTATTTCCTCCAGGGATAAAAATAAATCTTTTACCTTTTACGAAGGACCTCCCACAGCTAACGGTAAACCCGGAATTCATCATGTTATGTCCCGCACATTGAAGGATTTGATCTGTCGTTACAAAACTTTGCAGGGATATAGAGTGGAAAGAAAAGCAGGATGGGACACGCATGGCCTACCTGTTGAGATTGAGGTTGAAAAAAGGCTTGGTATAAAACATAAGAGCGAAGTAATAGACTATGGGGTTGAAAAATATAATAAAGCCTGCCGGGAATCTGTTTTTACTTATCTCGATCTTTGGGAAAAGATGACCACCAGGATGGGCTACTGGGTTGATCTCAGCGCCCCTTATATTACACTTGATAATAATTATATCGAATCTGTCTGGTGGGCGTTAAAAACCCTTTTTGACAAAGGGCTCATTTATAAAGACTATAAGATAGTCCCACAGGATCCAAAATCAGAGACTGTTTTATCATCGCATGAGCTGGCTCTTGGCTATCGTGAAACGAAAGATCCATCTGTCTATGTTTATTTCAAAATAAGGAATTCTGATTCATATTTTCTTGTATGGACGACAACTCCTTGGACACTTATTTCAAATGTAGCATTAGCTGTTGGCCCCGACATTGATTATGTGAAAATAAAATTTAACGACAAAAAAATAATCCTTGCTAAAGAAAGACTTATAGTGATCGAAGGTGAATACGAAATACTAGAAGAATTTAAAGGTGAAAAGTTAGAAAAGACAGAATACGAACAACTTTTTAATTATTTAAGTGTCGATAAAAAAGCTTTTTTCGTAGTATGTGGAAATTTCGTAAGTACAGAAGATGGTTCCGGTATTGTGCATATCGCCCCGGCATTTGGCCAGGATGATTATGAAGTATCGAAAAAATATAATTTGCCGATGCTTCAGCCGGTTACACGTGGTGGATTATTTACAGATGAAATTACTGACTTCAAGGGACAATTTGTAAAAGATGCTGATCCTGGAATCATTCAAAAATTAAAAGCTGAAGGAAAACTTTTTAAGAAAGAGACTATAGTTCACTCCTATCCTTTTAGCTGGCGACACGAAGATGTACCCGTGATTTATTATGCCAGAGAATCTTGGTTCATAAGAACGACTGAAATAGCGGGCAGAATGGTAGAACTGAATAAAACAATTAATTGGCAGCCGCCCGAAGTTGGCGCGGGAAGATTCGGTAATTGGCTTGAAGAAAATAAGGACTGGGCATTGTCTCGTGACCGCTTCTGGGCGACCCCGCTTCCAATCTGGGTAAATGATGACGGTGATGTGTTTGCAGTAGGAAGCATCGAAGAATTGAAAAAAGGTTTTATTGAAGAAGATGGCAAAAGGAAATCAGTAGCTGAAATAAAAGAACTGGATCTCCATAAACCATTTGTCGACAGAATCTTATTTGAGAAGAACGGGAAAATTTATAAAAGAACTCCCGAGTTGATCGATGTTTGGTTTGATTCAGGTTCGATGCCGTTTGCACAATATCACTATCCTTTTGAGAACAAAGAATTATTTGAGAAAAATTTCTTCCCCGCAGATTTTATCTGCGAAGGCATTGATCAGACAAGGGGGTGGTTTTATACTCTCCACGCAATTGCAACAATGCTTTTTGATAATGTTGCGTATAAGAACGTAATTGTAAATGAGTTGATCCTTGACAAACAAGGATTGAAGATGTCAAAGTCGAAGGGAAACACCGTCGATCCCTCTATCCTTTTTGACAAATACGGTGCAGATGCAACAAGGTGGTATCTCGTTACAAACAGTCCTCCATGGCGTCCGACACTTTTTGATGAAGAGGGACTTGGTGAAGTTCAGAGAAAATTTTTTGGAACATTGTTAAATACGTATTCTTTCTTTGCTCTATATGCAAACATTGATAAGTTTAACTTTTCTGAAAAGCTTATGCCTTATGAGAAAAGACCGGAAATAGACCGCTGGATCATTTCAAAATTAAATTCTTTGATATCGGAATACCGTGAAAATATGGACAATTACGATGTAACAAAAGCTGCAAGAGCAGTATCGGAATTTACAATTGACCACTTATCTAATTGGTATGTAAGGAGATGCAGGAGAAGGTTCTGGAAATCAGAGATGAATGGAAATAAGATATCGGCTTACCAAACATTGTACGAATGTTTGATAAATATTAGTAAATTAGTCGCTCCTTTTTCACCATTTATTGCAGAAGAGCTTTTTCAGAATTTAAATTCGGTAACCGGAAAAGAAAAATTTGAGTCGGTACATTTATCTGATTTTCCGGCTGGCGCTTATACCGAAAAAGCACTTGAAGACAAAATGGAAATTGCACAGAAGGTTGTATATCTCACACGTGCAATGAGAGCAAAATCAAACCTGAAAGTCCGACAACCACTCTCAAAAATTATGGTGGTGGTTGAAAAATCAAGACAAGATGCATTGAAGAAGATGCAGGATGTAATCCTTGATGAAGTGAATATTAAGGAAATGGTAACTCTTACAGATGATTCTGAAATAGTTAGAAAATCAGCAAAGGCAAATTTTAAATCGATTGGCCCTAAGTTTGGCAAGAAAGTAAACCCGGTTGCCAACGCAATAAAAGAGTTGGGACAGAAAGAAATAGCTGAGTTGGGAAAAGGTGAAAATATTAAGTTAAATATCGATGGGGAAGAGATTTTTATAGGGAAGGAAGATGTAGAAATTGTGAGTTCACAAATTACAGGATGGATTGTAGAGAGTGATGAAGGTGTTACGGTTGCTCTTGATACCGAATTGAATGATCAATTAATTGCAGAAGGACTGGTAAGAGAATTTGTGAACCGAATTCAGAATATGAGAAAAGATGCAGGTTTTGAAGTTACTGATAAAATAAAAATAAAATTTAACGGCAGTGGTAAAATAATTTCTGCTGTTAATTCGTCCAAAGAATATATTTCAAATGAAACGCTGGCAGAAAATATCGTAAGCGTTGAATCCTTTAACGGAAGCGTTAAACAAGACTGGAATATAGGCGAATATAAATGTTCAATTCAAATAGAAAAGGCTAATTCCTAAATTAAGGAGACCTTCAAATGGCAAATGTAAAAAAATCGGCAGGTAAAAAAGCTGTCTCAAAAAATAAAAAGACAAAGGATATGAAGAAAAAAACTACGACTGGTAAACCAGTTAAAAAATCCCCGGTTAGTAAGAATAAAACCATGATTACAAAGTCCAAATCTGCTTCGTTGAAAACCAGAGGTCGTAAAAAAGAATCTGAAGCTCTTGATGCAGAATCTACTGCGGCGGCCCGCGCCAAAGCGCTGGAGAAAATAAAAGGCTATAGTAAAAAGGATCTGGAGCATTTTAGAAAAATAATTCTGGAAAGACAGAATGAAATACTTGAACAGCTCCAGAACTTAAAAGATCAGATGATGGATCCGACAACAGGAGAGTATATCAACGAAAATTCACCATATTCTCTACATATGGCTGAACAGGGTACGGATGCTATGGAAAGAGAAAAGACCTTCCTTTATGCACAAAGAGAAAATAAATTTTTAGGGTATCTAGAAGAAGCTCTAAAAAGAATTGATGCAGGCACTTACGGTATTTGTATTGAATGTATTGAAAAGCCGCAGCATTTATGCGAAACCTGCCCGTTAATTCCTAAAGCTAGATTAGAAGCTGTCCCACACAGCCAGCTTTGTCTGCCCATAAAACAGAAGCAGGAAAAGAAATAAACATTTAATAGTGAAGCGCTGTATTTTTCCGTGCTTCACAAATTCATCAAGTTTTGCAAGAAGTTAAGGTATCTTCGTGAAGATATTATTTGTGTCGTTTATAGTATTGGTTATAGATCAGGTCTCGAAGATTTTTGTTAAGGGATTAACGATACAACTTCTCGGCATTAAAATAAATGGCTTGCTTCCCGGGCAAAGGATTCCAGTAGTTAGTAAAGTTTTTGATATTACTTTTGTGGAAAATCCGGGAATTGCTTTCGGCCTGAACTTCGGTGATACTTTTAAACTTCTCGTATCAATATTTACTTTAATTACGTGCATTTTGTTAGTTTATTTTCTTTACAAAGGCAGAGCTAAAAGTCTTGGTCTACGGCTCTCGCTTGCGCTTATTTTAGGCGGTGCTCTCGGTAATTTATTTGACAGACTATTTTATGGTGTGATCTATGGGTATGCTCCCCTTTTCTATGGAAGGGTAGTTGACTTTTTCGATATCAGAATTTTTAATCTTTATATATTTCACAGGGTGCTGGGTAGCTATATATTTAACTTTGCTGATTTTTCAGTGACAATAGGGGTAATTTTACTTTTCTATGCCTATAACAAGGAGAAAGCTAGCAGCAAAAATTTAGATGCTTCCCTAGAAAAATATTTAGCAGAGAATAAGGAATAAATTGAGAGTTTTATTTGTATCGCTTGCCATAGTCTTAATAGATCAGATTTCAAAACTTGCAGTAAAGGGTTTTTCATTTCCATTCTTAAAAATTTATTATGAAGGAATGTACGAAGGGCAAAGAATACATGTGGTTGGGAATTTTTTCCGGATCACATTTATTGAAAATCCCGGAATGGCTTTTGGTTTTGATCCCGGAGTAAATTTTAAACTTTGGATATCAATTTTTTCAATTCTGGCCAGCATTGGTTTGATCGCCTATATTTATCATGTGAGAAAACAAAGCATGGCATTGAAACTGGCACTTGCATTTATACTTGGCGGTGCAATCGGCAATCTGATTGACAGAATGTTTTATGGGATTTTTTATGGATATGCGCCTCTTTTCTATGGCCGTGTCGTCGATTTTTTGGATTTTGATTTCTTTCATTTCTCGCTGTTCGGAAGAACATTTGATCGCTGGCCTATTTTTAATATTGCTGATGCCTCCGTGACAATAGGAGTTGTGATTTTGTTGTTCTTTTATAATCAGAAACACAGGGAAGAAAGTAAAGAAATTGCTTTGGAAGCAACTGAAAATTCTGCAAATGTAAACTCAGCAAACCAGGAAAGTTCACAAAAGGATTCTAATGATGGCGAAGCTGATCCAGGAAAAGAAATATCACTTTGAAATCCCGGCTGGAAAGAAAAAAGAGCGAATAGATATTTTTCTCACCTCATCTGTTGAAAATGCCACCCGTTCAAAAGTTCAGAAATTAATAGAGTCGGGGAATGTAACTGTAAACGGTAAAATCGTAAAAGCCAGCTATCTTGTGTTGCCCGGCGATATTATCGAAGCAACTCATGCAATCACTCCCAGGCCGGAATTCGCCGAGCCTGAAGAAATTCCTCTGGACATAGTTTATGAAGATGAATTTCTCATTATTGTAAACAAACCTGCCGGAATGGTTGCGCACCCTGCTTATGCAAATTACACCGGAACTTTAGTAAATGCACTTCTGCATCATACCGGGAAGCTCAGCAATTTGAATGAAGCGGACAGGCCGGGAATTGTTCACCGGATAGATAAAAATACAAGCGGACTTTTAGTCGTTGCCAAAGATGAATGGACGCACGCAAAGCTTGCCGAGCAATTTTCAAAGCACACAATTGAGAGAGAATACAGAGCGATCTGCTGGAAACCGTTTAAGAAATTAAAAGGTGAAATATCAACTTTTATCACGCGAAGTAAAAAAGACAGGAAAAAATTCACTGCAAGTAAAACAGAGGGGAAGCAGGCAATTACATTTTATGAAGTGATTGAAAATTTTGAATTTGCTGCTTTGGTAAGACTTAACCTGAAAACAGGTAGAACACACCAGATAAGAGTTCACTTATCTTCAATTGGACACCCTATTTTTGGCGATGCAACCTACGGCGGTACACAGCTGGTAGTAGGTGCAAATTTACCGAAAATGAAAAACCGTCTTGAGAACCTACTCAAAATTATGCCGAGGCAGGCACTCCACGCCAAAACTCTAGGGTTCTACCATCCTCACAAAAAGGAATCAATGCGATTTGATTCTGACTTACCAGTTGATATGAAATTATTGATTGAGAAATTAAGTTTGTAGAGACACGCCTGCCTTTGCCGGTAGGCACGTCGCAATACATCTTTACACCGGGATGTTTAAATTTCAATTCTAAATTGGTTATCTTTGATTATTAAAATTTAAAATTATCTACTCAAGAAAATGCTAAAGATTTACAATACTCTAACCAGACAAAAAGAAGAATTCAAACCCTTAAACCCGCCGGATGTGCATTTTTATATGTGCGGACCTACGGTATACGATTTTTTTCATGTTGGCAATGCACGTTCATTTTTGATGGCTGATATTATCCGCAAATATCTGGAATACAAAGGGTACAAAGTAAAATACGTAATGAACCTGACAGATGTGGACGATAAGATAATCAGGAAATCAAATGAGGAAAAAATTGAATCCGGTAAAGTTGCTGAGAAATATATTGATTACTTTATGGAAGATATTGTAAAGCTCGGCGTAAAGAAAGCTGATGTCTATCCGAGAGCAACACAGCATATGACAGAGATTATTGATCTGATAAAAAAGTTAGAGAGCAAAGGAATTGCATATAATGTCAAAGGAAATGTTTTTTATGATGTCCCAAAATTTAAAGATTATGGGAAATTAAGCGGAAAAAATACTGATGATCTGGAGTCTGGTGCTAGAATTGAAATAAACGATGAGAAAAAGAACCCCCTCGATTTTGCACTTTGGAAAAAAGCTAAAGAGGGTGAACCTTACTGGGAAAGTCCCTGGGGAAATGGCAGGCCAGGCTGGCACATAGAGTGCTCGGCTATGAGCTGTAAACATTTGGGCGAGACATTTGACATTCATGGTGGAGGTAACGATCTTATTTTTCCGCACCACGAAAATGAAATTGCACAAACTGAAGGTGCAACCGGAAAACCCTTTGTGAAGTACTGGATACATTTTGGTTTTCTGAATATCAATGACGAAAAAATGTCTAAATCCCTTGGTAATTTTTTTACAGCAAGAGATGTATTAAAAAAATATTCACGATTTGCTATAAGAATGTTTTTTGCTCAGGCTCATTACGCTGGTCCTCTGAATTTCAGTGAAGAATTACTTGCCTCTGCAAAAAAGGGACTTGAAAAGCTTGATAATCTTCACGATAAGATAAATAACGAGATTAGGGGTGAGAAAACAGATGGTGTAAATCCAGACTTTGATTTTAAAAAATATGAAGAAAAATTCATCGAAGTGATGGATGATGATTTTAATACGCCGCAGGGCATTGCTGTTCTTTTTGATTTTATGAGAGAAGTCAATCGCATTATAGCTGAAAATCAGAATATTAGTAATGAGTTTTATCAAAAGGCAAAAGATTTTCTTTCAAAAACCGCTGTAGATGTTTTCGGAATATTAAGTTTTGAGGAGGAGAAATCGGAGGGAGATGATAAGTTGGAAAAAGAATTAATTGAACTTTTGATCCAGCTTAGAATTGATGCTAAGAAAGATAAAAACTATGCGTTATCTGATAAAATACGCGATGAACTGAATAAGCTTGGAATAGCTCTTCAGGATTCGAAAGATAAAACTACTTATAAGAAGATAAAAAGCTGATCACTTGAAAAGCCCCTCCCAGCCACTCGTTCGCTCGATCCAATTATCGGAAATGACAGTTCCATATATTTTAAGGCACAGTAAAAAAGCAAAGTATCTTCGTATGCAGATAAAGAACAGGGGAGAACTAGAGGTTATTCTTCCCCGTGGATTTCAAATTACTGATGCTGAAATATTTCTGCAAAAAAAATCCAACTGGATTAAGAAGCACATCAAAGAAAGGAAAGAATCTCGAAATAAATTTTATCTGCTTGGGTATGAGATAAAAGTAACTCAAAAATATGACCTGTTTATTAAAAGGCATAAAATTAGTTTTAAGAATAATCATTTAGATATCACAAGCCCCACGGAGATCAGCTGAAAATTCAGTAATGATATATGAAGCATGGCTGAAAAAAACTTGCAAAAAAAACACTAACCGAAAGAGTCCGAAAGATTGCCAGTGAATTAAATTTTACGGTCGGTAAAATTACAATACGTGGACAAAAGACAAGATGGGGAAGCTGCTCAACAAATGGAAATTTATCTTTTAATTATAATCTCCTTCGTTTCAGAAAAGAAATTATTGATTATGTTATTATTCACGAGCTATGCCATTTGAAGGAAATGAATCATTCTGAAAAATTTTGGAAGCTGGTTGAAGGATATTATCCTGATTACAAAAATTTAAGAAAAGAATTAAAAGACCATTCCCTATAAAATTTAGCTACTAAAATACAATTTTATTTTATCCTCTAAAAAATATGCCCCGATTGAATTTACTCTTTTTATGTTCTATCCTGTTTATTTGAGATTTTATGCAACCGGATTTTCTATTGAAGGACTTTGTTTTGTAAATGATTCATACCCGTTTTCTGTTACATGCCAGCAATCTTCCAGCCTGATTCCAAATTCACCGACTACATAAATACCCGGTTCATTACTGAAACACATTCCCGGTTGAAGTTTGGTTTTGTTTCCTTTTACCAGGTAAGTCCACTCGTGTACATCCATTCCGATTCCATGTCCCAGTCTGTGCCAGAAATTCTTATATCCAGGTCCGTAGCCGGCATTATTAATAACGTTTCTTGCTGTAGCATCAATATCTTCACATTGTACCCCCGGTTTCATGGCAGCAAATGCTGCGCTTTGAGCTTTCTTTACGAGTTTCCATCTTTGTCTCTGAAGTTTTGAAGGTTCCCCGAACACTGTTGTTCTCGTAACATCACCGTGATAACCTTCCAGCAATCCCGAACCATCGATAAGAACTACATCACCTTCTTTCAGTTCTTGTGGTTTAATACTGCCATGCGGATACGCTGTGTTTTCTCCGAGCTGAGCATCTGCACCCCCTCTTAGATTTAAGGCACTAAAAGCTTCAGCAATTAATTTATTTATATCGTATTGTGTCATACCTGCTTCAAGAGAATTAAACACTGCTTTGTAGGCCTGAAGCATTCCTTCGTTAGCTTTTTTCATCAGGGCGAGTTCAGCAGGTGATTTTATCATTCTGCAGCCGGCAGTTACCGGGGTTGCTGAAACTATTTGAGCGCTACCCGCTTCTTTTCTAATTTCATTAGATATAAAAAATCTTGTTGTCTCATCAAATCCTAATTTGCCGGATGAAATTCCTTTTTCCTTCAGGAATTGTGCGGTAAGTTTAAAAGGACTTTCATCTTCCTGCCAGATCCTGATATCTTTTCCGAATCGTATTAATTCTTTTGCACGGTCTTCTTCAAAAGCGGGGCAGATATAAACGAAGTCTCCATCGGCAGGAAGAATTGCACCAAAGAATCTTTCGCTTTTCCACCATGGAAAACCAACAAAGTAAGAGAAAGAAGTGCCCGGCTCGATTATTATCGCATCAATATTATTCTTATGCATCAGCACTTTTGCTTTTTCAATCCTGGATTTCCTTTCCTCCAGAGAAATTGGAACAATGTCCTTTATTGGCTCAAGCCCCGGAAATTTTTTCTTGTCTTTGTTATCAGGCTTATCAAAGCCAAAGGAGCCAAGTGCCAGTGCGCCACCGCCTGCTATTGCAGAGCTTTTTAAGAAATCTCTCCGGTTCATTGCCATTTGATAATCTCCAAAAAATTATTTTTAATTGGTTCTAGTAGTATTATCCGGTACAAAATCCAGCACAATTGAGTTCATACAGAATCGTTTGCCAGTCGGCGGTGGACCGTCATCGAAAATGTGTCCGAGGTGAGCGCCGCATCTGCCGCACAAAACTTCCGTCCTATGCATTCCGTGAGAATCATCCTCTTTATAAATAACACTGTTTGGTCTGACTGTCTCGTAAAAGCTTGGCCATCCGCAGGTACTTGCAAATTTTGCATCGGAGCGGAAAAGTTTGTTCCCGCAGGCTGCACAGTAATATGTACCTTTACCCTCAAAGTCCCAGTATTTGCCCGTAAATGCGCGCTCTGTGGCTGCATGACGTGCAACTTCGTAAACATCAGGAGGAAGTACCTTTTTCCATACTGAATCCGGCAAATCAAGCTTTGAAGTATTTGTTCGTGAATAATATGGATTGCTAGGTTTAGTTACTTGAGTCATATTTTTATCACTTTTTTTGTTTTTGTGCTGAGCTTGGCAGCTTGTAAATGTGAAAGCTACTAGTAATAATATAAATGCTTTGAATAACATAATAAGCCTCTATGAATACAAAATTAGTTCTTAAATATCTTTTCAAGTTCCATTTCCAACCCCTTTGATCGCAGATTTTTCTTTAAAATAGTTCCTGAAGTATCAATTAAAAAAGTTGTTGGATAACCCTGCACATTATATTCATTAATAATTTGTTTGTCCTTATCTTGCAGAATCTGTGACCACCTTACGTCATTTTGTTTTACAAACTTTTCGAGATTGTCTTTTTTGTCATTTGCTATACCAATAATTGTAAAAGGTCTGTTTCTATATTTTTTATAAATTTTCTTCAAACCGGGTATCTCATATCTGCAAGGCATACACCAGCTTCCCCAGAAGTCCAGGTAAACATATTTTCCTTTAAAACTATTTCAAAGAAATTTCATCTCCTGAAATAGTTTTTGCAGTAAAGCCGGGGGCTTTAAATCCTGTTTGTGCTGCTTCGGTTTGACTAGTAACATTTTCCTTTACTAAAGTTATAAACTTTCCATCCGGGGCTATTTTGGTAATTTTAAAGTAACTATTTCCAAACTTTAAATATTGATCAGACGATTGATCAACATCATTAGAAAGCTTGGAAATATCTATTGTATCGTTCCGGGAAACTTTTATTTTCAACAAATCTCTTTTTACTGCACCAGTTTCATTTTTAGCAAAAATGTTGTACCAGATATTGTTCTCCTGAAAGCGACCCTCAAAATATTGAGCAATGCCTATAAATAGATTTACAGGACCTGTGTTTTTTTTCTCTACATTTTGAGGTGGGCCGAATCCAACATCAATATATAACCAGACTTTTCCTTTCCTAATTTGTTTTCCATCATAATATTCAAACTCAGCATCTACAGGCTTAATATTTTTAAGTCGGTCACTAAATTTTTCTTTTTTCGATTTTGGAGGTATTAAAATCGGAGCATCATCACTTAAATCAAAGTTGTTATTCTCGTCTACAAAAACCAGCAGTTCCCCTTTTTTATTATAACCCGCAGCAATTGCAATTGCTTCTTTTACAAATTTCTTTGAATATTTATCTGGTTCGTATTTGAGCCCCCATGATTCAAGGCAAGAATTATAAAAGTCTCTTGAAATTTTACCTGATAAATAACTTTGAAATGCATGTTGCAAAAAATCTGTATCAAAAACTGAAAACATCAAGTTGCTTAAAGTGTCGGGAACACCTTTTATTGCCGGGATTGTGGAATACCATGGATTGTCCTTTCCCATTGGTGAAAGCGGACTACCTGAAATACCGAAAGAACCATAACCAGGCATTCTTTCCATCTTGACTACTACCGTGTCTTTATTTATTCCGAATAGCAGTTTTGAACAGATGAATATTAAAAACAAAATTTTCTCAAATTTCATTTTATGTTTACCTTATTTTCCTATCAGTTCTTTGTCAAAAATATTTCCAATTCCCAAAATCAAATTCGGGTCGAGCGTCTTTTTTACTTCCACCATTTTCCTGACATTTTCTTTGCCGTACATTTCAAGTAGATAATTTGTTTTGTTCTTTCCGATACCGTGTTCTGCTGAAACAGTACCACCAAGCTCAATGGCTTTTTTGCAAATCACCCCGTATAGCTTTTTACCTAGTTCAAATTGTTCTTCAGATTCAGGCAGCATATTCAGATGCATATGTGCATTTCCAAAGTGGCCGTAATTTACAAATTTAAGTCCGGCACTTGCCACTTCTTTTTTCGCGTAAAAGTACAGTTCCTCAAATTTATTATGGGGTACCGCTACGTCAGTGCCAAGTTTTCTGAATCCTTTTCCAGCCATATATTCGTTTATTTTCCACGATATGGCATGACGGAAATCTTTAATGTTTTTTTTGTCGTTTTTGGTCAGCGAAAACCAGGCGCTTTCTTCATCACCATTAAATTCGGTTATCAGGTTCATCCATAATTCAAGTATGGTATCTTCGTTTTCTTTGTTTATTTCCTGTTCAAACCAGATAGCAGCTTCCGCGTTAGCAGGTACCTGTGAAAAATCTTTTGCTAAAAATTTCAAGGCTCCCTCGTCAAAGTATTCCAGAGCGAGTGCATCTATAGCGTTTTCCTGGTGGATTTCTCTTGTTTGATATGAAATCTGACGAGTCTTTCCCAAAAACCCGAGAGCATTTTTTTCATTGTCAAAAAAGACTATACAAGAAATAAGTTTTTCGGGCATAGGGATAATTTTTAATTTAATTTTTGTGATTACTCCAAGAGTCCCTTCCGATCCAATAAAAAGATCAATTGCCTCCATATTTTTTTTACAAAAGTAACCGGAAGCATTTTTTGTGTGGGGCATTTCAAAGTCAGGGATATCAAGTAATATTTCTTTACCGCTTTCAGTTTTTATGTTTAGCTTAAATTCTTCTGCTTTTTGCACTCCCCTTTTCAAATTGAGTGTATCACCATCTGCGAGAATAATTTCCAGTTCCTCAACATAATCCCGGGTGGGTCCATATTTAAATGTTTTTGCACCGGAAGCATTAGTCGCAACAGTGCCGCCGATGAAACAATTATCCTCAGTCGGATCAGGTGGATACAAAAATTTTCTACCCCTTACTTCTTCTAAAAAATCGGCGAGCACAATTCCAGGCTGGACTATTGCATATCCCTCGATTGTATTTATTTCGAGTATTTTGTTGAGTTTTTCTGTTGAGATAGCAATCCCACCACGCGGAACACCGGAACCTGTAAGTCCCGTATGATTTCCACTAATTGTTACAGGGTTTTTTTCTTTATTGGCCTTTTTAAGAATTTCAATTATCTCCTCTTTCGATTCAGGAAAATATACTGCATCGCAGTAGCCTTTTGTGTTGGAGGCATCAACAAGAAAGTTTTGTATTTCGTCAGGTGAAGTTTTAATTAGCATAGTCTTAATTCATTTGTCATTGCGAGCGAAGCGAAGCAATCTATAGCTGGATTTGCAACTACAATAGCGTTTTATTTATCAAGCTTTCTTAATAGCTCAAGGTACTCCTTCTGCACTGGCAATTCAGGAATCGAACCTTTTTCACGTTCAATATTGCAAGATATTTCCATCTTTTCAAATAATCGATCGATAGCAACAAAAGTATTTATTTCAGGAAAGGAATTATCTCTCAGGTGATGAATAAATTTCAAGGTTCTGAAACCGTCAAACCATTGCTTTTTCTGCAAATTTAGCTGTTTTTCATCTTTTGCGTGGTTCAGTATTCTGCTGAAATCTTTGTCAAATTCCTGCTTGATCAAGAATTTATAAAGTTGTGGATGAATTCTTTCTGACTCACTAAGATAATCAGAAAGCAGCGTATAATTTTTATTTAATGCTCCCAGCCATTGTTTTAATACCCCAAAAATTTCAGGATCGTAAAGTTTATACTCATCACGTTCTTTTGAGAGGAATCTGCCTACTCTTTGACCTGTACCGAAAGGAACACGCCATGAAGTTCTGTTGGATGGATAAACTGTAGTAGAGGAAATTTTTTTTATGTTTGAGATCTTAGCAAGTTTCTGAAGGAAATAAAAATCTTCCGCTGCCTTTCGTTTTTTCATCCCCTCAGCTTTAATGTAACTCTCATGATCACAAACTATTGTTGAGCCGATTGTGTGAAACGCATAAGGTGAACCAGCGTATTTGAGTCCAAGCACATAGTATCTCAGATAGAATTCATAGCAGATTATTGCTTTTGTGTTTTCATAGTCCCCTGAAATATCGTGTTCATAATTTATGACTGCTGCTGAGAGACTCTGATTATTAAATTGATCAATTATTTCAGACAAATAATTATTCTGAAAAGTGCAATCCGCATCTGTACAAATCAGGATTTTTTTGTCGTCAGAAGCATAATCGAAAATTGTTAAAGCAATATCCATCCCGATTTTTCTTGCCAGGCCAACGCCTCCATTATTTTCAGGAAGTTCCTTCCCTGAAGAAGCTGTGTCAATAATACCAATATTAAATTTTGATTCGCCCAACCTTTTTGCCAAGTCATCTGATGGTTTGTCTAGGATAATGTTTTTTAAATATTCTATTGTCTTAATGTTGTCCTGCTTAACTTTATCTTCTGATGAAACTAAATTGTTAATCACAAAAATAATTAATGTTTTGTGAATGCAGGAAATATCATTTTGCATTAAAGAAGCCAATAGAATCTTTATGTTTTCAAGCTCACTTATTGCGGGTATAACAATAATATTGTCGAACTTTTTGTTCGGACTGGTTTCTAAATCCCAGTCTCGGATGGAATATTTTTCTAAATACTTTTCTACAAAAAGGGGAAGTTTATTCATTTATAAGAATTCTCTTTGATGATATTTTTTGCCCGTTCGTAATCAGGCCCTTCAAGCCAGTTAATTTTTATTCCTTCTTTTTCCATTTTCCTGAACCAGGTCATTTGCCTTTTAGCGAAATTGTGAATGGCGCTATTCAGCTTCTGGAACATATCATTGTAGCTAAGCTCTTTTCTCAGATAAAGAGCAATAAATTTATATTCCAGACCGAAGAAGTTCAGCTTTTCGTAAGTGATCCCGCTTTTTAATAGGTCCTCAACTTCGTTTATCATACCATTATCGAGTCTGAATTTAAGACGCTCTGTAATCCTTTTTTTGATTTCTGTCCTTGGTAGCTTAATTCCCATTACTAAGGAATTTACCGGTGCTTGTTCAGGCGAATTTTCGTTAGAAACTTTTGCTACAACTATAGCCTTTATAATTCTTTCCCTGTCCAGAAGGTCAGTTGTATTATGAGGATTCGGATTTAACTTTAGCAGAATTTTTCTGAGTTCTTCTGTAGTATACTTGTCAAATGAAGCAAAGCTATTCTCTGAAAAATCAGCCCTGGTAAATTTGTATGATTTTAGAATTGAACTAATGTAAAGCGCTGTACCTCCAACCAGAAAAGGAATTCTCTTTTTCTTTTTTATTTCATTAAAGCTCTGATGGAAAAGATTATTGAATTTATAAACATCGAATTCTTCGGCAGGTTCAATGATATCAATCAGGTGATAAGGAATTTTTGTATTCTTAACAATATAATCTTTAAGGTCTTTGCCGGTACCGATGTCCATTTCCCGATAAACCTGCCGGGAGTCGGCTGAAATTATCTCTCCGTCGAATTCTTTAGCTAATTTTGCAGCCAGTTTAGTTTTTCCTGTGGCCGTGGGACCGAGAATAGTGATTAAATTATAGGACATGAAAATTGAATCGATTAAAAAACGATAGGAAGCGCTATCGTAAATGTTGCACCTTCTCCCAAAGTACTTTCAGCCAGCATATAACCGCCCTGATCAGATACTAGCTTTTCCGCAATAGCGAGTCCGAGTCCGGGTCTTTGCTTTTTGCCATAGGTTACAAAGGGTTTAAATAATTTCCCTTTGATTGTTTCAGATATTCCAACACCCGTATCTCTGAAGTTAACTTTGATATAATTTCCGTCTCTTTCCGAAGTTACGAAAATTTTTCCATCATTATTCATGGCGTCGCAGGCATTTTTGGCAATCTGGTAACAAACAAGGTACATTGAAGGAAGATCTACATTAATTACTGCATTATCTTCGACCTTTTTGTAAATGACTGTATTTCTTGAATCAACATACTCTGCGAGAAAGTTCAGAATTTGCGTTACAGCTTCACTTACCTTTATGGTACTTTTTTCTGTTATATTTTTACCGTTTGCGTAAGCATCTGTAAATTTTAGGAAGTCTTCAACTGAGTTTATCTGGCCGATTTGTAAATCAATTAACTTATTAACCTCAGGTGAGAGATTTTTCTTTTTTAACAGGGATGAATAATGCTTCACTTTAAGTAAGGAATTTTTAATGTCATCTTTAATTAATCCGGTTATCTCACCAAGTGCAAGAATTTTTCTCTGTTGAACAAGAATATCGACATACCTTGCGTTATTTCAAAGCTCTTAGAATACTTGATGATATCGCGTTTAGTAATTCAATTTCGCGGGAGTCAAATTTCCCACGTTCGCTGTTATATAATTCCAGAACAGCAATCGGTTCATCGCTTTTAGTTAGCACGGGGTAATAGATAACATTTTTAATTTTAATTCCGGTAAGGTCTTCAATTGCTGGGTTGAAGTTTTTATCGTCTCTTGGGTTTTCAACAATAATAGACCTTTTTTCTATTATTGCAGTTCCCTGAAGACCATCTGAAAATTTTATCCGTATATCTTTGATTGAATTGTCAGAAAGTACTTTCGCTTTTAGTTCTTCGTTTTCTTTATCTACGAGATAGAGTATTCCTCCTGTTGCATTTATAAGTTTTGTCGCAGATTCTGCAATAACTTGAGCAGTTTCATCTATTGTGATTTTTGAAAAAATATTTTGTGTTGCATTTAAAAGAGTTTCATAATAATCTGAAAAGTCATCATCCCCTTTTTCCTGTTCTACAAAATCAGTAATCTCTTCATCTTCATCTTTTTCAATGGCTGGTTCCGGTTCAGATTCTTCCTGAACTGGAGTATCTTGTGTCTCAAAAGTTTTTATAGATTCAGGCTCAGGCGGTTCTTTTATGATAAAGCCTTTACTTTCAATTAAATCATCATTTTCTTGTTCTTCTTCAACTTTATCAAATTCTATTGAATTATCTCCCCCAACTATGTCCTGAAAGGAATTGTATTCAGATGGATTTTTTTCTTTTTCAATATCTTCAATTTTATCAATTACAATAGAATCATCTTCTTTTATAATGTCTTCTTCAGGATTGTATTCAGGTTGTTCATTTTCATCCTCGATCTCTTCTTCTGGTATTATATTATCGAATGCATTATGCTCACTTTGTGATATCTTTTCTTCCTCAATATCTACAATTACAATAGAATCATCTTTTTTTATAATATCTTCTTCAGGATTGTATTCAGGTTGTTCATTTTCATCCTCGATCTCTTCTTCTGGTATTATATTATCGAATGCATCATGCCCACTTTGTGATATCTTTTCTTCCTCAGAATCTTTAATTACAATAGAACCATCTTCTTTTATAGTGCTTTCCTCGGGGATGTTTTCAGATTGTTCATTTTCTTCTTCGATCTCTTCTTCTTTTGTAATTATATTATCGAACGCACCATGCTCTTCTTTAGGTGTTTCTTTCTCTTCAGCTACAGAAGTAATCACTTCACTATTAGTACGTTTTTTTGCAGGGGTTTCAGTTGTGGTTCTTATTAGCTCAGCAAAGTCTGTCTCCGGGTCAAGAAAATCTTTAGATGACTCAATAAACTCCTTATCAAGAAAGTCAAAAGTCTTATTCTTATAAAGATTTTTCAGAATTTGTTCATCTTTTTTTACCAGTATTTTTAATTCACTTAGATTAAACGTATACATTCTGCAATCTGTATCTGCAACAGCAGATGATTTTCTTTGTGTTTTTCCAATCAGTTCTGTTTCACCGAAAAATGAGTCAGCAGTTTTGTTTATGTAAATATTTGTCCCATCTGGCTCTGTATATTTTAGCTTGACCGTACCCTCTATCAAAAGGTACAAATATTCCGTCAGGTCACCCTTTTGGTAAATTACTGCTCCTTCCTTCTTCCCGATGGCATTTTTCGGGTTGGCAAAAGATTGAAATAATTTGGGGGTTATTCCCTCAAATATAATATTTGATTCTATTCCTGAATCATCTTTGTTCTGAGACATAAATTTGAAGTATATTACTATATTCTTTTATTAAATGTCTATAAGTATAATGAATTCTATGGAAATAGAAAATGGCGTAAATCATATTTATAATAATGATAAGAAGTTAGCGGCAGTTATCGACGCCGTAGGTCAGTGTAATTTAAAGCCGGAAAAAGATTATTATCACGCTTTATTAAGATCAATAGTCGGCCAGCAGTTATCGACTGTAGTTGCGGATATTATCCAGGAAAGATTTTTCAGCTATTTTAATAATAAGCCGCTTCCAGAAAAAATTATTTCTACTCCTGATCAAAAATTAAGAAATTTAGGATTGTCCTGGGCAAAAGTTAAATATGTTAAAGATCTTTCACAAAATATTCTTAAAAAAGAAATACATTTTCGTGGATTAAATAGAATGTCGGATGATGAAATAATTGCTAAGTTTACAAAGGTAAAGGGAATAGGTATTTGGACTGTTCACATGTTTCTTATTTTTACGTTAGGAAGACTTAATGTTTTGCCCGTTAGTGACCTTGGGATTAAAAAAGCGGCTAAACTGAATTATAATTTGAGAAAATTACCCAGTGAACAACGGTTGAATAAGTTATCAAAACAGAATGGCTGGGCCCCTTATAATTCAATTGCGTGCTGGTATCTCTGGAAAAGTATCGATATGAAAATTGTGGTATAACTAAATTGAAAATGAATGAATCTTTAAAAAACGAAAAGCATCCAATAAACGAATCAGATTTGATAATTAAGGCGCAGGCGGGTGATAGGAAAGCACTGTCAGGGCTTGTCAATAATTACGAAAGGACTGTTTATAATTTCGCTTTTAAGATTTGCCGTGATCCTGAAAAAGCCGAAAACACCATGCAGGAAACTTTTCTAAGCATGATAAAATCGCTTCACCAGTTTGATGGTAAATCTAAACTTTCTACGTGGTTGTACAGGATAGTGATGAATCACTGCCTGATGGAGCTTAGAAAGAAAAAATATAATTCTATTTCTTTAGATGATGAAGAAGCTGAAATACCTGAAGACAAACTAATCCCTGATTGGAGCAATGTTCCATCTGATGTTACTGAAAATGCTGAATTAAAAAGAATACTTGATGAAGCAATAAATAAATTACCGATAGATTACAGGGTAGTATTTATTTTAAGAGATGTAAATGGATTATCGACAGAAGAGACAGCCAATATTGCTGATCTTTCAGTCCCTGCGGTAAAATCAAGACTACACAGAGCAAGAGCATTTTTGAGAAATGAATTAAGTAAGGTATTAGAAAAATGAATATCGAAAAAATTACCTGCAAAGATGTGATGAATCACATTTGTGAAAGTCTTGGGGAGGATCTTGAATCACAAAAATGTGTAGATATAAAAAAACATCTTTCCGAATGTCCGAACTGTCAGAATTATTTTTCCTCGGTAGGAAAAACTATTGAATTCTATAAAAAATATGATCTGGATGTTTCAGAAGATTGCCATAAAAGATTAATGGAAAAACTTGGACTTGATGATTAATGATATTAAAAGGGCTAAATTGGTTAATAAACAAACTAAAATTATAAAATAAAACATTAAACTCTGAAACTTATTCCGCTATATGTTTGTCTAATACTGAAATAAGGAAAAGGGATATGAAAAAATTTAAGATTTTAATTACTTTGATGATTTTTTTCACTGTTGCTGCTTTTGCAGCAAACGTTGATTCAACTGCAAAAAATATTTCAGTCAATGATTTTAAGAAAGAAATAAAAACCAATAAATCGATAGTGATTCTTGATGTCAGAATGCAGGATGAGCTTTCAGGTCCATTAGGAAAGATAGATGGAGCAATCAACATACCTTTGCAGGAACTCGAGAAACGGATTGGTGAGCTTAATAAATATAAAAATAAAGAATTATATGTCATCAGCCGATCAGGTATTCCTTCAAAACTTGCTGCTGAAATTTTAAGAAACCACGGGTTTACGGCTGTTAATGTTCTTGGTGGAATGATGGCTTATAGGCAGAGTGGGAAATAAAAATTAATTTAGAAAGTAAATAATAAAGCCTGGGCTAAACACTCAGGCTTTTTTGTTTTTAATCTTTAGGAGCAGGTGTCGTATTTCCTCCGTCCAGCACAAACTTCCATTTGTCGTTTGGTTGCTTTTTCCAGATGGTCACATAGTTGCCGTAAACATTTTCTTCTTTGCCTTCCTTATTTCTAACTGTATAAATCCAGTTTCCATAAGTGTAACCAAGACTACCATCTTTTGAAACTTCTGCCTTTAACGGGGACCATTTCAGATTTAAAACATTACCTTCTTTCCCCTTGTATAAATCAACTATTGCGTCTCTGCCTATTACCGGGTAGGCATCTTGTCGCAGCAGTGTAGAATTATCATCTGCAAAATCAATGAAAGCCTGTCCCCATCCTCTCGCCTGAGTAGCATTATAAAAGTCTGATTCAGTTTTTATTAATTCAGATTTCCATTGTTCAACCATATCATTTTGATCCTTGTCGACGTTGTTCTGTGGATAGGAATTTAGTGTAAAAATACCAATTGTCATTATAATAACTGTTCTTAAAGCTTTTACTATGTTCTTCATATTTAGTCCCTATCAAAATTAATCGGAAAATTTTTATCAATGCCCTGATCTTCAGAACCTCTTTCACTTTTTTTAGGCTCTTTTATTTCAAATGACTCTGATTTTTTGGTCCCGTTTATTTCAACCTCCAAAGTATATTTTCCCGGATGCAGATAAGTTTTCTTTGTATCTGTTTCCTTAAACTGATCGTCAAGACCTTTTGATTTTTCTTTTACAAATGATTTATATTCTTCAACTTTATTTGAATCAATAGAAAGATCATAATTGACAAAATTTAATCCGTGTGAAGAAGTATCAGAAAATTCTTTAACTACCATATTATTTTCGGTTTTTATTTCGATATTTGCAACACCTTTTTTACCTGAGAAATAAACAATGCGCATTGAAGGTTCATTCGGTTCGCCCCAGGTGTAGAATTTTTTGCCCCAGGAATTTCTATAAGTTTTTCCTTTTAGAGGGAATAAATGCAAATTCTCGGCGAGAAGGCTGTCTGTTAATTGTTCAGCATAATTTACATCCCCGATATAAATTGATCTTCCGTGAGTTCCTAAGACTATGTCTTTATCTCTTGGCTGAATTACGAGATCATGCACAGGAACATCAGGCATCCCTTTATACATTCCCATAAATGTTTTACCTTCGTCGAGCGAAACGTAAAGTCCGTGATCTGTTCCTACATAAATAATGTTGGAATTATGTGGATCTTCCTTTACAACATTAACCGGTTCGGCAGGAAGATCATTTCCGATCTTTTCCCATGTTGCACCGTAGTTGGTAGATTTATAAACATAGGAATTAAAATCATCCCAGCGATATCCATTTAATGAAACATAGACAGTTCCGGTATCTTTGAATGAAGCAGAGACTCTGCTCACATAAAGATTCTGAGGTAAACTGGTGGAAATATTTTTCCACATTCCTCCTCCATCCATTGTTACATGAATTACTCCGTCGTCGCTTCCGGTGTAAATCAAACCAAATTTTAAAGGTGATTCATCTATTGTTGTTAGTGTACCGTAAGGCACGTCGCCTTTCTTAGGACCCTTTGTAAGATCGCCTGAAATTGCTTCGTAGGTTCTTCCCTGGTCTAGTGAACGAAATAGTTTGTTTGCACCTATGTAAAATATATCATGATTGTGAGAGGATAATTTTATTGGGGTTTGCCAGTTAAACCTTAAAGCACTTTCTCCCAATCTACGTTTAGGGGTAACCGATTCTGTTTTATCGGTATTTTTATTTACCCGGTAATAAAAGCCGAACTGAAAACCTGTATAAACAGTAGTGTTGTCTGTCGTATCTACCTGTACCTGCATTCCGTCTCCCCCCATAATGGATTTAAAAGGATATTGTCCGGAAGCATACCATTCATAATTCGGTGTGTAGGTGCTCGGACCTGTCCAGACACCGTTGTCCTGAAGACCACCATAAACATTGTATGGAGAATCCATATCAACTGCGACTGAATAAAATTGTCCTACGGCAGGCGTGTTTGCTTTAAAGTAAGTTTTTCCATTGTCGTAGGTTATATTTAAACCTCCGTCATTCCCGATTATCAGGTGTCCTTCTTTTTTAGGGTCAACCCAGATGGTATGATAATCACCGTGCATGTTATCGGCATCAATTGAGCTAAATGTTTTACCTCCGTCCGTTGATTTTAAAATCGGAACACCGCCAATGTAAATTTCTTTATCATTTTCAGGATCAACACGGATTAGGCCGAAATAATAACCATATGTATAAAACAGGTCGTCTATATAATCCTTATTTGTTTTATTCCAGGTTTTTCCTCCGTCATCAGATCGATAAACTTCTGCTCCGATAACTGGAGTATTATAAAGATCTTCGTTAGCATCAGAGATATAATTAACCAGTGCTATGGGTTTTATTTTATTGTCTTTAACCATTTGCTTAATTTTTTCAGCACTGTATTCCATGGGGAAATCATTATCATCCAAAAATTTGTTAATGTCCTCATCTTTCAATTTTAGAAAATTTCCTTTGGAAATTGTCTTAAGCATTTCTTTTGTAATTGTCGGTTTTTCCTTTTTCTTTTCCTCCGGTCTGTGGAACTGATTATCAACTATGGCGTAGATTATTTGTGAGTTTTGGGGATAGACTGCTAAGCCAATTCTTCCTACACCTTTACCAGTTGGGAAGCCACTTTCTTTAGTAGAAATTAATTTCCAGGTATCGCCCGCATTTTCACTTTTATAAATTCCTGATGTCTTTCCTGATCCTACAAAGTTCCATGCTCTTCGTACTCTATGCCAGGCAGCGGCATATAAAATTTTATGATTATTCGGGTCTATTGACAGATCGATTGCTCCTGTGTTTTCGTCAATATATAAAGTCTTTTTCCAGGTTTTGCCCCCATCTGTAGTCTTGAACACCCCTCTTTCAGGGTTCGGGGAATACAGATGGCCTATGGCTGCAACCCAGACAGTATTTGGGTTGTCCCGATCAATAACTATTTTGCCGATGTGTTGAGTCTCTCCAAGTCCGACATAATTCCATGTTATTCCTTTGTCAGTACTTTTATAAATTCCTGTTCCTGCATAAGAGGATCTGCTTGAATTGTTTTCGCCTGTTCCTACCCAAATTGTTTCACCATGTTTCCAGTCAACCGCTATATCTCCTATTGTCATTGATGTTTCATGATCAAAAAGGGGAGTGAACGAGATCCCATTGTTTTCTGTTTTCCATAATCCGCCGCTTGCATACGCAACATAAAAGACGGTCGGGTTATCCGGATTCACATCTATGTCTGTAACTCTTCCGCTCATAATTGTCGGACCTACCGAACGGAGCTTTACATTTTTTAATAGAGAATTATCTCTGAGCTTTTCCCTTTGCTTAAATGCTTCAAATCTTTTCTCGAATAATGTAGATGGATAAGGATTTGTCTGAGGGAATGAGATATTAGACACAAACACAAAAACTAAAACGGAAATAAGTAAGAGTTTCATAATTTTACCTATGTAGTTAATTTTCTACTAACTCTTAAATCTGGCTTGATTCATAAATGCTAATTTTATTATTTGAAGTTTTTTTAGCTGTTGCCAGCATTGCCTTCGCAACAGTTTTAGCCAAAATGGGTTTATATTCTTTTAACCTTCCAATGCTTAAAAATGAAAATAAATTTGAAATAAGTATTCCGATTTTTTCACCCGCCCGTTTTTCTTTTCTTTCTCCCACTAAGAAAGAGGATCGGAAGATTGACGCTTTTTCAAAACCCAGCTTAATAATTTCCTGTTCAATTTCTCCTTTTAGTTTGGGATAGAATGATTTGGAATTAATGTTTGCTCCGATTGAAGAGACTAACAAATAATGATTTACATTGTTAGCTTCGCATAATTTCCCAATGATGTATGGATAGTCAAAATCAACTTTTCTGAAAGCTGCTTGTGAGCCGGCTTTTTTGATTGTAGTCCCGAGGCAGCAAAAGATCGTCACGCCTTTGAATAATTCTGAATAGGAGGAGAGATTATTAAAATCAATAATATGTTCTGTCAGTTTTGGGTCGTTTATATTCAGTGGTTTTCTGACAAAGATTTTCACTTTTTCATAATAATTATCTTTAAGTAATTCCCGCAGAAGATGGTTGCCAACGAGCCCTGAAGCTCCAAATAGTAAAGCTGTTTTAATATGAGGTTCAGGTATATTCATAAATTATGAGAAAAGATTTTGGTGAAGGAGGGGGATTAAAGCAGTTATCAATCCAGGTACATATAATTCCGACCTGCTCATAACGCCTTTTGTAAAGTAGCCAATAGCTCCGAGCTTTTGTTTGGTGTTTGATTTATTCTGAATTTCATCCATAATGTCGCCGAGCTCTTTTCCGTTCAATAATTCATCGACAATTACTTTTGGGAGCTCAAAATGTGCGGATGTACCGAATCCGATTTTTCCTTCTCTGTCGGCAATACACATGCAGCCGAATGCAAACCATTTTGAATATAGTTGAATTATTCCTCCTTCAATTCCGACAAAATAATCAGCATCCAAATTTTCGATTTTGTTTTTCTCAATCAATTCGAATGCCCGGTTTTTTGCACCGTCAAAAGTTTCTTCATTAACAGGTTGGTCCGAAACCTTGCTGTCAACATTAATTCCGATTACTTCTACATTACCAAAATATTTTTTGAATGCATTTTCTACTGAACTTATCTTTACAGGATTTTTTGAGCCTACAAGTATTTTTGTCATGGTTAAGTTGTTATTAAAACTTTTTGTTATTGGTTAGTATATAAAAATAAGTAATTTGTCCTGAAAGGTGAAAGGGATAAAGATAAATGAAGCAGAAATCAAAAGCTTCTGCTTCATTAAATTATTTTTTCCTTTTGGGTTTATACATATGGGTGCTCTGTCCGAAGAAAGCTTCCGCAGCCTCCATAAGTGTTTCTGAAAGAGTTGGATGCGGATGAATGGTTAGTTTCAGATCAGTTAGATTACATCCCATTTCAATCGCCAAAACCCCTTCGGCAATTAATTCGCCGGCACCCAGACCACATATACCGATTCCTATAATTCTTTCTGTGTCCGGATCAACAATTAATTTTGTAACACCGTCCGACCTGTCAAGCGTCAGTGCTCTACCGGATGCAGCCCAGGGAAATTTAGCCACCTCGTATTTCATCCCTTTTTCTTTCGCCTGATTTTCCGTCAAACCAGCCCATGCAATTTCAGGATCAGTAAATACAACAGCCGGAATTGCCAATGGCTCAAAGGCTGCTTTATGTCCGGCAATTACTTCCGCAGCAACTCTTCCTTCGTGCGAGGCTTTATGGGCGAGCATTGGCTCTCCCGCAATGTCGCCGATTGCAAAAATATTGGGATCATCTGTCCTCATTTGTTCATTTACTTTAATCCAGCCCCTTTCAGTCAAATTAACCTTTGTATTCTCTAATCCCAATCCGGTCGTATCCGGTTTTCTTCCGATAGACATTAGCACATAATCATAGACTTCTTCGGTTGTTTGTCCTTCTTTTCCGCCGTCGGCGGATTGGATCTTGACACTAATTCCATCTTTAACTTCTTTCATTTCTATTACTTTCGAGTTAAGCATTACCTTATCATATTTCTCTTTGATTCTTTTTGCCAGAAAATTAACCAGATCTCTGTCAGCGCCAGGGAGTAACCCGCCCGTCATTTCAACAACGGATACCTTACTTCCTAATGCCTGGTAAACAGAACCCAACTCAAGGCCTATATAACCGCCGCCGATAACCAATAAACTTTTAGGAATTGCCGGAAGGTCAAGGGCTGTGGTAGAATTTAAGACTCTTTTGCTGTTAATATTTAGCGAAGGGATTGTTGCAATAATAGAGCCGGTTGCAATAATTGCTTTTTCAAATTCTAATTCTTCATTGCTGCCCTCTGTTTTTTCAATTTTTAATTTTGATGAATTTACAAAACTTGCTCTGCCTTGGACGAAATTAACTTTTCTTTGCTTGCCGACAAGGCCAACGCCACTTGTTAATTTTTCGACAATGCCTGTTTTCCAGTTTCTTAACCTATCGAGGTCAACTTTAGGTTTGGCAAACTCGATTCCCCAGTTTTTTGCTTCCTCTGTTTCATTTAGAAGTTTAGCAACGTGCAATAAAGCTTTTGAAGGAATGCAGCCTTTATAAAGACAAACTCCCCCCGGGTTTTTATCCAGATTAACGAGTGTAACCTGCATTCCTAAATCTGAAGCTAAATAAGCTGCGGCATAACCTCCCGGCCCTCCGCCGATAACAACTACTTGAGTTTTAATCATATTCAAAATTCAAAATTTATAATTCAAAATTATTCTTCGAGCAGGATTTTCATTGGCTGCTCAAGTGCTTCGCAAACCCATCGCAGGAATCTTGCAGCATCAGCGCCGTCTATTATTCTGTGATCATATGAAAGTGATAACGGAAGCATTAATCTTGGCTTGAACCCATTATCAACATACACAGGTTCAAAACTTCCGCGCGATACACCCAGTATTGCAACTTCAGGAGAATTCACAATAGGTGTAAATGATGTTCCGCCGATTCCACCAAGATTTGTAATCGTCATACAAGCACCTTGGAGATCATCTAAAGAAATTTTTCGATTCCTTGCTTTTTCAGCAAGCTGTCCCATTTCCACGGAAAGCTCGGTTAGATTTTTCTTGTCTGCATTCTTAATCACGGGAACGATCAATCCGTTTTCAGTATCGACTGCAATTCCGACATTGTAATATTTCTTATATATAATTTCCTTTTTATCCATATCTATGCTGCTGTTGAATTTGGGGAATGCTTTCATTCCGGCAGCAATAACTTTGATAAGGATTGAAGTGATGGTTAACTTTCCGCCTGCTTTTTCCACTTTAGGATTATAACCCTTACGTACTTGCTCAAGCAAGGTTATATCCGCTTTATCGAACTGGGTTACGTGTGGTATAGTTGTCCATGCATAGCTGAGATGATCTGCGGTAACTGTACGGATCTTGCTCATCGGCTCACGTGAGATTTCCCCGAACTTAGTAAAATCAGGCAATGGTTCGGCTTTTATACCAAAGCCCCTTCCCGAACTTTTTTCGAGATTTAATTTTTTAACGTAGGCTTTAATGTCATCCATTGAAATTCTACCGGCAGGTCCTGCTCCTTTAACTCGATTAATATTCACTCCAAGTTCACGGGCAAGTTTTCTCACTGATGGAGCTGCAGGAGCGGCGCCTCTCGTGATCGGCGGCTGAGCCGCTGTTTCAACCGATTGATAAACTTCTACTTCGCCTTTCTGCCTGATTTCTTCTTCAGTCTGTGGTTTTGGTGGTTCAGGTTCTTTTTCTTTCTGCGCTTCACTTTTGGTTTTCTGTTCCTGTGAGTCGCTTGTTTCTATTTTAAAGATTGTCTGGCCGACTTTTGCTTTGTCACCCTCTTTAATTAAAACCTCAAGAATTTTTCCCGCAACATTTGAGGGAACTTCAATCGTAGCTTTGTCAGTTTCAATTTCGAGCAGACTCTGGTCCAGTTGAACTGAATCACCTTTTTTAACCAGTACACTTAAAACATCAGCGGTATCAATGTTTTCACCAAGTTCAGGAACTTTAAATTCAACAGTTCTTTTAGCACTATTTGAAATTTCTTCCTGGCTGATGGTTTTGCTTTCTTCTTCCTTTTCAGACTTTTGACTGGGTTGCACTTCTTTGCTCTCAGGTTTTGCCTCAGCCTTTTTAGCAGGTTTTTCTCCATTTGACTTGCCAGCTTCATCAACGGTTAATATTACCTGGCCTACTTTTACCTTATCGCCTTCTTTAATTTTCAAATCCGTAATTATGCCTGCAACATTGGATGGCACTTCAATGGTTGCCTTGTCCGTTTCAATTTCTATTATAGATTGATCCTTCTCAATTTTATCGCCATTTTTTACCAGCACAGTCAATACATCTGCAGATTCTATGTTTTCACCAAGTTCCGGTAATTTAAATTCTAAAGCCATTTTTAAAACCTTGTTAAAAAATTTTCAATAACGTGTCAGTGTTTTAATTATGAAATCATTGGATTCGGTTTATCATGATTTATTTTAAGATCCTTTAGTGCTTTCTTAACAACCTCGGGTTTAACCTTTTTCTCAATTGATAATGAATAAAGAGTAGCAAGCACAATGTGTTTGGCATCTACTTCAAAGAAATCTCTTAGCGATGCTCTGCCTTCGCTTCTTCCGAATCCGTCCGTACCCAGTGAATATAGTTTGCGTGGGAACCATTTTGCAATCGAATCGGGTAGAGCTTTTACATAGTCAGAAGCAGCTACAAAAACTCCTCCTTCACTTTTTAGGGTATCCGTGATATAAGGCACTTTAGATTTTTCAGCAGGATGTAAAAGATTCCATCTTTCAACTTCCAGGGCATCTTTTCTCAATTCTTTATAGCTTGTAATGCTCCAGACGTCAGTAGCAATTTTATAATTTTTTTCGAGTATTTCTTGTGCCTTTATAACCTCGTTGAGTATAGTGCCGCTACCGAACAATTGAGCTTTTAATTTTAAGTTCTTCTTTTTTGATGCACTGAATTTATACATTCCTTTTACGATTCCTTTTTCTGCACCCTTCGGCATTTCAGGCATCGGGTAATTTTCGTTCATCACTGTGATATAATAAAAAATGTTTTCCTGATCTTCATACATTCTCTTAATTCCGTCACGAATTATTACAGCAAGCTCGAATGCAAATGCAGGATCATAAGCAACAAGATTTGGAACCGGGTAAGCAAGCAAATGACTATTTCCATCCTGATGTTGCAACCCTTCCCCGGCAAGCGTGGTCCTGCCAGCAGTTCCACCGATCAGAAATCCTTTGCAGCTCATATCACCGGCTGCCCAGACAAGATCGCCTATTCTTTGCAATCCAAACATCGAATAATAAACAAAGAAGGGGATCATATTTAACCCGTGTGTTGCGTACGCAGTACCGGCAGCTATAAATGAAGACATTGATCCGGCTTCTGTAATTCCTTCTTCAAGTATTTGTCCGTTCTTTGCTTCTTTATAATAAAGAAGACTTGCTTTATCTACTGGCTCATATAACTGACCGGCGTGAGCGTAAATGCCAACCTGTCTGAAGAGAGCTTCCATTCCGAAAGTTCTTGCTTCATCCGGAACGATTGGTACAATGTATTTCCCGATTTCTTTATCCTTTAAAAGTTTTGCAAGTATTCTAACAAATACCATCGTTGATGAAGCTTCTCTTCCTTCGGTACCTTTAAAGAATTCTTCAAAAATATCTATTGGAGGAGTTTTTATCGGGCGGATATCAGTTCTGCGTGATGGTACAAAACCACCCAGATTTTTTCTTCTCTCAGTCATATATCTTATTTCAGGGCTGTCATCCGCTGGCCTGTAGAACGGGGCTTTGGCAACATCATCATCTGAGATAGGAATACCGAACCTCGTTCTGAATTCACCTAGCTCGTCTTCATTTAGTTTTTTCTGCTGATGAGTGATATTTTTACCCTCACCAGCTTCGCCTAATCCGTAACCTTTAATAGTTTTTGCAAGAATTACAGTCGGTGAGCCAGTGTGTTCAACTGCCGATTTAAAAGCTGCAAAAACTTTTTCAGGATCGTGACCGCCGCGTTTCATCTTCCTTAATTGTTCATCGGAAAAGTTTTCTACCATTTTCAGCAATTCGGGATCTGCACCAAAAAAATGCTCACGAATATACTGTCCGCTTTCAACAGAATATTTCTGGTACTGCCCGTCAACCACTTCGCCCATTCGTTTTACGAGTTTGCCTTTTTTATCCTTTGCAAGGAGTGAATCCCAATCTTCTCCCCAGATAACTTTAATAACGTTCCACCCGGCTCCTCTGAAAGCTGATTCAAGTTCCTGGATAATTTTTCCGTTTCCTCTAACCGGTCCGTCGAGTCTTTGAAGGTTACAATTAATTACAAAAATTAAGTTGTCGAGTTTTTCTCTTGCAGCAAGTGTGATAGCACCCAGAGCTTCCGGCTCGTCAGTTTCTCCGTCACCTAAAAATGCCCATACTTTGTGACCGTTTGTTTTTTTCAAGCCGCGGTCTTCAAGATAACGATTAAACCTTGCCTGGTAAATTGCCATAATCGGACCGAGTCCCATCGATACAGTAGGGAACTCCCAAAAGTTGGGCATCAGCCACGGATGAGGATATGAAGATAATCCGCCGCCGGGCTTCAATTCGCGTCTGAAATTTTCAAGCTGTTCTATTGATAACCTTCCTTCAAGAAAAGCTCTTGCATAAATACCGGGTGATGCGTGTCCCTGGAAATATACCTGGTCGCCGTCGTAATCATCACCTTTGCCGCGGAAAAAGTGGTTAAAGCCGATTTCATATAAAGTTGCTGCGGATGCGTAAGTTGAAATATGTCCGCCGATTCCACTTTCCTGTTTGTTTGCCTTTACCACCATCGCCATCGCGTTCCAGCGTATCAGGCTTTTTATTCTTCTTTCGATTTCTCTGTCACCTGGGAAGGTTGGTTGTTTTTCTCTTGTGATGGTATTTATGTAAGGTGTGTTGGCGGTGAATGGAATGCTGATTCCCGCCTTAAGTGCCCGAATCTGCAGTTGATGCAATAGTTCCTTTACTCTTTCGCCGCCGCTGTGTTCAATTACATAATCTAATGATTCAAACCATTCGCTGGTCTCGAGTTCTTTTAATTCAATATCTTTACTATTCTCATTGCTCATTTCGGCTATCCTTTGTTCAGTTTAGGAATATAATAATATTAGTAGCACCCTAAAATATAACTTGATAAAGTCCTTTTTGGCTCAAAAACGGGGCATATGAGATTTGAATATATCATATTTATCCCGAAAAACGTGGCTACATTGATGTTATTTCATTAGAAATCAGAAGAGTAACTTAATTGTTTTGGGCAAAAAATACAAGAATGGAGTGATATGGATATCTACCCTTTTTTAAACAAGGAGTATATTTCACATTTAAAGCAGATATTTTGAATACCATTCTTTGCGTATGGAATCCACTTTCTTTTTGTATTGTTTTAAGTAGTGATCTCCGTTTTCAATAATAACCAACTTGTGATTAAAGTGGAGTTCGTTGAATTTTTCTGCCATTCTGGTCGATTGGGAAGGAGACACAGTTTCATCTGCACCACCGTGTAAAATAAGATAGGGAATATTGGGAAGCTGGTCCGCAAAGTTAATTGCTGAACGTTGGATTATTTTTTCCTCTAAATTTTCTTCGTTTATATATTCTTTGTGGTTTCTAAGCCCTTCAGGATTATTATTTATATATTGTCTTAAATCAGAAATTGCACCAACTAACACAGCACATTTAAATTTGTCGGTTTTTGTTAATGCAATGTAAGTCATCATTCCACCTCGGCTCCAGCCTTCAATTCCCCATTTTGTTTTATCAGCAGAAGGAATTTCATCTGCGAGTGAAACAAGATTTAAAATGTCGTTTACATCTTTTCCGCCTAATTCTTCCTTCCCTTCTCCTCCTGCATTTCCACGGTACTGCGAAGCAAAAACCACGTAACCCCAACTCGCGAGCTGTCCGTAAATACCTCGTGCTGTAAATTCATCTATTGCACCGTGGTTTCCAACTCCGCCGCGGTTCCAGATTATGCAGGGATATTTTTTTGAAGAATCTTTAGGATAAGCAACATAACCTCTTACTTTCAGGCCATCCGATAAATAAGTAATTTTTTCTACAACTGTGTTTTCAAAAGCATCGTTTCCCCAACCGCTAATAACCATTTTGGTGAGGGAATCATTAAGGACGATTTCTTTTCTTTCGACGATTCTGGATGTGTTCATTTATAAATTTCAGGAGTTACCGTAAAGCTCATCTTCAACAAGTTCGCAGATAATGTGTGCGGTTGTTATATGTCCTTCCTGAATTCTTTGTGTGTTGGATGAAGGAATTATTATCGGAAGATTTACCAGTGCTTTCAGCTTGCCACCGCTGCCACCGAGAAACCCGATTACTTTTAGGCCTTTACTTTTTGCTTGTTCAACTGCTTTTAAAAGGTTAGGTGAATTACCGCTTGTAGAAATTGTAATTAAAACATCGCCTTCATTTCCGAGGCCTTCGATGTTTCGTGCAAAAATATTTTCAAACCCTATGTCGTTTCCACCCGCTGTGAGGTTAGATGAATCTGTTGTAAGAGCAATTGCAGGGAGTGCGGGTCTGTTAATATGATGACTTAACCGAATCATAAATTCAGTTGCAATGTGCTGACAATCGGCTGCGCTGCCCCCGTTACCGCAAAGCAAAAGTTTCTTCCCTTCTTTATAAGAATCAGAAATAATATTTACGGCCGAGAGAATATCTTCCGAACACTCTTTGAGCATATTTATTTTTGTTTCGGAACTTTCGTTTAACGAATCAGAGATGAATTTCTTTTTGTCCAATTTAGTTTATTCCAAAAGTAAAATTTGAATGATGTGAAAGAGAAAAGTCACTAAACTTTAACAGGTGCTTTTACGTGAACAGCTTCTGCAAATTCTTTAACCTGATCCCAGTTGTTTTCATCCTCGAAGAAATTTCCTGTAACAATAATTTTTGCACCGTGTCTTACCTTTTCTCCTGCTTCCGATGCGGTTCTTATTCCTCCGCCTACAATTAAAGGAATGGAACAATAACCGGAAACTGCTTTTACCGTTTCGTTCGGTACAGATTTTAAGGCACCCGAGCCTGCTTCAAGGTATATCAATTTCATTCCGAGATATTCTGCTGCGAGTGCTGTTGCTGCTGCAATTTCAGATTTATTTCTGGGTATAGGCTGAGAACCACTCATATACTGGACTGTTGTTACAGTTCCAGATTCAACTAATATATATCCAGTTGAAATTGGTTCTATGCCAGCTTGCTTTATAAAAGGCGCAGCAAGAACATGTTTACCTATCAAATGTTCCGGGTTACGTCCGCTGACTACAGACAAATATAAAATTGCATCTGCTAAAGATGATACCTGATTTACTCCACCTGGAAAAATAATTGCCGGAAGCGAAGTATATTTTTTTACATTAGAAATAAAATCCTCAAAACGATCGTTCATCATCAGGCTACCGCCCAGTAGAAAACCATCTACTCCCGATTTCTCACAATGCTTCACAAAAGCCGGTAATTTTTCTTGCGAAATTTTATCGGGGTCAATTAGAATCAGGTAAGCAGCCCCTTTGGTAGAAATAGTATTTAGTAAATTCTCGTATATTTTCATAGTATATGAGTATAATCTTTAGGAATATAGTTATTTATGTTTTTAGAAAAAAGAAGGTTTTAAAGTATTTATCCCTGTAAGTAATTTACATATAACGGCTTAATATTTCAATAATTTCTCAAGGCTTACTTTATTACTGGAGTTTAATTAATTTTGTTCAATTTAATTCTAAATTTTTAATTTTAACAAACAATTTACAGGCCATGATTAAAGTGAAGAAAATAACCATTTATGAAAAGCCAACCTGCACAACCTGCAGAAATGTGAATAAAATTCTTGAAGGAAAGGGAATAGATTATAATAAAGTAAATTATTATATCGAGCCTTTTACTGAACAAAAATTAAAATCATTATTAAAGAAAATGAATATGAAACCCAGCGAGCTTTTGCGGAGAAGAGAAAAGGCGGCTAAATCTATTGACCTGAAGAAAGTATCGGAAGAAAAAATATTAAAGCTGATGGTTTCTAATCATGACTTGGTTGAAAGACCAATTATTGAAGTGGGAAATAAAGCAATTTTAGCAAGACCTCCGGAAAAGATACACGAGCTTTTTTGATAGATAGATTTATTGTTGTTTTTGTAGCAATGCTTTGGCTTTTTTCAAATCTTCTAGCTGTTGTCCCGATAGCGTCGGATATTGAGGATTAATTTTTTCCATAGCTGAAATTATAATATCCGAAACAGCCAACCTGCTGAACCACTTTTTATCTGCAGGAATTGTAAACCACGGTGCATACTTTTTGCTTGTGGCTGAAATTGCGTCTGCATAATATTTTTGATAATCATTCCAGAATTCTCTTTCCTTTAAATCTGAAGAAGAAAATTTCCAATTCTTAGCAGGGTCTTCTATTCTTTTTAAAAACCTTTTCTTCTGTTCCTCTTTCGATATGTGAAGAAAGAATTTCAGAATAATAATTCCGTTTTCGTAAAGATATTTTTCAAAATTATTAATTTGCTCATACCTCATCTTCCAGATATTGTTGTTCTTAAATCTTCCCGGAAGTTTCTGGTTATCTATCAAATTATGAACCCTGACTACAAGCACATCTTCGTAATGTGAGCGGTTAAATATTCCAATTCTACCCTTTTCAGGCAGAGCTTTATTAATTCTCCACAAGTAGGTGTGGTCAAGTTCTTCAGTCGATGGCTGCTTAAAACTAAAGACCTGTGTTCCTTGAGGATTGAGTCCGCTCATTACGTGTTTGATCATTCCGTCTTTGCCCGCGGCATCCATTGCCTGAAAAATGATCAGCAGTGCGAATTTATCCTGTGCATACAATTTATCCTGAAGAGCGGCCATTTTTTTAATATTCTTTTTCAGAATATTGTTTGCTTCAGATTTCGATTTAAATTCACCTGAATAGCTGGTTTTTACTTTTGAAAGGTCAATATTTGAATTTGGTTTAACAACGAATTTTTCAGTGTACATAATTTTCTCTGTTAAATGTTTAATAACTATTAAGATAGGCAGAATAACGTATTTAATAAATTGCAAAAATTGTAATATAAATTATTCATATTAGGAAAATGTAAAAAATGATAGATAATTTGGGCATTTGATCAACTTTATCAATGAATTAATTCAATGACTTAACTCACTTAAGAATGGCACAAATTTACTTTCGTCGGATAATGGCTTATTTTTAAACATTATATTTTTATTTAATAGTTAGAATTTTTATCACTACTTATATGGAGGGGGGTTATGAAAGAGAAATTACCCACCGATTTTGAAACTAAATGTGTTCATTCAGGAATTGACGAATATGAATTCGGAGCAGTAGTTCCGCCAATTTACCAGACGTCAACTTTTAAATTTGAATCTGCACAACATGGTGCATCACTTTTTGCAGGCGAACAAAAAGGATATATCTACACCAGGATGGCAAACCCGACAGTAGAAGCCATGGAAAACAGTATCGCAGAACTTGAAGGGGGCTATAAAGCGCTGGGCTGTGCAAGCGGAATGGCCGCTATACACACTGTCTTCGCCAGCCTTACGTCATCCGGTGATCACATTGTATGTTCGGCTGCAGTATATGGTCCGACAACAACCTTGCTTAATACTGTAATGAAAAAATTTGGCGTTGAAACAACATTAGTTGATACATCAAATACAGAATCGGTTAAACAGGCAATCAGACCTAATACAAAAGTTTTATATGTTGAAACTCCGGGTAACCCGACACTTGCCATCACAGATCTTAAAATAATGGCTGAAATCGCTCAAGCAAATAATATAAAATTAGTTGTCGATAATACTTTTATGAGTCCTGCTTTGCAGAGGCCATTTGATTTTGGTGCTGACGTTGTGTTGCATAGTCTCACAAAATTTTTAAACGGTCACGCTGATGTTGTGGGCGGTATTGTTGTAACAAAAGATGAAGAGACCTATAAATCATTCAGAAAAATTTTAAACCAGACCGGCGGAGTTATAGACCCTTTCAATTCATTTCTTGTTCACAGGGGAATTAAGACTCTTTCACTCAGAATGAAAAAACATTGCGAAAGTGCAATGATTGTTGCTGAGTATCTTGAGCAACATTCAATGATAAAAAGCGTGAGCTATCCCGGATTAAAAAGCCATCCGCAATATGAAATAGGGCAGAGGCAGCACAAAGGCCCCGGTGGAATGATAACATTTGAACTTGAAGGCGGATTTGAAGCGGGAAAGTCTCTTATGAATTCTGTAAAACTATGTCAGCTCGCTGTCAGCCTTGGAGGAGTGGAAAGTCTTATTGAGCATCCGGCTAGCATGACTCATTTTTCAATGGGCAAAGAAGCCAGGATGGCTGGTGGAATCACCGATGGGCTTGTCAGGCTTTCAGTGGGAATTGAAAATGTGAATGATATTATTTCCGATCTGGAAAATGGGTTAGTAAAAGTTAAAGAAGCTACTCTACATCTAACTGAGCAACTATAAAATATTGTTACAGACCAGTTCAAATAAAGAGGGAAGCTGTTTAACTTCCCTTTTTTATTTCAGTAAATCACTGTTTTTCCTTATTTTACCGGTAATATTCGGCTATTCACCGATTTTTACTTTAGTATGGACATAATGATCTTTATGTTTATTTCGAGTAGAAAATAGCCTATTCAAAGGAGAGTTTTTATGGAAGAAATAAAACAAGAAAATTATAAAAGGAATTATGATTCCAGGAATGTGATCGGGATAATACTGGTTGTGCTCGGAGGTCTTTTTCTGCTTGACAGTATGGATGTGATAGACTTTAATATTGCAAGAGTTATTTTTTCTTTTCCAGCAATATTAATTATTCTCGGAATAGTATTAATATTAAATACCAGCAGGAGATTGTTAGGTTCAATGATCCTGGTTGTTGGTATGTTTTTTATGATACCGAGAATTTTTCCCTGGGTCTACTATGATGGTCATATCGTATTCCCGGTATTACTAATTGTATTTGGAATCTATATAATTTTAAGGAAGAGAACATACAGAACCCCTGAAGGAGAATACAAGCATAATCAGGATGAGCACACTACACAAAATTATAAAGGTTACGATCAGATTAATTCGGATCGTGTTGATGATGTTTCTATTTTCGGTGGCGGGCATAAAATTATTATCTCAGATAATTTTAAAGGTGGCAATATTACAAATATTTTTGGCGGTTCGGAGATTGACCTGAAAGATTGTAAACTTGCGCCCGGAGTAAATGTTATTGATTTTGTTGCTGTATTCGGCGGCTCAAATATAATAGTTCCTTCAGATTGGAAAATATTAATTGATGTACTTCCGGTATTTGGAGGATTTTCAAACAAAGTAAGGCGCGATCCGAACGCAGTAATTGATCCTGACAAAACATTATTGATTAAAGGATTTGTTTTGTTTGGCGGTGGAGAAGTTAGATCATAAAGGAATTATGATTTAAGGAATAACAATGACTGAAAATCCGATCCTTAATTCTTCAAAGAGTCTGAATCTTTATTTGCTGTTCTGGCTGTTTGTCGCGATCACTTATTTTTGTTTGCTTTATTTCGGGCTCAACGGAAATTTAACTTTATCAGTTACCGATAGTCTGGTTTTTAATATTCTTCTTAGCGGACTGGGGCTGGCATTCTGGTACCCGGTCCGTTTTATGTCTCTTGATTCAAGCCTGGTAAAAATAGTTATTAATCATCTTGTCGCCGCTGTTCTTGCAACTACTGTATGGCTCGCTATCGGTTATTCTATCATAGTTTATATTGTAAATCTCGGTACACAGTTCACTTCATTTTTTCTGAACACCCTTGTGTGGAGATTTTTTCTCGGGATGCTTTTCAATCTATTAATAACTTCTTTTTATTATATAATTATTTATTATTCAGACTTTAAGGAAAGGGCAGTAAGAGAGACCGAATTAAAAAATCTCGTAACAGAAGCAGAACTGAAAAACCTGAAATTCCAGATAAACCCGCATTTTATTTTTAATAGTCTGAATTCAATGAGCGCTTTAACTGCAATTGATCCTGATAAAGCAAAAAGTATGATTCTGAAGCTTGCTGATTTTTTACGTTACACACTGGCAAATAATGAAAAACAAAAAAATAAACTGAGCGAGGAACTTAAAAACATAAAACTGTATCTTGAAATTGAAAAAATAAGATTTGAAGATAAGTTTGAATTTGTAGATGAGGTAGCACCGGAATGTTTATCATTTGAAGTCCCGAATATGATTCTGCAGCCTCTTTTTGAAAATGCTATCAAACACGCTGTTTATGAAACACTCAGCGCTGTTAAATTAACCCTGAAGGGTAAATCTGAAAATGATTTTCTTATACTTTCTTTAACAAATAATTTTGAGGAGGAGGCAAAAGCTAAAAAAGGCGCGGGCATAGGCTTGAAAAATATTTCAAACAGACTTGAGCTGATCTATGGGCAGAAAGACCTAATGAAAGTGGACAAGGAGAACCATATTTTCAGGGTAACTTTGTTTATTCCTGTGTAAATTTAAGTAAAAATTTTTAAAAGTTAGGACGATGAAAGATAAGATCAGGGTAATAATAATTGACGATGAAAGCCTGGCAAGGTCGATTACAAGGGGGTATTTGGGAAAGAGAACCGAATTTGAAATTGTTGCCGAATGCTCTAACGGCTTTGAAGCTATAAAAAAAATAAATGAAGAAAAGCCCGATATAATTTTTCTCGATATACAGATGCCGCGAATCACTGGCTTTGAAATGCTGGAACTCATTGAAGACCCGCCTATAATAATTTTCACAACAGCATATGACCATTATGCGATCAAAGCTTTTGAAGTAAATGCTGTTGATTATCTTTTGAAGCCTTTCAGCGAAGAAAGATTTAATGAAGCGATCGAGAAGACTCTTGTACATTTGAAAGAAAAAACAAGCCAGAATGAAGCCATCCAGAAACTGATTGAAAAGAACGATGAAAAAGTTGAATACATTGAAAGAGTTATAATTAAGGATTCGGGAAAAATAAATATAGTACCGGTTGAAAAAATTAAATGGCTCGAAGCGCAGGACGATTATGTGATGATACATTCCGACGGCGGAAAATATTTAAAGCAAAAAACTATGAAATATTTTGAAAATCACCTAGACCCGAATTATTTTGTCAGAATTCACCGTTCATTTATGATAAGCATCGATTTTATTAAACACCTAGAACAGCACGATAAGGAATCTTATAAGATCGTTTTAAAGAATGAGCAGCAGTTGCCTGTTAGCAAAACCGGGCTTTCGAAGTTGAAAAATATTCTTTAATAATTTGTAGGGGCGGGTTTAAAACCCGCCCCTACAAGCGCAATCCTATTTCAGCTCAACTTTTTTATAATTGCTAAAAATTGTAAAGCCGGAAGCTTGAACGGCTTTCTGAAATTCGGGAACATTCTTTGAATAAATATCATTGTATTGCTTCAAAAGATCCCCGGCAATCTTCTTTGTTTTTTCATATTTAACCTGTGCGTTCTGATTAGGTTTTTCAACAGGATTAAATGTGAGAAAACTCAATTCGCCAATTTCAGATGTTAAAATTCCAGTGTTGTCATGGTAGCCTGTTTGAGAGCTGTCAGGAGTTATTTTATTCATCAGCTTTACAAGTTTTTTCTTTAGTTCATTACCCTGTTTTTTGAGATCCGTTGCTTTTGCTGAATCAATATTAGCTGCAAACTCATCGAAGGTTTTTATTTCCTTAAGTGTAGCCTCGATCTGGTTGAACATTTTTGTAGCTGTTTCACTCAGTTCACCTACCTTCGTATCAAAATCGTAATTAGCTTTTAAGACGTCGTCATTTGTATTTAATCTTGGATCTTTTTTAACATTAAAAGCTCCGGTCATTGTTTCATCGCCGGCTTTTATTTTAACTAAATAATGTCCCGGTAACACTTTTGATCCGGCTCTGTCTTCACCCTTTTTGGGCCTGGCTCTCGGCCTGTCAAAAGCTTTTCTTCTTAAATCCCAGTAAGCTCTGTTTATTCCGTTTTTCATTGTTCCTTTAAAGGTACGAATCACTGTAGAATCGGTATTCATAATTTCAATTGAAACTTTCTTTTCTTTCGGTGTTCCTTCCAATTCTTTAGCACTGTCAGGCAAAGTTAGATAGTAGGAGAATCTCGCACCGTAAGGTTCATTTTCTCCTCTGAATTCTGTGTTACCCGAAACAGGTGGCGAGCCTGTAAATGCAAAATTATATTCAAACGCATCGCTTATGGGGAAAAGGTGCGATTTTTCTTTTAATAGTTTTCCGCTTAGCTCTCTTAACGGAGAGACATCATCTAATATATAAACGGCTCTTCCGTGTGTACCAATTACAAGGTCGTTCTCTCTTTCCTGAATGGCGAGGGCCATAACGGGAGCGGTTGGCAGACCGGCCGTCCATTTGTTCCAGTGACTTCCACTGTCAATGGTGAAGTAAAGCCCGAACTCTGTTCCGAGGAACAGAAGATTTTTATCAACAGGGTCCTCCATCAATGTAAGAGCAAATCCGTCAATATCTTTTGTTGCAATGTTTTTCCAGCTTTCACCGTAGTCGTGAGTTACGAGTACATATTTGTTCCAGTTATATCTTCTGTAATCATTCATTATCACATAAGCAGTCGCAGCATCGTGTTTGCCTGCACGAACTCTCGGTACCCAGGCACCTGCAGGCGCGAGTTTTTCATCTATGATATTATTTGAAACTTTTGTCCAGGTTTTTCCACCGTCTTTTGTTAGCTGAACATTCCCATCATCCGTTCCTACCCATATAACACCTTCTTTAACTCTGCTGGGTGAAATTGAAAGTATCGAAGTGTAATTTTCCGCACCAGTTGCATCGATTGTAAGTCCACCGCTTTCGCCCTGTTTTTGTTTTGTCGTGTCGTTTGTTGTAAGGTCAGGACTTATTATTGTCCAGGTTTTTCCTTTGTCTGTACTTTTGTGTACAAACTGGCTTCCGTAATAAATCGTTGCCGGATGAAACGGATCGATTGCAAGCCCGGTATTCCAATTGTACCTGTCTCTCACATTTGTCTCGGTTGGACGAATTAAGCTCATCATTCCTGTTTTTAAATTGTAATGCATCAGGTAACCTTCCTGCGACATCGAATAACCTTCTTCTGAGTTTTCAGGGTCAGGCTTAACATCAAAACCATCGCCATCACCGATACTTTGCCATGCATAATTATAAATACCCCGGTCAGATAGGGAGGTGTTAGGTCCGCGCCACGAACCGTTATCCTGCAATCCGCCGTAAACATTATATGGGATTGCATTATCAACGGATATGTGATAATACTGTGCGAGGGGTAAATTAGTAACAAACCTCCAATTTTTTCCGCGGTCATAACTAATTGCAACGCCACCATCGTCCCCTGCAATCATAAATTCACCATCAGGAGCAATCCAGAGTGCATGATTATCAACGTGAATTGGTCCCTGGATGCTATGAAAAGTTTTTCCTCCATCTTCAGATGCGTCTAGTGTAAACTGGATTCTGTAAACAAGATTTTCGTTTACAGGGTTTACCATAATTCTTCCGAAATAAAATGGGCGTGGGTTTATGTTCGGCCCCTTGTTTACAATCTTCCAGTTGTAACCGCCGTCTTCTGAACGGAGTAAAATATTCTTTTTCGCTTCAGTAAGTGCGTAAACAATGTTTGGTTTATTTTTAGAAATAGATAACCCGATCTTTCCAAGATCACCTTCCGGTAAACCGTCTTTGTGTGTAATTTTTTTCCAGTGTTCACCTGCGTCTACGGAAATATAAAGACCGCTTCCCGGTCCGCCTGATTTAAAAAACCATGGCCATCTTCTATGCTGCCACATCGAAGCAATTAATTTATTCGGATTTGTGGGATCTATTACAAGATCACCACATCCGGTTTTTTCATCGACATATAGAATTTTATTCCATGTTTTTCCACCGTCTGTTGTTTTGAAAACACCTCGCTCAGAGTTTTCACCCCAGTTGGTTCCAAGAGCTGCAACATATGCAACGTTCGGATTTGTAGGATCAAGTCTTATTTGTGAAATTGTTTCCGTTTTTTCTAATCCTAAAAAATCCCATGTATTTCCGCCATCGAGAGATTTATAAACACCTCTTCCAACTCCTGCGCTGTTTCGGATATTTGATTCACCTGTACCTACCCAGACTATGTTTGGATTTGCCTGGTAAATAGCAACTGCGCCGATCGATGAAACAGGTTCATTATCAAAAACAGGCTTCCAGTCGATCCCGCTGTTATTTGATTTCCAGACTCCGCCAGTTGCTGTGCCGATAAAAATAATATTGTGATCTGGTTCAACTGCATCTATTGAAGCGATTCTTCCGCTCATGCCTGCAGGACCGATGCTTCTGACTCTCATTCCGTGGAATAATGCAGTATCGACTTGTTGCGCATTGATCGATGTGAAAAATATTAAGGTCAAAATAAATGTTAACTGGAGAGGTAATCTTGTTTTCATTGTTTCTCCTAATTTGAAAATTGAGAAAGTGAAATATGGAATTATTATTAGCTGTTGAAAATATAATTTAAGAAATTATTTGTATTACTTGCCATCATATTATGATGAATTTGCATTATATTAACCTTATGTAGAGACCCTTCATTCCCTATAGCCATAAGCATAATATAAATAAAATTGTTAATGCATTTCGTTTCGGGAAGTCTTAAATTACCAATTATTTGATTAGAAATTTATATATAAACATTTTTTATCCCGGGAAAGTTTATGAAACTTGACAAAGATTTGCAATCAATCCAGGAAGCCCGTGACCTGGCAAGAATTGCCAGGGAGGCTCAGCAGGAATATCAACATTTCAGCCAGGATCAGGTTAATGCCGTTGTAAAGGCAATGGCGGAAGCCGGATATGCTGAATCTGAAAGGCTTGCAAAAATGGCCGCCGAAGAAAGTGGATTTGGAAAGTGGCAGGACAAAGTCGTTAAAAACCAGTTTGGGACGAAGAATGTTTATGAATCAATCAAAGATCTCAAAACTGTTGGTGTAATAGGAAGCGAGGCAAACGGAAAGATTTTAAAAATTGCTGTGCCTATGGGAGTGGTTTGTGCTCTTGTACCATCAACCAACCCAACCTCTACGGCAATGTTCAAAGCTTTGATTTCATTAAAAACCAGAAATGCTATTGTCGTCAGTCCTCATCCGAAAACTGCAAAATGTACGGCAGAATCTTTGAGAGTACTAAATGAAGCTGCACTAAAAGCTGGTGCACCCGAAGGTTTGATACAATGCTTAAGTAATCCTACCATTGAGGGGACAGAAGCTTTAATGAAAGATAAAAACATTGCTGTAATTCTTGCAACCGGAAGCAACCCGATGGTGAAAGCTGCATATAGTGCCGGCAAGCCAGCTTATGGGGTTGGATCTGGAAACGTTCCGGCTTTTATTGAGAAGACTGCTGATTACAAAAAAGCAGTTGCAGATATTATTTACGGAACAACTTTCGATAACGGAACTCTTTGTTCTTCAGAGCAGGCAATGGTTGTTGACAGATCAATCAGGGAAAAAGTTATTGAAGAAGCAAAATCACGTGGAGCGTATTTTGTAAATAAAGAAGAAAAGAAAAAGTTAGGAAAAGCAGTTCAGACAGATTTCAGAATTAATCCCGAGATAGTTGGTCAGCCTGCAACGTTGATTGCGAAGTATGCCGGATTTTCTGTACCTGAAAATACGACTGTGCTTATATCTGAATGTGATCATGTTGGAAGAAGTGAACCGCTTTCGATGGAAAAGCTTTCTCCTATTTTGGCATTTTATACTGTTGACGGCTGGCTTGACGGATGCCATAAATGTATTGAACTCCTCAGGTTTGGCGGTATCGGCCACACAATGGTAATTCATTCAAATGATCCGGATATCATTATGAAGTTTGCTCTCGAAAAGCCGGCTTTCAGGTTTTTGGTAAACACAGTTGCTTCTATCGGCGCAGTTGGTTACACAACAGCATTAAATCCTTCGATGACACTTGGGCCGGGAACAATCGGAGGTTCGATAATTTCGGAAAATGTTACAGCAAAACATTTAATGAATGTTAAAAGTCTGGCATTTGAAACCAATCCTATTAATAAAGGCACGAGCGTTACAACTTTAAAATCCCCAGGAGTTACAGAAAGTTATACTCCCTCCGGAAGTTTTATGAAAGACATTGAAGAAAGACTGAAGGCACGTGCAGGAAATTTTCCACTGAAAGATGACTATAGACCTGTGAAAGGACCCGATTTTAAGCCGGTAGAAAGAATTGTAACTTCAGAAAAGGTGAACACAGTTAGGGGAGAAAAAACTTTTGGTAAAGGAATCTCCGAAGCAGAAGTTCAAAAAATTATGAAAGAATTTAAACTATCAATGTAGATAATTTTTGCCGATATTATTTTCAGGCTTACAAATTCAGTGCACAGGTTCCGCGTAAATTTTCGGGAATCTCTTTACAACGGAACGGGCTATTAACCCTGCAGCTTCTTCGTATCCAAGTAATTGAGTATTCAGGATTAGATGATATTGAAGCTGATCATCAATATCCTTAAAGAAATATGACTTAAGATATTTCTTCCTTGCGGCTTCTTCTCTGATAATATAATCCCCGGCTTCTTTATCGGACATTCCGAAATATTCCTGTATGTGCTTAATCCTATGGTCTAAAGGTGCCACTAGTCTAACGTGAAAGACATTTTTAAGTTTTGCTGTAATAATGTTTGCGCCTCTTCCGACAATCACTACATTTCCTATATTTGCAAGTTTAAGAATAGTTTTTGAAGTTTTGCGGGCCAGCGACCATTTTGATTCATTGGGCCACATAAAATCTTTAACAAGAGATTCTATTCCCGAATACTTGTCCTCTATTTTTAAGTTGGAAAAGAAATCCGGAAGATTATAATCAGCAAGAACTTTTTCAATAAGGTTCTTATCGAAATAGGCCCATTCACAATTGCAATCAGTTGGTACTTTACTTATGAGCTCGATGAATTTTTCTCCCACCCTGGCCGCACCTGCGCCGGTTTGGCGCGAAATTGTGAGAGTTGGAAATAGACCCTTTGTTCTTAAATGCTGGCTAAATTCATCGGTATGTTGAGAGTGGCATTCAATATACCTTTTACATTTTTCGTAAGCTCCGAGTGCTTGCATAATCACCCCCGTTTAATTATACCAAATATAATTTTAATTAGTCTAAATTGATATGCTAAAAAGATGGGATAACAAGAAGTCTTTGATTAAAGGGTAAAATATTTTTTTATCTTTTCAGATAATTTCCCGTTTGTTTGCAGGTTTACATATTCATTTTTATCCGGCAGGTATTTATAATCCTTACTCCATTCCACAATATTTTCTGTAATTTTTTTTATGGCGTTGCAAATGAAGTAGATTTCATCGTTTGTCATTGTTGGATGGATTGACATTCTTACCCAACCCGGTTTTTCGGAAAGGTCACCATGATCTATTTTGTCAGTTATATGTTGTGATTGTTCAGGTGTTACATGCAGAAGATAATGTCCATATGTTCCGGCGCATGAACAACCACCCCGCACTTGTATTCCGAAACGATCGTTTAAAAGTTTTACTATCAGGTTGTAATGAATATTATCAATATAGAATGAAATTGCGCCAAGTCTTTTGGAGATGTGTCCTGCGAGAATGTGCAAACTTTTAATTTTGTTCAATTCGGTAAAGGTAATCTCAACGAGTTCTTTCTCCCTCTTTTTAAGATTTTCTTCACCCATTTGTTCTTTTAATTTTATGCAGAGGGCGGCCTTTATTGTCTGAAGAAAAGCCGGGGTTCCTCCATCTTCGCGGGCTTCGATATTTGAAACAAACTTATGATGTCCCCAGGGGTTAGTCCAATCGACTGTTCCGCCGCCGGGATTATCCGGCACTATATTTTTATAGAGTTTAGAATCAAATATTAAAACACCCGGTGTACCGGGGCCACCCAAAAATTTATGCGGAGAAAATAATATCGCATCAAGTTTTTCCAATGGATTTTCAGGATGCATATCGATATGTACGTATGGCGCTGAACAAGCTAAGTCTACAAAACAATACCCGCCATGCTGGTGAACCATCTTTGCCATTTTATGGTAAGGGGTTTCAATCCCTGTAACATTTGAGCAGGCAGTGAATGCTCCGATCTTCAATTGTCTGTCATCGTATTTTGTTAATTGTTTTTTAAGGTCGTCCAGATCAACAAGGCCTTCATCCGTTGGTTTTATCATTACGACTTCTGCAATAGTTTCCAGCCATGAAGTGTGGTTTGAGTGGTGTTCCATGTGAGTTACAAATACAACGGGGCGCAAATTTCCTTCAAGCTTTATAAAAGGCCGTAACTGTTCCGGTACTTTCAGACCAAGTATGCGTTGCCATTTATTTATCATAGCAGTCATTCCGGAACCGGCTGTAATTATCACATCATCTTTCGATGCATTTACGTGGTCTTTAATAATTTGGTGAGCTTCGTGATAGGAAAGGGTCATTTGTGTCCCGGTCTCACTTGATTCTGAGTGAGTATTGCCAACTAACGGCCCAAATAATTTTGATATTTTTTCCTCGATTGGTTGGTACAGCCTTCCACTTGCTATCCAATCCGCATAGATTAATTTCTGTTCACCATAAGGCGAATGAAATTTGGCATCATAACCTATTGAATTGATTCTGAACTGTTCGAAATATTTTTCAAGGTTTTCCATTTTGTATGTGCTAACTGATGACTTTTTAAATAGCTAAATATAACAATTTTGGCCAGAAATTAATTCATATTATTCATTACCCTTATAACTAGGTATAAACACCTGAAAAAAGATTATTGATTATGAATTAAACCGGGCTACTACTATGAAATTAAAGACTTTGAGTTTTGTCAAATAAAGTATATTTTTAAATCAACTGATATTTCAGTAAGTATATAATGATTAAAGCCTAGAAAACGAAGTTTAATAAATGTACAATATAACAACGAAAAAAGCTTTAGATATTATTGCCGCGTTAATTTTACTATTTCTTAGCCTGCCTTTAATAATAATATTGTTGCTCATCATTCCTTCTATTACTGGAAAATTTCCCGTTATTATCCAGGAAAGAAAGTCATCGTTAAGCGGTAAGAAAATAAGAATGATCAAAATTAGAACGATCAAAGGAACCGTGCCGATGCTTGAATCTGTAAATAGTTCAGGGGGAATTTTATTCAGACGCGATTTAAAAAAATACGTACCGCCCTTTTGCAGATGGCTAAGGAAAAGCGGGCTGGATGAAATAACACAACTGATAAACGTCTTGAAAGGCGAAATGTCTCTCGTTGGACCTCGTCCACTTACAATAGCAGATCTTGAAATTATGAAAAAGTATGAACCTGAGATCTATAGAAGAAGGGAAGCGCTAAAATCTAAACCAGGTATAACCGGTTACTGGCAGATTTTCGGTGACCGTAATAAAGGTTTAGAGAACCTGGTTATACTCGATGAATATTATGAGAAGAATAAATCTCTTTTACTTGATTTGAAATTATTATTATCTACAATCGTACTGGTAATGACAGCCAAACATTCAGATTCTATTATTGACTCTCAAATTAGTAACATGAAAGAATCCAGGGAAATTGTTGCGGGGCTAAAAGAATTGTGGAGCGATTAATAAATTATTTACATCTCTCCTTAAAGAAAAATGCTCTGTAATTATTCAGAGCATTTTTCTTTTTTGTTAGGAATTTAATTTATTTCATCAGGATCATTTTCATTGTAATGCTTACCGAGTTACCCGATAAAGTATAGAAATAAATTCCACTGGTCAGATTTCCGGCGTTAAATGTAACATTGTGTGTTCCTGCATCAACTTCACCATTTACCAGTTCAGCAACCTGCTGCCCGATTATATTATAAATTACCAGCCTGATATTGTCTTTCTTTGTCATTGTAAACTGTATTGTGGTGGTTGGATTAAACGGATTCGGATAATTCTGTCCCATCTCTGAGTCTGCAATTTGGTTGATTTTCAGAGTGATGATACTTGAATACTTAAAACTGCCGCCGTTATCAATTTGCTTCAAACGGTAAGAATAACTGCCCGCTTTTAAATTATTATTAACAAAGCTGTATTCTTTAGTTGAATTACTGTTTCCGTGACCCTGAACGAAACCTATATTGTCCCAGTTCTGATTTGATGTTGATCTTTCTATATTAAAACCGAAGTTGTTTACTTCAGTTGATGTCGACCATTTTAGAGTTACACTATTCTGATTCACTGAACAGGTAAAAGCTGTAAGTTCAACGGGTAATGATTCATTTTGTACTGCCTGTTGCAAATTAATTTCTCCGTATTGAACGTAAGTTGCAGATTGGCTATTTGGGGAGGCATAATTTCTGGCTTTTAACCTTGCTTGTTGAGGAGTAATATTAAATTTATTGGCAAGGTAAGCTATTTGACCTGCAATGTAGCCGTTAGAGAAGCTTGATAAATTAGAACTTGTTATCGGGTCAATTGAAAAAAACTCTACCTTATAGCCGGTTACTAAAGTATCCAGACCTGCTCCCGTTGATACAACTACGGCATTTGGTATATCAAGGTTACACACATAGTAAAAGCCATTGGAGCCAGCCGGCATGAAGAATAAAACATCAGGATGATTTTTGGCTGTATCATCAACCTGGCTACTTAAACCTGTATAAGACCTGATTGCTATCTGATAATTATTCTGGTCGGCATATTGAATAGCACTAATAGCGCTATTATCTAGGTGAAGATCTATCTGACCTGAAAACTGTGATCCATCATAACTTGCATATCCTAAAAGGAAAGCGTTTTTAACGTCTGTATCATGTGACGTATTACCCGATATACCTGATACCAATACTTTGGTAACTTGCTGCGCATTTGCACCTGCCGTAAAAAGGAAAAATAATACAATGATAAAAGATTTTATGAAATAAGACGAGACAATTGAATTTAACTTATCCTTAATGGTTTTATCGGCAGTAATGGAAAAGGTTTGTTTGGCACCACCCGTTTTCATTTTATCATCTGTTTTTCTTGTATCATCCAACAGTCAAAATCGACCACTATTGGTTTGTGATTAAAACTTTTGTCACTGTAATGACACTAATGGTGCCAAGGGGAAAGTGGGCTTTAGGCTCAAATTTTCAATAAAAATATAGTTAATCTGTAATAATAACCTGTTTCCTTGCAGTATCTAAAATTCAAGTCATCTTCTTATGCTTTTTTAGAAGTAAAAATTACCGGATGACTTTACACAAATTAGTAAATTATATGGGCGAGTTGGCAAAAATTACTGGCTTATTTTTCAACAGATTTATAAGGTTAGAAACATTTTAAAGCTGTGTTATACAAGAAAATATTTATTCATATCTCGGTTATCTTAAAAAAGGAATAAATTTAGTCGAAAAAATAATCTTTAAAAATGGAATAGTCCATTTGAGATACGTATGCTTTCAACAGAATAGGCCTTCCGGAAGCAAGTTAGTTTTTAGCTTCATTTTATATATTTTGAATGCGGGAAATATTCAAAAAGGAAATTATGAAATATTTAATTGGCATTGATGGTGGCGGAACCAGTTCTAGGTGTGTGATTTGTGATGAGAATGCCAAAGTATTGTATCGTTGTAAAGGCGGCCCCACGAATTTCTTAAAATATGATATCAATGGAGTATGTAAGACAATTTACTCGCTGTTAAATAAATGCAGGCAAAATCTTAAAATTACCTATAACGACATTAATGTTGTCGTTATAGGAACTGCCGGTGCTGGAAGAAGAAAGGATGCTCTATTGCTCATAAAAAATCTTAAGAGATTTCTAGAATCAAAAAAAATCTCTTTAAGGCTTAGAGTAGTTAGCGATGGGCTTATCGCACTTGAAGGAGCATTTTCAGGTAAATCAGGAAGCATATTAATTTCAGGAACAGGCTCTATAATTTTTGGCAAAGACAAAAAAGGTAAGGTCTATCGATTAGGAGGATACGGAAATAAAATTGGAGATGAAGGCAGCGGCTATTCAATCGGGCAAAAAGGTTTGAATGCTGTTTCTAAAGATTTCGACGGTAGAGCCAAAAAAACTTTACTAACGAAATATCTGAAAGAAAATTTTAAAATCGATTCTGGTGAAAAATTAATTCAAAAAATTTATCACGATGATTTTGATATCGCCTCATTTGCTCCCCACGTATTAAAAGCTGCGGATAAGAGGGACGAAGCTGCAATTGAAATTTTAGAAAGAGAAACCGGCGAATTGATTTTACATATAGAAAGGATAATTAAATTATTAAAGTCCCCCAAAATGAAATTGGCACTGATTGGTTCATTAATTGCAAACGAGAATCTTTTTTCAAAATTGTTAAAAGAAAAAATAGATTCAAATTTTTCAAACATCGAAATTGTTGAACCTGAAAACTTACCAGAAATTGGAGCTTTAATATTAGCTCAAAAACTGTAAGAATAAGATAGATTATTTTTTAATAGAGGATAATTTTTGATGAGTAAAAAGGCTGATTTTAGAAATCCCTGGAGTTGGGTACCCTCGCTTTATTTTGCGGAAGGTTTGCCTTACATAATCGTAATGTCGGTTTCCGGAATAATGTATAAGGATCTGGGCATATCGAATACGGATAATACATTGTATACAGCCTGGCTTTATTTGCCCTGGGTAATAAAACCTTTGTGGAGCCCCGTCATCGATATATTCAAAACCAAAAGATCGTGGATAATAGTGATGCAGGCAATAATAGGAGTTGCTTTTGCCGGTGTTGCTTTTACTATTCCTGTTTCAAATTTTTTTCAATATACACTTGCTTTCTTCTGGCTCATGGCTTTCAGTTCCGCTACACACGATATCTCTGCGGATGGCTTTTATATGCTGGGATTATCTGAATATAACCAGTCTTATTTTGTTGGTATTCGTTCGACATTTTACCGCAGCGCTGTTTGGGCAGGCAACGGTTTGCTTGTTATGATGGCAGGCTATTTTGAGAAAACTTTTGGCAATGTTATACTCGCCTGGACAATCTGTTTTTTCGCGCTTACCGTGTTGTTTTTGCTTTTTTCTTTCTATCATTCTTTTATGCTGCCTCATCCTAAAAGCGACATACCAGCCGTGTCTGGAGGGACACGAAATTTTCTTCAGGAATATTTCAGAACCTTTGTATTGTTTTTTAAAAAGGATAAAATCATTATCGTATTAGCTTTTATTCTTTTGTACAGGTTAGGCGAGGCTCAACTGGTAAAACTGGCACCGCTTTTTCTGCTCGATTCTAAAAGCGCAGGAGGAATTTCATTATCAACTACACAACTTGGGCTTATTTACGGAACAGTAGGAACAGTCTTTCTTGTTATTGGCGGTATATTAGGAGGAATTGTTGCAGCAAAGCAGGGTTTGAAACACTGGATATGGTGGATGGTCATAGCAATAAATTTTCCAGATCTCGTTTATGTTTTTCTCGCTTATACTCAGACATCAAACTTACTATTAATCAATATCTGTGTGGCACTTGAACAATTCGGATACGGCTTCGGATTTACAGCCTTTTTGCTCTTTTTAATTTTTGTATCCAAAGGCGAACATAAAACTTCCCATTATGCAATTGCTACTGGTATAATGGCTCTGGGGATGATGATACCAGGAATGTTCAGCGGCTGGATCCAGGAGACCGTTGGCTATCAACACTTTTTTATCTGGGTTTGTCTGTGTACGATACCTGCGTTTATTTTAACTAAATTTGTTCCAATTGATCCGGAATTTGGAAAGAATAAAGAAGCTAACTGAAATGTTAAAACTTAAAAAAAAATACGTGTTGTTATTTTTGTTCCCCTTGTTATTAGCCTGTGGAAAACAAAATTATAGCGGCAAAACATCAACGGGCAAATATAATTTTTCTAAAGTTGAAAAGGTTGTAAAAAATGCAATCGAGGATTCAGCATTTCCCGGGGCCGTAGTTTTAGTTGAAAAGGATGGTAAAATAATTTTTGAAAAAGCATTTGGATATTTTACTTATGATAAAAATTCCCGACCGATGACATTAAATACCTTGTTCGATCTTGCATCATTGACTAAAGTTATTTCTACAACTAATTGTGCAATGATATGCATTGACAGGGGATTGTTCAAACTGGATGATAGAGTTTCAAAATATATTCCTGAGTTTGCGGCAAATGGGAAAGAAAATATAACGGTTAGAAATTTGCTTTTACATAACAGCGGATTACCGGCCTTTAAAAAATATTATAAAATGTTTGATAACGGGGGTGACGTTTTAGAAGATATTTACACAACGAAATTAGACTATCCTACTGGAACAAAAACAGTTTATTCTGATTTGGGAATTATTACATTGGGGAAAATTATTGAAAAAGTTACAGGAATGACTCTTGATAAATTTGCGCAAAGAGAAGTTTTTAACCCTCTTGGGATGGAAAATACAATGTACAATCCGCCTGATTCATTGAAGAAATATTGCGCACCGACTGAATACGATAATTATTGGCGTCACAGACAGATACAGGGAGTGGTGCATGATGAAACAGCATCGATGCTTGGTGGTATAGCCGGACACGCTGGACTTTTCTCAACCGCTGAAGATATTGCCAGGGTCCTGCAAATGCTTCTTCAAGACGGAGAATTTAACGGCAATCAAATTATCGAACCCGGAACGGTGAAGCTTTTTACAAAACAACAATCTAAAGAAAGTACCAGGGCCCTTGGTTGGGATACAAAATCAAAAACGGGTTCTTCTGCAGGTGATCTCTTCAGTGATGATTCGTACGGTCATACAGGATTTACAGGTACTTCCGTTTGGACTGACCCCGAAAGAAAATTATTTGTAGTTTTTCTAACCAACAGGGTTTATCCTTCTAGGGAAAATCATAAATTATTTAAAGTGCGTCCGGCATTGCATAACGCGGTGATTGAAACATTAGAAAACAAGTAAATACGCTTAAACTATTTTCCAGAATTTATTCTTGCTGATGATTAAAAAAAACTTTTTAAATGAAATCCTTTTCAGTGCTGGTATCCTGTTCCTATTTTCATTTTTTCCTTCAACTTTTAAAAATTATGGTGTGAGTAAAAATTACTCGCAGAATGATAAAATGCAAACAGAGTATTATATAAAATACCCAACAGTTTTCCCGTTAACAAATGAAGATAAAGAATGGATTGAAAATAGTCTGGTAAGAATGACAACCCGGGAAAAATGTGCACAGATGATCATGCCCTGGGTTTTAGGCAAAGATTATACAGATGATTCACTCGGACTTGCAAGGATGACTCACCTGGTAAGAGATTTGAAGGTAGGGGGCCTGATTTTCTCCGATGGCGATGCTTTAAATGAAGCGATAGATATAAATAAAGTGCAGGCACTTGCTGACGTTCCGTTATTAATTTCAGCTGATTTTGAATCGGGTTTGGGGATGCGGTTAAGAGATGGGACAAATTTTCCAGATAATATGGGAGTAGCGGCAACGGGCGACCCCGAATTAGCTTTTAAAATGGGTGAAGCGGTCGCTAAAGAAAGCAAAACAATTGGCGTTTGTCAAAACCTGTCGCCGGACGTTGATATTAATAATAATCCAAATAACCCGATAATCGGTATTCGTTCATTTTCGGATGATAAAAAAATTGTTTCTGAATTTGGAAATGCTTTCATTCGTGGTTCATTTGCTGAAAGAGTGTTAACAACAGCTAAACATTTTCCCGGCCAAGGTAATACAATAGTCGATTCACATATCGATTTACCGGTTGTTGAGGGCGATAGCCTTCACTTAATGAATAATGAAATTTATCCTTTCGTGCAGGCTATTAATGTCGGAGTTCAAGCCATTATGATTGGACACCTTTATGCGCCGGGTCTTGAAAAACAAAAAGATGTCCCTGCTACCTTGTCAAAATCAATTGTTACTGATCTTTTAAGAAATAAATTAGGATTTGGTGGACTGGTCATAACCGATGCAATGAACATGCAGGCTATAACGAAATATTACTCGGTTGCTGAAGCTACCATTATGGCTGTAAAGGCAGGGAGTGATATATTACTCATGCCTCCTGACGAGGAAATAGCGATTAATACTCTTGTTTCTGCAGTTAAATCTGGTGAAATAGAAGTTGAAAGAATAAATGAGAGTGTTGCAAAAATACTTGCTGCGAAAAGATGGTTGAAACTTCAGGATACCAGGTTTACAAATATTGATAACATTTTCGAAAATATAGCGACGGAAGCACATTTAAAATTAGCCAAAGAAATTGCAGACAAATCAATTACACTGGTTAAGAATAGAAGGAAAATAATTCCGTTAAAAAAAGAAAAATACCATAATGTATTATCTGTAGCTTTTTCTTATGGAATTCCAAAAGACTCGGCCCTTGTTTTTCAAACCCTTGTAAAGGAAAACTTCGATAAATCAAACACGTTTGTGTTAAATAATAAAACCAACCGAGAAGAATTTGATAAAGTTTTGAAAATTGCACGAAGGGCGGATTTAATTTTAGTACCTTATTATATGAGGCCACCTTCCGATAAAAATTCAAAAAAATTGTATAAAAAATTTAGTCGGGTAATTAATAAACTATTAGTTGCGAGAGCTCCTACTATTCTGGTAAGTTTTGGAGATCCTTATTTACTTTCACATTACCGCGGTTCAAAAACATATCTCTCTGCTTTCAGTGATGTTTCGGTTTCTCAAAAGTCTATGGTAGATGCACTCACAGGAAAAATAAATATTACTGGCAGACTTCCTGTTTCAATTCCTAATACTGTTTATAAAATTGGTTATGGGCTTAAGCTGAAAAAGCGCTAGAACTCCTACTGCTAGAATTAGATAAAAATCTATTTTTAATCTTATTTTGGTTTGTTTTATAGGAAAATTAGTGTCTCATATCAGGACAGACACTTTGTTAGAATCTTAAAAAAAACCACACAACATTTACCTTTCTGATATCCCTGGAATTATCTTAAAAAATTAATATGAATATAGGTTAAAAATAAACCTTAGTCCGTTTATTTAACCGACTGTCTGACAAAAAGTATTTGGTATGGAACTTGACATATCCATAATGAAATGGAAAAATTGGATGCATAATATTCCACCAAAGAATGAAAGCAGAAAATTCTGTAGGAGAAAAAAATAGAAATGCAAAATAAAGCAAGCGGTGCTGATGTTCATTTAGTTAGTGAGAAATCAATGAAAGCGAATAATAAACATAATAGTTATAGCAAAAACGAACAGAATGCAAATACCCCAAAAAACGAAGACTCGAAAATAATACCTTTAAGGGATCATACATCGAACAGATCTGTAGAGAAGAAGCAGAGGAAGTTAAGGAGAGGTACTTATGGTTCAAAGTTAGAAATGGATGACAGAATTTTTATTACAGTAAATTCAATATCAAGATTTATTAAAGTACACGATATTCAATGTATCAAGGCAGAAAAGGATTATACCTACATTTGCACTGTCGATGACAAAAAATTATTGGTGCTCCGTCCTATGATTGAATGGGAAGAACGCCTTCCTTCAAAATATTTTGCAAGAATTCACAGATCAACTATTGTTAATTTGGAGTTGATCGAAAAAGTAGAAAAATGGTTTAACTATTCATATCACGTCTATCTCAAAAATATTGACGAACCCTTCCAGATGAGCAGAAGGTACGCGTTAAAACTTAAGGAGAGATTCAGATAATCATTTTCATTTCCAGATAAAGAACTTCAATATTTCCGCATTTGGCCTCGACCCTAATCTCTATATAATTTATTTCATATTGAATTATTAATTATTTTAATCGGTAAGATATTATCCATTAAAATTTGTAATTTCCGATTAATATAACCCCAGACAACCTGTGTTTTAGTTTTGGTAGACTTTTAATTTAATTCTAAAGCTTGAAAAGTTCAGTAGTTTTTATGCAATTGAAAAAATCACATGACAAAATGATTGCCGGAGTTTGCGGAGGGATTGCAGAATGGCAGGGCTGGGATCCGACTTTGGTAAGAATAGGGTATGTTTTGCTTTCCATTTTTAGCGCTGCATTTCCCGGAATTTTAGTTTATATAATTTTGATGCTGGTTTTGCCTCCTGCAGATTCTAATTAATTAAAGGAGAGTTAAAAATTTGAAAAAGGAAATCAAAAATATGTCAGTAACCATTTCTTTGATTTTGTTTTTTGTAAGCACTCTTTGTTGTAACCCGAATAATTCACAGGGAGATGCTTCCAATACAATGGGGATTACACTTCCTCCCGGATTCAATATTAGCATTTATGCTGATAACGTTGAAGGAGCGCGCTCTATGACGTTAAGTCCAAGCGGTGTATTATTCGTTGGTACGAGGGGCGAAGGAAAAGTATATGCAGTACTTGATACAAACAAAGATTACAAAGCAGATGAAGTCATTACGATTGCGTCAGGTTTAAATATGCCGAATGGTGTAGCATTCCACAACGGTTCATTATATGTAGCGGAAATAAGCCAGGTTTTAAGATATGATAATATTGAGGCAAATCTTTATAATCCTCCAGAGCCTGTTGTGGTAAAAGATGATTTTCCTTCAGAGACTCACCACGGATGGAAATTTATCCGCTTTGGACCAGATGGGAAATTATATGTACCGGTAGGCGCTCCATGTAATATTTGTGAAAGGCCCGATCCTTATGAATCTATTACAAGGATGAATCCTGATGGAAGCGGTTTTGAAATTTATGCACGGGGAATCAGAAACACTGTTGGTTTTGACTGGGATCCGAGAACAAAAGAGCTTTGGTTCACAGATAATGGTAGAGACCTTCTCGGAGATAATATCCCACCTGATGAATTAAATCACGCACCTGTTAAAGGAATGAATTTCGGGTTCCCTTATTTTTACGGCGACAATATTCCAAATCCTGAATTCAAAGATGCGGGAAAAGATCCTTCAAAATATACTCCTCCTGCACAGGATCTCGGTCCACACGTAGCTTCACTTGGAATGAGATTTTATACCGGAAGTATGTTTCCTTCTGAATACAGAGATCAGATATTTATTGCAGAACACGGAAGCTGGAACAGGAGTCAGAAAATAGGCTATCGTGTTACACTTGTTAAGCTGGAAAATAATAAGCCAGTGAGTTATTCTGTTTTTGCTGAAGGCTGGCTAAAAGGAGAATCTGCTTCGGGAAGGCCGGTTGATTTGCAGATTATGCCGGATGGCTCAATGCTTGTTTCAGATGATTACGCTGGTGTGATATACAGGATTACTTATTCAAAATAGAGAATACTTTAGTAACTCATGTTTGTTAATTTAACTTTACCTCTGAAAATCCAGTATATGCTTACAGTGTAAGAGAGAACAAACGGAATTCCAATCATTGCAATGATCAGCATTATGTTCAAAGTTTTTTGTGATGAAGCAGCATTATAAATAGTGAGACTATTTCCCGGGTTTGGATTTGAAATTACGAGATTCGGAAAAAGGCCGATTGCAAAAAGGCCCATCAATGCTGCTATTGCAGCTGATGATGAAAAGAATGCATTAAAATCTCTTCCTTTTGAAATTTCTCTTGGAATGTTTGCAACAGCCAGCATATTTAAGATTGCAATAATAAACAGGTAGGGATAATCCTTAAAATGTTCGGTCATATGCGGATAATAAACAAGAGTCGCCATTGTAGTGGTAACATAACAGATAACAAAAAATATAATTGTATTATTAACCCATCCTCTCATTTTGTTGTGAAGCTCACCCTCGGTTTTCATAACTCCATAAATTGCCCCATGCATCATAAATAATGCAACTGTTGTAATTCCGACAAGAATAGTATAGGGATTTATCATTCCCCAAAATGTTCCTATGAATTCCGTGTTAGCATCAAGCGGAATTCCTGTTACGATGTTGCCGAGCGCCACTCCCATTAAAAAAGCAATCAGTATGCTGGAAATGCTGAATGCAACATCCCACATTTGTCTCCACCATTTCATTTCCTGTTTGCTGCGGAATTCAATAGCAACTGCTCTGAAAATTAAAACGAAAAGTAAAAGCATAAAAGCAGTGTAGAAACCTGAAAATACTGTAGCATAGACATCAGGAAAAGCAGCAAACAATGCGCCGCCGCCGGTAACAAGCCATACTTCATTTCCGTCCCATACGGGACCAATTGCGTTTATTAATAACCTTCTTTCTTTATCTTCTTTAACCAGCAAATGAAGCGAACCTACACCGAGGTCAAATCCGTCAAGAATTGCATAGCCTGTTAATAAAATACCAATTAAAGCAAACCAGACAATATTCAAATCAATTCCGCTCATGATTTCTCCGGTGTGGTGTTATTTCCATTTCTAAAAAGCTGTTTCTGATGTTCATACTCGGATTCGATTGTCTCAGCTTCTTCGGGCCCATGTTTTATTTTCTGGTCGAGAAGGTAAATGAATAGTATAAAAAGAAGAACATAAACAATGGTGAACAGGATTAATGAAAAGATTATTTGATCTGATGCAACAGCTTTTGATAATGCTTCCGAAGTTCTGAGAAGTCCGTAGACAATCCACGGCTGCCGGCCTACTTCTGCTGTGATCCATCCAACCTGGTTCGCGATTTGAGGGCCGAGTACAGAAATCACAAATATCCATAACAGCCATTTATGATTTAGTAACGAATCCTTCCACCAAAAAAGAATTCCAAGTAAACTTATCGTGATCAAAGCAAAGCCAATTGCAACCATTAAATGGTAAGCCTGAAAAACAATATTTACCGGCGGCCTGTCCCCCGGCTTAAATGAATCAAGTCCTTTTACTTTATAATCAGTTGTACCGGAGATTAAATAGCTCAACATTCCCGGTATTGCAATTCCAAAATTCACTTCCTGTTTGCTTTCGTTAACCCATCCGAAAAGATGAAGCGGTGCATTTGTTGATGTATTGTATTGAGCTTCCATTGCAGCAAGTTTCGCGGGTTGGTTTTCACTTACGCCAACAGCACTTGCATGCCCGGTATAAAGCTGAAATAACGAAGCAAAAAGTGCAAACACTAATGCTATTTTTAATGATGATTTTGCAAAATCAATGTGTCTGTTTTTTAAAATGTAATAGGCACTTATGCTGATAACTAAAAATGAGCCGGCAAGCCATGCGCCGGATAAAACGTGTAAAAGTCTGTCCATACTTGACGGATTAAAAACCATCTGCCAGAAATCAGTTATCTCGGCTCTTGCATGCAAGCCTTGCCCAACAATGTGGAAACCGGCAGGGGTTTGCTGCCATGAATTCGCAACTACTATCCACACAGCACTCAACATTGATCCAAGCGACACCATTATGGTAGAAAGGAAATGTACTTTTGAACTTACTTTGTCCCACCCGAAAACAAGTATTGCGAGAAAACCCGATTCAAGAAAGAATGCAAAAATTCCTTCCGCGGCAAGAGCACTTCCGAAAACATCGCCGACGAATCTTGAATAGGTTGCCCAATTCGTACCAAACTCGAATTCCATTACAATTCCCGTTGCTACACCTATAGCAAAAGTAAGGGCGAATATCTTCACCCAAAATTTTGTCATCACTTCATAAATTGGTTTCTTGGTTTTCAGATACATACCTTCCATTAAAACAAGGAGTACCCCAAGTCCTATGCTGAGAGGAGGATAGATATAATGGAAGCCTACTGTAAAAGCGAATTGTAGTCTGGCGAGAAATTCTGTACTCATCGTATGTCACCCTTTAGTGGGAAAGTGTGAATAAATTAACATATTAAAAATAAGTAAAATAATATGGAAGGGAAATGTTAAAGGGAAGTCACGAAATTATTCGTATTTATTGTCTTCACGATCCCATTTCAGCGGGAGAAATGATTTGTTATAATAAAAATGACAGAAGTTATTAAAATTGTATTCATTCTTTCTTTTCTTCTATCTTTTCAGCAAACTGATCACTGAAATCACGGATGAATTTTGAAATATCATTATTTGAAGTAGAGCGGAGATAAGTATCGGCCATTTTCTTAAAAGTCTGAAGAAAAAAAATGTTCATTTCATTAATGAGCATGTCTTTTGTCCAGAGATCAATTCCAAGTGTTAAATTATCTTCTTTATCCCATATTGATAACAACATCGCTTTAGATTCTTTCTTCCCTTCAAAATTTGCATCAGTTGCTTCCCATTCAATTTTTGTTGGCATGTTTTTTTCATCAAGTTCTACAGTAAGGTTTATGTTGGATCTTTTTGTCATAATGCGTTCTCTCTAATTTATATTTGCTTTTTTAGGCGTTTTAATGATACTATTGCTCAAAGCGATAGTATCATTTTAGTATTTTTTATAAACGGCATATTTCTTTTTAACAAGAAGATCATTAACATTTATGAAATCTTCTCCATCCATATTAAGCCATATCTCCCCAAGATATCTGCCGTATTTTCCTTTTTTATCCTTGAATGTTCCGATAATAATTTCTTTGTCCTGTATCAGACTTCTTAAATAATCGCGCGAGCGCAAACCCTTAACTCTGCTTTTTCCCCGCACTTCAGGAGCATCTATTCTCATCAGTCTTATTTTTTCGCCACGAACCCACGTATGAAGGCCAAGATCAATATCTACAGTGCAGGTATCCCCGTCATAAACAGAGGTTACAATAGCTTTATACTGGTAAAGCACATTTTGCATATTTTCACCTTTATTTTTTACCTCAGTAAGTCTATTTTAATAAACAATTTACTAATACTTAAAAGAAAATTCATCAAATGAAAAAAGTTTAGAAATAAAATATGAAAAACATTTTAAAAGTCAGTCTTCTAACCTTGCTCGCAGCAATATTATTTTTTAGGAGTACTCCGGCGCAATCAGGTATTGGCGTCGGTGGATATTTAGGCGGAGGTGTTATTAGCGGAGATTCACCTAATCAAAGTGCCTTTACTTCTTCAATATTTTTTGAATTCAGAACTCCGCTAAGCGATAATATTCTTCCGCGGGTTAGTTTTATTTATGCACAGGATTTTAACAGGCTTCTGCCTGGCTCAACAAACAGGTATTTCCCTTTTCTTAAAGGAATATCTTTAAAAGGAGTTGCTTCGCAAAATGTTTCGGAAAATTATTTTGTTGAAGAGGGTTCAGGATTTATAGCTATTAATGATCACACTTTCAGTGATACAGATGTGTGGAATTTTGGCGTTGTCTCATCAATTATCGCCGGCTTTGATTTTAGGGATAGCAAAAATACGGGCTTCAGGTTAGGCGGGGGAATGGAATTTGCTTTTTCTTTTGCAAATACTTTTGCAAAGTATTTTTCATTTCATGTTCAGGGGGAGTATGTGTTTTAATAAAGGGGCGTAGAATTACGCCCCTCTAGTTGATAAATCTTCTTTACTTAATCATTCCATTCTGCAATTCATCAGCAAGTCTTGTATCATTAAACATATATCTTATCACCTGCATCAAAGCGTTTGAGGTAACAGATACAGCTCTGTTTGTTGTTGTATCATAAATGAAATTGCCTGGCAAGCTTTCAATATTTCCATCGAATGCCAAACCGACAACTTCTGCATTTTTGTTAATAACAGCGCTGCCTGAATTTCCGCCTATAATATCATTTGTGGAAACCATATCAAGATGTGTAGAAAGATTAAAGTCAGCAGGTGGGTTTTTCCATCTGTTGCTTGCAAATGCCCAGTTTTTGTTATTTCCAAAAGAATAGTGCCTGTCATAAAGTCCGTAGAAAGTTGTAAACGGCGGAGCTTCGGTTCCGTTATAATCATATCCTTTTACAACACCGTCCTGTAATCTTAAGGTAAATGTTGCGTCTGGTGGAATAGAAGTTCCGTAAACTTCAAACAAAGCTTTACCTAATTCCTGGTTATAAGTAGCTTCCTGTGCAGAAAGTTCTTTTGCTTTTTTCTGAAGCTCTTCTCTTCTGTCTTTTGAATGAATTGTAAAATAAATAAAAGGATCATCTGAGTTTAGTATTGCATCAGCACCATCGCTTACAAGGTCTTTAATTTTGTCAAGACTTGTAAGAGAAGAATGCGATATAGCATAATCAACTGCTTCCTCTCCTGTGTTTCCACCTGTGAATTTCATAACCATCTCATTATTTGCCCCAAGATTTTGAACCATATTATTCTAAGGTTACTCCAAGAAGCAGTTTATTTTTTTCCGCATCAAAGTTGGCGGGGAACAAATGGGCTATTGTAGAATCAAGCTCTGCACCTTTATATAATTCAGATCTTTTATCTTCGGGCTGTTTCAATTCTTTTGCAAGGTCTACGACATCACTTGCAATAGCAAAATATTCAGATGAGAATCTCGGGTTAACTGATAAGCCGTAGTATTCGTTAATAAATGATCTTACCTGGTTTCTGTTTTCGGCGATCTTTGACCAGATGTCACCATACTTTGCATTCAAATCAGAATCCGATTGTACTGCTTTTTTAAAAGTGTTTTCAAAGTCTATCTTCTTTTGCATCATTACAGGATTTCTTAATCCACCAAGATAACCTGTAATTGCTTTTTGAGAATTTGATAAACCAAAAATAGTATTTTGTAATTCTGCTTTTCTGTCGGGATGTTCATTTAACAAAGTTTTATATACATCTATCAACCCGCCTAAAAGTTCCAACGTGTAAGGGTATGAAATGTCTCTTGTATATTCTAACTGAGCAACGGTGTTTAATCGTGCAGTTCTACCGGGGTTTCCAACAACAAATACGGGTTCACCTTCTTTTGCACCGTTCTGGCTCCATTTATAGTAGTGGTCAGTTTTAAGCGGTTTACCATTTTCGTCATATACTCTGAAGAAAGAACAGTCAACGTCGTAACGTGGGTAAGTGAAGTTATCCGGATCGCCGCCAAAATATGCTGCCTGTTCTTCAGGAGCAAAAACGAGACGAACATCTGTATATCTTTTATATCCGTATAGCGAATATTTACCACCGTTAAATAAAGTTACAACAGAGCATCTAAGTCCTGTTTCCTTGCTCTGACTTTCTTCCAATTCTTTTATTGCACTTCTGGTTGAATCAGCTTTTGCTTCAGGTGTTGTTCCTTTATCTGCGGCTTCCTGAATTTCATCTGTTACATCTTTTATTAATACAAGCTGGTCAACATATAATCCCGGAACAGGTCTTTCATCATCCAGTGTTTGTGCAACAAATCCGCTGTCCATTAAATCTTCACCCGGTTTTGTAACCTGTGAGATACTTTGTCTTCCGCAATGGTGGTTGGTCATTACCAAACCATCGGCAGATACAAATGAAGCTGTGCAATAATTTGCAAAACGCAGAGCTGACATTCTTACGTTTTCGAGCCAGTCTTCAGAAGGTTTAAAGTTGTATGCTTTTTCAAAGTAATCAACAGGTGGATAATCGAAAGTCCACATTTTACCGGTGTCAAATTTTCCCGCTTTTACGGTGTCCAGATTAAGCCAGCTGTTGTTTTGATTTTCTTTACTTTGCGCGGAAACGGTATAACTTCCTGCAAAAAACAATAATGAAACGAAGATCAACATCAATGTTGAAAATCGTTTTGAGTGGTAATTCATTTTAGCCTCTTTAGCTGTTGTAGTTAAGGTTGGTTATTTATGATAGTATTTTGTCCTAAAATATTATTTAGTTTTTAAACATATCTATTATTGAAATTACCATCAAATTATTTTTGATGTAATTAAGTATAAAATGAAGAAGTCCCGCCAAAGGCGAGACTAAAATTTCATCTACGAATTCCAGGGGGAGGAAATTCGAATAAAATGGTAAGGAAATAAACTTAATCTGATCAAATGTATGAATCAGGGTGATATAGGGGTTCTATTTCCCATTCATCTTCAATGGTTCCATAACAGTGCGAGCACTTTGGAACATTAAAAACCACTTTTTCCTCACTTTGAGTAGCCCTTACAAAATTCAAGATTGTTTTACAACTCGAACATTGTATAACATGAGAAGTTGTGGTTTTTGAACTGCATTCCGGACAAATGAAACCCAAATCTCCCGGAATTTCTTCCGGATTTACAAGAAAGATTGAATTACATTTGGAATTATTGCATTTTGCGAAGTGCCACTTAATAGTAATTTTTTTTGTAATAGCTGACTCCCATTGTTTATTATAACTATTAAACATAAAAATATATATTAATAAAGTCTATTGAAAAAGAAATCTCTTTTTAAGTTGACAATTCCGTCATGATTGATTGAATTATCAATATTTGTAAATTGAACCTCTTAAATATATTTAATTATCCCGCAACAAATAGTACAAAATTAATTATACGATTTATTTTATCAGTTATAACCGGAGAACAAAAATGGATAAAATTAAATCCTTTAAAGCATATGATATTCGTGGAAAAGTACCATCGGAATTGAATACTGATCTAGCTTATAAAATTGGAAGGGCTTACGGAAATTATCTGAACGCAAAGAAGATTGTAATCGGGCATGATATCAGGAAATCATCTGTGGACATTTCCAATGCACTTGCAAAAGGATTGAATGAGAGCGGAGTCGGATGTAATTGATATTGGCTTGTGCGGAACGGAAATGATCTATTTCGGAACTACACATTTTAATGCCGACGGCGGAATTATGATAACTGCAAGCCACAACCCGCCGGAATACAACGGGATGAAATTTGTGAAAAAAGATTCAGTCCCGGTAGGATATGATTCCGGTTTAAATGAAATTGAGAAAATGATTTTGAGTGATAACCTTGGTGAGTTAAATAAATCAAAAGGGAAAGGTTACCAATCAGAATATAATGAAAGAATTTATGGGACACCTTAAAAGGTTTTATAGTGCAGAAAAGATCAAGCCATTTAAGGTTGTTGTTAATGCCGGTAATGGCTGTGCAGGTTTAGCGCTTAACGCAATTGAAAATGATCTTCCGATAAAAATGGCCAAAGTGTTTAATGAACCTGACTCCAATTTTCCAAACGGAGTTCCGAATCCGCTTCTTCCGGGAAACAGGCAGGCAACCTTTGATGCCGTTGTAAATAATAATGCGGATCTGGGAGTTGCATGGGACGGCGATTACGACAGGTGTTTTTTCTTTGATGAGAAAGGAAATTTTATCGAAGGATATTACATCGTTGGTCTTCTTGCAAAATCAATTTTAAAAAACATCCAGGCGGAAATATTGTACACGACCCCAGGCTGGTATGGAATACAATTGAAATTGTAGAACAAGCCGGAGGCAAAGCCGTACAGTCAATTAGCGGGCACGCGTTCATAAAACAAAAAATGAGAGAAGTGAACGCTGTATATGGTGGAGAAATGTCGGCACACCACTACTTCAGAGAAAATTCTTATTCCGATAGCGGTATGATTCCTTTCCTTTTAATAATGCAGCTAATGGCGGAAGAAAATGAAAAGCTTTCGGAACTGGTCGGTGAAATGATCGAGAAATATCCCTGCTCCGGTGAAATAAATTCAACTATTGATAATCCGAAAGGAAAACTAAATGAGATAGATAAAAAATATCCAGGTGGAAAAAGAGATCATTCAGACGGTTTAAGCGTTGAATACGATGACTGGAGATTTAATTTAAGAATCTCAAACACCGAACCGATTATCCGGCTGAACGTTGAAAGCCGAGGGAATATAGAGCTGATGAAAGAGAAAACGGATGAATTATTAAAAGCTATCAGGAGCTAGCTTAATAAAATAGTTTCATTGAGGAAATTTATTTTGCCGAAGTTGTTGCTTCAACCTTAAAAGAGACTTTTAGCTTATCCCACATAAGGTTTATTTCAGCTGAATTGATTTTACCAGCAGGCTGGATATTCATATTACCAAATGAATATTCCAGCCATTCGTGAAATTCATTTTTTACTGGCTTTGCTTTTATTCTCAGAGCATCCTGTAGTTCATTGTAGGTAAAAGCTCCCCACTGATTTGCTACTTTGTTAAAAATTAATGTCCATTCTTTCTCACCGGGTATTGCAAAAAATGAGTAGGTACCTGCTGCGAGTTTTTTCCCGTTTATCAAAATACTTTTGCTGAAAGTTATTTTAGTTGCTTCATTGGCCCCAGTCCGCCATACTTTATTGTAAGGAATCAATTTTCCCCAGATCATTCTTCCTTTTACTCCTGGTCTGCAATAGTTGATAGTTATATCTGTAAAACCGATTGTTTGTGAAACAGATGCTTTAGGGCTTACTCTTATTTTTCCTGCAAGTATTTCATCCCTGGTTTGGGACCTGGTAAAAGTAGTCAGCAAAAAAAACGAGAATACTAATAGCGAAATTTTTTTGTAATTACCTGATGTCATTAAAAATTTCAATGAGTTATTTAGTATTAGTTTCAATTTTAAAAGATACTCTTAATTTTTCCCAATCCAGGTTAACATTTGCTGAATTTTTCATACCAGCCTTTTGAACGTCCATATTGGAAAAATTATATTCCAGCCATTCCTGGAAATCGTGTTCAACAGGTTTAACATTTATTTTCAACACATCTTTATCTTTATTTTTATCATAATCAAGACCCCATTGGTCTGCAACTTTGTTAAAAATTAATGTCCATTCGTTCTGTGTGGGTAACGCGAAAAAAGCGTATGAACCGGCAGCCAGTTTGTTACCGTTAATAGTTACATCTTTACTAAAAGTAAATTTGGTCGCTGCATTTGCGCCGGCCCGCCAGACTTTATTGTAAGGAACAAGACCGCCCCAGATTTTTCTTCCCTTCACGCCCGGTCTGCAATAGTTGATGGTTACATCAGTAAATCCTATAGTTTGTGATACAGAAGCTAAAGGGCTGACTTTTACTACAGGGTTTTTATTCTGAGCATTTGCTGAAGATATTAGAAGAATACTAAGGATAAGTACTGAGAATAACAAAAATGATTTTGAAATGTCTCGTATCATTGCATACTCCAAGATAATTTAAAAGATTTATTCCCTTTTTTTGTAAGGGAGTAATTTAGGCATTAAAAGTTAAAGTATTAACATATACTTACTACAAGATAATTATTTTTTGTAATAAATGTCATGCATTAAAGTTTCCATTACATTATTTTAATAGCATTATCTATTTAATATTTAGAAAGAAAAACGAATGAAATCTATTCTGATAATTATTCTGTTTACGGGGCTGGTGTTTCCGCAGTCAAAATTGACGGAGAAAGACAAGGAGTTTGGGACCCACATTAAGCAGGTTTGGGCAGGGGCTGATAAAAGCAATTATCAAAAAAACTTTAGCGATCTTTTGGTTGAATGTGATAAATATTTGAAAGATCACCCGCAAACTGCAATTAAGGCAGGAATACTGGGGTACGTTTTTGAAATGACTGCAGCCATTTCATCAGATCCAAATGAAGTAATAAAAGCTGCTAATGTTTTGCTGGAAAACGACAATTCGTTAAAGACAAATATGCGGGTAGCACAAATTTTAATAGAGAAAAAATTTGATGATAAGAGGGGAGTTGAAATACTCAAACGAATTCTTCCCCAAGCCTCAAATGGCAAAGAATATTACGATGCAAATTTGCTGCTTGCTTCAGGCGAATTGCATTTAAAAAATTATCAAAGCTCGGTAAGTTTTCTCAATGATGCTATTCGCAGTGACTCAACAAAAGTTGATGGTTATAAAGCACTGGTTGAAGTACTTCCTTTGGCGGGCAGGGAGGATGAAGTGAAGGAGGTGAAAGCAAAGTTAAAAACCCTGGAAAATGATCCGAACATTGGTGTTGATCTCTCTTCCCTTTCATTTTCTGATATTAATGAAAACAAAATAGATCTTAACAATTTCAAGGGTTCTATAGTTACTATGGTCTTTTTCAGATTTGAATGTCCATATTGTAGAAAAGAATTGCCCATATATAAAGAATTAATAAAAGAACATCCTGAAATAAAATTTATTTTTATTGATCTTGATGAAAATGTTCAGGATATAAAACTCAGATATCTGAATGAAGATCAATTTTCTTTTATGAGAGATCATACAATAGCAAAGTTTGTGGATATTTTTGATAATATTTTAGATATCACAATAACGCCCCAAACATTAATAATAGATAAGAATTCAGTTATTGAATTTGATTACCGCGGTTACAAAGAAGATTTTGCCGATAAATTTGAGAAAGATATAAAATCATTAAAATAGATTATTGCCGCGAGGCTATTTAATCTTTTTTAATGAAGCAACTAATTTGTCGCATTCTTCAGTGGTGTTATAAAAATGCGGTGATAACCTTATCATCCCCTCACGTACTGCGCAACTTACCTGGTTGCTTGCCAGATAATCATAGACTTTTTGTGCTTCAGGATGTTTAAAGGTTACAATGCCTGAAATGTTTTCCTTCGGACAATCAGCAAGGAAAGGAGTAACGCCAATCTCTTTAAGTTGCTGAGTTAAATAAGATGCAACTTCTATAATCTGTTTTTCAATTTCTTCCCAGCCGAACAATTGAAAGAAATCAAGTGCGCCGCGAAAAGCAAATACACCGATATGAGAAATGGTTCCGAACTGGTATCTTTCCGCTGTCTTTTTGGGTATTAATTCGTAATGTAAAATATTCCACGCATCTTCAACTGATAACCAACCCGCATATTTTGTATCTATCTTATTCTGCAAATCTTCTGTTAAATAGATGAAGGCAAGGCCCTGCAGGCCAAGCAACCATTTTTGCGTTCCGCTTGAAAGGAAATCTACATTGCATTTCTTTACGTCAAGATTGAGGGCGCCCAATCCCTGGATGGCATCTACACAAAAGATTATTCCTTTCTCTTTACAATATTTTCCTATTTTTTCAATATCAACTCTGTAACCCGTAAGGAACTGGACAAAGCTTACAGAGACAAGTTTTGTTTCAGGTTTAATATTTGAGATTATGTCATCTGCAGAAACAATTCCATCATGTGATTTGACAAAATCAATAATCACCCCGTCTTTCTGAAGATTTAAAAAAGGGTAAACATTAGCAGGAAATTCAATATCATTTAATAATATTCTATCACCTTTATTCCACTTTATTCCCGATGCTAAAATGTTAATGCCGTTGGTGGTATTATCCGTATAGGCTATCCTCTCTGGAGAACAGTTAAGATATTTACCAAGATCTTCTTTCGTAGAATTTGCAAAAGTACTGACCTTTGGATAGTTTTCGATCTTTTCAATGCTTCTTTCTTTTGTATATTCGTTTATTTTATCTGTAACTAAAGTTGAAAGAGGTCCTGTAGCTGCATGGTTAAAATAAATTTTACCGGCTATTGTATGCGGGAAAAAATCTCTTGCTTTGGTTATATCCATCAAAATCTCTTTATCTAATTATAATATTGAATTAGAGCATATAGTAAAAATAAGTAAATAAATAAAAAAATCTATTTTTTACATTATAAAAATTGCCTGCACTATTCATATTAGTTTGTCATCTACCAACAGCATATTTTGATATTCATACCTTAATGTTTAGATTTTATGAGTGATATTTATTTAAAACGAATATTTTGTAATAATTCGGTGGGGAACCATGAAATATGTAAAAGCTCCGAAACATAAAGAATTAAAACCGGAGGACCTCAGGTGGGAATGTGATCCGGATATCTTTGAATTTAAAACTACTGATGAACTTGAGCCTATTGAAGGTATCCTGGGACAGCAGCGTGCACTCAATGCGATTAAAGTCGGCATGGATCTTCGCAGCCCGGGCTACAACATCTACATTGCCGGACTTTCAGGAACAGGTAAAACAACTACGGTAAAAAAAATTCTTGAAAAGGTAAGCTCACAATGCCCGTTATTGTATGACTATGCATATGTAAATAATTTTAAAAATGAAGACCGACCGATACTGCTCACCTTTTTGAAAGGAAAGGCAAAGATTTTTAAGCAGGATCTTAATTCATCTATAGAAGTTTTAAAGATAAAAATTCCCCTTAGTCTTGAAAGCCATAATTATCTCAATCAGAAAAAGAAATTGTTAAAACTGTACGGTGATAAAGAACAAAAGATGATGAGCGGCTTTCAGGAGAAATTAAAAAAAGAGAACTTTCAACTTGGGCAGGTAAAGCAGGGCGAAACAGCTCGCCCGGATATTTTTCCTATCATTGAAAATAAAGCCGTGCCGATTTACCAGCTTGAAGAGATGGTGCAGCAAAAAAAGATTACTCAGGAAGAAGCTGAAAAAATACTTCAAAGCTATCGCGATCATCAACCTGAATTACAATCTCTTTTCAAAAAAGGTTTGCAGATTAGCCAGGAGTTTCAGGAAAAACTGCTTGAGCTTGAAAAGAAAGCTGCCGAAGAAGTTGTCAAAGGCGTGATTGAAAATCTTAAAGAAAAGTATACTAGTACAAAAGTCACAAATTATCTTGACCAGGTTGAGTCAAGCATTCTGGATAGTTTACAAATATTTAAAGGCCAAAAACCACAGGGAGACACAACCTCAGAAGGATTTTTTATTGACTATTTCAGGATATATGATGTAAATATTATTCTTGATAACTCAGACTCAAATTATTGTCCGGTAATAATTGAAACCTCTCCCACATTTGTTAATCTGTTCGGAACAATTGAAAAAATTAATGACGGACGCGGTGGCTGGTACAGCGATTTTACCAAAATAAAAGCCGGCTCAATGCTTCGCGCTAACGGCGGTTATCTTGTTCTTAATGTCAATCATCTTTTTGAAGAACCCGGAGCGTGGAGAATACTTAAAAGAGTTTTGATTTACGGGAAACTCGAAATACAGGACATGCAGAATGTATTTCAACTCTCAACTTCAATTTTGCAGCCAGAACCAATTGAAGTGGATACTAAAGTAATTCTTGTCGGCAGCCAGAGAACCTATTACCTACTTTCTGAATACGAAGATGATTTCAATAAAATATTTAAGATAAAAGCAGATTTTGATTATGAAATAAAACGGACGGACGAAGTACTTGTTGAATATGCGCGCGTTATCAAAAAATTAATTAAAGAGGAAGGTCTGCACAAATTTGATAAAACAGCAATAGCCCAGTTGATAGAAATCGGTGCAAGATATGCGGGGCAGAAATATAAATTAACTACTAGATTTTCAGTAATTGCAGACATAGCTCGCGAAGCAAATTTCTGGGCAAATGAAGTGGGTGAAGATGAAGTTACAGAAAAACATGTTCGTATGGCATTTGATGCGCTTAGAGAAAGACACGGATTAACTGAATCCAAAATAGATGATATGATAAAAGATAATATGATAATGATTGATATCCGACGGCGAAAGAGTTGGACAGATTAATGGTCTGGCAGTTTATGGCAGTGGATTATATTCATTTGGCAGACCGACAAGAATTACTTCAACAATTTCGCTTGGAAGTGGCAACATTATAAATGTTGAACGCGAATCGGAACTGAGCGGAAAAACATATAACAAAGGAGTACTAATTATTACAGGTTATTTTAAAGAAACTTTTGGGAAAAATCATCCACTGGCTTTTAATGCAAACCTTGTATTTGAACAATCATATGGCGGAGTTGATGGAGACAGTGCTTCCTGTGCTGAAATTTTTGCTTTACTTTCAACTTTATCCGGCGTTCCTATTAAACAATCTATCGGTGTGACAGGTTCTTTAAATCAGAAAGGCGATGTCCAGCCAATCGGGGGAGTGAATGAAAAAACCGAAGGTTTTTTCGATGTTTGTAAATCAAAAGGTCTGACGGGAAAACAGGGTGTTATTATTCCATATCAGAATGTTAAAGATCTGATGCTTCGTGAGGATGTAGTACAAGCAGTAAAAGATGGTAAATTTCATATCTTGCCAATAAAAAGAGTTGAAGAAGGGATTGAAATACTGACCGGGATTAAGGCAGGGAAATATACCGGGAAAAGTTATGAACCAAACACAATTTTCGGATTAGTTGAAAAAGAAATCAAAGACCTTTATGTAAAGTCAAAGCCTAAACCGGATCATTTAGATAAAAGCAAATCGAAATTAAAGAGAACTAAACCTCGGACTAAAAAGAAAAAATGAGCACTACACTTCCTGAAAACTTCGCCAAAGTAAAAATACTTTGTACACTTGGACCGGCAACTAATCATGCTGATATTATAAAAAAAATGATCCTTAACGGAATGGATGGCGTTCGCCTGAATTTTTCTCATGGTGATTATAAATTTTATGAAGATTTATATAAAGAAATTCATAATGCCTGCATTGAAGAAAATACCCCTCTTTCAATTCTAATAGATCTTCAGGGCCCCAAAATAAGAATTGGAGAGTTGAGTAAACCTGAAATAGAATTAGTTCAGGGTGATGAAATAGAAATTACCACAAAAGAAATAAAAGGAACAAAGGAAAAAATTTCATGTTCATATGAATTTCTTGCCAAAGATGCGAAAGTCGGCGATCCTGTTTTAATAGATGATGGCTTAATAAGGTTAAGAGTTAAAGAGAAGAATAAAATATCGATTATTTGTTCCATAGAGAATGGTGGAATTCTAAAGCCTAAAAAAGGAATGAATCTGCCCGGGAATGAAATTATCGACTAAATCTGTTACTGAAAAGGATTTCAGGGATCTGGAATTTGCAATGAATTACAGGACTGATTATGTAGCGCTTTCATTTGTAAGAAGTGTCAATGACATAATTCACTTAAGAAACTGGATGAAAGATAAAAATTTTATTCGCCCAATTATTGCAAAGATTGAAAAGAAGGAAGCGTGTGATAATATAGATAAAATCATTGAGGAGGCGGATGGAATTATGGTTGCACGCGGTGATCTTGGCGTAGAAATTCCGGCACAGGAAGTTCCGATAATTCAAAAGGAAATTATTAAAAAGTGTAATGCAAGGGGCAAACTTGTTATCACGGCAACACAAATGCTCGACTCTATGATACATAATCCAATACCAACCCGTGCGGAAGCATCCGATGTTGCGAATGCGGTGCTGGATGGTACCGATGTTGTAATGTTAAGCGGAGAGACTTCAGTTGGAAGATTCCCTGTAAATTCTGTACACATGATGGATGAGATTATTAAAAATGCGGGACCGCATATTATTCCTTTGAAAGAAGATGATTTTATTAAATCATCTTCAACAGAGGAAAATTTATTTGATTCTATGGGGCGCGCAATTGTAGCTATGAGCAGGCAAATAAATGCATCGGCTATAGTTGTATTTACGTTCCAGGGAAGAACGGCTATGAACTTATCAAAATATAAACCCGCTGCCAAAATAATTGCTGTATCTAATAGTTTTGACACTATGAACAATCTATGTTTAAGATGGGGAGTTACGTCAATGTTTTGTGCAGAGATTGATAAAGAGCACCTTGCAATTGATAATATTAAAAAAATGATTCTCGATGCCGGACACATAAAAGAAGGCGATATAGTGATATTTATGGCTGGTGCTCCATACTCAGAGAAAAGCAGAGCAAACTGGCTCAGGTTTGAAGTGATTTAATTTCTGACTTTAAGCAGAACTATTCTTCTCTTATATTATTTATAAAAATTTCTTATAATCTCTCTTTCTATTTATTTATCCTTATAATGATTGCGCAAACAAAGAATATGGTTGAAGCAAAATGGTGGGAGCCGGTTGATAAAGATAAAATTTTGTGTACTCTTTGTCCGCGTTATTGCAAGATAGGTGAGGGGCAGCCGGGCTTTTGCTATATAAGACAAAATCACGGTGGAAAGCTTTATACTACAGGTTACGGGCATCCAACCGGTTTTGCAATTGATCCCATTGAAAAGAAACCATTAAATCATTTTTTGCCGGGTACATCTGTACTAAGTTTTGGAACAGCGGGGTGTAATCTCGGCTGCAAATTTTGCCAGAACTGGTCGATCAGCAAGGCAAAACTTGATGAACTTAACTCCACCGAAGCTTCTCCTGAAGATGTAGTAAACCTGGCTAAAAAATATCGTACACCGTCTATCGCATATACTTATAATGATCCGACAATATTTGGCGAGTACGTTATTGATATATCAAAGATTGCTCACGAAGAAAATATAAAGACTGTCATGGTGACAGCCGGATATATCGATAAAGAAGCAAGGAAAGAAATTTATAAACATATCGACGCAGCAAATGTAGACCTGAAAGGATTTACTGAAAAATTTTATTTCAAACAAACTTTTTCACATTTGAATGACGTGCTTGACACACTTATCTGGTTAAAAAATGAAACTGATGTCTGGTTTGAAATCACTACGCTTTTAATTCCAGGTGAAAATGATTCCTCTGAAGAAATTAAAAATGAATGTGACTGGATTCTAAAAAATCTGGGTGATTCAATTCCATTGCATTTAACAGCGTTCCATCCTGACTTCAGAATGATGAATAAAGAAAATACTCCGGCTGAAACACTTAACAGGTCTCGAAAAATTGCTCAATCGATGGGAATAAAATTTTGCTACGTTGGGAATATCCACAACACCGAAGGGCAAACAACTTATTGCCCTGAATGTAAGGAACCCCTGATTAAACGTGATTGGCATGATGTATATTCGAACAAAATTGTTCAAGGGAAATGTTTTAAATGCGGAGCTGCGATAGCAGGGGTATTCTAATTTATTTTAATACCTCTCTGATTTCTTTTCGGAATAATTCTTAATTTCATGTTATAGATTTTAATTTAACTAACAATATTTTAAAGAAATAGACGGAGATACTAAATGGGTAGGTTAAATGGGAAAATTGTTTTTATTACGGGAGCTACTGCAGGAATTGGTGAATCTTGTGCCTTTGATTTTGCCAGGGAAGGAGCCAACCTGATTTTATGTGCAAGAAGAATAGAAAAGCTTGAACAAATTGTTACTAAAATTAAAAAAGATTTTGGCGTAAAGATCCACTACTTTCAGCTTGATGTCAGAGATAAATATGCTGTTGAAGCAGAAATTTCTGCTTTACCCGAAGAGTGGAAAAATATCGATATACTTGTAAATAATGCGGGGCTGGCGAGAGGCTTCAGCAAAATGGATAATGGCGATATTGAAGCATGGGAGGAAATGATTGATACTAATATAAAAGGTCTTTTGTACATTTCCCGGCAGGTTTTGCCTTTGATGACGGCAAGGAACAGCGGACATGTAATTAATATCGGCTCGGTTGCAGGACACGAAGTATATCCTAATGGCAATGTTTATTGTGCAACTAAATTTGCAGTTCACGCGCTGAGCAAAGGAATTCGTTATGATCTTCTCGATAAAAAGATAAAGGTTACTACAATTGCTCCCGGACTTGTTGAAACTGAATTCGGTGAAGTGAGATTTTCCGGTGATAAGGATAGAGCCAAACAGGTTTATAAAGGTATAACTCCGTTGGTAGCCAAAGATATTTCTGACCTTGTTTTATTTGCAGCGACAAGGCCGGAACACGTTAACATAAATGAAATAGAGGTTACTCCTACAGCACAAGCTTCATCAACGCAGGTTTTCAGAGAAGATTAATTTATTGGGTATCCTGAGAGATACCATTTAAGATTTCTGATAATTCAGCAGCAATATTTTTTCTGTCAAATTTACGGACCCTGGATAAATCAGTTTTAAACTGACTTGCTTTCTCAAAAAACTCTATTCCATTTTCGTTATAACCGAAGATCATACCTGCGTTTGTATCGTGGAGAATATTTTTCACTTCTTCATTGTCATCTCCGAAAGCGATTATTGGTTTACCGGTTCTGAGGTATTCAAATAATTTTCCCGGGACGTGCCGCTTTTCTGTCGCACAAACAAGTAGATAAGAGGCATTAATTAATTCGTTTAGTAATTTATCGTAAGGCAAAAATCCAAGAAACTCCGTATAAGGCATCAAACAATTTTTGCCAATCTCTTCTTTTATTTCAGGGCTAACTGTTCCGATGAATTTTATCCTGAGCTTTCTTGCATTTTCAACTTCTTTCTTAAGCATTCCCCAAAAATTTTTGGGATTCTGAAAGTTAAAGATATTTCCTGCGTGTACCAATGTTTCAGACACTGAATCATTCTTCTGTCCTAAATTTTCAAAACTGTCCTCATTATATCCCCAGTATAAAACATTGCTTTTATCTTTTATGAAATTGTATTTGTTGGTATAATCATTTTTCATCGTCCGGGTTACAAAAACAATTGACCTTGCATTTTGCATTACCGACTTCTCAAGATGGCTATCAATTGCAAGCGTTAAAGCATTTCTTCTAAATTCTCTGTAATAAGCAATATCTACCCAGGGATCAATGAAAACAGGAACGTGAGGAACCCGGTTTCTTTTGCTTAAACTCTTTCCGATTAAGTGTGTTGTGTGTGGCGGCCCGATTGAAATTATTGCATCGAATTTTTCTTTTGGGAACAATTTATTCCCTGCCGATACAGCAGAAAAATACCATCCTATCCTGGCATCAGGAATGAACAAGTTCATTCTTATCCAGATTGAAATTCTATGCGTCAGACTTTTATTTGTTCTTGAAATAGTTTCCGATGCAACAAGCTGTTCACCCTGTGATTTACCAGTGAATTTTCTATATAAGTCGAATGGCTCGAAAGATTTTGTTTTAACAACCTTTAGATTTTTATCGATATCTTCAGACAAGCTTTCGTCTTTTTGAGTGAATGTATCTTCCTTTACTGTTAATACACTTGGCTGCCAACCTGATTCAGGTAAGTATTGTATCATCTTTAAAGGCCAGTGCAGAGAAGCCTTCCCGGACGGTGGCCAATAATATGTTATGAATAATACTTTTTTCATTAGAATTCTTTCTTACCAACAAATCTGATTACTGATGCTTCACCGGAATGGAAGGAGCTTTCTGATAAATAAATAATCTCCTTAGTTAACAGTACTGTAGTTAGTCCGGCAAATGTTTCTTTAATATCCTCAATCGAATAAAGCATTTCCTCACTTCGCGGACCGCCTGAACTTTTTCCGAGTTGTTCTTTTGAATAAGCTTCCATAATTACAACTCCGTTTGGTTTTAATGAAGAAATTACTTTTTTGTGAACTTTCTCCCTTGTTTTTTCATTTAAGTGAAGAAATATCAAACCTGCAGCATCATAAAAATTTTTCCGTGGTTCATAATTTTCAAGATTATTGACGGTATAATATATTTCGACATTTTTGTCCTTCGCTAGTTTTAATGCTTTATCTTTAGCCTTCAGGCTAAAATCCACAGCATCTACAAGCCAGCCTTTTTGTGCAGCATAAATGCCGTTTCTTCCTTCACCTTCACCAAGCATTAATATTCTGCCCGGTTTTACCAGGTCTAATTGCTGTTTAAAGAATTCATTCGGATCAGTTCCGTAAACGAAATTCTCATTTGAATATCTCTCATCCCAGAAAGAGCCTCCAAAACTATTCATCTTTTATCTCCAAATTAGAAATTATATGCGATTCAAAATAATAAAAATTCATTTCACAATGTCACTATTCATTTCCGTTGTTTACCGTGAATTATTGGTATTTTAAGATAGAGGTTCTTTTTGTAGTTTGAATTAAATTTTAGGGTAGCCATGCTTATAGATATAACAACCGCCTCACCACCATATAAGGTGCCGCAGAAAATAGCCAAAGAAGAATTAAAAAAAAGAATGGGAGAAAATCCTGCCGTTTCCAGAATGATTGATATCGCTGCCCACTATTCTGGAATTGACACCCGCCACTTTGTTGTGCCTGATGGAGATTCCAAATCAGAAAATAAATTTTTTTCAAATAGCAAAGGTTATATAAAACCTGATACCAATCATCGTATGTCTGAATACGAAAAATGGTCAAAACAATTAACCGCAGAAGCAGTTTCGAAAATTTTAAATAAAAATAATATCAAAGCATCGGATATTGAAAGGCTTATTACAATATCGTGCACGGGATTTTTTGCACCCGGGCTGGATTATCATCTAATAAAAGAATTTGGAATTCCGCTTACAGTTAAAAGGACTAATATCGGGTTTATGGGTTGCGCAGCTTCACTGATTGGATTTAATTCAGTTCTTGAAGCAATGACCTCTACAAATGGCAACTGCCTTAATACATTAATGGTTTCAGTTGAGATATGCAGTCTTCATCTGCAGACGGAACCTACGCGGGACAATATTCTTGCAAATACAATTTTTGCTGATGGAGCAGCAGCAGCACTTTTTTCAAAATCTGAAATAGCGAAATTGAATTTGATAAGTACAGATTCAGTATTATTTGAAAACTCTGCTAATGCGATGGGCTGGAAGATTGGAAATTTCGGGTTTGAAATGATGCTTTCCTCTGATTTACCTAAAATGATACTTGAATTTGCTGTACCAAAGCTTTTAGATATTCTAAAACCCAAAAATCTTTCTGTTGATAAAATAAAATATTGGGCGCTTCATCCCGGCGGCAGAGCGATTCTTGATTCACTCCAGCAAGGATTAAAGCTCGACGAAGAAAAGATGCACCCATCAAAAGAAATATTAAAAAATTATGGCAATATGTCTTCAGCGTCGATTTTATTTGTTCTGAAAGAAATCATTGACAATCATAAAATTAAAAATGATGAATATTGTTGTGCAGTTGCCTTTGGGCCTGGATTAACAATGGAAGTTGCAATTCTGAAGGGAGCGTGATGTTTCTGAAAAGAAGCTACACCCCTGAAATGATGGATGATTTCTCTATTCAGGATGAAAGAATAGATTTAGCTTTAAGCGAGCTGAGAGTTACGAATAAACTGCTTGGTGGGATTTCAACTACTGAAGAAGGATTGAGTTTATTATTGAACGGAAAGAAGAGTGATAATATATCTATCCTTGACGTTGGAGCAGGTGCCTCAGACATACTTCAACATTTAAATAAAAATTTACTTCCAATAAAAATCATCAGTATTGATTTAAATAAAAGAGCGTGCAAATATCTCAAAAGGACTTCAGCCGCTGAAGTTATTTGTGCCGATTCAACCAGCGTTCCTGTAAAAGAAAAAAAAATTGATATTGTTCACGCCTCATTATTTTTGCATCATTTTAATGAAGAAGAAATAAAAAAGATGCTTGCTGATTTACTAAGGGTTTCAAAATCGGGGATAGTTATAAATGACCTGCGAAGATCTGTATTTGCTTTATTAGGAATAAAAATAATCTCAGCTTTATTTTCTAAAAGTGAAATGTTTAAGAATGACGGGCCGCTTTCAGTAAGAAGAGGATTTGTAAAAACTGATTGGTTAAAAATTCTAAATGGCCTGGGAATTAAAAAGTATCGATTAAAAAGGAAATGGGCATTCAGGTGGATGCTTGTAATCTATGTCTCGTGAAATGCGAAAGAATGATTTCGATATTGCAATAATAGGCGGCGGACCTGCCGGATCGACGGCAGCGATACATATATCCAGGGCTGGCTTAAAAGTTTGTCTATTCGAAAAGAAAACTTTTCCACGTGAGGTTTTGTGCGGAGAATTCCTTTCTGCTGAAGTAATTGAGAGTCTTAAAAAGTTAAATCTTTATAATAAATTTCTATTACTTAATCCTAATAGAATAAATTCGTTCAGATTTATAAACGAAGATTCATCCGAGCTAGAGACGAAATTTCAGTTTGAAGCTTATTCAATGAAAAGATCGGTGCTTGATAATTTTTTGCTTAATGAAGCAAAAAAATCGGGTGCTAAAATCTTTCAGCCAGCAGAAGTTAAAGAAATTGAAAAACAAGGAGCATCTTTCAGGTTAAATATTCTAAACGGTCAGGGATGTAACGAAGAAATTTCGTCTGATTTTGTAATAGCAGCATATGGCAAACAAAATATCCTTGATAAAAAATTGGACAGAGGTTTTACAAATGAGAGATCTCATTTGAACGGTATAAAATTTCATATTGATAAAAAATATTTGTCATTATTCCCTGAAGATGAAATTCAGATTTATGCTTCGCAGGGAATTTACTGCGGAGTAAATAGTGTGAGCGAAAGCGAAGTAACACTTTGTTTTCTTGAAGATAGAAATAATTATTCCGATTCGGCACGAAGTCATTTGGTTTCATTGATGGATCGGAATGATAAATTTGCAGATATTTTTAATAAGGATTTTCTTTATGTAATTAATGAAATTCAGGTTTACGGAACCGGAAATATATTTTTCGGAAGGAAAGAATTAGTAGAGGATGGAATATTTATGATAGGCGATGCAGCTGGGGTAATTGCTCCGCTAGCAGGTGATGGAATCGGTATGGCTATGGAAACTGCAGAGTTGTTGGCCGGAATTTTGATCAGTGGGTCCCAAAATAAATTAAAGCCCAAAATCCTGGAAAGGCAATATGTTAGCGATTGGAAGGGTCATTTTAAAAAAAGATTGTTTTCAGCTGGTATTGTTCAGAAATTAATATTAACAAATAATTTGAGAAAGGCGGGTATAGGGCTTGTGAATATTTTTCCTACAATATTACCTAAAATTGTTCAACTTACCCGCGGTTAAAAGATACAAATTCTTGTTGTTGTTCATTATCTTTGTACATATAAAAATAATGAGATTATGAAATTAAAGTTGAAAAGTATAGAAAAGTTTGTGGTAATTGGTGAAAGGGTGCTTATCAGGCCGGAAGAAAATTCTGACAAAACGGCAAGCGGCTTGTATCTTCCACCAGGTGTTTCTGAAAAGGAAAAAATTCAGAGTGGATATGTAATAAAAGTCGGACCGGGTTATCCGATCGCTTCACAGGGTGACGACGAACCGTGGAAGGAACCTAAAGAACCTATAAAGTTTATTCCGCTTCAGATTAAAGAAGGAGATCTCGCCATTTTTCTTCGTAAAGAAGCTTATGAAATTGAATTTGAAAAGGAAAAGTTTCTGATTGTGTCTCAGTCTGCGGTACTTATGTTGATCAGAAATGATGATGTGGCTTTTTAAATTATTCCCACCAGCTTAAAATTGAAAAACGTGATGATTTGAGATTTGCTTTAGCATTGGAGATAGCCGCACTGCTGTAATAAAGTTCTGCATTTCCGGTAGCTTGCATATCAACGCTTGTTCCGACAAATATAGATGCCCCGAATATGCCAGCATTTCCTGTTGTTTTAGTTGTGATAGATGAATTACCGTAGGCGATTACTATACCATGAAAGTTAAACTGTCCTTCCATAGATAAATTGCCGTTTACAATGAGTATTCCATACCCGTAGCCTGTGCCGGTTAGATTAACATCACCTGTGGTATATGTAATTTTAGGATCTGATGCTGTACCTAAAACAGTACCGCTCGAATATGACCCTGAAGATAATGATATATCTGATGCAAAAATAAAATCTTGTGTTAGTGCGAGCCAATCAGTTGTATCATTTACTGTGCTTACGCTGGGAGCACCACCTTGTCCCTGAATGGCTTTACTGATTTTGCTTTTTACATTATTAATAATGTATGCGCTGTCTGTTGCGTTATCGACTCCAAATCCTGGGAGTGAAGTTCCTGGGATCGGGTTTCCATTAATATCGTGATCATTACCATTTATATCTACATTGCCATTTAAGTTAAGACTTAAATTATTAGCTGAAACATATACAGCCGAATTAATACTTGGAAAGTTTATCGCCTGCCTGGTTGCAGTAGCCAGACTTGTGTGCTTGACGCCATTAAAATATCCTATTGATTTTATTTTTAGTGTATCGCTACCATATATATAAATATCATAAGAGCCATCCATAAGGGAGTTATTTAGGAAATTACCTGTCAGTGCTTTATCTTCTCTAAGTTTTTCAAGGTAAATCTCAATTCCTGAATTGGCTATCAATCTTGCCTTGGTGTTGGAATAAGAATCTACTGCTGTCTGCACCCCACGGTTGGTATTTTTGTTAAGACTGAATATCAACATTGATATTATGACTGACATACCAACTGCTAGTATAATTATTGCTTTACCCATGCTTAAATGTTCCTTGGATTAATTGTAAGTTCCCAGTAAGTAAAGAGATATTTTTGCTCGTTATCTTCATATACTTTTGTTGGTGATTGAACCCATATCTCAGCTTTAATATATTTTATACTGTCCAATGCTGTTGTTACATTTCCGGACATATTTCTATAAGTGAATTTGAGTTTTGTAATTCCAAGTGACGGGCCTTTTGAGGTATCACCGTTAACTATTCTTAAGAGAATTCTATCGCTTGGATTTTCTGTATATGATACATCAGTTGAATCACTGAGTACATATTCTACCTGGTCAACAACATTGTTCGAGTCAATATCACCATAAAACTTTATTTCTTGGGGAGAAGCTGTTATAATCGAAGTCCCGCTGTATCCATAACCAATTTTTCGTAAATCGTTATCCAGTATATCGGAAATGGTCTTTGCGTTCTCTTGAAGGGTAAGATCTGAATTTGATTTGAACTGAATTTGTGATGAATAAATATTCAGATTGGCAATTCCGACCATTACTATTCCTGCTATCACTGCCGCTCCGATTAAATCTATTATTGTGTCCATTATTATTATTTAAGAGTAAATATGAATGATAGGCTAACAGCGTGGTCCATATAAGGACTTGTAACTGTAACAGTTGCTTTTTTGAAAAATGTTTGAGTTGAACTTACTACATCCGGGTCATTTCCTTGAACATATTGTACCGCGCAACTTACTACATAACCTTCGGCATGTGGTTCGTCGACATTTCTGGAATACCCGTTAAAATCATCAACATCATTAAAATTCGGGTAAACTTCACTAGACCCCGGTCCCAGGTTTTGTGTCAGAGTTGAAGGATCATTTGTCGGAAATTGGATAGTGTTTTGGTCGAAACTTTTTACTTTAATTTCTTCAATCATATCGTCTGCAAGGGAAAAAGCTGTAAGGTAAACTTTATTTTGCACATCTGCTGTAGAAGTATCGAGAATTGCATTGTTAAATCTTAATGAAGTAAGGGAGAATAATAGTAACCCTCCGATTGTCAAATATGATTGAATATTTTGCATAATTCTTGCCTATTGAAAAGTTGTAGATCTTAAGTATTAATACTGCTTACTTATATTCAACAAGTGTGCCTCATATATTTTTTAAAAAAACATATAATTTTAGCCGTGGATCGAATTATTTGTTATAATGAAGAAAGGGTAAGTCGATTATTACGTCATTTATGACGTCAAAAATGTCGGTTGGCTATTTATTTTTCCTAATTTCCTGAAGTCTTCTTTGTAGAGTTCTCTCGCTTACCCCTAATATAGTGGCGGCTTTCTGTATGTTTAGGTTTGCATGTTCCATTACCCTAATTATGTGCTTTTTAACTGCATCATCTATTGTAATTAAAATATCACCGGAGAATTGTGGCTCCGGCAATCTTTCTTCTGTGGTAGAAGGTAGCTTTACATGTTCGATAAAAGCTTTATCTTTTGTCTGAGCCACTGTGTTTAAGATGATATTCTCTAATTCCCTGACGTTACCGGGGAAGCTATATTTCTCTAATTCAGCGGATGCTTCATCCGTTATCCCCATAATATTTTTATTGTAAATCAAATTTCCGGCAGTTAAGAAATAATTTGCCAGAAGCTTGATGTCATCCTTTCTTTTTCTTAAGGGAGGAAGGTTAATAAATCCGCGTGTTAGCCGGTAATAAAGATCGGCCCGGAATTCATTTCTCTTTATAGCTTTTGTCAGATCCTTGTTTGTAGCAGCTATAATTCGTGTATCAAGTTTAATTGATCTCGAGCTGCCGATTCTGAAAATCTCATTATACTGGATTGTACGTAATAATTTTCCCTGAAGTTCTTTCGGTAGTTCTCCTATCTCATCCAGGAAAATCGTACCTCCGTTTGCAGATTCAAAATAACCGATCTTTTCGTTTGCCGCACCTGTGAAGGAACCTCTTTCGTGACCAAATAGTTCACTCTCAAAAAGTGTTGGTGAAATTGAAGCAAGGTTAACTACAAGGAATGGCTTTGATTTGCGAGGCGACAGATTATGTATCTTTTTTGCGATCAAATCTTTGCCGGTGCCTGTTTCTCCTGTGATCAGTATGGTTTCGTTTGTGGGTGCAAAAATTTTTACTAGTTCAAAAACTTTGTGCATCAAATTGGACTCAGTCACAATTTCTGCAAACTCCCTTTTCCATTTTACTCTATTCGATTCTCTGATCTCTCTTAATGTATCACGCTCGAGGGAGAGTAATCTTTTTTCAAGCGCTCGTTTAATAGTAAGGAAAAGCCTGTCAATGTCAGGTGGTTTAGTTATAAATTCATAAGCCCCCAGTTCAATTGCTTTCAGTGCTGTTTTGACCTCGTTCGTTGCAGTTACCATAATTACCGGAATTTGCGGATATTTTAACGTTATTATTTCCAGTAATTCGAGCCCGTTCATTTGAGGCATGTAAATATCACAGAGAATCAGGGCTATATTTCTGGACTCAATTATGGGAATAACGTTAAGAGGGTCTATTTCTACGATAACATCTGTAAAACCTTCGTCAACAAGCAAGCCTTTCAGAAGGTCCAGGTAACTTTTCTCGTCATCAACAATTAATATTGAATTTGTATGCATATTTATTTTCCTGTAAACTCAAAAGCAGACTGAACCAAAATTACTAAACCTTTCTCTAAATATCTTCTCCCCGGCATTAGCAATTAATAATATCCGGAATATAATGACCTAAAAATTTAAACAAAATTATTTCAATTTTTTGTATCTTTGTAAGATAACACATATAAATGTAAAATATAAAACAGGTAAAGATATGGCAGCGAATTTAGATATGATTAAAAAAGTTTATTCTGAATTTGGAGATAAACTAAACAAAGTTAGAAAAGTCTTAAACAGACCTTTAACATACGCTGAAAAAGTCCTTTATACGCATCTCTGGGAAGATGCAACGAAAGAATTATCACGAGGCAAGGATTATTCTGAATTGTCTCCCGACAGAGTTGCGATGCAGGATGCAACAGCACAAATGGCTCTTCTGCAATTTATGTCCGCCGGGAAAAAAACAACAGCAGTTCCTTCAACAGTTCACTGCGATCACCTGATTCAGGCGCAGGTTGGTGCAAAAGATGATCTTTTAAGAGCAACCTCAGAAAACAAAGAAGTTTATGATTTTCTCGAAAGCATCTCTAAAAAATACGGAGTCGGTTTCTGGAAACCGGGTGCCGGAATTATTCACCAGGTAGTTTTAGAAAATTATGCTTTCCCCGGCGGAATGATGATAGGAACGGATTCGCATACTCCAAATGCGGGCGGACTAGGAATGATTGCAATCGGTGTCGGCGGTGCAGATGCTGTGGATGTTATGGCCGGAATGCCCTGGGAACTTAAATGGCCGAAACTTATCGGCGTTAAATTAACCGGCAAGATGAACGGCTGGACTTCCGCGAAAGATGTGATTCTAAAACTGGCAGGAATACTTACTGTAAAAGGTGGAACCGGAGCTATCGTTGAATATTTTGGCGAAGGTGCAACTTCAATCTCCGCAACAGGGAAAGGAACCATTTGCAACATGGGAGCTGAGATCGGCGCAACAACTTCAGTCTTTCCTTTCGATGAAAGGATGTCTTCTTATTTAAGGATTACAGATCGTGCGGATGTTGCTTCACTGGCGGAAAGTAATGCAGATAATTTAAAAGCTGATGATGAAGTAATTAAAAATCCTCAAAAATATTACGATCAGGTAATCGAAATTAATCTTTCAGAACTCGAACCTCATTTGAACGGACCTTTCACACCAGACAAAGCTTGGCCGATTTCAAAAATGAAGGAAGCAGTTAAAGAAAATAATTTCCCGGATAAAGTTAGTGTTGCATTAATCGGAAGCTGCACAAACTCCAGTTATGAAGATATCGATCGTTCTGCAAGCATTGCCAAACAAGCATTGGCAAAAGGGTTGAAAACAAAATCTCAATTCACAATTACTCCCGGTTCCGAGCAGGTGAGAGCAACAATTGAAAGAGATGGTTTACTTGAAACTTTAAACGAAGTAGGCGGAGTTACGCTGGCAAATGCCTGCGGTCCCTGCATCGGAATGTGGAAAAGAATGGATATTAAAACGGGTGAAAAGAATACAATAGTTACTTCTTTCAACAGGAACTTTGCAAAAAGAAATGACGGAAATCCTGAAACACTTGCTTTTGTTGCAAGCCCTGAAATTACAACAGCACTTGCAATTGCAGGAAGTCTTTCTTTCAATCCGATTACAGATGAACTGGTAAATGAAAAAGGAGAAAAAGTAAAACTTGATCCTCCAACCGGAGAAGAACTTCCGCCGAAAGGATTTGATAAAGGTGAAGAAGGGTTTGTTCCACCGGCAAAAGATGGATCGGGTGTTGAGGTAATTGTAAAACCTGACAGTGAAAGATTACAGTTATTAAAACCATTTACTCCGTGGGACGGAAAAGATTTTGTCGATTTCCCATTATTGCTTAAAGCAAAAGGGAAATGTACAACAGATCATATTTCAATGGCTGGGCCGTGGTTAAGATTCCGCGGACATCTTGATAATATTTCCAACAATATGTTCATCGGTGCAATTAACGCATTTACAGGAGACGCAGGAAAAGTTAAAAATACTTTTACCGGTGAAACAAAATCAGTTCCTGAAGTTGCACGCGAATACAAAGCAAAAGGTGTTGACTGGATTGTTGTTGGTGATGAAAACTACGGTGAAGGTTCAAGCCGTGAGCACGCTGCAATGGAACCAAGATTCCTTGGCGGCAGGGCAATCATCGTAAAGAGCTTTGCAAGAATTCACGAGACAAACCTGAAGAAACAGGGAATGCTTCCGCTTACTTTTGCTAAATTCAGCTGACTACGATAAAATAAAAGAGGATGACAAACTCAGCGTTATCGGGATTACAGAACTGGCTCCCGAAAAACAGCTCAAGCTTGTTATCAAGCATAAAGACGGTTCAACGGATGAAGCAATGTTAAATCAAACATTCAACAAAGCACAGATCGAATGGTTCAAAGCAGGCAGCGCGCTGAACCTGATTGCGAAGATGAATAAGTAAGATATATTAGAGACGGGCATCCCCGTCTTTAAGACTTACCCGATTCTGAAATTTCAGGATCGGGTTTTTTATTTTAAAAACCTCAATTTTAATCAAATAATTGATAAAAGTTAAGTATTTATGATTAGTCAATAAAAATAACTTGACAAACGATAATTCATCAGATGTAATGTGTAAACCGTCAGCAACTAAAGGAGATTCTGCAATGAAATAGTTAATTCAATTTTATCAAAAACTTATCAATATGAGTGATAATGTAGCACTATGGTATTTAGATTAGATTTTACATAATTATTTTAGATTTTTTCCTAAAATAATATTAGGTAATGATGAATTATTCCTAAGCAATACCAACTTTAAGATTCCGGGAATATCTAATGAAGAATCTTTTAGACTCTTAGAAAATAGATCTTGGATCTAAAGCAATACTTTAGTCTGGAAAATATTTTCGATGATCATTAAGCCCGATTATTTTTTGGTAGTACATATACAGCTGCATTAACCAATATAATTGGCGTAAAGAAATAAGAAATATTTATTGCACAATCAGAAAAAGAATGAATAACCTTAATATAAGGAAAGTCATAAAGAATTTTGAAAGACTAACGCTTTAATAACATTATTGATCTACCTTACTCAGCGAATACTAATTCCCAAAGAATCTGATTACTACTATAAAATATTGAAATCTAACTATTCAGATTTAAAATCGGATAATGTCAATTATGCATTAACTAAATAGAACCCTGAGGTAATCAGAGTTGGAATAAATCATCCCTCCATTTTCTTTTAAATTAATTGACTCTATAAAACAATAACTAATGATTTACTAAAAGGTAAATATTATCTTCTGCAATTTTGGGCTACGTGGTGCTCGCCTTGTTTAGCAGAAATGCCTGAAGTTAGAAAAGTATATGCAAAATTGGGAAAATCTAACTTTACAATAGTAAGCATTTCATTGGACAATACAGTCAGTAACTTAGTAAGTACTGGAAGAAAAATGGCAAATGCCATGGGACAATGTCCGATTGAATAAGGAAGGAATGATAAGGATAAAAAATATTTCGGTATAGCAAGCATACCTTAATCATCTTGTACCCAGAAGTAAAATATTAGCTAATATTGGCAATAAATATAAAAGTGATTGGTTAAAACAATAAATAATTATATAACTTTGAATTAAGATAACTTCGGATAAATAAGAAATTAAAATTTATATCAGTTAAAGGTTCAAGACGCGGCATGCCGCGTCTCTACAAATGTATGCTAAAATTAAGTTGGTATTCCGTTTTCCTATATCTTTATTTTTCGTCTTAATAAATTTGAAATTCCTAACAATAACAAACTAAATGCTATTCCTTAATCCCGCTGTATTATTTGGACTATTAGCAGCTTCAATTCCTGTTTTAATTCACCTGCTTAATCTCAGGAAATTAAAACGCATTGAGTTCAGCACACTTGCATTCCTGAAAGAGTTACAGAAAAACAAGATCAGGAAAATAAAACTTAAACAATGGCTGCTTCTTGCGCTGAGAGTTTTGATTATTTTGTTTTTGGTTATGGCTTTTGCGCGGCCCACTATTAAAGGAATTGCAATCGGCGGAACAACTTCCGCAGCAAAAACTACCGCTGTTTTTATTCTTGATGATACTTACAGTATGTCAGTTGTTGATGCAAACGGTTCCTATTTGAACCAGGCAAAATCAATGCTACAGGAATTGCTTAAAGAACTTCAGGAAGGAGATGACGCTGCACTGGTTCTCGTTTCAGACAGAAGCAATAAAGAAATTAGAACTACAGGCAATCTTGCAGAGTTTGAAAAAGAGGTAAACTCCGTTGAAATTTCTTATTCAACCGGATTGCTGCATAACGCAATTGTAAAAGCAGCAAAAATTTTAGGAGAATCTAAAAATTTTAATAAAGAGATTTATATTTTATCAGATTTCCAATCAGGCCGCTTGTTCGACCAGGGAACGCTTTCGGGTCTAAGCGAATTGTTGAATGATAAGGTAAGATTATACACAATCAATTATTCGGGTAAAGATGTTTTTAATATTGGAATTGACAAATTAAAAATCGATAACCAGATATTTGAAAAAAATAAGCCTGTGAATTTTAGCGTTACTTTGACAAATTATTCCAGTCGCCCTGTGGACAATACAGTTGTCTCACTTTTTCTGAACGGCGATAGAAGTAGTCAGCAAAGTGTAACAATTGGTGCAGGCGATTCAAGAGTAATCTCTATGCAGGCGGTTCCTAAAAAAACGGGTTACATTGATGTACTTGCGGAAATTGAAGATGATGATATTTTACAGGACAACAAACGGTTCGCAAATTTCTTTATACCGGATAAAATTCCGGTAATAATTTTTACTGATGATCAGGCTGATTCAAAATTTATTGAGCTTGCTTTAACTGCAGGTGATGAACAGAGTGCAATAAAAATTACAGGTAAATACCTAAACCAGTTATCCTCAATTGATTTGAATCAATTTGATGTTGTGATGATTATTGGCTCTGAAAATATAACAGGTGTTGACCGTTTGAAAACTTATATAAAGAATGGAGGCAGACTATTTCTTATGCCCGGCTCTTCATCTTCTTTACAGAACTTTCAATCTTTGACCGGATTATTAGGACTTCCTTCGCCAACCGGAACTTTTGGTAAAATAAATTCTTCGGATAATATACTTTCTTTTGATAAAGTCGAATTCAATCATCCGATCTTTAAAGATATCTTTTCAAATAAGAACAAGGAAAAAATCGAATCACCGGATATTTATCACAGTTTCAAAATCACTACAGAGGGAAAGGGAGCAAATATTATTACCCTTATGGACGGCTCATCATTTTTAAGCGAATATAAAACCGGAAACGGGAAAGTTTTGCTGATGAATACTGCTCCGGTCTTAAGCTGGTCAAATCTTCCATTGAAAGGAATATTCGTTCCGCTTATGAATAAAGCAGTATATTATCTGGCCGCGAAGGATAATTCAAACCAGGAATATTTGGCCGGGGATGAAGTTGAAATAAATTTGGCGGATAACCTGTCACCACAGGTTAAAATCGAAAGACCTGATAAATCGGATGAATTTCTGAATCTTGATAAGCAATTAAAGAATAATTATATAAGCTATGACAAAACAAAAACAGCGGGCAATTATAAAGTGTTTTCCGGCTCAAATTTGATTAATGAAATTTCAATAAACACCGATCCACGCGAATCTGTGACGAAATATTTAACCGAAAGCGATTTCAACGATTATCTTAAAAAAATAAATTTCAAAGGGAGGCATATTATAATTGCCAAAGATCAGAATCCTTCTGAAGTTATTTTGCAATCCCGGTTCGGATCAGAGCTCTGGAAATATTTTATCCTGGTAGCGTTGTTACTTGCTATTTTAGAAATGACGATTGCAAGAAATACAAAGAAACAAATGGTTACCATTAAAGAATGATCGGAGGGAACTGAAAAGATTTGACAAATAAGATGATTGAAGTTTCTAAAAAAACTGTTGAGCGGGCCATGCTCGTTGCCTTAATGACCAGGGATCTCGATAAAGAACTTGTTGAAGAGCATCTAACAGAACTTGAGGAACTCTCTTTAACAGCCGGAGCAGAAACTATTCTGAAAGTAACACAGCAAAAGTCTACTTTCGATCCTGCATTTTACATCGGTAAGGGAAAAGCTGAAGAACTGAAACAGCTAATTGAAATGAACGATATAAATATTGTGATATTTGATGATGATCTTTCGCCTGTCCAGTTAAGAAATTTAGAAAAACTTTTTGAAAGAAAAATTGTTGACCGCAGCGGATTGATACTTGATATTTTTGCATCACGCGCAAAAACAAAGGAAGCAAAAACGCAGGTTGAGCTTGCACAGCTACAATATATGCTGCCGAGATTAACACGAGCGTGGACTCACTTATCGAAGCAGTATGGTGGAATCGGAACAAAAGGTCCGGGCGAAACACAGATTGAAACTGACAGAAGAATAATCAGAACAAGGATAAGTCTTCTAAAAAGCAAGCTGGATAAAATCGAATCACAGAGAATAACTCAAAGTCACGGACGTAAAGATTTTATTAAAATTTCGCTTGTAGGCTACACAAATGCCGGCAAATCTACTTTGTTTAATATACTTACTAAAGCGAATGTTTTTGCTGAAGACAAATTATTTGCAACACTCGATTCAACCACACGTGCAATTGAGATTGGGAAAAATCAAAAATTATTACTAAGTGATACTGTCGGATTTATCAGAAAGCTTCCGCCACATCTGGTTGCTTCTTTCAAGAGTACGTTAAATGAAGTAAAAGATGCTGACATAATTTTGCATGTAATTGATTTTTCACATCCTTATTTTGAGGATCATATTCTTGTTGTGGAAGAGACTTTAAAAGAATTAAATTGCGGGGAGAAAGTCCGTGCTTAAAGTATTTAACAAGATTGACGCTGTTGGCAACAAAGCAAAAATTGATTTTGTCAGAAATAAATACGACAATGCAATAATTATTTCGGCACAGCGGGGAATAAATATTACCGGGCTTATGGATAGGCTGGTTAGATTAACTGAGGAAAAATTCGTTGAAGAAAATATCGATCTCGACATAACTAATTCAAAAGCAGCCGCAGCAATTCATTCGCTTGCGGAAGTTCTTAATAAAAAGTATGATGAGAATTCAATTCATATTACTTACAGAACAAATAAAGAGAATTCTGAAAAAATAAAAAAAATAATTTATGGCAGCTAAAAAACTTATAATAAACGGAAGTTCACTTACTTTTGATAAAATAGACTTCTTTCTGAAAGAAAACCCGGAGGTTATTATTTCTTCGGACTCCGTAAAAGCAATTTTAAGATCACGTAAACTTGTTGAGAAATGGGTTGACGAAGGTGAAGTAGTTTATGGTGTCACAACCGGTTTCGGAGAATTTGCTAATGTGAATATTTCCAGGAAGGATCTTAAAAAACTTCAGGAAAATCTTATACTAAGTCACGCTGTCGGCTGCGGTGATAATCTTCCTCCGCATATTGTAAAATTAATGATGCTGTTAAGGTTGAATGCATTGGCAAAAGGATATTCCGGGATACGCTTATCGACGCTTCAGCTCTTAATAAAAATGATGAAGCATAACATCATTCCTGTAATTCCTTCACAGGGGTCAGTCGGATCGAGTGGCGATCTTGTGCAGCTTTCACATCTCGTTCTTGCAATGATTGGTAAAGGAAGAGTGCAGATTGTAAAAAATGTTCTCGATGAAAAAGCATCGAACACAAAAATCATTTCTTCTTTAACGGGATTGAAAAAATTTAATTTAAAGCCAGTCGAGCTTGAAGCAAAAGAAGGGCTGGCTTTAATTAATGGAACTCAGATGATGACCTCATTTGCAGCGTATATTTCACTGCGTGTTATTAATCTTATTAAAGTTGCGGATATATGTGCCTCGCTTTCACACGAAGCACTTCGCGCGACCGATAAAGCATTTGATAAAAAACTTCACGCACTCCGGCCATTTCCCGGACAGGTTACGACTGCAAAAAATGTTCTTTCTATGATTCGCGGCAGTGAAATCAGGAAATCACATTTGAAAAATGATTCCAGGGTTCAGGATGCATATTCGATAAGATGTGTCCCGCAAATTCACGGTGCTTCAAGAGATGCAATCGATTATGTTTTGTCAAGAGTAAAAATCGAAATGAATTCCGTGAACGATAACCCGATAATTTTCCCGGGCACGAAAGAACATATTGAGGGGGGAAATTTTCACGGGCAGTCGATGGCGCTCGCAATGGATTTTATGGGAATTGCGCTTTCCGAACTTGCAAATGTTTCAGAGAGAAGGACGGAAAGAATGGTAAATGGAAATCTGAGTCATGGTCTGCCTACGATTTTTGACAAAGGAAGGCGGACTCAATTCCGGTTTAATGATTGCACAATATACAGCAGCGAGTCTTGTTTCAGAAAATAAGGTGCTTGCTCATCCGGCAAGCGTTGATTCAATTCCTACTTCTGCTAACCAGGAAGATCATAACTCAATGGGATCGATTGCTGCACAAAAATGTTATAAGATCATGCAGAACCTTGAGAATGTTTTGGCGATTGAATTGCTTGCAGCGGCCCAGGCTTTGGAATATCTGAAACCGCTAAAACCCGGTGTGGGTACTTCGGTTGCATATAATAAAATCAGGGTGGTTGTAAAACCGTTGGGAAATGACAGGCTGATTTACGAAGACCTTAAAAAAGTAGCGGGACTAATAAAAGATAATTCACTATTGAATTCAGTTCAGGAGAAAGTATCATTAAAATAAAATTGGATAGAACTGAATTGGAAAAATTAACCGCCAAATTGCGGAGACGTCAGTTAATAAATTATCTTTGCGTCATAGCGGTGAAAATGGATTTATAAAATGGAAATAATATTTTTAATAATTGGATTGATAATTGGCGCGTTGGCGGCTTTCTTCGTTGCGAAATTTAAATATGAAGGAACTTCGGGCAAAGTTGGTGAAAGAAATTCTTTTTTGGAAGAGGAGCTGAATAAAAATAAAGAAGAACTAAGAGTAGAAAGAGAGAAAGTAATAAGGCTTAATTCGGAAAATTCAGCATTAAATTCTGATTACAAAAATCTTCAGGAAAAACTTTCTGAACAAAAATCCGAAGTTGAAGAACTGCAAGCTAAATTCACAAAGGAATTTGAAAATCTCGCAAACAAAATTTTAACTGAAAAGAGTGAGACTTTTACAAAGCAAAACCGTGATAACCTTGATCAGATTCTAAAACCGCTTGGCGAAAGAATAAAAGACTTCGAGAAAAAAGTTGAAGATGTGTATGTGACAGATTCTAAAGAAAGAGCATCACTTGTTCAGCAGATAAAAACACTCCACGAACTCAACCAGCAAATGAGCAAGGATGCAACAAATCTTACAAACGCCCTTAAAGGCGAAACTAAAACCCAGGGTAACTGGGGTGAGTTTATTCTTGAAAGTCTTCTGGAGAAATCAGGGCTTGCGAAGGATCGTGAATATTTTTTGCAGGAAAGTATTACTTCGCAGGAAGGCAGAAGATTTCAGCCCGACGTAATTGTAAAGTTGCCGGATAATAAAAGTATTGTAATTGATTCCAAGGTTTCGCTTATAGCTTATGAGAAATTCAGTTCTTCGGAAAATGAGAATGATCGACTCAATGGAATTAGAGAACATATACTTTCGATAAGAAATCACATTAAAAATTTAAGCTCAAAGAATTATCAGAATCTCTACAGCCTGGAAAGTCTTGATTTTGTATTGATGTTTCTTCCGATTGAGCCAGCTTTTAGTCTTGCTTTGCAAAATGACAGTGGTCTTTTTCAGGAAGCTTATGACAAAAATATTGTAATTGTCTCTCCAACTACTCTTCTCGCAACACTCCGCACAATTGCAAGCATCTGGCGACAGGAAAATCAGAATAAAAATGCAATTGAAATTGCAAGACAAAGTGGTGCTCTTTATGATAAGTTTGTTGGATTTGTTGAAGATTTGCAAACCATCGGTAGCAGGATTGAACAAACACAAAGCAGTTACAATGATGCTATGAAAAAGCTTTCAGAAGGATCATGGTAATCTTATAAAACGTGCTGAAAAAATTAAGCAACTCGGCGCAAAGGCTTCCAAAACTCTTCCTCAATCTTTGATTGATGATGATGAAAATTTATTAGAGGAATAGCTCGCGCTAATATGTAAAATTAATATCTGCTTAAATCAGCGATATCTGCGAGACATTACTGCAAAAATAATATGATAATCACACAACCAAAAACTCCTGAAGAATTTGAAAAATATTACGATCTTCGCTGGAGGATTCTGCGTGCTCCGTGGGATCAACCGAAAGGGAGTGAGAAAGATGACAAAGAAGAAACAGCAATTCACGTAATGGTTTGTGAAAGTGAAGGAATTCCTGTTGGAGTCGGACGAGCTCATTTTAATTGTAATGATGAAGCACAAATCAGGTATATGGCTGTTGAGGAGAATCAAAGAGGAAAGGGAATAGGTGCTTTGGTTTTAGTGGAGCTTGAGAAGAGAGCTAAAGGAAAAGGGAGCAGAATTTATTATTCTAAATGCCCGTGACACTGCTGATAAAGTTTTATGAAAAACACGGATACAAAATAGTGAAGCAAGCACACACACTTTTCGGGTCAATTCCTCATTACGAAATGAGAAAGGATTTGTAGTTCAGCTAATTTTAAGAGTTAGAAAAATACGTCTCATTCCATCGGAGTTCTTTTTTAAATTCCGAAACTTTTGTTTCTTCGTTTATCAGCAAATATTCTATCCCGGCCATCTCAGCAAAATCTTCGAGATATTCCTGCGTAACTGCCTGACTGAATCCTGTATGATGCGCTCCGCCTGCAAGTATCCAGGTTGAAGCGGCAACTTCCAGATTCGGTTTCGGAATCCAGAGAGCTCTTGCAACCGGAAGGTTTGGTAAAGGTGCATCAGGCTTTACAACATCAACTTCGTTAACAATCATTCTAAACCGGTTTCCCATATCAATAATTGAAGCGTTGACAGCCGGGCCTTCAGGAGCGTTGAAAATCAATCTCGGCGGGTCTTCTTTTCCACCGATTGATAAAGGCTTAATTTCAAGTGAGGGCTTTTCTTCTGCAATAGATTCACAAATCTCAAGCATATGTGCACCAAGGACTTTTGTTCCGGATGGATCGAGGTGATATGTGTAATCCTCCATAAATGAAGTTCCGCCATTCAAACCGAAAGCCATAACTTTTATTGCACGAACAAGTGCTGCTGTTTTCCAGTCGCCTTCGGCACCGAAACCGTATCCATCAGCCATCAATCTTTGAACGGATAATCCGGGCAATTGTTTTAAACCGTGGAGATTTTCAAAAGTTGTTGTGAATCCTATGTAATTATCTTGCGCTAAAAATTTTCTCAGTCCGAGTTCAATCTTTGCTGAATCAATCAATGAAAATCTGTTCTTTCCATTTTTTTGCATTACTGGATTAACATTATACTTTGATTCATATTCTGCTAAGAGATCGTTTACCTCTTTGTCACTTACTGAATTTACCAAAGCAGCAAGATCACCTAGCCCGAAGCCATTGACTGAATAACCGAATTTCATTTGCGCTTCAACTTTATCTCCTTCTGTAACGGCAACTTCTCTCATATTATCACCAAAGCGTATAATCTTTCCACCTTGCGCATCGCTAAATGCACATGCCGCTCTCATCCAGATTGCTAATTTTTTTTGAGCGCTCTCTTCTTTCCAGTGACCGACAACCACCTTCCTGTTTTTTTTCATCCTTGTACAGATATATCCGAATTCTCTTCCACCATGAGCAGATTGATTCAGATTCATAAAATCCATATCAATTTTATCCCACGGGATATCGCGGTTATATTGTGTATGAAGATGAACAAAAGGTTTTGTTAAAGTTTTTAATCCTGCTATCCACATTTTAGCGGGTGAGAAAGTGTGCATCCAGGTTATGAGTCCGACACAATTTTGTGAAGTATTTGCTTCAAGACATAATTTGTAAATTGCATCGGGTGTAGTTAGCACCGGTTTAAAAACAATTTTTAAGGGAATGTGTGATGAAGCATTTAATTCTTTTACAATATCCTGAGAATGTTCATCAACTTTTTTTAAGGTTTCGTTACCGTAAAGATGCTGGCTGCCAGTGATGAACCAAACTTCATATTTTTTTAAGTCTATCATTTTGTTTCCTCAATCAATTTATTTTTGTCCGTAATAAGCGTTTTTTCCGTGTTTCCTTTCGTAATGCTTTTTTTGAATGTAATCGGGTAAGTCTTTTAAATCCACTTTTAGAGAAAGACAATTCAAAGCCATTTTGGCAACCCTTTCCAGAACCAAATTATTTTTTACTGAATCTTCCGGATCTTTTCCCCAGGCGAAAGAAGCATGGCCCGCGACTAAAACAGCGGGAACGGATACCGGATCGAGATCTTTAAATCTTTCTGCGATTAATTTTCCCGTGTTCAGTTCATATCCAGAGTTTACTTCTTCTTCAGTAAGGAATCTTGTAACAGGAACCGGTCCGTTAAAATGATCTGCGTGTGTTGTACCGAAGCAGGGAATTTCCATTGATGCTTGTGCAAAAATTGTTGCATATTCGCTGTGGCTGTGTGAAATCCCACCGATTTTTTGAAAGGATTTATAAAGTTCAACGTGTGTTGGCGTATCGGATGATGGATTTAATTTTCCTTCAATTCTTTTCCATTTAAATCTACAACCACCATATCTTCCGCTTTCATTTTCTCATAATCCACGCCACTTGGTTTTATAACAACCAATCCTTTTTCACGATCAATTCCGCTTACATTTCCCCAGGTGAGAGTTACAAGATTATATTTTACGAGTGCGAGGTTTGCCTTTAGAACTTTCTCTTTTAATTCTTCTAACATTTATTATTCGCCTTTTGAAATGCTGTCCCTTATATCGAGTAATTCTTTCATTACATTATACATATTTCCTGACCATTTAACCATACCGAATCCATCGTGAAGCTGCTGGTAAAGTTTATACAACTTTTTATAAATATCATAATTTTCTGGAATCGGATCGAAGGTTTTTCCAATCCCTGTCATAACTTTTTGAGCTTCATAAATATCTTTAAATCCGCTGACTTGTTCACCTGCTGAAACCGCTCCGAAAATAGCCGCTCCCAGTGCGGGGGTTTGATCACTTCTGGAAATTTTCATCGGACGGTTTGTGACATCGGCATAAATCTGCATTAACAACGGACTTTTTGCAGCGAGCCCACCACAGTTTACAACCTCGTTTATTTTGACTCCATATTCTTCTATTCGATCTATAATTGCAAGTGCGCCGAAAGCAGTTGCTTCGATCAACGCGCGATAAATTTCGTGAGGTTGAGTATGAAGAGTTTGTCCCAACAGCATGCCTGTTAATCTTACGTCAACGAGAATTGTACGGTTGCCGTTATTCCAGTCAAGGGCAAGCAGTCCGCTTTCACCGGGTTTTAATTCGATAGCAGCTTTTTCAAGGTTAAGGAATTTTTCATCGGTAGTCTTTCCGTACTTTTCGGGAACAAGATTATTTACGAACCAGAGAAAAATATCTCCAACTGCAGACTGTCCCGCCTCAATTCCGTAAAAATCTCCCATAACCGAACCATCGACAATTCCGCAAACACCGGGAATGTCCGCTAACTTTTCTTTGTTTGGCGAGATCATAATATCACAGGTGCTGGTTCCCATAATTTTTACCAGTGTTCCTGTTTTTATTCCCGCGCCAACCGCGCCCATATGTGCATCGAATGCACCGACAGCAATGCTGACTTTTGGTGATAGACCAAGTTTATCTGCCCACTCTTTGGAAAGAGTGCCAATACTTTCTTCGGATGAAAAAGTTTTTTGAGTCAGCCTTTTTCTAATCTCTCCAAGCTTGGGAGATAAAAGATTTAAAAATTCTTCATCCGGTAGTCCACCCCAGTTTTTGTTGTACATTGCTTTATGTCCGGCAGCACAAATACTTCTTTTTATATTTTCAGGTTTTGTATTGCCTGTCAGAACTGCAGGTATCCAATCACAAATTTCTACAAGACTATAAACTGAATTAAATACTTCAGGATTTTCCTTCTCGCAGTGAAGCAATTTGCTCCAGTACCATTCTGAAGAATAAACTCCCCCAATCTTTGCAAGGTATTCCGGCCTGTGTTTCGCGGCAGTTTCAGTAATTAACTTTGCTTCAGCAAAACTTGTGTGATCTTTCCACAACCATACCATTGCCGCGGGTACGTTTTTAAATTTATCGTTAAAGTTAAGCGGCATTCCCTCCGCATCAACGGGCATAGGACTGCTGCCGGTAGTATCAACTCCGATTCCTATCACATTTTCAGGAAGAAAGCCGGGATCATTTTGTTTTGCTTTCTTTAACGATTCAGTAATTGTTACTTCTATCCCTTTTATGTAATCAGCAGGATTTTGTCTTGCCAGGTTCGGATCCTTTGGATCAATAATAACTCCAGCGTCACCGGAGGGATAATCAAAAACATGGCTGGCTAATTCCTGCCCATCACTAATATTAACTATTAATGCCCTGCAGGAATTAGTTCCAAAATCCAGCCCGATAGAATATTTTGCCATTTACTTTTTATTTCAGTTCTAAATTTTTTTTTATCTATCTAACTAACTCATCAGGAGAAATACAGATAGATAGCTAAAATAGCTAATACAAGAATTACGGATGCAACAACCTCCTTAATTCCCCAGCTGCTTCTGTTCTCTTTCCTTTGATCAGGGCTTGTAGTTGAGAATGTTAGTCCATCCAGTTTTTCATAGCTTGGTTCTTCAGTCATATAGCTTACACCTATCATTACAACAATACTTACTAAAAAGATAAGCAGGCTGTAATATTGAAAGAAAATGTTATTAACTATCCAGAAAAATGAGCCCTGAGTATAGGTTGTTCCCAATAATTTTACAGGGGTATCAACTGCAAGCCTGAAAATTCCCATCAGGAAACCCACAATCAATGCTGACATACAACCTTTTGCATTTAATCTCTTCCAAAAGACTCCGAGGAAGAATACTACAAATATTGGTGGCGCAAGATATGATTGTACACCCTGCAGATAATCGTAAAGACCTCTGCCGCCTTGTATAACTGGAATCCACAAGAGGCCTATAAGCACCATTACAGTTGTCGCAACGCGTCCCACCCACACAAGTTGTTTTTGTGAAACATTGGGACGAATGCGCGAATAAAAATCCATAGTGAACAATGTAGACGATGCGTTAAATACACCGGCAAGAGAACTCATCAATGCTGCTAAAAGTCCGGCAACAACTATTCCTCTTATTCCGACGGGAAGTACATAAGCGACCATTAAAGGGAAAGCAGCCTGGGCATTTTCTCTTATAATATGTCCGCTTGCATCAACCATCTGATGTTGTATCGCGGGAATTACTCCGTTCTTTGCAATTGCAAATGCAATAATTCCGGGAAGAATAAAAATGAAAACCGGTAATAATTTGAAGAAGCCTGCTGCGATTGAACCTTTTCTAGCTTCGGAGATATTTTTTGCACTTATTGCTCTCTGAACAATGTATTGATCTGTTGTCCAATACCACAGACCAATAATGGGTGCGCAGAAAAGCATTCCGAGCCAGGGATAATTATCGTTGAAATACCATGCCATCTTACCGCTTTCCATAACAGGTGCCCACGTACTTTGAACTCCATGAGGAATCAACGGTTTCCAAAGGTTAAACATTTCCGCAGGTACAGTAGAAGTTAAAACATCCCATCCGCCCAGCGCATGTAAACCGTAAATGGTAACAAGAATGGAACCCAGAATGAGTATTATAGTTTGCAAAGCTTCAGTATAAGCAACGGCTTTCATACCGCCGCCAATTGTGTATAATCCTGTTAATACAACAACAAGTATTGATCCGATCCAGAAGCTATTGAGCCCCATAAAGCTAATGTCGGGAAGAAGTACGCTAAATACAATTCCACCGGCAAAGATTCCGACCGCAATTTTTGTAAAGATATAAGCAACCAATGAAATAAATGAGAGAAGAGTACGCGAACTCGGAGAAAATCTTTTTTCAAGAAATTCCGGCATTGTAAAAACTTTTGATCGCATATAAAAAGGAGCCATAATCCAGGCAAGTACAAGCAAACACCACGCGTGCAACTCGTAATGAGCCATTGCGACTCCATCTGTTGCACCCGAGCCAGCGAGGCCTACAAGGTGTTCCGAACCGATATTGGAAGCAAAAATTGAAGCGCCGACAATAAACCAGCCTAAATGTCGTCCGGCGAGAAAATAATCAGTCGAAGTTTCCTGGCGTTGTCTTATCACCCACCAGGCCAGACCTAAAATAATTCCGAAATATCCGGCAATTATTACCCAATCCAGAGGTTGTAAGGTTGACATAATTTTTTACCTTATTATGTGAGTAGCTATGAATTTAAGTAAGTTTCTGAATCGAAAGATTGTTGTAAGCATTAGCGAGATTAGTTTAATTACTAATTATTTTGCTCTATTGAAGTGTTAAGATAATAATTTTTGTTAAAGTAACATAAACAAATTTTTTAAAACTAGGGAGTGTTTTTTAAAACCTCAGGTTTAATTTTGATATTTTGCAGGTAGTAAAAAAAGACCTGGATTGAATTAATAACAAATTGCGACTATAAAATGAACCAAAAATATTTCGAATCAAATAAATCACTATGGAACAAAAGGACTTCGATTAATACTCAGTCTGAGTTCTATGGATTGGAGGAATTTAAGAAAGGGAAAACCTCTTTAAATTTTGTCGAGCTTGAAGCCTTGGGTGATGTAAAAGAAAAATCGCTTTTGCATTTGCAGTGTCATTTCGGAATGGATACGCTTTCGTGGGCGAGGTTTGGCGCAAAAGCAACAGGTGTTGATTTTTCAGATGAAGCAATAAAGCTTGGGAAGGAATTAAACAGCGAATTAAAACTTGACGCTGAATTTATCTGCTCAAATGTTTATGAACTGAAGGAAAAACTTGATAAAAAATTCGATATTGTTTTTACTTCATATGGCGTAATCGGCTGGCTGCCTGATTTGAACAAATGGGCGGAAATAATAAATCATTTTCTAAAACCAGGAGGAACATTTTTCCTTGCTGAATTTCATCCTGTTATCTGGATGTACGACAGTGAAATTAAAAACTTGAAATACTCTTATTTTAATTCCGGCAAACCCATTGAAGAGAAAATAAAGGGAACCTATGCAGATAAGAATGCAGAAATTGAAATGACCGAGTACGGATGGAACCATTCACTCGATGAAGTTTTTAATTCTTTAAAAAGTAACGGATTGAAATTAGAAAGCTTTAACGAATATCCTTTCTCTTTTTATAATTGTTTTCCCGGTATGATTAAAGGCGAAGATAATTTATGGCGGATAAAAGGATTTGAGAATATTCTGCCGTTGATGTATTCGTTGCAGGCAATTAAATCTTAACAGAAAAATTCAGTTCTGTTAGTGGAGCTGATCGGGATCGAACCGACGACCTGTTCGTTGCGAACGAACCGCTCTCCCAACTGAGCTACAGCCCCGGACAATTTTACTTTTGATCTCCCATTTTCAAAATTTCATCCCACTCGCTTTTCTCAACGGGCATAACTGAAAGACGGTTGCCTCTTTGTACAAGTCTCATCTTTTTAAGTTTCGGGTTTGCTTTTATTCCTTCCAGCGTTACAGGTTTTTTAAATTTCTTTACAAATCTTATATCAACCATTATCCACGGCGGGTTAGCGGGATCAGCTTTCGGATCAAAATGTTTATTCTCCGGATCAAATTGTGTGTGATCGGGATAACCTTCTTTTACAACTTCGCAATAACCTGCAACTGCTTTAGGATCAGCATTGCTGTAATAAAATAAAACTCCGTCACCTTTTTTCATCTGGTCACGCATAAAATTTCTTGCCTGGTAATTTCTTACTCCGTCCCAGTGAGTAGTTTTATTTTTACTTTTTGCAAGGTCATCGAGCGAAAACACATCAGGTTCTGATTTTACAAGCCAGTATTGCTTTGCCATATAGCTCCTTTAATTGCTGAAAATATTTACAGGTAAAAAAAATTGCATTACTTATTCTTTGTCGAAGGAATTCAATTCCCGGCGGTAAAAAATTTCTTAAAACTAATAAATAATATAACAGGAAAACAGCAGGAATTCCTGCTTATCGTTAATGGCGTATTTTTTGCTAATATCATAATGCAAATCAAAAAAAGAGGGACAAAATGGAAAATATGAATAATGGATCGGGTATTCCGCTGTTAGGGGAAAAGCTTCCTGAAATAGTGGCTCAGACTACGAAGGGGGTGATTAATATTCCAAAAGATTTCAAAGGTAAATGGCTTGTGTTGTTCAGCCATCCTGCTGATTTTACTCCGGTGTGCACAACTGAATTTGTTGCGTTTGCAAAAAGGAACGATCAATTCAAAAAACTTAATGCTGAATTAGTAGGCTTATCCATTGACCAGGTTTTTTCACACATAAAATGGGTTGAGTGGATTAAGAATACTTTAAAGATTGAAATACCATTTCCTGTTATAGCTGATGATATGGGAAAAATTGCAGCAAAACTGGGAATGATTCATCCGGGAAAAGGTACTAACACAGTTCGTGCAGTATTTGTTGTTGATCCCGATAGTGTGATCAGGTTAATGATTTACTATCCTCAGGAAATCGGCAGACAAATAGATGAAGTTCTGCGCGCGCTCAAGGCATTACAGATTTCTGATAAGAATAAAGTTGCAATGCCTGAGAACTGGCCAAACAATGAACTGATAGGCGATAAGGTAATTATTCCACCTCCGAAAGATGTTGTTGGTGCGGAAGAAAGAATGAAAACCGCCGAAGGTTACGATTGGTGGTTTACTTACAAAAATCTAAGTAACTAACCATTACTGTTGGTTTCTAAAGTCTTCCTCATAAAAAGGGGGGAGACTTTTTTTATGTGAACAGCCTTTCTTATTAAATTGAAATTCGTACTCATCCCCCCTATATTAACTCTAAATTTTTAATGATTATGAACAAATTATCTTTAACAGGAATATTATTCCTTTGTTGTTTCTTAACTCCGTTTGCTCAGACAAAAGACGGTGCTTTCCAGATCGCACGGTTAAAATACGATGGCGGCGGTGATTGGTATAACGGACAAACGGAGGAACCAAATCTGTTGAATTATGTAAAACAACACACGGACATAAAAGTTAATCCTGAATACACATTTGTCGATATTTCCTCTGACGATATTTTCTCTTACCCGTTTTTATTTATGACCGGTCACGGTAACATTGTTTTTTCAAGTGATGAAGTTGCAAGGTTAAGAAAGTACCTGGAGGAAGGCGGATTTCTTTACGCTGATGATGATTATGGAATGGACAAATCATTCAGGCGTGAAATGAAAAAAGTTTTTCCTGATAAAGACCTGGTTGAACTTCCGTTTAGTTATGGACTTTATCATGATTTTTATGAATTTCCCAAACGGAGTTCCAAAAACTCACGAGCATAATGGCAAACCTCCGCAGGGATTCGGAATTTTTATCGGGAAAAGATTGGCAGTCTATTATACTTATGAATCAAATCCGAGTGACGGCTGGGATGATCCTGATGTTCATAATGATCCGCCGGAAAAACGTGAAGAAGCTTTGAAGTTTGGGACGAATTTAGTCGTTTGGGCTTTAAGCCAATAAAAGAGGAAGTGTACATTAACAATTGTCATTCCCACGTAAGTGGGGAGCCAATATAAATTTAAAAGATTCCCGTTTGCACGGGAATGACAAAAAAAAGAAAAGAATGGGAAGTGAATCAACATATTATAAAGAAATAATTTCAAAACTGGAACGCCTGGTTAAGCGGGAGTATTTTCTCTTTGCCGCTATCGGCATTCAGGCTACAGCGCTGGTAGGCATTCTAATCTTTTTTAGTTTCTCAGTTTTGGAATCTCTCTTTCATTTTGAATCTGTAGTAAGAACAATTTTATTTTTTGTCTTTCTGGTTTTTACTATTGGCGTATTCGTTTTTCTTTTTGTAAATCCGTTACTGAAATATTTTAACATCTTCAGAAAAACGGATTATCATAAAGTTGCAGAAAGAGCAGGGAGTAATTTTCAATTCTTAAAAGATGATCTGCTGAATGCAATGCAGCTTGTTTCTGTGGAAAACGGAACGAAAAATTATTCGATCAGCATGATAGATGCCGCATTTCTGAATGTTTATAAAAAATCCAAAAGCATTCAGTTTGAATCGATAGTCAGTTTTGCAAAAGCAAAGGAGCTGTTCAAATATTTTTTTGTAACTTTTATTATTTCATCTGTCTTATTGCTGTTTGTAAATCCTCTCAATGCTGCTGCGTTTCGGTTAATTAATTTTAACCAGGAATTTATTCTTCCCGCTAAATATACTTTTGAGATTCATCCCGGAAATACGCAACTCACAAAAGGTGATGATATCTCCGTTTCAATAAAAGTTAACGGACCCGTTCCAAAAGATCTTTCAATCGGGACAAAGGAAGAGGATCAAACAAAGTTCGAGTTTCAGACTCTGAAGCGCGATTCGCTCGGCTATTATAATTATGATGTGAAGTCAGTCAGAAGCAGCTTTAAATATTTTGCAAAGGCTGATGATATTTCCAGTGAAGCGTTTACAGTCGAAGTAATTGATCGCCCTATTATCAAAACACTCGACGAGACGATAATTTCTCCTGCTTATTCTAAATTGCCTCCTGTTCAACAAAAAGATAACGGCAACGTTACAGCTTTACCGGGAAGTAACGTTAATATTAAAATCAGTTCAACAAAAAAAATGAAAATGGCTAAACTGGTTTTTGGCGATTCTTCGGTTGTGAATCTGAGAATAAATGGAAATGACGCTTCTGGAAATTTTAGAATTAAAAAGGACAATAATTATCAAATAATAATTACAGATGATAAAGGAAATGAAAACCTTTCTCCGATTACTTATTCGATAAATACTTTGCAGGATGCCTATCCATCGATTACACTTATTTCCCCTGATGATAATGTGAATCTACCTGTAGATAATAGACTTAATTTGTTCTCAAAAATTTCTGATGATTACGGTTTTTCAAAAATGGTTTTGAATTACAGGCTTTCATCTTCAAAGTATAAAGAGATAGAAACAGATTTTAATTCAGTGGAAATTCCATTTGACAAAAACTCGAAAGAGCAAAATGTCAATTATATCTGGAATCTCACGCCATTACAGTTAACTGAAAACGACGTAGTTACTTTTTATCTGGAAGTATATGATAATGATAATGTAAACGGTCCTAAATCAGCCAAAACTCCCACATTAACGGTACGTGTTCCATCACTTGACGAATTGCTTACACAAACAGATAAAACTCAGAATAACGCTGTTAATGATTTGCAGGAAACATTGAAGCAAGCTGAAGATTTGAAAAAAGATCTTGTAAAAATTTCACAGGATCTGAAGCAGAACAAAAAAGATATAAACTGGGACGAAAAGCAGAAAATAGAAAAGACTCTTGACCAGTTTAAGAAGCTACAGGAAAAGGCCAACGAAATCGGTAAAAAGATTGAAGAGATGAAAAAGAATCTCCGACAAAACAACCTGCTTTCAAAAGAGACGCTTGACAAGTACAATGAATTGCAAAAGCTTTTTGATAATCTCTCAAACGACGATATGAAAAAAGCTATGGAAAATATGCAGAACTTGTTGCAAAGTCTTGACAGGCAAAAGATACAGCAGGCGATGGAAAATTATAAATTTAATGAAGAACAGTTCCGGGCAAGCATTGAACGAACGATGAATCTTCTAAAGAGGATTCAGGCCGAGCAAAAAGTAAATGATCTTTTAAACAGGATAAATGAGCTTGCAAAAAAACAGGAAGAAATTAATAAGGATACCAAAAGCAGTAACGGTGAAAATAAGAATGAATTAAGTGAAAAACAGAACGAAGTCTCGAAAGAACTGAATAATATGAAAGAAGATATGAACAAGCTCTCGGAAAAAATGAAAGAGTTGAAAGATCTTCCAAATGATCAGCTTGATTCATTGCAGCGGAAATTTGATGATCAAAAAAACCAGCAGTTGTCTAAAGAAGCATCTGAAAAGATTCAACAGAACCAGAAACAGCTTGCGATGCAGAATCAACAGCAAATAATGCAGAACATGAAGCAAATGAAAAAAGGAATGCAGCAGCTTCAGCAGTCAATGGCACAACAAAATCAGATGCAGACATTTCTAGATATGATGAAGCTTACAAACAAACTGATTTCTCTTTCAAAAGAACAGGAAAAGTTAAAATCAGAATCTGAAAAAATGGACCAGAGTTCTTCTGCTTTTGACAAAAATTCAGAACAGCAGAATGATATTCACAGAAACCTGGAAAAAACGTTACAGCAAATGTCGCAGCTTTCACAAAAAACATTTGCAATTACTCCGGAAATGGGTAAGGCTCTCGGGGATGCTAACAGGGCAATGGTCCAATCGCTTGAGGCTATGCAGAACAGGAACGGCAGGCAGGCGTCAACTGAACAGGGTAATGCTATGAAAGGTTTAAATGAAGCTGCATCGCTTATGCAAAATTCTATGTCGCAGATGATGAATGGACAGCAGGGACAGGGAGGAATGATGTCGCTTCTTCAGCAAATGGGAATGATGGCACAGCAGCAGATGAATCTGAATAATCTTACACAAATGCTTCAGCAGGGGATGCATGGATCGATGACACTTGAGCAGCAGGCACAACTGCAAAGACTTGCACAGCAGCAGGAACAGATCAGGAAAAGTCTTGAACAATTAAACCAGGAAGCAAAAGCATCCGGTAAATCAAAATCTTTAGCTGCTAATATGGAAAAAATGCTCGAACAAATACAGGAAGTTGTGAAAGACATGCAGACACAAAAACTTAATGATGATGTTGTTCAGGAGCAGGAACATATATTATCAAAAATGCTTGATGCGCAGAGATCTGTAAATGAAAGAGATTATGAAAAGCAAAGAGAATCACTTGCGGGTAAAAATATTGTTCGTCATTCCCCGGCAGAACTAAACTTATCTTCCGAAAAAGGGAAGAATAAATTGAGAGATGAATTAAATAAATCTGTTCAGGAAGGATTTAGCAAAGATTACGAAGAATTGATCAGAAAGTATTATGAAGCACTCCAAAAAGAAAATGTAAGTTCGGATAAAAAGTAAATTAGACAGGATCGATGTGGACAAACACTTTTTGAATTTCCTCTATTGATTCAATTGCCTTTTGAACTTCTTTACCAACATCGTGTGACTCTTTCGTGGACATGTTTTTATCAACCTCGATGTGAATTTCAATGTGAAATTTATTCCCGACATAATGTGATTTGAGATCGTTCATTCCTTTAACTCCTTCAATATTTAAAGCACAGTTAGCAATTTCGATAATAATTTTTTCATCGGCAGCTTTTCCCATCAGGTAATCTATATTTTCGTGCGCAATTTCATATCCAGCTTTTAAAATGAAAAATGAGATCAGGATTCCGGCAATACCGTCAATATAAGGGAAGCCTATTTGTACACCAATAACCCCAATCAATGATAAAGATGATGCAAGTACATCGTTGAGACTGTCAACTGCGCTTGCTCTCAATCCGGGACTGCGGAAAGTTTTTCCCACTTTGGATTGATAACGCGTCAAAATTAATTTTACCAGGATTGTAACAACAAGTATTGAATAAACAAGAGCGTTTATTTTGTGTGGTTCCGGGTTCAGAATTCGATTAATAGATGCTTGTATCAAATTTATTGCAACGATTGCCGTAAATAATGCAATCAAAAAAACGGCAATTGGTTGTGCTGCATTATGTCCGAATTGATGATCGTCATCGGGTTTTTTAAGCGATATCTTTACGCTTATCATTATAGCAGCTGAAGAAACAATATCGGTTAGTGAATTAATTGCGTCGGAAATTACAGCAATCGAATTTGATACTATTCCAGCAAATGCTTTTATCAGGAAAAGAAAAATATTTACAAGTAGCGAAAGATTAGCTGCTCTTTTTAGAAGTTTGGCCATAAACAAAGATAAAGTATTTAATCAAAATTAAAAAAGTGCAATTTTTGCTTTCGAAACAACTAACCGATTTTGTATCATATTGATTTTCTAAGAAAAATATTTTGGATTGTTTATAAATTGCTTATTTTGAGACATATGTTATTGCTCAGTAGTATTGTTGATAGGTTACTTTAATTGTTATAATCCAAATGATTATATTCAATTGGACTAATTGATGACCTAAAGCTTAGTTTGGTTTGTACTTTGAAAGATTACGTAAATCATTGTGTCTTTTTTTGGAACAACTTAATTAATGTTTAATGTTTTTTTGGTCTTCAGCTTTTGTTTAAAGTGAGATTTTAAGGTTTGTCTAATTTAAATCACTTAGTATCCGATCAAACAAAATTTGTTGCTTTGTCGAAAAGAGAAGAAAAATTTGACCTGGTGCTTGAAGCATCGGAAGACTTAATATTCATTCTGGATAATAAGGGATGTTTTAGGAGAGTTAACAATAATGGAGCAACATTATTGGATTATAACCCCAAAGATTTGATAGGAAGACATTTCTGGGAATTTGTTGATCAGAAGAGTGACAAGGTTATTGCTAAATCTTTTCAGGAAGTTTTAAACTCAGGCGAATTGACATCATTCGAAGTTACTCTTACCTCAAAGTTCGGAAGAGAAGTAATATTTCAGATAACTGCAAAAATAATCTCTGGTGAAGCTATTGGTTCCGAGTTGTTAGCTGTTGCCAAAGACATAACGAAATTTCGTTATGAAAATGAACGTGTTAATGATCTTTCGATAAAACTAAAAGAAGCAAATAGATTGATATCCATAGAAAGGAACAGAGCAAACAGAAGAAATTCAATTCTTGACGAGCTAGCGCGGATGAAAAATGAATTTGCTTCAAATATCTCTCACGAGTTCAGAACTCCGCTGGCATCAATAATCGGTTATTCAGAAGCAATACTTTCCGACCCTAATATGCCAAAAGAAATACAAACAGAGTTTAACAACATAATTTTAAGAGAGAGTAAAAGATTAGCCATCCTTGTCAACAATGTGCTTAATCTTTCAAAAATTGAAGGGGGAGGAATTAAACTCGAACGAAGCGAATTTAATATTATCAAAGTTCTAAATTCCATTATTGAGAATAATAGACAGGTAATAAAAGAGAAAGGGATTACACTGACTTGTGATATTCCGGTTGATGAAATTATTATTAACGGAGATGAAGAAAAGCTCAGGTTGGTTTTTGAAGGCTTGATTAATAATGCTATAAAGTTTACCGATTCCGGGGGAAGAATAACAGTAAGCGCTCAGAGCCTGTACAAAGAGTTTGAAATAATTATAAGTGATACAGGGGCTGGAATCCCGGAAAATGATCTGCCTAATATTTTTGAGAAATTCTATAGAGTAAGAAGACCTGGAAAAGAGATACCGGGTACAGGGCTGGGTCTGGTATTTGTTAAACAAATTATAGATTTGCATAAAGGGTTAATTAAAGTTTACAGTGATGTTAATATGGGAACATCTTTTGTAATTAAATTACCTAAGGGAATTAAATTTTAAAAAATAAATAAAGGCTCATAGTGGAAAAATTAGTTTTTATTGTAGACGATGAACAGGCTATTTCCAAACTTTTATCTTATTGGGTAAAAGATAAATGGAAATATAATGTGGAGGTTTTCTCTAATGGGGAAGACGCACTTAAGAGAATAGATTTGCGACCTGATATAATTCTGCTTGATATTATGATGCCGGGGCTAAATGGGATAGAAACCCTCAAAAGGATAAAACAAATTGATGAAAATCTTCCCGTAATTATGCTATCTGCCCAGGGAAATATTGAAGTTGCCGTGGAAGCCTTAAAAATGGGAGCATTTGACTATTTTCAAAAACCTATTGATATGCAAAAGCTTGAACCAGCAATTAAAAACGCTATCAAGTCATATGATCTTGTTAAGGAAATTGAAACACTGAAGGAAAATATTAAAAAGGAGTACAGCTTTGATAACATTATTTCCTCCGATGGGAAAATGCAGGATGTATTTAAGCTTGTAACAAAAGTTCTGAATAATGATATAACTGTACTTATCCATGGCGAAAGTGGAACTGGAAAAGAATTAATTGCAAGAGCTATTCATTATAACGGAAAAAGAAAAGATAAACCATTTATTGTAGTCAATTGTGCATCCATTCCGCGTGAATTGCTGGAAAGTGAATTGTTTGGTCACGAAAAAGGCTCTTTTACAGGTGCTCATCAACGTAAGCTTGGTAAATTTGAAATTGCGAATGAAGGTAGTATATTTCTTGATGAGGTGGGAGAACTTGAGGTACTATTGCAGGCTAAACTGCTGAGAGTTATTCAGGAAAAAGAATTTGAGCGAGTTGGAGGAAATGAACTGATCAAAACGAATGTGAGGATAATTTCTGCAACAAACAGGGAGTTGAAGGCAGCAGTTGATAATAAAGAATTCCGGGAAGACCTTTATTACAGGTTAAACTCTTTTCCGATAAATATTCCGCCACTTCGTCAAAGAAAAGGGGACATACTTATTTTAGCTGAACATTTTCTTAAAATATTTAGCGAGAGGCTTGGGAAAAATTTAAAAGGCTTTACAAAGCGGGCATTAAAATTGATATATGAATATAACTGGCCCGGCAATATTCGTGAGATGGAAAATACAATTGAAAGATGTCTTATTGTTTCGGAGAAAGATATGATTGATATTGAGGATCTTCCTTCCCATTTAAGGAGTGCAGATCCTGCAGCTTCGATTGAATACAGCGGTTCATTATTCAGTGACGAAACTATAATCCCTTTTGAAAAGTTGAAAGAGGAGTCGATAAGACATGCCCTGAAAGTGACTAACGGTAATATTGTAGAGGCTGCTAAAAAATTGCAGTTGGGAAGAGCCACTATCTACCGTTTGATGGAACGATATAATATAGAAAATCGTCCCTCTAATTGAATTTAAATTAAACCAGGATTTCAAATGGATTTTACTAAGGAAAAATATAATGATGTATTAGTTGAAATTGTAAACCTCACAAGGGCTACGCTCAAAGAGGCGGAGGAATTTAAGCTTACGCTGTTACAGGATATTGAAGAAGGAGTTAAGAAAATAGTTGTTGATATTTCAGAATGCGAATTTATAGATTCGACATTCCTGGGTGCCCTGGTTGTATCTCTCAAAAAAATCACCAGCCTGGGCGGTGATCTCAGGCTTGTGGGATTTCAGCCTTCAGTGCATTCAATGTTTGAATTAACCAGGATGTACCGTGTATTTGAATCTTATAAGACTAAAGAAGAAGCTGTACAAAGTTTTGGCCAATAATATTTAATTTATTTAAGTATATTTCCGCGTATTAAATATCCCCAAATGAATCAGGCATAAATGCAGGAAGGACAAAAATCTATTCTGGTAATCGACGATGATATTACCGTTCGCAAACTCATTGAACATCATTTAAAAAAAAACGGATTCAGTACACTGGTTGCTAATGGTTCCCAGGAAGGCTTTAAATACCTGGGGGAAAATAAAATTGACCTGGTCTTATGTGATGTTACAATGCAGGGGATGGATGGTTTCACTTTTTGCAAACAAGTCAGAACTGACGAAAAATTCAAAACTCTTCCTTTTGTTTTTGTAACCGCAAAATCCACTATTGAAGATAAATCCACAGCACTTGAAGTCGGCGGCGACGACATTATTACGAAACCATTCGACGTAAAAGAATTGATTCTAAAGGTTCGTGCGTTACTTCGTAAAGCTGATATTTATAAGGCTTATGGAGGAGGCCCGAAGAAGAGTGTGGAAGAATCGTTCCAAAAAACTAAAAGCAAAATTCTTCTTGTTGATGATGATGAAACGCTATCCAGGTTATTTAAGTACAACCTGGAAAGAGAAGGATTTGAATGCACCGCTGCACCAGATGCATTGAAAGGGCTTGAACTTGCTAAATCCATACAGCCTGATATTATTATTTCAGATATTATGATGCCTGAGATTGATGGTTTTGAATTCAGAAAGATGCTGCTTAAAGATGAAAATCTGAAAGATATTCCCTTTGTTTTTTTAACTGCCAAAGGTGAGGAAAGCGATATCCTTGAAGGTTATGAATTAGGAATAACTGATTATGTTATCAAAACAGCTGGGCCAAAAGTAGTGGTTGCCAAAGTAAGTGCTATTATTACAAGCCTTGGCACCGAGAGACAAAAGGCAGTGAATGAATTACAGCAGGCTGCTGGTTCGATGCACGTTAAAGTAGTACCTGATTCAAGTCCAAAATTTGAAGGATTTGAGATAAGTCAATGGCACCAACCATTTCAGGGAATACCCGGAGGTGATTTTATTGATTACTTTAAATTAGATGATGATAACCTTGCAATTATCCTCGGCGATGTAATGGGTAAAAAGTGGGGTGCATGGTATTTTGCCTTTGCGTATGCAAGTTATGTCAGAAGTGCTGTACGAGTTGTTTTGCAAGACAGTAAGGAAAAAACCCCCGGTTCAATTCTTCAGCATGTTAACCAGTCTGTTTATCAGGATGCAAAAGTTTCCGAAGTTTTTGCCACTCTCTCTGTTCTTGTTCTAAACAATAAAAGTAAAACTGTAAAATATACCGGTGCTGGCGACCTGCCTGTAATTTGTTGCTTAGCTTCTAATGGAGGAATTAAAAAAGTTAAGTCAAACGGAACGCTGTTAGGTTTTGCAGCGAATGGGAATTATGACGACATCTCAATTGAAATGAAACCCGGTGACTGTTTATTTCTGGTTACAGATGGAATTATTGAAACCAGAAATGCTGAAGGGGAACAGTTCGGAGCGAGGAAACTTGATGAAGTAATAAAAAATTTATCCCCGGATGATGATCCGTTAGAAACTATAAAGAAAGAATTTGTAAATTATACAGAACGTAAATTTGAAGATGATATAAGTCTGATAACAATTAAATGTAAAGATTAGACTTCACCGCTCACCTGAAGTTTTTCGGTCCGGTCTGCTAGTTTCAATTGTTCAATCAATTCATCAAGTTCGCCTTCAATAATATTTGAAAGATTATAAAGCGTTAACCCTATCCTATGATCAGTTACCCTGTTTTGCGGAAAGTTGTATGTTCTTATCTTATCACTTCTGTCGCCGCTGCCTACCATTGATTTCCTCTGTGCCGAAAGTTCGGCGTTTTGTTCTTTCAGTTTCATATCATACAGGCGTGCCCGCAAAACTTTCATTGCTTTTTGCCTGTTCTTTAATTGTGATCTTTCATCCTGGCATTGCACAACAATTCCTGTAGGAATGTGTGTAATTCTAACGGCAGTTTCAACTTTGTTTACATTTTGTCCGCCGGCTCCTCCAGAACGAAAGATGTCAATTCTTAAATCGTTTTGATTAATATCGATCTGAACATCTTCTGCTTCGGGCAGAACGGCTACAGAGGCTGCGGATGTGTGCACTCTGCCGTTGGCTTCCGTTTCAGGCACTCTTTGAACTCTGTGAACGCCGCTTTCAAATTTTAAATTTCCGTAAATACTTTCTCCCCCTATTGAAAAAACAGCTTCTTTAATTCCGCCACGCCCGGTATCACTTATATCCATTAGTTCAACTTTCCAGCCCTTTCTCTCTGCAAAGCGAGTGTACATCCTAAAAAGATCGCCTGCAAAAAGAGCGGCCTCTTCTCCCCCGGTTCCTGCACGGATTTCCATTATAATATCTTTATTATCGTTTGGATCTTTAGGAAGCAAAAGGAATTTTATTCTTTCTTCGAGAACTTCCTTTTTTTCTTCAAGTTCATCCAGCTCAGCTTCTGCAAGTAAAACCAGTTCGTTATCTGATTTGGAGGTAATTATTTCTTTGTTGCCTTCGATGTTTTTAATTATACCGGAATACTCTTCATAAGCCTGAACTATTTCAACCAGGTCGCTTCTTTCCCTGCTTAGGCTGACAATCTTTTCCCTCTCATTCATAAAAGTAGGATCAGAAAGCTGCTGGTTGATTATCTCGTAGCGGTCTTTAACTTTTTTTAGTCTTTCAATTATATTCATACAATTTCTTTTATTAAGATTATAAATATAGCAAAGGAGGGAATTAAAATCTAAAAAGGAAAGGAGCAAGGATGCGATCAATTTATATTTGTAGTAATAAACAGCATTTTTATTTAGAATATTGACCTGCCTCAGGAATAAATAGTTCCCAAATAATAATTTTCTGTTGGCCCTTTTACGCTCCAGCGTAAAATCAGTTTCTCTTTCTCAAATTTTAGTCTGGCTGAATAGAGATCATTGTTACAGTTATAGGGTTTAAGGCTTTCCCAATGACTTTCATTTGTTTGAGTCAGTTTGACAAGAAACACAGGGTTATTTTTCCCAAAACGTAAATGAGCAAGCTTGATATTTCCAGTAGTTAAAATAGTCCAGCAGTAGATGTTTTTTGAAGTAATTAATAGGCTTTCATCATTATTCCAACAGACAAACTCATTAAAAATTATTTCGTTGGGTAAGGTAACTCCTGTTTCAACTTTTCCAGAAAAGGAATGTGTCAAGATATTATTTGAGTTATAGCTTTTGGTAGATAGTTCTTTAATACAGGAGAAGATAGATTTTACTTTTTTTTGTGAAAACATGATTAAAATTATTTTTGCTTAAAAATCTTGTACAACAAAAAAGGCTGAAGAAACGAACCTACAGCCTCTTTTTAGGTTATATGAGGAATTACAAATTCTTCATCCATGCTTCTCTTAGCTTTAATTGTTCCGGAGTAGCATCCGGATTTACTTCAAATTTGTGCCTGATGACACGTGGCTGAAGTGTAGCAGTTAAATCTATTTCTTTATCACCTCTTTTTACAGTCATATTTATTTTGTCGCCAACTTTAAGGGTTCTCAACTTACCGAAAACCAACTGTGCATTTTGTAACGTAAGTGGGTTTCCGTTTACTTTCTCTATAACATCACCTTTTTCAAAACCTGCTTTTGAATAGGGCTCGACTTTTGTGACGCCAATAGCATTATTAACCAGTCCAAGAGAAAGGCCGAGTGAAGTACGGCTACTGTCTACACCTGCTGTTTCGTAATAATTGATTCCTAGCGTGTTGAAGTATTCTTTTATCGGAAGTTTGTCTGTACCTTTTATATAATGATCAATAAAATCTCCGATTTCAGGATAAGTCATATTAACCAACTCGTTAAAAAAGTTCTTCTCGCTGAAAGAGTGTTTCGGTCCGTATTTTTTTGAAAGTTCAATTATTAGTTCCCTCAATCCTTTTTCCCCTCCCGAAAGTTCAAGCAAGCGAATATCCAGTAAAGTTCCGACAACGGCGCCTTTCATATAGATGTTAGCGTATTCATTGGGCATTTCTGTCGCGTGAACCCCAAGGTCTGTCAGGCTTATGCTCTGATCGTAATTATCATTTATTAACAGTTTTGTACTCAAGACGTTGAGGTAATCGTCAAGTGTAATCAGATGATCGCGAAGCTGTAATATATGTGCAGCCCACTCGGTAACACCTTCGTATAGCCACAAGTGCTGTGACATTACAGGTTTTACGAAATTAAATTTTTCAACCAACTCGCTGTGTATATTTAACGGAACATTCACATGGAAAAATTCATGAGCAACAACAGATCTGAGATTTTCAGCTGCAGGACCCTTTAGTGAATCTTCTCTTGTGACATATTCTGAACTATAAGAGTGCTCCCATGCCCCGGCAGAAAAATTACCAAACTCAAATAAAAAAGTATAATGATTAACAGGCAGCCCTTTTGTGAAATCAGATTCTGCATTTAGAATATCCTTCAGGAGACCAAGCATATCTTCCGAAGTAATCATTCCGGTTTTTGAATAAGTGTAAACATCGATCTTAGCTCCTCCGACTTCAGTAGTTGCTTTAGTAAGGTTTCCTAGATAAAAAGGAGAGTCAACAACCTTATCATAATTTTCCGCATCATAATATCCTTCCGCATCCTGTCTTAAAGCAGTGCCTAGCAGCCAGTTTGATGGATAATCAACTTTTATTTTTATTGGTTCCGACTGCATGCCGCTTAAATATCCGAACACTGCCTGACCATTCAACATCACGAAGTCGTCTGAAATTGTTGAACTGCACATCGGGTAAATTCTATATTCCTTAACAGGGGTATCCCGGATGTCAGCAACTTCATAAGTTATTTTTTTTACTTTAACAGGATCAGAAATTGTCCATTGATTTGTTGAACTGTGTTCAACCGGAATTTCATTTCCGTTTGGATCATAGACTTTAAAGTCGCTAACAAATCTTCCGATGTCCATTACCTGGTAAGTCCCTGGTGCAGTAGAAGCAAACTGGAAAATATTATTATCTACAGATAATTTTTCAGGATAAACAGTTACATGGAATTTATCATCTGTCCTGTTATTTAGGTTAACTTCAAAAACCTGCTGGGCAAATGAAGTTGAAAAAAGAATTAGGAAACCAACTATCAAAACTCCCCAAAACCTGTTTGAGATGTTGCTCATTTAATACTCCGGCTGAAATTGAATTAAAGTTAATACCTGCAAAGGTTGGTTAAAATAATAATAAATGATGTGCACTGTTAACTTCATTTTGATAAATTATGTTATATTAATGATGAACGGTATTTAAATAGTTAGTTTAGCTTTTATCTTATTGTTTATTGAAGAAATAAAAAGGTGTGTTATGGTAAACAAAATGAAATGGGGACAAATAGTTCTGGCTTTATCATTATTTTTCACTTTTTTAGGACCAAACAATCTTGCACAAAGCAAGGCTGATAAAATTGATCAGGTTCTCAGAAAATATGCTGAATATAAAGCATTTAACGGTGCGGCACTTGTAGCAGAACACGGGAAAGTGATATTCAAAAAAGGATATGGTTATGCAAATTTTGAATGGAATATCTCAAATACACCTGACACTAAATTCAGGCTCGGTTCAATAACAAAACAGTTTACCTCCATGCTCATTATGCAGCTTGTCCAGGAAGGTAAAATACAACTTGATGAAAAAGTATCTGAAGTACTACCTGACTACCCCAAAAAACTGGGAGAAAAGATTACGATTCACAACCTGCTGACGCATACTTCCGGAATTCCGAATTATACTGACTTCCCCAGTTACCCAACAGATGTAATGAAGAACACTTTTTCTCCATTGGAATTAGTAAAGCTTTTTGAAAATAAACCGCTTGAATTTGAACCTGGAAGCAAATTCAGCTATAGTAATTCGGGTTATATTTTGCTTGGTTATATAATTGAAAAGGTGACTGGCAAACCTTATGAAGAAGTCTTAAAGGAAAAAATATTTAATCCTCTCGGAATGAGAAATTCAGGATACGATCATAATCTTGAAATAATTCCCCAAAGGGCATATGGTTATAACCGTTTTGCATTAGAAGTACAAAACGCAAACTATATTGATATGACTGTTCCTTTTTCAGCGGGTGCACTTTATTCCACGGTTGAAGATCTTTATAAATGGGATCAGGCGCTTTACACCGATAAAATCCTATCAAATGAAAATGTTCGAAAATTGTTTGGTAAATATATTCCCGCATTTGGCGGGATGGATTACGGTTACGGTTGGGCTGTGACTAAAATATCAGACGGGCACGGCGATAGTGTAAACGTAGTTGCGCACGGCGGGGCAGTTAATGGATTTAATTCATTAATTGAGCGCTTCACTGATGACAAAAACCTGATTGTTTTACTAAACAATACTGGTGCTACGAATCTGCAGGATATTGCAAAACATATTGAGAAAATATTGTACAATGAAAAGTATGAAATGCCCGAAGAACCGACCGTAATAAAATTCGCAAAAAGGATTTCTGAAAACGGTGTAGATAGTGCAATAAAATATTTTGAGAAACTTTCACCGGAAGAATCACAAAAGTTGAGTGAGAGAGATTTTAATAATATCGGTTATTCTCTTCTGAATACCGGGAAGACGAAAAATGCTATAAAAATATTTAAGCTTAATATAGATAAATATAATTCTGCTAATTCATATGACAGCTACGCGGAAGCCCTGATGAAAGATGGGCAGACAGAGGCTGCCATTAAAAATTATAAAAAATCTTTGGAAATGAATCCCGGTAATACCAACGCTGTGGAAATGTTGAAGAGAATGGGTGTCGATTATAAATCGGAGACAGTTAATGTGGACTCTGAAATTTATAAAACTTTAAACGGCGAGTACCAGCTTGCACCAACTTTTAGCATTACTGTGACTACAGAAAACAACAAGATTTTTGCCCAGGCAACGGGACAACAAAAATTTGAAATTTTTCCCACTTCAGAATATGAATATTACCTAAAAGTGGTAAATGCACAAATTAGTTTCGTAAAGGATGACTCAGGTAAAATAACAGAATTGATTCTTCATCAAAACGGGAAGGATTTACAGGGGAAGAAAATAAAGTGAGTAATTAATAATATCTTTGGGAAATAATTTAATAAGTTTTAGGCCCGGATGAAGAAATTCGATATTCCACAATTCTATAAGAGTCCGATAATATCAAAGATTAAGCAGGCAAGGACGGAAAATGATCCTCGTAAGAAAGATTATTCCCCGACATTGCTGGATTTCGGTCCTGTGTGCTTTTATGTAGCACGTCATTTCGGATTTTGTTATGGTGTTGAAAATGCGATTGAAATCTCGTACAAAACTGTCGAAGAAAATCCGGATAAAAGAATTTTCCTTTTAAGCGAAATGATTCACAATCCGGGTGTGAATGATGATCTGAAAAGCAGGGGGGTGAAATTTATTATGGATACTTCCGGCAACCAGCTAATTGATTGGAGTGAATTGAATTCAAACGACATTGTAATAATTCCTGCTTTCGGCACCACTCTAGAAATTCAGGAAAAACTCGATGCTATTGGATTAGATGCTTATAAATACAATACAACCTGCCCGTTTGTAGAAAAAGTCTGGAACCGATCCTCACAGCTTGGCAAACAGGATTATACAATTATAATTCACGGCAAACATTATCACGAAGAAACGCGTGCTACATTTTCACACAGCGTTGTAAATTCAGCATCTGTGATAGTCCGGGATATCGAAGAGACAAAATTTCTTGCTAAGGTTATTCTCGGTGAAAAATCCGAAGAAGAGTTTTATGAACTTTTTAAAGGAAAATACTCTAATGGTTTTGATGTAAAAAGAAATTTACTAAAGATAGGCGTTGTAAACCAGACGACAATGCTTGCAACTGAAACTCAGATGATAGCCGATTATTTAAAAGATACGATGATAAAAAAGTTTGGTGTGGCTGATCTGAAAAATCATTTTGCTGATACACGAGATACATTATGCTATGCTACTAATGACAACCAGGATGCCACGTATGGTTTGCTTGAGAAGAAGGCAGATTTTGCAGTTGTAGTAGGAGGGTATAATAGTTCTAACACAAGCCATATAGTAGAACTCTGTGAAGAAAAAATAAAAACTTATTTCATCTCTTCAGCAGATAAAATTATCTCAAAAAATCTTATCAGCCATTTTGACATTCATAAAAAAGAAGTAATTACTACGGATAATTTCATACCTGATAAAAAACCTATAGACATACTTCTAACGAGCGGAGCTTCATGCCCCGATGCTGTAGTTGACCAGGTTTTACAAAAGGTATTATCACTTTTTGAAAATGTGAGGAATTTGGAAGAGGTGATCACTTAAACGCTTACTCATAATCTTACTCTAATAAAAAGAGTAAGATTATGAGTGAAAAAATCACTTCAGCTTTATTTCAAGTGAAAAAGGCTTGCTTATCGGGAAAAGACAAGTTTGGTCATTACAAGGTTGGTATTGAAGCGTTCCTTCAACAGTAAGCTTTCCCCCCTTGTAAGTTTTACCAACGAATAATTTTGTCCTAATAGTTGCCTGCATTTCGTAAACTGCAACATCATTATTTGAAAAAGATAATTTTACCATTTCAGCTGGTGGATATTTTACACTCTGCACAGCATAATCTCTTGACTGATCAAATTTAACAACTGTCGGCGCAAGCGATTCATCTAGTGGTTCATTTGCATTTATGTGCCAGGTATCTTTTATGCTCAAGATAATATTTAAAGTTACTTCTTTACCCTCCTTCGTTTTATCTATAGCCGATTTCGAAGAAATATCAACTACATTTTCCGGCTTAATGTTTTGGGCAAAGATAACCGAGCTATAAAAAAGGAATATCGTAATGATGAATATAAAAGTTTTTACTGTTTTCATTCTACTAAAAATTTTCTGTAAGCAATTAAAAATTATTTTGAACCCATTTCATAGGCAACGTTTGTATAGAATGTCTGTGATATTTTTTTTGTCAAGTTATTCTGTACCCAGATAACCACCGCAAGGTTATGCGGATTAAGTTTCTCAGGTCTTGCTCTCCAGTCCGCCTTTCCTCCTCGCCAGGAATGGTTTGGGTCTTTAGCCGGATCATCTAAATAAGTTTTAATAGTGTTTTCAACGCTTGCAAGGTCAATTATTTTTTGAACTGAAACAGTTTTACCATCAAGTGTTAAAGGTGAACCCTCAGGTCCGTCTACTAAATTTCGAACAACGAATCCCTGCTTGCTTATCCCGTTACCCCCTGTGTAATCAACAGATCTTTCTGCGAGTGCAATATGAAGAGACTGCCCTGATAATTTTTCAACAGGGGTAATTTTTACTTTCACATTTACTTTGTTGTTTTCAACCTTAGCAGTACCATTAATTTTCACCGCGGGTTTTTCAGCAAGCTGTTGCTTAATAATATAATTATAGACTTTAAATTTGTTTGCCATAAGGTAATCCGGGCCACCGCCAATTAGCTGGTTACCACCATCAAAAAATACTGTTGGAGTCCCGAAATTGCCTCCGTAATATTTATATCTTTCGAATGTTTGAGGATTTGTCAACGGATCAGGTCCGGGTATATGGACGTGATATTCGAGTACTGCAAAAACATTTTTCGGATAATATTCTGAAAGCCTATCGAAAGCCATATCCGCACCTACACACGGTGGACATTCAGCTCCGGTGAAAAGTTCGGCAAGAACTACTCTTCCTGTAGGATCTTTACCTTTAAATTCACCGGGTTCAAATTTCAGCATCTTTTCTTTCTCTCCATTTATCCTGGACTGTAAAGTCTTCGCGTCGATATTATTTATTGCCATAAAATTATCAACTTCGGTTTTTATTTTCGGATTTTCATAAGCAATCAGGCCCTGAATATATGAATCGAATGCTTTTTCTTTATCACTGCTTTTTTCATAGGCTTTGCCCAGTGTAAACCAGAAGTCACCATCATAAGGGCTTGCGATATCCTTTACTGAATTTAATTCCTCGATCGCTCTTTTATTTTGATTCATAGCCAAATATACGATTGCAAGATTACTTTTCAGTGCTAACATATTTTCTAATGAAGTGTTTTTACCAGCGGATTTAACTGCATCGATTGCTGTTTTTTCAGACTTCTTTAAATCTATCCCCATCTTTGCCGTAAAGGCAGCTACATTTGATTTAATTAATAGATTATCTTCTCCTTTGTTGGCTTTTAAGAAATCATCAACCGTATTATTGACAATTTCGGTTTTCAATTCGTTTTGTTCTTTCTCAGTTGTCTTTGATTTCTTCAACCATTCATTAAATTTTTCTTCTGCCTGACCGGGATCTCCATACAATATTGCTTTTGCAGAATGAATCAGGGCATCTTTCATGTGTCCGCTTGCTTCTTCATAAAGCGACAGGTAATAAAGATATGAAGGATCATTTTCATTCCCTTTTATTGCTTCCTGTTCCAGAACCCTAGCTGAGTCCGCATACCCTAAATTATAAAGCACTAATGCCTGTGTATCCAAAATCATATTTAGCATTCGAGGGTTGCTATTTCTTGCCATGTCAACTGCTTTTTGTGCGTAGTCAGCTGCAGTTTTAAGCCCGACTTTATTTTGTGCGAGAGTATATGCAATAGTATTGTATGCATTCATTCTGGCTGGTTCAGGATAAAAGTTTACAAACTTTTCACTGTATTTTATAGCATTAGCTTCATCTTTCTTATTTGCAAAAAGGTTGACAAGATAATAATAGGCTCTCGGTAAATAGTTGCTGTGTGGAAATTGAGTGGTAAAACTCTCAAGAGCTTCAATCTGTTTGTCTGGATTGGTTATTGAAGAGATCTTTTTAAATGCCTCCTGGTCTCCATTTTGTGCGTTAATTTTAGCAACTATTAAGAGTGAGAATAAAGCTATCAGTAAAAGATTAATTCTTGAGTTCATTTTGCCACCTGCGATTAATGATCATGATTTACTAAACTATAATAATCTAAATAAAAATAAAAATTAAAAAGGATGAATGGCTAAGATTCTCCCGTTTTTATGTCTACAATATTCTTTGATTCTTCAATTTCACTCAGAAGTTTTTTGAAAAGATCTTCAACTGTAAGTATTTCTTTTATGATTCCTGAACTTTGCCCGGCTTCCATTTCCCCTTCAATTTCATCGCCTTCAAAAATTCCGAGTCGTTCTCGTTTTTTCCCGAGGAGTTCTCTTAATTGTTCTTCACTCCAGCCTTCTTCTTCAGCCCTAACTGATTTTAATGCAAAATCGTTTTTCATCATTCGCACAAGGCCGATTTTTTTAAAGGCAAGTACCGTATCTCCGTCATTTGTTTCCACCACTTTCTTTTTGTAATTCGGATGTGCCGAAGATTCAACTGTTGCAGCGAATCTTGTTCCGAGTTGAACTCCTTCAGCGCCGAGAGAAAGTGCAGCAAGAATTCCTCTTCCATCTGCAATTCCTCCGGTCGCAATTACCGGAATTTTTAATGAATCAACCAACTGCGGAATTAAGCATAAAGTAGTAGTCTCATCAATTCCGTTATGTCCTCCTGCTTCTACGCCCTCACCGACAACAGCATTACATCCGGCACCTTCTGCTTTAAGTCCGAATTTTACAGAAGGGACAACATGTACCACTGTGATATTATTCTTCTTAAATTGTTCAATAAATTTTGAGGGATTTCCGGCGGATGAAAAAACAATTTTCACATTCTCTTCAATCATTACATTAACGAGTTCTTCGGAATCCCAGCGAAGCAGGGGAATATTTACTCCGAAAGGCTTGCTGGTAGCTTTTTTACATTTTTGAATGTGCTCTCTCAATAAATCAGGCTTCATTGAACCGGAGCCAATCAGCCCTAATCCACCGCAATTTGATACCGCGGATGCCAGTTTCCATCCTGAAGCCCACACCATTCCAGCCTGAATTATAGGGTATTGTATATTAAATAATCTCGTGATTTTTGTATCAAATTTCATAGCCTGTTTATTAATTTTATTTCGAGCATCAATATAGATACTTCCGCTAAAAGATTTTGGGTGTTATTTGCTTATGCCTATAATTTGTTATTCGGAATGAGTTTAAGTATTTTTGTAGCTTAGTAAAGGATAATAACAACTAAAAATTTATGCGAGCAATAATCCCGGTTGCTGGTTTAGGCAGCAGGTTAAAACCACATACATATTCCACTCCAAAAGTTCTTTTGAATGTAGGGGGAAAGCCTATTCTCGGTCACATACTGGATAAATTATCGAAAGAAGGAATTAAAAAAGCTACTTTCGTAATAGGTCATCTCGGTGATATGATAAAAGATTATGTGGGGAAAAATTATCCCTCCTTTAAAGCTGATTTTGTTGAACAAGAAGAAATGCTGGGGTTGGGTCATGCAATTTATACTGCACTTCCAACTATTGATGATAAGGAGATATTTATAATTCTTGGCGACACCATTTTTGATGTAAATCTTAAAGGTGTTTTTAAGAAAAAGAAATCGGCACTTGGTGTGAAAGAAGTTGATGATCCCCGTAGATTTGGAATAGCCGTTACCGAAAATGGTGTCATTAAAAAGGTAATTGAAAAACCACAGAAGCCTGTCAGTAAACTTGCACTGGTTGGTTTGTATTATTTTTCTGATTCGGAAAGTCTTTCAAAAAATTTAAATTTATTGGTAGAGAAAAATATCAGGACTAAAAATGAATACCAGTTAACCGATGCTATTCAATTAATGATTGAGGCCGGGGAGGTATTCACTACATTCCCTGTAGAAGGTTGGTACGATTGCGGAAAACCTGAGACACTTCTTTCAACCAACCAATACCTTTTGAAAAAAGACGGCAAGTATAAGAAATACAAAAATGTTGTGATAAATCCTCCTGTTTTTATTGCTCGTGATGCTAAAATAATAAATTCAGTAATCGGCCCAAATACGACGATTGATGCAGGGTCGGTTATAGATAGCTCTATAATTAAGAATTCAATTGTGGGATCGAATGCAATAGTAAATAACACTTTGCTTGATAATTCAATAGTTGGGAATAATTCGGTTGTAAAGGGTTCATATAAAAGATTAAACTCCGGCGATTCATCCGAAATAGAATTTTATTAATCATTAATTCAGAAAATAAAGTAGAGAAAATTTATGTCATATTTTTTTACATCGGAATCAGTTTCCGAAGGACACCCGGATAAAGTTTGCGATGCAATATCCGATGGAATTCTTGATGCAATTTATAAAAAAGATCCAAGAGCAAGAGTAGCTTGTGAAACATTTGTAACAACTGGTTTGGTTCTTGTAGGTGGTGAAGTAACTACGAGCGCTTATATCGATGTTCAGGAAATTGTTAGAGACACTGTTAAAAAAATAGGATACACTAAAGCAGAATATAAATTTGATTCCGAATCGTGTTCTGTCATAAACGCAATACATTCTCAGTCTCCTGATATTGCAATGGGTGTTGATACAGGTGGGGCTGGCGATCAGGGAATTATGTTTGGATATGCGTGCGATCAAACTCCCGAACTAATGCCAATGCCGATTATGTATGCTCACAAACTTGTTAAAAGACTTACCGATATCCGGAAAAAAAATCTGAAGCTTATGCCTTATTTGAGACCTGATGCAAAATCACAGGTGACAATTGAATATAGTGATAATCATAAACCGTTGAGAGTTGATGCAGTTGTTGTTTCAACACAGCACGATGATAAGGTTAGTCAAAGTAAAATTAAAGCAGATGTTATTAAAAACGTAATAAAGAGAGTTATACCTGAAAAATACATTGATAAAAAGACTAAATATTTTGTAAATCCTACGGGAAGATTTGAGATTGGTGGCCCACACGGTGACAGCGGCCTGACAGGAAGAAAAATAATAGTTGATACTTACGGTGGGTGGGCTCCACACGGTGGCGGAGCTTTCTCAGGAAAAGATCCTTCTAAGGTGGACAGAAGCGCGACTTACGCAGCGCGGTATATTGCAAAGAATGTTGTCGGTGCTAAACTTGCAAAAGAATGTCTCGTGCAGCTTTCTTATGCTATAGGAGTTGCAAAACCGATTTCTGTTTTTGTGGATACAAAAGGGACAGGTCTAATTCCGGATAAAGAAATTTCTAAAATGATCAGGAAAGAAGTTGATCTTACACCTAAAGGGATAATTCAAAAACTGAAACTTAGAAGACCAATTTACCAGGTTACTTCTTCTTACGGTCACTTTGGAAGAAGAGAAAAAGAATTTACCTGGGAAAAACTTGACCTGGTTCCAAAATTTAAAAAGTACTGCAAAAGTTTAAAAATAATAAAAGGTGTTAGAATGAGCGACGTAGCTGTAAAAGATACAAAGTATATTAAGTACAAAGTTAAAGATATTTCACTTGCTGATTGGGGAAGAAAAGAAATAAAACTTGCCGAAGCAGAAATGCCCGGGCTTATGGCAATCCGTAAAGAATATGGACCTAAGAAACCCTTAAAAGGTGCAAGGATTGCTGGCTGTCTGCACATGACTATCCAGACAGCAGTTTTAATTGAAACATTAGTTGAGCTCGGCGCTGAAGTTACATGGTCATCCTGTAATATTTTTTCCACGCAGGACCACGCGGCAGCAGCAATTGCAAAAGCAGGAATTCCGGTTTACGCATGGAAAGGAATGACCGCTGAAGAATTTGATTGGTGCATCGAGCAGACATTATTTTTTGGCGAAGAAAGAAAACCGTTGACAATGATTCTTGATGATGGCGGCGACCTTACAAATATGGTGCTAGATAAATATCCCGAACTGACAAAAGATATCAGGGGCCTTTCAGAAGAGACCACAACCGGCGTACACAGACTATACGATAGAATGGAGAAAGGAACGCTTCCTCTTCCGGCAATTAACGTTAATGATTCAGTTACAAAATCAAAATTTGATAATAAATACGGTTGCCGTGAATCATTAGTTGATGCTTTGAGAAGAGCAACTGATTTAATGATGGCGGGCAAAGTTGCGGTTGTTTGTGGATACGGCGATGTTGGCAAAGGCTCTGCTCAGTCTTTAAGAAGTGCCGGAGTAAGAGTTATAGTTACCGAAGCTGATCCTATTTGTGCACTTCAGGCTGCTATGGACGGATATGAAGTTAAAAAATTAGAAAATGCTGTTAAGCGTGCAAACATTGTTGTTACTGCTACAGGAAACAAGGACATTGTTACTGAAAAAATATTCAGGCTGATGAACGATAAAACAGTTGTCTGCAATATCGGGCATTTCGATAACGAAATTGATATGGCCTGGTTGAACAAAAATTACGGCAAATCAAAAGATACAATAAAACCTCAGGTTGATCTTTATAATATAGATGGAAAAGAAATCATCGTTCTTGCCGAAGGAAGGTTGGTAAATCTGGGTTGTGCAACAGGGCATCCATCCTTTGTAATGTCGAATTCATTTTCAAACCAGACTCTGGCACAAATAGAACTCTGGAATAATTCAGATAAATATGAAAACAAAGTTTATATGCTGCCTAAACATCTCGATGAAAAAGTTGCAAAGCTTCATCTTGCGCAGATTGGAGTTGAGCTTGAAACATTAACACCGGAACAGGCAAAATATATCGGCGTTAAAGTTGAAGGACCTTACAAGCCGGATTATTACAGGTATTAAAAAAATAATATTTGGTGAATTGCAAAGACGGATCACCGATCCGTCTTTTTATTTTAAACAACTTCCCGGCTCAGCCCACCAGGGATGAATCTCATAAGCCAATCTCCCTGCCTGAATTGCAGGATCATTTTTTAAAAAGCTGCAACTTCTTCTTCTGTCTTAACATTAAAAATGAAAATGCCTCTCCAGTTACCATCGTCACCAAAAGGTCCGGCAATTAGTAGCTTACCATCACTTGCCATCTTTTTAATGTTATTTAAATGGCCAATCATCAATTGTTTTAATTTCAGGGAATCTATTTTGTTGGCGTTTTCGCCTTTAGTTAGCATTACAAAATAATATTGTTTTATGTTGAACTCAGGCATTTTTTCTTCCTGTGCGTAAGCGGAAGCTATTAAAAGAGTATAGAAGAAAATTGCAAACAAAATACTTTTCATTTTACCCTCGCTAAATTATAATTTTAGTAAATCCTTTAGTGCAACATTAAGTCCTTCAAATTTGAACTTAAAATTATTCCTGATCAATTTCTCAGGTACTGCTCTAATGCTCGCAAGAATTGATTCCGCAAATTCGCCAACTGCAATTTTTAATGCAAATACAGGCACTTTAAAAAATGAAGGCCTGTGCAAAGCTTTGCCAAGTACCTTTGCAAATTCATTCATTGTTACAGGGTTTGGGGATACTCCGTTTACTGCGCCGTTAACATTCGGGTTATCGAGAGAAAAAATACATGAATCGATCAGGTCATCAATATGAATCCACGGGAACCATTGCTTACCGTTACCAAGCGGTCCGCCGACAAAAAATTTAAACGGGAGAAGCATCTGCTTCAGCGCTCCGTCATTTTTACTTAAAACAATTCCTGTCCGAATGCTTACCCTTCTTACTCCGGCTGATTCAACTTTTGCAGCTTCATCTTCCCAGGTTTTACAAACCTGTGCAAGAAAATCATTCCCGGTTGAACTATCTTCAGTCAGCAATTCATCTCCGCGTTCACCGTAAATGCCAACAGCCGATGAACAGATTAATGTTGATGGTTTTGTCTTAGCATTAATTATTGCATTTACAATGTTGCGCGTACTGATTTGCCGGCTTTCCAGAATTTTACTTTTGTAATCATCGTTCCATCTTTTCCCAAATAGATTAGCGCCTGCGAGATGGATAACAGCGTCTTTCCCTTTAATTTCATTATTCCATTTATCCGGATTTTTGTAATCCCACTCTACAAAATTATTTACCTGGGGCAAATTTTTTTTTGCTTCTTCGACATTCCTGCTGAAAACAGTTATTCCATCTCCCCGGCTGATGAGTTTTTCACAGAGTGTTCTTCCAATTAGACCAGTAGCGCCTGTGATAATAATTTTCATTCGTTTTTTATCTTATCTAAATATTAATAGCCGAAGTTACTGAAAATGCTGATCCGAATCCCGGTCTGATTTAGTTATCAGGATCAATATAAATTAATTTATAGGCTTTGAAAACAGACTGTTTTTACTAGATTTTTCATTGAACGGCAGGCATTTAAACTTTATATTTATGGCTCGATTTCTACAGATGAGAATGCCAAAGAATAATATTTACATAGAAACCTACGGCTGCCAGATGAACGTTGCGGATACTGAGCTTGTGCTTGGTATTTTAAAAAACCACGGCTATGAAGTTACAAAAGAAGCAAAGGATGCTGATGTGGTTTTGCTGAATACCTGCAGCATCAGGGATAACGCAGAGCAGAGAATTTATGGACGGCTTGGAAATTTCAAAACAATGAAAAACTCAAAGCCGGAACTTGTTGTTGGCATACTTGGTTGCATGGCGGAACGATTAAGAAAAGACTTGATTGAAGAAAAGAAAATTGTTGATCTTGTAGTCGGTCCGGATGAATACAGACGTTTGCCTGAATTTTTGGACACAGCATTCAATGGTGAAAAAGGAATTGGCGTTAAGCTTTCACGGACAGAAACTTATGACGACATTATTCCGTACCGTGAAGATGGCCTGCAAGCATGGATTTCTGTAATGCGTGGATGCGATAAGTTTTGTACATTTTGCGTTGTTCCTTTTACGCGGGGAAGAGAGAGAAGCCGAAGTTTAAATTCAGTTGTTGATGAAATAATACAACTTTCGAAAAGAGGATTTCGTGAAGTAACTCTGCTTGGACAAAATGTAAATTCCTATCTGGATGGTGAAAATGATTTTGCAGATCTGTTGGCCGCCTGTGCCGAGGTTGACAGAAAGATCAGAGTAAGGTTTACAACTTCACACCCGCAGGATCTTTCTGATAAATTGTTGTACACTATTGCCGCACATCCGAATCTTTGCAATTATATTCATCTTCCAGTTCAATCAGGTTCAAACAGAATTCTTGATCTTATGAACAGGACATATACAATTGAACATTATTTGAATCTAATTGAAAAAGCTAAAGAAATTATTCCTGGTGTAAGTTTTTCGACAGATATTATTTCAGGTTTTCCAACTGAGACATACGAAGATCATGTTATGACTCTCGATATAATGAGACAGGTGAGGTACGATGGGGCTTATATGTTTAAATATTCTCCGCGCGAAGGGACAAAAGCTTTTAATATGAAAGATGATATCAGCGATGAAGTAAAATCTAAAAGACTACAGGAAATAATAGAGCTTCAGCATCAGATAGCCTATGAAATAAACCAGTCTTTGATAGGCAGTGAAGCTGTAATTCTTGTGGAAGGCTTCAGCAAAAAATCAGATCAGTTTTTAGCCGGGAGAACAGATACAAATAAAGTGGTAATAATTCCGGCTGATGAAAAAATTAAAGAAGGTGATTACGTTAGAGTAAAAATTAATAAAGCCACTTCCGGCACATTATTTGGTGACTTAATCGAATTTTTTGATGCAGAAGAGCAACTTGCTTTAACTGCATAAACAAACCTTAACTAATGCGTAAATTTAAAATCATATTTACTGTTCTTGCTATAAGTCTTCTATCAATCGAATTATTTGCCCAGGAAACTAACATTGTACCATACTTAAAGCAGATTGAAATGGGAAATAAGCAGGTTGTTATCGACGAGATGCCGGATTTAAAAGAAAGACCATCCGAATGATCCTTCTATTCTTTTTCTTGAAGGAGTTGTAACAGAAAATGGGCAGAACGCTATGGTACTCTATAAAGATCTCATAAATAAATATCCCAAAAGCAAATATGCTGATGCGGCAATTTACAGGATATACTCTTATTACTATGCATTGGGTCTCTATCAAACAGCAAAAACCTATATTGAGATGCTTAAGAAAAATTACCCGGGTTCAGCATATCTTGATGCGGCTGAAAGGAAAATGCCTGCTAAGGATGAAGTATCCAACGAAGATAAAGTTGTAAAAGAACATCCCCCTGTTAAAAAAGAGGAGCCTCCAAAGACTGAAAAGAAAAATCTGGAATACAAGTTTACGATTCAGGCTGGTGCTTTCAGTAACACTGACAACGCTATAGCTTTAATGAAAAGATTTGAAGATGCAGGATTTTATTCAGAAGTGAAAGAGAAAAATGTTGCTGGCACTTCTTTCCACGTAGTTTTCATCGGTAAGTTTCTAACAGAAGACGAAGCGAAAAATTTTCTTGATGTCATTAACACAAGATTTAGTCTTGATGGTAGAGTAGTCCCGATAGTTGAGTAGACAAATTGGAAATTAAATTTATAGGAACAGGTTCAGGGAAAACCTCTCTTAAACGATTTCACTCTTCTTTTATTATTCTTTCCGAAAATTTTAACCTGCTTGTAGACGCTGGTGACGGTATTTCCAGAGCACTATTGAAAAGTAAAATAAGCTTTGATCAAATCGATGGAATTCTTTTTTCACATCTTCACCCGGATCATTATTCCGGTTTTGCCGGATTGATAGTTCAGATGAAATTAACTAATAGGAAAAAGTCATTAAGAATATTTGCCCACGAAAAATTATCAGGTGTTCTGCAAAATTTTCTCTATGCCTCGTATTTATTCAAAGAGAGAATGGATTTTGAAATTAAGTACGAAGAATTCAAACATAATGAAGAAATCAGGGTGAGCAATGAAATAAATTTTACGTCAAGACAAAATTCCCATCTGGATCAATATATCGAATACGATAAAGAAAAGAAGTTAAATTTTATTTGCAGCAGTTTTCTTTTCGGCTTAAAGAATAGAAATGTTTTTTACACGGGTGATATTGGCTCTTCGGCCGATCTTTATTTATTTGAAGAACTAAAAATTCACACTTTAATTTGTGAGACCACACACCTTGAGATGTCAGATCTGCTTAAATGTTTTAATAAGCTCGGGCCCGCTGAAATATTTTTGACCCATCTTGATGACGACTCAGAATCCAAAATTGAAGAATGGGAAAACTCAATTTCTGAGCAAATACGCAATAAATTCAAAATTGCGTCTGACGAAATGTCAGTATTCTTTTAGCCTCTCCTCAAGATATTCCTTTAATTATGTTAAAAAATGTGATATATTTACTTCCCTTAATTTTAAGTGTGTCAGAAAGTCAGACTTTATATTATGACGATAGATGAATTTCAAAAAGAATTTGGAATAATTGGTCGCGCCAAAGAAATTCGAGATCTCATTGATATTTCAATGCAGGTTGCCAGGTCCGATATATCAATTTTAATTGATGGAGAAAGCGGAGTTGGAAAAGAAATTTTTGCCCGAGCAATTCATGGTTACAGCAACCGAGCAAATAAACCCCTGGTCAGTGTAAACTGTGGCGCGATTCCTGAAGGGATTTTGGAGAGTGAATTATTCGGACACAGAAAGGGATCGTTTACAGGCGCAGTTGAATCAAGAAAAGGTTACTTTGAAATAGCGGACGGCGGAACATTATTTCTGGATGAAATTGCCGAGATGCCTTTAACGACACAGGTAAAACTTTTACGGGCAATAGAAACAAGAGAGTTTATGAAGATCGGGAGTGAAACTGTAACTAAAGTTGACGTTCGATTTATCACTGCGACAAATAAAGACCTTCAAAGAGAAGTAGACGCGAAAAGATTCCGGGAAGATCTTTATTTCAGGTTGAAAGCTGTAACGCTAACAATTCCCCCGCTTAGAAAAAGACAGGGTGATATTGAGGAATTTGCACGATATTTTATTAGTAATTATTGCGAAGAAAATAAAATTACTCAACCGAAAATTACAAATGAGGCTCTGGATTTACTTCGTGAATATAACTGGCCTGGAAATGTTCGCGAGCTAAGAAATGCAATTGAGACAGCAGTAGCCCTTAATCGTAATGGAATGCTGGATGTATCTTCATTTAAATTATTAATAAAAAATGAAGAAACAGAATTTACAAACCGTAATTTGCCGGTCTTCCTAAAAAAATCTTCTGAGGAAGCAGACCGTGAATTGTTGTACCGCGCATTATTTGAATTAAAAAAAGATATCCTTGAATTGAAAGATCTGATCACTGAAAGACATCGTGAGGTATATATGCCCTCGCAGCAAAATGAAACCAGTGAGGTAGTATCTCTTGATGACGCACAGCGTGAAGCAATTAAAAATGCTCTCGAATATTCAAAAGGAAATAAAAGAATAGCTGCAGAAATGCTGAATATCAGCGAAAGAACGCTTTACCGGAAGATAAAAGAATACATGCTATAAAAGGTTAGAAATTTGTTAATTTTGGCAGGTTTGTTATGAGGTATAAACTATTTTATAAAGGTAAGTTACACTGTTTAGATAGAACCTGCTTTATGGCAGTATCATTTATCTTGTTTGTCATTGCTTCGCTGGTTAATTTTAACGGATGTGGAGTTTATTCTTTTACAGGTGCTTCCGTTCCAGCGCATATTAAAACTATTTCAATTCCAATTGCTGATGACAGGAGTGGTGCCGGTGAGCCAAACTTAAGAGAGTCGCTCACACAAACCTTAATTCAAAAATTTATTGATGATAACACGCTTCGTGTTACGGAAAGAAATAATGCTAATGCTGTTCTTGAGTGTACAATTACCGGGTTCAGCAATGCTCCTTCTGTAGTTTCTGCGGGCGAAAATGTTACTACGAGAAGGATCACAATTTCAGTGCTTGTTACTTACAGAGATCTTGTACAGAAAAAAAATATTTTTGAAAAGACATTTACTAACTACGGAGATTATCCGCCTCTGGGTAGTGTAAGTGATAGAACAAACGCAATCACGACAGCTGTTGATAAAATCACGGATGATATATTGCTTGACACGGTTTCGGGTTGGTAAACATAAATTAATTTTAAAGGTTAAAAAAGAAGATGGATGAAATAGTCCTTATCGCATATTTTATATCGCTCTCTATATTATTCATATTTGGTTGTCATGGTTTTATAATGCTTTACTATCATAGAAAATACGGTAATGCAAATCCTGTTGCCGGAGCAGAGGTCAAGGGAGATTCATTGGTAACAATTCAACTACCATTGTATAATGAATTATATGTCGTTGAAAGATTAATCAACTCAGTTTGTGAAATTGATTATCCTAAGGATAAATTGGAAATCCAGGTTCTCGATGATTCCACAGATGAAACAAGCAAGATAGTTGCAGATGCCGTGGAACATAAAAAGAAACTGGGCTTTGATATCCAGCATATCAGAAGAGGTAACCGGGAAGGATTTAAGGCCGGTGCGCTTAAGGAAGGGTTAAAAGTTGCTAAGGGTGAATTCATAGCAATATTTGATGCTGACTTTATTCCACATAAAAACTTTTTGAAAAAGACCTTATCATTTTTTGGTGATAATGTCGGAATGGTCCAGACACGCTGGGAACATTTAAATAGTGATTATTCAATTTTAACCAAAGCACAGGCACTTGCTCTCGACGGGCACTTCGTAATTGAACAATCCGTTAGAAACAAAGCGGGATTCTTCATTAATTTTAACGGAACAGGTGGTGTCTGGAGAAAATCTTGTATTGTAGATGCAGGTAACTGGCATGCCGATACATTAACTGAAGATCTTGACCTTAGCTATCGCGCACAGCTGAATGGCTGGAAGTTCGTTTTTCTAAAAGATTTTACTTCACCGGCAGAACTACCATCAGAAATGAGCGCATTAAAATCGCAGCAGTTCAGGTGGACAAAAGGAGCTATAGAAACTGCTAAGAAAATTCTTCCGCTTGTGTGGAAGTCGAATGTACCATTGAGGGTTAAATTGCAGTCGACATTTCATCTAACAAACAATCTTGTATTTCCGTTTATATTGCTTGCAGCAATTTTAAACGTTCCGTTGATCTTTATAAAGAACAGTGGACCGCACGAAGCATATTTTGCCGTTATGTCTTTATTTGTGTTAGCTTTTGTAAGTTCATTTTTGTTTTATCTTTATTCGCAAAAGGATATCAGAACAGACTGGCGGAAAAAGATAGTTTTATTTCCGTTATTTATGGCCGGAAGTATGGGTTTTGCAGTCAACAATTCGCGTGCAGTTTTTGAGGGTTTAATGAACCGGAAAAGTGAATTTGTAAGAACGCCTAAATTTAAAGTTGAAGGCAACAAAGACAGCTTAAAAGAGAATAAATATCTTGGCAAGAAAAAAATAGATCTTATGGTGATGGTGGAAGTAATTATGGCAGTTTATTGCTTAATTGGAATAGTTTCATCAATTTACTTTCTGGAAATTGCTGCACTTCCGTTTCAGTTATTATTCTTTACCGGATTTGCGTTTGTTTCTTATACGTCGATTAAGCATTCAATTCTAAAAACAAAAAGTTAGAGAGTTCTATTGGTTAAATCTCCAACTGAAATATTTAATGACAAAGTGAGTCTGATATTTGAATATGATAAATCGTCCCCATTGTTTGTCAGGCAGGCAAATACAGAAATAGACAATAACAATGTTGAACGAGCAATTGAAATTTTAGTTGACGGTCTAAAACTTTACCCTGATTATCCCACAGCATATATTTTATATTCAAAGGCACTTTCGTTGGTCGGAGAGTATGGAAAAGCTCTTCACCAGATAAAAATCGCAAGCGAATTACTCCACTCCAGGGGTACTTATGAGCATTATCTAAAAGAAATTGAAAATATGAAGAAGAGAAGTTCTCTGTTTGCAACAAGCAGGGGAAGTACCTTTATTCCTGAACTCAACCAATTCGAGAAGGAAACAGAGCCGGAATTTTTTGAAAAAGAATATGAAAGAAATTTAAGCGAAAAGGATGAGCAGGTTAATATAGATGACAGGCTGGGCGAACTTGCTGATGAAATCTCTTCTGCAAGAATAAGTGAACCTTCTGTAGAAATTGATGAAGACGAAACAGAGCCGGAACCAGGCTACAGCGGTTCAATTATTTCTGAAACTTTAGCAAAGATTTATGCTGCCCAGGGAGAGTATACAGAAGCAATTAAAGTTTATGAAAAATTAATGCTGAAAACACCTTCAAAAAAAGAAGATTACATTCAAAAAATCAGAGAATTAAATTCGCGATTCGACTCCTAAATTGCTATTCAGTAAATACTTTTCTGTAATGAATACCTTTCTTAATATTAAAAAGCTTCCTAAAAAATTCTATACGCGTGAAGTAAAAATCGTAGCAAAGGACTTACTCGGAAAAATTCTTGTAAAGAAAGATGGCAATTCGATTTTAGCTGGCAAAATAGTTGAGGTTGAAGCTTATGATGGAAATATTGACCAGGCAGCCCATACGTTTATAGGCAAGACCAAAAGAAATGAAATCATGTTCAACGAAGGTGGATACTTTTATGTTTATTTTACTTATGGTGCTCATTTTTGTTGTAATGTAGTTACAGGAAAGAAAGATCATGGAACTGCAGTATTAATCAGAGCTATTGAGCCGGTAAAAGGTCAGAATAAAATGACAAAGAATCGCTTTGGGAGAAAGTTGTTAAATGAAAAAGAAAGATTTAATTTAACTAACGGTCCCGGTAAAGTATGTCAGGCTATGGGAATTAATAGAGCCCATTATGGAACTGATCTCACTATGGATAAGATTTTTATTCTCGATGCACCTAAATTAAAAAAAGATATGGTAGTGGTGACAAAAAGAGTTGGAATTAAAAAATCGGTGGATCTGCCATGGCGATTTTATATTAAAGAGAATCCATATGTTTCAAGAAAATGATAAAACCTGAAAATTTATTAATAGTAAGGACGGATAGAATCGGCGATGTAGTTTTAACATTACCTCTTGCGGAAATTATAAAAAAACAATTCCCTGATTGTAAGATAACTTTTCTAATTCGTGATTACACTAAAAGTTTGGTCAAAGGTCATCCCTTCATTGATAAAGTACTAATTCTTCAGGAACAGGATGGTAAGCCAACAATAAAAAATAATATCATAAATATCTCCAGAGAGCGATTCGATACCTGTGTAGTAGTATATCCGACTTTTACTCTCTCACTAATTATTTATGCAAGTGGAATTAAAAATATAATCGGCACAGGCTACCGGTGGTATTCATTTTTTTTCAACCATAAAGTTTTTCAGCATAGAAAATATGCAGAAATGCATGAGCTGGAATTCAATTTGAAACTCCTGGAAAATTTTGATATCTATGAAAAAGCCGAAAAAGGGAAAATAAGTTTTAATCTGAATGTTGAAGAAAATGAGAATGTAACAGAACTAATTAGTCCTTTTATAAAAAAAGGTAAGTCGGTAGTTATAATTCATCCGGGCAGCGGCGGTAGTGCTATTGATCTTCCGATTGAAAAATTTAAAGAACTTGTTCTTATGCTGGACAAGAGGAATGATGTCGAAATAATAATTACAGGTAATGGATCAGAAATAAAATTATGCGAGTCGCTGGTAGTTTCTGGAAAAACACACAATCTTGCGGGAAGATTTAATCTTGATGGACTAAAGGCCCTGATAAATAAAGCTGATATTTTTATTTCTAATTCGACAGGTCCAATACATATTGCTGCTGCTTTAGGGAAAAATACTATTGGGTTTTATCCTAATTTATTGCAATGTTCTGCAAAAAGATGGGGCCCATTTTCTGATAAAAATGTTGTATTTACGCCTAAAAACGAATGCTCAGATTGTAGAAGGGAACAGTGCAATAAACAAGACTGTATGAATAGCATAGATATGAAAGAAGTTTATTCCGTAATTTTGGAAAAATTAAATAAATCACATACGGAGATTCCTGAATGAAAAGAAGTAAATTATTAGTTACATACTTACTGATGCTTTTATCTTTTAGCAGACTAATATTTTCGCAGGATAAAGAAGATGAATACCGGACAATTGTAAATCACGCTTTTAAGGTAGGGGAGAAACTTACATTTGATCTGAAGTATGGCTTTGTAACCGCAGGTGTTTCCGTAATGCAGATACAGGATATCAGAAAAATATTCGGAAGGAAAACTTACCACATTACTTTTGATGTGAATTCCGTCCCCAGCTTTGACTGGATCTATAAAGTAAGGGACAGATATGTAACTTATGTTGATACACAGGGAATATTTCCCTGGCGGTTTGAACAACATCTAAGAGAGGGAAGTTTTACACGGGATTTCTCAGCCTTCTTTGATCAGAAAAGAGGTAAAGCAAAAACAAGCGATGGGACTTATGATATTCCAAAATATGTGAATGATATTGTTTCGGCTTTCTATCTTGCAAGAACTTTTGACTATTCAAAAATGAAGGTAGGCAACATAATATATCTAAAGAATTTCTACAAGGATAAATATTATGATCTCAATATTAAGTATCTCGGAAAAGAAGTTATAGATGCTCCTGCCGGAAAATTCAATTGCATTATTGTTGAGCCAATGATAAAAGAAGATGAGCTTTTTAAAAGCGAAGGAAGTATTTATGTGTGGTTGTCTGACGATTCGCTCAAAATACCTGTAAGGGTAAAAACCAAAGTTGTTGTTGGCTCTGTTGATGCATATTTAAAATCATACGAAGGTTTAGCCGGAAAACTTACTTCAAAAATTTCTGATTAGTTTGCTTCGATACAGTCTATTGCGATCAATCCTATTTAAGGCTAAGTTATTTATCAAAATTCCTAAATTAAAATTATTCTGAAATGGATGAAAATTTAAAAAACAGTGATCCTGAAAAAGAACCGGAGCATAAAAATGATGAAGATGGGAATAATTCTCAAATTGATTATTCCAGAAAACTTAATCCGATTATTTCTCCAATTTCTGCTGCATTTATAGGTCTGTTTGGCGGTTTCTTTTTATACCAGATTGTTGGCGGCGTTTTAACCCTGCTGATCTTTGGCCTTGATATAGAAAAAGCTCCTGTCAACGGTTTCAGATTGATGACGATGGCAGGTCAGGTTTTATTTATCCTATTGCCTGCGCTATTGTTTTCAAAATGGTTTTATGAGGATGTGACTACTGTAATCCGTTTCAAGCCTGCAAGGTGGAAAGAGGTCGGTTTGTTTGTGATAGGGATAATTATCCTGACACCCCTCCTGCAAAACTTTGTAGTTATACAAAATTATTTTATTGATAAGCTGGCATCTTCATCTTCAACCGTTCAGTCTATTAAATTGCTTTTTGATAATTTAAATGACAAAGTAGAAACCACTTATTCAAATTTAATTATGGCTCATTCAATTCCTGAGGGGTTGCTTGTCATATTAGTTGTTGCCGCGGTTCCGGCTGTGTGTGAAGAGGTGATGTTCAGAGGATTTATTCAAAAAAGTTTTGAATTAAAATTCAAACCTTATTTGGCGATACTGGTTACATCTATTTTTTTCGGACTTTATCATTTTAACCCGTATGGTTTAATTCCCCTTATAGCGCTTGGTTCTTACTTTGGTTTCGCAGCATACATGAGTGATTCTATATTTACGTCAATGTCTCTTCACTTTTTGAACAATTTTGTTGCTGTAATTATGTTCTTTATTGCAGGAAACGAAGATGTGATGAGCACTTCTGTAGATAATGCTGTTGATTTGAAAAGCTCGATTACTATATTCGTACTATTGTTATTAATATTTAGTGGTGTTATTTATATGATAATAAAGTATTATAAAGATAAGAAGAGTTACGTTTAGAATAGGAGTCTATATGTCTGTTTGCCCGAATTGTAATTATGAATATGTTGATGGTGTTACCATTTGTCCTGATTGCGGGACTGCTCTGGTTGATGAATCAGTAATTCAAAAACCCCGGGAACTTTCTGAGGAAGATTGGGAAGTGATTTATACTACGAATGACGAATATGAAGTTGATATGATAAGAGATAACCTGAAAAGTGCGGGAATTGAGGCTACAATTCTTTCTCAAAAAGACAGGAATTTTCCGGCTCCTGGCGATTTTTCCCTTATTAAATTACTTGTTAGAAAAAATGATGTAAAAGATGCGTTGAATTATATTCAAGCTACAAAAAATCAAAGCGATTCTGAGGATAAATAGAGGAAGTAAAATTGAGTAATACGGCTACACGAGTTCTTGTTTCCGTTATAGCAATCCCATTGATTATTGCAACCTGTTATTTCGGAGGTATATATTTCTTTTTATTTGCACTGGCCATTGCTCTGATATCATTTTATGAATTTTATTTAATAGTTGGGAATAAGGGAGCGAACGTAAATTTTTTTGTAGGGATGTTCGCAATACTGTTCCTAATTTTTAATAGTTATCTACATTTTTTTGATCGCTATTCTTTTCTGATTCTTGTGGTTTTATTGGCGTCATTAATTGAGCTGTTTAGAAATAACGGTTCCGCGATAATAAATTTGGGTACCACGCTATTGGGGATTTTTTATATAGGGTTATTTAGCTCAGCTTTAATTGATATTAGGGAGTTCTATCCAAATGTTGGGAATCTTTACTTGCACGGTGGTTACTTAATAATTTCTGTTCTTGCTACAATATGGATTTGTGATTCTGCTGCTTACTTTGGAGGACTTTCACTTGGGAAGCATAAATTATTTCCAAGGGTAAGCCCAAAGAAAAGCTGGGAAGGAGCTGTTTTCGGTTTTGTGTTTGCAATATTGACAATGCTACTTGCTCATTATGTAATATTAGATTTCCTTTCGCTGAAAGAGTCGATTACCCTTGGGGTAATAATTGGAATTGTTGGACAGATAGGTGATCTGATTGAATCATTAATTAAGCGAGACGCTGAAGTGAAGGATTCCTCTGCTTTAATACCTGGGCATGGTGGGATTTTTGACAGGTTCGATTCATTATTATTTTCAGCGCCGGTAATTCTGTTATACTTAAAATATTTTGCAAGATAATATTTATGAGATCAAAAAATAAAATAAGTGTAATTACTCTCGGCTGTTCCAAAAATACTGTTGATACCGAAAGATTATTGAATCAATTAAAAGTAAATGATTTCGATCTTACTGAAGATCCCGGCAAAGCAGAAACCGTAATTATCAACACCTGTGGTTTTATTGAAGCTGCAAAACAGGAATCAATAGATACAATTTTAAATGCGGTTGAATTAAAGAATCAGGGTAAGCTTAAGAAAGTCATAGTAGCAGGGTGCCTATCTGAAAGATATATGGGGGAATTGAAAAAAGAAATTCCCGATGTTGACGCTTATTTTGGGACAGAAAAATACGAAGGGATTCTCAATGAATTAGGGGGGGAATTAAGGAAAGAGCTTCTTGGTGAAAGATTAATAACTACACCATCTTATACGGCTTATCTAAAAATATCAGAGGGCTGTGACCATCCCTGCTCCTTTTGTGCAATCCCTTTGATGCGGGGCGCTCACAAATCAAAACCAATGGAAGATTTGATTCGTGAGGCTGAATTCTTAGCAGCAAACAATACAAAAGAATTAATACTTATTGCACAGGATACAACAGATTACGGAAAAGATATCTATGGTAAAAAAACACTTGCTGAACTTATTAATAAATTAAGTGATATAAATGGTATTAAGTGGATAAGATTAATGTACGCCTATCCCTCACAGTTTCCAGACGATGTTATTGACGTAATTGCAAGCAATCCTAAAGTATGCAAATATGTTGATATCCCTTTGCAGCACATTTCAGATGATGTTCTGAAGTCAATGAGAAGGGGAGTTACAGGAAAAAGAACCCGTGAACTTTTGCATAAATTAAAGACTAAAATTCCGGATATAACTTTAAGAACAACATTTATTGTTGGATATCCTGGTGAGGGGGAAAAAGAGTTTGAAGAATTGTGCGAATTTGTAAAAGATATCGAATTTGATAGGATCGGGACTTTCGCTTTTTCTGTTGAAGATAACACAGCAAGTTATATCTTAGGAGACCCGGTTCCTGAAAATGTGAAGCTAAAAAGAAGAGATACTTTAATGGAGATTCAAAAAGACATTTCTTTTAAGAAAAATAAGAGCTTTATTAATAAAAAATTAAATGTACTCGTTGAAAATATTGAGGGTGACTACTACGTAACCCGTTCTTACAGGGATGCTCCCGAGGTTGATGGAGAGGTATTGGTTGCAAGGGATAGTGCAAAAATTAATCCGGGCGATTTTTGTACCGCCGAAATTTATGATAATGATGAGTATGATTTGTTTGCGAATTTTGTGTAAATATTTGAGGGATTAAAATGAAAGCCACAATAAAGGTTTCTTTAATTTTATTTCTTTTGGGCGTTTTTATCTCGTCCGGTTTTGCACAGGAAGAAAATCGTAAAGGCAGCAATTTTGATAAGGAGACAAGATTTTATGTAGATCTTTTGGACTACTATAGCGGGAATCCTGATTCAACGTTGGTAAGTGCATTCATCCAGGTGCCGTATGCCCAGGTGCAGTTCTTCAAAACTGACAACCAGTTTATTTCCAAATTCACAGTTACGGTTTCCATCTTTGATGAAGATGATGAACATCTGATTACTGAAAGCGTATGGAACGAAAAGATCACTGCTAACGATTTTGATCAGACAACATCAAAATTGAATTATAATATCAGCTTAAAAAAAATTATGCTTAAACCAGATAAATATTTTGTAAGAACCTCAGTTGAAGATATAAATTCCAAAAATACTTATGTAGAGAATAAAAAGATTGATGTAAGAGAATTTTCAGAAAAACTTGACTTGAGTGATATTATGTTGATAGCTAAACAAACTAAATTAAATGGAGATAAGAAAATTATACCAAACGTTTCAAGAAATGTACTTACAAAAAGAACTGGTATTCCTGTCTTCTATGAAATAAACTCTAATAGTAGTGGTAACTTTAGAATAAATTACTCAATTAATTCAAAATCCGGGGCCAGAACTTTTCAGGATACAACTGACGTAAGTCTTAATAAAGGAAAGAACCAGATTTATTATGATCTTAAAGACAGTTCACTTAATCTTGGAACTTATACTATTAATATTTAATGTTCAGAACACGCAAACTAAAGATGAGGCATCGGTTAGAGGCTCTCTTATTTCGAGATGGAGTGGTGTACCGGAAAATGTATCTAATCTGGACCTTGCAATCAGGCAACTGGTTTATATAGCAACTCCTGAAGAGTTTGACTATATCAGGAAAGCTCCAGACAGAACTGAAAAAATAAAGAGATTTTCAGAATTTTGGAAAAGAAAGGATCCGAATCCAAATGATGAAGAAAATCAGGCTTTTGATGAGTATTACAACAGGGTTGCGTACGCTAATGACCACTTCTCCCATTACATGGAGGGATGGAAGACAGATATGGGTATGGTCTATATCGTTTTAGGCAAACCCGATGATGTCGAACATCATCCGTTTGATCCTGATTCAAAGCCTTATGAAATATGGGACTATTATAATCTTAATATAAGTTTTTCATTTTTAGATGAAACCGGATTCGGCGATTACAGGTTATTGAATACGCTTGACTTCGACTATGTTCGTGAAAGAGCTAATTGATCTTGTACATAAACTAATTTATTTTTCTATGATTCTTACAGTAACCATCAATCCTATTCTTGAAAGAAGGTTTACTTTTGAAAAAATTATTTCAGGTGGACGAAACAGGCAAGGTGTGGAAGAACTAAAGGCTGGAGGAAAGGGTATTAATGTCAGCAGGCAGTTAAACAGACTTAGTGTTCAAAACATAACTTTCACATTCCTTGGTGGAAATAATGGAAAGTTATTGAGAGACGTACTTTCACACGAAGGAATAAATTTCACATTTGTCAGGACTACTTCCGAAACGAGAAATTCTGTACTAACTATAGATAGGTCTTTGAATGTTGTCACCACTTTCTTTGGCTTAAATGCAGAAATATCAAAAGAAGAGGTAGATGAATTTAAGACAAAACTGGAGAAAATGATTCAGAACTGTGAGGCGGTTGTTTTTTCTGGCAGTTCTCCATGTAAAATCACCGATTCAATATTTCCATTTGGTATTGAGACTGCTAATAAATATGATAAAATTTCTATATGTGATACGTATGGTGATCATCTTAAAGAATGTATAGAATCCAGCCCAACCATTATCCATAATAATATAGATGAAATAGAAGAATCTCTTAGAATTACGCTTTTTTCTGAAAAAGAAAAATGTGATTATCTCGATTTTCTATATTCAAGAGATATTAAACAGGCGTACCTGACAGATGGGGAAAAAGAAACTTACTGTTCTAATTTTGATTATCATTTTAAAGTAAAAAATCCTGATGTTAAATCTTTAGATCCAACAGGAAGCGGCGACAGCTTTGTTGCCGGTATTGCTTACGGCTGGCACAATAACCTGACTTTTGAAAATTCGCTTTTAGTAGCTTCGTCACTTGGTACTGCAAATGCGATTAGCTTTGATACATCTGACGTTTTATTAAAAGACGCAGAAGCATTCTATGACTCTATTTCGATCCAACCCATTGGCAAAAAAATGAAGATTGTTCATGTTTCGCCGGGCTAAAAATCTCACTTTAATAATACTCTTTCCGATTGTATTCATAAATTCACAGACAATACGAAATATTGAAATCAGTGGTAATTCAACTGCGAGTAATAGTGAAATACTTAGCTGGATAGGATTATCTCCCGGACAAAAAATTTATAATGGAATTATAGATTCTGTAAAATCGAGGTTAGCTCTAAATTACGCTAATATAGGCTATTTCCACTGCACTTTTGGTAAAACTGAAATAATTAGTTTACCTGACTCTCAGGAAGTTGATCTTTCTGTTTCTATAGATGAAAATGATCCGACCTATTTAAATAATATAAGGTTTATTAATGCATCTTCGTCTGATTCAATTAATATTATTCCAATCTTCAGTTATCTAGAGGGGAAAGTTTTTGACAGTACCAGTCTTGAAGAGAGTATCTCTTCGGCTTTAACATATTATGAAAATAATGGTAATCCTTTTTCTAAAATTACAATTTCGTCAATTAATTTTCTTAATGATAGCACACAAGAGAAATATTTTGTCAATTTAAACCTAATAATAGATAGAGGAAAGGTAAGCACAATTGATAAAATTGAGATTGACGGAAATACAAAAACAAAGGATTATGTTATAACGCGGGAGATGCGATTATCAACAGGCGAAAAATTTTCCGAAAACCTTATCAAAGAAATACCTTACCGCCTAAACCGGCTTGGTTTTTTTGAGCCTGTTGGTGTCCCTGATTATTATATCAATGCGCAAAATGAAGGAGTTCTGGTAGTAAAAGTAAAAGATAAACAAACAAATAACTTCGACGGAATTATTGGTTATGTACCGGGGGACGTAAATACCAGCGGTTATGTTACCGGGCTCGTAAACATCAGTTTAAGAAATATTTTTGGTACAGGTAGAGCTGCTGCAATTCGTTGGCAGAAATTAGACAAAAGCTCACAGGAGCTTGAATTAAAATATCTTGAACCCTGGGTTTTTAATTTACCTTTTAATATAAATGCTGGACTATATCAAAGAAAACAGGATAGCACTTATATTCAAAGAAGATTAAATTTTGCATTAGAATTTCTTGCAAATGAAAATTTCTCTGCTGCGCTAACACTTTCAACTGAATCGGTGATCCCGAGTGATACAGATACTTTAACACTCACAGTTTATAATTCAAATTCCATTACAACTGGCTTGAATCTTAAGCTGGATACAAGGGACGATCCTTATTCTCCCACGCAGGGTTTATTGTTTATTAACTCATACTCATTCAGTAGGAAAACTATTAATGGCCCTGAAAAATTTATTACTCCCGGTCTTGCAACCAAAGTTGACTTGCAAAGAATTGAATTGGAGTTCAAAATATTTTATCAGCCCTTTCAACGGCAGGTCATTGCACTCGGATTGAATGGAAAAGAGTTGCGCGGTTCATTCTTTGAAACTAGTGATCTTTTCAGGTTGGGGGGAGCAAACACACTGCGCGGATATACTGAAGATCAGTTTTTAGGTTCAAGGATTTTTTGGTCAAACCTGGAATACAGATTTTTATTGACGCAAAGATCGTTTACTTTTTTATTCCTGGATACAGGTTATTTCTACAGGCCGGAGGATTTAACTCGTAATATTCTGAAAACTGAAGGGTTCAGAATTGGCTATGGGCTTGGCATAAATCTGGAAACAGGCATTGGTGTAATTGGAGTGAGCTTTGCACTGGGGAAAGGGGATTCTTTTTCAAATGGGAAGATTCATTTCGGGATTGTTAACGAATTTTAGCCCACCAGACAGATCTTATCTAAATTATTTTCATTCAAAACGAGCTATAATAGAGGTTTTCCAAGATTTTTTAAATATATATAGAATATATGTTGTAACTTTAAATGTTATAACATATATTTGAGATGTAAAATAAATTAAAGGAGAAAGTCATGGAAACAACAAAGAAATGGTCAGTAGACACAACACATTCGAAAGTGCAATTCTCAGTTAAGCATATGGTGATTGCACAGGTAACTGGTGAATTTCAGAAGTACGATTTAAACATTAACAAAATGAACGGCAGTTTTGAATCAGCTGAAGTTGAATTCAGCATAGATACTGACACGATCAACACCGGGATTGAGGACAGAGATAAACACTTAAAATCAGCAGATTTTTTTGATGTTGGAAAATTTCCTAAGATATATTTCAAAAGCACCAGCATAAAAAAAGTTGATGACGAGACTTATAAAATGACAGGTGATCTGACAATAAAGAATGTAAGCAAGCCGATTGAATTAACCGTGAGTTATGGTGGACAAATAGTCGATCCCTGGGGAAATATTCGTGCCGGATACAATATTGAAGGAACGATTAATAGATTCGATTACGACTTAACATGGAACAACCTGATTGAAACCGGTGGTGCTGTCGTAGGAAAAAAGGTTAAAATTAATACTGATATAGAAATAGTAACACCAAAATAAATATTATTAAAGGTGAAATTATGTTACACGAATTGATAGAAAAAAGATATAGCCCAAGGGCATTTTCTAATGAGGCAGTTGAAGAAGAAAAAATAATTTCATTGCTTGAGGCGGCCAGGTGGTCGCCTTCATCTATGAATGAACAACCGTGGAGATTTATAGTCGGTGTTAAAGGTGAAGGTGAAACCTACGAGAAGATATATAATGCCTTGTTTGAACAAAACCAGAGCTGGGCTAAAAATGCCCCCGTTTTAATTTTAGCAGTTGTTAAAGAATTTAATGACATCAGCAAACAAAATAATCGTCATGCTGAATACGACCTTGGGCAGGCTATTGCACATTTAACTATTCAGGCAACTTCGTTAAATTTATACCTTCACCAGATGGGTGGATTTGACCCGGACAAAGCCGGTAAGCTTTTCAATATTCCTGAAGGGTACACACCTATGAGTGTAATTGCGATTGGCTATCTTGGTAATATTGATTCTTTACCGGAGCAATTAAAGGTCAGGGAAAAAGCTAAAAGAAACCGAAAAGAACTGTCTGAGTTAGTATTTGATGAATCGTTCGGCCATACAAGCAGGCTAATAGAAAACAAAAATGTGTCAGTGAATTAGGAGTTAATATGAAAACAATTATACATAGATCAGATTCAAGGGGTAAATCGGAACTTGGCTGGCTTCACAGCAGGTTCAGTTTTAGTTTTGCAAATTACTATAATCCTGAGAATATGGGATTCGGACTATTACGTGTTTTAAATGATGATGTTGTAGAACCGGGAACAGGTTTTGGTACACATCCGCATGACAATATGGAGATCGTTACAATTATTCTTGACGGTGAATTGGAGCACAAAGATAGTATGGGTTCCGGTTCAGTGATAAGAAAAGGGGAAGTTCAGGTAATGTCTGCCGGAACAGGAATTACACACTCTGAAATGAATCCATCTTCAAATGAAAAAGTAAATCTTTTCCAGCTCTGGATATTTCCGAAGGAAAGGAATATTAAACCAAGATATGATCAGAAAGAATTTCCGATTGAAGAGAGAAAAAACAAATTAGAAACCGTTGCCTCCGGGTTTAAGACAAATGGATCATTGTATATTCACCAGGATGCTGCAATTACGCTTGGAAACGTTGAAAAGGGAAAGAAACTTATATATAAAAATTTTAAGCCCGGGAACGGTTCTTATTTGTTAGTAATAAACGGAAAGATTAATTTATCGGGTGAAGAATTAACAACTCGTGATGCAATCGGCGTATGGGAGCAGGATCAGTTTGAAATTTCTGCTGAAGAAAACTCCGATTTTGTTATTATTGAGGTTCCGATGAATTAAACTAACTTAATATTATACAATGAAACTTGAAGATGAAATATCACAGAAAAAATTCAGAAATGAGTATCACAAGGCTGCCGTAAACTTGCTTTTTACTTTTAGCTGGCTTCGGAGTTACCAGGAAAAGATTTTTAAGCCCCGCGGAATTACCGGGCAGCAATTTAATATTCTCCGAATCCTAAGAGGTCAGCATCCTAAGCCAGCTAATATAAAGCTTATCCGGGAGAGGATGCTTGACAGGATGTCGGATTGTTCCAGGATTGTGGAAAAATTAAGAGCTAAAGGTTTGATTGAAAGAAATATTTGTCCGGCTGACAGGAGACACGTTGATGTAATAATTACAAACAAAGGATTGGATTTACTTTCGAAACTGGATCTCATAAATGAGGAGTCGGACAAATTTCTTTCTAACCTTGATGAAAAAGAAGTTAGCCAGTTGAACCGATTGCTCGATAAACTCAGGGGCTAACAAATATTTTACATAAAGACACGCGCCACATCAACCAGCAATGAAGGCTTGTGAGCCAAAGCAATCATAAATAATTTTTTCATTGTTCTCTTTTCCGGTTCTACTTTTCTGAATTTTGAAATAAGATTATTAAAATCATCATCTGTAAAATTGTAAATTCCGTTTTTTAGCCTGTCATAAATTTCATGTTTCTTTCCTCTTTCTTTATGCCATTCCTTATCGTAGCTGTGCAGCAATTTTAAGTCACCCTTTTTAATTGCTTCTCCGGAGATTTTCCCGGCAATACTGCCGCCAACCAAACCGCTTTCAATTCCACCCCCGCTCAACGGATTAACCTGTCTTGCGGCGTCACCAACAAGCATTATTCCTTCGCCGGAGATTTTTTCAAGTGTAATACAGCAGGGAACACCACCAGCAATCTGAGTTAAGATTGAAGCATTGGGAAACAGTCTTTCCAGGTTAGTAGTTAAATAGGAAAGAGTAGATCGCTTTTTGCATTCATAGCCACTTATACCGAGGCCGATATTTGCAATGTTTTGCCCCTTGGGAAAGACCCAGAAATATCCGTTTGGAGCTACATCTTTTCCAAAATGAAAGTAAAGAGTATCAGTATTTATATTTATATTTGTTGCTGTGACCTGCAGACAAGCTTCCATATCTCTGAAGTCTGTATGAGTCTGTAAGCCTGCCCACCTTCCTACTCTTGATTCAGTTCCGTCGGCCCCGATCACAACTTTAGCGCGTACTTCTCGCTGGTCGCCACGGTATTCAAATTTTACTCCGCATACTTTACTTCCCTCCATAATTAATCCGTTTACGTAAGCACGTGTAACAACCTGTGCACCCGCGTTTGAAGCAAGTTTTGCGAGTTCATAATCAAAAATTCTTCTTTCAAGGACGTACCCCATTACGTGACCAGCGTCAACACTTATTTCACTTCCGTTAGGTGCTGTGAAAGAAAATTTTCTAACTTCGGCTGTTATCCATTTTTTGTCAGGCGTAATAAATTTATCACAACCGGGCTTATTTATTGCCTCGGCACATCTGACAGGATACCCAACATCGCGGTCCTTTTCCAGCATCAGGACTGAAACTCCTTGTTCAGCAGCAAATTTTGAGGCCATTGAACCTGCTGGACCTGCACCAACAACAATTACATCATATTCACTTTTTATCATAATTTATATTTAATAGTTCCTGAAACGAGTGAACTTAAATAAATTTTGTTATTTTATATCCATTAGAATATTTGAAAAACCAATATATTAAACCTTTTCATAAGAATGAAGAATTGCGCTACTGAATATTTACAGATTAGTTTTCAGAATAAAATAGCTATGCTCAACCCACCTAAAAATTATTAAATGCACAAACTAGCCGCCATACTAAAAATTTCACGCCCTGAAAATGTAATTATCACATTTATTGCAGTGATAGTTGGCGCTATTGTTTCTACCGGCATCAATATTTTGCGGCTTGATGTTATCTGGGGAGCAGTCTCTTTGGTCTTTTGCCTGCGCGGCAGGTAATGTAATTAATGATATTTATGATTTTGAAATTGATAAAATAAATAAACCTGACCGGGTTTTACCTTCAGCAAGATTATCAGTTCCTGGTGCAAAAATTATTTATGCAATTGAGCTGTTATTCTCAATTGCACTCTCACTTACAAATGGTTTATTTTCATTAGTATTCGTTTTGGTCGTAAATATTCTTTTGTACCTCTACAGCGCAGATCTTAAAAAAAGAATTCTTTTTAGCAATTTCACTGTGGCTTTGCTTACCTCTTCTGCTTTAATTTATGGCGGACAAATAGCCGGCAACATTACAGGAGCAATTATTCCCGCTGTTTTTGCTTTCCTGATTAATTTTATCCGTGAAATTATTAAAGATATGGAGGACACAAAAGGCGATTCAGCAAAAGGAGTGTTAACTTTCCCAAATAAGTTTGGTTTTGTTGCGACTAAAAGAATAATCTATCTGGTTACTTTTGTTCTAATTCTCGCAACTCTTTATCCGTTTCTTCTTAAAATATATAAGATAGAATATTTTATAGTTGTAATGGTACTTGTAAATCCCGTTCTTATTTATTTCTTGAAATCCCTAATTGATAATGATTCTCCCAAAAACTTGAAAAAATTAAGTTTTATTTTAAAATTAAATATGCTATTCGGAATAATTGCAATTTACTTAGGCATTTGACAATTTATGGGACAAACAAAAGATTTTGATAACTCCTTTTTGACCAGCAGTATAAAGCTCATTGCCGGAGTTGACGAAGCAGGACAGAGGACCGCTGGCAGGACCGGTTGTTGCAGCGTCTGTAATATTTTTACCGGATACGTTTATCGAAGGAGTTAATGACTCCAAACAACTTTCAGAAAAAGAAAGAGAAGAACTTCTACCACAAATAATGGAGCGATCAATTGCCTATTCCGTTTCTGTTATTTCTCATTCCAAAATTGACGAGATAAATATTCTCCAGGCCTCGCTTCTTGCTATGTTTAGGTCTGTATCAAGATTAAAAATAGTTCCCGATTTAGTTCTCGCCGACGGTAACAAGAAATTTGAATTTACCAGTCCGGTAATTCCTGTTGTAAAAGGGGACGGAAAATCATTTGCGATTGGGGCAGCATCAATTATTGCAAAAGTTGCCCGTGACAGAATAATGAAAAGACTCGATCCGAAGTTCCCGAAATATCTGTGGAAGAAAAACAAAGGGTATCCGACAAGAGAACACATCAATGCTGTAAAACTATACGGTCCTACGCCATTGCACAGAAAAACATTCTTAAAAAATATATTACCAGAATTTGCAATAAGTGAATTAAAAAAGCAGTATGAATCTGTCTGAACGGCAGACAGATTAACCGGGGATTTGTAATGAGTAAAACTTCCAAAGAATTTGGAAAAGAGGGCGAAGACCTTGCTGAAAAATTGCTTCGTTCAAAAAACTTTAAAATAATTGAAAGAAATTACAGGTTCGGAAAAACAGGCGAGCTTGACATAATAGCTGAAGATCCCGAAACCAAACAAATGGTTTTTGTTGAAGTTAAATCAAGAAAAAACCTGGAGTTCGGAGATCCGATTCTGGCGATAACTAAAAATAAAATGGCTCAGCTAAAAAAAGTGGCAAATGCTTACTTATACGATAAAGAAATCAGGGAGGTTGACTGCCGTTTCGATGTCGTTACAGTTTTATTCAGAGGGAAAGTAAAACCAGAAATAAAACATTATGTAAATGCCTTCTATTAATTGTCATTTCGATCCCGCTGTAGCGGGAGAGAAATCTTAAAAATTAACATTTTGTATGAAGTTCATTAAAAGTTATATTCGACTAATTGACAAATTAAATGAAAAGATTGGCTACTGGACTTCGTGGCTTACAACTTTACTTGTGCTTGTTGTTTGTTATGATGTTTTTACAAGATATATTTTAAACGAAAGCAGCGTCGGAGTGCAGGAACTTGAATGGCATTTGTTCGCAATCATTTTTCTTCTTGCTGCCGCATACACTTTTAGAATTGATGATCACGTTCGGGTTGATGTTGTTTACACCAGGTTCTCAGATAAAACAAAAGCCTGGGTAAATTTCTTAGGTGTTATATTTTTTCTGATCCCGTTGTGCGTAATCGTAATTTATACTTCAAATCATTTCGTAATTAATTCTTTCAGGATGGGTGAAACTTCTCCCGATGCCGGGGGACTTCCGGCAAGGTATATTTTAAAAGCAGTTATACCTTTGTCCTTCTTTCTCATTCTTTTGCAGGGCATTGCGATAGCATTCAAATCATTTTTAGAAATCAAAGAAAAGAAATCCACAGACGAGGTTGCAAATTAAATGGAATATCTCCCGATCCTATTCTTTGTAGTTGTACTGATATTCCTTTTAATGGGATTTCCGGTTGCGTTTACACTTGGCGGTGTCTCGGTTGTTTTCGGACTGCTAACTTTCGGACTAAATTTCTTTAACCTCCTTCCCCTCAGGATTTGGGGAATTATGGATAACTATGTGCTGATAGCGGTACCGTTATTCATTTATATGGGGGTGATGCTTGATAAATCCGGGATAGCGGAGGAGCTTCTTGAAACTATGGCCTTATTGTTCGGGAAGTTAAAAGGCGGGCTCGCTATTTCTGTTTTGATCGTTGGGGCACTTTTAGGAGCCTCAACCGGAATTGTTGGCGCAACGGTTGTAACAATGGGAGTAATAAGTCTGCCGGTGATGTTAAAAAGAGGATATCACCCGCGTGCAGCGAGCGGCATAATTATGGCTTCGGGAACTCTGGGACAGATAATTCCGCCGAGTATAATTCTGGTCTTGCTCGGAAGTGTGCTTAATGTACCAGTGGGAAGTTTGTTCATCGGTGCAGTAATTCCGGGCTTTCTTCTGGTATTTTTATATTTTGTTTGGATAGTGATACTTACCTTTATCAGGCCCAAATCAGTACCGGCAATGCCGAAAGAGGAACTTGATAAATTCAAAGGAACAGTGAAAGTAAAAAGAATAATAAATGCTTTTTTGCTTCCCTTCTTTTTAATAACTGCTGTGCTGGGCTCAATCTTTGCAGGAATTGCATCGCCCACGGAAGCTGCGGCACTTGGCGCTTTTGGTGCAACGCTGCTGACGATTTTCAGGAAAAGATTCAGACTTGATATTTTAAAAGCTGTGATGCTTAAAACAACATCTATTACAAGTATGGCATTTATGATTTTGGTTGGTGCTACAGCCTTCAGTCTTGTTTTCCGGGGAATGCACGGAGATATAATTTTGGCGGACTGGATATTAAATTCTAATCTCGAACCGCATCATTTTCTTGCAATAGTCATGTTCGTAATATTCATCTTAGGCTTTTTTATAGACTTTATTGAAATAACATTTATTGTTGTTCCGGTTGTGGCCCCTATATTAATAAGTTATCATTTCAGCCTTCTCTGGATCGGGATATTGATAGCAATGAATTTACAGACGTCATTTTTAACTCCGCCATTCGGGTTCTCGCTATTTTATCTTAAAGGAGTTGCGCCGAAGGAAGTTACTACCAATTACATTTACCGTGGTGTGATACCATATGTTATAATTCAGTTAATTGGATTAGCAATTGTAATTGCCTGGCCGGATATTGCACTGTGGCTGCCGAGGGTAATGAAGCTTTAAAATGAAAATCCTAAGTAATATTGTGGGGAAGAGTCTCAGACCCTCCCCTACACATATTGATAAAATCAGGTAATTACATAATTCCTCTCAGCGATTTCACTCCACTGCGTAATGTTTTTCTGGAATTTTAAATAGGAATCATAAACCTTTTTGCTTTTTGCATCGCCTGAAACAATTTCATCTATTACTTCATTTGTTAGCTTTCTAAAAGTATCCAGAACATCATCAGGGAATTTTTTTAGCTGGATATTATTTTCTTTAATCATTTTAAAATAGTATTCCGTGTTTTTAGCCTCGAATTCCGAAAGCATCATCGTATTCATTCCGACTGCAAATCTTTGTACAATCTTCTGGAGATCAGCAGGTAAATTTTCGAAGGCATTTTTATTAATTATTAATTCAATTGGGGGACCTGGTTCCTGCCATCCGGGGTAATAATAATATTTTGCAATTTTGTGGAATCCCATCAGGTAATCATGATAGGGGCCGACCCATTCGAGAGCGTCGATCACTCCGCGGTCAAGATCTGTGTAAAGTTCACCCGCAGGAGATAAAATTGCCGAGCCGCCTGCTTTGGTAACTACTTTCCCACCAAGGCCCGCAATTCTCATTTTTAAACCTTTAATATCTGCAACAGAATTAATTTGTTTGTTGAACCAACCGCCCATTTGTCCACCTGTATTTCCACAAGGGAACGGGACTAAATTATATGGTTCATAAAGTTCCTGCCAGAGTTCGAGCCCGTCTCCTGAAAACAGCCAGGCATTTAATTGTTGTGCATTCATACCGAAAGGCACGCTTCCGAAAAATTGTGCAGCCGGAATTTTCCCAGCCCAATAATAGGCAGCTCCGTGTCCCATTTCTGCAACTCCGTTGGAAACAGCGTCAAATGTCTCAAGCGCCGGAACAAGCTCGCCTCCTCCGTAAACGTGAATCTTTAATCTGCCGTTCGACATTTTGTCGATCCACTTGGCCATTCTATCGGGAAGTTCACCAAGTATAGGAAAGTGTGGAGGCCAGGTTGTAACCATTTTCCATTCATAAGTCTTACCGGTATTAATTGGTACAGCACCTTTTTTGTTTTCGGTACTGCATCCCGAAAGAAATGTCACCCCGCTGCTGGCTGCGATAGCGGCCACAGAAGCTGATTTCAAAAAATCCCTTCTCTGCAATTTTTTCATTTTATTCCTCATTCAGTTTAGCAGTAATGCTTAAATTTATTCAATTATTATGTTTGTTAAAAATTAAAAATAAAATATTTGAAATTTATGTTTCAAAAAAAGTTAATTTTAAGTGTTAAATAATTTAGCTTATGCTGTATTGCGCGTTTATTGTTTATATAAATTTATACTACATTTTTTATATCGGTTATAATCGGTATCTTCGTTTTAATAATAGATATAATTATTTTTTAGCTCACAATTATATTAACTGATTTGTCAAGCTTAAAATCTAAAATATTTGATAGTAAGCATTATACTGTAATTGAGCTAAGGCTCACTGATTTTTTCATTACGCTTGGGGGACTCTGGTCTTTTACTGTCACATTTTTTAAGAACTTTTTATTTCCCCCGTACGAATTCGGTGAGATTAAAAAGCATATGGATGAGCTCGGTGTAAAGACTCTTCCAATAGTAAGTGTAACGGGTTTTATTATCGGCTTTGTACTCGCAATGCAAAGTCAACCGGTAATGGCAAGATTTGGCGCAGAATCTTTTTTACCCAGCATGGTTGCATTATCTGTTACGAGGGAGCTTGGCCCCGTAATTACAGCACTAATTTTTGCCGGGCGTGTTAGCTCTGGCATTGGTGCTGAACTTGGTTCGATGAGAGTTACAGAGCAGATTGACGCAATGGAAGTTTCTGCAATAAATCCTTTTAAATTTCTTGTTGTTACAAGAGTCCTGGCCTGTACTTTTATTTTGCCAATGCTTGCTGTTTATGTGGACTTTATCGCAATACTTGGTGGATACGTTGCTGTAGCGCTTCTTCTTAATATGAATTTCCAGCTGTATGTTAACTCTTTACTGCCATCACTGCTTTTTTCAGATGTGCTTCCAGGAATTGTAAAAACATTTTTCTTCGGATTTATTGTAGGAATAGTAGGCGCGTATAAAGGTTATACAGCGGATAACGGTACGGTCGGTGTCGGAAAAGCCTCAACCAGTTCAGTCGTTCTTTCTTCGCTTTTAATTCTTGTTTTAGATATGGTTCTTGTAAAAATTACGATAATTTTCTGGCCGATATGACAGTAAAAATTAAAAATCTTTCTAAAGCATTCGAAGATCATGTGGTACTTGATGATATTTCACTAAATATCAAGGATGGAGAGAACTTTGTGGTTTTCGGCCGAAGCGGAACAGGGAAAAGTGTGCTGTTAAAATGTATCGTTGGATTGTTGGTGCCGGATGCTGGAGAGGTTTTTATTGATGATAAAGACATTTTAAAAATGTCTGAAAAAGAATTGAATAAAATCAGGAAGCATATTGGGTTTGTTTTCCAGGGCTCAGCTCTTTATGATTCAATGACAGTTAAAGAAAATCTTGAATTTCCTCTTATAAGAAATTTTGATTTTCTGGAAAAGGAAAGAGAACATAAAATAAAAACTGTGTTAGAAAAAGTTGATTTACTCGACGCGATAAATAAAATGCCGGCAGAATTATCTGGCGGTATGAAAAAAAGAATCGGCCTTGCCAGAACAATAATTACCGAACCGCAGTTAATTTTATACGATGAGCCGACAACAGGACTCGACCCTATAACAACTAAAGAAATCAGCCGGCTGATTGTGGATTTACAGGAAGATCTGAATGTTACAGCTATTGTTGTTACGCACGATTTAATTTGTGCCCATATTATTGCTAATCATGCTGTCGTTTTGAAAGATGGTAAGATTAGATATGAAGGTGAATTAAGTAAACTAACTTCGACAAATGATGAATTTCTGATTGACTTTTTTGACAGGGAATTTTTCGAAGATAAAAAAGGGAGTAAATAATGTCTAAGAACGCGGCCCCCGTAAGGCTTGGAATCTTTATCTTTCTGGGATTCCTACTCTTTGTAATTGGAATTTTTATGATCGGAAAGAGAGGTGCAATCTTCGGAAGTTCATTCAAAGTGAAAGCAAATTTCTCAAATGTACAGGGACTCAGGAACGGTGCCCTTGTAAGACTTAATGGAATTGATGTTGGAAGTGTTGCCTCAATTAAGATTGTTCCGGATACCACAGGAAGAGTTGAAGTAACTATGAACCTGTCAGAGGATATCAAAAGATTTATAAGGACAGATACAAAGGCAACAATAGAAACAGAAGGTCTTGTGGGCAATAAAGTTGTTGTGCTGGAACCTGGAAGCAGCTCTACTGATATGGTGAGCGACGGAGGTTATATCCAGACTAAGGAGCAACCAAGTTTTAGTGCTTTGTTAGATGAAACGCAGGGTGTTGTACAATACACGAAAGAAATGACAAAAAGTTTAGCTGAAATAACTGAAAAAGTTAATAACGGTGAAGGGTCAATTGGAAAACTTCTAAATGATAATAAATTGTACAATAATGCTGCTGATCTCACTCTTCAGGCTACGGCAAGTCTTAAAGGTATTACAAAAGAACTGGAAAAAGTTACAGGCCTGTTTGATAAGTTAGGTGTAGGTGTTGAGAAAGTTGTCGATAATGTAAATAGCACAACAGGCAAACTTGACTCAATAATGGCGGGTGTACAGCAAGGCAAAGGTATTTTAGGGCAGGTACTTGTGAATGGTTCAAAATATGATTCCATTTTTGCGGTGACAATGCAAAACATTAATACCACCTCTGAGGCTGCAAGATTAGCCGCATCCAGAATGGCGGAGAATATGGAAGCGCTAAAGCATAACTGGCTGTTCAAAGGTTATTTTGAAAACAGGGGATACTGGGATAAAGCGGAATATGAAGATGAAATTAATAATAATCTAAAAGAGCTTGATGTAAAAATGAAACTGATAAATAAAAAAATTGATGAATTGAAAAAACTTGAAGGAAAAAATAAGCAATAACTTTTATCGCTTGTCTAATTTCTTTCATTACAGGGGATTAAGCCAATCCCTGCAAAACCAGATTTGTAGCAGCCGGTCCTTTCCTGAAGTCCCATTTGTTAAATATTTTTTTGTAACTTTAAATCTTGACTAATTTTTCATTGATTGATTTTGCATTTTAAATGAATAGTAACGGAAAAAAAGAAAAGAAAATAATAATCCGCGGTGCGAGAGAACATAATTTAAAAAATCTTACGTTCGAAATTCCAAGAAATAAATTAGTTGTTTTCACAGGTGTAAGCGGTAGCGGCAAATCGTCTCTTGTATTCGATACGATTTATGCTGAAGGACAAAGAAGATATGTTGAAAGTCTTTCAGCGTATGCACGGCAGTTCCTGGAAAGAATGAACAAACCGGACGTTGACTACATCCAGGGAATAAGTCCCGCGGTTGCTATAGAACAAAAGAGCGGATCTAAGAATTCCCGCTCCACTGTAGGGACCAGCACCGAAATTTATGATTACCTGAGATTGCTGTTTGCACGAATCGGAAAAACGATTTGCTTTGAATGCGGCAAGGAAGTAAAAAAAGATACAACGGCAACTGTAACTGACTGGATTGAAAACCAGGAAGACGGTACAAAGTTTTACCTTACTTTCCCTTTACATGACCACGAAGGCAGAAAAGTTAAAGAAGAAATAGACCTGATTAAAAAGAGGGGTTTCTTCAGAATATATTTTAATGGAAATGTTTTTGATCTGAACGAAGAAACAAAACTTCCTAAAAAAAAGAAAGGTGTTCGTGTTTTGGTTGACAGGTTTAAAGTTCAAAAAGGGAAGGTTAGGGAAAAGCTATCCGATTCTATCGAAGTGACCTTTAAGGAGGGGGAAAACCGCCTTGTATTAATTAATGCTGATACCGGCGAAGAAAAAGAATTTAATAAATTTTATGAATGCTGTGGTATAAGATACGAGGAACCTGAACCGAGATTCTTTTCATTTAACAATCCTTTCGGTGCTTGCCCTGTATGCCAGGGATTCAGTAAAACTATCGGGATAGATATGAACCTTGTAATCCCGAATCCCGAATTAAGCATTTCTGAAGGAGCAATTGCTCCTTTCCGATCTGCAAAATACAGCACACATCTTCGTGACCTCGTGCAAAACGCCAAGAGCTTCAGCATACCGCTAAATATTCCTTACAAAAATTTGACTACCGAACAGGTTAACCTGATCAAAAAAGGATTTGGAGATTACATTGGCATAGACCGCTTCTTTGAAAAGCTTGAAAGTAAAACTTATAAAATGCACGTTAGAGTTTTGTTGAGCAGGTACAGGGGATACACACTTTGTGCTGCATGTAAAGGTACCCGGCTCAGAAGAGAAGCACTGCAGGTTAAAATTAATAGTAAATCAATTTATGATGTTGTAAAACTTCCTATCGAACAATCGTTACAGTTTTTCACCGAACTTAAATTATCTGATTTTGATATGAAGGTTGGTGAAAGGGTTCTGAAAGAGATTATAAAACGTCTGACATTTCTAAATAATGTCGGCATCGGCTATTTAACTCTCGATCGATTAAGCAGCACTCTTTCCGGCGGTGAAACTCAGAGGATTAATTTGGCTACATCTCTCGGATCCTCGCTTGTTGGGACTTTATATGTTCTTGATGAACCAAGTATCGGTCTTCATCCCAGAGACAATGCAAGGTTGATTAATATTTTAAAAATCTTCGTGATATTGGTAACTCGGTGCTTGTTGTTGAACACGAGCCGGAAATGATGAGGGAGGCAGATATCATTATTGATATGGGCCCGAAAGCAGGTATAGATGGCGGCGGAATTATTGCTATGGGAACTTATGATGATATTTTAAAAAATAAAGATTCACTTACGGGTAAATATTTATCTGGTAGATTAAAAATTCCTGTCCCAACAAAAAGAAATAATAAAAAAAATAAAGAGATTGAGATTATTGGTGCGCGGGAAAATAATCTGAAAAACATAGATGTTAAGATTCCGCTAAATAAATTTGTTGTAATAACCGGTGTGAGTGGTTCGGGCAAAAGCACATTAATATATGATGTACTTTATTCCGGCCTTGCTAAAAATTTGGGAATGCCAGTATCTGAAGTCGGAGCATTCACAGAAATTAAAGGCGCGGAGTTTATTGACGAAGTTCAAATAGTTGACCAATCTCCGATAGGTAAAACCCCCAGGTCAAATCCCATCAGTTACATTAAAGCATTTGAACATATCAGGGAATTGTTTGCATCTACACACCAGGCAAGAGCACGAGGATACAAGCCGGGGTTTTTCTCGTTTAATGTTCCGGGCGGGAGATGTGAAACTTGCCAGGGTGATGGTTTTATTAAAGTCGAAATGCAGTTTCTGGCTGATCTTTACCTGACGTGTGAGGACTGTGATGGGACGAGGTTTAAAAAGGAAATCAGAGAAATCACTTACAAGGGGAAAAACCTTGTTGATATACTGGAAATGACAGTTGACGAAGCTGTTAAATTTTTTGAACAGGAAGAAAAAATTGTAAGGTTTATTAAGATACTTGCAGATGTTGGCTTGGGATATATTAAACTTGGCCAGCCTTCAAACACTTTATCCGGCGGAGAAGCACAGCGAATAAAACTTGCTTCCAATCTTACAAAGCAGAGAGAGAGAAGACATACGCTTTTCATTTTTGACGAACCTACTACCGGTCTGCATTTTGATGATATTTCAAAATTGTTGAACTGCTTCAATTTGCTGATTGAAAGAAACAATTCAGTAGTTATAATCGAGCATAACCTCGATGTAATTAAATGTGCAGATTATGTAATTGATCTTGGTCCGGATGCCGGTGAAAAGGGCGGAGAAATTATTGCTGTTGGTACCCCGGAAAAAATTGTGTCAAACCCGGATTCATGGACTGGAAAATATTTGAAAGAATATTTGCAATAATATCATTCGGCTCCAATTTCTAACCCTAATTTTTCATATTTTACATAATAACAAAAGTTATTTCAATGAAAGCGTGGCTTATTTTATTCATAGCCGGAATATTTGAAACTGCCTGGGCAATTGGGATGAAATATTCCAATGGGTTCACAAAATTATGGCCTAGTGTTTTTACAATCATTTGTATTTTAATTAGTATGGGTTTGTTATCTCTTTCGCTTAAGTGGCTGCCCGTTGGCACTGCTTACGCTGTTTGGACAGGGATCGGTGCAGTTGGTACAGCTATTCTTGGAATCATTCTATTTGATGAGTCAAAAGAATTTATTCGATTATTTTTTATTTTTCTAATAATCGTTGGCCTGATAGGACTAAAAGTATATTCGACAAATTAACTCTTAAAAATTCCCCTTCTGGGAGGGGCAAAAACATTATTTAATAAAATAAAATTATGGAAAATATTCGTTGCGGATGGTCAACGAGCGACCCGATTTATATAAAATATCACGATGAGGAATGGGGCGTCCCCTGTCATAATGATAAAAAGCTTTTTGAAATGTTGATACTTGAAGGGTTTCAGGCAGGATTAAGCTGGATAACTATTTTAAAGAAGAGAAAGAATTTTAGAAAAGCATTTGATAATTTTGACCCTAAGAAAGTTGTAAAATATGATAAGAAAAAAGTTAATCAATTAATGAAAAATGAAGGGATTATTAGAAACAGCCTGAAGATAAATGCCACAAAAATTAATGCAAAATGTTTTTTAGATGTTCAAAAAGAATTCGGGAGTTTTGACAAATATATCTGGCAGTTTGTAGGCGGGAAGCCCAAAGTAAATAAATTTAGAAGTTTAAAACAAATTCCTGCTAAAACTAAAGAAAGCGACGCAATGAGCAAAGATTTGAAAGCCCGCGGATTTAAGTTTGTTGGTTCGACAATCAGTTATGCATTTATGCAGGCTACAGGTATGGTGAACGATCATATAGTGAAATGTTTCAGACATGGTAGATAAGAATTGGATTGTCAATAAATAAATATGATTTTAAATTAGGAGTTAAAAAAGGGTGAATTATGATAAGCAAAGAATTACTCGACATACTTTGCTGCCCGGAAACAAAAGCTGATCTTGTGCTTGATGGTGAAACACTCGTTTCTACTGATAAAGACACCCGTCGCAGGTACAGAATTGAAGATGATATCCCGATTATGTTGATAGATGAATCGGAACAGCTTTCAATGGAAGAGTGGAAGGCAATTATGAAGAAACACGGAAAGGATGCGGAATAAAATAATATGGATCCAATTAATATAATTGCGGGCTTAAACCTGATTGCGACTTTTGGTGCTAATCTTACAGGAGCAAAAAAAGGCTTAAAGTCAACTGTTACTGTTGCGAAGGAAAAACCTGCGTCGTTTCTTCAGAAAGTTCCGTTGGTTATGTCTGTTTTGACCTTAATATTTTTTATTCTTGCGATTTTCCAGGTTGGGACTTTTTCCTATAAACCCGAATATCAAAACTTAAGAACTATTGGTCTGATAATTTATTTGGTCTTTTCGTGGATACAAATTTTAGCATTTAAAACATTAGGAGATAATTATTCGCAGGAAGTTTTAATTTACAGACATCATAAATTGGTAACAAAGGGTCCGTTCAGATTCATAAGGCATCCTCAATATGTATCACAGATTTTGATGGATCTGGGTGCAGGGTTTGCAACATTAAGCTTTCTTGTAACGCCATTAGCCATAATTGAAATACCTATTTTAATTATGCGGGCCTTGCTGGAAGAAAAACTTTTGAATAAAAACTTTAAGGAAGAATTTTTAAATTATAAATCAAAAAGCGGTTTTATGCTGCCGTTTATTGGCTGAAAGATTACTGTAATGAAAATTAAATTTTTAATCTCATTTTTATTGATTCTTACCATTCAGGGTTTTGCACAGAAATCTTCTCTTGAATTGATAGATGGGGCAAAAAGTTATAAGATACTTACTTATGTAAGATATGGTACTGTTTATATTTCGTTGGATTCATTTGCCAAAGCCCTCTCCCTAAATTCTTACTATAATTCAACTGCTCAAAAAACCGAATTAAAATTTAAAGATTACAATCTAAAATTTACAGCTGAAAATCCTTTTATTGTTTTAACATCAGACCTTGATAATAAAACGAACGTATACCAACTCCCGACATCTACCTATTTGATTAATGGGCAAATATTTGTTCCCGTGATATATTGCATAAAACCAATGCAGATTGCTTTGGGCAAGAACATGATATTTGATAATCATAATCATCTTGTTTTAACAACACAACCGACCACGACCGAAACCGGGGAATCCGATGATAATAGTCCTGGGTCCTATAATATTTCCGGGATCGATATAAATGAAAAAGCTAATGGTACATTGTTGCGGATTAAATCGGATAAATCAATACCGAGCTATACAAGTGATTTTAAAGACAGTGTGTTAACAATTGTATTCAGAGATGTAAATGCAGATGTTCCAAAAATATTAGAACATAGTCCCGGCGGATTGATTGAGAAAATAAATGTTAAGAATATTGGAAGTGATACGGAGTTTCAATTTACCCTTAAGAAGGAGTATACAACAAGCGAAGTACTGAATGCAGATAAATCAAACGATATATTAATTACTCTGCACAACAATGTTTTTGATAAAACTGGAATAGTTGAAAAAAATAAAGCAAAATGGGATTTTGATGTAATTGTGATTGATGCAGGTCATGGAGGGATTGATCCGGGTACGATTGGGGTTGGAGGGATAAAGGAGAAAAATATTACGCTAGGTATCGCTTTAAAGCTTGGTAAACTTATCGAAAAAAAAATAAAGGGCGTAAAAGTAGTATATACCAGGAAGAAAGATGTTGCTGTTGATCTTTATGAACGTGGTAAAATTGCAAATCAGGCAGGTGGAAAATTATTCATTTCGATTCATTGTAACTCGATGCCAAGAAAGCCAAGTGATATCGAAGGGTTTGAAGTTTATTTGTTACGACCCGGAAGAACCAAGGAAGCAATAGATATCGCCGAAAGAGAAAATAGTGTAATCCAACTTGAAGATAACCCTGCCCGTTACCAAAAACTTACCGATGAAAATTTTATTCTTGTTAGCATGGCGCAATCTGCTTATATGAAATATTCTGAGGAGTTTTCTGATATCCTGAATAAACAAATGGGTGCGGAATTAAACATAGATTCGAGGGGTGTGAAGCAGGCTGGATTTTACGTTCTCGTGGGCGCATCTATGCCAAGTGTGTTAATTGAAACAGGGTATTTATCAAACTATCACGATGCTGCAATTCTGAAAAGTCAGAAAGGGCAGGAAGCCATAGCAAAAGCGATCTATGAATCAGTGAAAAGCTTTAAAGCCCAATACGAAAAGAGTCTGAATGCAGGGTAAGCAATTTCGTCTAAAGATTTCAAATTCCGTTCTTCCTTAAATCAGTCCTTCCTTCCATATTTTATTTTGCCCTGAAAAATTAATTACTAGTTTGCTTGACAAGAGAGCAAGATTTATTTAGTTTTGGAAACTAAATAAACGATATAGGTTTCCATATTGTAAATATCTATGAAATCGGCAATAATAGCCGATTTTTTAAAACCCGAAAGGAAACCATATAAACGGAATAAGTTTCCAAATACTAATTACAGAAAGGAAAAACAAAGTGGAAGATATTGAAACAAAAGAACGGATATTAAAAAAAGCAGAAGAGATATTTTTTCAGTTTGGCTATACAAGAGTCAGAATGGATGAAATTGCTGAAGCGTTGGGAATTAGCAAAAAGACACTTTACAAGTTTTTTGAAAGCAAAGAAAATCTTTTGAGAGAAGTTATTGAGAAAATAAAAGTGAACATCAAAACTAATTGTGACATTATTTGCAATAATAGTGAGATGGAATTTATTCAGAAACTTAAAACCCTGATGAATTATATAGCCAAAACATCTTCAAAATTAAGAGGCCCGCTGCCTGAAGATATTCAAAAGAATAACCCTGATATATGGAGGGGAATTAATGAGTACAGGAAAAAAGAATCATTAGGGAAATTTGCAGGATTAATAAATGAAGGAGTTGAAACCGGAGCCTTTAGAAAAGATATAGATCAACAGGTAATTGTGCTTACTTATGTGAACGCAGTTTCAACAATGATAAACCCTGAAATACTTTCGCAGTTACCATATACGGGTGATCAGGTTTTTGAAATGTTAATAAAAATAATTTTTGAAGGTATCCTTACGGATGAAGGAAGAGAAAAATATCTTTCATCTCATAACATCGCGAATAACGAAAAAGGAGTAAAGATATAATGAAGTATAGAATGTTCAAATTGATTGCTGTTATTGTATTCGGAATAATGCTTCCAACGAAAGTATTTCCACAGGAAATGAAAAGACTCACTGTAGATGAAAGTATTAAAATTGGATTAGCAAATAGTAATGTGCTGCATAGTTCTAAAATGAATTTGCAATATACAGAAGCAAAATGGAGCGAGGTCAATACTTTTCGCTTACCGAGTCTTTCATTTAACGCATCCTATACAAGGTTAAGCGAAGTTGATCCATTTGTAGTTAATACGCAGATTGGCAAGTTTAGTATTTCGCCAGCAATATTTAATAATTACAATATGAAGTTGACGCTTCAGCAGCCCATCTTTACAGGATTTAAGCTGGAAAGTAATTCTGCAATGGCAAGGCTAAACTATCTTGCAACCGAACAACAGTACAATGCTGATGAGAATGACCTGGTTTTTAATATTAAAAATGCATACTGGGCTTTGTTTAAAGCTAATCAAATTAAAACAGTGACTGAAGAGAATGTTACACAGGTTGAAGCACATTTAACAGATGTTCAGAATTTATTCAAACAGGGATTGGCAACTAAAAATGATGTATTAAAAGTTCAGGTTCAACTTGGAGAAGTTCAGCTTGGATTAATTGATGCAAAGAATGCTGTTAAGCTGGCAAATCTAAATTTGGACAATGTGCTGGGAATTTCTCTTTCAACGCAAATAGAAACTATTGATTCCGTTGATGCGCATTTAGGTAACTCTTATGAAATAGGCTTACTCGTAGAGCAGGCTTATGATAAAAGACCAGAATTGAAGTCTATGAATTACAGAGTTCAGGCCAGCGAGAAAGGTATAACAGCAGCAAAATCGGATTGGTTTCCACAGATTTATCTGGTAGGTGATTACAATTATGCACGTCCGAATCCGCGAATTCTTCCTACTCAAGATAAGTTTAACGGTACATGGGATGTGAGCATTTCTATGTCTCTTAATTTATGGAATTGGGGAGCAACTATCGATAAAACAGATCAGGCTAAAGCCCAGTTTGAACAAGCTAAAGACTCATTTAAAATAATCAAGGACAGGGTAACACTTGAGGTAACACAAAATTTCTTAAACGTTCAAAAATCAAAAGAAAAAATGACTGTCGCGGAACAGAGTGTGAGTCAGGCAGAAGAAAATTACAGGATAACTGACGAAAAATTTAAAAACGGTTTGGCGCTTAATTCAGATTTACTTGATGCGGAAGTCGCCTTATTACGGGCAAAGACAAATTATATTCAATCGATAGTAGATTATGAATTAGCGCAGGCGCAACTTAAAAAATCAATTGGCGAATAAGCTAAAGAGGTGATTAAAAAGTGAAAAAGACAAAATATATTTCAATAACAGTGGTAGTTTTTGCTGTAATCGTAGCCATTTTGTTTTACAATAAAGCCAAAATGAAAGCTGATACAGCTAACTTAAAATTTGATTCCTATCCAGTAACTGTTGCAAAGGTGGAAAAGAAACAGATAAGCAGGGATCTGGAACTTGTTGGCAATATTGAAGCAAACAATGACGTGCAGATAGTTGCTGAGGCACAGGGCCGGGTCGTTAAAGTAAGTGCACGGGTTGGAGATTATAAACCCGCCGGGTCAGTGCTAATTGAAATTGACGGAGAATTAAAACTTGCAGCAATGAAAGCCTCTGAAGTTAACTATGAAAAATCAAAGAAAGATTACGAAAGATTTCAGGCTTTGTCTAAAGGGAATTCGGTAACCGACTCACAGCTCGAAGCAGCAAAACTGGCTTATCGGTCTGCTGAATCTCAATACATTATTGCGAAACGCCAATATGAAGACACAAAGGTAACTACGCCAATTTCCGGAGTAGTAACATCAAGATTGGTTGAGGTTGGTGATTACGTAAAAATGAATAGTCCGGTTGCTAATGTAGTGGATATATCAAAACTAAAAGTTAATGTTAATGTTTCGGAGAGTGACGTTTTCAGAATGAAGGTAGGCGATCAGGTTGAAGTTACTACAGAAGTTTATCCCGGCGTTGTGTTTACAGGAAAGATAGCAACGATAAGCGATAAAGGAGACGAAGCGCATACTTATCCTGTTGAAGTTGATCTTATGAATTCAAAACAGCATCCGCTCAAAGCCGGAATGTTTGGGAAAGTGAATTTTGTTTCTTCAACAAAGGGAGAATCATTACTCATTCCAAGGGAAGCTTTGATAGGCAGTATACAAGACCCGAAAGTTTTTGTCGTTGACAACAGCACTGCAAAATTGGTAAGCCTTACAATCGGCAATACGTATGATAATTACCTTCAAGTTCTCAGAGGCCTGAAAGAGGGGCAAACTATCGTTGTGAACGGACAAAACAACCTGGAAGATAACAGCAGGGTTACAGTTATTAAATAATGTTATTCGAAATAAGTATTCATTATAAAGACTAAATGAAATTTAAAGGAATTTAAAATGACAATTACAGAGCTATCTATAAAAAGGCCAACATTGATTGTTGTGATCTTTTCAGTTCTCACCCTGGTGGGATTGTATAGCTACACACAGTTAAATTATGAACTTCTTCCAAAGATAACTCCGCCGGTTATTACTGTTACCACGATTTATCCGGGAGCTTCTCCCAAAGAAGTAGAAACTTCTGTGACCAAGCCAATTGAAGATGCTATTTCCACATTGGATGAGATAGATAATGTAACTTCAACTTCTGCTGAAGGAGTTTCATTTGTTGTTATACAGTTTAACCAGGTTGCTGATGTAGATATACAATTACAAAATGCACAGAGAAAGGTGAACGAGATTGTATCAACTTTACCGACAGATGTTAAAACGCCGACACTTTCAAAATTTGCGCTTGACGAACTTCCGGTAATAAGAATGGGCGCTACAAGCAATATGCCGTCCACAAAATTTTACCAGTTTATTAAGGACAGGATTCAGCCGAGACTTGCAAAGCTTCCCGGGGTTGGACAAATCACTCTTGTTGGTGGAGATGAACGTGAAATTAAGGTAAATCTTAGCAGTGAGAAATTAGAGGCTTATGGTTTATCCATATCACAAGTAACGCAGATAATAAAAGCTTCGAATCTTGATTATCCGACTGGTAAAATCAAGAACGCTAAAGATCAGTTCATTGTTAGAATTGCAGGTAAATTTAAATCTGTTGATGCTATAAGAAATCTTATCATTGGTAAGTCGAGGGACGGCGGTGATATCAGATTATCCGATGTGGCAGAAGTTGAAGATGGCCAAAAGGATTACAGCACAATAAACAGAATAAACGGCGTTACATCTGTCGGTATAATTGTGCAGAAGCAAACTGATGCCAACTCTGTTGATGTAAGCAAACTTGTGCGAAGTGAAGTAGCTAAAATGCAGAATGATTATAAAGCAGAAAATGTGAAATTCGATATTGCACAAGACGGTTCACAGTTTACAATAGATGCTGCAAACGGCGTTAAGTTCGATCTTATGCTTGCAGTAATACTTGTTGCTATCGTGATGCTTCTCTTTCTGCATAGCGTAAGAAACTCTTTCATTGTAATGATGGCAATTCCAGCTTCTATGATTTCATCTTTTACTATGATGCTTGCTTTTGGTTTTACGCTTAACCTTATGACGTTGCTTGGACTTTCATTGATAGTCGGTATTCTTGTTGATGACTCAATCGTTGTTCTTGAGAATATTCACCATCACCTTGAAAAAGGAGAGCCGAGAAAAGTTGCCGCGCTTAAAGGAAGAAACGAGATCGGGTTTGCGGCACTGGCTATAACCCTGGTTGACGTATCAGTGTTTGTTCCGCTTGCTTTAACAGGCGGACTGATAGGAAACATAATCAGAGAATATTCAATAGTTGTTGTAACTGCAACATTACTGAGCTTGTTTGTTTCTTTTACTCTTACACCGCTGCTCGCATCCAGAATAGGAAAGCTGGAGAAATTATCAAAAAGAACTATCATAGGAAAGTTTTCCATCTGGTTTGAAAAGAAATTTAAGGAGCTTATACAGCGGTACCTGGTTCTCCTTAAATGGAGCCTGAATAACAGGTGGAAAGTTTTAACCGCTGTTTTTATTCTGTTCCTTGCATCGTTAACTCTCGCTCCCCTTGGATTTATCGGAGCTGAATTTATGACGCAAACAGATCGTGGTGAATTTGCAGTAATTCTTGAAATGCCTGCGGGTTCATCGATAGACAACACTAATTTTATGACACAAAAGGTGGAAAAGTATATTTACACTTTGCCTGAAGTGAAAAAAACATTTATAACAGTTGGGGCTTCAACTGAAGGTCTTGTCGGACAAACTTCCAATAATTCATCAGAGATAGACGTAACACTGGTACCGAAAGAAGATAGGAAAAAATCTACAAATGCTGTTGGCGAAGAGATCAAAAGGTTTGTCAATATAGTTCCCGGAATTAAAGTGCGTGTTAATCCAATCGGAATTTTCGGAACGGCGAACCAGACTCCTATTCAGCTAATTGTTTCCGGATCGAACAGAGCGGATGTTGAAAAAGGTGCAAAGATTCTGGCAGACGTTACGAAAAAGATTCCGGGAACTGCCGATGTCAGATTATCAACCGAAGAGGGAAAACCGGAAACAAGGATAGATATTGACAGAGGTAAACTGGCAACCTTCGGGTTGAATATTGCTGAGGTTGGCGCTGCATTAAGAATTGCATTAACGGGAGATGATGATTCAAAATTCAGAGACGGAGAGAATGATTATACCATATTAATTGCTCTGGATGATTTTGATAAATCTCAGATTTCTGATATAAAGCACCTGACTTTCAAAAATCCACGCGGACAATTAATTGAACTTCAGCAGTTTGCAAATATTTATCAGACAAATGGCCCGACAAAATTACAGAGAAGAAACAGGATAGGGGCTGTTACAGTTTATTCACAGGTAATTGGCCGCCCTACTGGCAGTGTTGGCGCTGATATTAAAAAGCAGGTTGATAAAGGTATAATGCCTGCCGGAGTTGAGGTTTCCTATCAAGGCGATCTTAAGAATCAGGCAGATTCATTCGGAAGCCTTGGGCTTGCAATGATTGCAGCAATAATATTCGTTTACATGGTTATGGTAGCGTTGTACGATTCTTTTATTTATCCGTTTGTAGTTTTGTTCTCGATTCCTGTTGCAATGGTTGGAGCATTTTTGGCACTTGCGCTAACATTGAAGTCACTGAACATTTTTACAATACTCGGTATAATAATGCTGATAGGACTGGTTGGTAAGAATGCAATTCTGCTGGTTGACAGGGCGAACCAGATGAGAAAGGAGCATGGAGTAAGTGTTTTTGAAGCACTGATCGAAGCAGGTGAAAGCAGAATAAGGCCTATCGTAATGACAACTACAGCTATGGTGTTCGGAATGCTGCCGCTGGCACTTTCCACAGATTCCGGCTCCGAATGGAAAACAGGATTGGCCTGGGCAATTATCGGGGGATTGATTAGCTCGATGTTTCTGACGCTTGTGGTTGTTCCGATAATGTACGTAAAGGTAGACCATTGGAAGGAAAGCTTCTCGGCATATATTCAGAGGAAACTGCATAAGGAAGAGACGATGGGAAAGGAGCCTGGATTAGTTGAATAGAGATAAAATAAGATCCGATGTAAATATCAAAGGGCAGGAATTTCCTGCCCTTTTTATTTTAAAAACATATAACGACGTTGCGGCTAAGGCGCAGCCCAGAACAGCAATGTCACTTAAAAAGTCAATTTCTTAGTATGATTACCTTGGATAAGTTAGCCAATACGGAAAGACCAGCATTAAAATTTCTAAATTGTCGTGTGTGTAAACACTTTCTACTTAGTCGGCTTGTTAGTTCGTTTTATTTTAATGAATAAAGTAACTAGCCCCAATACCTATTTGAAATAATTTACTGCTTAGTGCATATGGATTATTATCAGCCATCGGATAATCATGATTGTAGCTAATTGTACTGTAATTTATACTTGCTTCTATTGCAAAATTATCCGTCATAAATATATCAGCCCCCAATGTTATTTTTAACTCTTTTGTCGTACTCTTTGCTTCAGCAGGGTTCATAATTTGTTTATTAAAAATATAACTTAGGCCAATAAATGGTTTTGTTCGGGACAAATCTAGGAAATATCGAACGGCAGGACCTAGTCCATAGATATCTGTCTTTAGATAATCATTAGATGTATGACTATAATTAATAGACAATGCAACATAGATATTATTTATTACAAAATATCCAAATTGAGGATTTACTAAGAACATATCGTCATTCGTTGACGCATTATTATAAGATTGACTTGAAAATGAGATATTACCATTTAGCGTATAAGTTCCTTTTCTTGTTGGTGACTGAGCCAAGGTTAAATTTGATATAAATAACATGCTTATAATTATCATTGAAGGCTTCATTTTACCCCGTTGTTTATTGATAAGAATTAGTATGATTTAATAATTGAATTTATAAATACTTTACACGTAATATTATTTGCAATGAATATTTTAGAATACAATATATAAAGGGAAATTATTTCTGTTTGCCCGGCATGATCCCCATTTTTAACAAAAATAGTTAAATTTTTAAAGAAAAGAAATTCTCAATCGACAGTTATACGGTTTGACAGTTCGTTAGTATCATCTGCTTTAATAGGGAAATGTGTACTGAGAATTTTCCCCACTTCTTCAACTCCAAATATAAGCCCTTTGCAAAATTCACCATTTGAGAATTTTTGCTGTATCTCGTTTTTAATTTTATCCCAGGTTTCCTGCGTGACTTTCACATTTATTCCGCTGTCCGCAAGAATGTAAAATTTTCTGTCTTCCAGTAAAAGAAAAATTAGTATCCCGGTTTTATCTCTTGTGTTTGCAACTCCCAGCTTAAAGAATTCTTTTTCTGCCATCTCTCTGAGGGATTTTCTTTTTTCGAGAAGGGATCTTTTTTCTTTTATGCTTACACAAATTTCACCAGCGGTGGTTTTCTCCATTTCCTTTATTTTACTGGAAATGCGCAGAAGTTCATCGTCGTTAACGAAGTGATATATTAGTCGATTTTCCATTCAGACAATTTATTAATAGAAATAATAACTATTTAAATATAGTAATAATGTAGGGAAATTTTTAGTGGGGATAAAATAAGGTGGTGTCTCAATTTCAATTTGAAAATCAATAATTGTGGTCATTCTGAATTTATTTCAGAATCTTTATTCTTTCAACAGATCCCGAAACAAGTTCGGGATGACATATTGTGAAATTGAGACACTATCCAAAAGACAACCCGGTCTCTAATAAAGAGATCGGGGTTAAAATTCATATGGAAATTGTTCTATTAGTTCTTCAACACCTCAATATCCCCGCCAGATGTTCTTGCAACCAATCTGTTTCCGCCGTTGTTAATATCAGCTTCAAATTTTGACGAAGTGATTTTAGAAATATTAGTTGTTTTCAAGTTGCAGCTAATACTGCCGCCGGAAGTTGATAGTTTTGCGCTGGCATTAAAATCATCAGGCAGCCTTAGTGTGATACTTCCACCGGAAGTTCCGATATCGATTCCTTTATTTTTTCCTTTGTAATTTAGTGTTACATCTCCACCCGAGGTATGTGCATAAACTTTTGAATCCTGGCCTCTGAGAATAATATCGCCGCCGGAAGTTGAGGCTCTTAAATCTCCCTCAAAGTCTGTGCTCTTTACATCTCCCCCGGAAGTGCTGAGATCAGTGGTCCCTTTTGTGTTTGTTGTAGTAACATCACCGCCGGAAGTTGAAATTGTCAGGTTGCCGTTAATATCCATTACAGACACATCGCCCCCGGATGTTTTCATTCTTTGATCACCAGTGATTCCGGCCAACTTGATATCTCCGCCGCTTGATTTAATTTTTGTATTGAAGGTTGACGGAACGGTTATCTCAAATTTCATCCTTATACCGTTACCAAACCAGTTAAAGAAACTGTGAGGATGATCGGCGATGATTTCAACATATTCATCTGTGGCGTTAAACGAAAAATCCACTTTTCTTTCTGCTTTTGAGTTTCCTAAAATTTTAACATAAACCTGCGGTTTATCCCAGGTTCTGACTATTACATCCCCCGAGGCTGCGTCCAGTTTTAGTAATTTTCCCTCTGAAATGTTAAAAGTCTTTTCGTGCAAAACTTTGAGATTCTCATCTATTCTCTCCTTGGAATCTATTCGACATGCCTGCAATAACATTGATGAAGAGAATAGTAATAAAATTAAAATGCTCAGGGTCAGTGTGCTTTTTCTCATAATTCACCTCTTTATTCTATCTTTTTAGACCTAATCGTTGCGAAAAGGTTACTACTAAATTCTACTGAAAACTGCATAAAAATGACATCTTATCAAAATTATTTAGGATGCCAGGTGATCTTTGATGATAAACGATCTTTTGTTTTTGCGAACTTGAAGAAGTAAATTCATTTGATTGATTTCTGCCCTTCTGTGCAAGAACAATAGCTACAAAACAAATGAGAATCGGAATAGTCTATAAATGAAAAATATTCCAGCCTCAAATTTAAAAGCTGTATTACTGGCAATACTGGTTACGTTTTTATGGTCGACTTCGTTTATAATCATTAAATGGGGATTGGCAGAAATTCCGCCGCTTACTTTTGCAGGACTTCGGTATTTCATAGCTTTTCTTTGCCTTCTACCTTTTGCATTTAAGAAAAAAAATATTTTAGAACTAAAAAAGCTCAATAGAAAAATAATCTTAAAACTTATTTTGTTGGGAATTTTGTTTTATTCTTTTACACAAGGAGCTCAATTTTTCGGGCTATATTATTTACCGGCGGTTACAGTAAGCCTTCTCCTAAATTTAACACCAATCATAGTAGCGGTTCTTGCAATTTTTATGATTTCAGAAACTCCTACCATATTACAATGGATAGGAATGTTTTTATTTCTGGCAGGTATACTGCTTTATTTTTATCCAATACAGTTTTCGGAGAACCAAACGCTGGGTTTTGTTATAATGATCATTGGTGTGCTTGCGAATGCTTTGTCGGCTATATTGGGGAGAGACATTAATCGCGGTGGAAAAATAACACCATATTTGGTTACTCTTATTAGTATGGGTGTGGGTTCAACTATACTTTTACTAGTCGGAATATTAACACAGGGACTACCGCTTCTTAGTATGAAAAATATTTTATATCTTATATGGCTTGCGATTGTGAATACTGCCTTAGCATTTACGATCTGGAATTTTACACTGCGCACTCTCACAGCTATGGAATCGAGTGTAATTAATGGAACAATGCTAGTTCAAATAGCTGTGCTCGCATTCTTTTTCCTTGGTGAGAGTATTTCGTTTAGGGAGGGTATTGGGCTTTTTTTAGCCGGCACCGGGGCTGTTATTGTGCAGTTAAAATTTAAGGAAAGAAATATGCAAAATGGATCATTTTTAACCCGGAGGCAGTAAAATAAGGCCGGGTGCATAATTTCAAACCACTCATCAAAAACCTGTAGTGGATTTTATTATTTAAATACAAATTAAACTTTGCTACTATTATTTTTGTTTAATAGTAAGGAAATTTACTTCAAAATATACTTAACCGGAGGTAGCCAGATGAAAAGATTAGTTGTGTTGTTCTTCATTTCAGTTTTTGCGTTTGCGATTACGGCCAATGCTCAAATGGCTGAAAAATTTAAGAATTTAAAAGTCCTTCCGAAGGATATTACTAAAGATCAGCTTGATAAAATAATGGACAGTTTCACTGAAGGGCTTGGTGTGAACTGTGAATTTTGTCACGTTAGAAATGAAGATACAAATAAAATGCAGTTTGATCTTGATAAAAAGACGGCGAAGAGTAAAGCCAGGATAATGTTAACAATGACCATGGATATTAACAAAAAATATCTTTCCGAGCTTTCTCAATTTAGCGACAATATAGAACAGGTAAAATGTGTAACCTGTCATCGCGGAAACAAACAACCGAAAATGCTTGAAGATGTTTTATATAAAACAGTCCAAAAGGATGGGGTTGATTCCGCAATAACTACTTACCATAAATTGCACGATGAGTACTATGGCGGATTCACTTATGATTTTCGTGATCATACATTAGTTCAGCTTGTTCAAATGCTGGATAAAGATCAGAAGTATGACGATGCTTTGAAGTTTGCACAGTTAAATTTAGAAATGTATCCTAATTCCGGCGTTGCAACTTTTGGATTAGGGCAGGTATACGAGGCAAAAGGGGATAAAGAAAACGCAATAAAAACCTATAAAAAAGCAATCGAATTAATGCCCCGGGCTGCCAGGTTCCTGAATAGAAGGATTGAAAAACTTCAGGGGAAATAATTAAATCTTAAAATAACGAAAATAACAATGTCATCTTCTTTTAAGATGACATTGTTATTAAGTTGACTTTTAACTTTTCGTTTGCCAAATTAACTATAGTCTTACACTCCAGTCTCTTACAGAATAATATTTTCACATATACTAGGTGAGTATCTTATCATTCATTTAAAACCAGGAGGTACAAATGGTGTCAATTGTTTCACTCTGGCTTCCAATCCTTCTCTCTGCTGTTGTTGTTTTTATCGTCAGCGCTATTGTTCATACGATGCTGGGTTATCACAATTCGGATTTCGGAAAATTGCCTGAACAGGATAAGTTCAGGGATGCGGTTCGCCCGCTTAATTTAGCGCCCGGTGATTATATGGTACCAAATTGCGACCCGAAGGAAAGGAGGGAAGAATCTTTTAAGACAAAATTAAAAGAAGGCCCGGTTGTAATGATGACAGTTCATCCAAATCGCGAGTTTACTATGGGCGGAAGTTTAGTCCAGTGGTTTATATATTGTATAGTGGTCAGCATTTTTGCTGCATATATAGCCGGACACGCTTTACCAGCAGGTGCAAATTATCTATCTGTATTTCGCTTTGCAGGTTGCACAGCTTTTGTCTCTTATTCATTGGGCGTCATTCAGCAATCAATATGGTTTAAGACCAGTTGGAGTACAACTTTTAAAAATGTTTTTGATGGGTTAGTTTACGGTTTGCTAACTGCAGGAGTTTTCGGGTGGCTGTGGCCAGCTATGATGTAAACATTTTTGTATTCGGTATTGTAGAGACACGCCATCTATCCAAAGTCGGACAAGAACGTGTCTCTACAGATTTAATTACTTGTTAGAAAATTAAAATTATTTGATATTATCTCTCCACACTTGTGCTTGCCGGCTTTGAATCCCTTTTAATTACAAGTCCGGAATTATCTAATTCTTTAATACTTCTGCAAATTTATTTAGATATTTTATTGTAAGCCTAAAAGTTTTAAATATAATATTATTCGGAATAACAGTTAAGAAAAATATGATGAAAGTAATTTTAGCTTCATAGTCTATAAGTTAAGATTATTTGTGTGCCAATAACCGGAAATCAATGTATAAATCCACTCATGTAATAAACAACTCTTCGGGGGAACAAAGTATGTACTTTTAATAGTCTAATAAGTATGTATTTGACAAGCAAGCATTTTGAGGGGAAACGCTCTTCGATGCATCATTTCCTGCTATAAAAGACAGGAAAATAGTTAATAATTCTAATAACCAGTTTAATTGGGAGAAGTTATGAAATCTTTTAAAATTTTATCTATTCTTTTTTTATCATTCTTTTTTATTTCCTCGACGTTTGCTGCGAATAAATTGTCAGATAAAGACAAGGCAGCGGTTAAGAAAACCATCCAGGAATTTGTGACTAATCTGGATAAGGGAAATGTAAATGGTGTAAAATCTACTATATCAGATAAATCAACTTTTGTGCAGGTTAACGGGATTACAAATAAATCTACTCAATATACTTCTGATGACTATCTGAGCGCAATAAAAGATAGATCAATTGGTGGCTGGGAAAGACAACTTGAAATTATGGATGTAAATGCAGCAGGCAATACAGCTATGGCAAAAATTCAGACAAAAGATCCTAGGACGACTTCAACCGGTTTTGTTACCTTATTGAAAGAAAATAATAACTGGAAAATAATTAGCTGTACACTATTTATGGAGCTAAATCAGAAATAACATAAGCCTTAGTCACATTATTATGGTGCAGTTTTAACAGAGCTGCACCATTTTTTTTGTTATGCAATAATTATTTACTCACTACCAAATTAAATAATTGTAACTCATAAAATTACCAGACTACATCCCCGACTGCTTTTTTCAGTTCATAACCGTTTATAATGTTCTGATAGATTTCTTTAAGGTATAAAAATCTGGCATCCGCTAACCTTGTTTCCGCATCGAGCAAGTCCAGATTTGTTCCTACACCCGAAGCGTATTGAGCTTTGGCCTTTTGCAGCGATTCTTTTGCAAATTCAATTTGTTCTTTCGCAGTTTTAATTTGTTCCAGGTTAGAGTTTAAATCTTCAACTGCTTTTTCAACTTCTGCTCTTATCTGCTGTTTTAAATTAACTGTCCCTGTTTCAGTGAAAATTGTATTTGCTCTTGATTCCTCTTCCTGGTTTTTGGTCCTGAAGCCATCAAATATTGGAACGTTTACCTGAAAACCGGCTACCCAGTTTCCATGCCATGCATCGATATTAGGAACGTATCCGTTTTTTACACCGTAGCTTAAATAGAGACCAACGTTCGGCCTACTTCCCAGTGAAGCGAGATTTTCTTTGAGATGTGCACTTTGTTCGGCATCTATTGCGAGTTTTAATTCGGGTCTTTGGGCAAAAGCTACTTCGGTGAGAGAATCTGAATTAATATCAAAAATAGTCTCTAAGAAATTTCCTTTGATGGCTGATTGCTTCAGGCTTGTTAACCCTGTTAAATGCTCAAGGTTTATTTTTTGTTTCTTTAATTCATTCTGCAGATCAATTTTTCTGCCTTTGTAATCTGTAAGCCTGACTTTTGTGCTTAGCAGATCATACTCAGTTGCAGTGCCGCTTTCAATTTTCTTCTTTGTGATATCAATATGTTGGTTTAGTGTGGCAATATCTGTGTCGATAACTGCAACGCTTTTATGCAAAAATAAAATAGAGTAATAAGTCCTTATAGTAGCAAACGCGAAGTTTGTCTTCACCATTTGTACATTATCAATAGCTGAAGTCTTAAAAGATTCCAGCAATTGTCTTTCAGCATTTCTTCGGCCAAAATCATAAAGATTATGCTTCACTTCAACATGTGCATCGTAATTATTTTCCGGGTAAAGCTGAAAAGCTCCCTGTGGTAAATCAAAAGACGGTACCGGCCCGATTCGGTTATATGTAGCAACGGCGCTCACATCAGGATAATAACTGCTTCCCTGCACATCTATTTTAGCATTGTAAACATCTACATTCTCTTTCGCCTGCTTGATCAGGGGAAAGTTCTGTAATGTAAGCGAAACAGCTTTATCTATAGTTAGTGAATCATTATTGCTATGTTGCGAATAAATGTTTGCAATAGAGAATAATATTATTGTAATGATTAAAAAAATCTTTTTCATGTTTTATCCTTTTCTGATAATCTATTCCATAATTTCAACTTTCTCACCTTTCTTCTTGTTTCTGTTTTTAGTCGAGAAGAAAAATATAGGTACAATTAGTATTACTGTCATTAACGTGCCGATCCAGAAGTCATCATTAATACCTTCGATAAATGCCTGGTTGATCAGGTGCTGTGCAATCAGAGCTTTTGACCGCATTAACATTTCGCTTCCGGTACTTCCTGTATTATATTTTACAAAATTTTGTACACCATAACCCACGTGCTTGTACTGAGCTGAATATTGGTTAACCGCATTACTAAAATTTTCAGTATGATAGATTACTCTTTGTGTTAATATTGTTCCCAGCACTGCAACTCCAAAACTTCCGCCGATTTGTCTGATCGTATTGAATAATCCGCTTGCCTGTGCCAGTTCATTCCTTGGTATATCCAGCAAGGCCATGTTTGTAAGAGGGATAAAAATAAATCCGAGAGCAAATCCTCTCAGGTAAAGCGGCAGCATTATCTGGGAATACATTGAGTACTCTGAAAAGAAAGATGAGTAATACATGCTCAATGTTAATAATGTGATGCCGATAAATACCGGGATTTTTGGATTGGCTTTATCGGACATTCTACCCGCAATTGGAGACATAAAAGCCTGGATTATCCCAACAGGAAAAAATACGAGTCCCGCCTGAAGTGCTGTGTAGCCAAGTGAGTTTTGTAAATATAACGGCAGCAGGAATGAGTTTCCGAAAAGAGCAGCGCCGAAAATAAACATCATCATAGTAGCTATAAAGAAATTTCTGTTTTTTAACAGTCTTAATTCTATGAGTGGATGTTCGATTGAAAGCTCTGTAATAATAAAAACTATAAAGCTTATTGCAGAAATTGTAAAACAGGTAACAATAAAATTAGAAGTCCAGCCACCCGTATTCCATGCCGCATTACCGTCAGCGAAAGCTAGCAGCAGGGTAGTCAGAAATAACGTCATCGAGACGAGCCCGACAAAATCGAATGATCTTATGTGTTCGGTTTTATATTCACGCTGGATAATGTAGGTTGATATTAATGCGATTATTCCAACAGGAACGTTTACGTCAAAAATTGCCGGCCAATTGTAGCTGTCAACCAAATATCCACCTATCATAGGTCCAAGCGAAACTGAGGCTGCGGCGGCTATTCCCCAAAAGCCAAGAGCCATTCCTCTTTTATTTGGAGGGAATTCACGGGTTATTATTGCAAGACCGACAGGCATTACTAGGCCAGCGCCGCTACCCTGGATAAGTCTGAAAAATATTAAGGAATTTTCATCCCACGATAAGCTGCAAAGAAACGATCCGAAAGTAAATAAAAACAAACCGAGGAAATATGTTCTCTTATATCCGAAGTGATCCGCTATCCATCCTGAAGAAGGTAGTGAAACTGCAAAAATTAATAGGTAGCCTGTTAATATCCATTCAGCTTTATCGATGCTGGTTCCAAATGAAGCAATAATTTTTGGCAATGCAACGTTTACAATTGTTACATCGAGCACCGCCATAAAAGTTCCGATCATAACGCTCCACAAAACCCACCAGCTGTAACCCTTATGTTCGGGTTTCATTGAGGGAAATAGAGCAATGATATTATCTCTTAAATGTGTACTAAAAAATTTCAGCACTTACTTACCTTCCTTTATATCAACTTCAACGGACATTCCTGGTAGCAAAGTTACTTTGTCTGAACTATTAACCTGTTCAACAGAAATTTTAACGGGAACTCTTTGAGTAACCTTTGTAAAGTTTCCCGATGCATTATTAGGAGGAATCAATGAAAACTGTGAAGCAGTGTTCGTTCCTAATTGTATAACTCTTCCGTAGAATTCTTTGTCAGGGAAAGCATCAACTGAAATTTCTACTGAGTCGCCTAATGAGATTCTTGAAATTTTAGTTTCTTCATAATTAGCGGTTACCCACAGATCCGTGTTATCGTACACACTAAAGATTGGTTGACCGGGTTGAACTACATCGCCTTTCAAAACCCATTTCTTAGCTACTATTCCGTTCATAGGTGCGGCAATTTTTGTGTTCGCCAGTTCAGATGTCAACACATTTAATTTTGCTATCATAGTATTTATCCGGCTTTTAGAAATTGAAAGCTGTGCCTTCATTTCCTGGAGAGTGCTGGTAGCATGATCGAACTGCTCTTTTGGAATAAGTTTATTTTTATACTGTAGCTCTGCACGATCAAAATCCTGCTGTGCTTTATCCAGTTTTACTTTTGATAAGTTTATATTTTCTTTAGCAAGACTAAGTTGTGCTTCGGCTTCTTTTTTCTGTGCATAAATATTTGAAGAATCAAGCACTGCAATCATATCGCCCTGTTTAACGGAATCACCTTCATCAACATATAGTTGAGTTATTCGTCCTAAAATTTTAGAACTTATGCTGACTCTGTTTCCGTCCACATAAGCATCGTCAGTTGAGATATGCGAAAGCTGTATCTGGTACCAGTACCAGAATCCCGCAAGCCCTGCTATTAGCAGGATTGCTGGTATAAAGACTTTCTTCAATTTGTAAAGTGGTTTTGAACTTCCTGTTTTCTCGTTATCGCTCATAAATTATTCCTGTCTTTAGTTAATTCTCATAAAAGTTTTTCGATTACATTTTTAATTAAGTTTTAAATTTTTATTCCCTGCAAAAAGATTTTTATAGTCATCAGCATTTCATCCTTTAGTTCCTTGTATGATCTATTATCCATTTGCTGCCCGGCAATAGATTTTAGCGTCCTTAACCGGAGTCCCTGTAAAATATGCAGAAGTACACGGACAACTTTTTCATCAACATCTTTTTTGAATTCGTTCTTCTTTTTCCCTTCCTCAAAAATTTTACTGAGTAATTGTAATTCACGTTCCTCGAAATCTTTATAATATTGTTTGAAGAGAGATTTCTTTTCGATAAAAGAATAAAAAGATAAAGCGCCAAGATTAAATAATTTCTGAAAATATTTTAATCTTTGATCTACATATTGTAGAAGTTTGTCTTCAGCACATGTTTCATTCTGTAATATTTTTTCGATTTCATTTGCAAACTCATCCTGTTCCTGTAAAAGCACTTCCTGGAAAAGATTTTCCTTTGTGGGGAAGTAGTAGTATAAGGAAGCCTTTCCCATATCTATGTCGCTGGCTATTTCGTCCATTGTTACCTTGGAATAGCCGAAATGCGCAAATCTTTGTCTTGCGGATTTTATAATTGCGTCTTCTTTTGATTTATCTTTTGTCATTTTTATCAGGCTACCTGTTTTCGACTATTTTACTTAAACAGTCGAATGCGAAAATAAGTTCCGGAAGCTTATTTGTCAAGTGATATTCTGTGTTTCAACATTAATTTTTTGTTAAAACGGGAAAATTCATTCTAATTATAACAGCGGTCATCCCGAACTTGTTTCGGGATCTTCTAGATATCTCCGATTATGAAAAAAGCCTGACTGACGGACAGGCAGGTACAGAATGACAGTTTGCTTTAATTGGGCTCATTCTCTAACTTGCACGTTAATAACTACTTAGCCTATTTAAATCTGACCATCAAAAGCAAGGAAAATTAAATGAACACCGAGGAACTTCGATCTTTGCAGGCGCCGTTAAAAAATAAGTATAAGGAAAAACCTGAATCGGCGATGGTTACATTGAAAGCGCAGGGAAGGATAGGCGAGGGAGTTTCGTGCAAAATAGAAACAGGAAAAGCACTTGCGGAGGCAGGTTTGCATCCGGCAACAGGCGGTAACGGTTTAAGTGTATGTTCCGGTGATATGCTGCTTGAAGCGCTCGCAGCTTGTGCCGGAGTTACTTTGAGTGCAGTTGCTACTGCGATAGGAATAAAGATAGATGAAGGAATAGTAGAAACGGAAGGCGACCTGGATTTCCGCGGAACGCTTGGAGTATCAAAAGAAGTGCCGGTCGGATTTCAAAACATACGCCTTAAGTTTGTTCTTAAAACAAATGCTTCGGAAGATGAACTCTCTACACTTATTCGTCTCACGGAACGTTACTGTGTGGTTTTTCAAACTTTGAATTCTCCTCCGAAGATCAGCATATCACAGCAGGTAACAAAAACCTGATTTAGATTTGCTTAAAATTTTTGTTGCTTTAATTACTCTCATTAATTAACTTGTTAGAAAAAATAAGGGGCGCCCTTTCTGAATACCTGCTTGGGGAGCGTGGGGTAGAAATCAATCAAAACAGTTTGACGTGATAATTGTATTCAACTTAATTAACAAGTACAGTATGTAATAGTTATATTGAGAAATAAAATGGCAATTAAAATTTATGGAAACTGGAAAAAGGGCTTTTCGTTGGATTTACATACGGAAAGTAGTGAATATCTTGGGGTTGATGAATTGGGCCATGATAGATTTAAAACCAAACGAACAAAAATAGGGGAATTACTTTGCCGACTTAAATATCAATCTGACAAAACTGTTATTCCAGATATTATAGACACAATAAAAAGTTCTATAAAAAATATTCTGTTCTAATATTGAGTAACATATAAGAATGTAAAAATTAAACCTTGAATCTTAAGGAGTGTTTAATTATGTTATAAATATTAACTTAATTCAAATAAATTTTAGTAAAGGGGGCTAAAATGAAATACTTCAAAAGTGTGCTTCTGTCAATCGCTTTGTTTTCTTTTCTTACACAACCAGCCAGCGGCCAATGGATAAAAAAGAACTTTCCTTTTACAGATAATCTTGTAAAAGTCAGTTTTGCCTCTGAAAATGTCGGATGGGTGCTGGGCAATAAACATATTTACAGGACATCCGATAGTGGTGACAACTGGGTTATGCAGGATAGTGTCTGGGAGTTTGGAATAGCACTTTATGCCTTAAATGATTCAACAGCTCTCTATGGCGATTATTCGCGTGGAATAATCCGAAGAACTTCCGATAGAGGAGCAACCTGGAGTACAGTCGATAGCTCACGCTACTATATATATGATTTCAAATTTATAGATTCATCTACAGGTTTTGCTGTTGGTGGTTTGATTAGTTCTGCGGATACTGCGGTAGTTGAAAAAACAACCGATGGCGGGGAAACATGGGGTACAATATCGAAAGTTTTTATAGGAGTAGGATCAAACAAAAATTTTGATTTTGAAAGTATTTCATTAGTTGATGCTTCCACCTTTTGGGCTGTTACCTATGGTGGAAATATCTATAAATCTACAGATGGAGGAAATAACTGGGCTTTTCAGGATAGTATAAGAGTTGCAGATGCAGGGCAGCCGCTCCGTGATATACAGTTTATAAATGCAGACAGCGGATGGGCTGTCGGAGGAATTGCGGGAGATGCTGTTATGGCCATAACAACGGATGGCGGTGCTAACTGGACTTCATCAATTTTGTCTGCATATTCCAGCGGCAGCATCCAGGAAATCCATATGACGGATTCTCAAACCGGGTGGTTTGTTTCTAAATCAAACGGAGCATCTTATCTGGCAAAAACCACGGATGGAGGAAATACGTGGCAGGACCAGACTCCTGCAATCCAGAATATAACCTTTGACGGATTTCAATCAATGTCAGTAGTCAATGACACTGTTTCGTATGTAGTCGGTGATTTCAGTAATGTTTGGAAAACCACTACAGACGGAGTTACTGCTGTTGATAATACAGGTTCAGCAAAAATAACTAATTTTTACCTGGCTCAGAATTATCCAAATCCTTTCAATCCTACAACGGTTATAAGATATCAAATGCCAAAGGCTGGTTTTGTATCCATTAAGCTTTATGATATTCTTGGCAGGGAAGTAAAAACTCTGGTTAATGAATCTAAAGGGGCAGGAAGCTATAATGTAACTTTTAACGCAGAGAATCTCTCAAGTGGTGTTTACATTTATCAAATGAAAGCTGGCGGTTTTATCTCGAGCAAAAAACTTGTGTTGATGAAATAAGAATTATCATTTTTATCACTATTTTGAAAATAATCCAGCATTTGTTCAATAAGAATTCAACAAATGCTGGATTTCTTCTTATATCTCAATCATAACTTCTTACCAGAATTTTTTGCATATTGCTGGCTAAGTTCTGAAAACACAAACTTAAAGCGCATTTTATGCCCGAATTAAAGGCCAGTAAAAAATTAAAAAAAGAACTCCGGCTGCTGGATGTATACGCAATTGCAACCGGAACAACTATTAGCGCAGGATTCTTTTTATTGCCCGGCATTGCAGCGCAGCAGGCGGGCACTGCAATGATATTTTCATATATAATTGCTGCAATTCCTTTAGTTCCCGCAATGTTCAGCGTTGCGGAACTTGCAACAGCAATGCCCCGCGCGGGAGGAGTTTACTATTTCCTCGACCGTTCTCTCGGCCCGCTTTTCGGAACAGTTGGCGGAATCGGAACGTGGCTGGCATTAATTCTTAAAGTTGCTTTTGCTTTAATTGGTATGGGCGCTTACCTGGAATTATTTTTCCCAAATTTACCGATAGTTTTAATTGCTATTTTGTTTGCGGTTGCTATCGGGGTGTTAAATTTATTTGGCACAAAGAAGAGTGGGAAATTCCAAATCGCATTGGTGGTATGCCTGCTGGCTATTCTTGCTGTGTTTATTGGCGGCGGATTAAATTCTATTAATGCAGTTCACTTCAATGATATTTTTACAAATGATCTCAAATCAATTTTCTCAACTGCCGGTTTGGTTTATATCAGTTATGTTGGCGTAACAAAAGTTGCGAGTCTTTCAGAGGAAATTAAGAACCCTGAAAGAAATATTCCAAGAGGAATATTTTTAGCGCTTGGCAGTTCGTTTATTGTATATGTACTGGGAACAGTAGTGATGGTTGGTGTCATTCCTCTGAATGTTTTAGCAGGTGACCTGACGCCGGTAGCAACAGCAGCGGGAATTATTTTTGGTAAAGTCGGAATAGTTTTTGTTACCATTGCGGCGCTGATGGCGTTTCTTTCTGTTGCCAATGCCGGAACGTTAAGCGCTTCCCGTTATCCGCTTGCAATGAGCCGCGATCATATGCTTCCAAGGTTATTTCAAAAAATCGGAATGCAGGGAACTCCTTTTGTTGCTATTATTCTTACTGTTGGTATTATCGTTTTGATTTTATTAATTTTTGATCCTGCTAAGATTGCTAAACTCGCAAGTGCCTTTCAATTACTGATGTTTGGTCTTGTTTCTCTCGCGGTAATAATAATGCGCGAAAGTAGAATTGATTCTTATGACCCGGGATACCGGTCTCCAATGTATCCTTATCTTCAAATAGTCGGCATTGCCGCGCCTATTTGGTTAATAATTGAAATGGGATTTCTTCCAATAGTATTTACGATCGGACTTGTTTTACTGGGAGGCGCGTGGTACTGGTATTATGCAAAAGACAGGGTCGTCAGAAATGGAGCAATCTACCATATCTTTGAACGTCTCGGGCAGGCAAGATTTCATGGGCTTGACCGTGAGCTTCGCGGCATATTAAAAGAAAAAGGCTTGAGAGAAGAAGACCCGTTTGACCTTATTGTTGCAAGAAGTTTTGTAATAGATTTAAATGAACCGGAAGATTTTGAAAGCGTTGTTAAAAAAGCATCTGTTTGGTTATCACAGTTTGTGACGCATACGCACGAAGAACTGGAAAGAGAATTTCTTGAAGGTACAAGGATCGGTGCAACACCTGTAACTCACAATATTGCTTTGCCCCATCTAAGAATGAAAGGATTTCAACAGCCTGAGCTGGTTTTAGTAAGGTGCAAACAGGGAATTACCATAACATTGAATAATCCATTGACGGATTTTGAAGAGAAAAAAGAAATTGTAAATGCAATATTTTTCCTTGTAAGCCCGGAGAGTAATCCTGCACAGCATTTAAGAATGCTTGCTCAGATTGCAAGCAGGGTAGATGAAGAAAGCTTTGCAAGTGATTGGGAATCAGCGACAAATGAGCAGCAGCTAAAAGAAGTATTGCTGCACGAGGAAAGATATTTCACTTTAATTGTAAGAAATGATTCAAGCACTAAAGAATTAATCGGTAAAAAATTAGCCGATGTTGATTTTCCCGAAGGCTGCCTGGTAACCTGGATGAGAAGAAGCGATCTGGAGTTGATAGCGCACGGCAATACCTTTTTACAGGAAGGGGACGTGCTGACAATTATTGGTGAGCCTGAAGGCATAAATGAGTTAAGAGAAAAATTTTCATAAATAATTTTTGAGTGTTAAAATGAACCAACCAAAGTTTATTCCATTTAAGAATCCGCATAGCTTCTCAGAAGAAGAGATGCTAAAGAAATCCAAAGAATTCTATGAAATTATGAGGTTGCGCAGAACTATCAGGGATTTCTCTGATAAGCCTGTTCCCCGTGAAGTAATAGAAACTTGTATTGCAACTGCAGGTACAGCACCTAACGGCGCAAATATGCAGCCGTGGCATTTTGTGGTCGTCAGTGATAAAGATATCAAGAAAAAAATACGGGAAGCTGCTGAGGAAGAAGAAAAAATATTTTATACCGGGCGTGCACCTAAAGAGTGGCTTGAAGCTTTGGCTCCTCTTGGTACAGACGAGTACAAACCTTTTCTTGAAAAAGCTCCTTACCTGATCGTGATTTTTGCAAAACGCTTCGAAGTTTTACCTGATGGAAGACAAGTGAAAAATTACTATACTTCTGAATCAGTAGGAATAGCAACCGGAATGCTGATTACAGCAATTCATAATGCCGGACTTGTTTCACTTACGCACACACCAAGCCCAATGGACTTCTTAAATGATATTTTAAAGAGACCATCAAATGAAAAACCTTACCTGATTTTAGTAGTTGGATATCCGGATGAAAATGCTAAAGTACCGGATATTAAAAAGAAAAAACTTGAAGAAATATCTGACTTTAAATAATTTATATTCATTAATACACAGTATGATTATGAAAAATATCGTTAAAGCTATTTTGTTCACTTTATTATTTGCCGGGGGTTTGCTTTCACAAACCGCCATCTATGATAGCGGTGGTCCTTTACTTCCTCAACAGGCCTTCTATGATGTTAAATTTTATGATATTGCAGTAAAGGTAAATCCTGCTGACAGCACAATTATCGGAGATGTTTCTATTTATGCAAACATTGTGCAGCCCCTCGATTGGTTTGTTCTGGATCTGGATACTGTTTACAATATCACCTCTTTAACAACAAAAGATAGAGAGGGAGATTTTTATTCCCCAAGATTTGAAAGACGTCTCGGAAAAATTTGGATAAATATGAGCGGTATCCGTCAGCCGGGAAAAAAAGTAGTTTTAAACATTAAATATAATGGAAGGCCAAGAATTGCGCCGAAACCGCCATGGGACGGAGGATTTACCTGGGCTAAAACTGCTGATGGATTTCCCTGGATTGCAACGACTTGTCAACTTAACGGAGCGGATGTTTGGTGGCCCTGCAAAGATTATCCATCCGATGAAGCAGATTCTGTTGCATTACATTTTACTGTTCCTGAACCTCTTGTAGTTGCCTCGAATGGGAAATTAATGAGCATAGTTGTGAACAATGATAAAACAAGAACATATAATTGGTTTGTTTCCACGCCAATCAATAATTATGGCATATCGCTAAATGCTGCACCCTTTAAAACAATTTCAAAAAAATATGTCAGTGTTGCAGGCGATACTTTAAATGCAACATTCTGGGTACTTCCAGAACATTACGATAAAGGAGTAAAAATATTTCCGCAGTTTTTACAGCATCTCAGATTTTACGAAGAAACTCTAGGACCTTATCCTTTTCGTGCTGATAAATATGGTATAGTGGAAACTCCACACAAGGGAATGGAGCATCAAACAATAATAGCTTATGGAAATGAATTTAAACAGGGCAAATATGGTTTTGATGAATTACACCAGCACGAACTGGGTCACGAATGGTGGGGGAATCTTGTTACTGCTTATGACTGGAAAGACTTCTGGTTGCACGAAGGTTTCTGTGCATATATGCAGCCGCTTTATGCAGAAAAACTTGGAGGTGAAAAAGAATATCATAAATACATGAATGAAATTCGGGGCAAGGTAAAAAATGCGCATGCTGTGGCTCCCGAAGAATCAAAATCAATTCAGCAATTATATCAGGACGGGGATATTTATGTAAAAGGCTCGTGGATACTTCACACATTAAGAAATTATGTGGGGGATAAAGATTTTTTTACAATGTTAAGAAGAATGGCATATCCTGATCCTGCAATGGAAAAAGTTACTGACGGAAGACAGTGCCGTTTTGCAACCACGGATGATTTTATAAGAATTGCAAATAAATATTCCGGAATGGACTTAAAATGGTTTTTTGATGTTTATGTAAGACAGCCAAAACTGCCGGAATTAAAATCTGGTATGGTCGGAAATAAATTAGAGCTAAGCTGGGAAACTCCGAACGATCTGCCCTTCTTCTTGCCTGTTGATGTAAAAGTTGGCGATAAAATTATCCGTGTTGAAATGAAAAAAGGGAAAGGAGATATTGAGATTCCTGATGGGACTAAGTATGAAATTGATCCGGATAAAAATATTTTAATGAAAGAAGAGAACGCAGAATAATTTAGTAATTAAGAATATTGTTATTAAACTTTAAGGGAATGCAGATAAAGTGTTCCCTTTTTTATTTCTCACTTGTCTAGCCGTCCTGAAATAAGTAATTTTATACAACCAAAGTTTATCCTATAAAATGACACTTCATCAGGAGTAATTATGCAGAATCCTAATAATATTAAAGCCAAAAGAGAACGAAGCTTTTTCGGTGATGTTCTTGATTATTTCAACAAAGCATCGCAATACACAAAATATCCTGCAGGTCTTTTGGATCAGATTAAAGATTGCAATAGCGTTTATGAAATGAAATTTCCGGTCAGGATCAAAAATAAAATCAAGGTAATTACTGCTTACAGGGTGGAACATAGTCAACACAAATTACCCGTTAAAGGAGGAATCCGTTACAGTCTTTCCGTGAACCAGGATGAAGTGATGGCGCTTGCGGCATTAATGACATATAAATGTGCTGTAGTTAATGTTCCCTTTGGAGGTGCAAAGGGAGGAGTTTGTATTGATCCCAAAGAATATGATGAGGTTGAACTAGAGCATATTACAAGAAGATATACGTCAGAGTTAATAAAGAAAAATTTTATTGGACCTGGTATTGATGTGCCGGCTCCAGATTATGGAACTGGAGCGAGAGAAATGGCCTGGGTGGCTGATACATATGCAGCTTTTAATTCCGGATCTATTGATGCGCAGGGTTGTGTTACTGGCAAACCTATAAGCCAGGGCGGAATCAGAGGTAGAACCGCGGCAACAGGAAGAGGAGTTTACTTTGGAGTTAGAGAAGCATTGAACAATGAAAAAGATTTAAAAGAAACTCGGACTAACCGCAGGTGTTGATGGAAAGAGAGTTGTTGTTCAGGGATTGGGAAATGTTGGCTATCACGCTGCAAAATTTTTCTTTGAAGCTGGTGCCAAAATAGTTGGTATCGCAGAATATGAAGGATCGATTTATGATCCAAAGGGAATTGATATTGAAAAATTAATGAAGCATAGAAAGGAAACAGGTTCTATTCTGAATTTTCCCGGATCTAAAAATTTGAAAGGAAGGGGAGATGCTCTCGAACTTGAATGCGATGTATTAATACCGGCAGCACTCGAAAACCAGATAAATTCAGGCAATGCAGATAATATCAAAGCCAAGATAGTTGCTGAAGCTGCAAACGGCCCGGTAACACCGGAAGCTGAAAAAGTTCTTCTTAAGAAAAATATTTTGATTATCCCTGATTTATTTTTAAATGCCGGAGGTGTAACTGTTTCTTATTTTGAATGGCTGAAGAATTTATCGCACGTGCGTTTCGGAAGAATGGGAAAAAGATACGACGAATTAATTTATAAAACTTTGGTAAATTCAATTGAGTCAGCAATTGGTAAAAAACTTGACGATTCATCAAAAAAAATTATAACCCATGGTGCGGATGAAGAAGACCTTGTAAATTCAGGCCTTGAAGAAACAATGGTTTCCGCATATAATGAAATAAACGAAATTTGGAAATCAAATAAGAAAATTCCTGATTTAAGAACTGCGGCATTTGTAACATCAATTAATAAAATTGCCGATTCATATTATGCACTGGGGATATTTCCTTAAATAAGGTTTTTAAACCCAGCCTCTTAACTTGCACGCTTCTGCAACTCTTGCAACACCAACAACCATAGCGCCTAGGCGTGGATGAACTTTCTTGTCTTTTACCGCTTCCATTACAGTATGATAGGCCTTTTTGAGCTTGTCGTCCAGTCTTTTGTGGACAAGTTCCTCATCCCAGAAATATGAATAATTATCCTGAACCATTTCGAAATATGAAACAGTTACACCTCCTGCGCTTGCAAGAATATCAGGTATAACGTGTACGCCGTTTTTGTTCAGAATAATATCTGCTTCCGGTGTTGTTGGACCGTTCGCAAGTTCACAAATTACTTTTGCTTTTATGTTGTTTGCATTTTTAGAAGTGATTGCATTTTCAAGCGCTGCCGGGTAAAGGATTTCCACATCCAGTTCCAGCAGTTCTTCATGTGGAATTTGTTTTGCGCCCGGGAAGCCAAGCACTGAACCGGTTTTTAATTTGTGCATTACAAGTTCTTTCGGGTTGAATCCTGCACTATTAATAATAGCTCCGCGAGAATCGCTTACAGCTATTAGTTTTCCTCCTCCTAAAATTTCCTGGTGAAGCAGCGCAGCACGCTGTCCCGCATTGCCGAAGCCCTGAATTGCATATGATTTTGTCGGATCAAAACCATGAAGCTTGCAGGCTTCTCGAACGGTAATCACTCCGCCGCGTGCAGTTGCATCTCTTCTTCCTTCTGTTCCTCCGATTTGCTGCGGCTTGTCTGTTAATACTCCGGGCTGATGAAGATTCATAATTGTTTCGTATTCATCCATCATCCATGCCATTGTCTGGGGATTTGTATAAACATCAGGTGCGGGTATATCTTTGTTAATTCCAATAAATGGGGCAATAGCTCTTATATACTCTCTTGATAAATTTTCAAGTTCTCTCGATGACATTGATTTAGGATCGCAAACTATCCCTCCTTTTCCTCCTCCGAGCGGCAGATCGACCACGGCAGTTTTCCACGTCATCCAGCAGCCGAGTGCCCTGATCGTATCAACTGTCTCATCCGGATGAAACCTGATTCCGCCTTTTGCCGGACCACGCGCAAAGTTATATTGGATTCTGTAGCCCTGAAAAATTTTAGTTTTACCATCGTCCATTTTAATATGGAGAGTAAAATTAAATTCTCTTTGCGGGGTGCTGAGTAATTCAATTGTAGCCTTATCCAGGTTTAAAACTTTAGCTGCTTCAAAAATCTGTTGTCTCGCGGTACTAAAAGAGTTATATGATTCCATAATTTTATCCTTTGGACTTATTATTTATTTCAGGAGACTCAGGTTCAGGATTGGTTGGTACATCCAGAATTATTCTGTACCAACAATTTTTGCAGGTCAACACTCTGTCTACACTTAAAAGAACCTGCTGCCACGGGCTGAGTTTATGTCCGCAGTGAGGACAATTTTCGATAATGTCCTTGTTTAATTCAGGTTTATTTTTCTCCAAGATTACCCCCCGGCTTAAAAATTACTCCCTTGTTTTGATGTCCGTTCATTTTAATAATTATCGGAGACTTAAAATGCAGAAGTTTAGTGAAAGTTTTTGAAGCTACCGGCTTTTGATCAATCAGCCAATCCCAGTCAATTAATCCCTGGCTTTTATGGCTGTTCACACTAAAGTAGCCGATCATAAATGAAGTGATGTTCTGGAAAAAGTGTGAACCCTGTGAAGGCTCAACCGATAAATCTTTGAAGCCCGATTCAACTATTGCTCGTGCGCCTGCTATCTGTTCCCAGTTTACAGGAATCCCGAGCCAGGGATCAAGTGAACCCCATCTGCCAACACCGATTAATAAATATGGTCTTTTTTCTTCTATTAATTGGCTGTTGAACTGGCTTACTTCTTTTGCGACATCGCGGCTTTTGGATCTATCAAATGAATGGTAATCAACATAAACCACATCGTAAATGTCATTGAGAACTCCATCGCCGAGTACCTGTTCACTGAAGCAAATTAATTTTTCGGTTTCAAATTTATCGATTGTAATTTCTTCGTGATCCCTGTTAATAACTAGCGGCCTCATTTGCAGTAAGCCAAATTCTTTTGGCTTACCTTCAGGAACGGCAAGGTTAACTGCAAACTCAATTTCAATTGGCGTTCCCATTCCCCAGGTGCCCATGTCAAGAAGCAGATCTATAATTTTTGAAAGTGGGAAAAGTTTATGCTTAAGCATCGGTCCAAATGTAACCATTCTGATTCCGGCCCTGCCAAGCCCGTCCGATATCGAGTCATTCTCAGGAGAGTACGTTGCTCCCACCAGGCTGAGCGTTCCTTCTTTTTCTGCTACATCAAGATCATATGTCTCTATCATTTTATCGTATGTTGCATAACCAAAATCAGATATACCCTCAAGGTTAAGGGCGTAAAAATTCTTTTGACTATTATCCAGAGATTCTTTGGTTGAATAAAATTGTATCAGGTCAGTCGGGTACTTAGGGCAGAATCTTACAACATTACCACCATCTACTACAGTTTTTCCTAATCCCAAAGCTACTGAAACTATTCCATCCGTTGATTTTTGAGGAGCGATCGGATAAAAATTGTATGACTTTGCAACTCCGGAAATTTCCGGGTAGAACTTATGATCGCGTTTTGATCCTATAATTTTCTGAACTATTACCGCCATTTTTTCTTCTTCAAGACGGTATGAAGTAATTTTTATGTAACCTTTCGCACCTTGATAGAATGTAGATGCATAAACTCTTTTAATAGTATTAAGCAGGTCGTTTAATTTTATAAGAGGATTATGATGATTATTTGGAATCATATAAGTTTCATAAACACCCGCAAATGGATGATACTGAGAATCTTCCAGGAGGCTCGATGATCTTACAGCAAGTGGCGTATGAACAATGTCAAGGAAGGCTGCAAGTTCCGCAAGAATTTCCTCCGGGAATTTCTCGGCTTCCAAAAATCTTTTGGTTATTTCTTCATCATCCTCGCAGCTAAGCGCAAAACTTCTTAGTTTGTTATCATCGAGGAACTGATCGAAAACGTTTGTTCCGATTACAACTGCTGCAGGTACAGAGATTTGAATTCCCTTGAACTGATCGCGCACGTTATAATTGTTAATTAAAGTATTTACGAATCCAAGTCCTCTTGCTTTTCCCCCTAAAGATCCGCCGCCAATCCTTGCAAAACTGCTGTCAGGGTCAAAAGATTCCTTTGTAAAATCTGCAATTATTCCCCTTTGACGTAGGTTCCGATAATTATGTAATGAGTTTATCAAATGCTGGCGCAACTCTTCTACTGAAGAATAGTCCGAAACTTTTCTTGGTCGCAGTTGGTGTGCAAGCCAGAATTCTGTGCGGGCTTTTAACCAGTTTGAAAAATGATTTCTTTCTCCATGATGTTGTATACTTTCTATAGGAACGATTTTAAGTTGTTCTTCAAGTCCTTTCAGGTTGTTTGCTCTGCCGACTTCAAATCCACTTTGTGTCCTGAAAATAAAATCGCCGAAGCTAAAATAATTTGTCATAAAATGTTTCAGTTCATTTATCAAAACCGGAGAATCTTTTACCACAAATGAAGCTCCGATTTCATCCGCCTGTTGTGAACAATCAGAATTATTTGATGTCAGTAGAATCGGTATGTCCGGGTGCTCTGCTTTTACATTTTTAGCAAATTCTATCCCGGCTACCGGATCGTCGCTGCCATTTCTGGGGAAATCCACATCTGAAATTACACCAAGGACTAACTCCTTATATTTTTGGTAATAATTCCAGGCCTCTTCGTAATTGGTACAAAGCAGAATTTTGGGACGCGCACGCATTCTTAAAAACCTGTGGGTGAGATTTATTCCCTCTGAAATTAATCTTTGCGACTGGTTTAAAATTTCAGTGTAAATTACAGGGAGAAGCGAAGAATAGTATCGAACATTGTCTTCAATAAAAATAATATTCTGAACGCCCACAATCCGGCTGTCGTGGTCGACGTTCATTCTGTCTTCAAGATATTTCACAATCGCAATAATAATCCTGAAGTCTCCGTGCCAGATAAAAATTTTATCGAAGACTGAAGTTTCTGGTTTTAGTAATAAATATTTTAACTCTTTGTTATCATGTGCGAGGAGTATAATAGGAATATTTAAACCCGATTCTTTTGCCAGTGTAGCAAAGTTGATCGGATGCATATCTTCAATGTGCAGGGTAGTAATTATAAGATCGAATCTTCTTTCCTCTTTTGCTATTGCGATTGCATCTTTGCCGCTTGAAACTCTTGTTAATTCAGGAGAGTGGCTGAGGTTTAATCCCTGGTATTCATTTCTTATTAATTCGTAAAGTCTTCCGTCTTCTTCGAAGAGATACAAATCATAGAGACTTGAAACGAGAAGAATGTCCCGGATTCTTAATCTCATTAAGTTTTGGAAACCCTGGAACCGGTTACCGTAACCATGCTCAACCCAGTAGTCGTCAAAACTATCTTTTATTGAATCATATTTATCTCGCATAACTGCCTGCAGTTAATGATGAATAATTATACGAAATTATTCCCAAATAAGTAGAGGCATTCAATTTAATAATGAATGCCTCCTGAACAGAACATATTAGTAGTTATACAACGCCTTGATCCATCATAGCATCGGCAACTTTCAGGAAACCGCCTATGTTAGCACCGTTAACATAATTACCTGGCGTTCCGAATCTATCAGCCATATGAACACAGGTTGAATGAATATCTTTCATAATCATTTGCAGCCTGCTATCCACTTCTTCTCTGTTCCACGGCAAGCGCATGCTGTTTTGTGTCATTTCTAGTCCTGATACAGCAACACCGCCTGCATTGGCTGCTTTTCCCGGTCCGTAAAGAATTTTTTTATCGAGGAATATTTTTACACCGTCGAGCGTCGTAGGCATATTTGCTCCTTCGCTAACAACGTAAACTCCGTTCTTGATAAGATTCTGTGCATCCTTCCCGTTAATTTCATTCTGGGTTGCACTCGGGAACGCGCACTGTGCTTTGTGATTCCACAACGGATTTGAATCGGCTTTCGGATCGATTTGGGTGTAAATAGCATTTTTATATTTTTCAACATATTCTTTTATTCTTCCACGCCTGACATTTTTAAGTTCCATTACGAACTCAAGCTTTTCATTATTAATTCCTTCTTCATCATAAATGTATCCGTTTGAGTCTGACAATGTTACAACTTTAGCCCCGAGAGAAATTAATTTTTCAACTGTATATTGTGCAACGTTTCCGCTGCCGGAAACGAGACAGACTTTTCCTTCGAGAGTTTCTTTTCTGGTACCTAACATTTCAGCTGCAAAGTAAACAGCACCGTAACCGGTAGCTTCAGGTCTTATTAGCGAGCCACCCCAGTTCAGACCCTTTCCTGTCAGCACACCTGTAAATTCGTTTCTAAGTTTTTTGTATTGACCGAAGAGATATCCTATCTCTCTTCCGCCAACACCTATATCACCGGCAGGGACATCAGTGTTCGGCCCAATGTGTCGATAAAGCTCACTCATGAATGCCTGGCAGAAACGCATGATTTTCAGGTCGCTTTTTCCTTTCGGATCAAAATCGGAACCACCTTTTCCTCCCCCCATTGGAAGAGTTGTAAGGCTGTTCTTAAATACCTGTTCGAATGCGAGAAATTTTAAGATGCCGAGATTGACTGACGGGTGAAAACGTAACCCACCTTTGTAAGGTCCGATTGCGCTGTTCATTTCAATTCTGTAACCCTTGTTGATGTTAACTTCTCCCTGCTCATCAACCCAGGGAACGCGGAAGGTAATAACTCTTTCAGGTTCAATTATTCTTTCCAGTATTTTTGCCGCCCTGTACTCCGGATGTTTTTCAAATACCAGCGAAAGAGATTCTGCAACTTCTTCTACTGCCTGATGGAATTCGGGCTCAGCAGGATTTTTTGCTTTGACTTCCGCAATCAGATCCTTAATGTAACTAGACATGATCGCCTCCTTGAGTTATGTATAGTGTATATATTATTCAGCGTAAGGTAAGTTATATATCTACGCTTTTTGAAGTAAATTTTATCCCCCAATATTATGAATAAAATTTCATTTCCCCGGTTTTAATATTATGCCCTTATTTTGATGCCCGCTAATTTTTACAGAAACAGGCTCTTTAAAATAAAGATGTTTTACATAATTTGTTTCATTAATAGCATTTTGTTGCAGAAGCCAATCCCAGTTTATAAAACCCATATGTGTGAACGTATTTACAGTAAAATAACCTACTCTGAAAGAGGTAATATTCTGGAAAAAATGTGACCCCTGGGAGGGAGTTACATTCATATCCTTAAATCCGCCTTCGACAATAGTGACAGCGCCGGAAATCTGATCCCAGGTAACCGGAATTCCGAGCCATGGGTCAAGGGAGCCCCATCTGCCGACTCCAATCAAAATGTAAGGTCTTTTCTCGTTTATCAACTTTGAGTTTAGTGCACTAACTTCAAGAGCAGTTTCCTTTCCTTTTGATCTGTCGAATTTATTTATGTCTACAAAAACAATATCGTGAATGTCTGTGATAACACCGTTACCAAGCACCTGTGTACTCTGGCAAATTAAATTCTCTTCAGAGGTATCATCAAATTGTAATTCAACATTTTCCCTGTGAATAACAAGCGGTCTCATTTGAAGCATTGCAAATTCTTTTTTATGTCCTTCTTCTACAGAGAGGTCCACAGCAAATTCAATTTCAACGGGAGTTCCCATACCCCACGTGCCGATGTTTAAAAGCAGGTCAAGAATTTCCGGTAGAGGGAAAATACCATGCTTTAAGATCGGTGCAAACGTTACTACTCTCATTCCATCTCGCGAAGTTCCATCGTAAACCGCTTCATTTTCCGGCGAATATGTTGAAGCAACAGAATAAAGTGTATTATCTTCTTCTGCACAATGGAGGTCGTATTTTTTTACGAGTACATCTGTAGTTTCATGTACATCCGATTCAAGATGTCCTTTTATATCCAGAGCAAAGAAATATTGTTGAGCATTTTTGATTGTTTCTCTTGTAGAGAAAAATTGCAGCAAGTGTTTAGGATATTTTGGACTGAACCTTATAGTGTTACCGCCTTCCACAACTGTTTTGCCAAGTCCTAATGCAACCTGTGCAATTCCGTCGGAAGATTTTTGCGGGGGGACTGGATAAAAATTAAATGACTTAGCTACTCCTGAAAAATCCGGATAAAATCTTCCGTTCTTTTCTGTCCCAACCAGCCTTTGAATGATGACGGCCATTTTTTCTTCTTCCAGCCTGTAAGAAGTGGCTTTCATATAATCTTTAGCCTTCCTGTGAAAGGTTGATGCGTAAACGCTTTTGATACACTGCAGCAGCTCTTTGAGTCTTATGTTTTTATCGGGATTGCTGTTCGGGATAATGTAGGTCTGGTATACTCCTGCAAAAGGCTGGAACTGGGAATCTTCAAGCAAACTTGATGATCTTACAGCAAGAGGACCCTTTACTAATTCCAGGAATTCAGAAAGTCTGTTTGAAATATCCTGGGGGAAGTTAGTCGATTCAATAAATTTATGAGTTATTTTCAAATCATCATTTTCGTTTAAGGCGAAGTACTCAAGATGATTTTTTTCAATAAAATAATCGAAAACATCTGTAGCGATTACAATGGCAGAAGGAACGAATATCTCGATGTCTTCAAATTTATTTCGGATGTTGTAATTTATAATCAACGTGTTGATAAACCCAAGACCGCGTGCTTTTCCACCAAGTGAACCCCACCCGATTCGCGCGAAGCTATTTTTCGGATCGAAATTGTCTTTGTCAAAATCAGTTATAACACCTCGTTGACGCGCTTCCAGATAATCTTTTAGTGAGCCGATTATCAAATCACGAAGGTCTTGTACTGATTTAAAATCGGAAACTTTAGCCGGGCGAAGTTTATGAGCCAGCCAGAATTCAGTTCTTGCTTTCAGCCATTTTGAAAAATGGTTACCTTTCCCATGATAAATAATACTTTCATCAGGAACGGTTTTTAAAAGTTCCATCATTTCTTTAAGGTTACGTGCTCTTGCAACTTCTTTTCCGTCGGGTAATAGAAAAACAAAATCACCAAATCCGAAATTATCCAGCATAAAATCGCGTAAATCGTGAAGTAAAGTCGGTGAACCCTTTAAAAGAAAAGATGCCCCTACATCCTGGGCTTTGCTCATATATTCTGCATTACTGGATTGAAGCAATATAGGAATATCTTTTTGTTTTGCTTTAACATTCTGTGCAAACTTAATTCCCGCTTCAGGATCTTTTTCACCCTTGTGTTTAAAATTTACATCCAGGATAATTCCAAGGATATAACCTTCATATTTTTCATAATAACTCCATGCCTCTTCGTAATTTGTACATAATAAAATTTTTGGACGCGCGCGCATCCTTAAAAACCTGTGCGTTAAGTTCACTCCTTCGGCTATGAGTCTTTGCGACTGCTTAAAAATTTCAGTATAAATCAGGGGGAGGTAGGAAGAATAGAATTTTACATTATCTTCAACAAGAATAATAGTTTGCACACCGGCATTTTTTATATCATTCTCAACATTTAACCTGTCTTCCATGTATTTGATGATTCCTATCAGAAGATGATAATCACCCTGCCAGATAAAAATCCTTTCGAATATCGAGGTATCGTATTGTGTAACCAATTCTTTCCTTTCGCGATTGTCGTAAGCCAGAAGGATTATTGGTGTGTTTATCCCGGCTTCACGAACCATATGAGCAAACCTGACTACATGCATATCTTCAATATGCAGTGTGGTGAGAATTAGATCATAGTTATCTTCGTTCATTGCAATTTCAATGGCTTCTTTGCCATTTGTAACGTGGGTTATTTCAGGGGAGTGGCTAAGATTTAAATTCTGATATTCCTGTCTGATAAGCTCGTACAATCTTCCATCTTCTTCGAACAGGTAATTATCATAAATGCTTGAAACCAGGATTATTTCCCTGATCTTGAAGTGCATCAGTTTCTGGAATTTTTTTATCCTGTGACCGAAAATCTCATCAGTATCTATCTGATGAATTTTTTCCATTTCAAAGCCATTTTTAATGTGGGAATTCACAGCTAGTGTACTATAAAAAGAAAATTTAAGTAATTTTTAAAATTCGCAAATAATAAGACTCATATTGTGAGACTGAATTTACTGCGTTTTTGAAAGTATTAAACCAGACCCTGGTCGATCATTGCATCTGCTACTTTCAGAAAACCAGCAATGTTTGCGCCATTAACATAGTTGCCGGGTGTTCCGTATTTTTCAGCAGTTGTTACACAGGTGTTATGAATTCTTACCATAATCTCGTGTAATCTTTTATCAACTTCTTCCTTTGACCAGGGCAAACGCATGCTGTCCTGTGACATTTCAAGGCCTGAAGTAGCGACCCCACCTGCATTTGCTGCTTTGCCCGGTGCAAACAGAATACCGGCCTGTGTAAATATCTTATAAGCATCAAATGTAGTAGGCATATTTGCACCTTCGCAAACACAGATGCAGCTGTTCTTTAAAAGTTCCTTTGCATCATCTGCATTCAGTTCATTTTGTGTTGCGCATGGCATCGCAACATCAACCTTTATTCCCCAGGGGTGTTTGCCTTCATAAAATTCAACCTTAAATTTATCAGCATAATCTTTTACCCTGTCGTTACCACTTGACCGCAACTTTAACATATAATCTACCTTTTCTCCACGGATTCCATTCTTGTCATAGACAAATCCATCGGGACCGGAAAGTGTAACAACTTTTCCTCCAAGCTGATTTATTTTTTGCACTGCGCCCCATGCGACATTTCCAAACCCGGAAACCGCAAAGGTTTTTCCTTCCACATCGTATCCTTTAGTTCGAAGCATTTCCTGTGCAAAATAAACTGCACCAAACCCGGTAGCTTCAGGGCGTATCAGTGAACCGCCCCAGTTCAAACCTTTCCCTGTAAGAACCCCGGTAAATTCATTTTTTAATCTTTTGTATTGACCAAATAGAAATCCGATTTCTCTTGTGCCAACCCCGATGTCACCCGCTGGCACATCAGTGTTAGGACCAATGTGTCTGTATAATTCAGTCATAAAGCTCTGGCAGAACCGCATTACCTCATTTTCACTTTTACCTTTTACATCGAAATCAGAACCCCCCTTACCACCGCCCATCGGCAAAGTTGTTAGACTGTTTTTAAATACCTGCTCAAAAGCCAGAAACTTTAAGATTCCTAACGTCACTGATGAGTGAAATCTCAATCCGCCTTTGTATGGACCAATTGCACTGTTCATTTCAATTCTATAACCACGGTTAATGTGTATTTCTCCCTGATCATCCATCCAGGGCACTCTGAAAATTATTATCCTTTCAGGTTCAACCATTCTTTCTAAAATTTTAGCAGAACGATATTCGGGATGACGATCTAAAACAAGACTAAGTGAATCAACAACTTCCTCAACTGCCTGGTGAAATTCCGGTTCATTCATATTTTGAGCTTTTACTTTAGCTACCAGGGTTTTGGTATATTCGGACATACTGACCTCTTATAAATAAATATTTTTAATTTTCACTATTAAAGGTGAGATTCTTGATGATTTATTTGCGGACAAGTGAACTCGAATTAACATTGTAGAAATTACCAACAGGAATTCTCAATAAATGTACTATCAAAATTAGCGATTAATTATCTAAAGTTCATCAAACAAAATTTAATTATTAAGTATTTTCCAGCAGACTAAATGTTGTTTTTAATAAAAACACAGGGGATTTTGGAAAATATAAAAAAGCCTGTTTCTGGTATGTTTTAGCCATATTTAATAGATTTGGTATAGTTCTAATTTTAACCTGAAATTCAGAGAGATTTCAAATGGACAACAAAATTATTCTTGAGAAAGTTGAGCAGGCGATAGGCATTTTGAAGGAAAAAGACATTGATATGTGGATCACTTTCGCACGTGAAAGTTCAATAATGCCTGATCCTGTTATGGAAATTATTATCGGAAGAAACAGTACATGGGAATCTGCATTTATAATATGTGAGGACGGTGATACGACTGCCATAGTCGGTGAAATGGAAAAAGAAAATTTTGCAGGAAAAAGCGGTTTTAGAAACGTAACCGGGTATGTTAAATCTTTCAGTCCTTCGCTTCTGGATTACCTGAAGAAAAAAAATCCGAAAAACATAGCAGTAAATTATTCTCAAAATTCTGTGCTTGCTGATGGACTAACACACGGATTTTATTTAAAGATTTTGGACTACTTAAAAGGATCAGGTTTTGAGAATAAATTAATTTCCGCGGAAGAAATTATTTCCGCTTTGAAAGGAAGAAAATCTGCAACCGAAATTTCAATTATGACAGAAGCTGTTGATAAAACTCTTGACATATTTGATCAAGTAACAGGATTTATAAAACCAGGGAAATCAGAAAAAGAGATCGCTTCATTTGTAAAATCGATAATGCAGGAAAAAGGATTTGAACCTGCATGGGAAGAAGAAACTTGTCCGGCTGTTTTCACCGGGCCAGATACACAAAGTGCGCATTCAGGTCCGACAGACAGAAAAGTTGAGAGGGGACATCTCGTTAATATGGATTTTGGAATTCTTTACAAAGGATATTGTTCTGATCTGCAAAGGACATGGTACGTTTTAAAAGATGGGGAAGACAAAGCTCCAGCTGAAGTACAAAAAGGATTTGAAGTGATCCGTGATGCCATTCAAAATGTTGCTCATAATCTTAAACCCGGAGTAGCCGGCTGCGATATGGATGACATTGCACGCAACTATATTGTTGAGCAGGGTTACGAAGAATTTCCTCATGGACTTGGACACCAGGTTGGCAGAAGAGTGCACGACGGTGGCTGCGGATTATTTCCTCGCTGGGAAAAATATGGAAATGCTCCTTTTATGAAAGTTGAGGAGAATCAGATTTTTACAATTGAACCCAGATTAACTGTTAAGGGTTACGGCACTTCAACACTGGAAGAGGAAGTTATCGTTAAAAAGGAGGGAGCGGAATTTATTTCAAAACCCCAGAAAGAACTAATATTAATTAAATAATTCCGTAGGGACAAGGCATGCCTTGTCCCTACTTTAAAATTGGCAATTCCTTTTATAACATTTCAGCAGCAGTCTATTAAATTTTTCAAAAGAGATTTCTTTTGCTCCAAACATCTTTAAATGGGGAGTCATATACTGGACATCAAGCATTGCGAATCCTTTTTCATTCAGATGTTCCAGTAATTTTGCTAGCGCTGCTTTTGAAGCCTGAGTCACTTTTGAAAACATAGATTCACCGAAAAAAGCTCCGCTGTATGATATTCCATATAAACCACCAACCAGTTTCCCATTTTGCCAGGTCTCAACTGTGTGAACAAATCCGCGTTTTTGTAATTCAGTATAAGCCCTAATTAACCTGTCGGATATCCAGGTTTCATTACGATCAGCACAGCCTTTTACGATCGAAATAAAATCATGATCGTATCTGAATTCAAATAAATTTTCTTTTAATATTTTTTTAAGGGTACGGGGAATGTTGTAGTTATCAAGGGGAATAATTGTGCGGACTTCCGGCAGGTACCAGTTTATCTCGCCTGTAATTTCATCTGCCATCGGGAAAGCACCTCGCGAGTAGAGGCGGATCATATTGTCCGGTTCAAGCCATTTTTCTTTGTTAATTGTCTTTTCTTTCATGGAAAAAAGTTTATGTTCAAAAAACTTCGAGCACAAGACACTTAACACTTCCGCCGCCTTTCAGGAATTCGCTCATATCTGGTAATATCAAATTGTAGTTAAACTTTTTTATATTGTTCTGTAGCTCTTCCGATATCCCTTTCCCAAGGAAGACATTTTTTTCAACGACTACAAGATTGCAGCCAAGAACAGAATTATCTGTATCATTCGTTGTAATTACGTGTTGGAACCTAGCATAAATTTTTACGAGTGAATCTTCTGAAAATGCAGATTCATTTATAACTACTATGTCATCATTAAGGGGACCGAAACAAGTGTCGAGATGATAAAAATATGGGTCTGTCAATTCAAGCGTCGTAATTTTTTCTCCAATAATATCTTCTAGATAATCTTTAGCCATAGGATCTGAACGCTGGCCACAACCTAAAAAATATTTTGATTTTGAACGAATAAGATCTCCTTCTCCTTCGAAAATGATATTCTCAGGAATATCAAAAATCTGGTATCCTTTTTCTCTAAAATATTTTTCGACTTTATCAGATTCGTGTTTTCTTTGGTGTGCTTTGAAATTTGCCTTAATAAAAATATCACCTTCAGAATAACCTGCGTTGCTGGTGTATATCATATCAGGCAAACCCTTAACTGGCAGAATCTCTATAACTTCAACCCCTGTTTTTTTAAATGAATCCTTTATCGAATTATACTGCTGCAGCGCGTTTTTTTTATCTACTCTAATCTTAGGATTCATCCAGGGATTGATCGAGTACTCAATATCAAAAAAGTCAGGCGGACACATTACTATCTTCTTTGACGGCAAATTAGTACCTCTGAATAACATTAAAAAAGATGTAGCCGTAGAAAATAAGTAAATTTCTTTCCTTTTTCACAGCAATATAAATTGTAGCGTTGTATATTATCTTTATTATATGAAAACCTGTACCATTTCAATTTTTTTTAATTCTAAATGTCAGTAAATTTAAAAGTGAAGATTTTAATACCTTTTTAGTGGGGAAATGGGAAAGATTGCAATCCTTGCGGGCACTTCACTTATATTTTCTTCTATATGATGTTCTTTATTGTAGGATGGTCTGGATTTATGAAAAAACTTGTAGTTATTGCCCTGGGGGGAAATGCTCTTTTACGAGGAAGTGAGGTTGGCACTATACAGCAGCAGGATAAAAATGCTCATAACAGCTTTGAAAATCTTATAGACTTGTTCACTGATGGATACAATGTCGTAATAACTCATGGAAATGGACCCCAGGTTGGAAATATCTTTTTAAGAAATGATGCGGGACATAAAATCTATAAAATTCCTAAAATGCCGCTGGATATTTGTGTTGCTGATTCACAGGGTGGAATAGGTTATATGTTGGAACGTGAGCTCAGGAATGTACTGATAGAAAAAAGGATCGAAAAGAATGTAATTACAGTTGTGACACAAGTCCTTGTTGATAAAGATGATCCCGCATTTCAGAACCCATCAAAGCCTGTGGGTGCATTTTTTCTGGAAGAAGAAGCTGACCTTCTAATGAAAAATCATAGCTGGATATTTAAAGAGGACGCGGGTAAGCGTGGCTGGAGAAGAGTTGTTGCCTCTCCTTATCCGAAAGAAATTCTGAATAAGAGCATAATAAAAAACCTTGCATCAAAAGGTAATATAGTTATTGCAGCGGGCGGCGGAGGGGTTCCGGTTTACCGGGACAAGAATAAACTTCTGCATGGGATTGAGGCTGTAATAGATAAAGACCTTGCTTCTGCATTAATGGCATTAGAAATAGGGGCGGATGCATTATATATGATAACTGATGTTCCGAAAGTTTATATTAATTTTAATAAACCAGATCAAAAAGCACTGGATGTTATTACTGTTAAAGAAGCAGAGGAATATCTTAACTCAGGCGAATTCGGTGAAGGTAGCATGGAACCTAAAATACGCGCCGCAATAGAATTTTTGAAGCACGGAGGTAAGGAAACTATAATAACTGATTCTGCGCGATTAAATAATCCCGAAAGCGGAACCAGGATTGTTTTAAATTGAATAAATTAAGAGGACTATATGTCAGTAAAAATGAAAGGGAAAAGTCTTATCTCAATTAATGATCTTACACTAGAAGAAATTTATCAAATATTTGATTTGTCTAAATCATTAAAAGAAAAGGTTCTGGTAGGTGAACCACACAGATTACTGGAGGGAAAAACGCTTGGAATGATTTTCTCGAAGCCTTCTACCAGGACGAGAATTTCATTTGAAGTAGGCATCTACCAACTCGGGGGAATAGGGCTCTATTTCAATCAAAATGACCTTCAATTAAAAAAGAGTGAAAACATTCAGGATACTGCAAGAGTTCTTTCAAGATATTTAAGTGGAATAATGATAAGAACTTTCGATCACCAGGATGTAGTTGATCTTGCAAATTACGGATCAATTCCTGTGATAAACGGTTTGACAGATCTGCTTCATCCCTGCCAGGTGCTAACAGATCTTTTTACAATTCTTGAAAAGAAAAGAATTCTTAAAGGGCTTAAAATGGCATATATTGGTGATGGAAATAATATGGCTCACAGCTTATTGCATGGATGTTCAAAAGTAGGAATAGATTTGTCAATTGCTTCGCCCTCGGGGTATGCTCCTCAAAAAGAAATAGTTAGTAATGCCGAAGCTAATGCAAAATACATGGGAAGCAAAATTGAAATCCTTGATGATCCTGTAATAGCAGTGAAGGATGCTGATATTATTTATACAGATGTCTGGGCAAGTATGGGACAGGAGAAAGAAACGAATGAAAGAAGAAAGAAATTTATAAAATACCAGGTAAATGATAAGCTGGTAAAAAATGCAAAAGATGATTATTTATTTATGCACTGCCTGCCAGCACACAGGGGGGATGAAGTGGTTAATGAAGTTGCCGATTCACCCAATTCTGTAATATTTGATGAGGCAGAAAACAGACTTCATGTGCAAAAAGCTATTATGGCTCTTTTAATGTAAATTGAGTATAAGGATTTTATATTAAATTATAAATCTCACAATATAAGCGGGGATCTTATGTTACGGAAAAATTTATTTTTCATATTTGTCCTTCTCTTCTCTTGTATTATTTCTGCACAATCTTCTATCGATGAAAACTCAGAAAGTTTTACAGCTAACCGAAAGAACAATAATATTGAAATACGATTCGGGCTTATGAGCAAATTTAGTTCCGGCAGCAATATTAATATAGGTGGAGTATCCGGCAAATATGAAAGTAAGGGACTTTTAGGGGCCATCTCTTATTCAAGGTGGGTACAAAATGATTTGGCGCTTACTGTTTATGGGGGAATGCTAAATGCTAATGCACAAACCAGAATAAACCTTGGTACTGTAAATACTGAATCAGCTGCAGTAATTCTATTACTTTTTGGAATTAAATATGAACCGATTGATCTGAATCCTTCAAATAATATAAGACCATATATAACTGTTCTTGCAGGCCCCTTGTTTGGTTATGCTTCAAATGTGCTCATAAACAACAGTGTAGGAGTTCAATCGCTTTCAGAAAGTGCTTTCTCTGCTTTTTTGGGTGCGGGCGTAGATTTTTCTCTGAACAGACTATTCATGTTTGGAATCAGGGGAGGTTATTATCTAGCTACCGATTTCAGCAACAGAATTGGTTATGAGAAAAACTACAGCAGTCCTGAATTCTCGGCTTCCTTTGGCATCCAGTTTTAGTATGTTAGTCGGATGAGAAAGTCTTAGATGTAAAATCCATACGAAAGGAATAGTGATTAAAGTTGAAATTGTTTTGGCAATCATCCTTTCCTGTTTTTTTTCAAACGCGATTGTAATGAGATTACCAGATTCAACGTTTAGACTGCCTCAGTTTAGAAACACTTCCTGGAATACATCTCTTGAAATAGTTAGGAGAAAAGAGTCTGCATATTATTTGCAAAAATTTATCGAGTTCAGGATAGTTACACTTTCATATAAAGATAGAATCGACGGAATTGAAGCAAGAATAGATTACACATTTAAGAATGATAAGCTAACAGAAGTAAGCTATATAATTACCCAGATAGATTCTTATTAAAATGTTTTTGTCGAGTTATTGAAATTTGTTGTGAAGCAATACAGTCAGCCTGAATATCGATTAGGTAGGAGATATAAAGAGGATTATGTTTGGGTGAAAGAAGATGACTATGGCCGTTTTTTGGGATCTTCTTATTATTGGGAATTTAAAGAGAGCTTTGTCGCATTGATTTCAAAAAAAATTAAAGATGAAACTACTGTTATAATTTTGTATGTACATGGCTCTACCATTGAAATATATGCAAAAAAACAACAGCGTTGGACTTAATGAGTTTCAATTTAAGGTTATTGAAAACTAGCTTACTACTAAAAATACAATTGAACTTTACAGGGCAGAAATATATATTATGATTGTAATTGTTGACACCTTAAACCATTCCTGTTAAAATTCAAGGCTTAAGATGTATGGAATAAATTTTTTACCATACAAGTGCGGGGAAGCCATGAAAACTTTTATACTACTCACCAAACTAACTCCTGATGTAATGAGGCAGGTTAAAAACCGCGGGGAAGTTGGCCGTGACTGGTTATACCAGGTCAAAAAGAAATGTCCGCAGGTTAAATTTCTTCATCATTATGCATTGCTGGGAAAATATGACTTTCTTGATATTTATGAAGCTCCTGATGAAGAAACGGCCGCTAAAGTTTCCTTGATCAGTCTTTCAAACGGGGCATTTCAATCTGAAAGTCAGGTTGCAATTCCTTATGCAAAATTTGTTGAGCTCATAAAAGAAATTTGAGTAAAAATAAAATTTAACCCGGGGGTTAAAATGACGCCAAATAAACTAACATATTATCTGGACAGTAACCGTGTAAAATATATTACACTTACACATTCTCCTGCTTATACTTCACAGGAAATTGCTGCATCTGCGCATATACCTGGAAAATCTCTTGCAAAAACGGTGTTGGTAAAAACAGACGGCAAATTAATAATGGTAGTACTTCCTGCATCCTATAAAATTAATTTTGATCTCTTGAAAAAGGCTTTAGGTGCAAGAGAAGTCCGCCTTGCATACGAGCAGGAGTTCAAAGATAAATTTCCGGACTGTGAGATAGGCGCAATGCCGCCATTCGGAAATCTTTATAATATGGAAGTGTATATATCGAAAAGCCTGACTGATGATTATGATATTGCATTCAATGCCTGCTGTCATAATAATCTGATAAAAATGGGTTTAAGGGATTTTCAAAAATTGGTGGAACCTAAAGTTATAGAGTTTACATATCCATCTAAATTGTAATATTGATTTCATAATAAAGTCGTTTTTGGCATTTTTTTGACGAATTGATCTGTGGAGCGATTTTTACGTGGTTATATAAATCTGATTGCTGATAAGTTTAAAGCTTAAACTGTATTGCAGATTCTATTCAATATTTTATTTTATAGTCCTTCAAATATGGCTATATTAGAAGAAGTTATTTAGTAATTAAGCTATTGAGATGCCCGAGAACAAATTTAAATTGAAAAAGCCCGCCTGGTTAGACCTTGTTGCTCAATACCAGATGCCAAGTAAATGGAAGAGTATTTGGCAGTTCATAAATTCATTTTTCCCTTTCATTGCTCTTTGGTACCTGATGTATCTTAGTCTTGATGTGAGTTACTGGCTTACACTTGCAATGGCTTTTCCTGCTGCTGGTTTTATAGCCAGATTATTTATTATTCAGCACGACTGTGGGCACGGTTCTTTCTTTAATTCTAAAAAAGCTAACAATTATTTGGGAACGTTCATTAGTGTTTTCACTCTTACCCCATATCATTATTGGAGAAAAAGCCACGCAATACATCATGCAAGTGCAGGTAATCTTGAACATAGGGGCATAGGCGATATATACACAATGACGGTGCAGGAATTTTTGAAGAAATCTAAGTGGGAAAGATTTAAATACCGTTTATACCGTAATCCGTTAATCCTGTTTTTGATTATTCCGACAGTTCTTTTTGCTTTTATTTACAGAGTGCCGAATTTCCGCGAGAAAGCATTAAAATCTGTTAATAAAAGTGTGTACTGGACAAGCTTTGCAATTACTTTACTTGTTGCTGTTAGTCATATGGCTGATTGGTTTCAAAGAATTTTTATTAGTGCAGTTGCCCATCACTTTCATAAGTTCGTCAACAGGAACGTGGTTATTCTTTATTCAGCACCAGTTTGAAGATACTTACTGGGATAGTAATGATGCATGGGACTATTCACAGGCTGCCTTAGAGGGAAGTTCATTTTATAAATTACCTAAAATTCTTCAATGGTTTACAGGTAATATCGGATTCCACCACATTCATCACCTGAGTCCTAAGATACCTAACTATTTGCTAGAGAAATGCCACAAAGAAAACCCGGTATTTCAGAAGGCAAAGACTTTAACACTCCGTACAAGTTTCCGGAGTACATTCTTAACCTTGTGGGATGAAAGTCAGAAAAAATTAATTAGCTTCCGCCAGTTGAAAAGAAAGAAATTTGAAATGAATGGTATTTCTTAACAGCTACTCATCTATTTTTACTTCGAGTCGAATAATATCGTAGCCTTTTTTGGTCTCGTAACCTGCATAAATAATTCCTATCAGTACCGAAATCATTCCCATTAGGAATATAGTTATTATTAATTCGGTCAATCCTATTTTTACGGAAGCAAATTGTAATCCAATGAATAGAGAAGTAAGAACAAAAAAAGCTATCGCAATCGTGTAAGCCAGCACAGCATTCCTGACTAATTTAACCCTGATAAGCAAAGCGGTAATTTGTTGAGAAATGCTTTCAAGCCTTATATTCTCTTCATAACCAAAATCCCGTCCACTGTTTTTTATAAGAAATCTTCTTCTTTCCTCATTCAGAAGTCTTACCCTGTTTACGACGAGAGAATATTTATTATTCATTGCCAAAAGCAATAAGCCGCAGGCAGATATCATTATTCCTGGCGCCAGCATTAACTGAATTATTTGTACTATTGAAGAATTCTCATTCATATATTCTCAAAGCCAACTTTCTCAAAATTAATTTTACTATCCCTTGATATATACTACTTTTTTAATCTATTTTACAAGTAGTGAAAATAACATAGCAGGGAGTTATAAAATGAAATCTTTTACTCTTAGAATATTCGCATTAATGTTTTTAATAATTTCGTTCTTATTATTTACGAATGAAGACTTTACTTATTCTCAGACAAGATCAAATAAATATACTATTGTAATTCATGGCGGTGCAGGAACAATTAGCAAAAACCTGCCGGATTCTGTTAAGAAAGCTTATACCGATGCACTTGCGCACGCACTGACAATCGGAAAAGACATACTGGTTAAAGGTGGGAAAAGCATTGATGCCGTTGAAGCAGTTATTCAGTATTTTGAAACGGACCCTAAATTTAATTCAGGAATTGGCGCGGTGTATACTTCAGACGGTAAACACGAATTGGATGCATGTGTAATGGAGGGTCAGGATTTAAGTACAGGAGCGGTTGCCGGAGTAAAACATATCGCGCACCCGATTAAACTTGCAAGGCTGGTAATGGAAAAAACTCCGCACGTTTTATTTGCGGGAGAAGGCGCTGATCTACTCGGGAAAAAATTTGGATTAAAGTGGGTTGATAATTCCTATTTTGATACTCCACACAGGAAAAAAGCATGGGAACAATGGAAAGCAAAAATGGATAAGGAAAAACACGGGACCGTTGGCTGTGTTTGCCTTGACGAATACGGAAACATTGCTGCCGGAACTTCAACCGGGGGATTAACAGGAAAGATGCCGGGCAGAGTTGGTGACTCGCCGATTTGTGGTGCAGGAACTTATGCAAATAATAAAACCTGCGGTATTTCAGGAACAGGGACTGGTGAACTTTATATCAGGCATAATCTTGCTTTTAATATCTCAGCATTGATGGAATACAAAGGTTACGCTTTGCAGCAGGCTGAAGATGAAATGATTCACCGCAGGTTAAAACCCGGAGACGGCGGAGTTATCGGAGTTGATAAAGACGGCAACTATGCTTTCTCATTTAACACTCAGGGTATGTTCCGGGGAGTTGCCACATCAACTGGTGTTTTTGAAGTTAAGATTTGGGAGTAGAATATTAAATAATAATAAGGAGACCAAATGCGTCCATCAGAAAAAGATTATGCACCCGATTATAAAGACTACATAGAACAAATAAAAGGGGATGATATTGTCAATATTCTTGAAGAACAATTAAATACTACGACAAAGTTTTTTAATTCTATTCCTGAGGAGAAAGGAAATTACTCTTATGCAGATGGAAAGTGGAGTATAAAAGAAGTTCTTGGTCATTTGATAGATTCGGAAAGAATTTTTGCTTTCAGAGCTCTTTGCATTGCAAGAGGAGAAAAACAATCATTGCCCGGATTTGAGCAGGATGATTATGCTAAAGAAGGGGGCTTCAATAAAAGGACTCTCAAAAATTTGTTGGAAGAGCTCAATTTTGTAAGAGAAGCTAATTTATCTTTATTTAAATCTTTTTCGGAGAATGAATTTAATAAAAGAGGAGTTGCAAGCGAAAACGAAGTAACAGTACGTGCGATTTTATTTATTATAGCCGGGCACGGAATGCATCATTTTAAAGTTCTAAAAGAAAAATATGGTGTGTGAAATCAAATAATTTTGTTTATTTCCCGAAGAATCTTATCAGTTGCGCCGAGATTTTCCTGAACATACTGGTGCGATGTTTCCCCTTTCGATTTTCTTGATTTTTCATCTAAAATTAATGTTCTCAATTGGCGGTATGCTTGCATTTTATTATTGACCATAATTCCGCCGCCTCTTTTCAATAGTTCCTTTGCCTCCTGTGAATTGTCGATCTTTGGCCCGAACAAAACGGGAGTTCCGTAAACAGCAGCCTCAAGCACATTATGGATGTTTTGTCTAAATCCGCCACCTACAAAAGCAAGATCTGCATAAATATATAGTGTTAATAATATTCCGATTGAATCGACAATAATTACTCTTTCATTGTTGTAATTATTCAGGTATGAAAACCTGATTGTTTCCAGGCTATTTTTTCTGAAAGCAGGCGACCCTAAAAATTCATTTTCAATATTTTCGAGATGGAGGAGGGTCGGTTCATGAGGGGCAATAATCAGAAGAACATTCTTATCGACTGAAGCCAGTTTTTTGAATACAGGAATAATAATATCTTCATCCTGTTCCCAGGTGCTTCCTGCAACCAAAATGATTTTATCTTTCAGGATATTATCTTTTATTAATTCTTTCTCTTTTGCATTCACACTTCTTTGATAAACTCTATCGAATCTAGTATCACCGACAGCTTTAAGTTGATTTGCAGTACAACCGAAGTTTTTAAACCCCTCAACATCATTTTCCGAAACTGTTAATATTCTTGTGAAGTTTTTATATAAATTATTATGGAAGCTCTTTACTATTGGCAGTTTTCTGGCTGACTTTTCCTTCATTGTCGCATCCACTATAAAACAGGGAATATTAGCTTTTTTTAAAGCCAAGATATGATTAGGCCAGACGTCGTAACGCATCATTACTGCAAGATTTGGATTTGCAATTTTTATGAACCGCTCAGCATTTAATTTTGTATCCAATGGAATATATGAGATGAGGTCGGCATAAGGATATTTTTTAGAGTTTTCATAACCAGAGGGTGAAAAAAATGTGACAAGAATATTCAGGTCATTGTTCTTTTTTAATTCTTTAATGATAGGTTTTGCCTGCTCAAATTCGCCATAAGATGAGGAGTGAAACCATACCAGCTTTTTCGTTTTATCGAGTCTCGCAGCATTCAGAATAAGTTCTTCTAAGATTCTTTTTCTTCCTCTTATTCCCCTTCGGATTTTGGCATTAAACAAACCAAGAAAACGAACAGTTATATAAAGAACGGGAATAATAAAGTAATTATAAATAAATGCCCAGATATTTTTCATCAGGTGTTTAGCAGCAGGTTAATGTTTTTGAATGCCAACTGTGGTGTAATTTCTTTCATGCAATTGAAATGCGATTTCGGGCATTTCTCCCTTCCAATATGAGAGCATGGTCTGCAAGATAAAGAATTGTTTTCTAAAATTAAATTTTTGTTATTATAAGGCGTAAACCCGAATTCTTTAACAGTAGATCCGAAAAAACTTACAACAGGAACTCCGGCAGCGCAAGCTGCATGCATCAATCCGGAATCGTTACAAACGATAGCCCGGCATTTTTTCATATCCGTTACCGTCTGCAGAATATTATCTTCATTACACAGGTTAATTGCTGCTGGAAACAATTTAGAAATTTCACTGCAGACTTCTTTATCTTTTTGACCTCCAAATAGGACCACATTAAAATCATTCACTGTGAGCATCTTACATAAATATATGTAATAATAACCGGGCCACATTTTTGTAAAATGTCGGGACCCCGGGGCAAGCCCTATATAATTTTTACCTTCTGTTAAATTAGTCACTTTATTCTCAGGGACAAAAATATCAAGTCCCTTATCATCCAGGTTGAAACCTTTAATCGTATTGGAATACCTTACAGGAATCTGCGGGAGATCTTTCATTGTATTAATTTTAAATTTTACAAGCAGAAATTTCTTAAGATCCTGCTTTTTGAAACGCATTTTTTTTGTCCATGTTTTTCGTGTGAGCTTATGGGACCGGAAATTATTCTGAAGATCAATTATGAGATCATATTTATTCTTCGAAATTATGCCTGCAAGCTCATCGTAGTTCTCATTTAACAAATAGACTTTTCTTAAATATGGATTATACTGGACAGTGTCTTTGTATTCTTCTTTTAGCAGAAAATCAATTTTCATATTGGGATATTGCCCTTTTAGCGAACGAATCAAGGGAGTAGTCAGCAGTATATCACCAAGAGAGCTTAGCCTTATTACAAGTATAGTATTTATCTTATTAAAATTTGACAAGCGATTTATCCTAAAATATTTTATATTTCACTGGGTGAATTTAGTTAATTACTAATTTTACTTCCAATTTTCGTTAATTAATTTTAATAAAACGGGGTCAATATATGAGTACACTACCTCCACCGGGAGTTCAAAATTCTTCTGATTCTTCACTTGAAAAGAAAGTTTATAATATTGTAGAAAAATTTAAAGAGTATTTACCTATTGCTAATGATAGAAACCGCCTTGGATTTAATCTTTACAAATACCTGAAAGGCGAAGGCGACCATCCTACGATTATAGTTAAAAATGCTAAAGTTCAGATTACCGGAATAAGTGAAACTGAACTTGCTAATAAATTAAATGCCGCGATCGAAAAAATATCTTAAAACGATTCCAATATAAGATTAAAAAGGAGAGAAAATCTCTCCTTCTTTATTACTATCATTAATCACTTTTTACTTTCTATAGTGATTTCGCTTTTCTCTTTTGCCATAAATTCTTCTACTTTTTTCACGTCCTCTTCACTCCCTATAAATATCGGTGTTCTTTCATGAAGTTCTTTCGGCTGTAATTCTAGTATTCTTGTTTTACCGTCAGATGCTCTGCCACCTGCCGCCTCAACAATAAAAGCCATTGGATTACATTCATACATCAAACGGAGTTTCCCTTTGTGATGTCGTGAATCAGCAGGGTACATAAAAATTCCACCGTAAAGTAAATTCCTGTGAATGTCAGCAACCATCGATCCGATGTACCTTGAGGAATAAGGCCTTTCTGTTGCTTTGTCTTCTTCCTGGAGGTACTTAATGTATTTTTTTAAACCAGGATGCCAGTACAGATAATTACCTTCATTGATACTGTATAGCTTTGATTTTTTAGGGGTTTTAATATTTTCGTGTGATAAAAGAAATTCACCAAATGAAGGGTCAAGGGTAAATCCGTGAGCTCCGTGACCAGCAGTGTAAACAAAAATTGTGCTTGAGCCGTAAATAACATATCCAGCCGCAACCTGTTTTAATCCTTGCTGCAAACAATCCTCAAGTGTCCCGGGTGTATCTTCAGGCGTTACTCTTTTATAAATTGAAAAAATTGTTCCAATGCTAATGTTTGCGTCTATATTGGAAGAGCCGTCAAGAGGATCGAACAGCAAAACATATTTCCCTATTTTAAATTTGGGTGGAATGTGAATTATATCTTCTTCTTCCTCAGAGCCCATCACGCAAAGATGTCCGCCATGATCCATTGCACGGAACATCATATCGTGGGCAAACATATCGAGCTTTTTAACTTGTTCACCATGAACGTTGTTGTCCCCGGTAAAGCCAAGAATATCAACGAGTCCGGCTTTATTTACTTCGAGCGAAATCACTTTTGCTGCAAGTGATAAATCCGAAAGCAGAGCAGAAAGCTCCCCGGTTGCTTCGGGATGCATTCTTTCCCCCTCTATAATATGCCTTGCTAATGTCATAAAACGAAGATTTGGCATTAGTGAGTCTCCCTTATAATTGATAATTAGTTAACTTGCCCGAACAATTTCCTGATCTTTATATTGAAGCTGGTACAATTTATAATAAATTCCTCTTTTTGCAAGTAGTTCCTGGTGATTGCCGGTTTCCCGGATTTCTCCTTTGTGCATAACAATTATTTTATCAGCATTTTGAATAGTTGACAAACGATGTGCTATTACAATAGCTGTCCTTCCAACAAGTAGCTTTTCTATCGCTTTTTGAATTAGATTTTCGGTTTCTGTATCAACACTGGAGGTTGCTTCATCCAGCACTAAAATCTGAGGACTATAAGCGAGCGCACGTGCAAAAGAAATTAACTGCTTCTGGCCAACACTTAAAGTTGCTCCCCGTTCCATTACTACTTCATCGTATTTTTTCGGAAGTGCTTCAATAAAAGGATGGGCTCCGACAAGTTTCGCAGAGTTTATTATTTGCTCTTCAGGTATTTCGTCATTATCCATACTTATATTAGACCTGATAGTACCGGAAAATAAAAACACATCCTGAAGAACTATTGATATATACTTTCTCAATTCCTTTTTATCAATAGTACTTACGTCAATTCCGTCGATAAGAATAGAACCTTTTTGAATATCATAGAATCGAGTAAGAATATTAATTAAACTGGTTTTGCCTGCCCCGGTGTGACCAACTATCGCAACAGTTTCCCCTGCATTTATTCTAAAATTAATATTCCTGAGAACATATTCGTCTTTATTATAGGCAAAAAATACATCCTTAAATTCAATATTTCCTTTTACTTTATCAAAGATAACGGGATTTTCAGGATTTTTTACAAAAGTATCATTATCAAGTAATTTAAAAATTCTTTCACTCGATGCCATTGCAGTCTGCATAATATTATACTTTTCAGAGAGATCCCTTATCGGTCTGAAGAACTGCTCAACAAACTGGGTAAATGCGATTATTACTCCAACAGTAAGAGTATCTTTTATTACTTCTCCGCCACCGTACCAGATAATTAATCCAACAGCGATTGAACTTAATAATTCAACAGTTGGGAAGAATACAGCATAATAAAAAACCGATTTAATATTTGCTTGCCTGTAATCATTATTGATCGATGAAAATTTTTCTTTCTCTGATTTCTGCTTGTGGAAAATCTGGATAATGTTCATTCCTGTAACATGTTCCTGCATATAGGAATTTAATCTTGCAAGATGCAGCCTGACATCACGATAGCTTTCCCGGACTTTTCTTCTAAATAAAAAAGTTGCATAAAATAAGACCGGCAATACAGAGAGTGTTACAAATGATAATCTTACATCCATAGTGAACATAAATACAAGTATCCATAAAATTGTAAATATGTCACTGAACGCCATCACAATACCGGATGAAAAAAGATCGTTCAATGCCTGTACATCGTTTGTTACTCTTGTAACAATTCTTCCAATAGGAGTCTTATCGAAAAAGCGGAGCGCTAGTTTTTGAGTATGCCTGAAAATTTGCTCTCTAATGTCATAAATGGTTTTTTGTCCCAGATACTGCATATAGTATGTAAGAAAATATTGCATAGCCGCCTGCAGGAGTAATGAACCAAACAGAGCGAAACCTATTATCATAAGTCCGTGATGATCAGAATGTGCGATGTACTTATCAACTGCTATTTTTGTTAAAACGGGGCGCACTGGTCCTAGCGCAGCAACAAAAATGTTTAAAATTATTGCAAGAATTACATACTTTTTATACGGTTTGATATAACCAAGCAAACGCTTCATTAATTTTGAATCGTACGCTTTACCTAATACTTCTTCTTCGCTTCGATAATCGTTAGCCATAAATTTCTATTTTATTTCAATTCTTCTAATTCTTTTTCAAGTAGTTGTTTATAATGCAGGTCTGCATAGATGCCGTCAAGAGCGACAAGCTCTTCGTGTTTGCCTTGTTCTGCAATTCTTCCTTGTGAAAGGACAATTATATTATCAGCATCTTTTACTGTGGAAATTCTGTGACTGATAATTATGCTTGTCCTGTTCTGCATAAACTTTTTAAGATTTTGTAGTATTTTTTCTTCGGTATGAGTATCTACCGCAGAAAATGAATCATCAAGGATCAATATTTTCGGGTCTATTGCTAGCGAACGCGAAAGGCTTGCCCGCTGTTTTTGTCCGCCCGAAAGAGTAATTCCTCTTTCACCCATAACTGTGTCGTAACCTTTGGGAAAATCTTTTACATCTTCATCGAAGTTGGCAATTTTAGAGACTTCAACAACTTTGTCCTGATCTATTGCTCTTAATCCATAGGAGATATTATTTGTAATCGTATCTGAAAAAAGGAATGCTTCCTGTTGTACAAGGCCTATATTTGTTCTTAGAACCTTAAGAGGAATATCTTTTACATTCTTTCCATCAATTAAAACCTCACCTTCTGAAGTATCGTACAGGCGCGGAATAAGATTTATAAAAGTTGTTTTCCCGGAACCGGTGTAACCCATTATTGCTGTTGTGGAACCTACGGGAATTTTAAGATTTACATCTTTGAAAATGTAAGGTAGATTTCCTCCATACCTGAATGAAACATTTTTGAATTCAATATCACCTTTAATATCTCTTATATCATAGTCTGTATTCCCATCATCCTGAATTTCAAATGGTTCAGCAAATATTTTATTCAAACGTTTCATACTTGCTTCGCCCTGCTGTATAATATTTATTACCCATCCAAAAGCTATAACCGGCCAGGTGAGCATTCCCAGGTAAGCAATGTAAGCAACAATGTCTCCAAGGCTGATTACATTTTTTATTACCTGCGTTCCACCAAACCAAATTACGATAATAACAGAAAGCCCCGTAACAAGCAGTAGTAATGGAAACAATAAAGCCTGGATTTTTACCATATCCATATTTCTATCGAGAAATTCTTTGCTTAATCTCTTAAAACCTTTTATTTCATTTTCTTCCCGAACGTATGATTTTATGACCCTGATTCCCGAATAATTCTCCTGGGCCTTTGTTGTAAGCTCAGAAAACTTTTCTTGAATCAATGTAAATTTTTCGTGAATTAATTTTCCTACTTTGTAAACTAAAAGGGAGATGAAAGGCAGAGGAATAAGCGTAAGTAATGTTAGAGTTAAATTAAGCGATAACATTATTGAAATAACTATAACCAATCTTATACTTGTATCTACTGAATACATAACTGCGGGGCCTAGAAATGACCTCACGGCGTTAATATCATTTGTAGCGTGAGCCATAATGTTCCCGGTGGAGTTATTCTGGAAATATCTTAAAGGTAATTGCTGGATATGTTCCCAGAAATCCTGACGAAGGTCGAATTCAATTTCGCGGGAAACAACAATAATTGTTTCTCTGATTAAAAATCTGAAAAAGCCGGCAAAAAGTGACGCTCCAACAATAAGAATAGCATAATGGATCAGGCTTTCAATAATTACTGCTTTCGATAGTTCATTAATCGCATCTTTTGTAATCAAGGGAATATAAACGGCGCCTGCATTTGAAAGGAGTATGAACAAAAATCCAAGGAATAATCTTTTCTTATAGCGGGCAAAATATTTTTTTAGCGTAAATAAATTTTTCATACGTATCTATTTTAATAAGGCTAATTTAGCGGGACAGAAAGATAAATATAATCAGAATAAATTTCCGTCTAAGAATTAAGAACGGTAAAATAATCAGACAGACTTTAACTTTAATTACTTAGTCAATAATTTCAAAACCTGTGTATTTCTGAAGTACCTTAGGCACAATAACTTTACCTTCAGGAGTCTGGTAGTTTTCCAGAAGTGAAACCATAAGTCTACTAGTTGCCAGTCCTGATCCATTTAATGTGTGCAAAAATTCCGGTTTCTTTGTCCCTTCATTCCTGAAGCGGATATTTGCACGTCTTGCCTGAAAGTTCTCAAAATTACTGCAAGAAGATGATTCAAGCCACCTATTTTCTGCGGGTGACCAAGTCTCGATATCATAACATTTTGCTGCAGAAAAACTTAAATCGCCCGTACAAAGCAATAAAAGTCTGTAGGGGATTTGGAGTGCTTTTAAAATGTCTTCAGCATCATTAACAAGGTTTTCCAGCTCATCGTAAGAAGATTCCGGCTTCACGAATTTAACCATCTCAACTTTATTAAATTCGTGCACTCTCAGGAAGCCTTTCGACTCTTTACCGTAAGATCCGGCTTCTCTTCTGAAACAGGGAGTGAATCCTACATACTTTATTGGGAGATCAGCTTCGTTCAAAATTTCATTCCGATAAATATTTGTTATCGGAACTTCTGCCGTTGGAATAGGGAAGAGATCGTCTTTTTCTATAAAATACATATCTTCTTCCATTTTCGGCAGCTGTCCGGTTCCTTTCATTGAATCTCTGTTAACAAGTATCGGTGGCATTACTTCAGTGTATCCGTGGTTTTGCAAATGAAAATCAAGCATGAAATTTATTAACGCTCTTTCCAGGGAAGCGCCTTTGCCGATGTAAAGCGGAAAACCTGATCCGGATATTTTCGCTCCTCTTTCGAAATCAAGGATTTTCAATTTCTTACCTAGCTCAATATGATCAAGTAATTTTTCTTCCCTTTTAAATGAAAATCCATCCGGCAGCCATTGTCTGACTTCCTTGTTGTCATCCGCTGATTTTCCAACAGGTACAGATGAATGTGGCATATTCGGAACGAACATCAAAATATTCTGCAGGTTTTCTTCTACTTCTTTTAACTGGGAATCAAGCAAGGTGATTTCATCAGAAACACTTTTCATCTCAGCTATTATTCCTGAAGCATCTTGCCCGGATTTTTTCATTTGTCCAACCTGCTGCGAAACCTGGTTCCGTTTTGCTTTCAGTTCGTCAGTTCTCGATATCAGGTTTCTTCTTTTCTCATCAAGTTCGATTATCTCGTCAACACGATCTTTTTCGTTTTTATTTTTTATTCCCTCTTTAACCGTTTCCGGATTTTCTCGGATGAATTTTAGATCAAGCATAAATTTTATTTTACCACAATGTTATAAATTTTATTTTTTACAAATATTTCTTTTACAATCTGTTTGTCCTGAGTATGCTTTAAAATTTTATCTTCAGCAAAAACAGATTTTTTAACAGTTTCCTGCTCACTGTTCATTGGCAATTCTAAAGTTGCTCTTAGTTTGCCATTTATCTGTACAGCAATATTTACTGAATCTTCAAGTAATCCTTTGGGATCAACTTTGAACCAGACAGGTTGTTCCATTAAAGAATTTTCATTCCCTAATAGGTTCCAGCATTCTTCTCCAAGATGCGGCGCAACCGGTTCAAGCATTACGGCAAATCTTTTCAATGTATATGCGCATATTTCGTCGGAACAATTTTTAAGATATTTCAATTCATTTAATAATTCCATAAGTGAAGCAATAGCAGTATTAAATCTGAAATTATTAATTTCCTCATCATATTTTTTTATTGTCTGATTTATCTTTTTATAAACACTCTTCTCTTCATTGCTCAAAGAGTCGATATCATATGTTTCTTTCGGGCTTGCTTTCTTGAGAATATCCTTATATCTAACAAAAAAATCATAAGATCTTTGAACAAATCTGTCTGTACCTGCAATTCCTTTATCGCTCCAATCGCCGCCGAGTTCGTAAGGACCCATAAACATTAAGTAAAGCCTGAAAACATCGGCGCCAAACTCGCTTGTAAAATCATCAGGATTAACCACGTTTCCTTTTGACTTTGACATTTTTGCGCCGTTGTTTGTAATCGTTCCCTGGTGCAGCAATGTTGAAAACGGTTCATCCGAATTTACAAGTTTGATGTCCCTTAAAAATTTGTGAATGAACCTTGCATACAGAAGATGCATTGTTGCGTGTTCCGCTCCGCCGACGTACATATCAACAGGTGTCCATTCATCAGCAAGCTTTTGATTAAAAGCAGCAGCGTCAAATTTAGGATCAAGGTATCGTAAATAGTACCAGGATGAATCCATAAAAGTGTCCATTGTATCTGCTTCACGCTTTCCCTCGCCTCCGCATTTCGGGCATTTTACATTTATAAATTCTTCATTTGACAAAAGGGGAGAAGCACCTTCAGATTTAAATTCGACTTTGTAAGGAAGTTCAACAGGCAGATACTTTTCATCAACAGGAACTTCGCCGCACCTTGGACAATGAATAATCGGTATCGGGGTTCCCCAGTAACGCTGGCGCGAGATAAGCCAGTCACGCAAACGATAATTTATTTTCTTAGTACCATGATTATTTTCTTCGAGCCATCCAATAATTTTCTTTTTAGCATCTACAACATTAAGTCCGTTCAGGAAATCGCTGCTGATCGCGGGACCATCTCCGAGATATGCTTCGCCTTGAAAATCTTTTGGCGGTTCTACAGTTCTGATTATAGGCAAATTAAATTTTGTCGCAAACTCCCAGTCGCGTTCATCCTGACCGGGAACTGCCATAACGCAGCCAGTGCCGTAAGTCAGCAAAGCATAATCTGCAATCCAGATAGGGATTTCCTTTCCATTAGCGGGATTGATTGCATTAGCTCCAATCGGAACTCCCGTTTTTTCTTTTACTGTGGAAGTCCTTTCTATTTCCGTTAAGGATTTTATTGAATCAAGATACGCTTCAACTTTATTTTTGTTTTCCGTATTTGTGAGCTTATCAACCAGAGGATGTTCCGGTGCAAGTACAACATACGTTACTCCGAAAACAGTATCAGGTCTTGTTGTGAATACTTTTATTTTCTCGTCGCTTCCTTCGACCGAAAAAACTATTTCTGCTCCAACGCTTTTACCGATCCAGTTTCTCTGCATCAGTTTTGTTTTTTCCGGCCAGTTGATTTTATCAAGTCCGCTTAAAAGTTCTTCTACGTAATCTGTAATTTTCAAAAACCATTGAGTTAAGTTTTTCTGCACGACTGTTGTACCACATCTTTCGCACGTGCCGTCGGCAAGCACCTGTTCATTTGCAAGCACGGTTTGATCTTTCGGGCACCAGTTTACGGGCGCATTTTTTCTGTAAGCCAATCCTTTTTTGAATAGCTGGAGAAATATCCACTGGTTCCATTTGTAATATTCGGGTGCGCAGGTCATTAACTCTGCATCCCAGTCGTACATTCCGCCCATTTTCTTAAGCTGTTCACGAATATCTTTTATATTCTGCATCGTGCTGTCGTACGGATGTATACCTGTTTTGATAGCGTAATTCTCAGCCGGCAAACCGAATGCGTCATATCCCATTGGTTCGAAAACATTATAGCCTTTTAATTTTTTGTATCGTGCCCAGCTATCTGTTGGTCCGTAATTATACCAGTGACCGCAGTGAAGTTTTGCACCGGAAGGGTAGATGAACATTACAAGGCAATAAAGTTTGTTGTCTGTTTTGTTCAGATCAGTTTTAAAAACTTTCGTTTCTTCCCAGTATTTTTGCCATTTCGGTTCTATTTCGGAAAAAGGGTAGCGCATAGATGAATTATCTTCATTTTTTAAAAATTAAGAATAAATTTACCTAAAATGGGCGGTAATTCAAATGCGGTTTGCATAGGATGGAGCCACTTAATTATTTATAATAGAATTGATTAGCTGCAGGAATCTTTTAATTATAGATCAATAATTTGTGTCAATTTATGCAGAGGATTTTACTTTTTATAGGAGCGCTTATTATACTCGCCGGGTTATTCTGGCCGTGGCTGAGCAAGCTGCCTCTCGGTCATTTGCCGGGAGATATTGTGATCGATAAACCCAATTTTAAGTTGTTTATACCAATAACTTCAATGCTGCTCATAAGCGCTTTGATTTCATTCATTCTCTGGATAGTTAGAAAATTATAACTATTACTATTTCATCAACACCATCATATTCTATTCCCTTGTTTATTATTCTGAGTTGTTAATTACGGGTTCCGACTGCAACAGCAGCCTGCCCCACAAGTCCTCCGCTAACAGTAGATCCCACTTCAATAACTGTATTGTTCTTAAACAGCAACTGCATTGAATGTTAAATTCACAGGCCATTGTATTATATTTTGCCAGCGTATTCCATTAAAATGCATTACTATACTTGGTGATGCCGCAATTATATTATTATAACTGGTTCCCTTGATTTCACGGCCTTGATCTATAATCTGCTTCCAAATATTATTAGTACTTTCCCACGTCTTGATACCGCCTGCATAAGTTTTCATACCATAAGTCCAGATACTTCCGATTCTTTCACCAGGTAAATCAAGTGTATCGATTGCATTACCAGAAATCAGAGAAAATATAGTACTTTCTCCCGGGCCTGGTGGATCAGCCACTGCGATAACCTTTGAAACAAGACCCAAATTAGTTAAGCCCCATACATCAGTAATAGGGTATTGCGTTCCGCTTTCTATTTTCTGCCAACTGCTGCCATTGTAAAACACTATTGTCCCCGCATTCCCGACACCATAAATCAGTGAACTATTTCCCCATAATTTTTCTATTGTAGCATTTGGATCTGATAGACTAAGGCGCGACTAAACCAGCTGAGCTGTATCTGATTTGCCATTCCAATGGAAGATACTTCCCGCGGCAAACCAAATATCACCGGTATTCAGATATAATATTCCGCGAATGTCGGAGATAATAAGAGTATTGCCTGATGAAGTTTTATAATATATCTTCTAAAGATTCCACTTATTTCCGTCCCAATGTACTAAACCATAAGGCTCTGGGTCCGGCTGCCCTGTAGAATCATCCATATAAATTCCACCAACTGCCCAGATGTTGTTTTCATCTATTATTGCCACATCACTCAGGTGGCTGCTTCCTGCATTCGGGTCGCCAAACGTGTATGTCTGCCAGGTAAAGTTGCTGCTTGTTGTGTCGAGAGTTTGTGCTGTTAATTTGTTGCTGCTTGTGGTTTGGTTATCTATAACAAACTGCGCCTGCAGCTGGTAGCTTTTGTTAGGCAGCGGGGAATCAATGTAAATTGAGGTGTCACTATTACTCAGGCTGATAGCCTGAGCTATGACATTATCTTTTAATAAATTTATACTAACGGGAAAAGTTACTCCGTTTGTTTTTAACTCAACCCACGCTTCCGTGCAGGAGGTTTCTAAAACAGAGAGTGTAAGCGTTCCGTTATCCGGCGGAGGAGGAGGTGTGGGCTCGCTGCAGTTTAACCCCCAAAATAAAAATGTAAGTAATAAAATAAGTGTTAGTTTGTATATGTTCTTCATATTATTTATTCCTTTGATACGATATATCAGTCAGGCTCAGAATGATAGTCTATTTTTATGTCCCCGATTAGTATTCACCGAATGGTAAGTAGTGCTTTTGAAGTATCACTTCATTAGTACCATCATTTTGCTTTCAGCTTTTCCCCCAGCGTCAATCCTATAAATATAAAAACCGGAGGCGGCTAAAATTCCATTGGCATCTTTCCCATCCCATTTAACTTTATGAGTTCCGCCTGACTGATATTCGTCTAAAATGGTTCCTAATTCTTTCCCCAGTCCGTCATAAATTCTGATTGTAACCTTTTCAGATTTAGGTAGCGTGTATTCTATAGTAGTGGAAGGATTAAAAGGGTTGGGGTAGTTTTGTGATAAGAAAAAAGATTTTGGTGTATAATTTTCTTCTTTAATTCCCGATGCAGTTTCTTTTGTGTATTTATAAATAGTTATTCCCGAGGCGTATGCAATTGAATCACCGAAGAACAGGAACCTGTTAAGGCTTCTACCCAGAGTATCAGACTGCCAGCTTATCCCTCCATTATCAGTCCTTGCAGCAAACATATTTTTGCCTGTTTGTCTTGTACCTACCCAGCCGGTAGTCTCATTTATAAAACCTATACCTTCAAGGTCGTGGAGATTTGAAACGACATACTTGTTCCAGGTTTTTCCCCCGTCAATGGTTTTCAAAATAGATCCTGCATTAAAATTTTCAACAGAAACATATCCCACAAGCGGAGTCGGGAAATTGATTTTCCATCCCCATTCAGAGGTAGTTTGCCCTGTATACCTTGTGAGCCAGGTGTTGCCGCCGTTGGTAGTATAAAGTACAACTGCTTTTGTAGTTCCCTGGCCCCCGTTAAAAATAGCGTTTGGCGATCCACCAACTACAAACCCGGAGTCTTTATTGATAAAATAACAGTCAATTAAATTTGTTGCATAATTACTCATATCAATAGTTTGCCAATTTACACCACCATTAGTAGTTTTTATTATAACTGCCGGGCCATCATAAGCTCCTGAGCCATAAATAATATTTTTATTTACTACAAATAAACCACAAATCCTTTTGGGTGAAACAGGTGTTGTTGGAATGTTTGTTACAAGATTCCAATGCTCTCCGCTATCGGTTGTATGATATAATAACTGCGTATTATCAAGAGTACCTGCCCAGCCGTTTAAAGAATCGGCAAACTTAACACACCTGAAATAAGCGCTGATTTGTAATTGTTGAGTCCAGGAATTTCCACCATTTGTTGTTCTAAATATCTGGCCGCTGCTGTTTACTGCCCAGCCGAGTGAAGGATTAACAAAAGAGATGTCATCATACCTTGCAGCTATTGGCAAATTCGGATCTGCAATAAACCAGTCATAGTTTTGTGATATCTGTTGTGGAAAAACTAATAAAGAAAAAAGGAAGGAGAAAACAAATCCAGTTTTTAAAAGCTTTGGCATATTGAGCCCCTTGTTATAATCTTTGTACCTATGTAATACTCCAATATAAAAATAAATTGGAAATATATTGAGTATAAAATAATTATCGATACTTTAACCCCTGAAATGTTGTTATTTTAGGAGTAACATCATTTTACTTTCGGCATTATTTCCTGCATCAATCCTATAAATGTAAAATCCCGAACTGACAATTTTTCCATAGGAATCCTTTCCATCTCATTTTACTTTATGGGTTCCGCTAGACTGATAGTCATCCAAAATAGTCCTTAATTCTTTTCCCAATCCATCATAGATTCTCACAAGGACATTTCCTTCTTCCGGCAGTGTATATTGAATGGTAGTAGAAGGATTAAACGGGTTTGGATAATTTTGAGAAAGGAAAAAAGATTTTGGTTGGTTTTTTATTACTTTTATAGCGGTGCGGTTTATTCTTTCATATTTATAAACCGTACGTCCGGAAGCATATCCCAGAGTGTCACCAAAAAACTGATAACGGTTTATCCGGCTGCCGATATTTACTAACTGCCAGTTTTTTCCACCATCTGTAGTAAATGCCGTTTTATCCATTGCAGATGTCCAACCGGTATCCTGATTTACAAAACCTATTCCCTCGAGATCGTCAATATCACTAATCTGAATTTGATTCCAGCTATTCCCACCGTCAGTAGTTTTTATAACGCTTGCAGAATTAAAATTCTCAACCGAAACATATCCGTTTAATCTGGTCGGGAAAGAAATTTTCCATCCCCATTCACCAGTAGTTTGCCCGGTGTATTTAGTTTGCCATGAATTTCCTCCATCGGAAGTAAAAAGGATTACAACTTTTACTGTAGAAAGATCACCATTAAATACGCCATCATCCAGGCCTCCAATTACAAATCCGGAATCTTTATTAAAGAAATGACAATCAACTAAGGTTGAAGTATAACTGCTCATATCAATAGCTTCCCAGTTCAAACCACTATCTGTAGATTTAATAACTACGGGCGGCCCAAAATAGGCACCGGAACCATAAATCACATCTTTACTAACAACACTCAATCCGCAAAGTGCTACAGGAGCAGCAGGAAGATTTGTAACAAGGTTCCAAATCTTTCCACCGTTTGTAGTATGAAATAATAAGCTGGTTCTTATCAAGAGTACCTGCCCAACCGTTTAATGAATCGGCAAATTTAAGCGATCTTAAATATGCTGTAGTCTGTAGCTGTACTTGCCAGGAATCTCCGCCATCTGTTGTTTTAAATATTTGACCGGACCCGGTTGCAACCCATCCCAACATTGGTGTTACAAATGATATATCATCATTTCTCCCTGATACCGGTGCATTTGGTAATTGTTTCCATACATAAGTCTGTGAATAATTAAAAGGCGCAAAGTATAGTATCAGAATTAAAATGGCTGCAATTTTTTTCACTTAAATCTCCTTTATTTATCCTTTGTAATATAATTGTACTATGTTAAGATGAAACAGAAAAATCATATTTTTTAAATTATATTTCATCAGATAAATAAATTGATCTCAAGCTATAATCAGATGACTATTAAATGGAGATAGGAAAAAAGCAAATAAGTTTTATAGTTCAGAAAGCACTTAGGTCGAAGCATATATTGGGCGGGGACGACACATCTGCTGTCTTTTATGATCTGTTTTTTATTGGAAGAAGAATCGGTGAACTAAAGAAAGCTTTTCCTCAAAATACTTTGCATGCAGTTGCAATAAAAGCTAATCCTTTTTTAAATAATCTGAAATTCGTTAAAGCATTGAATGTTGGTGTAGAAGCAGCATCACTTCCGGAAGTATATATAGCCTTAAAAGCAGGATTTCCAGTACACAAAATTGTATTTGATTCTCCGGCAAAAACTGAAGTAGAGATTTCATTTGCCTTGAAGAAGGGTATAAACATTAATGCCGATTCATTTCAAGAACTTGATATTATTAAGGCACTATTAAAGAGAAACAAAACTAAAAGCAAAATCGGGATCAGGATTAATCCGCAGGTAGGTACCGGGAAAATCGTTGAAACAAGTGTAGCCGGTGATTATTCAAAATTTGGGATACCAATTAAAGAATACCGAAATGAATTACAAGATTATTTCCTGAATAATGAATGGTTACGTGGAATTCATCTGCACATTGGCTCACAGGGAATTAGTAAAAATATGTTGATAAAGGGAGCTAAGATTGTTTACAATTTTACTCAGCAGACAAATACTATCTTAAAGAAGAACAGGAAAAAACAGATTGAAAGATTTGATATTGGAGGCGGACTACCGGTTTCGTATTATTCAGATAAAAAATCAGTTACCTTGAAAGAATATGCAATCGGATTAAAGAAAAGTTGTCCTGAATTATTTGCAGGTAAATTTAAGCTTATAACAGAATTCGGAAGATACATTTATGCAAACTCAGCGTGGGCTATAAGCAGGGTAGAATATGTAAAGAAGAGTAAAAATCTTAAAACGGCAGTAATTCATATTGGCGCAGATATGTTTCTCAGGAAAGCCTATATGCCGAAAAAGTGGCATCACGAAATTTTTGTGCTGAATAAAAATGGTGATGTCAAAACAGGTCGAAAAGAAAAGTATGTAATTGCCGGTCCACTTTGTTTTGCAGCAGATGTTTTGGCAAAAGGAATTTTACTTCCAGAGGTAAGTCCGGGTGATTATATTATCATTAAAGATGTTGGCGCATATACTTTGAGTATGTGGTCAAGATATAACAGCAGACAAATGCCTAAAGTAATTGGTTACAAATTTAGAGGAGGAAAATTTTCGATACTAAAAGATAGAGAGAAGATAAATAAGGTTGTAGAATTTTGGAGCCGGGCCTAATTTAAATCTGTCAGATCAAAGAATTTCATTATTGTACTTTAACATAATCTCCGTATGCTGCACCAATGAATAATCCTATTACGTTGTTTCCATATACATTCCAAATAATTTGATCTCCTCCCTGGGAGAAAACATCGGAAACAGGCTGGCTATTGTTCCTGGTTTTAAAAAATTTCAAATAAGGTGAATCATAGGCATATACCCTAATGTACCATAGATAGCTATAATTGTTTGTCCTATATTCAGCTGGAAGGTCCATTGTATTTACGGGAATAGTTGATGTACTAAAAGGATCTGCGTTTTGAACTACTTCTTTAAAATCCGGCGCACTATCAATTACATCATTGGTAACACTATTATAAATTTTCCATGCGGCTCCATAAACCGCACCAGGCTTTGTATAAATATTTGCGCGAAAGCTTGATTTATCAATAATATTTGCGGATGCAGTTCTTGGTTTTTCAGGCACTGTTGTAATACTATATACACCAACACCATTTACGTTAGCAAAAAGCTCATATGTGGAATCAGAGTGTATTTGTATTCGATCACTTGCTTTATACATACCGTTTCCAGCGTGATACAATGGGACTACTTGAACTTTCCCAATTTTGAGATAAGCAGTTACATTTGAAGTTATAGCATCGTTGGTGTTGTCATATTGCTGATTTAGAGGCTGAGTTCTTGTGAATTTTACACCTGCAAAATCCTCGCCTGCGATCAACTCTGCTCTCACAACGATATAGTCTTTATAGCTTAACTCAGGATTAACCACAGAAACATCATTACAACCGGTAATGAAGAACAAAATTAAGAGAATAACTATATTAAATATTCTTTTCATATATCAATCAAAATTTCATAGTAATACCAATCATAGGTATAAATGGGAACAGTGATATTTGGTTAATTTTAGGTGCCGGTAAAGACGTTGATGTAGCACTTGTGTTGTATGTAGTATAATATGCGAAAGGATTATGTCTGTTATATACATTATAAAAACTTAAAAAAGTTTCAAATTTATAATCCTGCCAGTCAAATTTATATGAAACACTAAGATCAAGTTTATGATATGCAGGCAATCTATAAGCATTTCTATCACTGTAATTAAATTGCAAAGCTTGCTGTTCTAAAGGCCCGACAGATTCAAAATTATATTGACCAGTTGGCAGAGTATATCCCTGCCCTGTTTCATAAGTCCAGGTTAACCCAAAGTTCCAATGGTCATTTAAAGTATATGCAAGCGCAACAGAAATATCGTGTCGCCTGTCATATTTTGGATAATAGACTTTCCCTGAATTCAGATAATCAAATTTTCTCTTTGTCCATGAAACAGTGTATCCTATCCATCCTGTCAGGTTTCCATATCGCCTATTTGCAAAAAACTCAACTCCATAAGCTTCACCCTCGCCTTTTGTAAAAAGGTCGGCAACAGATTGATCAATTTTAAGAGATGGGCCCCCTTCAAACTCATAAAGATTTTTCATGTCCCTGTAGTAACCTTCCAGGGAAAAGGCATATTGTTTATCATCAGTACCGTAGTCAAAACCTGCTACATATTGGTTTGAACTACTTGGGTCGACATTCGTGGTTGAAGGATACCATAAATCCGTTGGTAGTGCGATATCATTCCTGAGAACCAGATGCAGAAACTGATGTGTAAATGCATAGGCTGTATTAAACGATAAATTGTCGTTTAATAATACCTGAAATGAGACGTGAGGTTCCGGGCTAAAGTATTCCTGAGCTTTGAAATAATAACCTCTTAACCCAATGTTTGTTCTGAGCCAGCTAAAAAGCTTACCTTCGTTTTCTACAAAAAATGTTGCTTCACTTGTTACAACATCAGGGTTGTCATTTAGTGTATTCTGCAACAGAGGATCATAAAAATCGCTGTAGAGTAATGAATAGGAATGAAACAAAAAGCTGAACCCTAATTTTAAAATGTGATTGCTTAGCCAATGCATTTCTGCATTAGACTTAACATTTAAATCTCTGAGTTTTGAATAGGAATAATAATTATTTGCAGTTGATTTTGGGGTATTATCAAGCAGAATCGAACTGAATTCATATGATACAAAACTAAACGAAGTTGTTATAAATAATGAATTAGAATTGATATGTAGCCATGTTAAATTGGCAAGAGCATTTTTCCACTCAATATCATAACCTTGAGTGTTTTCAGATGGACTTGTAAGTTTATCATTGCTGTAAAGGCCGCTTAATGTAAAAACGTTTGATGCAGAAGGGGTGATAGTTATTTTACCGTTTAAGTCATAGTAGTTGTATCTGGGGGATGTATTATCTTTAAGAAAATTATCCTGAACAAAATCATAGTACATCTTCCGGCCTGAAATCAGGAAAGTTGTGTTGTTCCCAAGCGGACCCTCAAACATCATGTTAGAACTTATCAATCCAAGTCCGATTTGCCCTTTTTCTTTTTCTTTGGTGCCGGAACGTAGTTTAATATCAAGAACGCTCGACAGTCTTCCTCCATATTCGGCGGGATAAGCTCCCTTGATCAATTTTATACTTTGTATAGCGTTTGAATTAAACGAAGTTGTAAAGTTACCTATGTGTGATGGATTATAAACCATACTGCCATCTATTAAAGTTAAATTCTGATCTGGTGAACCCCCGCGTACATAAATTCCATTTGAAAGATCACTCTGCACTTTAATTCCTGGCAATAATTGTAAAGCTTTAAACAAGTCAGCTTCGCCGCTAAGAGTAGGTAATTTTCTTAAAATATCGGGGTTAACTTCTATCGTACTTGCAATAGGTTTTTGTTCTCTTTTACCTTGAACAACAACCTCATTTAACTCAATACTTTCGCTCACAGCTTTAAAATTAATCTGAATGTTTCTATTTGTAGAGTTTACTTTAATTCTATCGATTATTGGAGCGTAGCCTATATTTCTTACAATAATAATGTAATTTCCCATAGATAACTTTGGGATAGCATAGAAACCGTAAGAATTGGTAGTTGTAGCACTGAACGGTGGGTTGTTTGTATCAATTGAGTCTCTATAAACGAGTATATTTGTACCGATCAAAGCTTCGCCGCTGGTAGAATCTCGAACGAACCCTGATATTGTAATGCCTTCATTCTGTGAAAATAATTTCGGAGTCAATAAAACAAGGAAAATGAAAAAAAACTTGGCTATTTTTGTTGTCACTAAATACCCCGTATGTAATACCCTTTGAATATATATAAATGATATATTTATGTCAAAAGTATTCTGCTAAAATAATTTTTTAAATAATTAGCTGTCATTAATTTTTTATGTTGATTTTTAATCCCAATATTTTTAGGTACAAAGGGGATCAATTGTTCTGTGAAGATTTAAGTATTAAAACGATCACTGAACATACAGGTACCCCTGTTTATATTTACAGTAAAAAATATTTTGTAGAAAAATACTCTGAATTTTCAAATGCTTTTATAAATATTAAATACAGGATATTTTTTTCTGCCAAATCAAATTTTAATCTAAACGTTATACGAATCTTTTCTAAATGCGGCAGCGGAATTGATATTAACTCTGCTGGTGAACTTTTTAGAGCTGTTCGGGCAGGTGTAGATCCACGTGATATTATCCAAACCGGTGTCGGGAAAACAGAAGAAGAAATCGAATACGGAATTGAACAGGGAGTTAAGCTGATAAAAACTGAATCATTTGATGAAATATGCCTAATTGATAAAATTGCCGGAAAATTAAATAAAAAGGTCGAGACTGCCTTCAGAGTTAACCCTGATGTCGATGCTGAAACACATCCTTATATTTCAACCGGGCTGTCAAAAAATAAATTCGGAATTAGTTCTGTCGAAGCTGTAAAGATTTATGAAGAGGCTGCTAAGCTGAAAAATATTTTATTAACAGGAATCGATATGCATATTGGTTCACTCGTCTCAACGGTTTCTCCCTATCTTGAAGCTGTGGATAAACTCTCTGAAATTTTCTACCAGATAAAATCTAAAAGAATTGACCTAAAGCATTTTGATATTGGTGGTGGAATGGGGGTCAACTATGTTGATGGGACACCTTTCAATATAAAAGAGTTTGCTGAGATGCTTATCCCGAAATTCAAAAAATTAAATTGTGAAATATGGTTTGAGCCAGGCAGATATTTAACGGCAAACGGTGGTGCGCTTATTACTAAAGTGCTTTTCAATAAGCGGAATGGGAATAAAAATTTCATAATTGTTGATGCAGGTATGAATGATCTTTTAAGACCCAGCATTTATGGTTCTCACCATCATATACAACCTGTTGAAAAAAATGATTCCCGAGAAGAAATAACTGCCGATATTGTTGGGCCGGTTTGTGAAAGCGGTGACTTCCTTGCAAAAGATAGAATAATTTCTGAAGCGAAGCCGGGAGAATATCTTGCAGTAATGTCAGCAGGTGCTTATGGTATGACAATGTCATCTAATTATAACGCAAGAAGGAGACCTCCTGAAGTTATTGTTGACAAAGATAAATTTTATATAACAAGGGGAAGAGAAAGTTTTGAACACTTACTTTATGATGAGAAGATTATAGAAGATCTTTAGGTAGAATAAAAATTATCCTCTGCACAATTTACTTAATCCAGCCAGGTTTGCTTTTTCACCAAGCGCAATTAGTTTATCATCTTTTTCAAGTATAGTTGAAGATTTTGGATTGTATATAAAACCGCCTTTCAGTTTATTGATTGACACTATGATGATATTTAAATCTTTCCTGATAGGCAACTCTGCCAAACTTTTGCCGATTAGCTCTGACTTTTCATCCACTTCAAATTCTTCCATACTTAGATCAACACTTCTTTCCCGTGCAACCACATCGATAAATTCAATTACACCGGGCCTCAAAAGAAGTTCAGCCATGCGGTTGCCGCCAATCTCGTAGGGTTTAACAACCCTGTTTGCTCCAGCTTTTTTTAGCTTTGATTCTGTTTCTTCTTCTACTGCGCGCGCGACAACATATAAATTTGGGTTTAGCGCTTTAGCAGATAACGTAGTAAACACGTTTTCAGCATCATTTGATAAAACGGCAACCAGACCTCTTGCTTTCATAACACCTGTGGTTGTTAAAACTTCATCGCTGGTCGCATCACCTTTAAGATATAAATAATTCATACTTACAATGCTTTCAATTTTATCCGGTTCATTGTCAATAACAATAAATTTAACTTTAGCAGAAGCTAATTCTTCACAGATATACCTGCCCATTCTTCCATAACCGCATACAATGTAGTGATCTTTTAATCCTTCGAGTTTTTTACTCATTCTTCTCCTCCTGATAATTTGATTCTCAATTAACAATTGAGCGGCTCTTCCGCCGGTGTATGCAATTGAACCAATACCCATTACTAACAAAATAATCGTAAATATTCTTCCCGTATGCGTGAGTGGATGAACTTCTTCAAAACCGGTAGTAGTAATTGTAATGATTGTCATATATAATGAATCGAGGAAGTCCCAATGTTCAATCAACATAAAGCCGAACGATCCGATAAACAAAACAACAAGTAGAATAAAAGCGCCCTTCTTTAGTTGATTTAGTGTTTGATCAATCATATACTGGTTCGGATATTAAAAAGAAGTTTATTAACTTCTGTTAAAATATGAAACATAATTCAAACTAGCTTCCATTATCATCTAAAGTTTAATTAAATTTACTGCTATATTGATTGTTATTTGTTTTACAATCAATTTTCAATCATATTTGTCAATAAAATTTAATGGGGCTTAAAAAGTGAAAAAAAACTTAGTTATTACAATCTTGTTTCTGTTTGCTGCTATCTTTTTCACCGGCTGCCTGGTTTCTGAGAAAATATCCTATACTGTGAAACCTGATAGCCCTACCAGCGGTCTGGTTACAATGCAGTTTTACAATATTAAATCAAACGCAGTTAGTGACAAAGAATTTGGAGAAGATAGAGATAATTTGTTTGATTATATATTTAAAAGTGAAAAGCTAAAAACTCAATTGGAAGGCCAGGGTAAGGATATAATTTCACGTGACCTTTATCTTGACGGTGACAAGTTGAATGGGAAAGCCGAATATAAGTTTAAGGATATAACTAAAGTTGAGGGGATCAGATTTGAAGATGGTTTTTACTTTCTCACATTAGCACTTGATGATAGTGTGATATCAACAAATGGTCAGATAATTAAATCTAAAGAATATAAAAGAATTTTGTGGGATAAGACTTTTAAAGTACTGAAGTTTGAAATGTACAGTTCCGGCTTTAATGATAATACATTTAAAGGACTTGCTCAATTTTATAAGCCAAAAGAATAATGTTCGCAGAAATTGTTTTTCCTCTTCCATTCAGAAATACTTTTACCTACTCTGTACCAAAAGAACTGGAGGCCTTTGCCCAAACAGGCGTCAGGGCTGTAGTTCCTTTTGGGAAGAGAACGCTTACAGGTTTTATAATCAATACATCAGATAAGACAGAAGTTAAAGAAAAAATAAAAGCTATTTCTGATATCCTCGATGATAAACCCATCTTTGATAAAAAGGCACTTAAGTTTTATGAATGGGTTTCTGACTATTATCTTTCATCTCTGGGTGAAGCCTTGAAGCTTGGAGTACCATACGGCTCTGATGTTGAGACAAAAAGAAGAATAATAGTGGATAAAAAATTATGTGAAGATTACTTAAAGAAAGAAAAGAATAAAAATTCAGTTAAAGCTAAAATTTTAAGTTCACTAAGTGAAAGAGAAGAAGTAAATTTCTCATACCTGCAAAACCTGGTAAAGAAAAAGAATATTTATTCACAGGTACAAAGCCTTGAAAGATTAGGTGCGATTACTATTCTGGATGAAATTTCAGGAGCGAAAGTTAAAGCCAAAACCGCAAAGTATGTTGAACTCAACAAATCCATTGCAGAGATATATTCCTCTTCCCCTGAGATTGAAAGAAGGTCACCAAAACAGGTGAAGATACTTTTAGAATTAATCTCGAAAAAAAACAAAGAGTATCTTCTTTCTGAAATTCTGAAAAAAACTGAATCATCGTCTTCATCTATTAATAGCCTGGAAGAAAAAGGGTTTATCAAAATAATAGAAAAAGAAGTTGAAAGGACTTATACAGAAGACTATAAGGAAAATCTAGTTGATTTTGAATTAAGCGAAAATCAAAAATCGGTAATAGAAAAGATTTCAGAAAATCTTAAACCTTTAAAATTTGCACCATTTTTGTTGCACGGAATTACAGGCAGTGGCAAGACACAGGTTTATATCGAATTAATTAAGAAAGTATTAGAATATAATAAGTCGGCTTTAATACTAGTTCCTGAGATATCACTTACGCCTCAAATAACTTCCCGCTTGTTCAATAATTTTGGAGAAAATGTTTCTGTAATTCACAGCAGAATGTCAATAGGGGAAAGGTATGACTCCTGGAGAAAAATATTTAAGGGGAAATCAAAAGTAGTAATCGGTGCAAGATCTGCGCTTTTTGCTCCTTTGAAAAATATTGGAGTAATAGTTGTTGATGAAGAGCACGATTCGAGTTATAAGCAGTTCGATTCTACACCTAAATACCAGGCACGTGATGCTGCTGTAGTACTTGCGAAAAATCACAACTGCCCCATTGTACTTGGTTCAGCGACTCCTTCGATTGAAAGCATGTACAATGCTTTAACGGGTAAATTTAAATTGCTTGAAATGCCGCAAAGAATTGACGATGCAAAATTGCCTGAAATTGAATTGGTTAATATTTCCATTGAGAGAAAACAAAAAAAGATGAAAAACATTTTTTCAAAATTTCTGCTTGATAAAATAGAAGACAGATTAAAGAGGGAAGAAGGAATAATAATTTTGCAAAACAGGAGAGGATTCTCTACACAGGTCTATTGTGAAGATTGCACTGAAATTGAAACTTGTGAAAATTGTTCTGTCCCACTTATATATCACATTAATAAAAATATTCTTCAATGTCATTATTGTGGTTTTATTAAGGATGTACCACATGCTTGTACTAATTGTGGATCTCTTTCAGTCAAATATTTCGGAACAGGCACGGAAAGAGTTGAGGATGAAATTGAATATTATTTCCCTAATGCCCGGATTAAAAGAGTTGATTCAGATTCAGTGGCAAAGAAGAGATCACTTAGCAAGATACTTATTGGATTTGGCAGGGGGGATATAGATATTCTTGTTGGAACGCAGATGGTATCAAAGGGACTGGATTTTTCAAGAGTAACGCTGGTCGGTGTTATTTCAGCGGAAACGACCTTATGGCTTCCTGATTTTCGCGCTGACGAAAGAACTTTTCAATTGCTTACCCAGGTTTCTGGCAGAGCGGGTAGAAGTAAAGTTAAAGGTGAAGTAATAATTCAAACGCAGAATGAAAAGAATTTTACGCTTCAAAAAGTAGTGCAGAATGATTATGCAGGTTTTTATCAAAAGGAAATCACAGATAGAGAGAAAATGGGCTATCCTCCTTTTACGAGAATAGGATTGATAGAAGCGAAAGACCTTGATGAAAAGAGAGCGAAAGGCGCAATCACAGATTTTTATAAGGAATTGAACGCTTACGATAAGTATCTTAAAATAATGGAACCTGCCACAGCCATTCTAGCTAGATTAAAAGGCTTTTACCGTTTCCATATTTTAATCAAAAGCTCAAAAGTAGTTGATCCCGGAGGTGCTATTTTAAGAAAAGCTATTTTGGATTCTTATGTTGAATTTAACAGGAAATCCCGTTTCCGGGATGTTAAATTAATTTATGACGTTGATCCACAGAGTATAATGTGATCTCAAAATTTATTCATCACTTCAATAACTTTCATAATCTGATCTCTTGAATGACAAAACGAACAGGGAAGGCTAAGAGTCGTTTCGTGGATCTCTTCAGAAATGGGGAAGTATTTTTCTTTTATTATTCCTTGCATAGCTTTTTGCCTGTGCGGAGGAACAGGATAATGAATTTCAGTTTTTATTTCGTTCTTTAAAAGGTATTCACGCAGTTTATCTCGTTCCGGGTGTCTAACATTATAAATATGGTGAACATCAAAATAATCAGGATCAACCACTGGTTTAATAAAATCCTCTTTTAAATTTTGGTGATAGAGACGTGCCAGTTCACGTTTATGTGAATTTATCACCTTTAATTTTTTCAATTTGATAATCAAAAACGAAGCTTGAACCTCGTCCAGTTTTGAATTATATCCCACATATTCATTATGATATTTTTTATCAGATCCATAATTTCTGAGTTTTAAAATTGTATCAGCAAGTTCCTTATTATCTGTTGTAATTCCACCAGCTTCTCCGAGTGCACCAAGGTTTTTAGTTGGATAGAAACTAAAAGCTCCTAAATCTCCGAATGAACCGGTATTTTTGCCTTTGTATTTTGCGCCGTGTGATTGTGCGCAATCTTCAATTAATTTTAAGTTATGCTTTTTGCAAATACTAACAATAGGATCCATATCACAGGCTTTCCCATATAAGTGAACAACCAGGATAGCTTTCGTCCTTGGAGTTATTTTATCTTCAATATTATTCGGGTCAATATTGTAAGTTTTTATATCAGGCTCTACCAATACAGGTTTTAAGTCGCTATGTATAACAGATAATATTGTTGCTATGTAAGTGTTTGAAGGAACAATTACTTCATCATCTTTTTGAAAATTTAGCGCTTTAAGTGAAAGGATTAAAGCATCCAGCCCGGAAGCAACTCCTACGCAGAACTTGCTGCCATTAAAACTGGCAAACCCCTCTTCAAATCTTTTTACGAAGTTACTGAGAACAAACCAACCACTATTAAGCACGTTGCCGAAGTTATGTATGTACTCATCAAAAAAGAGTTCGTTTGAGTCGCGAAGATTTTCGTAATCTATCATAATTTACCCGGTGGTATATTAGTCTAAATAGTTGTTAAATTCACCTCTTATTAAGAATTGTTTAAATATTTATTATAAAATAAGTATTTTATAATAATAATTGTAATAAGATATTTTGAAATATAATTAAGATTATAATGAAATTTGCAAAATTGTTAGAAGATATATTTTCTCTTGAGCAATTAAAATTGGACCCACCAGTTTTAATTGATATAGGTGCTTCTGGTATTATACACAAACTATGGAAGGAAATTGCAAAATATTCTATCTGTATTGCCTTTGATGCTGATAAGAGAGAAATGCAAATTATTGAAAATGCAAATAGTAAGTTCAAAAAACTTTTTGTTTACAATTGTATTGTCAGCGATCAGGATGTAAATGAGGTGGATTTTTATTTAACTAAATCTCCATATTGCTCTAGCGTGCTGAAACCCGACACTGATAAATTAAAAATCTGGTCATATGCAGAAAAATTTGAAGTCATAGGAAAGACAAAGATTAAGGTTAAACAATTAAATTTAATTATTAATGAATTGAAAATAAAAAAAATAGACTGGTATAAAAGCGATTCCCAGGGCTTGGATTTAAGGCTGTTTAAGAATCTACCGGATGAAATAAAGAATAACATAATAACAACTGAATTTGAACCAGGTTTTATAGACAGCTATTTGGGGGAAGATAAATTATCTGAAATAATCAGTTATATGGAAACACAAAATTTCTGGCTTTCAGATATTGTTGTTAAAGGCTCACAAAGATTGAGCCAGCAACAGCTTGGTATGATGTTCAGTTCAAGTATTTTTAAAAAACTAGCTCATTTTTCACACAAAACAAGTGCTGGTTGGGCAGAGCTTGCTTACATTAATAATTTTGAAAAGATTAGTAACCTAAGAGAATATTTGTTAGGATGGGTCTTTTCTACAATTCTTGAGCAGCATGGTTTTGCGCTCTCATTAATTGATAAAGCACTATCAAACCAGGAAGGGTCAATTACTAAATTATTAGATAGTTTACAGAATTATTCAAAGTGGCAAATCAAAAAGAACATGTTAAAGCTAAAATTCATGCCATATGCAGTTGAGAAGATCTCCAAAGTATTAAAATTAAATTAAGGATTTATAAAAATTCATATATAAATTAGCTACAATTTCAGGTGTAAAGTTTTTCGTTATTTTCTTCCTTGCGTTAAGGCTTAATATTTCCTTATTATTATTTTCGATAACCCACATTATTCCGTTTGCAAGGCTAATCTTGTTTTGAGGCTCAGCCAGATAACCATTAACTTTATGTTCAACCATATCGGGCATTCCACCAATATTAAAGGCAACTACAGGGGTGCCGCAAGAAAGTGATTCCATAACTGTATTTGGCAGGTTGTCTTCCAATGATGGTGCAACAAAAACATCAGCTGCGTTGTAACATTGCACTAGTTTGGAAACATTCGGAATCCGACCAAGGAAGTTTGTTTTAAAAGGAATTGTGTCAAAACTTTTTGCTTTTGAAGAACCAAAAACAAAAAGCTCTATCTTTTCTTTTAAATCAGGGTTATTCTTTTCAAGAATTAGTAAGGCGTCTCTAAGATAATCAAAACCCTTTCGTTTCTCACTCAATGTCATAGTTCCAAATAATATTAAAATTTTATCTTTAGGCAGGTTTAGTTTTTCTCTAGCAATGCATTGATCATTGGGCCTATAGATATCAGTATCAATTGGATTCGGAATTGTAATAATTTTCTCATTTTGAAATAAAAAGCTTTCTTTAGTTTCCTTAGCCAGCCACTTACTGCAAGTTATAATATTAATATTTAGGTTTTTAAAAACCCTGCTTTTTTCTTTAAAAACTTTATGGGAAAAATCATTTTCGGAACTAAATTTTAGGGAAGGACAATTTTCACATTCAGTAGAATATTTCTTACATCCCGAGCTGTAATGGCAGCCTCCAGTGAATGCCCACATATCATGCAATGTCCAGACAATAGGTTTATTAAATTTTGAAAGTTGTTGAAACGTTTTTATTGAAAAGAATCCCTGATTTATCCAGTGCAAGTGAATTATATCGGCTTGTTTTATTAATGGATGCTCCGTTATATTTAGTCCACAAAAGGGGAATGAAAAACGTCCACGCTCCTTGATACTTAGGAATCTGATTAATAAATAATCCAGCCAGTAACGGATATTAAAAACAAATTTTTGAAAAATAGTATTTGTAGTTGTATTTATATCTCGTCTATCTGATAGCTTCTGGTGAACCAGTAGGGAAGAATCAACACCAATACTTTTTAACGCATCGTTAATATCTATACAAGCTCTCGAAGCACCTCCGCCTCTATCTGAGCTATTTAGATGAATTATTCTCACACACTATAGCCTATAAGCAAAAATATTAAGTTGTAAATCCATATCGGGGCTAATTTTGCTTTTATGATTAATAAATGGCCTTTCTCTTGGTTCATCAGTCTTTATAAAGTATCTGAAATTATTTGTCTTAAGTACTGTTAAAATTTTATCCAGATTCTGATCTCTTCCAATGAAAGAATGATATTCAATAAAAATATTTTTAATTTTTCCCAGACTGTCTTTACAGTCTTCAATTACTTCTGTTTCAGCACCTTCAATATCAAGCTTTAGCAAATCAATTTTACCTTCCATTTCAATTTCGTCTTTAAGCCTGATTGAAGGGACACGAATTTTCTTATTATTACTAAATATTGAGCTGGCATCAGCACCTTCCAGACCAAATTCGATTCCTTCATTATTTACCCATACTGCTTTTGAAATAACCTCAACGTCATTTACTGAATTAGTTGTCAGATTTTTGTTAAGTAATTCCGAAATATTTGGATCAGCCTCGAAAGCCTTTATAATGGCATCAGGGTATTTATCTTTAAAAAATAATACACTAACTCCAATGTTTGATCCACAATCAAAAATTACAGGAGCTTTACATTCACTGTTAAATTCATAATAGCCTTTTACATACATTTCCTTAAATTGAAATATAAATGAAAGACAATCTGACACTGTTATCTTATGATTGAGATATTTTATTGTCTTTCTCTCATTTCTTTTAACCTTTCCATATGTAAAGAGTAATTTTAAGAATTCTCTATAGTATCTACTGGTTAAAACTAAGTTAAGGTTATGAAATTTATCATTTAAGATTTTCATTCTCTTTGCTTAAAATTAGTATTTTATGTAGTTCTTTTGTGAATTGTTAATGTTAAAAAAGCGAATAAATTTTATCTGAATTTGACCTTATTAATTATTTTTCTTAAAAAACTAGGCTCATATAAACTAATTTGTTCACGGATTATGTCGTTGTTAAGTACTAAATTGTTACTCATATTAATTTTTTTATCACTATTGGTCAATACAACATTAAATTTGTCAGTTTTGTTTGTGTGAGTTCCTGAATTATCAGCTCCAATATTTTTAATTAAAGAGAATCTTGGATAAAGACAGTAGCCTTTACTCCTAAAGTGAAAATAGGCCCATTTAATAGCCCAGGAATCAATGGTCCCATTCATTTGCGAAAATAACATTGGTGTTAAATCTTTACCCCCCTCATTAAACATATTTTGCAAATTCTTATTGTTTCTGAATTCTTTAAAATCTTTAATATCCCAATCTACTTTTTCCCATCTATCAAGCCAGGTTCCCCATCCCCATGAAGACGGTCGTGGAGATATAAATACATCACTATTATCATCCGGAAGTTTTATAGGATGTTTAAAGCCTGTAACAGAAATTATTCCTTTTTCATTTTCATAAAAAGAGAGAGATTCATTCATAAATCTTAAAAAACCAGGAGAACATATAATGTCATCTTCTAAAACAATTATTTTTTTATATTCATTTATTACTTTTGTTACCCCGTTGATTACTGAATTTGCCAATCCCAGATTATTTTCACTTTCCGAAATATGTATTTCCTTAAATCCTACAATAGTCTTTATATAATTCCTAACATTTTTTACCTGTATTATTTCTTTCTCAAATTTGGCCCGTCAGAAAAAATAAACAGCATACTATCTTGTGCTTCTTTGTTACCTTTGCAAAGACTCAATTGTTTTCTGAGTGTGCAAGGAGTCTTTTATAAACAAAAAGCACTATAGGTGCATTTGATATCATAATTATTTTTTAGTAAAGTCAATTATCAAAGACGTGTAATTTGGATTTCCGTCACTATTCCTGTTGTCATTTATAAATGAACGCTTGATAAAACCATTTTCATTATTCTTGTAAGTAGTGATAAAGTTTTTCTCATCATTCCAATATTCAACCGGGTTTGCTTTAAATCCTGCTTCCTCGAATATATCTGACAGTGACTTATAATTAAACAGATGTTTATGATCATAAGAACCTTCGCCGGTTCCCCCAGGTTTTACTTTTTTAATATATTTTTCATTTGAATGGTAGCCATCCGGAACTGCAATTCTAATATTTAAATTATCTGCTGAATAGGAGTAAAAATTCGACAGCATTATTTTAATTTCTTCTATAGGCAGATGTTCCAGCACGTGTTCAGCAAGAATTTTATTTATCTTCCTTTTACTGAAATATTTTTTAAAATCTTCATCTTTTGTAACGTCCAATGTGTGAATATCAGTTGAAAACCAGCCAGAATATTTTGTCGGACCGGCTCCAATAATCAGACAAATTTCTTTATGCTTCTTTTGATACATTAGCCATTGTAAGTATTTATAAAACCTTAACAGCGGGATCAAATTATTGTAGATAAATTGCTTAAACTTTTTATACATATCTATTTAAATTTCTAGGCAATTATTTTTCTTGTAAAATACGCTGGTACATTTCCTAAATAAAATGCCTGGCGCTATTCCCCAAAAATCTAATTTTTTAAAATTATTTTTAATTAAAAAATCTACTCCATCCTTATATTCTTTTCTTTCAGAATCGTCCAAAATTATGACTCCTTTTTCAGATAATGATTCTAATGAACTATAGATACAATTGACTCTATCCAACGCGTCATCTATAATTATATCAAACTTATTATGAGTATCCTTAATACAGCGGCAATAGTTGCCGTCAGTATCTCCCTCCCGAAATATTATCTCTACATTTTCCGGGATTATTTTAGATATCTTATCAAACCATTGTTTGTCGTGTTCAACGGTGATCAGTGATTTTACTTTTGTTGCATAAAAAAAAGTAGAATTGCCGGAACCAAATTCAAAAATATCAATATTCTTTGTTTAATCTTTCACTTATAAAATCTATAAAAGGGTATGTAACCCATGGAATGGGATTTCCATTTTTGTCTACTGAAGTTTTATTTTTATAGGATTGGAACCAGCCGTTATCAAGTAAATAACCACTGTATAATTGTGATAGTAATATTTTAATTACCGAAAAGTCAGCTTTTAATAATGTCTTAATTCTATCAGTTAAATTGACAGCCATTTTTTATTAAATATTTTATATATATCAATTAGCAAAATTGCTCTAAACATCATTATTGTTTGTTCTCTTGTTTCAGAATTGAAGTATAATGAAAATGTCGCGAAAAAATATGAAATTAAAGTTGCAATTGCAGAACCTGTAATACCATAAATTGGAATTAATATAAAATTAAGAATAATGTTTATTATCATACCAATTGTAGTTCTGTAGAAAGCTATCTTTGTAAGATTTTCTGTAATTAAATATTGACTGCTTGCAATACCCAGAAATGTACCTACTCCAGCCCAGATATAAATTGTAAGAACCGGTGCCGCAGGAAGAAATTCAGGTTTATATAATAGTTGAATTATAAATTTAGATAAAAAGGTGGTTGGTAACGCAATTGCAATAGCTATCCATGCAAGTAGATCATAAAGCTTTTGTAACCTGCTTTGGTATAATAAGTTACTATTATTCTTAGCAGTAATTATGGCAGGAAATAATGATGAAGTTACAACAACAGGAAGAAAATACCAGGCTTCACATAATCTGACCGCAGATGCATAATATCCTACCTGAACGTCACCAAGCATTTGTTTAATCATTACCTGGTCTATTTTCATATAGATAGTTATAACAATTCCCGAAATTATTAATGGCCAGCTATCTTTTAGTAAAGCTTTTCCCAGTGAACTATCAAATTTCCACGAAGAAATTTTCAGTCCCTTATATTTATACATCAGTATAAACCCAATAGCCATGAATAGATATTCTGCTACAGTAAATATTACAAAATAAAGTAAAGGATACTTCAGGTAAATAAGAATTAACTTAATTACTGATGCAATAAAAAATGATGATGACTGCACTAACACTGAATTCTTTGCAGATACCTTTGAACGAAAATAAAAATCAACAACATTTAAGGATTGGAAAATTGGGGTTGCAGCTATTATGAAAATTAATATGTTTATAGATTGATCATTAGGTGTAAGGAATATTGCAATTACAAGAAGTGCTAAAGAAAGTAGTCCACCAACTAATTTAAGGATGAATCCTGTACCCATTAATAAATTATGTTTTTCAGGGCTTTTAACTAATTCCCTTACTATAATAGAATCCAATCCTAAGGCGGACAGAGCAGTAAATATACCTGCGAAGCTTAATGCATATGAATACAGACCGAAATTAGCCGGACCAAGGTAGTTTGTTATTGAAATGATAACAAATGCGCCGAGTACTACTCTTATTATTTTTTCAATGAACATCCAGGAAGTATTTTTAAAATACTTTCGGAAAGTATCCGAACGAAAATTGATCTTTGTCTGTGATTTATTAGTTTCTTGCAAATTGTATTATGATGTTTTAGGTACGTCTCTTTTTTTATAATTTACTAGTAGTGTTAGTATTAATCCCAGTATAACCAAAGAACTCAAAATCAATGTAATGTATTTTGAAATATAAAAACTTGTTGGTGCGTAGTTAAATTCTACTTGATGTATACCTTTAGATACGATAATTCCCATAAAGCCGTAATTTGTTTTATAGATTTCAGTTTTATTGCCATCTACGTAAGCTTTCCATCCTGCTGGCATATAAGTATCACCAAGGAAAAGAAAATTATTGCCTGACGCGTTTACGTCAGCTGCAATAGTTTCATCTTGATAATCCGTTATTTTTACTGACGTTGTGGAGTCTGGTACATTCGTATTTAATTTGGCTCCATTCACGTATGCAATTTTTTGCGGATCAAAACTATTTGATTTTACAGATCTTAATACATCAATGTCGGGCTTTGATTCAACAGTATCTACAAAATATAATCTTCCAAGAGCTTGTGTATTTTCATAAACATAAGATCTATTTTTATTCTGTATTTCTTTCATACCTTTAAACGGTAAAGGTGTTGAACTAACTATGTATTTGACATTTAGCATTCTCCACAATGTTTGATTTACAGGGCCAACAACATCCATATAGTCCTGGTATGCTCTTGGTTTGATTGCTGAGTAGCCATAGAAATCTTCTATCATAAAATAAGCGTTAAAATTACCATTGTTTTGACTGGCAGTACCCAACGAGCCGTCCTGTTTAATATTAATTATCCTAAATGGGTTTTTATCTTTCTGATTTTTAATTGTTTTAATATAATCCGGCATCTGAAATTCTTTTTTAATATCATTATTGTTCTGATATCTTTCACCACGCGTGTCAATTCTCCATAGGTCAATTAGTGTTAAGATTATAATTCCGACTACTAAAGTATCTTTGCTTAATTTGCCTTCTATATAAAGAAAAGACCCCCAGAATGCTGCAGATAAAAAGCCAAAAGCAATCAGGAGGTCGGTTGTAAACATATTTGCAATAAACCCAGCAAGAGCTTTAAACTGTTGAGCATACTGTTTCTGTGAAGGAGTAATGGAATTAGCATATTCATTTACCCGATCGCTCATCCAGCCGGAAACTGAATTGTTTAATACAATCGCCAGAACAAAAATAACAGAAAATGTGATGGCCAGGTTTTTAACAAGTTTTATTAGTTTATCATCCCTTTCATTTCTTAAAGAAATAATCTTCATCAATCCTAATCCGGCAAGTATGGGAACACTTAACGACACAAGGATTAAAATCATTGACGGTACACGGAATTTGTTGAAATAGGGTAAGTAATAGAATAATAAATCGAAAATGACAGGAAAATTCTTTCCAAAAGAAATTAGTAACGCAATTCCTGATAAAAGAGTTAGGAAACGTACAAACGGTTCTTTCCATCTTGTAAATATTCCCAGAAGAGCAAGCATAAATACAATTATTCCCATATACCCTACTGCCACATCAACGAAACGCATCTGTCCAAAATATGTGTTAGTTTGGTAATCCTGGTTGTTTGTAAGAGGACCGTTATAAGTTACATTTCCAAAGCCGTAAAATGACGGAATTATGAATGTGGCAACTTCTTCGGGAGAAAAAGACCAGGCAGTATGATAATTATAATAAGCAGATTGAGACTGTTCAGTTTTACCAGCAGTCTTTTCCAATATCCCTTCGGTACCTCTGGTGGAATAAGGTGTATATTGATATACCTGTGTTATATTATCGGCCTGTATGAGTAAGGCAATAATTGCAGCTAAAGTAAAAGTGCCGACAGATTTTAAAATATTGTTCCTTAAGTCTTTGTCTTTCTTAATGAGCGACCGTAAAAAATAGTATACGAAATATATTGCAACCGCAAACATTATATAAAAAATAATTTGAACGTGAAAACCTAGAAGTAATATTTGCAGAGTTATTATTAAAATTAAAAAATCAATTAACCGTATTTTTTCTTTGAACCGTAACAGCATTAGGAATATTAATGGATACATGCATAAAGAGGTAAGCTTTGTTACATGACCAATATATAAAAACACTATTATGCCGGTACTAAAAGCCGTTGCCAAAGCAGTGAATAAACTTACGAGGGTATTCTTTGTCAGATATCTCATGAAGAAAAATGAAGTTATAGCAAGAACAATTAAATAAAAACTCCACATTGCATAATCTACTGCAAAGAATGAAGCAAATACTGAACGAACACTCGTTATCAATACATAAATTAAATTGAACCATTTGTAGCCCGTACCAATAGCATAAGCCGGCATTCCACAAAAAATCAATGGATTCCAGAGTGTGTAACCCCCGGTGTGGTGCTTTATATAAGGTCCCATTGCGTGACTGGAAGTAATGTCTCCGGATTGGAATGTTTTACCCCCAAAGTAGAGTGGATTCAGAAAAATCAGGAATAAAATTATTATTAAAAGAATAACAGCAAGCACATGATACTTCTGCGGAAGAAACTCATTCAAATCAAATTTTAGAAAAAAAGTTTCCTCATTTTTTTTAGGCTTTACTGCTTTTTTCGTTTTGCTCATACTAGTTACCGTCATTAATAAAATCAAAAAATTTATTTATCTTTTTGTGCAATTAAATTTACTCCGGCACCGATTTTATTATGTTCCTGAATAATCAACATACATCATTAAGAATGTAAATGGAAGAGTCAGGATATAGTATACAGGTAATATTAAAAAAAACAATTTTGATAGTATTAAGCATTAGCATTGGATATTTGATTCCAAGCCTCCAGGCTTTGTCTCCCCAGAAACCATACGTGTATTTTTTTTGATAAAATGGAAAATCCTATAGGTTTTAGTTTTGCTTCGAGGTCTTCAAATGAATAGCCGTTTCTGGCGTGTTCGCCTATAAAACTTTCATCATCGTCATCGTGAGCATCGCTACCTCCGTAAATAGATGGGGTGTTTATAATCAGATATCCATTTTTTTTTAACGCTTGATAATAATTCTGGAATACTTTTATGTCGTCTTCTATGTGTTCCATTACGTCAACACAAAGGATTAAATCAAATTTATCTTTGTGGGAGATTTGTGTTAAGTCTTCTATGCCAAAAGAAACATTTCCGATTTTTCTTTCTGTGAAAAAGTCTTTACAATTTTTTATCCAATCTTCTTTGATATCTACTGCATAAATATTACAGGGGCTAAGATGTTTTGTCATAAAATAAGAATACTGTCCATAGCCCGTGCCTGCATCATATACGGAAATTTCATTTTCGCCGAATGTTTTTCTTAAATTTTTCAATTCTCTTCTTACATACCACGAACGAAGAAACATCACATCAAGTGTTTTATAAAAAATTACTGTTAAAAAAGGAAATTTTTTAATTGCGGAGGCAAAAATGTTTTTAATTGGGTCGTAATACATTATAATAGAAAATATTTTATTAGTTGTTTAGTATACTCATTATTTCACGGTGAACTCTTTCAGAAGAAATTTCTCCCATACAAGTGGTTCTAAAATCACATCTCGTTTTATAACAAACCAGGCAGTCAAGATCCGCATAAATTTTTCTGATCCTTCCGTAATCTTCAATCTCATTGTAGGAGGTTGGGCCGAACAAACAAATTATATCTTTCTTTAATGCGGTTGCAGTGTGTAACGCAAGTGTGTCACCTGTAATCACTATATCGGCCAAATTCATCAGGGAAAAAAAGTTCCTAAGTGAATTATTAGTTCCCGTATTTATTAAAAACGGAAATTTATTAATAAGATATTTATTCCTTTCTTCTTCTGAGGGACCACCATAAAGCAAGATTCCAATTCCTTTATTATCAGATAGTTTATTTATTAATTCTTCAATACCTTCAAGGCTCCATTGCTTATATTGCCATCTTCTGCCAGCTCCAGTATTTAATCCGATTATTTTTTTAAATCTTTTAAGTCTTTTTTCTGAGTAAAAGTCATCACAGATTTTTTGTTCTCTTTCTGAGAGAAATAACTGAATTTCGTCCTTTTGATAGTCCAAGCCACACAGTTCGTGAATAATTTGTTGATAGGTCTTTTTATTCTTCTTTTTCAATTGGTCAAAAGCTCCCATTTCCAGCCATTCAACTGCATCATCATCTACTGGAATAATTTTCCCTTTTTCATTTAGAATGAATCCCTTTTTTGTTTTCGCATCTACTAATGTTGCTATGGGAGCACTGATTGGGGATGCATCGGGGTGAAGCAGTAAATCGTATTTCTCAATCGATAATCTTTGTGTTGTATCATTATCTTCGATAAATAAAACCTGGTCAACTGAATTATTATTGTAAAATATTTCCCTGGAATTTTTTCTTGTTACCCAAGTAATATGCGAAGTAGGATATTCTCTTTTTAGAGGTGGAAGAATAGAAGTTGTTCTTAATACATCTCCGATTGCATCTAATTTGATGATTAGAATTTTCATACCAACAGGCTCATAATAATTACAATCATCACACAGTTTGCCTTCTGTTTTATTCGGAAAACAAGGCTTATTACCTGGAAATAATTTACAATCAGTTTTAAGAATCATAGTTACTTCCTTCAATAATTTTATCAAATAGTTGGGGAAGTTTGGTAAACGAATTGGCTGAAACTCTGTTTTTTATATTGTTTACGAAATTAACTTTCCCACTAAGCTCATAAAAATGATTTACTCCATTAGCTATCTTTTCTTTTGAACAATCATTTACTATTATTCCTGTTTTTTCGTTATCAATAAATTCTGCCAGTCCACCAACGTTTGTAACTATAGCAGGTTTTTGAAATCCATAAGCTATATTTAAAACTCCGCTTTGAGTTGCATCTTTATATGGAAGAACTACACAGTCGGCTAACATAAAATATTTTTCCACTTCTTCGTTGGGTACAAATCTATTTATTATTTGGACATAATTTTTAATGCCCAATTTATTAATGATTGCCTGATAATTATTTTCATCATCATAAAATTCTCCTACAACAAGTAACCGGAAGGAGTCGTCTGACGAAATCAAGTCTGACATAGCTTCAAGCAAAACGTCAAGGCCTTTATATTTTCTTACGTATCCGAAGAATAAGAGTACTTTATTTTCCGATGAATAATGAAACTCTGATTTTAATGATTCAATGTCAACTGTTCTATTGTTTTTATAACAATCATAAACCGGCAATTCTGATTTATAGATTTTCCCATTGCTTATAACTCCGTTTAATTCTTTGGCAACTTTATCTGATAATACCAGGAAGGCTGAAGCATTTTTTAACCCTATTTTAGTTAATAGCCTATCAACTAAATTAGATTCATGGGATACAACATTTTCAGTAATGAAAATTATTTTTTTTTGATAATATTTCCTTATTAAAAAAGATATTGTAAAATGACACAAAGAAAAAAAAGGATGCCACCAATCAAAAACTACAAGATCCGCATTCTCTTTTTTTAATTTTATGGCAACACTAATCCAGTTAAAAGGAGAAATTGAATTAATAATCCTTATGCTAGGAGTTTTTTTTATTATTTTCTCACTTTTATCGTATTGTGTAGTTCCTGGAAAAAACAAGGAGGGATATAGCAGTTTGTAGTTATAAATTTTTACCTGAAATTTATCTTTTAATATGTCATACAAATGAGAAATAAAAAGAGAATTTCCCCCCCTGTATGGGCTAGTAGGTCCAATTATTATTATTTTTTTTAATTCAGCCATGCAATCAGTAAAATTAGTCTTTTGATGGTTATTTGTAAAGCAATCCCGCAGAATTAAAGGCTCTACAATAAGGAGTAATGGCAATTAAAAGAATAGTTATTTTCATTAGGCGAGTAAACTATCGATTGTTTTTAAAACTGTTTCGGTTTTTAGATAATCCATACATTTATATTCCGGGTTAATGCAAGTCCCTCTGAAAAAACATTTGCATTCTTTTTCCGGTTGAATGATTTCCCCAAGTCCGAATAGCTCAAATTCGTGTGCATTGAAGATATTATTAAACAGAACAATCTTTTTATTAAGCCCAAGCGTTATATGCATGGCCATAGTAACGCCGGTAACAACAAGATCGCATTGATCAACAAGATTTATAAATTTTTCAAGCTGGAAATGACCGAAATATTTCCCCCCGGTTTTTTCTGCAAACATTTTGTTTTTTGCATCTTCCTGAGAGCCACCCAGAAACACTACTTCGTAATTCTTTTTTATTAAAGAGTTCGTAAGATTTATCCAGTTTTCATCGGCCCACAAACGTGAAGTCCACCTTCCTCCGCACCCGGTATTTAGTCCGATTATTTTTTTTGATTTATCGAGATTCCAGGAATCAGAAAATTCTTCGAAATGATGAAAGGATATATTTCTGTCCTGAGAATTTATATCCGCAAATTTCAAAAATTTCTTCAAGATAATTTTTTGTATTTGCTTTGTTTACATCATCGAATAATCCCGTAAAATATTTTTGTTCTGCGGCCTTATCAGCAGGAAAAGGAACTCCGTCTTTTAAGACATATCCCTTTTTTGCTTTTGAATTTAATTTGTTTGCAAGCGCACAGGCTTCTTTATCTTTATCAAGATTATAAACAATATCAAACTCAGTTGATTCTAAGTAAGTAATTCCTTCCTGATTAAACTTTAACACTTCATCAACTGAATCAGGAACCACAGCAGGGGTATATGTCAACCAGAATATTTTTGCCTTTGGGTAGTTTGATTTAATAGCTTCTAATAGAGGAGTAGTTCTTATAACATCCCCAATTGCACCGAGTTTTATTATCAGTATTTTTTCTTTAATGGGCTCGTAGTATTTACAATCTATTCCTTCATCATCTAAACAATGGACACCATAATTTTTCGAAGGCTTGCAGGGAATGTGACCTTTGAAATAGCGGCAGTCTGTTTTTATATCAGATAATATTCATAAACTTTTATAAAGATGAGCCTGACAGATTTGAAAAAAAATGGCCTGTTAATTACCCTTTATCTTTAATTATATATTCTTTGTCACTCCTGGAATTGTGAACAAGCATTTCTCCGAGTAGTCCAACGGAGAAAAACTGAACACCAACAATTATCAATAATATACCTAAAAACAGCATTGGCCTGTTACTTAATGGTTCGCCTATAATCCACAGATAAGTGAGGTACCCATTTACAATAATTCCCACAAAAAATGCGAAAGCACCGAAGAACCCAAAAAAGTGCATTGGTCTTTTAATGTATCTTGTAGAGAACAAAACTGTGATCAGGTCAATAAAGCCCTTAAAGAATCTGGAGATTCCATATTTTGTTTTACCGTATCTTCTTGGATGGTGTTTTACAATTAGTTCGGAAATCCTGAATCCTTCCCAGTTTGCAAGTACCGGCATATACCTGTGTAATTCACCGTAAACATTAATATTATCTGTAACTTCTTTTCTGTAGGCTTTTAAACCGCAATTAAAATCGTGAATTTTAATCCCTGACATCAGGCGCGTAACAAAATTGAAAAACTTCGATGAGGATTTTTTAATAAAAGGATCTTGTCTTTTCTTTTTCCAGCCCGAGACAAGATCATATCCTTCTTCAAGTTTTTTTATAAGGTTAGGAATTTCATTCGGATCATCCTGAAGGTCCGCATCCATTGTTACGACCACATCACCTGTAGCTTCTTTGAAACCAACTTGCAGCGCAGCAGATTTTCCATAATTTTTCCGAAAACTGATGTACCGGAATCTTTTATCAGGTTTACAGATTTCCTTTATAATTTTTAGCGAATTGTCTGTACTTCCGTCATCGACAAGTATAATTTCGTATGAGATATTTACGGGCTTTAATGCCTTTCTGATTTCATTTGCCAGCGGCTGAAGAGATTCTTCCTCATTGAAAAGAGGAACTATAACGGATACTTTTTTAAAAACTGTATTTATTTGCTGAAAACCAGGTGTCTTATTTCCTCGCGGTGGGTATTTTCGTCTTCCCTTGTAGTATGGTTTCCTGTAATAACTTTTCTTTGAAGTCTCATTTTCAGCTGGTTTATCTTTTTGCTGGCTATTTGGGCTTGTTGATACTGATGCTTTATCGCTATTTTTCTGATCTTCCAACTAAATTATCGCCTTTATTTAATTTATTCAAAATTAACTCAATAATTAGTTAAATACAATTTAATAAGATCTTGTAAAATTGATCATTCAGCCGAAAATGTGTGTATTTCTGTACCAATTTAATCTTGACAAATAAGTATAGATTGATTATTTTTCTTACGTGAAATAATGAAAAACAAATTTTTTTGATAGCAATTTTAAAACCCGCAAGGAGTTTTGAATGAGTACGACTGAAGTAAAAACAATTGAAGAACTTACTAGTAAAGAATATAAGTACGGATTTGTTACAGATATAGAAGCTGAAACTTTGCCCAAAGGTTTGAATGAAGATACTATTAGGCAGCTTTCAGCAATAAAAGGTGAACCGGGATTTCTGCTCGAGTGGAGATTAAAAGCTTTTCGTCACTGGCAAACTATGACGGAACCGCACTGGTCGAATGTAAATTATCCTCCAATTAATTATCAGGATATATTTTATTACTCAGCACCGAAAAAGAAACCCAAACTAAACAGTCTTGATGAAGTTGATCCTGAATTAAGAGAAACTTTTGACAAGCTTGGAATTTCAATTGATGAACAAAAAAGATTAAGCAACGTTGCCGTTGATGCGGTGTTTGATAGTGTTTCAGTTGCAACTTCTTTTAAGGACAAGTTATCTGAACTTGGAATTATTTTTTGTTCATTTTCTGAAGCAGTAAAAAATCATCCTGATCTGGTTAAAAAATACCTTGGAAGCGTAGTTCCTTATACAGATAATTTTTATGCAACTCTTAATTCTGCAGTATTCAGTGATGGTTCTTTTGTTTACGTTCCCAAAGGCGTCAGATGCCCTATGGAACTTTCAACGTATTTCAGAATTAATGCTGCCAACACGGGACAGTTTGAGAGAACATTAATAATTGCCGACGAAGGTGCTTATGTAAGTTATCTTGAAGGCTGCACTGCACCAATGAGAGATGAAAATCAATTACACGCAGCAGTGGTTGAATTAGTTGCGCTTGATAATGCGCAGATAAAATATTCAACTGTTCAGAACTGGTACCCCGGAGATAAGAACGGTAAAGGCGGAATTTATAATTTCGTAACTAAGCGCGGAGCTTGCAGGGGAGTTAATTCAAAAATTTCCTGGACACAGGTTGAAACCGGTTCAGCTATTACCTGGAAATATCCGAGTTGTATTCTTCAGGGTGATAATTCAATTGGTGAATTTTATTCAGTTGCTGTTACAAACAATATGCAGCAGGCTGATACAGGGACAAAAATGATTCACCTTGGAAAAAATACGAGAAGTACTATAATCTCAAAAGGTATTTCTGCTGGCAGAAGTAACAATAGTTATCGTGGACAAGTTAAAATAGTTAAAAAGGCACATAACGCCAGAAATTTCTCACAATGTGATTCTTTGCTGATAGGTGATCAATGCGGCGCGCATACTTTTCCTTATCTCGAAATAAATAATCCAAGTGCACAAATTGAACACGAAGCTACAACTTCAAAGATCGGTGAAGACCAGATATTTTATTTGAATCAAAGGGGAATCTCAACCGAAGATGCGATTGGACTAATTGTTAACGGTTACTGTAAAGAGGTGTTTAAAGAACTTCCAATGGAGTTTGCTGTTGAAGCAACAAAATTATTAAGCATAAGTCTTGAAGGTAGCGTTGGATAATAATTCAAAATTAAAAAGTCAAAAGTAAAAATTAAAACCAATCAGGAAAGCAATGTTATTAGAAATAAAAAACTTACACGCTAATATTGAAGGCAAAGAAATCTTAAAAGGTATAGACCTGAAAATAAACAAAGGTGAAGTTCACGCTATTATGGGACCAAATGGTTCCGGTAAAAGCACACTTGCGCAGGTGCTCGCAGGTCGCGAAGAATACGAAGTAACTCAGGGTGAAGTAATTTACAACGGGAAAAATCTTTTGGAACTTCCTCCGGAAGACAGGGCAAGAGAAGGATTGTTTCTCGCATTTCAATATCCGATAGAAATTCCGGGAGTTAGCAATACAAATCTTCTAAAGACTGCATTAAATGAAGTTAGAAAATATCGTGGTGAAGAGGAATTTGATGCGATGGAATTTCTAGCTCTTATTAAGAATAAAATGAAATTAGTTGATCTCGATCAATCTTTGATAAGCCGTTCTGTTAACGAGGGATTTTCCGGTGGTGAGAAGAAAAGAAATGAGATCTTTCAGATGGCGGTTCTTGAGCCGAAGCTGAGCATACTTGATGAAACAGATTCGGGTCTCGATATTGATGCATTAAAAATTGTTGCAAACGGTGTAAATAAATTGAAGTCAAGCGAAAACTCTACAATAGTTGTAACTCATTACCAGAGATTGTTGAATTATATAATCCCTGATTTCGTTCACGTCCTTTACAAAGGAAAAATTGTTAAATCCGGTGGAAAAGAGCTGGCTTTTGAACTTGAGGAAAAAGGTTATGATTGGATTAAGACAGATTCAAAAGAAATGGTTGAAAATTAGGGAGAACGTGACTTTATGAATGATTTCAAAGAAATAAAAGAATGGTACCTTGACGAATTCAAAAAGTTTGAAAGCACATTGAATGGTGAAAGCGTTGAGCCAATTCATCAATTAAGGAAAGAGGCGATATCAAATTTTTCTGAACTTAGTTTTCCTAATACTAAAGACGAGGAATGGAAATACACAAACATAGCTCCTCTATTGAAACATAATTTTAAGCCGTCTCTTGTAAAGGGAAATATTACAGATGAACAGGTTAATAAATTTTTATTTGATCAGCTTGAACACAATTTACTCGTTTTTGTTAATGGTCATTTTGATGAAAAACTTTCAAGGATTAAAAATCTTCCTAATGGAGTAGTAGCCGGAAGTATCGCCGATGCAATAAAACAAAAATCGCCGGTTATTGAAAAACACTTCGGGAAATATGCTGATTTTAAGAGTCAGATTTTTACTGCTTTGAGTACGGCTTATATAAAAGATGGCGCTTTTATTTTTGTCCCGGATGGAAAAATCATAAAGGACGCATTTCATATTCTGTTGTTAACTACCTCAGGTGATGATAAAATTTTAACTCAACCAAGAAATTTATTTGTTGCAGGGAAAAATTCGCAGGTAACTATCATTGAACATTATTCTTCGTTATATGAAGATATTTATTTCACAAATGCAGTTACCGAAATTTATGCTGATGAGAGCGCTGTTGTTGATCACATTAAACTTCAGGAAGAAAGTAAAAAATCTTTTCACATCGGAAGAATGGAAGTCGACCAGGAAAGAGCAAGCAATTTTTCATCTCATTCAATTTCCTTTGGTGCTGATTTATCAAGAAATGATTTTAATACAAGATTTAAAGATGAAGGCGGTGAATCTACGTTAAATGGATTGTTCCTGATCGAGGGGACCCAGTTATTTGATGTTCATACAATGATTGATCATGCAAAACCACACTGCAACAGCCACGAGCATTATAAAGGAATTCTTGATGATAAATCGCGTGGAGTTTTCAACGGAAAAGTAATGGTGAGAAAGGATGCACAGAAGACCAATGCTTTCCAGGAGAACAATAATATTATTTTGTCGGATGATGCACTTATAAACACAAAACCACAGCTTGAAATATTTGCCGATGATGTAAAATGTTCGCACGGAGCAACAATTGGTCAGCTGGATAAAGACTCAATGTTTTATCTAAAGTCCAGGGGAATTAGTGAAGAAACTGCACGAACTATTTTGATTCATGCTTTTGCTATTGATGTCATTAAAAGTATAAAAGTTCAGCCCATCAAAGATTATATTGAAGAGATTCTCTCAAAGCGGTTTAATAATTAAGAGATATCAAATGGATATAAAAGTAGAAACGACTAAAAAGAAAATAGAAGAGTATGACGTAGAAAAGATCCGCAGGGATTTTCCGATACTTATGCAAAAGGTACACGGAAAAAATCTATGTTATCTTGATAATGCTGCAACAACACAAAAGCCGAAATTAGTTATCGATGAGTTGAGCAAATATTACGAAACCATGAATTCGAATGTTCATAGGGGAGTTCATTCATTGAGTGAAATGGCCACTCAGGCTTACGAGGAGTCAAGAATTAAAGTCAGGGATTTTATAAATGCATCTTCTGAAGCGGAAATAATATTCACACGCGGTACAACCGAAGGAATAAACCTTGTCGCTCAAAGCTTCGGAAGGATGAATTTGAAAGAGGGTGATGAAGTAATTATTTCGGCAATGGAGCACCATTCAAACATTGTTCCGTGGCAAATAATTTGTGATGAGAAAAAAGCAAAGCTAAAAGTTATTCCGATTGACGATAACGGTGAATTATTCTATGAAGAGTTTGAAAAATTACTTAGTGAAAAAACAAAAATTGTATCTGTGGTTTATGTCTCAAATTCACTCGGTACAATTAATCCGGTTAAAAAAATCATTGATAAAGCCCACAGTTTTAAAGTTCCTGTTTTACTTGATGGAGCCCAGGCAATTCAGCATTTGAAAGTAGATGTTCAGGAACTCAACTGCGACTTCTTTGCATTTTCCGGACATAAAATATACGGGCCAACAGGAATCGGAGTTCTTTATGGCAAAAAAAGTTTGCTTGAGGCAATGCCTCCATTATATGGGCGGCGGAGATATGATTTCAAAAGTGACTTTCGAAAAGACTACGTACAATCAATTACCGCATAAATTTGAAGCAGGAACTCCAAACATTGCCGATACAATTGGATTAGGTAAGGCTCTGGATTATGTGAGTGCTATTGGGATTGATAAAATTGCTACTTACGAAAAGGAACTTCTTGATTACGTAACAGCATCTCTTTCTCAGGTTGAAGGATTAAAAATTATCGGGCAGGCAAAGGAAAAGAGCAGTGTTATTTCTTTTGTGTTTGATAATATTCATCCACACGATATCGGAACATTCCTGGATTTTGAAGGAATTGCTGTAAGGACGGGACATCATTGTACTCAACCTGTAATGGACAGGTTTAATATACCGGCAACCACCAGAGCATCTTTTGCTCTCTATAATACAAAAGAGGAAGTGGATGTTCTTGTAAGCGGATTGAAAAAAGTTTTAGAGGTGTTTTCTTAAATGGATAATGAATTAAGAGAATTATATCAACAGGTTATTCTTGACCACAACAAAAGCCCGAGGAATTTCAGAGTGATTGAAAATGCAAATCATCATTCCGAGGGATATAATCCTCTTTGTGGCGACAGGATAGATATTTATCTAGACGTAGAAAATGGAATCGTGAAAGATATTTCTTTTCAGGGGAAAGGATGTGCAATTTCAAAAGCTTCTGCTTCACTGATGAGCAGTATGGTAAAAGGTAAACCTGTTGAAGAAGCAGAAAAATTATTTGAAAAATTTCATGATTTAATTACCGGTAAGCTTGGCGACAATCCTGATATTGAAGAGTTAGGTAAACTAGCCGTTTTTGCGGGAGTAAGAGATTTTCCGGCAAGAGTCAAATGTGCCAGTCTTGCCTGGCATACGATGATCAATGCCCTGAAAGAAGAAAAAGATACTGTAACTACTGAATAAAATTGAATTTCATTATGAGTGAAATAAACAAACAGGAATTAGAAGAAAAAATAATTAATGCACTAAAAACGTGTTACGATCCCGAAATTCCGGTTGATATTTTTGAACTGGGATTGATTTATGAAATCAGAATTGATGAAGACACTAATGCTACAATCTTAATGACTTTGACTTCACCGGCTTGCCCGGTTGCCGGTTCATTGCCAGGTGAAGTGCAATCAAAAGTAAAAGAAGTCCCTGGTGTGAAAGATGCTAAGGTTGAGTTGGTTTGGAATCCCCCATGGGAAAAAGATATGATGTCGGAAGTTGCAAAAGTTGAATTAGGCTTTATGTAAATATTATTAAAGAGAATTTTAATAACTGAATAAAATAAAGATAGGAGTAAAAAATGTTCAATATTGTTTCACGTCCACCAATGTACGATCAGGATGCAGTGCAACCAATGAGAGATGAATTAACCGCAGTGGGTATTAAAGAATTACTGACGGCTGATGATGTTGAAAATGCAATAATAGTTAACGATGATAAAACAAAACTGGTAATAATAAATTCAGTATGTGGATGTGCGGCTGGTAGTGCAAGGCCGGGTGTTTCACTTGCTTTGCAGAATGATACAATACCTGACAATTTGTATACTGTTTTTGCAGGTCAGGAAAGAGAAGCTGTAGATAAAGTCAGAAGCTATATTACTGAATATCCGCCATCATCGCCTAGCGTAGCATTATTCAAAAACGGAAAGGTGATTTATTTTATGCAGAGAAGAGATATCGAAGGATACGACGCTGATCATATTGCAAATGAGTTAAGGAAAGTTTTTGATGAACATTGTTCTACTAAGGGACCGTCAATTAGCCCTGAAGATTTTGCTGCGGTTATTAACGCAAAAATGTGCGGATCAAAAATTCCGCCTTATAAAGGAAATTAATAGTCATTTCGAACGGAGTGAGAAATCTTTTGGATAAATAAAAGATTTCTCGACTTCACTTTGTTCGGTTTCGAAATGAAAGTATAAAATCAAAAAAAAATATAAGTTAAAATGAAATTCAGTTCACAGGAAGAATATGGTTTAAGATGTCTGCTTCGTATTGGTAAAGCTGAACCAAAAGGTTTGACGATACCTGAAATAAGCGAGATGGAGGGAATGTCAACTGCTCACGTAGGAAAACTTTTAAGAATTCTGCGCATAGGTGAATTTATAGAAAGTGAGCGGGGACAAAACGGCGGTTACAGGCTTGCTCGTCCGGCTGAAGAAATAATTATTGGTGAAGTTCTGGCTGCATTGGGTGGACGTTTATTTGAATCAAGTTTTTGCCAGGACCATTCCGGAGTTGCAACAATTTGTACAAATTCTATCGACTGTTCCGTACGATCGCTATGGAGTAATATTCAAAATATGCTTGATAGCGTTTTGAGTAAAATCACTTTGAAAGATCTTCTCGGCAAGGAAGAGGCTGTGTCTATTCTTGTAAATAATTATGCAGAAGAAGCCGGAACAAATATTCTGAAAAATTAATCTTGTTTTCTCTTGCTTTAAATATCCATCCTTTTCCAAACTTTCGAATGATCTATAAATTTTTATTGTCACTTCCGTAGAAGAAGAATAGCCCGTTGATTCAATTTTTATTCCGTTAACTTCCTTGGATAGTTTAACTTTTGCGAATAACTTGTTTTTATCAACCAGCTCACGGTTCAATCTTGATTTATCTTCCGGAATGTTTGACAATGCATAATACATCCCTTTTTTCGCATTCTGAAATGCTGTAGTAATATTCTCTTCATTCTTATTTTGTATATTAATAGCAGAAATTAGAAGAAGTGGAAGAAAGATTATAAGTTTTTTCATACGCCCCTCAGTTTTTTGAAGTTTACGAAAAAAAAATTTAATAATAAACAAATAAATACATTGGATAATCAAAAAAGCACAATTACACCTATTGATCAAATTATGAAGCCATTCCAGAGTTTCCTTGAAAAAGAAGCTTCCGGTGGAATTTTATTGCTAATATTCACTGTATTTGCCCTTGTTTGGGCTAATTCACCTTTTGTTGGATCCTATTTGTATTTATGGCATACAAAATTTTTAATAGGTTTTGAAAAATTTAGCCTTAATTATTCTTTGCATCACTGGATTAATGATGGTTTAATGGCAATTTTCTTTTTTGTTGTAGGTCTTGAAATAAAAAGAGAATTGTTGGTGGGCGAGTTGTCCACTTTTAAAAAAGCAACTTTGCCAATAATGGCTGCAATAGGTGGAATGATTTTTCCGGCACTATTTTATATCGGCTTTAATTTTGGGAAGGAAAGTATTTCCGGTTGGGGAATACCGATGGCAACAGATATTGCTTTTGCCATTGGAATTTTAGCTTTGCTTGGTTCACGGGTTCCTGTGGCACTTAAAATTTTTATTACAGCTCTTGCCATCGCAGATGATATCGGTGCAGTTCTTGTGATCGCATTCTTTTACACCGCGAATATTTCATTTGCAAGCCTGGCCTTTGCAGGAGTGATACTGATCTTACTAATTGCAGCAAATCTTGCGGGAGTAAGAAATCTTATAGTCTACTCTGTTCTAGGAATAATTCTATGGCTGGCATTCTTATCTTCGGGTGTTCATGCTACTGTTGCAGGAGTTTTGCTTGCATTTACTATTCCGGCATCATCAAGAATTAATACTGCACAATTCTTACTTAATGGAAAGAGATTACTGGAGGATTTTGATAAATCCGGTGAAGAGGGACCAAATGTTCTTTCCAGCGAAGAAAGAGAAACTATTGTGCAAAGCCTTGAAGAAAATTGTGAAAAAATAATGAGCCCTCTCCAACGATTTGAACATAAACTGCATCCCTTTGTTTCATTTCTCATAATGCCGGTTTTTGCTCTTGCAAATGCCGGCGTTGCATTAAACAGTAATTTTATTTCAGATTTAACTAATCCCATTTCATTTGGAATCATTGCCGGTTTATTCCTAGGGAAGCAGATTGGTATTGCATTATTTACCTGGCTTTCTGTAAAATTAAAGATTGCTTCGCTTCCTTCCGGCATCTCCTGGAAACAAATTTATGCTTCAGGAATATTAGCAGGCGTTGGATTTACAATGTCTCTTTTTATAGCTAACCTTGCGTTTTCCAGTGAGGAATTTTTAACAATTTCGAAGGTTGGTATTTTATCCGCTTCTTTGTTATCGGGTTTTATCGGATTTTTTATATTAAGAAGAAGCCTTGCAAGGGAAGCTATTGTAGAAAAAGTCTGATATGACTACTAAATAGCTTTCACTTCTTAGTTAGCCTCACTATTTTAAACAAATTAAACTAAAAACAATTTGGACACTATGGAACTAAAACTTAACAAACTCGAAAACTTTAGTGGCAGAAAGGGACCTTTGCTATTAATTATAATGGATGGCGTTGGTCTTGGAAAAGAATACGACGGTAACGCAGTTTATAAAGCTAATACCCCAGTGCTTGATAAACTGATGAAATCAAAATTATTCACAAAACTGAAAGCTCACGGCCCGGCGGTTGGTCTTCCGACAGATGACGATATGGGTAACAGCGAAGTGGGGCACAATGCAATTGGCGCAGGAAGAATATTCGATCAGGGTGCCAAGCTTGTTAACAAAGCTATGCAAACAGGTGAAATCTTCGAAACTGAAATCTGGAAGAATGTAATTGAAAGAGGAAAGACAAGGAAGAACAATTCATTTCCTTGGTTTGCTTTCAGACGGAAATGTGCATTCAAATATCAGCCAGCTTTTTATTTTGATAAATAAATGTGCAGAGACTGGAATCGAAAAAGTTAGATTGCACATGCTTGCAGATGGAAGAGATGTTCCCGGAAGAACAGCCCTTACTTACATTCAAACAGATGGAAGATCTTTTTGAGAAGATAAAAAATGAAAAAGGATTGGAATATAAAATTGCTTCCGGCGGCGGAAGAATGAAAGTTACGATGGACAGATATAACGCCGATTGGGATATTGTTGAACGCGGCTGGAAAACCCACGTACTTGGTATAGGAAGAAAATTCCATTCCGCAAAAGAAGCTATCGAAACTTTTTATGCTGAAGACGAAAAAATTATCGATCAGTATCTCGATCCGTTTGTGATTGTTGATGGGAATGAGAAACCTTTGGGAACCATTGAAGACGGCGATTCGGTTGTCTGTTTTAATTTCAGGGGTGACAGGGCTATTGAAATATCCAGAGCATTCGAAGAAAAAGAGTTAGATAAATTTGACAGGCAGCGAGTTCCTGATGTCTATTATGCCGGGATGATGCAGTATGATGGTGATCTTTTAATTCCGAAAAATTATCTTGTCTTTCCACCAAAGATTGATAGAACTATCAGCGCATATCTTTGTGCCGAAAAGGTGAAATCATTTGCAATTTCAGAAACTCAGAAGTACGGACACGTTACTTATTTCTGGAACGGTAACAGGTCTGGCTACATTGATAAATCTCTTGAAACGTATGTCGAAATTCCTTCCGACAAAATCGAGTTTGATAAAAAGCCTAAAATGAAGGCTTATGAGATTACAGATAAAACTTCTGAACTGCTAGAATCGAATAATTATAAATTCGGAAGAATAAATTTTCCCAACGGGGATATGGTTGGCCACACGGGAAATTTAGATGCTGCCATTATAGCCGTAGAAACAACAGATGATTGTGTTGGCAAACTTTTAAAAATAATTGATGAAACCAAAGGAATTGCTCTGATCACAGCAGATCACGGAAATTCTGATGAAATGTATACAGAAAAAAATGGAGTAAAAACTCCTAAAACTTCGCATACATTGAACCCTGTTCCATTTATTATTTATGATCCCGGGTATAATAATGAATATGAAATGGCCGATGTTAAAAACCCCGGTCTGACAAATATTGCCGCAACAATTCTTAACTTGTTAGGCTATGAGAAAGTTGAAGATTATGAGGAATCGTTGATTAAGTTTAATAAGTAGCATTAGTATAAAATTTTTGGTGTGAAATTACCGTATTATTATAGAAAAAATACCCTTGTTTTTGTTACTCGTTTTATTCATATTTTTTTGTAATTTTAACCTAATAAATCCAGTGAATTTACGGAGTTGAAATTTGATTTCTAAAAGGGTGCATTTCTCCTTTCTTTATCAATTATTCTCATTGCATTTCAGATCCATGCACAAACTACTATTGCCAAATATGCAGGCGAATTTTTAGCAATTGGTGTCGGTGGCCGTGCACTTGGAATGGGCGGTGCTTATGTTGCTGCTGCTAATGATGTGACTGCGGGTTATTATAATCCAGCCGGATTAATTAATATAAATTATCCAGAAATTTCTTTAATGCACGAGGAAAGATTCGGCTCACTTGTAAATTATGATTATGCGGCCGTTGCCATTCCTTACGGTACAGATATGAGCCTTGGTTTGAGCGTTATACGTCTTGCAGTTGATGGCATACCTGATACAAGAAATGCGCTTGTTGATGCTAATGGAGATGGTACTCTTAATATTCTTAATGATAGATTGGATTACAGTAAGATTACTGAATTTAGTAACCAGGATTGGGCAATTTATTTATCTTTTGCAAAAAAAATGTCGGATGAGTTTAGCTATGGTGCGAGTGTTAAAATTATAAGAGAAACGCTTGCCGAATATGGAGCAACCGGAATTGGCTTCGATGTAGGCGCTCAATATAGACCAATGGATAATTTAATGCTTGGTGCAAATATTCAGGATGTTACTACAACTTTAGTTGCCTGGAGTACAGGAAGGAATGAATTAATTTCCCCGACAGTTAAAGTTGGCGGCGCATATAAATTTGAATTTCTTGGCGGTACTTTTATGCCTGCCGTGGATATTGACGTAAGATTTGAAGACAGGCAGTATGCAGCTAATTTTTATATTGGCCCTATCAGCTTTGACAGGCATGTTGGAATAGAATACAATTTTAAAAATATTTTTATGATCAGAGGTGGATATAATGATGTTAACCAGTTTACCATTGGGGCTGGGGTAAAGTTACCCAAGCTTAATATTGATTATTCATTTGCAAGATTTAACGGTTCCGCTGATGAAAATCTTCCTGATACCCATCGTATTTCACTAATTCTTACCCTGGAACAACCTAAATTTTTAAGGGATGGATTATAATAAATTTTAATTTTTCTCTAAGCTCAAATAATCTTCAATTACTTGCCGCAAAGTATTATTGCTAACTGGTTTTGTTATAAACTCATCAATGCCTGCAGAAAATGCATTTTTCTCATCTGCCTTTCGGGTATGAGCAGTTAAACAGATGACAGGAATATTATTATACCCTGGATGTTTTTTTATATCTCTAGTTAATTCCAACCCGTTCTTATTACCGTTAAGAGAGATATCCATTATTATCAGATCAATTTTTTTTAGAGGAAATTATGATTTACGATTTCTTTACAAGCACATCGATTTGATTCTTAAGTGTTTCCTTTTGTTGTAAGCCAATATAAGAAGTAATAATTTTTCCTTTTTGATCGATTATGAATGTTGTGGGAATAGATTGTATGTTACCATATTTTTGTACTACTTCATTATCGCCATAAACTACTTTATAGTTTATTCCATATTGTTTCATAAATGGTACAACATCACTTTTTGAATCAGTATCGAGTGAAATGCCAATAACAGCAAGATTTTTTTTATACGTTTTTTGTAATTCAACCAGGTCAGGTATTCCTCTTCTGCAAGGTGGACACCAGGTAGCCCAAAAATCTAGTATAACTACTTTGCCGCGGTAATCTGATAATTTAGTTTGATTTCCCTGTGTGTCAGTTAAAACAAAATCTGGTGCCAATTCTTTACTTGAACTGCTTGTACTAGTGGATGCAGTAGCGGCATACTGAGTATTAGCATTTGAGTTGTCCTTAGTAGTAGCTTGTTCATCACTTACATTCTTATTCTGACATCCAATTAAAATAAATGAAAAAAACAAGAATGTGGATAACATCAGTTTTCCCATATTTAAAAATCTGTAATTCATTATATTTCTCCGGTTTTTAGTAAGTCGGTTTTATTTTAGTCTTTCCTGTGCTACCTTCTGATCATAATTCGGAGGATAGGGTCCATGGTCCGGGACACTTCTCGTATTATTTATTATGAAAAAGATCAAAAGAATAATGACTATAATTATAGTCCACAAAGTATTTTTATGCTTCGGATCTATTAGATGCTTCTCCTCCTCTTTTGGTTTCCCATAAGTTCGATCTTTTTGCTTGTTTTTTTGTGCCATAATTAATCCATAAAAAGTGAGATTTAGTTAATAAAAGATAGTATTAATCTGTGAGTAATTAAAACTATTTAGGTTTGGGCTATGCAGTAGCGCCGCCACAGCTGGATCCGGCTCCGGCTGTGCAGCCGTAACAATGTTGTCCAGTTACAATTAGCCTGTTATTAAGTAGCCCTGTCTCAAAATCCTGAATATTTTTTGGGGAGCCATTTGTGAGAGGTAGTTCAAGCATCTGGTTAAAATCACAGTCGTAAAGCTGTCCATCCCAGCCAACGGATATAGTGTTTCTGCACATTACATTTAATGCTGCAGCAGGGTTAAACGCAGAAATAAGTTTGTTCATATAATTCATATAATTTCCTGACTCAATCAGGTAGTCAAGGAACCTGCTTATTGGGAGATTTGTGATAGTATATAAATTGTTAAAAACCAATCCAAATTTATTCCACAATTCGCGTTTGTAATCTTTTTCCAGTGATTCCTGTTTCGGAGGCAGGAAAGCACCTAATGGATTATAAACCAGGTTAAAAATAAGCCCGCTTTCATCTTTACCGTATCCCAATTCATTTAAAATTTTAATTGCCTGGATTGATTTGTCAAAAACTCCATCTCCTCTTTGTCTGTCGGTATTTGAAGCAGTGTAATAGGGAAGTGAAGAGATGATCTCAATATTGTTGTCAGCCAAAAATTTTGGGAAATCTTCAAATCCGTTTGAAACAAGAATTGTAAGATTAGATCGCACAATTATGTGACGATTAAGTCTTTTAATTTCTGAAATAAACCATTTGAAGTCAGGATTCATTTCCGGAGCTCCGCCTGTAAGATCCACAGTTTGAATGTTTGTTTTTGCCAGTGCATCAATACAGTACTGCATTGTTTCTCTGGTCATAATTTCTTTTCTGTCAGGACCCGCATCAACGTGACAGTGCTTACAAACCTGGTTACACATTTTTCCAATGTTGATCTGTATTATTTCTAACTCAGTAGCAAATAGTTTGCTTTCCCCGGTTTCTTTAAACTTTTCTTCAAACCTGGCAAGGCCATCTGTCTGATTAATTATTTTCAGCTGTTCATTAGCAATTGCAAGACTTTCGCCAAAAGCCTTCATGCTTTTATGACGCGCTTTTACCATAATTTTTTAATTTATTTTTGATAAGTTTAACTAATTACATAGTAAGTTTTTCGTGCACGTTCTTCATTTGTACGCCGTGAACAAGCGATGCTCCGCCTCTAATTGCACTTGCAACATGAACCGCTTCTGTCATCTGTTCAAGATTTGACCCTTTTTCGAGTGAAGCTTGTGTATATGCATCGATACAATATGGACATTGTACGGCGTGGGCTACTGCGAGTGCTATCAGTGCTTTTTCCCTTTCACTCAATGCTCCTTCTGCAAATACAGCTCCGTACCAATCAGAAAATTTCTTCCAAAGTTCAGGATTACCCTCCTCCATAGTGCCAAATTTCGGAAGATCCTCAGGCTTATAATATGTTTCCATTTTCCACACCATTTTTTTAAAGTGATTATTTCATTTCGAGATGAGTTAATAATAATGATCTTACTGCTGCTTTAAGAGAATAATTATTTTCATCGGAATATTTGGAAAGCCATTTCTTTATATCATTTTCTGTGTCAATATCAATGAATTCAGGTAGTATCGAATAACTTAAATTTAAAGCGTTAACTTTTTCTAAGGTTACACGCAGGACAGAATTGCTGCTCCACTCAATGCCTGTAAACAGGCTTCTATATAGTTTCTTCATTCCCAGCAGGTAATAACCTCCATCATTACTGGGGCCGATCACTACGTCAGAATTGTCAAGAGTCTGCATGGCTTTTCTTATAATATCTGAAGACATATCGGGAATATCTGTGCCAATAATAATAGTTTTAGTTGATCCTCTGTCGATAACTTTTTTAAATGCGTTGTACATCTTATCACCGAGTTCGTTACCCTCCTGTGGCTCAAACAGAAATTCAGATCCTGCCCATTCTTTTATTTTTTTTCTCTCATCGTCTCCGTAGAAAAATAAATATGGAAATACGGAGTCTGTTTTTAACAATTCACGGAAAGTATGTTCAGCAAACATTGTATAAAGTTTAACAGCAAATTCATTCCCCATAGTTTTTGCAATTCTGGTTTTTACTTTACCTTCAACCGGGTATTTACAAAAAGTGATTACATTGTTTTCATCATTCATATTCAAAGGTAATTATAATTTGTACATATTATTGTTTTAGCTACAGAGGGAAATATAAGTATTTTTCAAAAACTTTTTGGCGATCAACGATCAATTACAAAATTTAATTTATTCCCTTAATCAGAATAATGGATAAACGCCCAACTTTCAACATCAAAATCGAAACAGGTTAAGTGGAATAATTCAGTCTCTGAACAATTCTGAAAAAATTGTTTTTAAAATTATTGTACTTGCCATTATAGTCCCTTTTAGTGTGCCTGTAACTTTTGATTTCCCGATCCTTTTTCTGTAATTGACCGGAATTTCTTTTATTCTTAATCTCTTTTTCACAGCTTTTATTTGCATTTCAACTGTCCAGCCGTACCATCTGTCTTTCATCCTTAATTTAATGAGATCATCAAATCTGATAGCTCTGAATGGGCCGAGGTCCGTATATTTTTGTCTCCAGAAAAGTTTTATTAAAAACCCGGCTACTATACTGCCAACTCTCGATTGCAAAGGGAGCGCTCCTTTTTCTCTTTTCCCAAGGATTCTGCTTCCAACAACAAAATCATATTGTTTACTTATTATAGGTTCAACTAGCAGATTTATCTCCTCCGGGTAATCGCTGAAATCACCATCCATAAAAACAATAACATCAATATTCTTATTGCTTAAATATTGAATACCTGTAAGGCAAGCAGCGCCATAACCGTGAAAATCTTCGTTAAGCACTGTGGCCCCAGCGTTTCTGGCTGTATCCGCAGTGCTATCAGTTGAATTATTATTAACAACAACTACTTCATTTGCAATGTTTCCGGGGATGGAAGACACAACTTTGCCAATTGATTGCTCTTCGTTAAAAGCAGGAATTATTACTCCGATATTCATTTATAATTTTTGTGAATGGGGAAATTATTTTTCTATCGAAAAGATGTGACCGCGATAACATTTTAGCTCAATATAAAGCCCTGCATTTTTAATCTCTTCAACTTTGCGAATGTATTTATCACCGGTCAAATGATCGGTTAAAGTTATTTTCGCTTTATCCGTTTCGGGGTCAAATATTATTCTACATTGCGATGCTGAATCAGAATAATTTATTACAACTATCCACATTTCGGATTCAAGTTTCCACAAAAAAGCAAACATATCCTCATATGAATTGTTACCTTCAGCGGCCGGATCGATTTCCAGTTTATAAAATTCACCCTCGGTAAATATTCTGCTATTAATTATAGGTAAAAGCTTGTTATAGAAATCGACTACTAGTTGTGTCGGTTTTTCGATTGGCTCTCGGCCAAGCTGTACAGGCAGTCTGATCTTCTTTCCCTCAAACTGCCCATCAAAGTATAACTTCATACCGGGTATTGTACTTATCAAAACAGCTGCAGCCAGTGAGCGCTGTGTGCCTAAGCTGACTATCGCTCTTTGCTCATCGTGGTTCTCCAAAAATCTTGCAGATTTTTCCTGGTAGGCAATATCTGCATTTAGATGTAATTTAACTTCTGAAATCTCATTTGATATCAGCCTGTCAGTAAGTTTTTTATCGTAGGTAAAGTCAAAACCGGCTTGTTGAAGATCCCATTCAAGATCCCAATAAGCTTCTGCTAGAAAAATGAAATCTTTTGATTTTTCCTTTACTCTTTTAATAGCAATATCCCAAAATTCCCTTTCGGGTGATTTATATTCTGATTTATTTAAAACTCCCAACCATGTATTTTTGAAAACATTATTAAGTGCAAGCATCGCCATATCGCATCGAACACCGTCACACTTCTCAGAGATATTTAATAATGTTTGAATCATAAATTCTTGCGTTTGCTGGTTGAAGTAATTCAATTGAACAGTGTCTGTCCAGGCAGGGAAAAACGGATCTCTTCCGTGAGCAAAGATGTCAGGTTTAGTTTCATCAGGTTTAAAAAATGTAGCCGGATCACTTTCGAGAGTTTCTGTATCTGCTTTCAGAAAAAGTTCCGGGTTTGATCTTATCAGTTTTGAGGCCGAACTGAAGTGATTCGGAACAAAATCTAAAACTAATTTCATCCCTGATTTATTTACCTGGTTTCTCAGAACTTCTAAGTCATCAGATGTTCCTAGTATTGGATTTACTTTGTAAACATCTATAGAAAAAGGTGAGCCTATAACATCTTCTTTCTTCCAGTCAGGTAATGCTTTATTGTATGCGGAGATCAGGTCTACAGAAAAACAGCTTTTCTCAATAACTTCAGGGGACGTTTTCCATATCCCCATCAACCAGATTACGTCTATTCCTTTATCAGCGAGTTTTTTGAAATAGTCATCAGGAATTTGGGAAAGCTTAACACCATCCCCAAAACGTTTAATCCAAACACGGGTGTTGATTTCAAAAAGTTTGGGATTCTTTAACATTGTTGATTACCTGATGATAAATAGTGAATAAAATAATATTATATGTTAGTAAATATAATTGGAAAAAATCAAAGCCTTGCAATCTTATAATTTTTCAGTGCAAAATAAATTTCCTGAGCGGCTGTTTTTAATACAGAAGCTATAGGTACAGCAAGCAGCATTCCTATCACACCCATCAACTGACTGCCTGCCAGTATCAATATTATTATCACTATCGGATGCATATCAACGCTTTTTGCAAAAACATAGGGTTGAACAAAACCATTATCTATTGCATACACGCCAAGCATAAGAGAAATTATAAACGGAACATGCGAAAGATCGCCGTACTGAATTATAGAAAAAATAATTGCAGGAACTCCGCCAATTATTGGACCAAAGTAAGGTACAAGGTGTCCGAGTCCTGAAATAACTCCCAAAGGTAGTGCGTTATCGATACCTATAAAATAATATCCAAGCCCGCAAGATATTCCGACAAATGCCGCATCAAAAATCCATCCGCGAACGAACCTGCCAAGTTGTATGTTGACTTTCTTAAGTATCCAGTAAGTTACTTCAAAATATTTGTTCGGCATAACATGAATTATTCCTTTTTGAATAACTCTGCTGTCCTTCAATAAAAAGAAGGTTATAAATGGAACGATTATAAGAATAGCAACTATGGAAACAATGCTTGTAAAAATCGTTGATAACTGATCAACGGAGTTTAGCATTCCGGTTGAAATAAACTCTTCAATCTTTTTGGAGAGATCACCTATTTTGAAAAATGGAAGGTAGTAATGTATTTGTTTTTCAAAGCTGATAATCTGATCCTGAATTGAATATACCTGCAAAGCACCTATCAACTGATTTAACTGTGTGACAAATTTTGGTATAAAGAAAGAAGTTCCAAGGTACAAAAGAAAAGTTACTACTATAAATACTACAGCAGTTGCAGCTAATCTTGAGAAGCCTTCTTTTTCAAGTTGCTTTACAAAAGGATCAAAAATGAAAGCAAGTAAAATGGAAACAGCAATAATGACGAATAGAGTTGACAGGAGATAAATTAGATACAAAAATAAAATTACTCCAATCAGGAGTAAACTTAAGTAGCCGAAATTTTTAAAACTGCCGTCCATATAATCGATGTGCTAAGCGTATTAATAAACTTATAAACTAAAATCTTTATAAAATTACATAAAGAGCGAGTCAAAGAAAACTATTGACTAACAGCTTCCACTCTCCTGATAGCGGGAATTTCTCTCATTAGGGCTCTCTCAATTCCAGCACGTAGAGTCATTATAGACATTGGGCAGGAACTGCATGCACCTGTCAGTCTAACTTTGATAATACTATCATCAGAAATTTCGATAAGCTCCACGTCGCCACTGTCTGCCTGAAGAAACGGCCTGATTGTTTCAAGTGCTTTTAAAACTTGTTCACTGGTTATATTCATATTTCTTTTTTATAAAAATTTATTTTTATTCATCGTCATCGAGTAAAATCTCGACCTTCGATTCAGGATTAGTATTTCTGATCTCAACCTGGTTTGCTAAATTTTTCGAAATTTCTAAAATCATTTTCTCATATTCTGAACCGGGTATATCATAAACTATTGGAATTCCTTTATCGCCGCCGATACGAATTCGTGGATCTATAGGCATTCCTCCTAAAAAAGGTACATTAAGTTCTTTTGATAAACTAACACCTCCGCCGGTTCCGAAAATATCATATTGTTTTCCTGTATCGGGCGCAATGAAGTAGCTCATATTTTCAACAACGCCGAGCACGGGTACGTTCACTCTTGTGAACATTTTTAGAGCTTTTCTTGCATCGATGAGCGAAACTTCCTGTGGAGTAGTAACAATTACAGCACCGGTAAGCGGCACAGTTTGAACAAGAGTAAGTTGAATGTCGCCGGTTCCCGGAGGCATATCGAAAATCAGGTAATCGAGTTCGCCCCACTCGACATCGGTCATAAATTGTTTTATAGCACCGCTTGCCATTGGTCCGCGCCAGATAACAGGCGCATTGTCATCAACTAGCAAACCAATTGAAATTACTTTTATACCGTAGTTTTCCAGCGGGATCATTTTCATTGTGCTCTTATCTTGGTAAATTTTAGGCTTTTCTTTTAATCCGAGCATCAACGGAATGCTAGGGCCGTAAATATCCGCATCGATCAATCCCACCGAAGCGCCTTCTTTTGCAAGAGCAACAGCAAGATTTACCGCTACAGTACTTTTACCTACGCCGCCTTTGCCGCTTGCAACCGCAATGGTATTTTTAACTCCGGGTAACAGGGCGTCTTTTTTCTGGTCATTATGGGCTGTTACTTTACCCTGTATTTGCAGATTTATCTTATCTATAGCCGGTAATTCTTTTTTAAGGATATTCGAAATTTTATTCTTAATATCTTCGGTTATCTGACTTCCCGGAATCGGGATGGTAACTGTCAAATCCATTATATTATTATTTATTTTAAACTCATTAATAGAGTTTAATGTCAATAAATTTTTATTAACATTATGGTCGTCAATCTTTTTTAGAATATTCAGAACTTCACTTTTCGTCATATCGGGCATTTGATTTCCTTTATTGTTTCTACTGAAAAATTTCATTTTTAAACTTAACAAAAATAGATTTCAATATGAACGCAATTATTTGATTTAAGACGGCTTTAGTAATAAAATGGGAATTTTAATTTGTTCCTGATTTTGTAATAAGTTTTTCGGCGTGTTTCATCAGCCATTCCTGGCAGCTTAACTTCTCATCTTTGTTTTTTCCATTACTATTAATGCAATAAGTCATATCAGCGTTAAGCTTGCGCGCTTTAATATTATCCTGAAGCGAATGCTTGACAAGTGATCGCATCAATTCTGATTTTAAACTATCATCTTTGATAGGAAAGGCAATTTCCACTCTTCGGTCAAGATTTCTTTGCATCATATCGGCACTGCTAAGATATATTTCTTCTTCTCCACCATTATAGAAATAGTAGAGCCTGCTGTGCTCAAGAAACCTCCCGACTATACTTATTACTTTAATATTTTCACTTAAATTTTTAACGCCAGGCACAAGGCAGCATATTCCCCTGATAATCAGGTCTATTTTTACCCCGTTGTTGGAAGCTTCATAAAGTGAGCTGATAACCAACGGATCTACGAGAGCATTCATTTTAAAAATTAATTTCCCTTCTTTTCCGTTTTTTACATTCTCAATTTCACGCTGAATTTTAGAAATCATTACTTTGCGCATATTTATCGGGGCAACAATTAGTTTTTTAAAATCAGTTTGTCTGGAATACCCGGTTAAGTAATTAAACAGGTCTGAAACATCTGTGCAGATATCATTATCTTTTGTGAATAGACCAAGATCCGTGTAAATTTTTGCCGTGGTGGTATTATAGTTACCTGTGGATAAGTGAACGTACCTCTTTACACCATCGGATTCTCTGCGAACTACCATCGCCATCTTAGTGTGGGTTTTTAATCCAACCAGACCGTATACAACGTGTACTCCTACTTTCTCCAGTTCTCTCGCCCAAAAAATATTATTCTCTTCATCGAATCTTGCTTTTAGTTCAACAAGCACTGCAACCTGCTTTCCTCTTTCAGCGGCTTCAATTAAATATTTAATAATTGGTGAATCCGATCCGACACGGTAAAGTGTTTGTTTGATTGCAAGAACGTTCGGGTCTTTGGCTGCCTGCTTAATGAATTCAACAACAGGAGTAAACGAGTGATAAGGATGATGTAATAAAACATCCTGCTGGCTTATAATTGAAAAATAATCTTCTTCATCTTCAAACTCTTTTGAAATAACCGGGTAAAAGGGCTTCTCTTTTAACTGATGTAAAGGTAAATCGTAAAGAGAAATTGCGTCACTCAATCCAAGCGGGCCATCAAATACGTGTACATCGTCTTTGGTTATCTGGAGATTTTCCATCAGCGTGTCAAGCATAAAATCGGGCATTTTATTTTCTACTTCCAGCCTGACAACGCTTCCGAATCTTCTCGCCCTGATATTTTCTTCGATAACACTCAACAGGTCATCAGCCTCATCTTCCTGAAGTTCGATATCAGTGTCACGTGTGATCCTGAACCTGTAAGCTTCGCCTGCTTCCATACCGGGGAAAAGCAAATTTAAATTTGCTTTGATAAGGTCGCCAAGCCAGATGAACTTAGCGCTGAAATTTCCGTTAGTCTGAATTTTTTTATCCGGATTAATAATTTTATCTATTTGCATTAACCTCGGGAGAATGTTCGGGACTTTCACTCTTGCAAAGTGAGTTTCGCCTTTCTGGTTTTTTACGAGTATTGCCAGGTTAAGGCTTAAATTTGAAATGTACGGGAAAGGTCTCCCGGGATCAAAAGCAAGTGGAGTTAATATCGGGTAAATTTCTTTTTTAAAATATTCCGTTAAGATTTGTTTTTCATTTTCAGGAAGTGAATCATATTGACAAATCTCTATTTTATTTTTTTTTAGTTCAGGGACAACATTGTTCAGCCAGAAATCCATTACTTTTTTGAGCATTGGCTGAAGAGCTTTTTCAATTTTCTGTAATTGTGAAATTGGAGTTAAACCGTCGATAGACGGTTCAAGTATATTTGCCACAATTTGTTCTTTTAATCCTGAAATACGGATAATGTAAAATTCATCCAAATTTGTGTGAAAAATTGAAATGAATTTTACCTTTTCAAGCAAGGGGAGTTCAGGATTCAGGGCTTCCTCAAGCACCCGCCTGTTGAATTCAACCCAGCTTAAATCCCTGTTAAAGAAGTTCTTAGGGTCGCTATATTTTTTTAATAATTCCTTATGTGACATAATTTTACTTGTAAAACAGGGGTTGAATATACAGGTTTTCGTGGTTACTTACAGCGGAATTTAGACGGGTGGAAAGATTTAATGGAATATTAATATTTATAGGATGAGCGAGTAATAGTGTAACCTTCGGGGTTTGTTGGTAACCCCGGAGGTTTTATGAAAAGTTATGCAGTGACTTTATCAGAAGTGTAAAGCTTTGTGAATTTTTTACCTTTCCTGTTTTTCCAGTTCCCTTTGTGATATGCATACCCCGCAATTAAAGGCATTGCAATTGTTGCTTCCGAATAGACCATTTGTTCGTAAGTTGTTTCAACTTTGCCCCAACTGCTAGCTTCTTTCAAAGTAGAACTTGAAAGCGCTCCGTCTCTTACGTCGGCTACAGTTATCTGGATAGCATATTTGTGCATTGCTGCTTCGCCGTCAAGAATATCAGCTGCAACAACAATGTCTTGTGTAAAGTTTTTCGGAACACCTCCACCTATCATAAAGATTCCTGTTTCTTTTGAAGCCTGTTTGATTTTTGTAAGTTCAAGAAAATCTTTTGCGGAATCTATTGAAACATGCTTGTCAAGATTTTTTGTCTGGTGAACAATAAACCCGAAACCAGCTGAACAATCTGAAAAAGCAGGAACAAAAATCGGAACGTTCTTTTTGTATGCAGTATAAATTACTGAATCATCTACCTTTGGTCCGCCGTTTTCATCGAGGTATTTTCCCATTTCACGGACAAGTTCTCTTGAAGAATGAGGACGGGGTTCGAGAGAGTTCCATATTTTCTCGGTTGTTTCGTCGCAGACTCTTAGTTCGTCTTCATCTATATACGTATCGTAAATTCTGTCGATAGCAAGATCTCTTAATTCATTATCATTATTGTTATAAGGGGTCCCTTTGTAATGTTTAAAACCAAGCGCTTCAAAGAAATCCTGATCGACCATAATTGCACCTGTCGAAACAATTGCGTCTACCATATTATTATTTACTAGATCAAAGACTACTTTCTTTAACCCCGCACTGAATAAACTTCCAGCAAGAGTTAGTATTACGCCACATTCAGTATCTTTTAACATCATATCGTAAATTCTTGCAGCGCGGTTTAAGTCACGTGCAGAGAATGCCATGTTTTCCATAGCATCAACCAGGGCAACCACATTATGTTTTTTAATATCTATATGTTCAATTACTTCTTTTAAGTAATCTTTTTTATTAGCCATTACTTTTTCCTTGCGTATAACAAAATTTTTATAAAAATAAGAGAAAATGAGCAAAAGGGAAATGAATATTCTATTATTATGTAATTACTTCTAAAATTGTTACGAAATATATAATTTATAAGGAAAGATACAATATGTCGATGAAATGAACACGTTTTCAGAACGTGTCGAAATTTCGAGAAAATATCGACAGGTAGTCCCTGATGGGAAAATATTTGTGTGTCATTCAAATGAAACAAAACACTATCTGTAACTAAAAAAACATCTTCGCTACTTTCAAAATCCCCTGTTTCCATGGAACTCTGTGAGAAACGCCGCTTTGGTTTCTGAAATCTTTTTCGTGTTCAAGATACCATTTGAAGTTTCTGATCAGCGCGTCTTTGTTTGAATATTTTGGCGAATAGCCCAAAATCTTTTCAGCCTTCTCTATTGATACAAATGAATCTTTCGAAGCAGTTTCATATACCCACTTGTAAAGAGGAGAAAGCTTGAATGCTTCTAAAATTTTCAATGCCCATATTATCGGCTTTTCAGGAAGGCCAACAATTTTTTTCCCGTGTCCTGCAAAATCGAGAACTGATTGGTAGTCTTCTTTCATTGTAGTAAATTCCTTCGCTCCTATATTGAATGTCTCGTTCACTTTATTTTTATCAAGAGTTGCACACAGGTAAATGGCGTCGCAGAGATCCTCAACATCCATTAGCTGATACCGGTTATTTCCGTTACCAATCATCGGGAAGCCTTTCCCGTCTTTTGCCCAGTCATAAAAAAGAGCAAAAACTCCGAGCCTTTCCGGGCCGACAAATGATTTTGGCCGGATTATTGGTACACACATAGTCCGTCTGTATTTTAAACATTCTTCTTCTGCTGCAATTTTTGATTTACCGTATGGGCCTACCCCGTCCAGCTTGTCATTTTCATAAAGCGGGTGGTGATCCGGGATTCCGTAAACTGCTGTAGAAGATATATGAATAAATCTCTGGACTTTATTTTCTTTTGATGCCTCTAAGAGATTTTTTGTTCCTTCAATATCAGTTGAAAAAATGTCCTCTGCTTTATAAAGTGGCAAAGCTGCTGCTGTATGAATCACAATATCAACTTCCATTGTTGAAAGGTGAACAATTTGTTTGTCCCTTATATCTCCATTGATGACGGTTATTTTGTCTTTCATATCTTGATAATTAAATTCAGCTATGTCTAGTGAAACAACATCGTGTCCGCGTTCTTTTAAATACCTGACCAGATTTATTCCTAAAAATCCTGCACCCCCTGTAACCAAAAATTTCATTTAACGTCCTTTCAATATTCTACAAAAAACAAACTGAAAATTAATGATTTTAATAAAGCTATCAAATTAAAATCGACAACAGGTAGTTGATTTGAATCCTGAATAATCTATAACGCCTGTTTTCCATATAAAATTCCACAAATTGAATTTTACCTTATTCCAAACATTATCTATATTTGTTCAACTTAAAAATAAATTCAGAGGGTGATTTATGAAAGCATTAAAGGTCTCTTCACTTGTACTCGTAACATTATTTTTCTTTTCCCCGAAACATTTCTCACAAACCACTTTTGAAGGCAAAGTTGTAATTGAAACAACAAATGATGGTGAAACAAATACATTGAATTACTATTCGAAGGGGGAGATGGCCCGTTTTGATGTTAACTCGGCAAGGGGAGAAGCAAATATCATATTCGACAAAGAACATAAAAAGATGCTTATGGTAATGCCTACAATGAAAATGTATATGGAATTCCCGTTGGACATGGAATTGGGAGAAGACAATGGAAATAATACTGGAGATGAAAAATCTAATACGGATTTTGTAAAAACCAGCGAGACCAAAACTATTAACGGTTACAAGTGTGAAAAATGGGTAATAAAAGACGATGGCAAAACATCGGAAGCCTGGATGACAAAAGATTTGGGCGGTTTTATATTTTTCCAATCACCAATGGGCAAACAAGCAAAACAAAAATGGCAGGAGGATATTGAGAACAGTGGGTATTTCCCTATGCTTGTTGTTGAAAAGGATTCAGATGGAAAAGAAACCGGAAGATTTGAAGTAAAATCAGTTGAGAAGAAAAGCCTCGACGATTCCTTTTTTGCAGTTCCTGCTGGTTACAACCAGATGAAAATGCCTATGGGCGGACAGGGGAAGTAATGCAGAAATAATTTTTATCAATCCATACAGGCGGGTAAGAATATACTTGCATGTATGGATTTTTATTTGTCCGACCAATTATACGATGCCTTCTCATAAAGGCAGATGTTTTAAAAATATTGTTTTGATTATTTTTTTATGATATGTTTTATAAACTTTAACAAGCGTATAATTAAATACCATTGAAGCACAAAGCTTATCTTATATTATTTATCTTACTGAGTATCATCATTCAGAATTATACTTTCGCACAAAAACTGATATTCCATAATTATACAATGAAGGATAGAATGATATCAAACAATGTTCATTCTATCTGCCAGGATTCATCAGGATTTATATGGATTGGAACAGAAGAGGGACTCAGTATTTTTGACAGCAAATCATTTAAAAATCTTACAACTGAAGAGGGGTTATTATATAATAATGTACAGTTTATAACTGCAGATAAATTTAAAAAAAATTCGGTTTGGGTTAGTTACATAAAGGGCGGCTTAGATAGAATCAGCAATGGAAAGATTGAACACTTTTCAGAAATTTTACCTAAAGGAATGCTGAAAATTAATACGATTTTTCAGGATAGCGATAGTTTAGTTTGGTGCAGCACAGATACATCCTTTTTCGTAATTAAAAAAGGAGATATGGTAAAATTTAACACTAACAAAGAAATCAAAGGAGCACTGGCTTTTGGAGAAGATTCTTCAGGTAATATTTTGGTCTCCGCTAACAACGGGCTTTTTATCTATAATAAAATAAAGAAAAGATTTTTCAGGGATAACTCGCTTCCTCCAGGAGCATCAAGTAGAATTATTAGTATTTATACAGAAAACAACGGGACGGAATGGTTATTAACTGAAAAAGGTCTCCTGGTTAAACGAACCAATAAAAGTATAAAATATAAAATGCTCTGGTCCGGTAGGTTCTACCGCGGCATAGTTTCTTCTCCTAATATTAATTTTATCTATGTCAATTCCGATAACGGGCTGTTTAAAATTAATAAACCAAACCTGAAAGTATCTGGTGTATTTACAGGGAAGTCTGGTTTGCCGGGCAACAATATCAATTGTGCACTTATGGGCAGGGAAGGAATTTTATGGCTTGGATTAAATGATAACGGTATATCAAAACTTGTTTATCCGAATCTATATGTTTTTACTCTTAAAAAATATTACACATCTTCAGTTATTGATAATAATTCGCATATATGGATTACAACCGCAAAAGGATTAAGAGAAATTTGGAAGGCAAATAATGATTCCTGGCAAGTTTTTGATCATCCTATTTCGAAGGTTGTTAATCAGCCGCAAAACACCTCTTTGTCTTATGATAGTAGTAACCTTATACTTACGCTTGAACAGGGGGAGATCCTTGAATATTATATAAAGAATAATCATCCCCTATCGGAATTACCTTCAAACTTATATTTTAAAAATGTAATTGATCTTTCCGGCAAATATAAATTTGCTGCAATCTTTAAAAGTATTGAAGATAGATATGGAAATATCTGGGCAAGCGCATTGGATCTGGGTGTTATCGTAATAAACAAAAACAGAAAGGTAATTAGAATTTATAATGATCAAAACGGAATGCCTGATAACTCAGTCAGGTGCATTTATCAGGACTCATCCGGTAATTTTTGGTTTGGCGGCTATGATAATGGGCTGGCGTATTTTTCTAAGGATAAAATACTCAAAGACCTGGGAATGAAGTATAATCCAGCCAACATAAAAGTAAAATTATTTACAACTAAGGACGGGCTTCCTGACAATTCAATAAGAAAAGTAATTGAAGATTCTTTTGGCAATATAATTATCGGGTCGCGTTACGGAGGTCTTGCAGTTTATAACAACGGAAATATAAAAAAAATAACCAAGTCCGAAGGATTAATAAGTAATGGCATCTGGGATATTGCAAATGATGGAGACAGGGGAATCTGGATTGTTACACAGGCTGGTATACAAAGATTAAAAAAAGATTTTATCCCGTCATACGAACTGAATGAAGAAGTTACAAACAATCCGTATTATACTGTTGCAGTAAAAAATAACCTGGTTACCTTTTCGAGCAAAACTAGCCTTTACCTGTATGAAAGAAAGTCTGGCCATGAACACGTTCCTCCTTCAATTTATTTTACAGAAATTTTAGTCAATGGGAAGGCTTATAATTTAAAGAATGAAGAGACTCTAACAAGCGAACAAAATAATATAACGTTTGACTTTACGGGAATCAGCAATATAGAAGATCAGAATACTTCTTATAATTACAGAATGCTTAATATCGACAAACACTGGCATAATTTAAGTAATAAAAGCTCGGTAACTTATGCGTCATTAAAACCGGGTAAATATACGTTCCAGGTTAACGCAGTGAATTCAAATAATATTTCCAGTTTTTCTCCGGCATCTATTCGTTTTGTAATATCCCAGCCTTTCTATCTTGAATGGTGGTTTATTTCTGGCTGGGTTTTATTAATACTTGTATGTGGTTATCTATATATATACTACAGAAATAAAAGAAAACTTGAGATCGAAAAGATCAGGATGAAAATTGCAGGAGACTTGCATGACGAGATTGGTTCAGGTCTTACGAAAATAGCGATACTTTCGGAGCATGCTTTAAAGGAGCAGGAAGAACCAAAATCAGGAGTTAATAAACATGAAAGTATGTCTGCAAACAATTCAATTAACCGGGTTGGTAAAATAGCCAGAGACCTTGTTGATCAGATGATAGATGTTATCTGGTCTATTGATCCGAAGTATGATACATTAAAGGACTTTGTTTTCAGCTTTAAGAATTTTGCTTATGAAACCTGTGAAGCAAAAAATATAGAGTTGTTGATCAGGACTGATAATATTGAGAATGTAAAAGTAAATTCACAGATCAAAAGGAATCTTCAGCTTATTGCAAAAGAAGCTTTAAACAATGCCATAAAATATTCAGAGTGTAAAAAAATCACGTTTCATCTTGAAGTTAAAAACAGAAACATCATTTTAACAATTGCGGATGACGGGAAAGGGTTTGCCAGGAATGAAATTATTCCTGGGAAAGGTTTGTTAAATATTGAAAAAAATACGGCTGAAATTTCCGGAAAGTGTTCAATTGAAACCTCGCCGGGAAAGGGAACCAAAATAAAAATCATATTTCCTGTGCAAAAGTAAAACTACCCAAATGATTAGTTGAAGGTTTGATTTATATAATTGATAATTGGGTAAAACGTAGAGAGAAAATTTTAAAGTGGAAATAAAAGATATAATAAGAGTCGCAATTCTTGATGATGATAAAGATTTCAGGGAAATTTTTTCCGACCTTCTAAACAAATCCAATGGATTTAAATGTGTTGGCGCATACCAGGATTACAAAGAAGTATTGGGAAAAATAGAAAATGATCTCCCTGATATTTTATTGCTGGATATTGAAATGCCTGGTAAGTCCGGAATAGAAACTTTAAAAGAGTTAAAAAACATTTATCCTAATGTTCAGGTTATGATGCTTACTGTTTACAGCGACAGTGAAAAAATCTTCCAGTCACTGCGTGGTGGAGCTGTTGGCTATTTGCTGAAAAAGAGCCCCACAACAAAATTGCTTGAAGCGATCCGCGAAGCTTATGAGGGAGGGGCGCCATTTTCAGGGGAAGTTGCAAGAAAAGTTCTGGAATATTTTCAAACTCCTGCCGAAAAAATTAACCAGTCATTATTATCTGATAGAGAAAAAGAAGTGCTCGAAGCATTAATTGAAGGACACAGCACAAAGGCAATTGCTGAAAAGCTATTTGTAAGCTATCACACTATCAGATTCCATCTTCATAATATTTATATAAAGTTACACGTAAATTCCCGCGCTGAAGCAGTAGCTAAAGCAATAAAAAATAAAATAGTATAAATTCTCTTCTCTCCAAAACTAATCAAATGATTAGTTGATTACACTGCTATCACATTTTAAGTTATTACAGTTCCTAAAGTAAAAATAAAGGACGGTAATTATATCTGGCAATAGAAGGAAGGATAAATTTATGTATAAGAAATCATCTTATTATATTGTGTTAAATATTCTTACTTTATTCATTTTTCTAGCTTTTAGTGTGGAAGCACAAATACCAAATGCAGGCTTTGAAAACTGGACAAATGGAAATCCCGATAACTGGAGCACCTCTAACAATTCTCAATTTTCAAATGTAACTCAATCCACAGATGCACATTCAGGTTCTTATTCGGCAAAAGGGGCGGTTGCTACAATAAGCGGATTTAATATTCCACCCGCGCTTTTAGATAAATTTGCTTTTACCAGCAGGCCATCTGAGCTTACCGGTTATTATAAATTTACTTCTTCCAGCTCTGATACATTGGTTGTTTTAGTCGCATTGTATAAAAATAATTATGGAATAGGAGCAGGGATATTCCGCACTGCAACAAGTGTTAGTTCTTATACTCAATTTACAGCTTCAATTGTTTACGATACCACTATCATCCCGGATTCGGCAGCTATAAGCATATCCATATCACCCGCTGAAAATATACACAGTGGTTCAGAATATTATATTGATGATCTTTCGTTTTCAGGTATAACTGCTGTGGATGCGAACAAAGTCATTACAGAAGCGAAAAATTTCAGACTTGAACAAAACTATCCGAACCCATTTAACCCCTCAACAATAATTAATTATTCGATTCCCCGGGCAACTTTTGTCACTTTAAATGTTTATAATGTTTTAGGGGAAAAAGTAGAGACCCTTGTCAGTGAAAATAAACCAGCTGGAAATTACTCTGTTAATTTTAATGCATCGAAACTATCAAGCGGCGTATACTTTTATAGAATAAACGCAGGAAATTTTATTCAGACAAAGAAGCTTATGGTTTTAAAGTAAAAGTGATTATTGAGAAATTATGATGAAGAAGAATATCATTCTTATATTTATTTTTATTGGGGTATATTTTATTGGGACAAATGTGTATGCACAGACTAGCTGTGACGGTTGTCCCAGACCGATAGTCGACCTTTACGGTGTTAGGATGGATGTAACTATGCCGACTAAAGGTGATTCTACAGGAGGGGTAATTGATCCGCTGCAGCCAGCATTTTTGAATTGGATAGCACTGGGCGATGCTCAAGTTCCTATATCGCAGATAAAAGATAACGATCCGGAAAAAGATTGTGTACACTGGCTGGACGGAACTGAGGCACAAGAGTTTTTAGCCAATCCTGATACCGTTATAAAAGCACATCTGGAAAATTATTCCACTGGCGACCTTCCGGCCAGCGGTCCTGTACCCGGCATTGATTTTCTAATCTGGGCTTCTATCGACAGTTCCGGCGGGCAATTTCATTTTCACGTTTACCTTGAAGAAGCTCACACCAGAACAAGACTTGCACAAGGCGAATCCGATTTTACAGATCCGAATAAATCACAGGATGCTGCCAAAACCGCAATTTCGCAGATTGAGCCCGTTTTCGATAAAGTGAGGGCTTATCAGAAAAATGTGAGAGACCTGGGCGGCAACGATGTGGCAATAAATGCAAAAGTTAAAATAATTCCTTCAAAGGCCGATTTGAAAGGGGGAGAAACTATACCGGTTGTATTTGAGGTAAATGACTGTGACGGTACTCCATTAAGCAACCGCTGGGTAAAAATCAGCGCAACCTATGGACACTTCGATAAAGACAGCGTAGAAACCGACGGCAGTGGTAAATCTACGGCGAATTTCATAGCCGATAATGCAAAAGATGTTGGCAACATTGTAGGGATTTACTTTCCGTATTTTACTCCGTCAGACAAAAGAAAAGGTGCCTGGGGCGATACTACATTAAATATTAATTATGTCCCTACAAATAGTTGGGTTGTTAATATTAAAGAAAATCATTTTAGTACCGATGAATCTCATTACCAGGACAACATTACATACGAATATTCAAATTCATTCAGTTCAACTCAGGCAGAAGTTACACAGTATGTTGTCGGAGATTTTAGTGACAGCAGTATTTCTATCGATTATATTGTTGGCGCAAAGGGGAGTACTTCAGGATTGGGCTTTGAAAGTGGTTATTCAAACTCTTCGACGCTCTACGGTACCGGCTCTATCACTGAGGTCCAAGAAACCGATCCCACCGAGGATTTTATGTACAGCATCGGTCTTGATGATTATTTGCAATACGGCAAATATAACGGAATCGGTTTCACTTCCTCATTGCTTTTGTTTCATACAAGAAACTGGTATCAATTTATGGCCGGATCTGCTGTGGTTCCGAGCCCGTATGAACACGATACTACGTACACTTATGACCAAGATCCGGATACTTATTTAGTCTATACCATCGGACCAAATGATATTGACGGCGGTAATAATGCTACCTGGAATAGGACCGACAGCGGTTTTGTTTTCAAAGGTAATTTCTCTCATGATACTACAATAACAGATGCAAATTCAGAGGAAAAAAAGCATTCGGAAGAGCATGTGATTGCAACTGTAACTCCATACTCAAAACTAACATCTGTAAATTCACCCGATGGGAGATCAATTCCCCGTGAGTATAAACTATTTCAAAACTATCCAAATCCTTTTAACCCGTCAACAATTATTTCTTACTCTGTTCCAAAAAGTTCTTTGGTATCGCTAAAAATATTTAATACACTCGGGCAGGAAGTTGTAAGTCTTGTGAATGAAGAACAAAGTCCGGGGAACTATAAAGTCAAGCTAAACGGCTCAAGGCTTTCCAGCGGTGTTTACTTTTACAGAATTGTTGCAGGAAGCTTTGTTAAAACTAAAAAGTTAATATTGCTGAAATAGAATATTATTAAAATAAATAGTTAATTGAGCTAAGAATGCATTAATTCATATCTGAAATAAACTAATCAAATGATTAGTTGTTTCAGCTTTAATCTCACTTTATGTTCTATCCTATAGACAGCTATCTCTATTCCTGTTTTATTTAAAAAATCAAAATAAGAGCATTAAAAATTTTACTTAAAATTATAAGGAGATGATAGAATGAAAAAATTATTATTAGTGTTTCTGGGTACATTTTTGATTTGTGCATTTCCTGTTCGTGCACAATTCGGGCATCTTCTGGATAAAGCAAAAGAAAAGGCAAAAGAGAAAATTGATAATACTATGGATAAAACCACCAATGATAATCAATCTAATAATGATCAGAATAAAAATGATAACTCCACAAATCCCGGTAATAAACAAATAAGCATAAAGACTTACCAGAATTACGACTTTGTTCCAGGAGACAAGATTATTTTTGAAGACGATTTTACGGAAGATCAGAATGGGGAATTTCCCTCTCACTGGGATCTGGATGCGGGGCAGGCTGTTGTAAATGAAGTCGCAGGCAGGGCAGCTTTTAGTCTTACAGAAGGGAACTATTGCCGGGTTTATCCACTAATGAAAACTAAATCTTATTTAACAGATCCTTTTACAATAGAGTTCGATTATTATCCCAACGGCGCCGCATACGGTCCCGTCCTTTTTCTTAAATATAAAAATGAAAATGGAGATATCAGTGAAGGAAATGTTAATTTTGATGAGAATGGTACGGTAGAAACAAGTTATTTCCGCAAAGACTTTAGTGCCAATTATCCTAATGAAGATGACAATACCTTTTTCAACAAATGGCATCATTGTGCCGTTATATATAAAAATAACCAGTTAAAATGTTATGTGGATCAATACCGTATTTTAGTTGCACCTAATTTGGGCGTCGTTCCAATATCATTCGGATTCGGAGGAATCGGCGATATGACAAATCCAATTTTGATAACTAATGTTCGAGTTGCAGCGGGCGGCAGTATGAATATAATCGGTAAAAAATTCACAGCTTCCAAAATAGTAACTCACGGTATTACTTTTGACATTGATAAGGCCGATATAAAACCCCAAAGTATGGGCACATTGAATATGATTATTAGAATTATGAAAAATAATCCGGTACTTAAATTTGAAATTGAAGGACATACAGATAATACAGGAGATGCGAAGCATAATCTCGATCTTTCACAGCAAAGAGCTGAGTCTGTTAAATCTGAACTTGTAAGCCTTGGAATCGATGGTTCCAGATTGACCACGAAAGGATTCGGCGATACGAAACCGATAGATTCTAATGACACGCCTGAAGGAAGAGCAAATAACAGGCGGGTTGAGTTTGTAAAAATTTAAATAGTAAAATCAGTATCGACCAAGGGATTCATTTTTAAGAGAAAGTATTATGAATTTAATAAAGACGAAAACCGCTTTAATTTTTTTATCATTGCTGCTTTATGCAAATTCAATTTTTGCGCAATCTGTAAGAAAACCAAACGCAGCGGAGAAAAAAGTTTTTAATAAAGCCATCCCGGTTATAGTGAGTGTACTCGACAAATTCGGAAATGATGATTGGACGCTTGATCAAGACTGGTATAATGGTGATCCGTTGGTCCCGACTGATTATAATGATAGAGGTCCGATAGGTATAGATCAAAACTTTGAGAGAGATTATGTGGTAAACCAGGATTCAAAAAGATTTAATCAAATTATCAAACCGCTTTATGACAAATCACAAATTTTGTCAAATAAACTTGTTGCTAAAATAAAGGAATATGAAAAGAACCCATCGGCAAAAGCAGAGAAAGAATATGGGAAAAGAACCCCTCTAAACGACAGTCTTGATGCTATAAATAATAAATTGGAAGAATTAAACGAGCTTCACGTTTATGCATATATAAACAGGGCTAATATTTCGGGCAAACCTGCAACTGATGTTCAGGTAAAAGGTAGTGCAATGGTGACGAAAACAAACGAGGGCTACATGGCTTACGATTATTTTAAAAGTTATTACATTGCATTCGGCAACTGGAAAACTGCAAAGTGGAATGCGAATGACAATCTCTACGACTTTAAATTTAAAGACACAAAAACCCCTTCCATACAAAATATTGTAATTATAATGACCGGCGCGCAGGACAGGATGCAAGAGCTAATGAATAAAATTGATTGGAGTGTTTTGAACAAAGCGCTGACCAACTGATAATAGTCTTAAAGTTTTAAGTAAAAAATAATTCCTAGCTAGGTAAAACCTGTAAATTCGTCCATATCTTGTATTCATTCAATACATTCAAAGTAATATCTATTCCATTATACTGCCAATATCTTGACATTTTCCCGCTTTCAGCCTATTTTTAGTGCTCTTTATTTTGAAAAGAATTATAAGGTTTCGGAGGAAACAGAGTGAAACAGGAAAAACAGACAAAGTTTATAAGCACTGAAAAAGCTCAGCGCAACTGGGTTGTTGTTGATGCAAAAGACCAGGTTTTGGGAAGGCTGGCGAGCAAGGTTGCTTCAATAATTAGAGGCAAGACCAAACCGACATTCACTCCAAATTCTGATACAGGGGACTTTGTCGTTATAATAAATGCGGAACAGGTTAAGGTGACAGGTAAAAGAGAATTCTTAAAAACCTACGCACACCATAGTGGTTACCCGGGAGGCTTAAAAGTTCAGAGCTATGAAGAGTTAATGGCAAAGAAGCCTGAGTTTATTATTGAAACTGCAGTTAGAGGAATGCTTCCCAAGAACAGGTTAGGGAATCAGTTAATTAAAAAATTAAAAGTTTATTCCGGTTCAGAACATCCGCACAAAGCGCAGAAACCGGAAGCAATAAGTTTATAAGGAATAGAGAATGGCAGATCAGATTTATGTTGGCAGAAGAAAAACTTCGGTAGCAAGAGTGATCTTGAGAAACGGAAATGGAAAGATCACCGTTAACGGAAAAGAATTTGAAGCAGCATTTCCTCAGCTTTTGAGCAGGGAAGATATTCTTGGGCCGCTTAATGTTACAAGCACTGCCGGAAGTTATGATGTTGTTGCTAATGTTCGTGGTGGCGGAGTAACCGGGCAGGCTCAGGCAATCAGGCTCGGCATTTCAAGAGCACTTGAAGCAATAAATCCTGAGTTCAGAAAACAACTTAAACCCGAAGGATATTTAACCAGAGATCCAAGAATGGTTGAGCGTAAAAAATACGGACAGCCGAAAGCAAGAAAAAGATTCCAATTCTCTAAGAGATAATTTTTTAAGTTCATTATTAATTAACAATCATTCATACTTTCTGATTTACTTCCTGTGTCCCGCCGTTGGCGGGATGAAAAGTAAAGTCGACGAAAGTAGAAGATCCCCGGATTTATCGGGGAAAAACAGGAGACACATGAAAAAGCTAGAACTATCACAGCTTATTGAAGCTGGTGCACACTTCGGTCATTTGACCCGCCGCTGGAATCCTAAAATGAAGCCTTACATCTTCATGGAAAAAAACGGAATCCACATTATCGATTTGAAAAAAACTCAATCCATGCTGATTGAATCGGCCGAAAATCTTATGAAAATGGCTTCAGAAGGAAAGAGAGTTTTATTTGTCGGTACAAAAAAACAGGCTAAGAACGTTATTGAAACAGAAGCTAAAAGATGCAATGCAAACTGGGTAAGCGAAAGATGGCTTGGTGGTATGCTAACAAATTTTTCAACGATCAGAAAGAGTATTAAGCGTTTAAATAATATAGAGAAACAGGAAACCGACGGTACTTTCGATAAGATAACGAAAAAAGAAAGACTCTTTTTAACGAGAGAAAAGGATAAATTGAAAAAAGTTCTTGAAGGTGTTGAAACGATGTCAAGAGTGCCCGGAGCTATGTTTGTCGTTGATATCAAAAAAGAATCTATTGCGATTAAAGAAGCAAAGAGACTGAACATTCCTGTTTTCGCAATCGTTGATACAAACTGTGATCCTGACGATGTTGATCAGATTGTTCCTGCAAATGATGATGCTGTAAAGACAATCGAGCTGATTGTGGCATATATGGCTGATGCAGTTAACGAGGGTGCTGCAGTTGCAAAGGAAAGAAAGGCAGAAGAAGCTGCAGAAGCTGAAAGAGTGGCAAAAGAAAATGAGTCACACAATAAACCAGTTGAAGAAGAAATAAAAGTTAAAGATAAGAGACCTAAAAAGGTTGTTAAGGAAAACTCAACCTGCACCACAAGCTGAGGTAAAAGAAGAAAAAGAAGCAATTCCTAAAGCTGAAGTTAAGGAAGCAACCGAAGAAGGAACAGTAAAAAAAACTGAAACAGATAAAGAAGAAACTACAGAAAAAGAATAAGGTTATAATTATGGCAATTACTGCTACACAAGTAAATGAATTGAGAAAAAAGACCGGCGCGGGAATGATGGACTGTAAAAAAGCCCTTACCGAAGCGAACGGCGATTTTGAAAAAGCAATCGAGATACTTCGAAAGAAAGGCGCATCAGTTGCTGCAAAGAGAGCAGAGAAATCAGCAAATGAAGGAATGGTAAAGACACAGATTTCACCTGATAAAAGTACAGGAATTATTATTGAGGTAAATTGTGAAACTGATTTCGTTGCAAAAAGCGATGACTTTGTGAATTTTACAAATGAAGTTTTACAGGCTGTCAACTCCAAAAGGCCGGCAAATGTTCAGGAGCTTCTCAGTGATGATAGCTTAAAGACTAAGATGACTGATCTGCTTGGTAAAGTAGGAGAGAAAATAGAAATCTCTCGTTTCGCCATTGAAAAAGCTGAAGATGGAATCGTTGTTGATTACGTTCACCTCGGAGCAAAACTTGGTGTGCTCGTAAGATTTGATAATGCCGGAAAAGCTGCTGATGAACTTGCAGAAATTGGAAAAGACATTGCTATGCAGGTAGCAGCGATGAGTCCGATCTGCGTGAAAAGGGAAGAAGTTCCTCAGAATGTAATTAATAAGGAAATTGAAATTTATAAAGAGATTTCCCGCAAAGAAGGTAAGCCTGAAAATATCCTTGATAAAATAGCCCAGGGCAAACTAAATAAATACTATCAGGAAAATTGCCTTATTGAACAGGCTTTTATTAAGGATAATTCAAAAAGCGTGGGTGATCTTCTGAAAGAATTCAATTCAAAACACGGTTCAAATGCTTCTGTTAAGCTTTTTCACCGGTTTCATCTTGGTGATGAAAAAAAATAAACTTAAACGAAAGGTCTTAATTATGTTAAGACCTTTTTTTATATTAATCCTATAATTTATTACCACTTGTATGACAAATCTAAAATACAAAAGAATTCTGCTTAAGCTGAGCGGCGAATCCCTTATGGGCGAAAAAGGATTCGGCATTGATCATAACGTTCTCAATTTTTTTGCTGATGAAGTCAAAAAGGTACACGACATCGGAGTGGAGCTGGGAATAGTGATCGGCGGAGGAAATATTTACAGGGGACTTAGTGCCGGTGACCAGGGAATTGACAGAGTAACCGGCGATCACATGGGAATGCTTGCAACAGTTATTAATGCACTCGCTTTGCAAAATGCAATTGAAAATAAAAAAATACACACAAGACTGTTAAGCGCTCTTCATATGCAGGAGATTGCTGAACCTTATATAAGAAGAAGAGCTATGCGGCACCTTGAAAAAGGAAGAGTTATCATTTTAGGCGCAGGTACAGGGCATCCTTATTTTAGCACTGATACTGCTGCTTCGTTAAGGGCTGTGGAAATAGAAGCGGATGTAATTATTAAAGGAACCCGAGTTGATGGTGTTTATGATTCCGATCCTGAAAAAAATTCCAAAGCATTTAAGTTTGACAAGATTTCTTATCTCGATATTCTCAAAAAAAATCTTCGTGTAATGGATTTGACAGCAGTTAGTCTGTGCCAGGAGAATAATTTGCCTTTGGTCGTTTTTAACATGAATGCTCCTGATAATTTACTAAAACTTGTAACAGGTGAAAAAATCGGAACTGTAGTCCATAATGGTGACTAATTTTTATTTTACAATTTGTATTGATACTTAAGAATTTATTTTGCCTTAAGTTTAAATAACTGAGAGGTTTATATGGAAAACATAATAAAAGACGCCAGATCAAGGATGGACAAAACCCTTGAAGCCCTGAGATCGGAACTTGTAAAAGTAAGAACAGGTAAAGCAACCACTGCATTACTTGATGGAATAAAAGTTGAATATTACGGAAATATGACTCCGTTGAATCAGGTTGGTAATGTTACGGTACTTGATGTCCATACTCTTTCTGTAACCCCGTGGGATAAATCAGTAGTTCCTTTAGCGGAAAAGGCAATACTGGAAGCAAACATTGGATTAAACCCGGTAAGCGACGGAACAAATCTGAAAGTTCCTATACCTCCTTTAAATGAAGAAAGAAGGAGGGAATTGGTTAAACTGGTTAAAAAGTTCGGTGAAGAATCGAAAGTAGCGATCAGGAATGTGCGGCGTGATGCTAATGAGCACTTGAAAAAGGCCCAAAAAGACAAAAAAATGTCGGAGGACCAGTTATTGGATGCCGAAGACAATGTGCAGAAAATGACAGATGAACATACTCAAAAGATTGACGAAATACTGAAACATAAAGAAGCTGAAATAATGGAAGTATAATAGAGTTTAATTTCTTAATTTTAAACCCACCAAGATTATTCCGGTGGGTTTTTTTGTAAATTAAAATTATAATGTAACGAGAGAGTAAAATTGACTGAATTTTTAAGTAATTTTATTCGGAAAATCGTTCCTTTCGTGCCGAAAAATAATTTTAATATGGATCAGGAAAATAAGAATAATACAGAATTCTCTAGCAGCAGAGTTTCCAATTATATAAATAAAAATACCCTTAAAAATGTATTTTTCTTTTCCGGTGGAATTATACTTTTTATCACAGGAGTTATTGGTTATGGGATAATTCTTAATCTTCGTACAGTCCCGGTTAAAGAATTAATGGCAAAAAAAGGAATTAAAAAGATCGATCGTCCGGTTATCATTGTTGACAGAAAAGAATATGCCCTTTCGCTATATGATGATACAACTCTTATCAAAACATACAGAGCTTATTTTGGTAGAAATGTTCAGTCAGTAAAAACCCGAAGGGGCGATCTTTCTACGCCTGTTGGAGATTATAAAATTTGTGAAATTGACTCTGTATATAAATATGATAAATTTTTTAAATTGAATTATCCTAACATATCAGATATTTCTGAAGGGTTGAAAAAAGGTGTGATAACACAGCAGCAGTTCGATACGATAAAAGATGAACTTAATCAAAATGGTTGCCCCAATGTGAGAACAATATTAGGAGGAAATGTTGGAATACACGGACTTGGCAGATTAAATTTCTTATTGAAGAATTTGCCTTTTGTTTATAACTGGACTGACGGTTCAATTGCTATTAGTAATGAAAGTATTGAGGAAATTTATCCATTAGTTAAAGAAGGGACTAAAGTTGTTGTTAAATAAAAAAGTTTTATCGTTTTTGTTTTTGACTCTGTTGCTTTTGAATTCCTGTACAGAAAAAAAGCGGGATACCAACCTGGTAGAATTAAAAAATAGTTACAACGATCCTTCATTTGTACTGGGCCAGGCAAAAGCAATTTTAGGGAATGATGTTAAACAAACCTTTAAAGGCAGGTTTGATAGAGATACGGTAATTGAGGTAATTGCAGGCACTGAGGTTGAAAGCAAAACAGAATGGGGAATCAGGTTTAATTTTTTGAAATTGATAAACGGTAAATTAACAAAAATCTGGCAAACTGGTCTTTTCCGTGGTTCTTTTAAGGGAAGCCTTTGTGATAAAATTAAATTCCCTTCTTTTGATCACGAGCTTGTTTATTATAATTCAAAAGACTTTTACCTTGGAAGCAGCGGGGGAGAAGTTTTTACATACATAATTAATTTTCAGGATCATAAAACTTATGTGGCACATTTAATAGATGAAGGTAAGCCCGTGTCGCTTTATATTTCGGACAATATAGATGTTCCTGAAATCCACAATTTCTTTTTTGGCATCTTTAAAAAGGATTACCCTAATTTAAAGATTATAGACAAAGACGTTCAACTTAAATATTGATCCGGCATAATATCCTGATATTGAAACCAGACGGCCATTTTTTTAAATAGCATGCAGAATAAAAAATTAATTTTAATCTTCTTATTTTTTCTTAATGGCATTTTGCTGGCTCAGGTTACCGAAGAAAAGTACGAGCTTAAATCTCTTGACTTTGAAGGTAATGATGCGATTTCGACTTCAGTATTAGAGTATAAAGTGTTTTCACGCGAAAGCCCGTTCTGGTTCTGGAAAATCTTACATTCGTTAACAGGGCTTGCAAGAGGCACAACTTATTTTGATTCTACAAATATTCCCTTTGATCTCGCAGCACTTAAAGAATACTACAATGCAAATGGTTTTTTTAATGCCAGGTTTTCGCACAAAGTTGAAGTAGATACATCTTCCAAAACTGTTGATCTTACTTATTTCATTGATGAAAATAAGCCTTCTAATTATGGGAAGCTTTCACTTTACGGTTTAAAATATCTTCCTGGTTTTATTCTTAAAAGTGTCTATAATGATCTGGACATAGACACGACTAAGCAATTTAATCAGATAACGCTCCAGCAAAACACAGACCGTGCTTTAAATACTTTGCTGAACGAAGGCTACATGTTTGCACAATATGACAGCACGATTGTGTTTCGTGATACTTTAAAACAACGGGCTGACCTGAACATCTATTTCACTTCCGGAAAAAGATACACAATTGATTCCCTGGTAGTCAATAAAACAGGTGAGGGCGCTGAACTGGTTGATGATAAACTATTAAAAGATATTAGCGGGTTTCACCCGGGGGATTTTTATGACCTGGATAAAATGAGAAGTAACCAGGTGAGAATGTTCAGAACGGGCTTATTTAATACAATAACACTTTCAGGTGCAGAAAACGATACTTCGGGTAATCAGGTACCACTAAGAATTAATGGGAACATTGGGCTGCTGAATGAATTGTCTCCTGAAGTGATATTAAATAGCCAGCAGAGTGCTTTCAATGTTGGTCTTGGGGCATCTTATGTTCGAAAAAATTTTTTAGGGGCTGCAAGAAAATTAACAATCTCTTCTTCATTTGGTATTCAGGATATATTCAATGTTGATTTTGGACAAATTTTCAAAAAATTTTCATTCCGGGATACAACGCTGCTCGGTTACGTAGATTCCAGAATAACTATTGAACAACCTTATTTATTTGGAGAAAATATTTACGGTACCTGGGATAATTATGCGACAATAAATAAGCAGGCTAGTTATAATAATACTATTTATGGTTCAAAAATTACTTTTGAATTTGAAATGCCCAAGTACACATTTGTAAATTTTTTGAGTACTTCCTACAACGTTGAACAATCAAATGAAGTCTATAGAACTTATAATGACAGTACCTCTGTCAAATTAATTTCAGCTATTGATATTAACATTGGATCTACTACAGTAGATAGCTTGTTATATCCATCCAGGGGATACAATTTGTCAATCCAGCTTGAGGAAGCAAATATTTTACCTTACACCTTATCAAAACTTACTAATTCAAAATTTGAAGGTGCTTTGTTCTATAAAGTACTGTTATCACATTCTTTCTACCGAAGTATGAATGAAGAGCGGACTTCAGTTTTTGCTGTCAAAAATAAAATTGGACTGATACAGGCTTATGTTGGTGATTATGGCGGTATCCCGATTAACAGAACATTTTATGCCGGCGGAGCTAATTCAATCAGGGGATGGGGTGCAAATAGACTTGTACCGAAAAATTCCCCGGTTATTCATGGAATTACTCAAACAGGACCAAATGTGAAAGGGGGAACTTTTTTATATGAAGGTTCTGCTGAAATGAGATTCAGATTTCTATATTATTATGGAGTTGCATTTTTTGTCGATTACGGAAATACCTGGCTTAACTACAAACAATTTCGTTTTGATGATATGGCGGTTGCTGTTGGAATTGGCTTCAGGTATTACACACTCGTAGCCCCAATAAGAGTTGATTTCGGATTTAAGTTTTATGACCCTTCAGATCATAGGTTTATCTTTGATAAAAGGGTTTTTAGCAACTTTGCATTCAATTTTGGGATAGGTGAAGCATTCTGATCGAAGCGCGAACCTGGCAAAGTGACTTTTTATATCAATATAATACAGCCCCCGTTTTTTGTAAAGCTTTCGTAAAATCCTTATTTTAAACACTCTTTTTTAAGGTTTATTATGTTATATAGCATGACCGGTTACGGCAAAGGGTTTGCGGAAAAAGGAAAAATATCAGCTGAAATAGAAGTTAAAAGTGTTAATAGTCGCTACCTTGATATTTTCTTAAAGCTACCTAATTCCCTGATGAACAAAGATTATGAACTCAGGGAAATAATAAAAAGCAAAATTAAACGGGGAAAACTTTCTGTACTCGTTCAACTACGAGTTAACGGACAGGAAGATGAACTACTATTACTTGATAAAGAGAAATTAAAAAATCAGTTGTCTATTATTAAGCAGGTAAAGAAGGCAGCAAAGTTAAAGGAAAGTATAAAGCTCGAACACCTTTTATTAAACAAGGATATATATTCAACAAGTAATCTTAGTATTTCTGATGCAGAAGTTCTATTGCTGAAAAAAGCGCTTAACCAAGCGCTTGAGCAGCTCCTTAAAATGAAAAAAGCTGAAGGCAAGGAATTAGAAAAAGATCTGCTTGAGCGATTGCAGGAGATTGAAAAGTATTTAACTGAGATTGAAGAAGAATCTAAGAGCGGAGGAATAAAAGAATATCACGATAAGCTAAGGGAGAGAGTTAAAATGCTTCTGGACGGTCAGCAAGCAGATAAAGAACGACTCGAACTTGAATTAGCTATTATGGCTGACAAAGCTGATATCACAGAGGAATGTGTAAGGCTCAGAAGCCACATTAAATTTTTCATTGATAGTTTAAAAAATGATAGTGAACCGGGCAGGAAAATTAAATTTTATCTGCCAGGAATTGAACAGGGAGGCAAATACAATTTCTTCCAAATCTATTTCCACGACAATTACGCATAAGGCCGTAAGAATAAAAGAAGAAATTGAAAAAATCAGAGAACAGATTCAAAATATTGAGTGATAGTTGGAGAATCAGAAAGGAAAAATTATTGCAATATCCGCTCCGAGCGGGAGTGGTAAAACCACAATTGTCAGAAGGATTTTGAAAGACATTCCTGAACTTGCTTTCTCCGTCTCTGCAACAACCAGGAAGAAACGAGATGATGAAAAAAACGGAATTCACTACTACTTTATTACAGAAGAACAATTCAGAGAGAAAATAGAGAAAAATGAGTTTATAGAATGGGAGAAATTTTACGATTATTATTATGGCACATATAAAAAAATAGTCGATGATGCTGTAAGTACTGGAAAATCAATCATTTTAGAGGTCGATGTAAAAGGTGCTTTATCTCTGAAAAACATTTACCCTGATGCTGTACTTATTTATATTGTACCCCCCAGTTTTAATGAATTAGTAAACCGGCTTAAAAAGAGAAATACTGAGGATAAGGCTGATTTACAGAAACGTATTGACAGGGCAAAAATGGAACTGGGATTGAAGGATAAATTTGATCATTTTGTTGATAACACGGAACTGGATAAAGCAATTATTGAAGCTGAAAGATTAATTAGAAATATTAATTAGCAAGGAGAAAAAATAGATGGGAATCACACCGGTTGATTTACGTGAGGTTGATAAACAGGCAGCCAATGTTTATGAAGCGATTATTGTAGCAGCAAAAAGAGCGCGTCAGTTAAATGATGAATATAAAATTGAATATAATGCTCTCGTTAGCACAATTCCTGTTGCTGCAGGAGATGATGACGCTGAGGATATTCAAAATCCTGCGCAATTAAAAATTTCTCTCGAATTTGAAAAGAGAGAAAAACCGCATATTCAATCGCTCGAAGAATTACTAGACGGCAAGATAGAATTCAGATATAAAGGGAAAAATTAGTCTGTTTGTTCCATCAAACTGATCCTGCTTGATTTTTAAAATATCAGGATCAGTTTTAAACATCAAAAATATTGAAGGTTAAGGGAAGTTTTTCTTTTAATCTTTTTTATTTTTTAAAAGTCTTCTGATTACTAAACTGCTTTTTCATGCAAAAAGATTTTTTACAAGGCAAAAAGATTTTACTTGGAATAACAGGATGTATTGCCGCATACAAATCTGTTTACCTGGTAAGAGATTTAATAAAGCGCGGCGCGGAGATAAAAGTAGTTATGACTCCGGCTGCAACTGAATTTATCACACCTCTAACTTTATCCTCCATTTCAAAAAATGAAGTTGTTGTAAACATTTTTCCAAAATCAAAAAATGAAAGTACTTCATTAAGCACCTGGCATATTGATTATGCTCTGTGGGCTGACTTAATGGTAATTGCTCCAGCTACTGTCAATACAGTCGCAAAAATAGCAAAAGGCTACGCAGACAATGCTCTAACGACACTCGTTGCGGCTTTGAGATGCCCGCTTGTTATTGCTCCTGCTGCAGACGTTGACATGTATGAAAACAAAATAAATCAGATAAACTTAAAAACCCTAAAAGATGTAGGTCACTTTATTGTTGATGCGGAGGAAGGGGAACTTGCAAGTGGATTAAAAGGAATTGGAAGACTTGCTGAAAACAATAAAATTATAGACGCTGCGGAGCTTGTCCTTTCAGGCTATAAGAAAGATTTACCTGGCAAGAAAATACTTGTAACAGCAGGCCCAACTTATGAAGACATTGATCCGGTTAGATTTATTGGTAACCGATCTTCTGGTAAAATGGGTTTTGAAATAGCCAAAGCTGCATATTTGAGGGGTGCGGACGTTACTTTGATTTCGGGTCCCTCAAAGGAAGTTTCTTATCCTGAAATAAAACTCTATCGTGTAAGATCAGCAAAAGAGATGAAAACTGCGGTAGAGAAGAATCTAAAATCTTCAGAAATATTAATTATGTCCGCTGCAGTTGCAGATTACAAACCTGCGAAAACAGCAAATAAAAAAATTAAAAAAGTAGATAAACTTACATCGATAAAAGTTGTTGAGACAGATGACATTTTAGTAACTATTAAAAGACACAATAAGATAATTGTTGGCTTTGCACTGGAAACAGAAAATGGGCTAAAAAATGCTCAGAAAAAACTGAAATCGAAAAACCTAGATATGATTGTTCTGAATTCAGTAAAAGATAAAAACAGCAGTTTTGAATTTGATACAAACAAAATTAAAATAATTCATCGGAAAGGGAAGAAACTCGATTTCCCTTTGAAATCCAAGTTTCAGGTAGCAAATAATATTTTGTCTGAAATATTAAAAATTAAAAAGTAAGAATATTTCCATTTTTCAACTTAACTACTTAAATTCCAAGTCCGATGTCCCGAACTTTAAAAAATGAAATAATTCAGTCATTGATTGATCAGAAAGAGATTTTTGGGGATGATCTTTTTGAGAGTGACATTTTAAAATCAAGGAAAACAGAAATCATAAAAAATGCGGATATGAGCGAAGATTCACTATTTAAGGAAAATTGGGAACAGACTGAAAGTCTTGAAGAGCTGGACAAATTGATCTGTAATTGTCAGAAATGTTCTCTCGGAGCCACAAGGAATAAATTTGTTTTCGGTACCGGAAATCTAAATGCAGATGCTATGTGTATCGGTGAAGGCCCGGGTGCAGATGAGGATGCCCAGGGACTGCCTTTTGTAGGAAGAGCGGGCAGATTACTTACCGATATTTTAAAAGCAATTAACTTTTCGAGAGAAGAAGTATATATTGCTAATGTTGTAAAATGCCGCCCGCCAGGAAACAGAACGCCTCTTCCGGTTGAGATGGATACCTGTTTACCCTATTTGAAAAAACAAATTGAACTGATAAAACCAAAAGTAATTTTGTGTCTTGGTTTAACAGCTGCACAAGCTATTTTGAAGAAAAAAGATTCTTTGACCAATATGAGGGGCAAAATATTCGACTTTGAAAATGCAAAAGTTATGGTAACTTATCATCCTGCTGCTTTGCTCCGTAATCCAAACTGGAAGCGTAGCTGTTGGGAGGATGTGCAGAATTTCAGAAAATTATATAACGAGTTAACTCAATAATGGCGAAACTAGCAAAACAAAATATTACACTCGAAGAAATAAAGCCTGCTCATATAAAGCCGCCTTATGAACCGGAAGTGGAAGCTGCCGTTCTCGGTGCAATGATGATTGAAAAAGAAGCAGTTCCCAAAGCTATTGAACTATTAACAACTGACAGTTTTTACCTGAGAGAGCACAGGATGATTTTCGAAGCGATGGTTTCACTTTTTGAAGCCAGCGAGCCGATTGATACTGTAACTCTTTATGAAGAATTAAAAAAACGTGATCATATTGAGAAAGTGGGTGGTGCGGTTTATTTAAGCAAGCTTTCACAAAATATTTCTTCAGCAGCAAACATTGAGTATCACGCTAAAATTATTTTAGAAAAGGAAATACTCAGGGGATTAATTACAAGTGCTCACAAAATTGCTGAAGCAGCATACGAAGGAACTGAAGATGCTTTTGATATTCTGGACGATGCAGAAAGAAGAATTTTTGAAATTACAGAAAGTCATCTTAAACAATCGTTCAAGGGAATGGATAGAGCAGTGCGAGATGCGATTGAATATATAGAAGCAATACATTCTTCAACTCATCAAAAATTTTCTGTACCGACTGGATTTTATGAACTTGATGAAATGCTCGGCGGTTTCCAAAAATCTGATCTTATTATTGTTGCCGCACGTCCGTCAATGGGAAAAACAGCATTTGCTTTAACTCTCGCAAGGAATGCTGCTGTAGATCATAGAATTCCTGTTGGCATATTTAGTCTTGAAATGTCAACTATGCAATTGATAATTCGTTTGCTTTGCGCAGAAGGAAGATTAAATGCACATCTTGTAAGGACAGGAAAGCTTCCTAGTGAGCAGGGGGTTAAGCTCAGTAAAAACGCTCATAAATTAATTGAAGCGCCAATTTATGTCGATGACGCTCCTGCACAAACTGTACTGGAGATTCGTGCAAAAGCCAGAAGACTGAAGGCTGAAAAAGATATCGGGATGATTGTGATCGATTATCTGCAGCTGATGCAGGGACCGGCAAAAGCTGAAAGTCGTGAGAGAGAAATCTCTCATATTTCCAGATCACTAAAAGCTCTTGCTAAGGAATTGAATATTCCGATTATTGCACTTTCGCAGTTGAACAGAGCAGTAGAGGCGCGAACCGATAAACGCCCGCAGCTCTCTGACCTCCGTGAGTCAGGTTCTATAGAACAGGATGCTGATGTTGTTATTTTTCTAAACAGACCTGAATATTATGGAATCAAACAATTCGGACGGTACTTCAACCGAAGGAATTGCCGAGATAATTATTGGTAAGCAAAGAAACGGACCTACTGGAGATGTTCAGCTTGCATTCGTCAAAGAATATGCACGTTTCGAAAATCTGGCGCACCAAAGACAGATTGAGGAATACCAGGCACAAGCAATGCCCGGTAACGAAGATATGATTAATGAAGATATTATATAGTATAGTTGAGGGTTTACAGTTAAATGTTGAAAGGTTGTTTGAAAAAATTATTATTACTTTTAATTCTCCCCACCGTTTTTACTAAAGCGCAGATTTACACTCCGAAAGATATAGGTATATGCGTTCAAAAATTCCAGCTTGTAGTCGATAAAAAACTGGCTAAAAAGCCGATTGGTGATATTATGGTTGCGATCGGAAACAGTTTCGTCGGTTCAAAGTATGAGGCACACACTCTCGAAGTTGCACAACCGGAAAAACTTGTCGTTAACCTCAGGGGATTTGACTGTACAACTTATGTGGAAAATTGCCTGGCACTGGCGAGAGCTGCAAAAATGAAGCATCCGACAGTCAAAGAATATATGAAACAACTTCAGTATATAAGATACAGAGACGGTAAAATAAATGGTTATCAATCAAGGTTGCATTATTTTACTGACTGGATATATGACGGACAGAAAAAAAGTATTGTGAAAGATATTACCAAAAGTCTCGGTGGTATTCCGTATAAAAAGAAAATTGATTTTATGACAACTCACCGTGCTGCATACAAGCAATTAAAAAACGAACAATTCTTTAAGAAGATTGACGAAATAGAAAAAGAACTGAACAAAAGAAAGTTATATTATATACCGAAAGACAGCGTAGCAAAGATTGAAAATAAATTAAGGAACGGCGACATTATTGCTACAACTACAAATATTCCCGGACTAGATGTTTCTCATGTGGCCATAGTAATTAAATTGGACAACGGGGAAACGAGGATACTTGAAGCGCCCGATGTTGGTTTAAGAGTAAAACTTTCCTATGTCCCGTTGTCAGAATATCTAATGAATAATAAAAAACAAACCGGGATTATTGTTGTACGCCCTTTAGAACCGAAGAGATAGAATTAATTTATAAAATTCTTTTTTATTTCTTTGAGACTTTCTTTAGAACCCAAAATTAAAATTTCATCCTCTGCTTCCAATTGTAACCCAGGATCAGGAAAGAGCATATCATTGTTTCGAATTACTGAAATTATTTTCCAATCTTCATTTTTTTTATTTAAGCATCTTTCTTCCACTGATGTATTTATACAATGACTCCTTTTCGAAAGCTCACTCAAAAATAATTGTTCATTTTCGGTTATGTTAATTGGAATCTTGCATTCAAGGAGAGGTACAAGGTTTATTTTTCCTAAGGTTGCTCGATCAATTTTTTTCTGATCTCTTAAAATAGAAAGTGCGCGCTTTACGTGTTCTGTTCTGTGGGCTTGCGAATAAGATTGTCTTCTTACCTGTGCCTCGTACAAGCTTATATATTTTACTTTAAATTTTGCAGAAAGAAAATCCTGAATATAAAAACCAAGTATAACGGCGAGAGCTGCCGGAACAAGCAAACTATATCCTCCTGTCATTTCTGTAACCATTAATAATGTTGCAATGGGAACTCTTGCGGAACTTCCGAAAACTGCTGCCATCCCAACAATGGCAAAAGCCGCCGGGGGTTGATGAAAAATTGCAGCAAATAATCCACCCAGCATAGCGCCAACAAATAAGGTTGGAGCAAAAACCCCACCTGATCCGCCGGATGACACCGTCAAAGCGAACGCGATCATCTTTGCAAAAAGTAAAATCAACAATAAAGAAATTGCGAGTTGACCATTTATAGATTCCTGAATCCAGCCGTAACCACCACCAAGCACCTGTGGAAATGCTAATGCAATTAAGCCAACTCCCAGTCCACCAATGGCCGGTTTAAAATGATCTTTAAGTGGAATTTTCTTAAACAGATCCCGGGTGTAATAAAAGACATTTGGAAGGATAACTCCTATTATTCCGCTAGCGATTCCTAGTAAAATATACCATGCGTAACTACTGAAATGATTAACTGACAGATTTGCCGGAACATGGAATAAAGGTTCCCAACCAACCAGAACGGCATTTAGTGCATATGCGATAATTGATCCGAGCATTGTATAAATAAGCGCTGATGTTTCAAATTCCATATCGGTGTATAAAACTTCAATAGCAAAAATCGCAGTGCCAATTGGGGAGCGGAAAATTGCAGATAAACCTGCCGCCATTCCAATTAAAACAAGCAGCCTTCGTTCCTTTTCCGAACGTTTTAACAGATCGGCGTAGATTGAACCGAAACCCGCACTAAATAATGCAGTCGGTCCCTCGCGTCCGGCCGAGCCGCCCGAACCGATAGTTATAGCAGAAGCTAAAATTTTGATTGGTGTAACTCTCTTTCTGATTAGCCCTGCCTGCTTGTGAAATGCCTTAACCGCCGTGTCAGTTCCATGTCCCTCTGCTTCGGGTGCAAACTGATACACTATAAATCCGGAAATTAATCCGCCTATCATCAGCACAATCGGAATAAACCATAATCCGTGCGGACCAATTTTCTCAATTAAATTTTCTCCTTCACTTTGAAGTCCGGGTGCAGAATATTTGGCAATGTAATCAAAGAAAATTTTTTGAAAGATTTTTAAAAGAAATCTGAATAACTCAGCGCCAAGAGCACCGATTATTCCCAGAATAATAGTATCAAAAAGAAGGTAGGCTTGTTTTCTCATGTTATCATTGTAATTCTTATCGGATAATATTCGCTAATTCATATACGCTAAATCGTAATAATTATTTAGTGTAGTAATGATAATACTTTTATGCAATGCAAAAATGGTGTTGAAGGAAGAAATATTGGAATAATTTTAGTGTTTTATAAGTGAAAGAAGTGTTCTAATGTTTTCTGTATCTTCTTTCATTTCCTTTCCCTTCGGTGTTTCCAGAATTTTAGGAATGTTTGTAAGATTTTTGTCGTTCATAATATTTACAAAACCCTCTTTGCCAATAAATCCTTTCCCGATATGTTCATGTCTGTCAACCCGGCTGCCGAATTCTTTTTTACTATCATTCATATGAAAGCATTTCAGTCTTTCCAAGCCGACTATTCCGTCGAATTCTTTTATTACTTTTTTATATTCTTTAGGGTTGCTAATATTATAGCCTGCAACGAAAATATGAGCAGTGTCGATGCATACTGACATTCTTTTTTTATCTTCTACAAGATCAATTATTTCCTGTAGTTGCTCGAATCGATAGCCAAGTGTTGTTCCCTGTCCGGCTGTTGCTTCAAGCATTGAAGTGACTTTGTAATTTTTAGTCTTATTGTGGCAGATATTTAAAGATTCAGCGATCAATCTAATTCCGTCTTTTTCGCCCTGTCCTCCGTGGGAACCGGGATGAAAATTGAGATGTGGAATCCCCAGCAGTTCACATCTTTCAAGTTCATCTATAAATGATTCTCGTGATTTGTTTAGGACATATTTATTTTTTGAGCAAAGGTTTATAAGATATGAACTATGGCTTAAAACAAATTTTATATCTGATTTCTTTAGAAACTCTTTGAACTTTTCGATCTCATTTTCTTCTAATGGCTTTGCATCCCACCTGTTGTTGTTTTTTGTGAAAATCTGCATAGCAGTAAACTTCATTTTTATTGCACGTTCAACAGAGGTATAGACACCACCAGCAGTCGAAGTGTGTGCGCCTATCAGTAAGTTTTTCTTATCTATCAATGTAAAATTTCTTTTATCGATTCTTCAATAGACTTTTGTTTAATTCCTAATGATTGCAACTTTTCTGTGTTCATAGAAACATCTTCAACGGCCGGATAATCAGGAATATCTTTCACTGAAATTTTTTGAATAAAATCTTTGTTAAAACCGGTAATGTTGCACAAAAATTCTCCCATTTCAATCCGGTTTACTCTTTCCTTTCCTCCGACGTTAATAACTTCGCTTTTTATATTTTTATTACATAGTTCATTTATAATTCTTGCTGCTTCTGTTAGCGAGAGCGGGGTTCTGTATTGATCATGAAATAACTTTACAGTATTTCCTGCTTTAAGATTATTATACATTTCTTCGAAATGATTTTTCTTTTTCCCAAGTCCGAAACCATAAAGCAAAGCAATTCTCAGATTCAAATAGTTATCAAAAGTTTCCTGGATTTTTATTTCTCCCATTAGTTTTGTCTCAGCATAGAGTGAAACAGGGATGAGCTTTGATTCTTCATTAAGCATAGAACCCCGGTAACCTGCATAAACGAGATCAGATGAAGTATAAATCAATTTGGCTGAATATTTATTACACAACTCAGCTATTTTTTTTGTTGAATTAACGTTGACGATATAGATAGCCTTAGGATCTATATCAGGTGATAAAATCGGGTTTGTCATTGCCGCCGTGTGAATCACTATAGCAGGCCTGAAAGAATTAAATAAGGAATTCAGTTTTTCTTCATCCCTAATATCAATTTGTTGGGAATTGTATCTATTGGAATTCTCCGAATTTCTATAGTAAACTGAAAGTATCTCGTTGGTTTTTGATAACTCATTATTCAGATAACTGCCAAGAAGTCCGCTACCGCCTGTGATTAATACCTTCATTTTTTCTTGAATTTTATTTTTTGTTTAATACCTGGTTAAATATAAAAATTATGAATTACCGGTTGAAGTCTTGACATAAAAATATTGGATTTTTGTCCCGAAAATCCCAAATATCTTACAAAATGAATTGATATATTACAGGCCAAATTTGAACAAAAATAGGAATTAAAAGTGCCGTTAGATGATAAGATTTCCAAAATAAAAATTGTTTTGACTGATGTAGATGGTGTATTAACTGACGGAGGACTCTATTATTCAGATGAAGGAATGGTGATGAAAAGATTTTACGTCCGCGACGGAATGGGCGCTGTCTTGTTAAAAGATAAAGGAATTGAAGTAGGAATATTGACGTCTGATAAATCGGAGATTGCAGCGGCAAGAGGTAAAAGACTTAATTTTGATCTAGTTTACTCCGGCGTAAAAAATAAGAAAGAAGCGATTGAGGAAATATGTTCTCTGAGGAAAATTAAACCTGAGAACATTGCTTTTATAGGGGACGATGTAAATGATATTGAAGCTTTGAAAATAGTCGGATTCAGCGCCTGCCCGAGCAACGCAATTGATTCTGTTATTTCTATTGTACACTATGTTTGCAAGCAAGAAGGCGGCAAAGGTGCATTCAGAGAGTTTGCAGATTTATTCTTAGAGGATAAAAATGGATAGAGCAGGCTTAATTGTTATCATTGGTTTTTGTAGATGTCTTTGGTAAATTTGAAAATTATATTAAGATAAGAACTATGAAAAAGGTTTTTGCAGTCATTTTTGCTACTCTTCTGTTGAACACGTTTGTGTTTTCACAGGACAGCCAATATTTTGATGCGCCGTTCGGAGGTGGAGTAGGATATACCCCGGGCTGGTACTTTCCGAGTATGTACCAGGTTAATTTACAGATGAAAACTTTTGGATTGCCTGAGTTTTCAAACAGTGGATTTTATACATCCGGTATTTCAGGATTTCTTTATCTCGGCTTTATTCCTCAATTAAGAATTGGTGGAATGGGCTTTGGTGGCTCAACTTCAATGTCGGCCATAGTAAATGGAGAAAACAGGGAGGCAGTTTATTCTTTGGGAGGCGGGGGCGTTACTATTGAATATACTTTGCCATTAGTTCGCAATTTTGGTATCTCAGTAGGTGCTGCAATCGGAAGGGGAGATTTGAAGATAGAATTATATAAAAATAGTGGTTCGTTTGACTGGAACAACGCCTGGAGCGAAATTTCAACTACCCCGACATCAAATTATAGCAGAACTCTTGATAATAAATATTGGATATTTACACCGGCAATAAACTTTGATATACCTTTCCAGAGATTTGTAAATTTTAGGATTGGAGCTGGTTATCAATTTACATTTGGCGATAACTGGACAATAGAAAATAATCAACCTTTAAATAATGTTCCTTCAGGATTGAATGGTAAAAGTTTCTTTATTCAGTCCGGAGTGTATATAGGATTTTTCTCTTATTGATTCGAGTCTAAATGAAAAATATCTTAGTTACCGGAGGAGCCGGCTTTATAGGGAGCAATTTTATAAATCATATTCTTAAAGATCGGAATGATTATAATATTGTAAATCTGGACAAATTAACTTATGCCGGTAACCTTGAAAACCTGAAATACGCTGAGACAAAAAAGAATTATTATTTTATAAAAGGTGATATTACAAATTCTGATCTGGTTAATTACATCTTTGAAAAATTTAAAGTAAAATATGTAATTAATTTTGCAGCAGAATCTCATGTTGACAGAAGCATACTAGGTTCTGAAATTTTTTACAGAACAAATGTGATCGGTACAAATGTTTTGCTTGAAGCTGCACGCCGATTTGAAGTAGAAAAATTTCTGCAAATTTCTACGGACGAAGTTTACGGTAGCCTTGGTGAAGAAGGACTGTTTACAGAGGATACAGTACTATCGCCTAATAGCCCGTATTCATCCAGCAAAGCGGCTGCGGATATGATGGTTCTCGCGTTTTATCATACATACGGAATGCCGGTTGTTATAACACGCTGCTCGAATAATTATGGGCAATATCAGTTTCCGGAAAAGCTTATTCCTTTGATGATAATAAATGCAATGAACGATAAGAAACTCCCGGTTTACGGTGATGGAATGAATGTGAGAGACTGGATTTATGTTATTGATCACAACAAAGCGATTGATTTAGTATTTGAAAAAGGAAAGATTGGTGAAGTTTATAACATTGGTGCCAGCAACGAAATGCCCAATATTGAAATTGTAAAATTAATTTTGAAACATTTGAAAAAATCGGAAAATTTGATAAAATACGTTAAAGACAGACCTGGGCACGATAGAAGATACGCGATTGATTCAATCAAAATTCAAAATGAACTTGGCTGGAAACCTAAATTTACTTTTGAAACAGCTATTGAGAATACCATAGAATGGTATTTGAAAAATAAAAACTGGTGGGGAAGAATAATATCGGGTGAATATCAGAATTATTACGATCTCCAATATAAAAACAGGTAATTAATAAAACAGGAATAAAAATGAAAAGACTTTTCACTTGCTTATTTTTAATCTTTTCAATTTCAGTTTCATTCTCACAGATTGATAACAAAACCAATAATAATAGTAGTTCATTACTTTCCAATTTAACAATTAGTGTTACAATTGGGGGGGACTTCCCGATTACTGGCTCTTTCCCTGCATACATAAATGAACGTGTGGATCAGTTTATCACAAGGATGTATATTGACGCACGTGATAAAGCACTGCGAAATATTAATGATCCTCAATTAATAACTCAGATTGGTAAAAAGCTAAACAATTATACACTCAGGGGCATTACTCTCAAGAGATCGTCCGGTGAAATTTTTAAACTTGATTTATTAAAATTCAGAACAGATGGCAATTTTAGGAATAACCCTTATTTAAGAAATGACGATGTTATTATTTTTCCATCAGATGATATCGAAACAAATTTCTTTTCAGTCTTGGGTGCTGTTAATAAACCCGGCAAATTTTATTTTGTTGAGGGGGATAAACTTTCTGACGCTATAGAATTAGCACAGGGGATTAATAAAGCTTATGAGAATGTTTCCAAGGCTGAGATAGATAGACTAAGTTATGATGGACATACAATGACCTCAACTACAGTTGACATAAATAGCGATGCAAAATTGCAGAGGGGTGACAGAATAGTAATCCTGGCAGATGAAACACAGAAAAAAGATTTTAAAGTCGCTATTATAGGTGAAATTAATATGCCGGGAAAGATCCCGATCACAAAAGATAAAACAACTCTTAAAGATGTTATACAAAAAGCTGGTGGCTTTAAAAGTGATGCTTCATTAAAAAGGGCAAGATTATTCAATGGTTCTAGTCTGGAATTAGTACTTGAAAAAGAATATGGAATAACATTATCAAATATTCCGGAGTATACTTCACAGGTAGCGCAAAAAACTTTTTTAGATTATGAAGATGCTCTAATGAGTAGAATGTCAAACCTGACAGAACAAGACACATCATATTTTTTAATGGAAAACCAGATCAGGTTATTTTCACCTGGTGGGTCGGTCGACTTTACCAAATTAAGTGACACAAGTTCATCAGATTCAAAATATATTGTAAAAGATGGTGATGTAATTATAATTCCGCGTAAAGAAAATGTAATTTATGTTTTTGGACAAGTTCCTCATCCTGGAAGAGTTAGCTATGTAAAAGGGAAAGGATATGAATATTATATAAATGCTTCAGGAGGATATGGAGAATATGCTGATAATGATGTAATGGTGATCAAAGGTTCATCCCGAAATTGGATACCCGCAGATGATAGCGGAGCAACCCTAGAGGAGGGTGATTACATTTATGTGCCTAAAGATCCGAAAAGATCTTTTCATTATTACCTGGCTGAATCAGCAAAATATATCGGAATCATAGGAAGCATAGCAACAATTATTTTATTATTGAAAACACTTTAAGTATATAGGTTTTACACTATCCATTTTTTTCTTATTCTTCTTTTTAGCTTCTTAATAAGTAGCCAACTTTTGACAATATTTACTCAGCATTAAGGTCAAAAGAAAGTTAAAATTATTATGATTTTTAGCTAAAAAACTTGATTCTTAGATTAATTCCTCTATATTTGAAAGGCTGTTTCGTATTTTATATTATTATTAGAAATTTTGAAAACAAAAAATCCTACAATTTTTATAAAATACACGGCGAAGTCTCTTGACATTCTTTGACGGAGGCTGTAAATTTAAAATCCCTCTTTTGTGAGGGAATGTAATAAGTTTTGAATGTTCTTTGATAGAGTGAGTGCATTTAACCAGTCAATGTTAAATGGTTTCAACTAAGCGTCTAACGCCAAGATTACAAAAAATTAAACTCTACAACGGAGAGTTTGATCCTGGCTCAGGACGAACGCTGGCGGCGTGCTTAACACATGCAAGTCTACGAGAAAAGAGTAGCAATATTCTGATTAAAGTGGCGCACGGGTGCGTAACACGTAAGCAATCTACCTTTAGGTTCGGAATAACTCCGAGAAATCGGGGCTAATACCGGATGATGCAGCGGCATCGCATGGTGATGTTGTTAAAGTTCTTGTAACGCCTATAGATGAGCTTGCGTCTGATTAGCTAGTTGGTGAGGTAATGGCCCACCAAGGCTACGATCAGTAGCTGGTCTGAGAGGATGATCAGCCACACTGGAACTGAGACACGGTCCAGACTCCTACGGGAGGCAGCAGTGAGGAATATTGGGCAATGGCCGAAAGGCTGACCCAGCAACGCCGCGTGGAGGATGAATGTCGTAAGATTGTAAACTCCTGTTAGAGGGGAAGAACAGTCCCGATCGCATCGGGATTTGACTGTACCCTCAGAGAAAGCCCCGGCTAACTACGTGCCAGCAGCCGCGGTAATACGTAGGGGGCAAGCGTTGTCCGGATTTACTGGGTGTAAAGGGCGCGCAGGCGGGTTGACAAGTCAGAGGTGAAATCCTGCAGCTTAACTGCAGAACTGCCTTTGATACTGTTAATCTTGAGTATGGAAGAGAGAAGCGGAATTCCAGGTGTAGTGGTGAAATACGTAGATATCTGGAAGAACATCAGTTGCGAAGGCGGCTTCTTGGTCCATTACTGACGCTCAGGCGCGAAAGCGTGGGTAGCAAACAGGATTAGATACCCTGGTAGTCCACGCTGTAAACGATGAATACTAGGTGTTGGGTCGCAAGGCTCAGTGCCGCAGCAAACGCATTAAGTATTCCACCTGGGGAGTACGATCGCAAGGTTGAAACTCAAAGGAATTGACGGGGGCCCGCACAAGCAGTGGAGCATGTGGTTTAATTCGATGCAACGCGAAGAACCTTACCTAGGCTTGAAAAGCTAGCGACCGGGTATGAAAGTACCCTTCCCTTCGGGGCGCTAGTACAGGTGCTGCATGGCTGTCGTCAGCTCGTGCCGTGAGGTGTTGGGTTAAGTCCCGCAACGAGCGCAACCCCTACTATTAGTTGCCATCAGGTAATGCTGAGCACTCTAATAGGACTGCCTACGCAAGTAGTGAGGAAGGTGGGGATGACGTCAAGTCCGCATGGCCCTTACGCCTAGGGCCACACACGTGCTACAATGGGCGCTACAACGGGTTGCTAAGCCGCAAGGTGGAGCCAATCCCTTAAAGGCGTCCCCAGTTCGGATTGGAGTCTGAAACTCGACTCCATGAAGTTGGAATTGCTAGTAATCGCGGATCAGAACGCCGCGGTGAATACGTTCCCGGGCCTTGTACACACCGCCCGTCAAGCCATGGAAGCCGGGGGTACCCAAAGCCAGTGTCCTAACCGCAAGGAGGGAACTGTTTAAGGTAAAACCGGTGACTGGGGCTAAGTCGTAACAAGGTAGCCGTACCGGAAGGTGCGGCTGGATCACCTCCTTTCTAAAGAGTAATCGAAAACCGTTTTACGAAGATTGGTAAGCACTCACTTCTATCATTATTTTTTTTGTTCTTTCAGATTTTGTTTCTAAAGTCTTGAGCGAACGGCTCAAGGTTTTATGTTCTTTATATTCTGTAAACTAGAACTGGGCCTGTAGCTCAGATGGTTAGAGCGCACGCCTGATAAGCGTGAGGTCAGTAGTTCAATTCTACTCAGGCCCACAGATTTATGGGTGTGTGTTAATAACTAAATGTTATAACCGGTACCCCATAAAACTTAATAGTAAGTTTTTGGGGCTATAGCTCAATTGGGAGAGCGCCGCCCTTGCAAGGCGGAGGTTATCGGTTCGATCCCGATTAGCTCCACTACTCCCGACTTGTCGGGAATTGTTCTTTGAAAGATTGAAAGAGTAAAAATGAGTATTCCTTTTAGGAAGAAAATTTTACTGAGCCTAGAAATAGAAATATATCTTTTCTAAATAATAGATTGAGCACAATATTTATCTGTGTTAAAAATCTGTGCATAAAAATTTTGGTTAAGTTACTAAGGGCACACGGTGGATGCCTTGGTACGAGAAGTTGATGAAGGACGCGACTACCTGCGATAAGCTGCGGATAGGTGGAAATAACCCAAGACCCGCAGATTTCCGAATGGGGCAACCCGTCCAGAGTAATGTCTGGACATCCACATCTGAATACATAGGGTGTGTGAAGACAACCCGGGGAACTGAAACATCTAAGTACCCGGTGGAAAAGAAAACAATAGTGATTTCCTGAGTAGTGGCGAGCGAAAGGGAAATAGTCTAAACCGTCTAACATGTTAAAGGAAGTAACCGTTGTGTTAGCGGTGTTGCGGGGCGTGTTCTGGCTGAATTACTAATAAGCCGAAGAGTAAAAAACTATATTGTTAGCTGAATGTTCTGGAAAGTTCAACCATAGAGGGTGAAAGTCCTGTAAGCGAAAACAATGTAGCTCTTTGGAATACGTTCCCAAGTACCACGGAGTAAGTGAAATTCTGTGGGAATCCGGGAGAACCATCTCTTAAGACTAAATACTCTCTCGTAACCGATAGTGAATCAGTACCGTGAGGGAAAGGTGAAAAGCACTCCTAATAGGAGGGTGAAATAGTACCTGAAACCGTGTGCTTACAAACGGTTGGAGTCCTTTTATTTGCTTGCAAATATTAGGATGACAGCGTGCCTTCTGGATAATGAGCCAACGAGTTACTCGTACGTTGCAAGATTAAGCGGCTAAGCTGTGAAGTCGAAGCGAAAGCGAGTCCTAATCGGGCGTTTAAGTAACGTGCGGTAGACGCGAAACCGGGTGATCTACCCTTGTCCAGGATGAAGTGAGGGTAAAACCTCATGGAGGTCCGAACCAGTGTGGGTTGAAAACCGCTTGGATGAGGTGAGGGTAGGGGTGAAAGGCCAACCAAACTCGGAAATAGCTCGTATTCCTCGAAATAGCTTTAGGGCTAGCCTCGAGTAAAAGTGTAACGGAGGTAGAGCACTGATTGGGCTAGGGCTGTCACAACGGTACCAAACCCAGACAAACTCCGAATTCCGTATACATGTTTCTCGGGAGTCAGGCAGTGGGGGATAAGCTTCATTGCCAAAAGGGAAACAACCCAGACCATCAACTAAGGTCCCAAAATAGTAGTTAACAGAGAAAGGATGTTCGGTTGCTTAGACAACTAGGATGTTGGCTTAGAAGCAGCCATTCATTTAAAGAGTGCGTAATAGCTCACTAGTCAAGCGACCGTGCGTCGACAATTCCCGGGACTTAAACTACTTACCGAAGTTATGGACTTCAATTTATTGGAGTGGTAGAGGAACATTCTATGTGCGTCGAAGGTGTGCTGCGAGGCATGTTGGAGCGCATAGAAAAGCAAATGTTGGCATAAGTAACGATAATGCGGATGAAAAATCCGCACACCGAAAGTCTAAGGTTTCCTGAGCAATGTTAGTCATCTCAGGGTTAGTCGATCCCTAAGCCGAGGCTGAAAGGCGTAGGCGATGGAAAACAGGTTAATATTCCTGTACCTGGTAAATTTTGTTTGACCATAAGGAGGGACGCAGGAGTGAAGGTTAGCCACCTGGTGGATTAGGTGGTCTAAGTGTGTAGGGTGAATGTGCAGGCAAATCCGCACATTCGTTAAACCGAGACACGAACGGGAGAGCTTAGCTCACAAACTAACCGTAATCATACTGCCGAGAAAATCTTCGTATGGGAGAAATTTATCAGATCGTACCGCAAACCGACACAGGTAGACGGGATGAGTATTCTAAGGTGCTCGAGTGAGCCGTGGTTAAGGAACTCGGCAAATTAACCCCGTAACTTCGGGAAAAGGGGTGCCCCTAGTAGGTGAAGTCCTTGCGGACTGAGCTGAACGGGGCCGCAGTGAAAAGGCCCAAGCGACTGTTTAACAAAAACACATGTCTCTGCGAAGTCAATCAAGACGATGTATAGGGACTGACACCTGCCCGGTGCTGGAAGGTTAAGAGGAGATGTCAACCGCAAGGCGAAGCATTGAATCGAAGCCCCAGTAAACGGCGGCCGTAACTATAACGGTCCTAAGGTAGCGAAATTCCTTGTCGGGTAAGTTCCGACCTGCACGAATGGTGTAACGATTTGGGCACTGTCTCAACCACGGGCTCGGTGAAATTGTGGTACCGGTGAAGACGCCGGTTACCCGCATATGGACGGAAAGACCCCGTGCACCTTTACTGCACCCTAACATTGGGTTCGGGTAAAGCATGTGTAGCATAGGTGGGAGGCTTTGAAGCCGGGGCGCTAGCTTCGGTGGAGCCAACGGTGAAATACCACCCTTGTTTTATTTGGATTCTAACCTCGGTCCTTGAATCAGGATCAGGAACAGTGTTAGGCGGGTAGTTTGACTGGGGCGGTCGCCTCCTAAAATGTAACGGAGGCTCTCAAAGGTTCCCTCAGCATGGTTGGTAATCATGCGGCGAGTGTAAACGCAAAAGGGAGCTTGACTGCGAGACTTACAAGTCGAGCAGGTGCGAAAGCAGGAGTTAGTGATCCGACGGCTGCGAGTGGAAGTGCCGTCGCTCAAAGGATAAAAGGTACGCCGGGGATAACAGGCTGATCTTACCCAAGAGTTCATATCGACGGTAAGGTTTGGCACCTCGATGTCGGCTCATCGCATCCTGGGGCTGAAGAAGGTCCCAAGGGTTTGGCTGTTCGCCAATTAAAGCGGTACGTGAGCTGGGTTCAGAACGTCGTGAGACAGTTCGGTCCCTATCCTATGCGGGCGCAGGATACTTGAGAAGGGTCGCTTCTAGTACGAGAGGACCGAAGTGAACGTACCTCTAGTGCACCAATTGTCATGCCAGTGGCATCGTTGGGTAGCTATGTACGGTCGTGATAAGCGCTGAAAGCATCTAAGCGCGAAGCATGCTTCAAGATTAGGTATCCCTTACGTAAGTAACTAAAGACTCCTCGGAGATGACGAGGTTGATAGGCTATAGGTGTAAGTGCAGTAATGCATTCAGCCGAGTAGTACTAATAAGTCGTGAGACTTAACCATTAATTTTTATTCACAGATCTAATCAATCTGTTATTGACTACCAAAAGTAGTTGGGCTCAGCTCTTTCTTTCTTTCAATTTTATTTTGTTCTGATTTTTAATTTTGGTGGTTATAGCCCGGGTGTTACACCTCTTCCCATTCCGAACAGAGTAGTTAAGCCCCGGCGCGCCGATGGTACTGCATGCGCAGGTGTGTGGGAGAGTAGGTCGCTGCCAAATTTAAATTATAACCCTGATCATTTCAATCAGGGTTTTATTTTTTAAACCTACTTGGGCCTTGGACTTATAAAACTAAGCCGTTGTTTTATTAATTGTTCATATAAGAATCCAATTCCTGATTTCCTAGCATATAATATATAGGTTACAATTTCTCGTAGAGTTGATAACGCCTGTTGAAAGCTAAGGAACGATAAGTTTGATTACTTTGCAAGTTTTGTGCGATATTGATGACATTAAGAGCATAAAATTTATATGTGCAAAGCCCCCTAAGTTTTTACCCTTTTTTTTAAGTCATTTCCTCAAGTTATTTAATTGTATATTGATAACTATGATCTCTGGAACAATAATTGTAGATAATCAAGAAAAAACAATACAAAGGGTACACTTATGAAACATCTTTGGTTATTATTTATTTTTTTATTCCTTTCTACCGGTATTTCTTACAGCCAGGTGACAAATTTAACTGTAAATTCATCAACTAACAATTTTACAATGGTCTCAGGAAACCAGTTAAGCTGGAGTTACACTGTCCCGAATAACGGTGATACAACTTTAATAGAAATATGGATTGACACAGATCAGAACGGAGTACTTAATACGTCAACAGATGTCCTGTGGAATTATTTCTTTCAGATAGATGGTGATAACCACGGGCAGAATGGGCCGCCTGATATAGATGGAACAGCCAACGGGCAAGTCTCTTTCCAGCAAAATGTAGGGCTCGCCCCAGCACATTATATAATGGTTTTTAAAAACCATAATTCTTACAGTATGATTGCCGGAAATGTAACAGCACTTTCTTCACCCACTTTTAGTATATCCGGGCATGTATCTGTTCCAGGAGGAACTAATGCGCAATATGTAGTGCTCAACCTGGGAGTTAAGGATGGTAACAATTTCTGGACAGGTATCACTGATGCTAGCGGTAATTACACTATTCAGATGAATTCTGATACTACGGGCAATCCCTGGAGATTAGAGATTGATAACAAGATAATTTTCGGTTCTGATATTGTTAGCCCTGACAGAATAAATCTTACACTGGATGCTGGGGTAAAGACAAGTTATACAGGTAATGATTTTACAGTTACCAGCGCTGCTGCTTCAGTAAGTGGAACAGTAAAAGATGTAAATGGAGATCCGGTTGTTAGCTTTAATGTTTACCTGTCTGGAAATGACGGAGCGTTTAATCGTAATGCTAGTACCGACACAGCAGGAGTATATCATCTTGGTTTATTGTCCAACGAAGTACCATTCTCTAATTTATCTGTTGGAGTCGGCGACTCATACGATACAACTATTGTTTCAGCCTATCATGAATTCTCGGTTGTAAATTCAGGGAACAATTTGACACAGGACTTTACTCTCTTTAAGGCCAATTCAACTATCAGCGGTAGAGTTACAGTGGAAAGCAATTCTCCTGCTGGTCCAGTTCAGGTCTATGGGAGTAGTACTGACTCGGCAAACGTTCAGACAACTACGGATGCCAATGGGTATTTTACTTTACACGTAAGTGATCAGATATATAATTATACAATTTTCCTTGGTAATACCCCGATGGGATATGTATTCCCCAATCCGGTAGCTCACCCCGGTGATACAAATGTTAATATTAATCTGACATTGACAGATGTAAAACTGGTTGATTCGGGTATTCCAAAAGCATTTGCTTTGTCACAAAACTATCCGAACCCGTTTAACCCATCAACAAAAATACAATATGAAATTCCGAAAGCATCCTTTGTTCATCTAACGGTATATAACGTTATAGGGCAGCAGGTAGCTGAACTTGTTAACCATGAACAAAGTCCGGGCAAGTATTCGGTAACCTTTGATGGAGCAAATGTTACAAGCGGAATATATTTTTACAGAATAGAAGCAGGTAGTTTTGTTCAGACAAACAAAATGATTTTGCTGAAGTAAATAATATAATTTTTTGACTAATTATGAACCCCGATCAGTTTTGATCGGGGTTTTTGGTTGTTATAAGAACCATTTTCATTATGACGTTGAAAACAGATTGGATAGTGAGTATTACCGCTATATAATTCTCATTTCTTATCGGGTTATTGGCTTCAGGAATATCAGAAAAAAGCCAAGAATCTATCTAAATATTAATTCGGACATTGGGAAAAAAGTAAAAAGCTGCGGGAAATGGGTATTTTAAAAGTTTCATCGGCATAGTGTTCTTTTGTTTAATTATTCTCTCTTTGCAATTCAATTTTATTCTTCATACCTTTTCTAGGGCACAGTTCCATCCTATTCAAAATTTATTATAGAACTTATGAAAATAAAAGCAACCCAGATTTTTGGTTTTAAAGATAGGATCCCTATTCGTTTTTTCATTATAAGAGGTTTTTTACTTTTAATTTTATCTCAGATGCTGTATTCTCAAAGTACAGATTTGGAATTTGAACACTTTACAACCGCTGATGGTCTGGCAACAAACTGGATGATCTCTTGTCCCGTAGAGCAGGATGCCCAGGGCTTTATCTGGGTGGGGAGTGATCACGGTTTGCATAAATATGACGGCTATAATTTTACTGTATTTGCCCACAATTACAATGACAGCATCTCGATTTCTAATAATTCAATTAACGATATATATAATGATAGTAAGGGAAGATTGTGGATTGCGACTAATTCCGGCTTAAACAGGTGGAAACCGGAGACAGAATCTTTTATACGGTATTCCTTTGCGGATAGCCTGGGTCCAATTTATTTAATTTATGAAGACAATAATAAGAATTTATTGCTTGTTTTTTATAAAGCTTTACAAAAATTGGATCCTGAAACAGGAATTATTAAATCCTATAATCAAAATGATATAGATAAAATTGTTGCTCTGGCAAATAACCACATTTTAACTGCCTACCTGGACAAAAATAATGTTTCATGGTTGGGGGCTGAAAATGGATTAATAAAATATAATCCTCAAACGTCTGAATTAAAACTTTTCGATTTAGCTAATGCCAGATTTTATAATAATTCAAGTAAAAGAGTTGATGTTATTACGGAAGATCTTTCGGGCAAGCTACTGCTTGGCGGAAAAAACAGTTTGTATTATTTTGATAGAAAAAATGAGTCATTAGAGAGTCTGCGAAATCTTAAAAATAATTCTTTATCGATCTTTACTCCCGAAATAAAATCTGATTATTATGGCGGATACATCTTTCAATCACCAACTTCTAAGGAATATTGGATAGGGATTCATCAAGGAGGAGTAAACAGGTTTGATTCATCAGGCAAACTAATAAAACATTATAAAAAGAATTTTTCACATAGTATTTTTGAAGATAGAAGCGGCGTTTTATGGCTTGGTACTTACTCAAACGGACTTTATAAAGCAAATTTATCTAAGAGTAATTTTGAGCCGCAAGGGTATGGAATGAATGAATTAAACATTCTCATCAGGCATTATATTTTTGGAGTATTGATAGATAATACCGGAAATTTATGGCTTGGAACTGCTGAGAAAGGTTTATACAAATATAATTTTGAATCAAAAGAACTGAAGCAGTATAGTCACAAAACAGGTAATGCCAAAGGTCTGGGAAGTGATCTAATAACTTTCATTTTTATGGATAGCAAAAGCAGAATTTGGGTGGGTACAAATAGAGGATTAAGTCTTTATAATCCCAACTCTGATTCTTTTACAACTTATTATGTTGATTCGAAAAATTCTGTATCTAACTTTTTTGTTTCTTCGTATGAAGACAGTACCGGAAATCTAACTTTTGGGATTTGGAAAGTCCCTGAAAGCTATACCATTTATTATTCTTTCAACATAGATGAAATTACCGGCAAAAGCACATTTACATATAATCCCGATTATGAACCCCAAATTATTCTAAAAAATAATGGTGGAAAAATAAAAGAGATAAGTATAAAAACCATTCGTCAGTATGTTCCATATATTCCACAAATTATCAATTCAACTATCGAAGATAAAAATGGTAAGATCTGGTTTAGTACTTCAAAAGAACTTTTTAAGTATAATCCAATCAATCATAAATATAAACGGTTTACAACAAAAGATGGGCTTCCGGTTAATACAATAGGAGGAATTCTGGAGGATGATGACGGGTATTTGTGGATTGCCAATTCTGCAGGGCTGTTAAAATTAAATCCCGATGATGACAGTTTTATTAATTTTGGAAAAGAAGACGGTTTAACAAATAACCTTTTTCAGGAACATAAAGTGGCCTGTAAATCCAAAAGCGGGCTTATGTATTTTGGCGGATTTAACGGGTTAACCATTATTGATCCTAAAAGATTTAAAGCAAATACCGTAAAACCTGATGTTCTGATTACAGGAATTAAGATTTTCGGGAAATCTGTTCCTATTACGAAGTATGGGATTTTGAATGAATCCATATCCTTAACAAAACAAATCGAATTAGCTTATAATCAAAATGATATAACAATAGAGTATGTTGGTTTGCATTATAAAAATCCTAAAAAAAATAAATATGCTTATAAACTTGAACCCTACGAAAAAGAATGGAAATATGTTGGAAATATCAGGAATGCACATTACACAAACTTAAGTGCCGGGGAATATATATTTAAGGTTAAAGCTTCAAATAGTGATGGCATGTGGAATGAAAAAGGGAAACATCTTTATCAATTATAATTTCACCTCCCTGGTGGGAAACAACCTGGGCATACGTCTCTTATGGATTCATTTTTGTTCTTACTTTATACGGTATAAGACGTTATGAGCTGAACAGAATTAAATTAAAAGATAAGATTAAATTGGATCATGCGGTTCTGAAAGAAAGAGAAGAAACGGATAAAATAAAATCGAGGTTTTTTGCAAATATTTCTCACGAGTTTAGAACACCTCTAACTCTTATCCAGGGTCCTGCTGAAAAAATTAATTCTCAGACTTCAGATGATGTTATTAAAGATTCCGGTATTATTAAAAGAAACTCGAAACGACTTTTGCAGTTAGTTAATCAGTTGCTTGATCTATCAAAATTAGAAGCCGGAAAATTAAAACTGGAAGCTGTTAAAGGTAATATTGTATCCTTTATTAAAGGAATAGCTCTTATCGTTCGAATCATTATCTGAAGAAAAAGATATTGTTCTTAAAAATATTTTCTGAGAAAGAGTTTATAGAAGTTTATTTTGACAAAGAAAAGATGATAAAGATATTGTCAAATATTTTATCTAATGCATTTAAGTTTACTCCAAGAGATGGGAAGATTACAATTTCAATAACTGAAAAACATGGCGACAAATTGAAGAGCTTTGTTGAAATAAAAATAAGAGACACAGGAATAGGAATCCATCAGGAAGAGATACCGAAACTATTTGACCGTTTTTACCAGGTTGATTCTTCATTTACAAAAGAATATGAGGGTACTGGTATTGGTCTGGCATTAACAAAAGAATTAGTAGAACTGCATCATGTGGAATATTAGTGTGCAAAGTGAAAAAGCAAATTCCGCCAAAAGGCAAGACAGGCCTGTCTGCCGGCAAGGCAAGCTGGACCGAATTTACAATTAATTTTCCTGCTTGGAAGAGATCATTTAAAGGATGAAGAAATTATGCCGGATGAGAAAACTAATGGATCAAAAGAACAAATTAATGAGGAAGATTATAATTTCTCCATTAAAAGCAAAACAGAAAATGAAGTTGAAACGGATTCGATGTAAGAGACGAAAAAAATATTGTATTGGTTGTAGAAGATAATTATGATATGAGAGAATATATAAAAGAGTCACTTGGAGAAGATTATTATATTGAAGAAGCTATGAATGGAGAGCAAGGTGTAAGAAAAGCAGAAAGAATAATTCCTGATCTTAATTATAAGTGATATGATGATGCCTAAGATGGATGGTAATGAATTGACACAGACTATTAAAGAATGATGAAAAAACAAGCCACATTCCAATAATTATATTAACAGCAAAATCGGGACAGGGAAGTAAGCTTGAAGGACTTGAAACAGGAGCAGATGATTACCTGACAAAACCATTTGATATAAAAGAACTTCAAATAAGAGTAAAAAACCTGATTAACATTCGAAGAAAACTGCAGGAAAAATTTAGTAAAATTGAAATAATTTCTACTGATAAAAAAGAAAGCAAATCTAAATCAATTTCGGATAATCACATAAAACTTAGAAGCATAGATGAAAAGTTTATAAGCAAAATCCAAAAAATTATAATTGAGCGTATTTCTGATGAAGGTTTCAGTACTGAAGAACTGGGCAATGAAATAGGAATGAGCAGGTCACAGGTTTTTAGAAAGATAAAAGCTTTAACAGGTAAATCTCCCAGTACTTATGTCAGATCGATCAGGTTGTTGAAAGCTAAAGGGATGATAGAAAATGGGGAAGGTAACATATCAGAAATTGCATACTCAGTCGGGTTTTCGAGCCCAATTTATTTTTCAAAATGTTTCAAGGACGAGTTCGGTTACCCCCCTAAAAATTTTATCTCGTAAAAGCACATCAAAATTATTCTGCTGATGCAGAATTCATCGCTCAAAGCTTCTCTTAGTTTAGGATCATCTAAGAATCACATTAATATTGAATTTTGCCACATAATCTTAATCTTTTGAAACATAGTTGTTATGTACTATCACTCCTAAATTGTTTTCTTTATAGTAGGAGAATCAAAAATTAAAGGAGTGAAAATGAAGCGAGTAAATCAATTAATTATATTATTATTTATTCTTAAACTTTCACCTATTGTAATGGCTCAAACTCCTGTAGAAGGAGGAGCAGTGATTGACAGCTATTAGCGCGAACTCAATGGCTGCAATACAGTGGTAATCCCATAATAAAAGCCGGCACGTCTGGCTGGAATAGTGGAATGGTCCAAGCGCCTACAGTGATAATGTTTAAAGATACACTAAGAATGTGGTATATGGGTAGTACAAGCCTATGGATTTGATGCTAATATTCATATCGGTTATGCCTGGTCACTTGACGGCATTAACTGGCAGCAATATTCAGAGAATCCTGTATTTTCTCCTCGAGTGGGCGAGTGGGACTATCCGCATATAGTTAATCCTTTCGTAATAGCTGATGGAGATACACTAAGAATGTGGTACGGTGGAGGAAATGTGACTGCAGCCAGGGATGCGTATTGGTTATGCTACTTCTGTCGATGGTATCAACTGGAATCGTTATCCTCAGCCGATTATTGAGCCAAATCGCAGCCTGGAATAATGACGGCGTCCTACCTGGTGGAGTAATCAAGGAGGATGGGATATTTCAAGATGTGGTTTAGTGGAGGTGTTGGTCCCTTAGGTTATCCCCCACCTTCATCCAAGTGGAGTATCGGTTACGCAACTTCATCTGATTGCATTCATTGGGATCTCCTTCCTGATCCGGTTATATCACATGGCGATAATAGTGCCGACTTTGACGAGAATGAAGCATTTTGTGCGTACATTACAAGAACAAATGCAGGGTATGATATGTGGTATTCAGGGCATTCTGTTACTGCGGTAGCAAATGGCAAACCTCAAGGGAAAATTGGTTATGCAAGTTCATCAAATGGTATAAATTGGGCAAAATACTATAAAAATCCCGTGCTTAGTCCAACTTCAATTTCTCCTCGATGGGTGAGTGGATATTACACTCCAAGTGTCCTCTTCGATGGTGAACGATTCCATATGTGGTTCACTGGTTGGCAGGAAGGACGTGGTCTCATAGCCATCGGTTATGCAACTTCACTAAAAATGGGAGACATCGTTGCAGAACAACCATATATTAATAAAGCGTTCGCACAAAAAAACGTAGATTCTGTTTTGTTCAGAACAACAATCTTAAATTTTTCTAATCATCAGTTCACAGCTAAACTTATTTACACAAATTTTGAAAACACACTAACAGATTCACTTACTCTATATGATGATGGACTGCACGGAGATTCGCAACCGAATGATGGGATTTACGGCGTTTATATTCCACCAATGAAGGTTGAGGATAATTTTCTGCTAAATGTAAGCACAACGGAAGATTCAACAAACAAATATATCAACACTCCAATCAGTCAGTGCAGGTTTACAACAGCAGGTCCTATAAAGCTAGATTCATTATCTGTGACAAAAGTATCATCCACCGCTTATAGTGTAAAACCTTTTTTTAAGAATGAGGGGTCATCATACACAGTTAACGACCTTAAGGTAAAAATATCAACTATGGATCATCGGTTTACAATAGAGACAGATACAATTAGTATTTCAAGCATAGCGCCCGGGGCAACAGCGGGACCAACTAATGATATTAATATATCAGTTAGTTCACGTTTTTCAGGAGTATTCAATCTTAATTTTGAAATTATGAGTGATGGATGGACATACTGGAAAGATACAGTTTCACAAGTAGTAACCGGAGTTGATGATATTAAACAAGCACCCCTCAGCTATAATCTTTCTCAAAATTATCCAAACCCTTTTAATCCATCAACAACTATAAAATATTCAATTCCGAAAGCATCCTTTGTTCATCTAACGGTATATAACGTTATAGGGCAGCAGGTAGCTGAACTTGTTAACCATGAACAAAGTCCGGGAAAGTATTCGGTAACTTTTGATGGAGCAAATGTTACAAGCGGAATATATTTTTACAGAATAGAAGCAGGTAGTTTTGTTCAGACAAACAAAATGATTTTGCTGAAGTAAATAATATATTTTTTTGACTAATTATGAACCCCGATCAGTTTTGATCGGGGTTTTTGGTTCCCCGGATTTATCTGCATTCGGATCATTTTTTAGAATAATTATTTTGACTAAAAAATCTTTTTTACTAAATTCTTAGTAATTAAAAAGAACCTTCCTCTTAATAATCCTTTTTAAGGCCTAAAAATCCATACTATTATTAGTTCGCAGTTAAACGATAAAAGAGAGAATAAATAATGATAGGGCAGTCTATTCTCCATTATAAAATAATTAAAAAACTCGGCGAAGGTGGAATGGGTGTTGTGTATAAAGGGCACGATGAAAAACTCAATCGTTATGTGGCAATAAAGATGCTGCCTCACCAAAGAACATACTCTGAAAATGAACGTGCGAGATTTCTTCAGGAAGCAAGAGCAGCCTCATCGATATCACACCCTAATGTTTGTATTATTTATGATCTTCAGGAATGGAATGACGAAGAATTTATTCTTATGGAGTATGTTAAGGGAAAAACGCTTGGCGCACTTATCAGGGAGTCCCCAATTAAAATTGATGAAGCTATTTCTTATGCCTTGCAGGTTTGTGAGGCACTTAAAGAAGCTCATGGCAAAGGTATTATTCACCGTGATATTAAGAGTGAAAATATTATGGTTACTGAGCGGAACCAGATAAAAGTAATGGATTTTGGATTGGCTAAATTGCAAGGAGCAGCAAGATTAACTAAATCTTCAAGCATGTTAGGTACCTTCGGTTATATGGCCCCGGAACAAGTACAGGGAGAAGAAGCTAATGAACAGTCTGATATATTTTCTCTGGGTGTTGTTTTCTATGAAATGTTAGCAGGAAAACTTCCTTTTCGTGGTGAACACGAAGCAGCTATGGCTTATTCTATTGTTTATGAAGATCCACAACCCTTAGAAAAATTCAGGGCAGATGTACCGCATGATCTTGTCGCAATCGTTTACAGGATGCTTGATAAAGACCGTTCCTCGAGGTATCAGACAGCAGATGAATTGATCTCGGACATAAAAGCTTTTACCAGTGGAACTGAATTGTCGAAAATTACTCCATCAGTTAACTCTGTCGGGAAAAAAGCAAGACTAAAAAAAACTAAAAGTATTAATTCGCTTGCTGTTCTTCCTATTGCAAATGTTAGTGCTGATCCTGATACAGAATATCTTACCGAAGGAATGACAGATACAATTATAAATATGCTATCAAAAATTCCTAAGCTCCGGGTAATGGCCAGAAGTACGATGATGAGATACAAAGACAAATTAATTGATCCTCAAAAGGTTGGGCGTGAGCTTAATGTCAGATCAGTTTTCATAGCACGGGTTCTTTTAAAGACTGAAAATATTATAATTAATGCTGAACTTGTCGATACGCTTGATGGTTCGAGGCTATGGGGGGAACAATACAATAGAAGATTTTCAGATATATTAAGTATACATGAAGAAATTGGGAAAGAAATTTTCGAAAGCCTGAAGCTAAAACTGACAAAAAAAGAAAGGAAACTTATTGTAAAACGTGAAACAGAAAACAGTGAAGCTTTTCAACTGGTATTGAGAGGAAGGTATCACTGGTGGAAGAGGCCCAGGGGCAAAGATTACTTTTATCGAAATGCAATGTCCGATTTTCGGAAATCGAGGGAATACTTTCAGATGGCAATAGAAAAAGATCCAGCATATTCCGCAGCATATGCCGGGCTATCGGACGTTTACGCTTCGATGTCAATCGGTGGATTCATTCAACCAAAAGAGGGCTGGCCTAAAAGTGTTGCCGCTGCCGATAATGCCTTAAAATTGAATCCTACATCAGGGCATAAACATCTGCAAAGTTGTGTTCAGAAATTGTTTTTCGAATGGGAATGGTCGGGTTTGACAAAAGAAGCGGAATCAGTATTTCAAAAGGGTATCATTGAGGGTCATAATATATATGCATATTATTTACAGGCAATGGGAAAATTTGAAGCATGTATTCGGATCAGGCAAAACTTATTAAAACTAGAACCCCTATCATTATTTTATATGGGTAAGTTAGGTGAGGTTTTTAATATAGCAGGACTTTGGGAAAAAGCAGCAAATACTTTTCTTAAAATTATTGATATGGATTCTAATTTTGCGCTTGCGCATTTTGGGCTTGCGGAAGCATATGAACATACGGGAAATTATGAAAACTCAATTGATTCCTGGAAAAAAGGTCTCACATTTTCAGGCAATCCCGACCTAGTTCTTGAGTTGGAAGAAATTTATTCTCGGTCTGGATTCGGACCAGCAATTAAGGCTATATATTCAAGACTGCTTGATAGACTTAGTGAAAGATCGAACTCGGAATATATTTCACCTATGTGGTTTGCAGAAATTTACGCTTCGCTTGAAGAATATGAAATGAGCTTATCATGGCTTGAGAAAGCGATTGAAGATAGGTCGAGTCAATTAATATTTGTAAATGTTGAACATTGCTTTGAACCGATGAGATCAGATTCAAGATTTAAAAAGATTGTAAGCGAAATTAACTTTCCAGATTAAAGAGTAGAGGAAATGATTTCTACAGATGAATATCTGCAATTAAAAAAACGGGTGAGAGAACTTGAAGAGTTTAATCGACTCTCAGAATCATTGACCTCGTCATTAAATGTTGATGAAATTTTAAAAACCATTGTCGATTCGGCTTTAAATCTTTGCCAGGCAGAACGTGCGGCTTTAATTTTGTTTGATCCCACTTTAAAAACAACAGCTCAAACTCTTGTCCGGGGTGCAAATGATGGTGAATCTCAAATAGACCATCGTATCAATCTGCTCGTTGCTAGCTGGATAGAAAAATTTAAAAAGCCATTACTATCAAATAATATTATTGATTCACTTCAAATTAAAAGTGCATCTGTAAGAATTGCAAAATTAGGTTCGGTTCTTGCTGTACCAATAGAATTTGAAGGTAAATCAATCGGTATAATTAATCTGGTAAACTCTAAACAGGGCACTCCATTTAATGAAGATTCATTGAGATTGGCATTGATAATTGCTAGTCAGGCAGGAAAATTTATTTTCAGAGCAAAACTTCATGAAACTCTCTTCGAAGATAATTTGCGATTAAAAGGGGAACTTCAGAAAGAGCAAAGGCTTGGTATGTTGTTAGGTGAGTGTGAAAAAATGCAAACAGTATTTCATAGTATTTCACTTGTTGCACCTACAGCTGCTACGGCTTTGCTCACAGGTGAAACAGGAACAGGAAAAGAACTTGTAGCCCGTGCCATACACTTTGGTAGTCCAAGAGTGGCCAAACCTTTTGTGACCGTTAACTGTGCCGCGATTCCTGCCACTCTTTTTGAATCAGAGTTGTTCGGCCATGAACGAGGTGCATTTACAGGAGCCACAGGGGAACGAAAAGGTAAATTTGAATTGGCAGATACTGGGACAATATTTCTTGACGAGATCGGGGAAATGCCTTATGAGCTTCAATCAAAATTACTCAGGGTGCTTGAAGAAAGAAGCTTTTCGCGCCTTGGATCATCAGTGGAAATTAAGGTCGATGTCAGAGTTATTGCGGCAACTAGCAGAGATCTTTCACTTGCTGCGGATGAAGGGAAATTTCGTAACGATTTATTTCATCGTCTAAATGTTATACCAATATATCTGCCTTCTCTACGTGATCGTTCCAAGGATATATCTTTACTTGCAAATAGCTTTCTTGAGGAGTATTCATCAGGCTCAAAATCATTTTCCTCTGATGCCCTGGATTTATTTGAACAAATGCGGTGGAGAGGAAATGTTCGAGAACTGCGAAATACGGTGGAGAGAATATGTCTTTTTGTAGATTCAAAATTAGTAACTGCTCTTGATCTTCGGAAATTGAATATATCACATCAGCCAAATTCCACAACAAATATTTCTGGGATGATTCAATCCATTATTAAAAACAATCAAGGTAATAGTGATCTTCTTGAAAGCACTGAAAAAATGATTGTCGAAGCGGCTCTTAAAGAGTCTAATGGAAATCTAAGTAAAGCTGCGCGTATTCTTGGAATTGATAGAAAAACTCTCGAGCGACGAGCGGATAAATATGAACTAAGAAGTGAAACCAACCACTCTAACTGAGCTTGATTGATTAGCATTTTCAGTTCCCGATTCCGACCATTGATATGGTCAATATCATCCAGGCTAATTTTAAAAGTGTTAATTAATAGCGAAATTTTGATTATTAAAAATGGCATCAGAGTTGTTTGAAGATGTAATAACTCATTGTAGCCTTTTCATCAATATGATTTCTAGTTCTGTAAACAATTTAGTTTAAGGAGATATATTAATGGACATAGTACAACTTTATAGCATTTCGGGTGAAAAAATCGATCCTGCTAAAATTGAATCTTTCGAATTGAAATTAAAAGGGAACCTTATACGGCCGGGAAATTCCGATTATGAGAAGGCACGAAAAATATGGAATGGAATGATAGATAAGTATCCTGCTATTATTGCGCGTTGTGTTAATGTTAGGGATGTTGTTGCCTGTGTACAATTTGCAAAAGAAAACGATATTCGGGTTGCCGTTAAAGCCGGGGGGCATAACGTTGCCGGTAACTCAATAAGTGACGGCGGGCTTGTTATTGATTTATCCGGGATGAAAAATGTTATTGTAGATGCAGAGAAAAAAACCGTTATAGCCGAAGCGGGTCTTACACTTAATGAATTGGATAAAGAAACTCAGGAATATAATTTTGCTGTTCCTGCAGGAGTTATCTCTACGACTGGAATTGCTGGCCTGACATTGGGGGGAGGTTTTGGCTGGTTAGCCAGAAAACATGGTCTGACTTGTGACAACTTAATCTCAGCTGAAATAGTGGACGCTTCAGGGAAAATAGTTATGGCCAGTGCAGAACAGAACTCTGAATTGTTCTGGGGAATCCGCGGAGGAGGAGGAAATTTTGGAATAGTAACATCCTTTAAATTTCAGCTTTATCCTATTAGTGAAGTTCTTGGAGGGCCGATTTTTTTTGAAGGTAGTAAGCGTCGCGAAGTCTTTTAAATTCTATAGGGATTATATCAAAACTGTACCTGATGAATTAAGTACACTGTTTATTTCGCCTACCGCGCCCCCTGCCCCATTTCTACCGGAGAGTATTCACGGGAAACCATTAGTAGGGATTGACGTTTGTTATGAAGGTGATATTAAAGAAGGAGAAAAATATTTAAAACCTCTTCGTAATTTTTTGAAGCCAGTGGTGGATCTTATTCAACCAATGCCATACCTGGCACGTCAAACTTCAAACGATCCAATGGAGCCGCCAGGCTTTCAAATTTACTGGAAATCACTCTACTTCGACGAGTTCTCTGATGAAGCCATTAATCAGATTGATACATACTGCAATAGTGTTACATCACCATTGTCAAACCTTGTAATACATCAACTGGGAGGAGCAATAAAGGACATAGGAGAAAATGAAACAGCATATACATACAGGAGTGCAAATTACATTTTAATTATTGCTTCCAAATGGGTGAACGCTGCGGAAAATGATCTGCATATCCATTGGACCAGGCAATTCTGGGAGGCACTTAAGCCTTATTCTTCTGCAGCTACGTATATTAATTTTTTAGGTAATGAAGGAGATGATGCTGTTAAACTTGCATATGGAGAAGCTAATTATTCACGTCTTGTTGAACTAAAAAATAAATATGATCCGACAAATTTTTTTAAGAATAATCAAAACATTAAACCAAAAAATAGAATATGAAATTCCGAAAACGTCATTTATTCATCTAATGGAGAAAATGCTTCAAACGGTAGGTACTTTTACAAAATCAAAGCGGGTAGATTCATTCAAACAAAAAAGATGGTATTGATGAAATAAAAATTTTAAGGAGTAGCTTCATTCCAATGAATCTTAGTTAAAGAAGCAGCATAAAATTAAATTTTTGTTGCATAATATTGATACTATGACGCATAATTGTTATGTCCAACCTCTCCTAAGTTGTTTAATTTAAAATAAAAACAAAAAAATGAGTGAAATATGAAAAGATTCAATTTTGTTCTTGTTTTCAAATTGGTAATAATTTTTTCTTTTACTTCAATGGCCCAATCTTCCTGGGTTCTTCAACGTGCCATTGGTTTGACTCAGTCAGCGGATCCTCAATTAGCCTTCTCGGCGGTTGATAAGAATATTTGTTGGGGGTGTAATTATACAAATTCCCAATTTATCCGAACAACTGATGGAGGAACAACCTGGAAAGTCGATACCGTAGGCGCGGGATTATATTGTTCTAATATTTCGGCAATTGATTCTTCTAGGGCATGGGTAACAGTAGTTAATCCGGGCGGCATATATAAAACAACCGATGGTGGATTATCCTGGACAAAAGATACAACAATTTTTAAAGAAGCTAATTCGTATCCATTCATCGTATACTTCTTTGATTCAGCGAATGGTGTATGCGTAGGTTCTCCCGTCGGAAGTAATTGGGAAATATATACAACGTCTAATGGAGGAACAGATTGGACCCGAGTCCCATCTAGCAATATTCCACAGCCGTTGAGTGGAGAGACACCGCTATTCAATGGTGTAGTAAGTGCTTCAACTGTTGCTGCAGATAATTGTCTTTGGTTTACTACAAGACAAGGATCTATATATGGGACTACAGATCGAGGATTGACCTGGAGAGTTACACATCATTTTATCGATAACCAATCATTTAGCCCATATCCTATTGCATTCAAAGACAGTTTAAATGGATTGGCATGCGGTTGGGTAAATGGCGCTGCACTTGCACGTACCACAGATGGTGGTGTTACCTGGACGCATCTTCCCGTGCCGTCTCCTTTAACAAAACTCACACTCTGGAACATATTTTATGAAAAAGGAACAAGCGATAATTACTTTATTACAGGTATAGAAAATCATAAAGAGGGCGACCTTACAAAGCCGGGGACTGCATTAACTACGGATGATGGCGCAACCTGGATTAAATATTAATTCCTTACCGGTCGGACTAATGGATTTCGCCTCTGATGGCACTGGCTGGGGTGGCGGTGCAAATGATTCAGTTTATAAATGGATTGGATTTACAGATAAAATGATAGTTATGGCACAACCATACATTGATAGAACATTTGCAAGAAAGAATGTAGATTCTGTTTTGTTCAGAACAACATTTCTAAATTTTTCTAATCATCAGTTCACAGCTAATCTTATTTACACAAACTTGGGAAACACACAAACAGATTCACTTACTTTATTTGATGATGGACTTCACGGAGACTCGCTAGCGAATGATGGAATATATGGAGTCTATATTCCGCCATTGAATGTTGAAGATTATTTCAAGCTAAATGTAAGCACAACAGAAGATACAACGAATAAATATGTCAACTCTCTAATCAGTCTCAGGTTTACAACAGTAGGTCCTATAAAGCTAGATTCTTTATCAATATCAAAAGTATCATCTACGGTTTACAATGTTAGACCTTTTTTCAGGAACGAGGGATCATCATTGACGGTTAACAACCTCAAGGTAAAAATATCAACCCCTCTTACAAGCGTAATTACACAAATAACACCAGATACAATTAGTATTTCAAGTATTGCACCGGGGGCAGTTGCAGGGCCAACAAATGATGTTAATGTAACAGTAAGTTCACGTTTCTCGGGCAACTTCAAATTTACATTTGAACTTATGAGTAATGAATGGACATACTGGAAAGATACAGTTTCGCAAATAGCTACCGGGACTGATGAGGAGATTCATACACCAACCAATTATAGTATAACTCAAAATTATCCTAATCCGTTCAATCCAAGTACAAAAATTAAATTCTCCATCCCTAAATCTTCATATGTAAGTATAAAAGTATTTGACGTGCTTGGAAGAGAAGTTGCGATTCTGGTTAATGAAGAAAAAAAATCCGGAACTTATGAAGTGAATTTTAACTCTGCTAATCTTTCAAGTGGAATATATTTTTATAGAATAGAGGCAGGTAGTTTTGTTCAGACAAACAAAATGATTTTGCTGAAGTAGGTTTGGGAGAAATTATTAGACTATAATAGTTTTTCACTCCCAGATTTTAACTATTTCTAATCAATAACATTTAAGGAGGTCTTTATGAATTCGCTACTTCAACAAATCAGATATACAATTACAATATTCATTGTTGCACTTGTAATTTCAACACCGTTGCTTGCCCAGGAGAATGCGACAGAAGGTTGGAACAAAGCGCAAGTCGAAATGAAAGCAATGATGGGGAGTGTTCCCGTAATGTTTGAAAAAATGCCTATGCAAGTTCGTGTAAGTGCCTGGGAGTTGTTTAAGTCAATTAATAATCCCAAAACAGCTATTCCATCAAAGTACGGAGAACTGATAGGACTTGCTGTCGCGGCTCAGATTCCTTGTGAATACTGTATTATTGCTCACACTACGTTGGCTAAACTCTTTGGTGCTACTGATGAAGAGGTTGAGGAAGCTCTAACAAAAGGAGCTGAAACGCGTTTCTTAAGTACTGTCCTTAATGGGAGTCTGGTCGATATAGAATCATTTAAATCTGATTGGAATAAAACGATTGAATTTATGAAAGCGCATAGTAAATAAGATTTTATTGTACTGAAAAATTTTGGCGGTGCCCTATAGTTTAAAAAACAGAGTTACCTTTTTGTTAACTCCTTAGGGCACAACTAAGATTCTATCCCTTACAGTCAGCATAATAAATTCATCTGAGCTATGATAGGTTTACTTTATAGACAATAAAAAGTAATTAGACTTTTAAATCCACAGTTGGCAAAAACTTTGGAGGCCTGCGAGCTTTTGTTGCTTGTTCAAACCCGTAGGCAATTTTTAATAATGTAGGTTCACTCCACGCTCTTCCGAAGAAGGAAATTCCAACAGGCAATCCCCAGACAAATCCTGCGGGAACAGTGATATGCGGATAACCTGCAACAGCAGCAAGAGAAGAACTGCCACCAAGGAAATGATCTCCGTCAACTAAATCTGTCATCCAGGCGGGACTATCAGTCGGTGAAACAATTGCATCTAAATTATGTTTATCCATCATTGCATCAATACCTTCCTCGCGTGTCATCCTGTGATCTGTTGCAAGTGCATTCAGATATTCTTTATCTGTCAGCGGACCTTTCCCTTCGGCTTCTAAAAATAATTCCTGTCCGAAGTAAGGCATTTCTTCTTTTGCATGACTTTTATTGAACTCTATCAAATCTTTTAATGTATGCATTTTAGTATTTGGTCCGCGATGTTTGAGATAAGCTTCCATATCAGCTTTTAACTCATACATTAAAACTGTGTTTTCAGTGTTTCCAAATTTCTCAAGTGTATCCATTTTTACCGGATCAATTAATATTGCACCGTTCTTTTTCAAAACCTCAAGAGATTTTTCCATCAACTCATCAACCTGTGGGAGGAAACCAAAGTACTGACGGAACACTCCGATTCGTGCGCCTTTCAATCCGTTTGAATCAAGAAATTTTGTGTAATCCTTATGCAATTTACCTTTGCTTCCCTTAGTTGCATTATCTTCAGAATCAATTCCTGTCATCGCTCCAAGCAAAATTGCAGCATCACGAACAGTTCTCGTCATTGGACCTGCTGTATCCTGTGAATGTGAAATAGGAATTATTCCCGCGCGGCTGACCAACCCAACAGTTGGTTTAATTCCAACCAACCCATTAAGTGAAGATGGACTTACTACGGAGCCATCGGTCTCAGTACCTATCGCAACAGTGCAAAGGTTTGCTGCTGCTGCGGCACCCGAACCGGAACTTGAACCCGAACAATTTCTATCAAGCGCGTATGGATTTTTTGTCAATCCTCCGCGCCCGGTCCACCCGCTTGTAGAATGAGTGGATCGAATATTTGCCCACTCGCTTAAATTTGTTTTGCCCAAAATTATTGCACCGGCGGCGCGAAGCTGCTTTGCGACAAATGAATCTTTTATGGGTTTTGATCCAAGAAGGGCGAGTGAACCTGCGGTAGTGTTCATATTGTCGGCTGTGTCTATATTATCTTTTATAAGTACAGGTATTCCGTGCAACGGCCCCCGTGCGCCTTTCTCCTTAAATTCTTTGTCAAGTTCGTCAGCTATTTTTAGTGCATCCGGATTAACTTCTAAAACACTATTTATTGCCGGGCCTGATTTATCAATTTCCTTTATGCGCTTAATATATTCTTCGGTAATGGAACGGGCAGTGTATTTGCCTGATTTCATTCCGCTTCTTAACTCATCAATAGTAATCTCGTCAAATTCTCCTTGCTTGATATCTACCAGTGATAAAAAAGAATTATCGGCAAAAGTTATTGATGGAAAAGTTGTTGCCGCAATTCCTCCGACTAATGTTTTTTTTAGAAAACTTCGGCGGCTTTCCCCTGACGAAGGCTTTTTATTATTAGGCATAACAAGATCTCCAGATTATTTATGAGGTTTGTTCGTCTTTTTCATAAAAATTATTTTTATAAATAGTTTAAGCTTATTCACAGAAACCGGAATAAATTAGATAATAAAAAATATAAACCCAAATTATTATATATCTAAAATTCCGGTTTTCCTGCAAGATTAGCGCAAAATGTAGTATAAAATCTTACAATTTTGATAGTATTAACTATTGCCAGAGGTTCAATTTTGTGATATTTATCAATGCCAAATTAAATGATCTGGACAAAAAGTAAATTATTTTAAGGTGTATATATGAAAAAATTAATAATCCCGGGTTTATTAGTCATAGTGTTGTTAGCTGGGTGCTCGAACCTTATACTAAAGCCTGCGGATTTTTCCTGGCCGATTGAATCTGTATTAAAACCGGATAAGAATGGAAATGTTCAGGAAAAAAGATACTCGCTCGTTTTTGATACTAAAGAATTGTTCCTTGCTGAAACCGGCGATTCACTCGGTTATCAGAATAAAGAACTGAGGATAATCAGAAATCCTGAAGGATATTATTTTATGGTTGCCAATAATTTTAAAAATGTTTATGTCTTTTATCCTTCTGAAGGTGCATTATCTTTAACAAATAAAATAGAGATTTCAGACTCTGTTGGTATTAAGAACCCTGCCTTCAATCAGAGACCTCCTTATATTGAATTGAATTACGATAATAACAAAAAAGTTAACCTGACTAAGGATGGGATAAAGGAGGAAGAAAAATAATGAAGACTATTAAATTTCTTTTCAGCTTACTTATTGTCCTGTTAGTCTATAGTAATTTTGCCCAGGCTCAGCAGGATTATAAAACAGTACAAAATTTTAAAGCAAGGTACCAGCGGATTGAAACTGATATTAAAAGTGCTGATTCTCTTGCTCAGCTAATTCAACTGGAGAGTACAATTAACCAGTTTGAGTCGGATTATTCAGCTAACAAAGGTCTTCTTGATAAAAGTCTCTACCCCGACGATTTTAATACTTCATTTGAAAAATTGAGAAAAGAACTTGCTGTAAGGAAAACGGACTTTACACAAATTACAGCACTCTCAACGCAGGTTACAGATCTCAATTTGCAAATAGATGACCTTAATAAAAATAACTCTTTATTACTGATCCAGATACGTGATCTTACTGAGCAAAGTAAAGTTGATAAAAACAAAATTTCACAGTTGGAAAAGACTATTTATGCATTGAGATCATCTCTGCGCAAACGTGATGAACTTGTAATGGATATGATTGACAGCCTAATGCCTGCCGATCTCAGAAATAAAGGAAATTTGACAAACCAGGAAAAGCAAAATATTTTTTCCGAATCACAGAAGAAAAATATTCTTGAAAATATACGCCGCGCTATCCAGGAAAATATTCGCTTTCTGCAGGTTACTTCTTTAAAACCAGATGATATAAAAACAATAAAAGAGAAACAGCAGGCTTTTGAAAAAACCTGGCAAAGCTTTGGGCCGAAACTTATTAAAATATATTCAGCGCGCCACAAAAACGTAAGTGATGCTCAAAAAATTGACAGCGCTTTTACAGCCTGGGATACTGCTATAACTATGGAGGCGTGGGATTCCATAAACAATGATTTTTCCAATTTAGGAATTAACCTGAATAAATTTACCAGTGGAACTGAGTTTACTGATGTGCTGACAAATTATATCCGGGATGAAATCAAAAATGCAGAAATAAAAGTAGACTCTTCCAAAAAGGACTACGAAGCTTTTGTCGATAGTGCGTGGTTCGGGAACATAAAACCAATATGGGTTCCTTATCTAATCGATAATAATATGTTGAGTGAAGCACAGAAAGACACGATAGAAACAAATATTGCTAAATGGAAAGAAGTTGTTAATCCCGGCGGCTCTTATTTACTTTACATAGCGATTGTGCTGTTTATATTAATTATTGTAGTCGTAGTAGTTATTGTAAAAAGGAAGCCAAAGAAAAAACCGGTTTTTGAAGATGAAGAGTCTGAAACATCCGAACCTTCGGAAGAATCCAAACCGGAATGACCTCTAATGTGTTAGTTAATTAAGTGTACCCCCGCTGAAGCGGGGGTATTTTATTTGAATAAGCCCTCAGGCTGTGTTGATTGAAAAGATAAGTCAAATAACATCCTGTAATATTTGTAGAAATAAAAAATAATTAGAGATTTACTTTGACAAGGAATAATTTATTCTTAAATATGGGTTGTTATTTCGCCTGATGGAAATTATAGAGGAGTGAGAAAACTAATTAACTTCAAAGCTTAACATCACATTAAATAGAAATTCGGAGAATTAGAAATGGATAATGAAATTTCAAGAAGAGACTTCATTGTGAGAGGGACTACATTTTTAACTGCTCTGCCTTTTTTACAGTTATTAGGGGAGCCGATTTTTCAGCCGGGTGATAAACTGCCAAATATTATTTTAATTTATACTGATGATCTCGGGTATGCCGACGTTGGTGTATTTGGAGCAAAAGGATTCGAAACTCCGAACATAGATAAACTTGCTGATAACGGAATACAATTCAAAGACTATTACAGTGCTGCTCCAACCTGTACTCCTTCACGTGCAGCATTGCTTACTGGCTGTTATCCTGTCCGTGTTGGACTTCCGTTTGTAGTTGGTCCCAAAGGTCCCGATTGGACTAAAGGTAAAGATAACATCGGACTTAGCTCGGAGGAAACAACAATCGCTTCGATGTTAAAGCAGAAGGATTATGTTACAGGATGTATCGGCAAATGGCATCTTGGAGATAAGAAAGAATTTCTTCCAACCCGTCACGGTTTCGATTATTTCTTTGGGTTGCCTTACAGTCATGATATGATTAAAGAGAATGATCCTAAGTGGCCCGATCTTCCGTTAATTGAAAATGAAAAAGTTTTGGAACTGAATCCCGATCTAAGTCAATTAACAAAAAGATATACGAAGAAAGCTTTATCATTTATATATAAAAATAAGGAGCAACCTTTTTTTCTTTATTTAGCTCACAGCATGCCGCATATTCCTCTTTTTGCTTCTGAAAAATTTAAGGGAAAATCGGAGCGTGGTTTGTATGGTGATGTCGTCGAAGAAATTGATTGGTCGGTTAGCGAAATAGTTAAGGAGTTGAAAGAACAAAATCTTTACGAAGATACAATAATAATTTATACTTCCGATAATGGTCCGTGGTTAATTTATGGAAATCACGCGGGTTCAGCGGGTGATCTTCGTGAAGGTAAGTTCACAACTTTCGAAGGCGGGCAGCGCGAACCTTGCATAATCAGCTGGCCCCGAAAAATTCCGAAAGGAATTATATCTGAAGAAACGTTTTCCGCAATTGATTTCCTTCCTACGATTGCGGCTATTACTGGCAGCAAATTGCCCGAAAAAAAAATTGATGGCTTAAGCACTTTATCTTTATGGGAAAATGAACCCGGCGCGAAAAGTCCTCACGAGGCATTGTATTTTTACGCTGAGAGTGATCTGCAGGCTGTGAGATGGAAAAACTGGAAATTACATTTTCCGCACGAGTATGATTCAGTCAAAGTGCCGGGCAAAAATGGAAAACAGGGAATTAGCATCGGTAAAACAATCGCTCTTTCATTATTTGATCTTACAAATGATCCCGAAGAAGAGATTAATCTTGCTGATAAACATCCTGATATCGTAGAGAAAATGACAGACTTGGCAAAAAAGTTTGATGTAGAATTGAAAAAAGATGCCAGGCCGTGTGGAGTTGTAAAGGAAGAACAGGATTAATGAAATAACAATGCAACCGCGCTTATCAGACTCATTTCATATAATGGCTAAACCAACGGGGGCGATTTGTAATCTCGATTGTGAATATTGCTTCTACCTCGAAAAAGAAAAACTGTATCCATCGGTAAAAAACTGGGCTATGCCCGATGATGTGCTTGAAAAATATATTCAGGAGTATATTCAATCTCAGAAAGTTCCTGAAATTATTTTTGCCTGGCAGGGCGGTGAACCGACCTTACTTGGTTTAGATTTTTTTAAGAAAGCAGTTCAGCTTCAGGAAAAATATGCCGACGGGAAAAATGTTGAAAACACATTTCAAACAAACGGAATATTGTTAAATGACGAATGGTGTAGTTTTTTCTCAGAGAATAACTTTCTTATTGGATTGTCCATAGATGGTCCGCGCGAAATTCATGATAAATACAGAGTCCATAAAGGAGGTCAACCAAGTTTTGATAATGTGATCTCAGGATTAGAGTATTTGAAAAAACATGAAGTAGAATTTAATACACTAACCTGCGTTCAGAAAGATAATGCATATAAGCCTATTGAAGTTTATGAATTCCTGAAAGAAATCGGCAGCAAGTTTATGCAGTTTATTCCAATCGTTGAAAGAAAATCTTTGAAAGATGGAAATGAACTAAAGTTTGTTCAACCATTGTATAAAGAAGCAGCAGTTGTAACTGACTGGTCCGTTGAGCCTCTGCAATACGGAAAATTTCTTATGGAAATTTTTAATCAATGGGTAAGAAACGATGTGGGTAAATATTTTGTACAGATATTTGATGTTTCACTTGGTTTATGGCATGGGCTTGGATCAAGCCTTTGTGTTTTTAAAGAAACGTGCGGACAGGCTTTGGCTATGGAACATAACGGGGATGTTTACTCTTGCGATCATTTTGTTTACCCGGAAAACAAACTGGGAAACATTATGGGAGAGTCGTTAAACAAAATTGTAGATTCAGACCAGCAGCTTCAGTTTAGGACAGCTAAAAAAACAAAACTTCCTCAATTTTGTGTAAACTGCGACGTACGTTTTGCGTGTAACGGTGAGTGTCCGAAACACAGGTTTATAAAAACGCCGGATGGAGAAGAAGGATTAAACTACCTTTGTGAGGGCTATAAATATTTTTTTCACGGCATAGCACCTTATATGAGGTTTATGTCGAATGAGCTTACTAGTAAGAGAGCTCCGGCAAATGTAATGATGTGGGCAAAAGAATCTTTTAATTTAACTTGATGCTCACAATTTAGATGATGAAAATTCCTTAAAAAATTGTTTTACATCCACTATATTATTGAAACCAAAAATCCAACACATCTCTGCTACGTCTGAAAAATCCAGACCTCCCTTTGCAATAGCAGGATTTTTATACCGATTGTCTTTGCCATTGTATTTGTTTGCAATTTCTATTGCCATATTCCAAATGTGTAAAACTTTAGGATCAGAAATATATTTCTTTAGGTTTAAGATCTCGTCGGTTTTTAAACCCGGGGATCCATTACCGATCACATTTCCATCGGGAATTTTATTATAAGAACTATTTTCTTTAACGTAGTTTAGATCATCCGGGGCTGTAACGCTTTCATTCCAATCACTATGCTGAACAACGTGTATACGTTTTGTCGTTTCAACAGAGGGTTGAGTTTTTCTGATATTTCGAATCAGAGCAGCCGTAAAATCTGATTGTCCCGCTTCAGCAATCCAGATATTTCCTCCTTTTTCAAGGGTTTTCATTACTATTGCAGTTTCTTCTTTCAATGCCTTCTCAAAGTTTTCATGTGCATCTGACCAGTTACCCCCAAATGCAGTATCAAACAATTCGTTTGCCGGAACATACAAGCCATCCTGAATTCCGTAAGCACCGGCTACTACGTGATATCGTACATCAGAGAAACGGGGATTTGATAGAATTGTTGTAACACCGGCAACTGAAAGCAGATCATCAACATCTGTTTTACAATCGAAATGTGCTAAAAGTAAATCTTTATTTACCCGGAATTTGCCAATAAGCGTGGTTGAAGATTCTTTAGAAGAACCTGGTGTGAAAAATACTAAAAGAATTAATAGTTGAATAAATTTAGGAAACATGATTATACCTCAATTCGATTGCTAACGGCTATGGAATTAAGTTGCAGCCCAGAACAAAAAACTAATACTTATTACTAAACTAAAGCAGAAGATTATACAAACTGTCTTAAATTTCCGTTTACGACAAGCACAGTTTACAAGTCCATTAATTAATTTGACTACGTTGAACAAGTTACTTTTTGCGGATCATCTACTTTAAAAATCTCTAAAAAGCCGGGTACGTAAAAAGCTGTCAACTTAAATTGCTAGGTTAGGTCTATTTTTTTGCCGTTTTCTCCACCTAAGAGAACTATTTTCTATACTTTAAAGTTATGGGTTAAATCATATAATTATTATTTACTCCAAAAATTCTTTTAATTCAAACATTTCTCTAAACTTAATTATCAACAGCAGGTATATCCGACAACAAGATTCAGTAAATCAGGTGCTAAAGTTAACTTTAAAAATTAAGACCTAATCTGGTTTAGGACCTGGAACAGAACTTTCAAGTACACATTTCCATGAGCCATCCGTTTGTTTTTTCCAGATGCAAACATAATTTCCTGATCTTGTTATTACATTACCTTCAGGATTGTTGAACGATAATTTATATGAACCATGTGTATAACCAAGATCACCCGATTCTGATACAATAGCATCTTTAGGTTCCCAATTTAACGAAAAGCCCGGCATAGAACGATTTCTCTTAACTATTTCAAGAATAGCTTTTTTCCCGAATGCTGGCACTTGACCGGGGAAGTAATTAATTGCATTATCCGTCCAATATTGTGAAATTTGTTTTATATCTCCTGAAGCTGCTGCATTTGCCCATGCTTTGTCTGAATTAAGAAGTGTAGTTTTCTCAGTTTTAGTATCTATGTTTTGTGTACAGGCGGGAATTAACATGATAGCCATTGTAAGTAAACCTATAAAAGTTGTTTTCATGGTAAACCTCCTATGCATTTGAAATATTTATAAAATTACGATTTTGATGAAAAAATTTCAATTAAAGCCTAAAGGAGTTGCCGATAACCGGCGTCCGACACAAGAATGCCGATTAGAATGACAATGCCAATAATTTAGTCCCGCCGTGGCGGGATGCGTAACTTTCATCGTACGCGCCGGCTGCAACAATTTAGTTTAGTATGTTATTGCCTAACAGCAAAACTTGTAATATTGTTAGTGGGGACCCGGAAGATTAATTACGCCAAGTTGTTGCCACATACCTAACATATTAAGTTCCTCCCAAGCTTCAGATATTTTACTTTCCACAAAACGATATATTGTAATTCCCGATATTTTTATTGGCTTACCAGTAGGAGCAAGACCCGGTAAATTCCCAGAATGAGTAGCCGATGCAGTCCAGCGACCTACAACAGTATCTTCTGTAACAATCAAATCTTCATAAATAACGTGGGAGTCTGGAAAAGCTGATCGGTACATTGTAATTGCTCTCTTCCAATCTTCTCGAGTTCCTTTCCCATTTGGCATATGTGGTCCATAGTAGTTTGCATCCTCAAGCATAATTTCATCAGCGGCATCTATATTACCGCGGTTCCATAAATCATCTGCTATACGGACAACAAGTTTTACTTTTTCATCTTTGTCCATAATCATTCTCCTAAATTATGGTTTAATAGCTTTATTTTTTACTAAAGAATAAATAATATCAAAGTTTTTCCTACAACTCCCGCATTGATATTTAACGTATAACGGCGTTGCAAATAACCGGCGCCCCAGAACAAGAATGCCGATTAGAAAAACAACGCCAATAATTTAGCAACCGGATTGTAAATTAAATCGTACAAGCCGGTTGCAACAATTTAATTTATTACGTACACTGCTGAACACCAATGTTTGTTAACTTCAAAACTTAAGAGCTACATAAATGCCGAATAGAATACGGCGTCCGGTTGATTTGCTGGATATTTCCAAAAAGTAAAAAGTTAATTTTGTAATTATTGACAACTTTAACTTTTGGAGGTATCCAATGTATTATTCCGGAATCGATCAGCATAAACTCTTTTCACACATCACAACTGTAGATAGTGATGGTAAAATCGTTAAAGAAGCAAAACTTATCAATAATAACTTTGAGATCGTTAATTACTTCGACTCTCTCGGTAAAGAACATATCGCAACTGTAGAGACCACCGGTGGCTGGTACTGGATGAATGATCTTCTCAGCTCCCTGGGTATTCCCTTAAAGCTTGCTCACGCTAAATATCTTAAAGCAATTTCTTATGCTAAAGTTAAAACAGATAAAGTTGATTCCAACATACTTGCTCAACTTCTACGCCTGGACTTTATTCCTGAAGCCTATAAAATACCTGATGATATCCGAACTCTTCGCGATACCCTAAGAGCCAGGTTAAGATTGTCTGTAAAGAGAACCAGCTGCCTGAACTTTATGCATCGTATGTTAGAGAAGTTTAATATCTCCGATCCTGCACTTCTGAACAACTTCTATAGACTTCAGTATCAACAGTTTGATATTCAGTCAAAATTACTCAAAGAACAAATGCTTACTCTTGAAAAATCTATTTATCCTTCCCTGATACCCAATGAAGATATTCAACGTCTTACTCTGGATACCGGGCATTGGTAAAATGAATGCCTTCACTATTTTGCTAGAAGTTGGTGACATCAATCGCTTTCAGTCTGAGAAGAACTTTTTCTCCTATTGCCGTCTTGTCCCTTCTGCCCGTAACTCTGCAGGTAAAACAAAGCAACGTTCTTCCAAAGATGGAAACAGATACCTGAAAATCGTCTTCTCAGATGCTGCCGTACACGCCCTGCAATACTATCCGGTCATCAAGAGATATCACAGTTCAAAACTCAGAAAAAAGAAAAAACAGGTCGCTAAAGCAATCATCTCCAAAGAAATTGCCCGTATTGTTTATCACGTCCTTAAAGACAAGACAAATTTTAATAACCAATTCAAAGGAAAAGAATTACAACATAAAAAATATGTTCAATGGCCGCGCATCACAAGCCCCGACGTCTAACTAGTCGCTACCAAGACTCTCCGTGCTGGAATGGGAAGTGATGCGCTAGCCTAAAATATATCTGGGATAATTTAAGCCCCATAAGCGGTTTGGTTGCCAGAACATTTTATAATTGTTCTTGGCAAGTTCAATTGATATAGAAAAGGCTATCAGTTTTTAATTCAAAGAACTTTTTTAAGATTTTTATCTTACTTAAATATTTATGCCCTATTGACTTTTTACTTTTTTAAGCGGTTAGGCGCTTATTTCATCAGAATTAATTTTTTCGTTTCTGTAAAATCTCCCGCTTGTATTTTATAAAAATAAATGCCGCTACTTAATTCTTCTGCATTAAATTCTGTTTTATAACTACCAGGTGTTTTTATCTCATTCAACAATGTTTTTATTTTTTTTCCTAAAACATCATAAATTATTAGTTTAACTAAGCCCGATTTAGGAATTGAGAAACTTATTGTTGTTGAAGGATTAAATGGATTAGGATAGTTTTGAAACAGCTTGTATGTATTTAATTTTGATTGTACTGCTTCCACTGAAGTTATCTCATCAAGAGGACGCTTCCATACACCACTTCCCCATGTTCCAGCATAAAGATAATCGCCTACTAATATAAGTGTATTTACGTCCTTATTAGTCATTCCGGTGTCAACTTCAGTCCAATTTAAGCCATTGTCCGACGACAAAAATATTCCATGGCCTGTACCAGCATACAAGTTATTATTAATTGCTAAAATTGAAAACACAAAAGTAAGATTGCTTATTTTTGTCCAAGATGTACTGTCAATCGGGATTACATAAATACCGTTTGCTGTTCCAGCAAATATATTTGTTCCATATTTTACAAAGGAAAATACTGTTGAATTAGGGTCTCCATTATTGATTTGTACCCAACTCATACCAGAGTTCTTTGAAAAAAACACACCATGGCCTGAACCAACCCATAATCTATTATCTTCTGCAAGAATACTATAAACCCAGATACTGTCTAACAAATGGCTTGACCATGTTCGCCCAAGATTTGTCGAACGGTAGATACCACCACCAGTACCAGCATATATATTCATGCTATCTATCTTAAGTGCATTTACATGGTTTATCAAACCTCCGTTTAACTCAGCCCAAGTATTTCCGTAGTTAGTTGAAAGATACAAACCACTAAAATCCGTTCCTGCAAATATGTTAGAATCGCTTGTTGCCATTGAATATACCCAATTGTTGTCTGAAACTCCGTTAGTGAGTGACATCCAATTTGAACCGTCATCTGTTGTGCGAAATATGCCTCCGCCAGTACCAGCAAATATATTACCGGAGCTTGAACCCAGGATATACACGTATTGATTTGACGGCCCATTTGTTTGAATCCATTGGGCTTCAAGTTTATGATTTAAGCAGAAGATTACTATAAGGAACATTAAATATAATTTTTGTTGCTTCATAATGGTACTCCCCAAAAATAATTATACTTTTGCGATATTGTTATAAGCGCCCTAACGGCCTTGCGCATAACCCGCCGCCCATAACAAACGGGCTAAGCAATGAAATAACCAAGCCAATGATTAAGCCGGAGGTGCGTAATTTTCTTCGTACGCACCGGAGGCAAGTTTATTAATTTTGTACGAACACGTTAAACAAGTTTGCCGAACGAAAAAGACAAAGCCGAAAACTGCAAATTACCCGCACCGTGTCTGCGGTCGGGTTGATGCGCTTGTTAGGCTTGTTTGACATTATGGCTTTACAATTAAAGGTAAATCAAATTCTTTACTACATAGACCTTGATCGAACAAAAACACTCACAAATATCGTTTTTTGTTCGGAAACCTTGGGCGAAAGAATTTAAAAACCTAAAGTATATACACTTTCTGAAGAACTTTTTGCAGACAGGAACTTTATATGAAGAAGTATTCCGAATAACCATTTCAATAATCGAATTATTCTTTTAGTATATATAATGTTCAATAAATTTGTCAGCTTTTTACATTTATAGGCAATATATTTCTCTGACTAACAGAGTCGGCGTCATTTAAATATCAAATATCTTTTTAATTTACTTTCTTCTTTTACATTTCTCTTTTCAAGAACTTTTAAATTAATGGTCGTTTCTTGCCCGCTCTTCAAGGAATAGATTATATTCCCACCAAAAATCATTATATCTACTTTCCACTTGATTGATACTTTGGGATGAATAATATATTAAACTATCATTAACTAATGCCGGTTTATCATTATAAGGTGAAATATAGCCGCAAACTATAGAAGTATCCTTTTTTATTTTTGAGATTTTGTAATAATATTTAGAAGAATCTGTCGTATTTAATCGAGGAGGATCTATAATTATATATTGATTTGCAGGTATTTCCCAAGGTCCACCTACTATTCCAAATGAGTGAACATCTACAATATGTTGATATATACTTTTAGATTTAATTGTAGAAACAGTAAACTTTATGCTTGTTGATAGACTGTCTTCATTAAGTATCAACATTTTTTCTTTTAATTCACCATTTATTAGTTCCCAATATCTCCAAATTGAAATATCGTTTCCCCCGCAACAACCAATGGCAATAGAAGCAAAGATTATTCGTAGAAAATGCTAATAATTAAACTGAGCACTAAATATATTTTTTTCATATTTCAAACAGCCTAACGGCCTTGCTGCTAAGCCGCAGCCCAAAACAACAATGCCGCTTAAAAAATTAATGCCGAAGATTTAGCAAACCGTGTGTAAATTTCTTCGTACACACGGTTTGCAAGTTAATTAATTTAGTACGACTACGTTGAACAAGTTAGCCGAAACGGAACGACTAACTTTAAAATTTGTAAATTGCCGAATGCGAATATGCTGTCGGCTTGAGCAGCTTGTTATGCAATTTAGTAGCTTTTTAACTTTTTAATAAGTTTTTCTCCAATATCTTTTACAAAATCTAATTGGATTGGCGTGATGGGTTTATTATGAATACCAAAATTACAAATCCCAATAATATCCCTTAAAGCGCTTACTTCTTCCTTGGTGATAATTTGAGAACTATAAAGGTCAGATAATATTATTGATATATTGTAAGCGTGAATTGGCTCGTATCCAGTTTTAAATTTTTGGATAATCCTTCTTAATTCTTGTTCAATTTCAAATCTAATCTTGAAAAGATAAATATTATTATCAGGAACTTCTAACGTTGTTTCCATATTTTCATCGGGTGAATTAATCGCATTCCTATAACTATCTTCAATATTTTGTAAACTTTCATCTGTCGGTGGATGGAAATTAAAAATAGGATTAACACTTATTGAGTTTCTAATTTCTGCTGAAAGATTTTGAAATTTAATATCAATTCCTTCTTTTAAATTATCCAATTCCTTTTTTAATTTTATACCGAAGAACTCAACTTCTTGAAATAATGGAATAACCAATAATGATATCAGTATTAAAAATAGGAAAATATCAAACGGCTGAGCATTGCCTTTTTCAATTGCACAAATGCGAGGGAAAAGAAAATATATTAAAAAAGAAACTAGAACTAACCACCAAAAAGATTTCAGCCAAGTTTTGGGACGAATATTTTTCAATAATTTAGGTATTTTCATTTTATCTCTTATATAATTTTAAGGCATAACTATTACTTCTACTGCAGTTATTAATTAGATATTTTGTAAAATATTATGCACATTTTGCAGTAATAACATGCCTGTGCATAATTGATTTTGCCATAATTTACTTAATATCAACAAGTTACAAAACAATTAAAATTCTCTCTTCGTGTTATTTATGCAGAAAATGCATAAATAACATGTTTTAATCAAGCGGACTTTTTACAGTAATACCACGGTTTAATACGTGAGTATAAATCATTGTAGTTCTTACCGACCTGTGTCCCAATAATTCTTGCACTGTCCTTATATCATAACCGTTCTGCAATAGATGTGTAGCGAACGAATGTCTAAGCGTGTGTGGAGACGCACTTTTTGTGATTCCTGATTTTCTGACAGCATACTTAAATTCTCTTTGAAAATTACTTGGATGGAAATGAACTCTATATTTAATATTCTCATTTTTATCATAAACCAATGTTTTTGCTGGGAAGACATATTGCCAGGCAAATTCCTTTCCGGCATTTGGATATTTTCTTCTTAATGCATAAGGAAGTGGAACCTCAATCTTTTTACTGTTTTGGTCTAATCTATATAAATTCATTACTTTTTCAACTTGCTTTTTCAAGTCTTCTGTAATTGTTTCGGGCAAAATTGTAACCCTGTCTTTCTCGCCTTTCCCGTCCTTCACAGTAATTATATTTAAATTGAAATCAAGATCTTTTATTCTTAATCTTAAGCCTTCACTAAGCCTCATCCCGGTTCCGTAAAGCAGGCGGCCCAAAACATTGTGTATCCCTTTTAGTTCATATAATACTTTTTTTACTTCTCTTTTATCAAGAACTACTGGTATATGTTTTTTCCTTTGCGCATATTTAATATTTTCAATCCACTTGATATCTTTTCTTAAAATATTTTTATATAAATAAAGTATTGAATTTAAAGCCTGGTTTTGTGTCGCTGCTGAAACCTTTCCTTCATCCGCTAAATTATTTATAAATTTCTTTATTTCCTCTGTTCCCAAATCTTTAGGATGCTGCTTATTGTGAAAAATTATGTAGCGGCGAATCCAGTTTATATAAGTTTTTTCGGTACTTTCACTGTAGTGTTTGGCTCGTAAATCGGTTTTAACCATATTTAATAATTGTGACCTCGGCATGGTCCCCTTTTTTTAACAAAAATAAGAAATATTTTATAAGATTGTCAAGGAAGTTTCATTACAATTTATGTGAGGGTTTGTCTGGTCGGAATAAAGTTGAAACTTTATCTATTAGATTTAAATTCAAAGCCAACCATTCCCGTTTCTGAGAGCAAAAGCAATTATTTATCTGCAATGAGGGAAAAATATTCTAATAATTTGATTAAATTTGAGCGGTAATTCTCAAAAAATCCACCTTTAGTTTAATGGGACACTGGCATACTATATGCTAATTCGGAGAGACATTTCAGAATTTTATAGCCTAAGTGTCATAATTTGAATTAATAATAATGTCAATTTCAAAACCGGATATAAAGAATCTAAAATGCTTCCATTGCGGTGAGGACTGTCCTGATAACAGTTATCATACCGGCGATAAATACTTTTGCTGTGCCGGCTGTAAAACTGTTTATGAGCTGCTCAATGAAAACAACCTGAGTAATTATTACACTATAATGGATATGCCCGGTGTTTCCTTCAAAGGCACACAATCCAAAAGATTTGATTTCCTGGAAGATAAAGAAGTAATTGAAAAGCTGGCTGATTTCAAAAATGATGAGCTAACAGTCATAACCTTTTATATTCCTCAAATGCATTGCAGTTCCTGCATCTGGCTCCTCGAGAATTTGTACAAATTAAATCCCGGTGTGAACAGCTCAAAAGTTAATTTCCTTAAAAAAGAAATTGAAATTAAATTTTACCACAAAAAAATATCTCTAAGGGAACTAGTCGAACTTCTTGCTTCAACAGGTTACGAGCCTGTAATTCAGCTTGACAGCGTTGAAAAGAAAAAAACAAAACTTAACAAGAAACTTTACTATAAAATCGGGATAGCTGCATTTTGTTTCGGAAATATTATGCTGCTCAGCTTCCCGGAATATTTATCGATTGATGTTCACGAAACTTTTTACAGGAATCTTTTCGGCTACCTGAATTTAATTCTTGCGCTGCCGGTATTCTTTTATTCAGCTTCAGATTATTTTATATCTGCATATAAAGGATTAAAAAGTAAAATTGTAAATATCGATTTCCCGCTTGCGCTCGGCATCACAATACTTTTTGCAAGAAGTGCTTTTGAGATTTTAACACACAGCGGAGCAGGATATTTTGATTCGATGACGGGCCTTGTCTTTTTCCTTCTGATAGGGAAAGTATTCCAGGAAAAAACTTATTCATATTTAAATTTTGAAAGAAGTTATAAATCTTATTTCCCTTTGGCAGTTCACGTCATAAAAGATAGTCAGGAAATTTCAATTCCCGTTTCAAAATTGAAAGTAGGTGATAGAATTATAATCCGGAAAAACGAAATAATTCCGGCAGACTCAATTTTATTTGAAGGTAACGGAAGTATCGATTACAGTTTTGTTACCGGCGAATCAAAACCGGTGCAGAAAGTTCTCGGTGAACTTGTTTACGCAGGCGGCAGACAGTTGAACGGTATAGTCGAACTTGAAGTTGTGAAAGAAGTGTCGCAAAGCTATCTGACACAGTTATGGAACAATGATACTTTTTTGAAGAAATCAGAAAGCGGTTTTGAAAATTTTACTAATAAAGTCGGTAAATATTTTACGCTTACAGTTCTCCTAATTGCTGCTATTTCAACAGGTTACTGGATGCACCAAAGTTCGGCGATTGCTCTGAATGTTCTGACTGCTGTGCTGATAGTTGCCTGTCCCTGCGCACTGGCTTTATCGATTCCTTTCACTCTCGGTAATTCGATGAGGATTTTTGGCAGGAATAAATTTTACCTCAAAAATATTTCAGTAATTGAAAATCTTTCGAAAATCAAAACGATTGTTTTTGATAAAACCGGAACGATAACCGAAACAGGAAAAGCAAGTATTAAATTTGTAGGTCCGGAACTAAATCCTTTTCAGCAAGAGATGATTAAATCTCTTGTGCGAAATTCAACACATCCTTTTAGTATTTCAATTTACGAGTTTCTTAAAGCTAACAAGTTTTATGAAGTGGAAGATTTAGAAGAATATTCCGGCCGTGGAATTTCAGGATTCATTTTGGGTAATCTGGTAAAAATCGGTTCTTTGAACTTTGTGATGGAAGATTTTTCAGAAGAACCTGATTCTCAACATTATGAAACCGATGAGTTTAGCTCGCAGGTTTATCTTTCAATTAATTCTCAAATAATCGGGTACTTTAATATTTCAAATTCATACAGGAATGGATTTGGAAAAGTAACAAATCAATTAAATGAAAAATATAAACTCGCTGTTCTTTCCGGTGATAATGAAAATGAGAGAGAAAATCTTGAAAAATATCTTGGAGCGAATTCACAATTATTTTTTGAACAGTCACCGGCAAACAAGTTAAATTTTATTAAAAGAATTAAAACCAGTGAAAATAAAGTTTTAATGCTCGGTGACGGATTAAACGATGCCGGCGCTCTCGCGCAAAGTGATGTCGGGATTGCAGTAACTGAAAACATTAGTTATTTTTCGCCGGCCTGTGATGCAATACTTGATGCTGAATCTTTCGGTAGAATTTCTTCATTCCTGAATTTTTCTAAGATTAGTGTAAAAATTATTTATGCAAGTTTTATTATTTCATTCCTTTACAATATTGTGGGATTAAGTTTTGCGATTGAAGGAATGCTTTCACCAATAGTTGCGGCAATACTGATGCCGCTTAGTTCAATTTCCGTAGTTTCGTTTGCAACATTAGCGACTAATTTTATGGCAAAGAAGAAAAGGATTGTAATGTCAGTAATTGCAGTGTTGATAGCTATAAGTTTATTAATAGCGCTCGGATTTTTAATAGCATTTTTGTGGGCGGTAAAGAGCGGTCAGTATAACGACACTTACACCCCGTCTATCAGAATGCTTTTTGACGACGATAATAAAAAGGAACAAAAAAAGATAAACAATAATCGTTACTATTAAGGAGAACACTCTATGGAGTTAGAAAGGTTTAGTTACGATAATAAGATCGTTAAACAATTCGGCATTGCTACTCTTGTTTGGGGAGTAGTAGGAATGTTCGTCGGTCTGCTTATCGCATCTCAGCTGTTTGATCCTGCACTTAATTTTAATCTGCAGTATTCAACTTTCGGGCGTATACGTCCCATACATACAAATGCTGTAATTTTTGCTTTTGTTGGTAACGCAATTTTTATGGGGGTTTATCACTCATTGCAGCGGCTCTGTAAAGCAAGAATGTACAGCGACAAGTTGAGTAAAATTCATTTCTGGGGTTGGCAGTTAATTATTGTTGCTGCAGCAATTACCCTTGCTATGGGTTATACTACCAGTAAAGAGTATGCAGAGCTCGAATGGCCTATTGATATAGCAATAGCTGTTGTCTGGATCGCATTCGGCATTAATATGTTCGGAACAATTCTGAAAAGAAGGGAAAAACATTTATATGTCGCGATCTGGTTTTACATTGCTACCTGGATAACGGTTACAATTCTGCATGTTGTTAACTCAATCGAAATTCCGGTTACATTTATGAAAAGCTATCCTGTTTATGCCGGGGTTCAGGATGCGCTTGTGCAGTGGTGGTATGGGCACAATGCAGTTGCGTTTTTCCTTACAACTCCTTACCTCGGGTTGATGTATTACTATCTGCCCAAGGCGGCAAACAGGCCGATCTATTCTTATAAATTATCAATAGTTCATTTCTGGGCGCTGATATTTATTTACATCTGGGCAGGTCCGCATCATCTTCTCTATTCTGCTTTACCTGATTGGGCGCAATCTCTCGGAACAGTTTTTTCAATTATGCTTATCGCCCCATCATGGGGTGGTATGATAAACGGACTCCTGACCCTGCGCGGTGCCTGGGATAAAGTAAGACAGGATCCGATTTTAAAATTTATGGTTGTTGCAGTAACCGCTTACGGTATGGCAACATTTGAAGGCCCTATGCTTTCATTAAAGAATGTAAATGCCATTGCACATTTCACTGACTGGATTATTGCACACGTGCATATTGGGACTTTGGCGTGGAACGGGTTTTTAACTTTCGGCATACTTTATTGGTTAATACCAAAGCTATGGAAGACAGAGCTCTTCTCAAAGAAACTTGCGAACATTCATTTCTGGCTAGGTACACTTGGAATAGTATTTTATGCTTCATCGATGTACTGGTCAGGGATTACCCAATCATTAATGTGGAAACAATTTACACCGCTTGGTACTTTGCAGTATCCTAATTTTCTTGAAACAACACTGCAGATCATTCCAATGTATATGATCAGGGCGGCTGGCGGTGGTCTGTATTTTATCGGTGTACTGCTGATGATTTACAATTTATTTAAAACTGCTAAACAGGGATCATTTGAAGATAACGAAGCAGCAGAAGCTCCTGCACTTGTAAAAGTAGAAGATGCTTTTGTAAAAGGTAAAAGACATCGCTGGCTTGAAGGGAAACCAATCCTGTTTTTGCTTGTTTCAATGGTTGTTGTTTTGATTGGTGGACTGGTAGAATTTATTCCGACATTTCTTGTTAAATCTAATATACCAACAATAGCCAGCGTGCATCCTTACACGCCTCTTGAATTGCAGGGACGAGATATCTATATAAGAGAAGGCTGTGTAGGTTGTCATTCACAATTGATCAGGCCGTTTAGATCGGAAACTGAAAGATATGGTGAGTATTCAAAGGCAGGCGAGTATGTTTATGATCACCCGTTCCTTTGGGGTTCGAAAAGAACCGGTCCTGATCTGCACAGGGAAGGAGGCAAGTACCCGAATATGTGGCATTACCTGCATATGCAGAATCCTTCTTCGATGTCGCCGGGATCAATTATGCCATCGTTTCCATGGCTGCTGACTCAGAATCTTGATACGACCACCACGGCTGCAAAAATAAATGCTATGAGAACAATCGGGGTTCCCTATCCGGAAGGATATGAAACTTATGCAAACCAGGATCTCGCGGCACAGGCTGATTCGATTACTACTGACCTTGTGAAAGCCGGTGTGCCTGCCGAAAATAATAAAGAGATAATTGCGCTGATTGCTTATTTGCAGAGACTGGGAACGGACATTAAAGTTAATAAACAACAAGCTCAGAAGTAGGAGGAGAAAATGTTTAATCATTATTTGCAATCAATCGAAGGGGTAGGAATTTACCCGATATTTTCTCTTCTCGTTTTTTTCATATTCTTTATGGTTTTAATTGTCTGGATGTTCAGAGCAGACAAAACCCACATGGAAAAAATGAGTGAACTACCGCTTGATGAAGATGAAAATATTTCTAAAAGTAATTTTACAAAAACAAAAAGAGATATGAATATCAAAAATAAATTTTCAACAAAATTAATTTTATTGTTATTTGTCTTTCTGACATCATCATTGTTTACTACTGTCAGTGCACAGACAACCGAGTCAGAGGGAATTTCGGAAAGCTATATACATTTGATGTTGATACTGGTTTTCGGAATTACACTGATGGCATTTGCATTAATCTTTTATTTTGGAATGGGAGACAGGAAAGAGCCGGATATTCATCCTTTTGCTTTTCTGAAAAAAATATGGGACAAACTTGGCGGTGCAGTGCCTGTTGAACGTGAAGATGAAATACTACTGGAGGATGATTTTGATGGAATCAAGGAACTCGATAACAAAATTCCACCATGGTTTAATCTGCTATTTTTAATAACTGTGATTATTGCTGTGGTTTATATGCTGAATTTTTATGTATTCAAAACGGGAAAACTGCAGTACCAGGAATACCAGGAAGAAATGCAGGAAGCCGCTGTACAAAAAGCAGAATTAATAAAATCGGGTGCATTTGTTAACGAAAATACTGTAACCCGGTTGAAAGATGCTTCTTCACTTAATGCAGGCAAAAATATTTTTAAGATAAATTGTGTCCCGTGCCATGGACCTGAAGCGGGCGGTGTTATTGGACCTAACTTAACAGACGATTACTGGATTCACGGTGGCGGGATAAAAAATATTTTTCGTACAATTACATATGGAGTTCCTGCAAAAGGTATGATAAGCTGGCAGACTCAATTAAACTCACGACAAATACAGGAAGTGGCAAGTTACGTTATGTCGCTTCATGGAAGTCATCCGGCAAATCCCAAACCGCCGCAGGGCAATAAATATGTTGAGCCGCAGGATTCAACAACAGCGATGTAAAATGTATTTGTAGAGACGCGGCATGCCACGTCTCTACGGAATGAATGTGGTTGCAAAATTATGGAAAACAAAAAAGAAAACCCTGAATCCTTTCGTGATTCATTATATAATGTTAGTAAAGAAGGAAAAAGGGAATGGATCTACCCGAAAAAACCATCGGGTAAATTTTATAACGCTAGGACAATTGTTAGCATTATTTTACTGGCAATATTGTTCGGGACTCCGTTCATAAAAGTTGACGGACATCCGTTTGTCTTGTTTGATGTAATTCACAGGAATTTTATCATATTTGGAATCCCCTTCGGGCCGCATGACTTCTTCCTTTTCGGCCTGATGATGATAACGCTTATTGTTTTTGTCTTTTTATTTACTGTGGTTTTCGGGAGAGTATTTTGCGGGTGGATTTGTCCCCAGACAATTTTTATGGAGATGGTATTCCGTAAAATTGAATACTGGATTGAAGGTGACTTCAGGCAGCAGATGGCGCTGAACAAAGCTCCATGGACTTCAGAAAAAATATTTAAAAAGACCAGTAAGCAGGCAATATTTTTTGCAATCTCTTTTATCATTTCAAATATCTTTTTGGCTTATATAATTGGAATAGATCAACTGTTTAAAATTATTACAGATCCGCCTTCAGAGCATATTAATGGATTGATAGCAATTCTTGCTTTCTCAGGAGTTTTTTACTGGGTGTTCTCTTCATTTCGCGAACAGGCCTGTACAATGGTTTGTCCCTACGGAAGGTTGCAGGGGGTAATGCTGGATCAGGATTCAATCGTTATCTCTTATGATAATATCAGGGGCGAACCACGCGGTAAAATAAATAAGAATAACAAGCAGGAAAATAAAGGTGATTGTGTCGATTGTCATTTATGCGTTGATGTATGTCCGACCGGTATAGACATACGAAATGGCGTACAGCTTGAGTGCGTTAACTGCACAGCATGCATCGACGCCTGCGATGATGTGATGGATAAAATTAATAAACCACGTGGATTGATAAGGTATGATTCGCAAAATGGAATTGAAAGGAAGAGGAAGAAATTTTTTACCCCCAGAATGATTGGTTATAGTATTGTATTAATTCTGCTTATCGCTATTCAGGGGTATATGTTTGCAAACAGAAGTGATTTTAGCATAAGCATTTTAAGAACGCCGGGACTGCTTTTCCAGGAGCAGGAGAGCGGTAAAATAAGTAATATTTATGATGTAAGTATTGTCAACAAGACATTTAAAGATTTACCTATTGATTTGAAACTGGAAAACCTGCATGGTGAACTTAAACTGATAGGCAGTGAAATGGATCTGAAGCCGCAGGAAATTTACGATGGAAAGTTTCTTATTATTCTTCCCAAATCGGAAATTATGACAATGAATACGCCTCTATCAATCGGGTTTTATTCACGAGGTAAATTATTGCAGACAATTAAAACCTCTTTCCTTGGACCGGTAGAGAAACACGAAAAAGAGAATCACGACGTCGAAAAGCATGAGGAAAAGCATGAAAATTAAATGGAATTGGGGATGGGGAATATTGCTTACAATAATTCTGTTTATGGGCTTAACACTGGCAAGAGTTCTGTATTTTATGAACAGAGACGTTGACCTCGTTATGGATCATTACTACGACAAAGAAGTGAAATACCAGCAACAAATTGATAAAGAAAAACGAACTGCTGAACTGAATGAAAAGATCCAAATTGATTATTCGGGAAATTTTATAACTGTAACTTTTCCAAAAGACGAAAAGCCAACAGGGGATCTTTATTTTTACCGGCCGGCAAATTTTCATAAAGATTTTCAAGTACCGATAAGGCCTGATAAATATTTTAACCAGCTTGTTGATGTTAGCAGACTGGATAGGGGTTTGTGGAAATTGCAGATTAGCTGGTCAGCTAATAATAAGGACTATTACACAGAAAAAACTTTAATGCTTAATTAAATGGAAATAATAGCTGCTCTGTCAATAGGATTTTTAGGAAGTTTTCATTGTATAGGTATGTGCGGGCCAATTGCTCTTGCTTTGCCAATCCCGAAATCTTCCAACATAAATTTTATACTGGGCAGAATCATTTACAATTTTGGGAGGATAATTTCTTACGCTATTATGGGATTTATCTTTGGATGGCTGGGACAAAAAATTTCTCTCTGGGGTTTTCAACAGGTTTTGTCAATCATCCTCGGTACCGCAATTGTACTTTTTATTTTTTTACCCGGAAAAACCAAAGACAAATTGCTTTCACTTTCTCCGGTTCAGAAAATAATTCTTCCTCTAAAAATTTCAATCGGAAAATTATTTAAACAGAAATCCCTTCCTTCATTTTTAGTAATAGGAATATTAAATGGCTTTCTGCCGTGCGGTTTTGTTTATATGGGGCTTGCTGGCGCTATCGCCGTTGCTAATCCCGTAACCGGTATGCTGGTGATGACATTCTTCGGGCTCGGTACTTTTCCTGCAATGTTTGCTGTATCAGTTTTTGGAAAGTTTATGAATACTAATTTCAGACAAAAATTAAGGAAACTCACACCCGTTTTTGCTATTCTTTTTGCTTTAATATTTATCTTCAGAGGACTCAACCTCGGCATTCCCTATCTTAGCCCTAAATTGGGCGGACATAATCATATGCAAATGATGGGTAAATGATCTTTTTGTCAACTTATTGTCAACCTGCTACAGCGTAATAGTTTTTGTATTTTATCAATCCACTTATATTTATTATTTTGAAGACATTAAACTTGCGACTCTGTATTACTAATAACTTAAGGGAAATAGCTATGAAAAAACAATATTTATATATTTTAATTTTTTTGTTTCTTTCAATTTTAATTTCCTCATGCAGCACAGTCCCGATTACAGGTAGAAATCAACTTAACCTGATATCGGATAATCAAATGTTGTCGCTGAGTTTTAGCCAGTATGATCAATTCTTAAAGGATAATAAAGAAAGCACTAACCAACACGATATAAACCTTGTAAATAAAGTAGGTAATAAAATTGCCAATGCGGTTGAAAAATATTTTGCCGAAAAAAATCTATCCTCACAACTTGACGGATATAAATGGGAGTTCCACGTTATTGAAAGCAAAGAAGTAAATGCCTGGTGTATGCCCGGTGGTAAGGTAGTAGTTTACACTGGCATTCTTCCTCTTACGAAGACGGAAGCTGGTCTGGCTGTAGTTTTGGCACACGAAATTGCACATGCAGTAGCTAAACATGGAAATGAAAGAATGAGTCAAGGTCTGCTGACACAACTCGGAGGAGTTGCTCTTTCTGAAGCATTAAAAAGTAAACCAGCAACAACTCAGAATCTTTTTATGGCTGCTTTTGGCATCGGAGCGCAGGTAGGTATTTTATTGCCTTTCAGCAGAACGCAGGAAAGCGAGGCGGATCACCTTGGGCTGATTTTTATGGCAATAGCCGGATATAATCCGCAAGAGTCTCTTGATTTCTGGCAGCGTATGGCTGAAGCACAAAAGGGCAATGCCCCACCGGAATTTTTAAGCGATCACCCTTCAGATCAAACTAGGATTGAAGATATCAAAAAAGAAATGCCAGAAGCTATGAGCTATTACAAGAAGTGATTTCCGTGTAACTTGTAAAGAATTAAGTGGACTTTTGTATCCTGATTTTCCAAATTCCTATCTGGCAGCTTTGCTAAGTATCAGCAAATTATTCTTCAAAGCAATAAAATTTTTAAATTATAAAATTTAAGAGGTGAAGTATGCTAAAAAGAATTGTTTTGTTCTTATCATTTCTGATTTTATCAACTTCAGTTTATGCTCAAAAGTTTGCAAATACAATTTCAAAAGAAAAAGATTCAGCATCACAACCAGCCCAACTTGAAAATGTAAAATGGCTTGCAGGGCACTGGCGTGGAGAAGCCTTCGGAGGAATAACTGAAGAAATCTGGTCACCACCTTTGGGCGGCTCAATGATGTGCGTTTTCAGGTCAATAAAAGATAATAAAGTAAGTTTTTACGAACTTTGCACTATTGTTGAAGAGAATAATACATTACTGCTCAGGATAAAACACTTCCAACCTGATTTGAAAGGCTGGGAAGATAAAGATGTTACTGTGGATTTTCCTCTTGTAAAAGTAACTGATAACAGGCTTTACTTCGATGATTTTACAATTGAAAAAGTCAGCCCCAATGAAATAAATATGTACGTAGTTATTCAAAATGCTGGAAAGGAAAGTGAAGTAAAGTTTAATTATAAGAGAATAGATTAGGTCAAAACAAAAGTATACTCTTTAAGATTACAGGTTGATTAACTAAATTTGTACAAAATAATGTTTAGGTGTATTAGTGATGGAAATAATATTGTCTGTAATCTTCGCAATAGCAATGGGTTATTTGGAAGCGGCAGTGGTAGTTTACCTGCGCGAGCTGTATTATCCCGAGGGCTTTCATATTAAAGAAAAAGTTGGATTTCCTTTTATTAAATTTGGGGTGGTAGAGGAACTTAAACCATTTCCACAAAAAATAATCTTTACAGAAATTGGCAGAGAAGCCGCAACTATAGTAATGCTGATAACACTATCTATAATTGCAGGCAATTCTATTGTGTCTTATATAGCGTACTTTCTGCTTTTATTCGGCATCTGGGATATTTTTTATTACGTCTTTTTAAAAATAATTCTCGACTGGCCGGAATCTTTGTCAACTACAGATGTTTTCTTTTTAATTCCAACTCCATGGATTGGCCCGGTTTGGCTGCCTGTGTTGTTATCAGTAATTATTATTGCTGTGGGGTTAATTATTCTTTTATAATTTGTAATTTATTACTTGACAAATCCTTCCCAATTATAAACAAATTAAACTTGTATTTTTCGTTACATACCCTAATATTATTTTATTAAATTTCAGTTGTAAAAAATTTAAAGGATTAATGAGGATAATATGATATATCTTATCTGGAAATTATTGCACGTTTTTGCAGCCATTATTTTTGTGGGGAATATTACACTCGGTCCATTTTGGAAAGCTGCCTCAGACAAAACAAAGGACAGAGGAAAAATTGCAGATACATTAAAGAACATAATTAGAGCCGACAGACTTTTTACAATGCCTTCGGTAGCTTTTCTTATTATCTTTGGCTTTGGTGCCCAGATGTCTGCCGGGTATGAAATGGAAACTCCCTGGATAATGTGGGGACTTGTGATGGTTATTATTTCGGCCATTGCTTTTATGGCAAAAGTTGTTCCACTACAGAAAAAAATGTATGCGCTTGCAAGCGATGAAAACAAATTCAACTGGGAAGAATATCAGAAACTTTCGAAGCAATGGAATATCTGGGGTTCAATTGCTACACTTGCTCCATATATTGCAGTAATATTGATGGTCTTAAAACCGAGCTTTTAAGATAATTTGAACATAAAACATATAAAATTAATTAGTTTAACCTAATGCCTCGCTGGACTAAAATTTTAATCGGTACAGTTTCGTCAATACTGATACTGCTGATTGTAGCGGGTTTTATTTTTTACAGGATGCTTCGATCATCCTTGCCTGAATATTCCGGTGAGATAAAATCCGATAAAATTTCAAATGAAATAGAAATCTATCGGGACAGTCTTGCAATTCCCTATATATCAGCGGCTAATCAGGAAGATGCAGCATTTGCACTCGGCTTCGTTCATGCCCAGGAAAGAATGTTTACTATGGATCTTGCCCGACGCGCAGCCGAGGGACGGTTAAGTGAAATTTTTGGAAAAAAAACTATTCCGTTCGATCAAATGTTCCGTACTGTTGGAATTAAGAACACCTGTGAAAATATTCTTTCAAAAATGAACCCAGCCTCACTTAAAATATTGAAAGCATATTCAGATGGAGTCAATCTCTACATCAAAAATAAAAGGGGGGAATACCCGGTTGAGTTTGATATACTTGGATATCAACCTGAAAGTTGGAAACCAATAAACAGCGAAGAGATTATCAGGATGATGGGTTGGGAATTAAATATCAGCTGGTGGGTTGATATTTCATTTACCGAACTTGTTCAAAAACTTGGTGTGAAAAAAGTTGAGGAAATTTTGCCGGAATATCCTGAGAACGGATCGACCATAATTCCTTCTGAGATAAAGAGTTACCCGAAGATAACCAGTGATTTTATCGATACGGACAAACGCTTCCGTGAATTTATGGGATGGTCAGGAACTCACATAGGTTCGAACAACTGGGTTGTTGATGGAAAGAAATCTGTGAGTGGAAAACCAATTATAGCAAATGATACACACCTCGGATACAAGGCACCGGGAACATGGTTTGCAGCTGTTTTGCAGGAAGGCGCGATGAACGTTTCCGGTTTTACATTGCCTGGAGTTCCCGGCGTAGTTATCGGAAAAAATTCTGATATTTCCTGGGCTGTAACAAATATAATGAATGACGATGCAGATTTTTATTTGGAAAAACTTGATTCTACAAAATCAAAATATTATTACAATGGTGAATGGGAAAAATTAAAATCGATAGAAGATACCATATATGTAAAAAATGATAAGCCGGTACTGATAAAAATTTATTCAACAGATCATGGTCCAATCATTTCAGATATCCATCCTTTTTCTTTTCTTTATAAAGAGCATCCGCATACACCAGCTTTGAGTATGAAATGGATGGGAAATGATTTCAGCGATGAATTCACTGCCATTCTTGGAGTGAATAATGCGACTAACTGGAATGAATTCAAATCAGCATTAAAGGATTTTGCAGTGCCTGGTCAGAATTTTGTTTATGCTGATAAAGAAGGAAATATAGGTTATGTATTTGGTTCAAAGTTGCCAATCAGAAATTCTGCCGGTGCTACTTTCGTTTTTGATGGTTCTACTGATAAATACGATTGGAAAGGTTACATTTCACAGGATCAAATTCCTACGCTTTTTAATCCTACACAGGATTTTATCGCGTCAGCTAACAACAAGACTCTAAAGGATTTTAAATACTATATATCAAATCTCTGGGAACCTACATCAAGGATTGACAGAATTGATGAATTATTAACAGGTAAGAAGCAACAATCAGTATCTGATTTCCAGAAATACCAAATGGACTTTGTCTCTCCTTACGCAAAGGAAATAACAAAATATATCCTGGATGCTTTCCAGAATGTAAAAGTGATCAATAATAATTTGAGACTATCGCTTGAATTACTTAGGGACTGGAATTATGAGATGGATCAATACAGCCAGGTTCCCGCTATATATGCAACTTTTTTAAAGCATCTCCTTAAAAATATATATGAAGATGAAATGGGAACTGATCTGTATAATGAATTTGTATTTGTAGCAAATATTCCTTACAGAAGTCTGGAAAGAGTTTTGAGCAATCCAGATTGTTCCTGGTTTGATAATATTAATACACCACAAATAGAAAGTGAAAATGATATTATCAGAAAAAGTTTTACGGATGCTCTTACAGAACTGGAAGAGAAGTATGGGAAAGATCTTACAGAGTGGCAATGGGGTGATATGCACAAAGTTACATTCAAGCATTCTTTCAGTGGCTTCTCAGGTTTCCTTGATAAATTTATCAATATTGGGCCCTATGATATTGGCGGTGATGGGACGACAATTTTTAATACAGAGTATCCCTTCTATGACAGTATTGAAAAATATCCACATTTTCGTCACAGCGAATTTCAGAATAACCTTGGGCCGGCAATGAGATATATTTATGATTTTTCAAATCCGGATGAATTTTATATGATCTTAACTACAGGTGAATCAGGAAATGTTATGAGCAATCATTACCGTGATATGAGCCAAATGTGGTTGAGAGGTGGGTATGTTAAGGTTAGAACTGATGAAATGTCAATCTCAGGTGGTAATAAGAAAATGCTGAAGATCATAAAAGGTGAAGGGAATTAATTTTCGGTGAAGTTTACCTAATATTGTATTAAATTTAAACTTTGTAACATATTATAGAATAGAATGAAAGTAACTGAACATTTAGAGAAAGCTAAGGAACCTTTGATCAGCTTTGAGTTGATCCCTCCTAAACGCGGCGGCGATATCAAAAGCCTCCTTTCAGTAATAGATGATATTTCGAAATACAGACCCCCATTTATTGATATTACCAGCCATTCAGCAGAAGTGATTTATGATGAAACGCCTAAGGGAATTCAAAAGAAAATAAAGAGGAAAAGACCGGGAACACTTGGTATTTGTGCACTGATCCAGAATAAATATAATATAGATGCTGTCCCTCATATTTTGACCAAAGGTTTTACACGTGAGGAGACAGAAGATTTTCTTATAGAACTCAGTTATCTTGGTATTGAAAATATTCTTGCAGTTCGTGGTGATGATAACGGGTATGATAAACCTATCCCTGAAGGGAAAAGCGTAAATAAATACACATCCCAGCTTGTAAGTCAAATAGTTGCTATGAACAACGGGAAATATCTCGAAGAAAATTTGCTGGATGCCAAGCCGTCAAATTTTTGTGTCGGAGTTGGTGGTTATCCTGAGAAACATTTTGAAGCTCCAAATTTGAATGTTGACATAAGGTTTACAAAAGAAAAAGTACAGGCCGGAGCTGATTATATTGTAACTCAAATGTTTTACGATAACAGTGTTTATTTTAAGTACGTTGAACTTTGCAAAAAAGAGGGAATAAATGTGCCCATAATACCGGGAATAAAAATACTAACTGCAAAATCGCATCTGGTAAATGTTCCTAAAAATTTCTATATCAATATTCCTGATGCGCTAGCTGATGAAGTTTATTCTGCTCCCCCGGATAGAGTTTTGGATATTGGAGTTGAATGGGCGGCAACTCAGGTTGAAGAACTTTTGAGTAAGGGTGTTCCAAGCGTTCATTTTTACATTTTGCAAAATTCCCTTCCGGTTAAAAAATTAATGGAAAGGCTTAAACTATTTAAACATATTGCGTGAAAGATTTTTATTGAAGCATTAAAATTTAAAATCCCTGCAATATTCAGGTCATGAAAAAACAATCTAAAATTAAAAAAATTAAATGGGGCGCGGCGGGATGCGGTAGATTTACCGAATTCTCATTTATTCCTGCCCTGGAATTTCTACGAAAAAGTACTATCAACTCTGTATATAGTGGGACAGTAGCACGTGCTAAACAAGTCGCAGATAAGTACGGTATTCCCAGGCACTTTGATAATTATGATGAATTCTTAAAGTCCGATATTAATGCTGTGTATATCGGAAGCATTAATTCAAATCATTACGAACAGGTGGTTAAAGCTGCGGAAGCAGGGAAGAACATATTGTGTGAGAAGCCGCTTTCAATGACATCTGCTCAGGCTGAGGAAATGGTAAAAGTGTGTGAAAAAAATAATGTGCATCTTGCTGTAAATTATGTACACAGATTCCATCCTCTGATAATTAAAGCAAAAGAAATACTTGACTCGCAAATGCTTGGTAAACTAACTTCTATTAATCTAAATTTTAATATCGACATTCCCCCAACAAATAATTTCAGGTTTGATCCAAAGTTAAGCGGAGGTGGTGCATTGAGAGACCTCGGCACTCATATGATTGATTTAATGAGATTTTTCGGTGGTGAAATAGAAAATATAAATGGAGTAATTGATAATGTAGTTTATAAAAGCGATGTAGAGGATTTTTCGGCTGCAATACTGAAATTTAAGAATTCAGGCTACGGCACTTTTTGTGTTTCATTCAGCAATAAAAAAGGATTTAACAGGATTGAAATTCTTGGACATAAAGGCGGAGTCTCAATTGATAATCTTATCGGGAAGAGAAATGTTTCTTCAAAATTAACAATTCTTATTGATGGAGAAGCTAAAAAAGCTTTCCGCAAAAGAGGGAATAAGGTCGTTTATCTTTTAAGATCAATTCAGAACTCTTTTCTGAAAAATGAAAAACCTAAAGTAACAGGTTTTGATGGATATGTTAATTTGAAATTAATGGAAGAGCTTGAGAGTAAATGTCAGAGATAAGAAAACTTGTAGATATTTGTCACAAGGTTTATGAGAAGGGATTTGTCTCAGCTTTTGATGGAAATATTTCTACAATAACCCCTCAAAATACAGTCCTGATTACAAGATCTGCAGTTTGCAAAGGCGATGTTACCGAAGACGATATAATGGAAATTGATTCAGGCGGCAATATTTTGAGAGGGAAAGGGAAAATTTCCACTGAATATAAAATTCATTTGTATGCATATTCCAGAAGGCCGGAGGTAAACGCTGTTGTTCATTGTCACCCGGTTTATGCAACTGCATTTGCAACAAAAGGTGAAGGACTGATTAAGAATGTTTTTCCTGAAGTAATTTTAACATTAGGAAAAGTCCCTTTATGCAAATATGCTACTCCTTCAACGGACGACCTTCCTCTGAGCCTTGAGCCTTATATAGAATATTCGTGGGCTTTTCTGTTTCAAAATCATGGAGCTGTTACGCTTGGTAGAAGTTTACGAGATGCCTATTTCAAAATGGAAAAACTTGAACACACAGCCAAGACAATTTTCATTGCGAGAATACTTGGCGGGGAAACAGAAATACCAAAAGAAAAAATACTTGAATTGCTTGGCCTTGCAAAAGGAACATACGGGCTAACACAGAATGAAAAAAATATTTTTTAACAATTACTAGAAGGTTGAATTCAGTTAATGGCAAATACTAAACCTAAAATTGCACTTTTACTCGGGGGTTCATCTTCTGAACGTGCTGTTTCAAAATCTTCAGGCCTGTCTATCTATAGTGCCTTGATCAATCTTGGATATGAAACAAAATTAATAGATCCCGCGTATGGAAAAAATCAGCCGAAAGAAACCGATGCATTTTTTAGTGAAAAAGATTTTTCAACCGTTTCAACAAGAAATTATTTAGAGGCAGTTAATTCGTCATTGTTTGATGATGTTGATCTTGCATTTTTAGGTTTGCATGGAAAATGGGGAGAAGATGGGACTATTCAATCTTTGCTTGAGGTAAGGGGGGTGAAATATTCAGGTTCAAATGTGATGTCGAGTGCAGTCGCGATGGATAAGGCTATGTCCAAAATTATCTTCAGACATTTTAATATCAGCACCCCCAAGTGGTTTATGGTTGAAAGGAAAAACATTGAACCTGATAAAATCAAGAAGAAGATTGATGAAATGATTGGCTACCCCTGCATCATAAAACCGAATGACGAAGGTTCTACGGTTGGCCTGGCTGTTTGTAATAACCCGGCAGAAGTAGAAAGCGGGCTAAAATTATCATTCGAATATTCAGATAGAACAATGATAGAGGAATTTATTGAGGGACGTGAATTAACAGTAACTGTTTTGGATAAAGAAGCATTACCCGTTCTTGAGATTAGACCTAAGCATGGATTGTATGATTATGAATGTAAGTACACCAAAGGTATGAGTGAATATTATGTCCCTGCCGATATTCCTGATGATTTGGCAAAGGCATTACAGAAAGAATCTCTTGAAGCCTTTAACGCGCTTGGGTGCAGCGTTTATTGCAGACTAGACTACAGGCTGGATAAAAATAATAATTTCTCTTGTCTCGAAGCCAACACTCTTCCCGGAATGACTTCAACCAGCCTTGTGCCTAAAATGGCCAAGGCAGTCGGAATTTCATTTGAAGAATTAATTGATCGAATAATTAAACTAAGTCTCTGATGTTATCATTAAAAGGTCGGAAGTTAAGGTTTTATATATTTTTTGTTCTGTTTCTTATTGCTGTGGTTTTTTTGTTTTTCAATGAAAGTGGTGTATTCAAATATGCCAGGCTTCAAAAAGAAGTAAATTCTCTAAGTGATCAGATACAAGAACTACAGGATCATAATAAAGATTTACAGGCAGAGATTGACTCACTGCAAAGAAAAGTTCCTGCCAAAATAGAGAAAATTGCTCGTGAAAAATATGGAATGAAAAGACCGGGGGAGAAGTCAATTGAAGTGATCGAAAAGTAAGATGAACAAAAGCAAAATGCCGCAAATACCACTTGCCGAAAGAGTAAGACCAAAGTCAATTGAAGAATTCCAGGGACAGCCGGCACTGCTGGGAAAAAACAAGCCTATCCGGCTTATGATTGAAAATGATACTCTGAGTTCATTTATTTTATGGGGAGCTCCGGGCACAGGCAAAACAACAATTGCAAGAATAATTGCGGAACATACTGACTCAGATTTCTATCAGCTTAACGCAGTTTCGTCAGGCGTTAAAGACATTCGTTCAATAATAGAGATTGCTGGAAAAAATAAAGATAATGGGAAGAGAACGATTTTATTCATCGATGAGATTCACCGTTTCAATAAAGCTCAGCAAGATGCCTTGCTAAACTCAGTAGAATCAGGCGTTATTACATTAATTGGCGCAACAACTGAAAATCCTTCTTTTGAAGTGATTCCTGCATTAAGATCACGGGCAAGAGTTTATATCCTTGAAGAATTATCAAAAGTTGATCTAAAAGCAATTCTGGATTCCGCATTAAAAAGAGATGAATTCCTTTCTAAATTAAAAATAAAGGAGATCGATGAGGATTTTCTTTTCTATTTGTCAGGAGGGGATGCAAGAACACTTTTAAGTGTGCTTGAAGCAGCAGTAATTCAGGAAACTAATTCGGAACCAATAAAGATAACAAAAGAAGTCCTTGAAAATATTGTACAGAAAAAAAATATAATTTATGATAAAGCAGGTGAAGAACATTACAATGTTATTTCGGCATTTATAAAAAGTATGAGAGGTAGCGACCCTGATGCAGCACTCTACTGGCTGGCCAGAATGTTAGAAGGGGGCGAAGATCCTTTGTTCATTGCAAGGAGAATGGTAGTACTTGCTTCGGAAGATATTGGTAATGCTTCTCCAAATGCACTCGTTTTGGCAGAGGCAACTTTTGGAGCGGTCGATAAGATCGGAATGCCTGAAGCAAGAATAATTTTAGCTCAGTGTGCAACATATCTTGCGTCAGCACCGAAAAGCAATGCATCATATATGGGAATTGAACAAGCATTTTCAGATGTGAAGAACAATCCTCTTTACCCGGTCCCGCTCCATTTACGGAATGCCCCAACAAAACTTATGAAAGACATTGGCTATGGTAAAGAATATAAATACGCCCACGAGTTCAAAAGTCATTTTGTCGAAGAAAATTACTTTCCAAAAGAATTAGAAAACTCTCAATATTATTTCCCAACTGAAAATGGCCAGGAGAAGAGAATTAAGGATTGGTTGAAATCTTTGTGGAAAACACTAAAAAAATATTGATCCTTAAATAACAGAAAACACTTTCCCCGGTAATTGTTTTACAAGTCCCTTAAACTCCAGTGAAAGTAAATGGACAAGACAATCTGAAGTTGAAAGGTTAGATAGTGAAGCTATCTTATCTATTTGAATTTGTCCTTCAATCAAAATGTTCAGTAATTTTTCTTCAAATAAATTGAGGTCTGGTTTTGGCTTTGGAATATTTTTCCCGACCACCGGTTTAAGCTTTAATTCTAATTCAACCAGTACATCTTCTGCATTTTTAACTAACTTTGCTGTTCCTTTCTGAATAAGTGCGTTGGTTCCCTCCGATTGTTTGACTCCTAAATTACCCGGTATAGCAAAAACCTCTCGATTTTGGTCCAATGCAAATTGAGCAGTTTGCAAAGCTCCGCCGGGGATTCCCGATTCCACCACAATACATCCAAGAGATAATCCTGAAATAATCCTGTTCCTTTGAGGGAAATTACCGGCGTCCGGATTTGTATCCAGCTTATATTCGGAAAATATAACTCCATTTTCATATATTTCTTCGAAGAGGTTCTTATTCTCGGGCGGATAAATTTTATTTAGTCCCGATCCGATCACAGCAATAGTTCTGCCGTTTGATTTCAATGCGGCTGAATGTGCAATTGAATCAATGCCACGAGCTAATCCGCTGACTATCGTAATATTTTGTGAAGCTAAATCTGAGGTGATTTTTTGTGTCTGAAGTTTTCCGTATTCAGTTGGTTTTCTTGTGCCTACTATTGCAATTGAAAATTTATCCAGTTCTGATAAAGCGCCTTTGTAATAAAGAAGCAAAGGTGGGTCATAAATGTTTTTTAATAATTCCGGGTAATCACTATCCCATAGTGAAGTTATATTTATTTTCAGATCATTTATTCTGTCCAGCTCTCTTTTTGTCTCTTCTTCAATTTTACTTCGGTTCCTGATGATTTTTTTAATTCTTTGAGCAAGTAATTTATTAATACCTTCTGTGCTAATTAGCTCTAATTCACTGGCTGATAATATTTTTTCTGTTGAAGTAAATTTTTGAAGCAGGCTTTTGATTTTTCCCGGGCCAATTCCATCAATTGAAAGGAGCAGGTTAAGGCTAGTTAATTCTTCGGGACTGAGTTTAGTCAAAGTAAACTAAATGATAAATTAATAAATTAAAGAAGATAATATTTCTCTGATCAATTAACTTCTATTTTGTCTACAACAGCAACAATCATTGTATGAACGGGCGCATTTCTGTGACCAAGTATCTGTTTAACGGCAGCTCCTTCCTGTACAACCAGTACTGTATCACCGACGCCGGAACTAACCAGGTCGAGGGCAATGAAATCATTCTTGCCGATAAAATTTCCGTCAAGCCCGATTTTTTGAGCGATTAAAAGTTTATGACCTTTTAGATATTGATTCTTCTGAGTGGAAACTACGTTCCCCTTAACTTTTGCCAGTAGCAACGTCGCTTTCCTTTGTATCTACTGTATTATTTTTTTTACGATAAAAAATAGAAGCAGGAAGAACGAAAATGTAACCTATAATTAAAACAATCGGGGAAATAACCAATGAGGTGAAACTATTCCACGGGCCGACTGACATTAAGTAAAAACCAATAATAATAATTCCAATACCACCATAGAGCAGGTAATAATTATTTTTCTCCCAATAAATATTAAATGGTGAAGTAAAAACTTTTTTTAAAGAATGTGGTTGTTTCTTTTTTGGTTTCTTTGGCATTGATTTCTCCAAATTATAATAAAAAGCCCAGTGATAGGGATACCACCGGGCTTGACCCATTAATATCAAAGGGCAGGGGAGAACCCTTTGAAAGGATCAAAACTAATATAAACTTATCAGAAAGATTTGTCAAGAGCTTTCGCAATCAATTATTTATTTATTTGATAAACAATTTTTCTAATAGTATCAAACTGGAGATACGGATATTCTTCCCTGATAACATCAATTGCATCTCCCGCACTAACCTTAGTGGCTCTCAACTGTTTGAATTTTTTTCTTATTTGATAATCCCTTACTGATTTTTCATCAATCAGTCCGTGCGAACTAAGAAGCTCATAAATATCGTCGCTGACCAGATCATTCAGAGGGTTGTCAATTTTTGCCTTAATCGTATTCATTTTACCATCCTTTTTTAATGTTTGCAATGCCCTGCTTATGGTATCATTTCATCTATAGACTACATACCTCCGAAAATAGTTCCCAAATAAAACAAAAAAACTAATATATTTCTCAATTACGTTGCTGGCAAAAATAACCAGAGATTTAAAATTTGACATATTTTTGAGGAACAAATAATAAAATCTCTTCACTAAAGGTTTAAAATATCATTTTTTTTAGTAAAGTCAACAAGCTTAATGATTGACAAATAAATGCAAATATCTTTTCAATTGTGTAAAATTAAGTTTATTTTGATTATTCCTTTTATATTAACCAAATTAATATATTTATTTTATAATAATTGCAACTAAACTAAAATTAAATATTTCATATAAATAACAGGAATCTAAATGAGCTCAAGTGAGCAAGAAAATCAGAAAAATGTTACGGTAGGGAACACTTTTGTAGAATTTCTAATGATAACAATAAAATATAGATGGTTTTTATTTTCATTCATTTTCTTTATTACTCTAGCTGCTTTGTTATATGCGTTACTCTCTCCCAAATGGTATAAGGCAACAGCGTCTGTTCTGCCTGCTGAAAATACGGACTTCTTAAGTGCATTTAGTGGTTTATCTGCTTTAGCTAAGAATTTTTCTCCTGGAAGAGGATTGGCTTCCGCGTTGTCGGGGAATACTGAGTTTGATAGATATATTGCAATTCTTAAAAGCGCTACGATGACAGATGATGTAGTATCAAAGTTTAATTTAAGAAAAGAGTATGAACTTGAAAATAATTACTATGAGAAAGTAGTTAAGGCCTATAATTCAAATCTTGAGATAGAAGTTCAGGACGAAGGAAATTTAACAATTAGCTTTTACGACAAAAGTCCAAGAGTAGCAGCTGATGTCGCTAATTATCTTGTTTTAAAAGTTGAATGAAATTAATACTAGGTTAAATGTAAAGAATGCCAGAGCAAACCGAGTATTTATTGAAAAAAGATACAAAGATAATGTAGCAGAGATTAGATCAACTAGAAGGAGAAATGAAAGCTTTTCAGACAAAATATGGAGTAATTGCAGTACCGGAACAGCTCGAAGCGACAGTAAAAGCTATGGCAAGCATCTATAGTGAATTGGCCCAAAAAGAAATAGAATTTAATGTTTTAAAAGACAATTTGGAGATAACAGTGATTCCATTGACCTCTGCTGCCAAAATTCAGGTTGAAGAATTAAAAAAACAAATTAATCTCTCAAAATGCGGGAACTACCGGCGATAATACAAAGTTGCTGATTCCATTTCAACAGGCTCCTGAGCTTTCAAACAAGTATATAAAAATATATCGTGACTTGGAAATCCAATATAAAATATTGGAATTTGTTCAGCCATTATACGAACAGGCGAAAGTAGAAGAGGTGAGGAATTCTCCATCTGTATTGGTTTTGGATAAAGCTTATCCTCCGGATAGAAAAACCAAACCAAAGGGCAGTATATATGCTATGGTTGCTTTTGTTATCTCTCTTATCCTCGGATATTTGATTGTGCTTGGAATGGTGTTCAAAGAGAAATTGAAAAGTTCTGATCCAAGTAAATACTCTTTCATTGTTTCTTCATTAAGGGCTGATTTAGCAAAAATCGGTATAAGGAAGAAGTGAAGAGCCTAATGTCCGAAGCGACAAGAATTCGCAGGAATTCTCTTTTTCTTTCCTTTCAATAGCGGTACGCTTAATATCTAATTTTTTAATATTCATGATTATAGCGCGTAAGTATGGACCAAGTTTATTTGGACAACTCGCATATTCTCACACTTTATCAGTTTTATTCATAGCCTTTGCAGACTTTGGATTTGATGCGCTATTAATCACGGAAATAGCCTTTAGCAAAACAAATGCAATAAGTATTTTCAATAAAAATTTGTCATTTAAGTTAATCTTTTCCGTAGTAGCACTTATTGTAATGTGGTCTATTCCTTTTATATTTAAACTTGATCCCGGGATTAACATCCTCATCTTTATTTTTAGTTTTTATACACTAGCAACAACATTAACCAACTTTTTATCATCTCTTTATAAAGGATTCGAAAGGTTCGAATATGACTTGCGAGTATCATTTTGGGTGAATTTATTAACATTATTATTAGTATTATTTTTCACATTCTTACAATTAAGCATAATTATAATAGCGATTGTTTTTGTTTTGTGTAGATTTTTAGGCTTAATTATTTCTTTTAATATTGCAAAAAGAAAAATCCCCAATTTTCACATCCGAGTTTTTGAAAAAGGGTGGAGTGACGTAACCCAAAAGGTGTTTATATTTGGTTTCCAAATGGTATTTGCATATACGCTTTTTTATGCAGATACAATTTTGTTGCCTATCTGGAAGTCAAATTATGAGATTGGTATTTATCAAGCAGCTATAAAATTAATTGCTCTACCCCTTGTAATACCAGATATTTTTATAAATGCCTTAATGCCAAATTTGTCAAGACTTTTTCGAACAAATCAAGATTTATGGAAACAACTTGGTTCTGTACTAAATCGAGTTTTGAATTTTATAGCATTGTTAATTACTATGTTGTTATACATTTATGCTAAAGATATAATTCACCTTATTTACGGTAGGTCTGCATATAATGAAGCGATATTCTTGATTAAAATATTTGCGATCATTCTATTTATAAGATTTTCTGTAGAAACATATGCCCTTTTTTTTAACGACTTCGAATAATCAATTAAAAAGGTTATATGTTGTATTTATAGGAACCGTAATAGCTGTTATTTTTAGTATAATATTAATTCCTAAATATGGAATTAAGGGAGCCGCTTATTCTGCTTTAATAACAAACTTTATATCAGGTATATTATTTATTATTTTTAGCCCGGTATCATTTAGATTTTTGAGCTATAATAAAGCAATATTGTGGCCAGTTGTGACTGTGTTAGTGTTAACTATCATTCAGATATATGTAATTTTTATCCCTATCTTTTTTATGATTCCTTTATCTTTAGCAATATATCTTTTTACAATTATTAAATTTGGTTTTAGTAAACAAGAACTAAAAATGATTTTCGATTTCAAAAAAGCTCATATTAAATAAATTTTAATTTTGAAAGGTAATTATGGAAAAATATTCTCATGAAAAACATAAGAATGAATATATCAGTATGCACAAAAAAAGATTTGATTTTTTAGTTAAGAAAATTAAAAAATATCAGAATTCGCCAGATATAAAAATTTTAGATATCGGAAGAAGTCCGTTTACTAAGATTTTATCAAATAATTTTAGTAATATTTCAACATTAGGACTCCCGCCTGAGCACACCCTGTTAGATAAAACTGATCCCATTGATGTTAAAAAAATACCATATTTAATTTTTGATTTAAATGATTCCTGTAACAGAGATTCTTGGATTAAATTAGAAGAGCAAGATATAGTAATATTTGCCGAAGTTCTTGAGCATCTTGCGGTTCATTCTCAATGTGTTTTTGAATTTATTAATAATTGTCTTAAAATAAATGGAATCCTTATTTGTCAAACACCAAATGCTGTTTCACTATCGAAAAGATTAAAAATGATTTTTGGATTAAATCCTTTTCAAGAATTCATTATTGAATTAGAGAAAGGTCAGCATCATTTTAGAGAATATACAAAGGCAGAGTTAAGTAAATTTGGGAAGGAGTGCGGGTTCGTTCTTGTGGAACATTCTTTCGAAAATTATTTTCATTACGATACAAAAAAAAGTACAATATTTAATTTTATTGCATCTATTATCCCTTCATTCAGAAATGGTCAGACGGCTATATTTAAAAAGGTTAAAGAAGTTAATTAAGTGAGTATACTTTCTATATTTTGCTTTATTATTTGTGCAGTAATTATTATATCGGCCATCAAAAAAGATGCCGATATTCTTTCTCCTAGTAGAATCTTTATTGTAATTTGGTCATTGGCCATTGGACTAGCAGATCTCAAATTTAGCCGTTTTCAACACCAGTGGTCTGCGTATGGTTGGATAACCTTATTAATTAGCATTGCATCTTTTCTGCTGGGTTCTTTCACAGTATTTGTAATTTATTATAAAAAAAAAATATTAGGCGTTAGTGAAATAAGAAAAATTATCCGCAATTCTCAGTTAGATAAAAATAATTTTTTCAATTAATTCTTCTTCTATTTTGTGCCTACATTATTAGTTATGCTGTTGTTGTTGTAATCGTTGGCTTTATTCCTATTTTATCCAAACATCCTTCTGAGTTGAGAACCCAAATGACTGTATTTGGATTTGGGCTTGTTGTGCATGCTTCAACTTCTATAATGTATTTTGTTGTAATTTATTTACTATTAGTAAAAAAGGACATCAGCAAAAAAAATAATATTATTAATTATTTTGTTAGTAACATTTGTTACATATTTTGCCCTTCTTCAAAGGTATGATTTAGTCTTCTGGCTGGTCATATCCTCCGTATTTTATTATTATTTCAAAAAAATTAGTTTAAGAACAATTCTTATCTTTTCTGCAGGATTAACAGCGATAATATATGCCATACAAAATATTAGGATGAGCAATTATTTTGCAGGTTATATATATGTTTTTTCTGAAATGAAATTTAGCCCGAAGTATGCAATTTACACTGAGCCATATATGTATGTTGTAATGAACCTTGAAAATTTTACCAGAGCGGTATCAAAAGTGGTTCACCATACTTACGGCTATTATACCTTTAATTTTGTGATGTCATTAACTGGATTAAAACATTGGATTGAAAAATACTCAAATTTAAATAATACTCCTTTTTTAAACAGTGGCTATAATACATATACAATGTTCTGGGACTTTTATAGAGATTTTGGCCTTCTAGGCTTGTCAATAATCTCTTTCGGCTTAGGGTTTTTAATTTCTACGCTGTATTATAATTTTAGAAGTAAACCTAACATAAATACACTATCTTTGTACTCAATCTCTGTATTTATAATTCTATTTTCATTTTTTATTAATCCTATTGGACAGTTGCATTTTTTCTTTAATACATTATTAATTTTTGTGTTTACATTAATTGCAGTTCACGGAACGAAAAGGTCTGATTATGCGAGTATTAATTGATGAGGGTTTAACTTATAATAGCAGATCGACCGGAATTGGCCTTCATGGCTATAATGTATATTTACATTTGAAATCCTATTGTGAGAGCGATATAACCGACTATTGGCAACTAAGAGTAATTCCAAGGGGATTAAGGAAATTTGCGTATGTAGCTTTTACAAATATTCATGCTTTTTACAGGAATTATGATATTATACATTACCAGAATTATAATACTCCTTATCTTACAGGCAAAGCAAAAAAAGTAGTAACTATTCATGACCTGGGTGTATTTAGATATCCTGATACAGTTCCGACTATTTATATTAAATACAATCAATCTTTAATTAGGAATTCAGTAAGCAGAGCACATGCAATAATTACTCCATCGGAATTTACTAAGGAAGAAATATTAAGTTATTTCCCAAATGCAGATCAACAAAAGATTTTTTCTTGTGAATCCGGATTAAGGGATGTATTTTTCAATAAAGATGTTTTATCTGATATAATTAAGAAGAACGGAATTGAAAAATTTAATTACTTCTTTTTCTTAGGAAGTATTTCTAAAAGAAAAAATTTGGAATTCTTGATAAAAGCTTTTATTAAAGCTAAACAGAAGAAAGCTATAGGCGAGAATACTCAACTTTTATTAGGTGGACAAAATTGGTGGGGAGCCAAGAATATAATAAAATTAATTGATCCCGAAATGAAAATAATAACGCTGGGCTATCTCACCGATTATGACATTATAACTCTTTATCGAAATTCAAAAGCAGTAATATTCCCTTCAATTTATGAGGGATTTGGAATCCCTATAATTGAGGCTATGAGCCAAAATGCTCCATTAATTATATCCAGAATCCCAACTAGTATTGCTCTAAATAAAAGACACGATAATCAAATGTTTGAATTTGATTTAGATAATGAAGAGCAATTAATTGAAGCTTTATCAAACCTTGATAATAATTATGAAAGGATAAAAAAACAATTAGATTATGGAGACATTTCCATTTATAATTTTGATAATATTGCGAAAAGGCATTATGAGGTTTACAAGACTTTATTATAATATTTTAATGGATATAAGAATCTTGGTCTTTAGAACGTACCGGTAAAAAATAAAGTTTGTAAAAAACTGAGTTGACTGCATAAAATATTCTTGCTTTTATATAAGAGTAGGTAAGATATTTTATTGTCTAGATCATTAAATTTTTAGAATAGTAGCGATATATTGGATTATTCTTTTATGTATTAAAGAAGTAGTAATATGAGAAAATATTATAATCATTATAAAATTATTTATTCTCCTTAGACTAGAAATTCTCCATATTGGAAGTATATTTTTACACTTTAGATTGCGACCATTATTTAATGAAAATTTACTCCGGTAATTATATATATAACAAAAAATTAATATCTCTGATTCAATTTTGAAGGTAAAATAGCTTTTATCAGCTTAGTCATTTTGGGATAATTAGGCGGGCGTTTTATCAATTTATAATTGAAAAAAATCAAGGCATGAAAATAGTTTTATTTTTATTCCCTAAGAAAAATAAAAGGAAGTATGAATATAGGGATTGATGCAAGAGTTTTAGAAAAAGGCATTACAGGTATTGGGCGGTATCTTGAAGACTTATTAAAGGAGTTACCTAATGTTGATAAATTAAACAAATACTTTCTTTTTTCATATAATTATTTAGGAATAAATCCTGATTATTTTCGTAATATTCCTACCTACAAACCTATACTGAATGACAAACTATTTTCACCTTTTTGGTTGAATTTTATTCTCCCTCATTTTCTTAAAAAGTATAAGATAGATTTATTCTTTACTCCCAACCATTTGCTTCCCTTAAAAAAAATCAGGACAGTGAATGTTATTACTGTTCATGATGTTGCTAATAAAAAAAATAACTTATATCATTCTTTGCTTTATCGATTGTATATAAATCTGTTATTGCCAAATGCACTTAATCGTAGCAATAAAATAATTACTATTTCGCAATCAGCTAAAAATGATATTATAGAAGCCTATAAAACAGATCCGAGAGAAAATAAAAGTTATTTATGAACATGCTGATAAAAAATTTGCAAATATCAATATAAATAATGATGAACTGGTTTGCATTAAAAACAAATATAATCTTACGGATAAATTCATACTATATGTTGGTGTAATTGAAAACAGGAAAAATATTTTAGGAATTTTGAAAACTGCTGATATAATAAATCAAAAAATTAAGGATATAAGTTTTGTCTTAATAGGTCGCAGAGGCCACGGTGCGGCTGAAATAGTGGCTGAAATTAATAAAAGGGAAAAATATGTAAACTATCTGGGTGTGATTGATGATTCTGATTTAATTAAAATTTATAATTTAGCTTTTGCTTTCTTTTTCCCATCTTATTATGAAGGATTTGGTTTGCCACCATTGGAAGCTATGCAGGTTGGTATACCTGTTTTGATTTCTAACCGCTCATCATTACCAGAAGTTGTTGGAAAGGGAGGGATTATTAAGGATGCTGATGATTTTAAGGGATTTGCTGATGAAATTATAAAACTTTATAAAAATCCCCAATATTATCGAAATATGAAATCTGCAGCCTTAAATCAATCACTAAATTTTAATCAAAAGAGTGCTGTTTCAGAATTAGTAACTACTTTTAATGAATTAAAAATGTAACCTATTTATATTGTAACCTAATCGGGAAAAATATTGCTGGGAAACAATTGGAGCCCAATTTGAGGAAGAATATCTTAAATTACTTACCTGATTTATTTTAATTTGGAAATTTAGTTATTGAAAAACAAGCTTTTATAAATCGAAATTATGATTTTTGTAGAAATATTATTCTGGGTTTCAATCTTTTTGCTCATCCACTCATATCTATTATATCCTCTTTTTATATATGTTGCAAGCCGTTTTATAAAAAGAGATTTCAAATTTGATGAAAATTATAAACCCTCTGTCTCTGTTTTAATGGCAGCCTTTAACGAGAAAGATCACATTGCTGAGACAATTAATAAAATAATTGCTTCAGACTATGATCAGGATAGATTAGAAATACTGGTTGGTTCCGATAATTCGAATGATGGTACAAACGAAATTTTATTAGAACTTTCGAAAAAGTATTCAAATCTAAAGGTTTTTCTATTTAAGGAGAGAAGAGGAAAGGCTATTGTACTTAATGATCTTGTAAAATCCTCAAGTAATGAAATTTTGGTTTTTGTAGATGCGAACACTTTTTATGATCGTGTTGCTATTAAAGAAATGGCAAAATATTATAAGGATTCCAGAGTCGGTGGCGTCAGTGGCAGGTTATTATTTGTAGAAGAAAAATCTAATGATAAGTTAAATGTTGAAACTAACTATTGGAAGGCTGAATCAATCATAAAAGAATTAGAAGGTAAAATAGGTTATCTCATCGGAGCTAACGGTGGAATTTACAGTATAAGAAAAGAATTATACGCGGTTGTTCCTGATAAATATTCTATTTCTGATGATTTATATATCTCCTTAAAAGTTTTGGAGCAAAAAAAATATTTCCTCTATAACAAAAATGCTATTGGTAGAGAACTAGCTACAACAAACCACAAGGCAGAATTTAAAAGAAGAATCAGGTATAACTTCTTTTTCGTATCAACTATTACCAGCATCAAAAAATTGTTAATGCCGGAATATGGTCTCGTATCTTTTATGCTATGGTCACATAAAGTAATAAGATGGTTTACTTCGGTTATATTTATTGTCCTTTTCCTGGCGAATCTTTTTTTGCAATTTAGTAATCCATTTTATTACACTATCTTTATTTGTCAGGTTGTTTTTTACTTAATTGGAATTGTAGGATATTTTCTTTTATCATGGAAAAGTAAGTTCAATATTCCGATGCTTATTTATTATTTCCTGTTCACAAACGTAGCAATGTTATTTGGTATAGTAAAATTTTTTACTAGTAAACAAGGTGCGGTCTGGAAAACGGTTACGGGAAAAATGAACAAGAAACATGAAAAAATAATCCTCTTCACAACTGATTTTGTTTTCATAAATCTTGCCGGGATTTTATATTTTCTGCTCAGAGTTCAGTCCGGATATTTTAGATTCACAATTCACCCTGAATTCCTGCCGCCTCTTTTTGTAATCTATCTCTATTGGCTGCTTATCTTTACATTTGTTGGAATGTACCGTGCATGGTTTGCAGCGTCAAGATTCGACGAGATATCGACACTTTTTAAAGCTTCGTTTGTTGGAATCTTTATCCTATTTTTTGCGATTTATCTCGATGACTCAATGCACGGAGTTACATCTGGCTCCAGAATACTTTTATTTATCTATTGGGGAATGTTTTTGCTATTTGTCGGGGGTGGACGAATACTCATAAGGAGTTTTCAGCGAAAACTTCTGGTTAAGGGGATAGGCAGAAAAAATACTTTGATTGTAGGTTACAATAAAAATGCTTTTGAGGTTTGCGATCAATTATTTGAATACCGGGCTCTTGGGTTAGATGTTAAAGCATTTGTGCAGACTGAAAAGAAAAAATCTCCTAAAGAATATAAAAATGTTCCTGTAGTTGGTCCTGTAAAAAATATATTATCACTAATCGAAGAACTAAATATTCAGGAAATCATTATAGCTCTGGAAAAAAAGGATGATGATTTACTAATTGAATTAATAAGCCTGGCATCAGGCAAAGATATTGGATTAAAAATAGTCCCTAATCTTTATGAAATTCTTAGCGGGCAGGCAAGGTCTTCGCAGATATATGGAATGCCTCTAATAGATCTGGTTCCCCAACTGATGCCTGAGTGGGAAAGAAAATTAAAACGACTATTGGACATAATGATTTCTTTTATTATCCTGATAGTTAGTTTGCCATTGAGCTTAATGGTTGCTATTGCGATAAAAATAGATAGTCCCGGAACAATATTTTTTATACAACAGAGATGTGGACTTAATGATTCTGTTTTTAGAATGATAAAATTCCGTTCGATGTTTAAGGACGCAGAAAAACACAGTGGGCCGGTCTGGTCTCAAAAAGATGACCCACGTGTTACCAGAGTCGGGAAAATTCTTAGGAAACTTCGGCTGGATGAAATTCCGCAGATGTATAATGTCCTAAAAGGGGAAATGAGTCTTGTCGGCCCTCGCCCCGAACGTCCATTTTTTGTAGAAAAATTTGCAAAGGAAATTCCATACTATAAACGACGCCTAAAAGTTAGACCCGGGATTACGGGCTGGGCTCAAGTTAAACATAAGTATGATGAGTCTATTGAAGATGTAAAAGCAAAGCTGCGTTTCGATCTTTTTTATATAGAAAATATGTCCATTAATATGGATTTCAAAATCTTATTCAGGACAATATTTGTTGTAGTTTTTGGGAAAGGACATTTTGAGAAGTAATATCTAATAGTATATTAATAATTGATTGGTTTGGGAAATATACTATCTTGCAGTTTTTAAAAAAATAAAATATGAATCTGAATGGCTGAAAAAATATTAGTTATAATACCAACTTTCGACGAGCTCGAAAACATCCAGGAACTTATTCCGGATATTTTGGCTCGTTCTAAAAACCTGGATCTTGATATCCTGATTGTTGACGATAATTCCCCTGATGGAACAGGAAAGTTTGTTGAAGAATTATCAAAGAAGGAATCGCGTGTAAAATTGCTAACTCGTGCTGGGAAACTGGGCCTTGGTTCCGCGTACATTGAGGGATTCAGGTATGCATTGAAAAATAATTATGATTACATTTTTGAAATGGATGCCGATTATTCGCACTCTCCCAAAGAAATCAAGAATTTTATTAAAGCGATTAAAAAGTACGATCTTGTTCTCGGCAGCAGGTATGTTAAAGGTGTAAATGTTGTTAATTGGCCAATGAAAAGATTACTGCTAAGTTTTTTTGCAAATCATTATACCAGGCTTATTACAGGTCTTCCTGTCTTTGATGCGACAGGCGGATTCAAGTGTTTCAGAAGGAAGGTTCTTGAAGAGATAGATTTGAATAAGATTAAATCAAACGGTTATACCTTTCAGATTGAAATGACCTTTAAAGCGTGGAAAAAAGGATTCTCAATAGGGGAGATTCCTATTATTTTTATAGATCGGACTGCCGGGCAGTCTAAAATGTCCAGAAAGATTGTTCGCGAAGCAATCTTTATGGTGTGGAAATTAAGAATCAGAAGCATATTCGGATTACTATAATTAGTAAATAATAAACAACTTTGAACTTGAATGGATCTATCCATAATTATAGTTAACTACAACGTAAAAGAATTTTTACAAAATCTTCTTCACTCCATTGATAAAGCTGCGCAGAATATCACGCATGAGATTATAATTGTCGACAATGCTTCAGACGACGGTAGTATTGAATTCCTTCAACAAAAATTTCCAAAAGTTAAGCTGATAATTAATAAAGAAAATCTTGGCTTTGGAAAAGCAAATAATATCGGAATGAAAGTTGCCAGAGGTAGATATTTTCTTTTATTAAATCCTGATACTCTATTAAGTGAAAATTTGCTTCAGGAGATGACAACTTTTCTTGATAAAACAATTGAGGCAGGAATGGCTGGTTGTAAAATCTTAAACCCGGATGGGACTTTACAACTTGCCTGCAGGAGAAGTTTTCCGGGTCCGTGGACATCATTTTGCAAAGTTACAGGTCTTAGCACTCTTTTTCCAAAGAGAAAAATATTTGCCCACTATAATCTTACTTATTTGGATGAAAATCAGACTTATGAAGTTGATGCAATTTCAGGTTCGTTTATGATGATGAGGAAAGAAGTCTACGAAAAAACAGGTGGCTTTGACGAAGATTTTTTTATGTATGGGGAAGATCTCGATCTTTGTTATAGAATTCAAAAAGAAGGGTATAAAGTTTTTTATGTTCACTCTGCACAAATTATCCATTACAAGGGAGAAAGCACAAAACGAAGCAGTATTGACGATACAAAATTATTTTATGATGCTATGCATCTTTTTGTAAAGAAACATTTTTCAACATCAATTCTTGTCGAAATTATTTTGCAGACGGCGATATTTTTTAGAAAATTTTTTGCTTTTCTCGGCAAAAAAAGATTTATCATTTTACCCTTGCTGATTGATGTGTTAATTTTTGACATGTCACTATTTTTTGCAGAAAAAATCTATTCTTCACATTCACTGTGGGGTGGTTTCCCACGTTCAACTATCTATTTGGTTTTTACTATACCAGTTGTACTTCAGACTTTGGTTGCAACTCTAAGCGGTGTTTACAGAAGAGATTCACTTTCAGTACTAAGAACATTTTTATCAGTGTTGATTGGTTTTTTCATTTTATCGTCAGTGACCTATTTCTTCAAGGAGTTTGCATATAGTAGAGCTGTATTGTTGATTACCTATTTAATGATATTTTTCCTTTTCATTAGCTGGCGTGTAATCATAAAGCTATTTTTCAAGATAGGAATTGAAGGTGGTAACCCTGAAAATAAAAGAACGCTGATTGTTGGAATAAATGACCCGACTATTCAGATTGCTGAAAAGTTGCAAAACAGAAGTTCAGAATTTCATAATGTGATCGGTCTGATTGGTCTTTCAAAAAAAAATATAGGTGAAAAAATTAAAAATTTTCAGGTGCTTGGAACCCTGGATAACATTATCAAGGTTATAAGAAGTAATAAAATAAATGAAATAGTCTTTTCATCAAATGAAATTTCATATAACCAGATGATGTCAATTGTTTCTATTTGTCGGAATGAAAATGTTGAGTTTAAACTAATCGGAAAAAACCTGGATTTTCTTGTGGGCAAAACATCAGTTGCAATGCTAGATGATATTCCCATAATTGAAATAAAATATAATATCTCAAAACCTTTATTCAGGTTTATTAAAGTGATATTTGATTATGTCATATCATTGCTGGTTTTGTTTTTGGTCTACCCTTTCATATATTTGACACTTCAGGTCGGCAAAAAGCCCACTGATTTTACTGATTTGGTTGTTAAGATTCCGTCTGTTCTGTCAGGCAAATGCAGTCTTGTTGGTCCGAATGTATTGGTTAGTAATTCAAATGTTTATCTTGGGAAAAAGGGTTTAACAGGACTCTGGTACGTTGAAGAGTTTTCAGGCATAGATCCTGATAAATTAAATATTTTTTATGCCAGGAATCAAAGTCTCTGGTTTGATCTGGGAATACTTGGAAAAACAATAACAAAAATGTGGAATAGGAAATAATTATTAGAGATGGCGAAAACTATATTAGATTTTGAAAAACCAATCTTCGAGCTTGAAGAAAAACTCGAAGAAATGAAAAACCTATCTGACACTTTAAATATTGATAGTGAAATAAAAAAAATTGAAGATAAAGTGAAACAATTGAAAGAATCTGTTTACAAAGGCCTGACAAGGTGGCAGAGAGTTCAGCTTGCAAGGCATCCCGACCGTCCTTATACTCTGGATTATATTTATGCTATGACAAACAATTTTGTCGAACTCCATGGCGACCGAGCTTATAAAGATGACAAAGCAATTGTCGGTGGTTTTGCTTCGCTTGACGACCACAAAGTTATGATAATTGGTCATCAGAAAGGGAGGGATACTAAATCAAATCTTTATAGAAATTTTGGTATGCCGAATCCCGAAGGTTACAGGAAAGCTCTTAGGTTAATGAAGCTCGCGGAAAAATTTGATAAACCTGTTATAACGATGATCGATACACCAGGGGCTTATCCCGGACTTGAAGCTGAAGAACGTGGACAGGCTGAGGCCATTGCAAGAAATCTTTTTGAAATGAGCAAGCTAAGGGTTCCGATAATCGTTGTAATTATTGGTGAAGGCGCAAGTGGCGGGGCATTAGGGATCGGAGTCGGAGACAGAATTCTTATGTTTGAAAATTGCTGGTACTCGGTTATCAGTCCGGAATCCTGTTCAAGTATTTTGTGGAGAAGCTGGGATTACAAAGAACAGGCTGCTGAAGCTTTGAAATTAACCGCTCCCGATCTTTTGGAACAGAAACTTATTGATAGAATAATTTCTGAGCCAATGGGAGGTGCACATAAAGATCTTGACGGCGTTGCTGCCACATTAAAAGAAGTTTTAATTGAAGAACTTACAAATCTTAAGAAAATTAAGCCTGATAAACTTGTTGAGCAAAGACTGGAAAAATTTGGAAAGATGGGGGCCTACCTAGAATAGGACTAATTTAGTGTTGCAAGTTTAATAAGTCACGCTTATGAGCTTAGTATAACTAATAATCCGGGTAATCTCAGAATTATCCGGGCTTTGCCAGCTAAAGGGGGATAATATCAAATTATAATAAATAGAATTTCGTATTAATGTTATTATAAAATTGATATCTATTTGGGAAAAATCAGTAATCAATAATAGTCTATCTGCCGCCCTTGGAATACAGAATTCTAAAAATATTTATTAAAAGATTAAGCATTGATAAATTACTCCGAACGCTTTTTAATGATAGCGATTTATCCGGCATTGCGTGGGAAGAATTCCTAATAAGGTATTCTAAGTTAATTTTGAAGGTCTGCTGGAAATTTGAAAAAGATTATGATAAAGTTATGCAGCAATACCTTTACACGTGCGAAAAACTTTCCGAAAATGATTTTAGCCTTCTTAAAAATTTTTCTTTTGATTTTAACGATCAATCTCCAAAATTTACCGCATGGTTGATTGTGGTTGCCCGAAATATATGTATAGATTATTACCGTGTGCAGCATGGCAGGAAACGTTTTCCTTCCGGTATTGCTAAGTTACCCAAAGAAGACAGGATGTTTTTTGAAATGTATTACTGGAAAGGTTTTTCACTCAGGGAAATATCAGAATCTCTGGGCTTATATTCAGGGAGCGGTAAGGAGACTGCGGATGAGAAACTTGAACGTATAACAGCATTATTAACCCGAACTCCCAAAATCCGGGAGAAAAGAGAACTTATTTCTTTTAGCGAACAAACATTTATTCCCGAAGAAAACCCCGATGATGAAAATGATTTTAATGAAAAAATTGTTGATTGGATTGCCGGACTTTCATCTCAGGAAAAAATAATAGTTCGTTTGCGCTTCTGGGACGGTTTAACGGCAAGGGAAATTTCAGAAATTCTAAAAATCAGACCGTATAACAAAGTATATTCAATTTTGAACAGGGCTTTAAAAATCCTGAGAGAAAAGTCAGAAAAAGAGAAATATATTTAAAATCAGTATTTGTGTCCGTATAATATAGTTATATAGAAAATTAATCTTATGCATATAACAGAAAACGAAATATTACTTTTTTTAGAAGGTAAATTATCCGCGGAGAAAAGAACTGGAATTGAAAAGCATTTATCCGGTTGTTCTGAATGTACATCGAAACTGGCTGGGGTCTATTCATTTACAAAAGAGATTGAATCTTCCCGGGATCCGGAATTAGAAAATAAATATTTTGCAAAAGCAAGATCATTTGGGGTGAAAGGGAATGGTAAAAAATTATCATTAAATAAGGTCCCAATGCCATCGCTTGTATTTGCCCTTTCAGTTGTAATTGTAGCGGTTGTAGCTGCATTTTTTTACTTGTTTTCTCCTGTAAAGAATACAGAACAGCTTGAATACCGTGGAAATATTCCCCTTGAATATAGTCTCAGACTGTCGCCTGCAGACGGGTCAGTGCTTGAATCGAATTATTTGAATTTTAGCTGGAATAAAGTCAATAATGCTTTGGAATATAAAATGACTGTCTTCGATTTAAATGGTGACATGATCTTTAATAAATCTATATCAGATACTATTATTAATCTGAACAGCAGAATTTATTTTAAATTTGGCGAAACATACCTTTGGAATATAGTTGCTTATTTGCCTGACGGGAGATTTATAAAATCTGCCGTCAATTCTTTTGAATTTTCAACAAAATAAAAATTACCTGGTTTGAAAATAATCAAACAGAGAGTTTTAATTTCTGTCCCGGTTATTATCCTTTTATTTTCAGTCATTATTTTAATTTTAAAGGAATTTACCCGGGGAAAGAAAAAATTTATACTGACGCGCTCGCGGCTTACAATAATTGGGATAATTATAAGGCTGAAAAACTGTTAAATGAAATCTTCCCTTCCGATTCATCAGACTTAAAAATCTTGCTACTATATGGGGGCACACTTTTCCGTCTAAGAGAATTGCATAAGGCAAAAAATATTTATAATAAAATTTTTGCTGCCGATTCCGCGAATAAAATTGGAGCACAATTAAAACTCGCCCATATAAATTTTTTCCTGAGTAATCTGGATTCAGCTCGTAATAATTTGCAAATAGCCGAACAACTTGCGGAAAATTCCACTGATAGTTCTGCACTTGCAGCTTCTTATAACATTAAAGGACTCATTGAATTCAACAGCCTAAATTACAGGGCGGCAATGAAAGATCAGAAGAAGAGCCTTTCAATAGCACTGCGGATAAAAAATCAGAATATTATTGCGGATGCGTTAAGGCAGATTGGAGTATTGTATTGGTATTCCGCAAGGTATGATTCAGCTCTCAATTCTTTTTATAAACCGGCTTTATTGATTTACAGAAAAATAAACGACAAAATAGGCGAGGCCACAACCTTAAGTGATATTGGATTATTATATAAATATGAAAAAAATCTCGAAGAAAACATCATCTATCAGCTTAAAGCGTTTGGAATCAGGAAGAAAATAGGTGATAAATCCGGCCTGGCTGACAGTTATTATTTCCTGAGTAATTCAATCTCTATGTCAGGCTGGAGGGGTTCAATAATTTATGCATATTTAAAAAAAAGTTATAATATTAGCAGGGATATCGGTTATAAGTGGGGAATGGAAGTTGCCAGCAGAGCATTAAAAGATTATTATAAAAGTCACGAATTATCAAGTAATATTTATTCAATGCAGGATACAACCAACCCGGTTGGTGAGGGAATAATCTATCAGTTATGGAATAAGTCTATAACCCAGGTAAGCACGGGTGATTTATCAGGACAGGTAACTACTCTTGAAAAGTTAGTTAACCTGGATGATTCCCTTGGCTATAAAAACGGGGAACTAGTTTCCCTTGCATTTCTTGCCTCAAGCCTGACCAGACTGGGCATTTATGATAAGGCTCAGACTGCATTAAATAAAGCTGCAAAGATAAAGGCTTCAAATCATTATTCAGATTATATTTTAGATACAACCGCCGCAAGGCTGTATATTGCCTCCGGCAGACTAAAAGAAGCTAAGAATTTGCTGCTAAACGTTACACAAAAAAGTGATTCGGCTTATCTGAATTATATCTCACAAAACAATAAAAGAATTACCGGTGATAATCTCTCAAGAATACAAAGAGAAAGAAGCTCTGCTTACTCAATGCTCGTTGATATCCTATTTGCTTTAAATGATAAGAGTATTTTTGAAACTGTTCAAAAGGATATGACTTTCAGCTTCTGGTTCAGGAGCAATACCCATTTTGACTATAATGATGGAAGTATTCAGACACCGTTTGAAAAATTTGTTGACCTGCTTGACTTATACGAGTGCAACCCCGATCGGTACAGCGATATCCAGAACCTTACAGGGCAATTTGAAATTGCACAGAGAAATATTGACAAAATTAATAAAGTAATATCTGGCTTTGCAATAAGAAGCAGGAAATTTCCTGTTGTATCGGTAAGGAAAATTCAAAATGATTTAAGAAAAAACGAAGCTCTCGTTGAATTTTTTGTCGGTTATGATAATGTTTACGCTATAGTCTTAAGAAAAACTGAATTCAAAATATTGAAGCTGAATACTTCGCGCTCGGGGATTACTTCTCTTGTAAATTTATATATGGATCTGCTCAAGAGAGGATATAGAAATCCGGATGATAAATTATGGAAGGGAGTTTCCGGAAAACTTAATAAAATATTAATCGAACCTTTAATAATAAATAACCTCCTGAAAAGAGATGATCATTTGATTATTTCAGCTGACCAGGTTTTGCACACACTCCCGTTTCATACCTTAGATCTGATGCCGGCTGATTCGGCAGCGCAGTTCCTGGTCGAAAAATATATTATCTCTTATATCCCCTCACCCGCTTTCTTGATTAACTCAAGGAGAAATAAAAACAGAAATTATAATTCGGTGATAGCCATTGCTCCGGATACGGTAAGACTTGCCGGAACAGGAAAAGAGATTAATTCGATCCCGCGAAAATATTTCCTGAATTTTACATCTTTAACAGATGGAAATGTTAGAAGGAACCGGGTGTTAAGGTCGCTAAAACAATATGATATTATACACATAGCTGCTCACGCAAGAGTTAATCCCTGGTTCCCGCTCTATTCATATATAAAATGCAGCGATAAAGACCTTAAGCTGTATGAAATACTTGATGAAAATATAACGGCTAAGCTGATAATACTAAGCGCGTGTGAAACAGGGTTGGGAGTGTCCCCTGAAGGTGGTTTACCGGAAGATGAAGATTTGCTGAGTTTTTCGAGAGCTTTTCTGTTAAAGGGAGCCGGTTCAGTTATTTCAAGTCTATGGATTGTTAATGACGAAGCCACCGCAGAATTAATGAAATTATTTTATCAGAATATGTTTTCGGACAAAATAAATTCAACGGAAAAAATTCCTATCGAGTTTTCCTTAAATGATGCTCAGCGACAATTTATTACAGAGCATAGAAAAGCCGGCAAATCAGTGCATCCTTTCTACTGGGGGGCATTTTTTGTATCTGGTGATTCAGGAAAATAATTTTCCTCCCGCTTTTTAAAACCATCCTTCTTGTCCGTAAGTTAATTGTAAGATCCCAGACTTATCATTGAACGGTTTAAAGGCATTACGATTCAATATTTTGGAGGCAGGCATAAATCGTTGTGTATTGATGTGAGCGGGGTGAATTTTCGGTTGAATAAAAGGATAATAAAGGATGTATCATAATAATTAATTGTGGAGGCTGTGTGATGATAAAAAAAATGTTACAAAAAAAGGGGCTTACTACAATTCCGTTTCTCAATGTTTGTCTCGCGTTATATTTGCTATTATTCATTAATACAGCTGTGCTTGGACAAAGCAATATGGACGACTCTAATTGGGACAACACTTTTTCACGACCAGAAAGAAGCGTCGCTGTTTCTATCAAAGACGCTAATTATGCAGTTTTCGCCGGGGTATTCAGAATTCCACACTCACCTGTCATTGGTGGAAATGATGAGGACAAATATCTTCTTTCGATATGGGACAAGGACCACTGGGTGTTATCCGGTCAAGTAAAACAAATATATGATTATAGTGGAAGTGCCTATATCACAGATTTCGACGTAATACGTACAGTTGCTGTTGATCAAAACAGTATATATATCGGTGGCAATTTTCAGATTATCACTATGCAGGGTGATACTTGTTTCAATATTGCTCAGTGGTATGGCGATCAGTGGCACCCTGTTGAGAAAGGGATCGACGGATCCGTCGAAACAATTGCGCCGACCGGTAACGGTGATATTTATGTTGGAGGTCTTTTCTCAAAACTCAGAAATGGCACACTTGTCAATAATATTGTCCACTGGAATGGAACAGCCTGGTCAACACTTGATGATCAGGGGGGTGCCGTCGGTGTCAGCGATAAGGTACATGATATAAACGTTGGAAATGGGGCATTGTACGTAGGAGGTGAATTTTCTACGGCAGGTGGTCAGAATGTCAATTATATAGCAGCGTGGAACTGGGGAACTCACGCATGGAAAGCACTGGCAGGCGGTGTGAATAGTTATGTGCGCTCTGTTGCAACATATGGAAGTGATGTATACATCGGAGGTGATTTTACCGAAACAATCGGACATACCTCCATTCCACATATCGCAAAATACACTGATACGAATAGCTCAGGTGATGCCTGGAGTGTTGTTGGACAAGGTAAAGTAAACTCGGTATCAGACGTCGAAATTTCATCTGCTGGAAACGTATATGCTGTGGGTGACTTTTCAGACGAAGTCGGCATAAACTCCACATCAATGGCTATGTGGAATGGATCACAATGGCAGGTATTATCCGGCGATGGTCACAATCTTGATGCAAACGGAATAAAAATGGCAGTAACCAGTAATACAAATGCTGACGTAGTCTACCTTGGATACATCAATAATGATTATATGATTACTAGTGATGGCCGGCAACTGGAAAGATATGCAAGATGGGATGGCAGTAACTGGCATGGGTTGGGCTATGCCGTCGGACCATTTTTCAATGATAGTCACCCTGGCAACCTGAATAATAAGATCAATGATCTCGCATGGGATGGTTCTTATCTATATGCAGGTGGCCGTTTTGAATATATAGGTGATGATTCAGTCAATTACGTGGCAAGATGGGATTCGGCTAATATGGAATGGAGTCAATTAGGGTCCACTGGATTATCGTCACCAGGTGCTGTTTACGCATTGAGGTATCATAACAACGCCCTTTATATCGCAGGTGATTTTGCCACTGCCGACGGAATGACGGTTAATAATATCGTCAAATGGAATGGCAACTCGTTTGTGGCTTTAGGCAACGGCTTGTCACATCCAACATACAATGCGAGTGTTTATGACATAACATTTGTGAATGATACACTGTATGCTCTGGGCGAACAATTCTTCGACACAGCAGACAATATAGCTTATTTTGATGGTACCATGTGGCATCCATTTTCGAAAGTCCCGGTTATTTCCTCCGGTGATGCCATATCCATCGCGTATTACAAAAACAATCTCTACGTGATGACGAGTTATCATCCCTATGTATATGAGTATGACAGATCACAGGACAAATGGATACAGATCGCTAGTTCAGTCAACTCGGGCTCATCATATCAAACTCTGTATGCTAATAAAGACTACCTGTATTTGGGAGGTCGTTTTTCGCAAATAGACAATGTGACATGCAATGATGTTGCGCGATGGGACGGTAATAACTGGTCGGCTTTTGGGTCAGGGTTCAGCGGACCTGTCTATGATATTTATACTAACGGGAATGATGTCTATGCCGGCGGCGATTTTGTTTCCTCGGGTAATGACACGCTCTGGTCAATCACCAAGTGGGATGGAACTAAATGGAGTGCTATGGGAAGTGGCGTCAGACGAAATCCGATTGCCTTCAGCGGAGGAACAGGTACCGTGGCGGCAATGACAGGAACGCCGTTTGGACTCTATGCTGGAGGAACCTTTAACTATGCCGGAAGTGACTATTCCAATAATCTGGCTCTCTGGAAAAATTTCACACTTACCGGGATTGACGATAAAACAACGAATGATCAACTACCCTGGCAGATGCATCTATACCAGAATTACCCGAATCCTTTTAACCCGACAACGACTATATCCTATTCACTAAAAACATCTGGTCCGATCAAGCTTCGGATTTATGATATGCTTGGCAGGCTTGTTACAACCCTGGTAAATACGGAACAAAAAGCCGGCCAACACCGGGTAAATTTTGATGCTTCGCGAATTGCCAGCGGTGTTTACTTCTACCAGATAGTGACACCGAAGTTTACACAAACAAGGAAAATGGTCCTTTTAAAATGATTTGCTATTCCGGGCTATTGATTATTTGTAATTAGTCATTGGTCATTTGTAGCCATTAAATTATTATTGAGATTCTAAAAATATAATGAATGGCTATGAATGACCACAAATGACGAAAAATCCTTTTTCCCAATACATTATTAACCCGCCTTTTTTATAAATTTAGATATCAGTAAAAAAGATTTATCCAATATGTTTAGTTACAAGACAGAACTCTGTGTCAGGTACGCAGATACAGACCAGATGCAGTTTGTATATAACGGAAAATACCTTGAATATTTTGAAGTCGGAAGAACTGAATTACTAAGAAGCACTGGTTTGTCATACAAGGTTGTTGAAACAGAAGGATATCAGCTGCCGCTGATTGAAGCACACATTAAATACTTCTCAGCTGCTTATTATGATGATATTTTGATAGTTGAAACATTTCTTAGAGAAATTCCTAAATTTAAAATGAGATTAGATTATAAAATTTTCCGTAAAGAAAATAGTGAACTTGTTACCGAAGGATATACAGAACACGTCTTTATAAATAAGGAAACTAAGAGCCCCGTAAGGCCACCCAAAATTTTTATCGATGCGATAAAGAAATATTACGAATAATAATTTTTTATTAACTAAATTAGAATTATTATTTCCTCACCTAAATCTATTGAGTATAATTCTAAACAAAATCTTAAAAAATGATTGAAAAGCTAAAAGAACTTTCTAAAGATACAGCCATTTATGGTGTCAGCACGATGGTGGGGAGATTTCTTAATTTTCTTTTGGTACCTTTTTACACACACGTATTTTCTGATTTCAACTACGGTATTGTTACAAACCTTTATATTTTTATAGCAATTTTTAATGTAATATTTATTTATGGGATGGATGCCGCCTACCTAAAATATGCTGCTATCCCTTCTGAGAAAGATGATAAAGATAATTTCTCAACTCCTTATTTATCTGTCTTTGTCGCAGGGATACTTCTGGTGCTGCTGATCGTTGCTCTCAAGAAAGCGATATTCGTCACTTTCGATATTCCATTTGATCATCTTAAATTAATTTATTTAGTAGTTCCGATTTTATTTATTGATGCAATAAATGTCATTCCGTTTATTAAGCTAAGGATTCAACGCCATGCAAAAAAGTTTGCGACTTTTAAATTATTAAATATCCTTGTAAACGTGGCACTGAATCTTTATCTCATTCTAAAATTAAAATGGGGAATTGAGGCAGTTTTTATCAGCAATATTGCCGCATCCGGGTTTACTTTCGTTTTGCTTTTTCCTGATGTCTTAAAGTATCTCAGGGTAAAAATAAGATTTGATCTATTAAAGAAATTTCTAAAGTTCGGAATTCCATATTTGCCAGCAGGCCTGGCATCCATTTTTGTGCAGGGCATCGATAGACCCATCCTGGGACATTTAACTAACCTCGGTACAGTCGGAGTTTATAGTGCAAATTATAAACTTGGGATTTTCATGATGCTTTTTGTAAGTATGTTCCAGTATGCCTGGCAGCCTTTCTTTTTGCAAAACGCTGAAGAAAAGAACGCAAAAGAGCTATTCTCAAAGGTATTAACATATTTTACAATTACAGCAAGTTTTATTTTGGTGGTTATATCACTGTTTATAAGTGATATTGTTAAGCTGGATATTTTTGGTCGCACAATAATTGCGAAAGCTTATTGGGGTGGATTGAATATAGTGCCTGTAATTCTTTTTGGTTATCTTTTTAACGGGCTGTATGTAATTTTTACAGCCGGAATTTTTATAAAAGAAAAAAGTATTTACATCCCTTTCATAACAGGATTGGGAGCGGCTGTAAATATTATTGTAAACTTTGCGCTAATTCCCTCTTTTGGAATGATGGGGGCGGCACTCGCAACGCTTGCTGCCTATCTGGCAATGGCTTTGAGTTTATATTTTGTAACACAGAAAATTTATAAAATTCATTATGAGTATAAAAAGATGTTTAAGGTTTTCTCATTTATACTTTTGATTGGAGTTTTATATTATTCATTTTTGTATAGCGGTCATTTATTGTTCGTTTACAAAATAATATTGCTTGTAATGTTTACACTCTGGATGATATTTTATGTAATGGATAAAGATGAAATGAATTTCATTAAAACAAAACTTCTAAAAATAAAAAAGTAATACTTATGCCTGATTTGATTAAAATAAAAATTAAACGACTGTCTAAAAATTTCAATGATATTCCTTTGCCTTCTTATGCAACTAATGGTAGTTCTGGAATGGATGTAAGAGCTGCTGTAAAAGATAAAATGATAATCCCTTCCGGGAAGGTAGCACTTGTACCGACTGACTTTTCAGTTGAAATTCCTGCTGGTTATGAAATACAGGTAAGGCCAAGAAGCGGGCTTGCTGTTAAACACAGCATTGGAGTACTAAATTCTCCCGGTACGATAGATTCGGACTATCGTGGAGAAGTAAAAATAATATTAATGAATTTTGGAGATGAAGATTTTGAGATTTCGGGGGGGAAAGAATTGCTCAATTAGTTGTTGCTAAAGTTTATAAAGCTTCTCTTGTTGAAAGCAACGAATTGGAAGATAGCGAACGCGGGGCAGGTGGTTTTGGTCACACGGGGAAAAGTTGAATTTCGATTTCGTCAAAAAATAATTTCTAATTTTCAACTTGACTATTGTCAGGCAGACTGTATTTTCTGACAATTATTGATTAATATACCCTTAGAAAAAATCTTCATATTTATCCTTCTTAGTTTTAAAATTATGTCAGATTTTATTCATTTACACAATCACACACATTACAGTCTTCAGGACGGTGCTTGTACTGTTGAAGGACTGGTTGCTGCTGCCAAGCGTAACAATATGAACGCAGTAGCCTTGACAGATCATGGTGTAATGTATGGAATTGCAGAGTTTTATAAAAAAGCAAAAAAAGAAGGGATAAAACCGATTGTAGGTATGGAAGCTTATGTGGTTTCAGAAGGAAGCAGAAAAGATAGAGGAACCGATTCGAATAATGGAAGAAAACGAGCGAAACTTTATAATCATTTAATTTTGCTTGCAAAAAATAAACAGGGTTATAAAAACCTTTCTAAATTATCTACACTTGGACACACAGAAGGTTTTTATTATAAACCAAGAATTGATCTTGAACTTTTGCGGAAGTACCGTGAAGGACTAGTTTGTTCATCCGCATGCGCTGGCGGAGTTGTAGCAGTTCATTTGCGAAACGGGGATTATCAGAAAGCAAAAGAAACTGCCCTAACTTACAAAGAAATTTTTGGTGATGATTTTTACCTCGAAATTCAAGACCACAATATGGATGTTGAAAAACCGGTTCTTGAAGGAATGCCGAGGCTTTCAAAAGAACTCGGGATAAAACTTGTCGCAACAAATGACTGCCACTACATTGAAAGAGATCACGCAATTGCCCACAATATTTTATTACTTCTTGCTGATAAGACTGGTCAGGATTACAGGAATCTTAGATACGGAACTGACCAGGTTTATTTCAAGTCACAGGAAGAGATGATAAAACTTTTCAAAGGTTATCAAGGAGCAATTGAAAATACTCTTGAAATAGAAGAAAAGGTAGATCTTAATATTGATTTTGAAGGACATCATTTCCCAAAATTTCCTATTCCAGAAGACTCACCCGCAAAAAATCTTGATGACTATTTTGAACTTCTGGCAATGGAAGGGCTTCATAACAGATTCAAAGAAATTACATCGGAAATAAAAGAGAGATTTGATTTCGAAATTGATACAATAAAAGAGATGGGATTTGCCGGCTATTTTTTGATAGTGCAGGATTTTATTAACTCATCGAAAAAAATGAATATTCCTGTTGGCCCCGGACGAGGAAGTGTTGCAGGAAGTTTGGTGGCTTATACACTTGGAATTACAAACATAGATCCACTTCAGTATAATTTACTATTTGAGCGATTCCTTAATCCTGCAAGAAAATCAATGCCGGATATCGACGTTGATTTTGCGGATGATAAGCGCGGTGATGTAATTGAATATGTAAGAGAAAAATATGGCAACAACTGCGTAAGCCAGATAATTACTTTCAATCGATTATCATCAAAAGCAGTGATTCGTGATGTTGCAAGAGTTTTAGGAATCCCTATTCCTACTGTAAATAAAATTACAAAGTTTATTCCTTCGAAATTTGGTAAAGTTTTTACAATTGAACAGGCTCTGAAAACAGTACCGGAACTTAAATGGGTAAGGGATTCAAAAGATCCTGATATTCAAAACCTGATAAAGTATGCAAAAGTGCTCGAGGGTATGAACCGGAATGCTTCAAAACATGCTGCAGGTGTTGTGATTACTCCTGATGATGTCAGTAATTATGTTCCCCTGGCAAATGCAGTTTCCCAGACGGATATTGTTACTCAGTATAATATGAAGGAAATTGAGAGTGCCGGGCTTTTGAAAATGGATTTCCTTGGTCTTCGAACTTTAACAATTATCCGCGATACGATTGATCTCATCAAAAAAAATCATAATAAAGAAATTAATATTGATGAAATTCCTTTAGAGGATGAAAAAACACTACAATTATTTTCGAAAGGTCAAACGACCGGGATATTCCAGTTTGAATCTGGTCCTATGAGAGAGTATCTGAAAAAACTGAAGGCTTCAAGCATCAATGACCTTGCTGCTATGAACGCTCTTTACCGACCTGGCCCGATGGAATTTATTGACGATTTCATTGACCGAAAGTATGGGAATAAGGAAGTTACCTACCTTCACCCTATTCTTGAATCTATTCTGAAAGAAACTTATGGAATTATAGTTTACCAGGAACAGGTAATTCAGATTGCTAACAAAGCCGGGGGAATGAGTCTTGCGGAAGCGGATATTTTACGTCGCGCAATGGGTAAGAAAGATCTCAAGGCAATGAAAGAGCAAAGGGAAAAATTTGTTGAAGGTGCGGTAAAAAATAATATTCCTAAAAAAGCAGCCGGCGAAATTTTTGAAGCTATCGATAAATTTGCAAACTATGGGTTCAATAAAAGTCATGCAGTTGCATATAGTCTTGTTGCATATCAGACCGCATATTTAAAAGCTCACTACACGCCGGAATTTCTTGCAGCCAACCTGAAAAACGAATTTGGAAATTCAGATAAAGTCAGGAACTTCCTTGAAGATTGTCGAAAACTAAAAATAGAAGTTCTTCCTCCGGATGTTAATTTTCCTTCGGTTTATTTTGATGTTGATAACGGAAAGATCAGGTTTGGAATGTCCGCCATAAAAAATGTTGGGATTTCTGCTGTTGAGGAAATAATAAAAACGAGGGAAACTCTGGGAAGAGATTTTAGCAGCATCTTTGATTTTTGTCTTAATGTCGACACAAGGATTGTAAATAAAAGATCACTCGAGGGACTCGTACTAGCTGGAGCTTTTGATTCTATCTATAACTATAGGTCAGTGTTGTTTGCTGCTGTTGAAGAAGCCCTTGATTTCGGACACAAAGCTCAGAATTCTAAATTAACTTCTGAGAATAGCTTGTTTGGGGACATGGAAGATGTTAAAGTAACTGAGCCTGAATTACCAAAGGTTCCGTTATGGAGCCAAAAAGAAAGATTAGCAAGAGAGCGTGAAGTTATAGGATTTTATGTTACCGGGCATCCGCTAAGTAACTATGAATTGGAGTATAATTCTTTTGCCACTATTAAATTGGGTGAAGCAGAATTGCTTGAGGAAGTTGATAGTGTCAGGGCTTGTGGGGTAATTACTACGTTAAAAACAAAGATTGATAAATCAGGAAGAACGATGGCTTTCTTTACCATCGATGATTTTAACGGTTCGTGTGAATGCCTTATGTTTGCAAAGGTTTATGAAAAGTATGGACAGTTTATTAAAGAGGAAGAATGTGTCTTTATAAATGGAAAACCGGAAAGCAGCGGTGATGCAATAAAAATTCACATAGATGAAGTTGTCCCACTTTCCAATGCAAGAGAAAAATTTGCTCAGAGTGTTCAAATCAAAGTGGATAAACAAAAGAATAAACCAGAGAATTTCATAGAATTAAAGAATATCCTTTCTAAAAATAAGGGTAAGATTCCATTATATGTTCATCTTGCGAACAATGGCTCAAAGGAAAGACTTTTCTTTCTAAAGGATTTCAAAGTACAATTGACAGATTCTTTTATTGATTCGGTAAGTAAATTATTTGGGGAAAATTCAGTATCCCTATCAAAAAAGTAACCTTGCCAAAACGTCCTTTTTTATTGTTGAATAACAAACATCTATTTTGTATTATTTAAGTCTAATTTAAAACCAACATGAATTTACAATATCGAATTTTATGAGAAACGATGACAATAAAAATTATTGGGCGCTTATTTTAGGAGCTTCATCCGGATTTGGGGAAGCAGCTGCTATTAAGCTGGCAGAAGACGGGTTTAATATTATAGGGATTCACCTTGACAGGCATGCCACAATGCCTCATGTGGAAGAGATAATTGCCAAGATAAGTGCCGCGGGTTCAAAGCATTTATTCTTTAATACAAATGCTGCCGACGATATTAAGCGTGAAGAAATTACCAGTGAATTAAAAGAAAAATTCGGCGATAAACCTGTTGTAAAAGTATTAATGCATTCTTTGGCTTTTGGTAGTTTGAAACCCTTTATTCCTAAAAATGGCGAACAAACAATAACCAAAGCTCAAATAGAAATGACCCTTGATGTTATGGCGCATTCGTTGGTTTACTGGACTCAAGCGCTAGTAAAGAATGGACTGTTGGCCAGAAAGTCCAGAATTTTTGCTATGACGAGTTCTGGCGGTCATACTGTAATTCCAACTTACGGGGCTGTTTCTGCAGCAAAAGCCGCTCTTGAATCCCACGTGCGTCAGTTAGCCGAGGAACTTGGCTATCTTGAGGTTGGGGTAAATTCAATAATGGCTGGAGTAACAGACACACCTGCATTACGAAAAATACCGGGAAATATTCCAATGATGGATGTAGCAAGACGGAAAAATCCACATAACAGGTTAACTACGACTCAGGATGTTGCTAAGGTGATTTCTTTATTATGTATGGATGGAGGTGAATGGATATCCGGTGGAATTATTCACGCTGATGGCGGTGAGGATATTGTAAATTTTGTCGGACAAGGTAAACAAACAGAAAACTATTAATCAAAACTCAAATTAAGGAACATATGAAACCAATGACAATTTCTGACGATAATTTCGAAAATGAAGTATTAAAATCTGATAAACCTGTTCTGATTGATTTCTGGGCCACATGGTGCGGACCTTGCAGAACAATTGCCCCGATTGTAGAAGAAATAGCTTTAGAATATAATGGGAAAGTAAAAGTGGGGAAACTGGATGTCGATAACAACCAGCAGACTGCCATTAAATATGGTGTGAGAAGCATCCCTACTTTATTGGTATTTAAGAATGGTGAAGTTAAAGAAACCATTATTGGGGCAGTTCCAAAAGGACAAATTCTCCAAAAATTGAATACAGTTATTTAATATCAGATCAATATAGTTTGCGCTAATGCTGCCACTGGTTTTTATAAGTGGCAGTATTTTTTCTCTAAATAAATTTTCTTTCCAATTTATCTTTCCAAATATTTATGAAAAAAATTTTAATATCAGATCCTGTTGATCAAAAATGTGCAGAAATTTTTAAAAGAAGCAGGATATGAAGTGGACTTCAAAACAGGTCTATCCTGGGATGAATTATCCAACATAATCCAGGACTACAACGGATTAGTTGTCAGAAGCGAGACCAAGGTTACTCCTGAACTAATTTCCAAAATGTATAATATGGAAGTGATCGGCAGAGCCGGAACAGGCGTTGATAATATTAACCTTGAAGCTGCAACGCGTAAAGGAATAATTGTTATGAATACTCCCGGCGGCAATACTGTTTCCACAGCTGAGCATACGATGGCGTTGATGCTCTCTATGTTCAGAAATATTCCACAGGCGAATCAATCTTTGCGTTCCGGGAAATGGGATAGAAAAAGTTTTAAAGGAACTGAACTTTATGGGAAGGTAATCGGAGTTATAGGTCTAGGCAAGGTTGGTAGAGAAGTTGTATCAAGATCAAAAGCATTTGGTATGAAAGTAATAGGATATGATCCGGTGCTTTCAAATGAGATTGCTGATAAAATGGGAATTGAATTAGCAGATCTTGATGCAATTTTCGCACAATCTGATTTAATAACTGTGCATGTCCCATTATCTGATGAAACGAAACATCTTATCAATTCTGAAACTCTGAACAGATGTAAAGATGGAGTAAGAGTAATAAATTGTGCAAGGGGTGGAATTGTTGATGAAACAGCTTTGCTTGAAGCGCTCAATTTAGGTAAGGTTTCATCTGCAGCATTTGATGTTTATGAAGTGGAGCCTCCTGATTTAAATAGCAAATTATTAAATCATCCTAAAGTAGTGTGCACACCCCACCTCGGTGCTTCAACTGAAGAAGCACAAGTCAAAGTTGCAATTCAAATTGCGGAGCAAATAGTTGATCTGTTTAAGAACAAAAGAATTTCCGGCGGAGTAAATGCCTCTGATGTTGAAGCCGGCAGTAACAAAGAATTAAATTCTTATGTAAAACTTGCAGAAAGTCTTGGTTGTCTTCAGGCACAAATGGTGAAAGGACAACTGAAACAAGTTAATTTGCATTATAGCGGAGAGCTGCTTCATTCATCAACCAATCTTTTATCAACTGCGGTTATGAAAGGATTTTTGTCTAAAATGAGAACAGAATCTGTGAACTATATAAATGCGCCGTTTTTTTCAAAAGAGATGGGCATTGTTGTTAACGAAACAAAAACCGGAGCGAATACAAACTATAAAAATTTATTGGAGATTGAATTTATAGCTGACAAAGAAAAACATTCCTTAGCAGGAACAGTATTCGGAAATAATGAAATCAGATTAGTTGATGTTGATGGCTTTCATCTTGAATTAAAGCCGGAAGGCGATATGATATTTTATTCGAATGTTGACAGACCCGGTGTTCTGGCATCTGTAGGCAAGATTCTGGCAGAAGCTAATATCAATATTGCCGGTCTTTCGCTTGGTAGATTAGGCAAAGGAGAAAAAGCAATAACTGTAATTAGTATAGATGGTTCGATGAATAAAGATACCTTAAAGAAAATTTCAGAAATTGAAGGTGTCGGGAATGCCTTTGAAGTAAGGATTTAGCCCGGGCTATTAAATAAGTAAGTGATAATGATTGTTTAATCTGTGGAATGTTAATATTCAATATTTTATATTCATATAATTAAGCAGATAAATAGTGGTTATAGATCAATTAATTAACAATTTTTTCCGGGGCGTTATGAAAAAAATAATTTTATTAATCACAATTTTACCTTTTGCGATTATTTCGGCACAAAGTAGCTTCAATTTTAATATTGATTACGCGAGCTTCAAATATGACTCTTCATCAAACTATTTAGAATTTTATTATTCCTTTCCTTCGTCTCAATTGAAAGTAGAACGTAAGGGAGATAATTTTCAGGTAGAAGGGATATTTCATTTAGAATTAAAAAACGATTCGACCGGTGAATATATCGTTAATAAAGGTTGGAAAATTCCAAGTGTTGTTAAAGATACTGCGGCTTCAGCAAGAACAAGCAACCTTGTTGGGGTCATAGGCTTTATTGTTCCCAAGGGTAAATATACCCTTTCCTCTGAGGGGTCTGACTTTAATAACCCCGGGCTAAAGAGATCATATAAATTCCCTATTATTGAAAATCCTTTTGGTACAAAAAATATGACTGTCAGTGGTGTACAGCTTGCAGCTAATATTAAACAAGGTGATGCGGATAAGAGCTCAATATTCTATAAAAATACACTTGAAGTTATTCCCAGACCTTCAGGTATTTTTGGAGAAAATTTACCTGTACTATTCTACTATGGAGAAATATATAATCTCGATAAAGTTCCTGATCTATCAAGTATAAAATTTGTTTCGTCCGTGTATGATGGAAAGGGCAATTTAGTTTATTCACATGTAAAAAGTTCATTGAGCCCTTCTCCTGCTTCAGTCGAAGTTGGTGTGATTAATGTATCAAAATATATTAGTGGCAAGTATTATCTCATTCTATCATTAAGTGATAGTTTAAAAAATGAATCTATTATTTCAAGAAAAGAATTTTTTGTCTATAATCCTACTGTAAAGGACACTGCAGCAAGTAACGTCCCTTCAAATACTGCAAATGTTTTAAGTAGCCAATTTGCTATTTTATCTGCTGAAGAGTGTGATGATATTTTTGCAAAATCACAATATATTGCTTCAAAAAATGAAAAGGAACAATTCAGAAAAATTCATACAGTGGAAGGTAAAAGAGAATTTTTATATAAATTCTGGAACGAAAAAGCCAATGAACAGGAAAAAGACAAAAGATATGTATATACCGATTATATGAACCGGGTTAGGGTAGCTACAGATAAGTATAGAAATATTGCAAGAAAAGGTTGGCAAAGTGATATGGGCAGAGTTTATATTATGTATGGTGAACCAAGTGAAATTGAAAGACATCCAAATGAAGGTGGTAAGAGGCCCTACGAAATATGGAAGTATAATGACATTGAGGGAGGAGTACAATTTATTTTTGGAGATCTGACGGGATTTAGAAATTATGTACTGCTTTCTTCAACAAAACGTGGCGAGATTCAAGATGATAACTGGCAGCAGGAGATTTCAAGAGTTAACTAAAGCTTATAATTTTAATTAGAGCGTTAAACAGCCTTAAGTATGAATTAGGGCTGTTTTTATTTTAAATAAACACATTTTTTTTGAATCCCATATAAATTCAAATAGTAAATAATTTGGTTATCTTTGGGTATTATAATTAAAAATATTTTCTGCATCCAATTGTGATGAACCTGCAAAACAGATTAGAGTACATACTCTTTATTGGTCTTAGTTACTTTACAAAATTGCTGGGACTTAAATTATCAAGGACTTTTGCTAAGGGCTTGGCTTGTGTTTTTTATTTTATAATTCCTATCAGAAAGGAAGTAGCCATAAAGAATCTTAAGATGGCTTTTCCTGATTATTCAGAAAAAAAAATTAGGAAGATTGCAATAGAAACTTACAAAAGCTTTGCAATAACATTAATCGAAACGTTATATATACCGCACATTGGTAATTCTGATATGATAAACTCACTAAGATGTATTAACCTTGATTTAATTAGCAGAAAGTTAAAGGGAAATAAAGGGATAATAATTCTTACAGCTCATTTTGGAAATTGGGAATATCTTGCTGCTTCATTAGCGCTACAACTTGATTTTCCCATGTATCTTCTTATTAAAGTTCAACGAAACCCTTATGTAACAGCGTTTATGGATAGAGCCAGAACAAAATGGTCTAACATAGTAATTCCACTCGGGACTTCCGTTAGACAGATATTCAAGGCCCTGAATGAAAACCAAATGGTACTTATGGCTGCGGATCAACGTGGTAATGTTGAAGGAATAAGAATTAAATTTTTAGGAATAATGTCAGCTGTATATTCAGGGCCAGCTGTATTTGCTTTAAAAACAGGCGCAGACATTGTTATTTCAATCAGTGTCAGGCAACCGGATTATTCTTACAAAGTTGAGTTTATGGAATTATCGTTCGACGATATTCCTGGAAATAATGATGCTAAAGTTGAAGAAATTTGCAGAAGGTATCTGAATTTTCTCGAGGATCTGATTAGGCAATATCCTGAACAATGGCTGTGGATGCACAAAAGGTGGAAACATTAATCAATGAATAAAGTTCTTGTTATTCAAACTGCATTTATTGGCGATGCTGTTTTAACCCTGCCAATGATCCAGAAGTTAAAAGAGATTTTTAATAAAGTTGAACTTCATGTTTTATGTATTCCTGCAACGGAAGAAATATTTTCAGCCTCATCTTATATCGATAAAGTTGTTGTATATGATAAAAGAGGAAAAAATAAAAACCTGTTTTCTTTGTTAAAATTAATTTCAAGGATAAGGTCGGAAAAATACTCAAGGATTTATTCACCTCATAGATCTTTCAGAACATCATTAATTGTGAAATATTCAGGTGTAAAGCTTACATTCGGTTTTGATAACAGCAGCCTTGGACGTATATACAAATACCTTATAAAATATGACCCATCGAAGCATGAAATTCAAAGGAACTTTGATTTAATTGGGTATTCCTACAATTCCGAGGACTGGAAAATAAAGCCAGAATTAAATTTATTGAAAGTTGAGGCAACCCACTTAGATAAAATATTTGTAAATTACAAATCTAAATCGAGATATATTGTGGTAGCGCCGGGAAGTGTTTGGAATACAAAAAAATATCCAGCTGAATTTTATCAAAGTATAATTAAATTTCTATTGGGTAAAAAATATTTTGTTTTGCTAATCGGTGGAGAAAAAGACAAAGCATTGTGTGAAAGTCTTGAATCAGAATTTCGCGAAAATGTTAAATCGGTTGCAGGTAAATTTTCAATCATTAAATCGGTTTCACTTTTGGCAAATGCAGAAATGTTAATCTCTAATGATAGCGCACCAACACATTTAGGAATGTGCGCTGATATTCCTGTTCTTACTATTTATTGCTCAACTGTTCCGGATTTCGGATTCTTTCCTTATAATGCTGCAAGCAATTACATAAGTTATAATGATTTGACTTGCAAGCCCTGTGGGATTCATGGTCATGATAAATGTCCGGTTGGCACATTTGAATGTGCATATAAATTAAAACCTGAAATTATAATTTCAAAGTTAGAGGAAATGCTAAATGGTAGAAACTAAAAATTGTGAAATAATAAATATTGATAAGGGATTTGATAACGCAGTGCAACTTGCCAAAAAACTATATCTTGAAGGTAGGATATTTATTTACCCTACCGATACAATATATGGAATTGGAGCTAATCCCTTCAATCAGGAGGCTGTTGAAAAAATTAATAAGATAAAAGGTAGGGACCTTGGGAAGAGATATATTTTACTGATCAATAGTATTGAGAATTTAGTTAAATATGTTGAGATTAGATCAGAGAAACATTTGGATTTTTTACTTTCCATCTGGCCTAACCCTGTTTCTGTTGTTTTACCTTTAAACTCCAATACCAAAAAACTCTTGGGGGTGCAAACAGCTTCATTCAGGATACCTAACGAACGGTTTTGTTTGAAACTCTTAGCCGAGTTACAAATGCCTCTTATATCTACAAGTGTTAATTACTCAGGGCAGGAACCCTTAATTGAACCAAGCGTTATCAAAGATGAATTTTCATCCCTGACAGATGCCATTTTTTATACTGATAAAAAATTATACATTGAGGCGTCAACTTTAATAGATTTAAATGACTCTAAGCCTGTTTTATTACGTGAGGGGAAATTTAAATTTGAAGATATTTTAATAAAATTTAAGTAAAGAATTGCCGTGTTTGAAAAGTTAAATTTTAATTTCAATAGAATAAAAAAAATTAAAAGTGTTTCCCTTCTCGTAGTTCCCGATCAGTCAGGAATAAAAGCTAAGTCCCATAAGTTTTCAGTCCCGATGATAGTTGTATATATAGTCTCGTACAGCATTTTTGTCTTTATAATCAGTTACCTTCTGCTGGCCTTTACACCAATCGGAAACTTAATGAACGTATCGGGAGTCCCTTTAAGTAAGGAAGATTTGCAGCAGGTTAAAACGCTGAATGAAAGAATGATCTTTCTGGCTAAAGAAGTAGAAGAAATGAAATCTACAAATGAAAAATTAAGATATGCAATTTTTCTTGGTGATTCAGCGGCGATAGACTCCCTAACAAGAATAGATTCAGTTTCAAATGAATTCAATCAAGGTGTTAAAGTAGCAAACAAAAAGGGCGGGGATATTTTTTCTGTTTTCAGAGATCTTTTTTTAGTGGAAAAAGATTCGCAGGTTAAGGGTACATTATTCAATAAACCTGTAAAAGGTTTTATCAGTCGTGAATTTGATCCTGACAAAGGACATTTTGGTATTGATTACGTGGTAAAGACCGGAACTCCGGTTTATGCAGCGTGCAGTGGTTATGTTGTTTTTGCAGATTATACAGTAAGAGATGGATATATGATAATAATTAATTCACCATCAGATTATGTAACTGTTTATAAACATTGTTCTTCGTTAGTTAAAAAGGCTCGCGATATAGTTACCGAAGGAGAGTTAATAGCTCTTAGCGGAAACACAGGCGAAATAACTACTGGTCCGCATCTACATTTTGAAATCTGGAAAAATGGTAAACCAATAAACCCTAAAAATTTATTAATCAATTATTAACTATGGAGAATTTTGTGAAGAATAAAAATACAACTCCCGAAAAGGATGAAATTACTATTATAAGCGTAGGGGTAAAATTAGAGGGATCATTAACCAGCGATGGAAACGTTAGAGTTGATGGTTTCATAAAGGGGGATGTAACAGCTAAAGGGAATATTACGGTAGGTGATCACGGGGAAATAAAGGGAAACGTAAACGCAGATAATGTTGTAGTGGGCGGAACTTTAATTGGTACAGTTAATTCTAAAGAAAAGCTTGTGCTCGAATCTAATTCAACTTTGCAAGGAGATATTTCAACTAAAATTTTGGTAATAGCTCCGGGTGCAAAGTTCGATGGAACGAGCAAAATGAATGTAATCGAGAGCTAATTTTATCTGGGGGAAAAGCCCAGCATCAATATGATAAAAAAAATATTTAATCAAAATGATGATGGTTCAAATCAAGGACAAAATTATAGGGATATCGGGAACTACCTGGGACTGGGTTTACAATTAGCTGTCACGGTAGGGGCAATGGTTTATTTAGGAATATGGCTTGACGAAAAGTTTGATACCAACCCGTGGTTAACGGTTAGTTGCTCACTTTTAGGAATATTTGCCGCTCTTTATAATTTTATTAAAACCGTTTTGAAATCTGGAAAATGAAGTTTGCTAAGAACAGTATAAGTTACAGCCTTATTTTTGTTCTGTTAATATTTGTTGTTTTTTCTTATCTCCGGGTGATCGGTCAGATGAGCCCGGATCTATACTTTTCATTCCTTTTTGCAGTGGCAATAACTACCTTTAATTTTATTTTGGGGGTTTTGTCCATAAAGTTAAGCTATAAAAAATCTACGAAAAAATTCCTGATTTTATTCTTGGGAGGGATGGCTTTCAGGCTGTTAGTGATGCTAATAGCAGTATTTATATGCTTAAAATTCTTGGAATTAAGGGGGAATAGCTTTATATTTTCAGTCTTCTTTTTATATATTTTTTATCAAATAATTGAAATTTTTTATGTTATTTATCAAAATAAATAACATCTTAACCTTATGATTTTGAGCAATTTGCCTGATTCCTTATCAACCCTCACTGACACTGTAAAAGCCGGCAAAGAAAGCGGGGGAGCATGGATATTACACCACGTAATGGATGCAAATCATGTCGATTTTGGTCCATTAGGTAAATTATATCTTCCTAAAATTGAACTTTTGGGAATAGATTTTTCCATTACAAAGGATATATTTTATCTCTGGGTGGCTGCTGCGCTTTTAGTTATTCTTTTTTTCATTGTATCTAGAAGGTATAAGAAATCTTTGATTCCCAAAGGTTTAACAAATCTATTTGAGATAATGATAATTTTTGTACGGGATGAAATTGTGAAGCCAACTATTGGCAAAGGTTATGAGGCTTTTATGCCATATATGCTGACTTTATTTTTCTTTATTCTTTTTGTGAATTTACTGGGATTGATTCCGACTCCTAATTTAGTAGTTCCAACAGGAAACATAGGAGTTACTGCCAGCCTGGCGCTTATTTCATTTATTGCAATTCAGTTTGGCGGTATTAAAAGCCTTGGATTTTCCCATTACCTGAAGAGCCTTGTTCCTAAAGGTATGCCTTTCTTGATATTAATAATTATAGTTCCGCTGGAAATTCTCGGCTTGTTGACAAAACCATTTGCACTCTGTATTCGACTTTTTGCGAACATGATTGCCGGACATATTGTAATTTTTGCAGTACTTGGATTGATATTTATTTTTCAATCATATTTTGTATCACCGGTTTCAATTGGTTTTACTTTATTTATTGAATTGTTGGAAATTCTTATAGCTTTTATTCAGGCATATATTTTTACTATGCTTACTGCATTGTTTATTGGAATGGCAATGCACCCTGAGCATTAATTTAATCTTTTGTTTCAAAAAAAACATTGAAAGAAAAACACACTTAGGAGGAAAAAATGGATTTAGCTTGGTTAGGCGCTGGTATAGGTGCCGGAATTGCAGTAATTGGGGCAGGACTAGGTATTGGTAAACTTGCAGGCTCAGCATTGGAAGCTATGGGAAGACAACCAGAAGCTGCTGCTCCAATAAGAACAGCAATGATTATTGCTGCGGCTCTTATTGAAGGCATTGGATTCTTTGCACTAGTTATCTGTATTCTTTTAGCAAATAAATCTTAAATTTTGTAATAGGACACTAATAATGCTATTTGGTTTTAATTTACAAATTATTGCCGGTTTGCTTGAAGATAAGATTGATTTACTTGAAGTAAATCCAGGGTTAATAGTTTGGGTAATATTAACTTTTATTGTGCTTCTTTTAGTGCTGAAAAAAGTTGCCTGGAAACCTATTCTTAGCGCCCTCGACCAGAGAGAAGCGGTTATCAAAGAATCTCTGGAAAAAGCCGAGATAGCTCAGGAAGAAGCAAAAAAAGTTCTTGAAGAAAATAAAGCAAATATTCAAAAGGCTGAGGAAGAGTCAAAAAAGATAATTAACCAAAGCCGTGAATATGCTGAGAAGTTGAAAGATCAGATGCTGCAGGACGGTAAGGAACAGGCTAAGAAAATTGTTGATGAGGCAACTGCAGAAATTGAAAGGAAAAGAGATGCTGCTTTTGCTGAATTGAAAACACAGGTTGCTGAAATAGCTATTCAGGCTGCCGAAAAGATTATGGATGCTAATCTCGATAAGGAAGCACAGAAAAAAATTGCAAATAAATTTATCGGGGAAATTACCAAGAATTAATTATGACTGAATCAAAAGTTTCTGCCAGGTATGCAAATTCATTATTAGGCTCGGCTTCAGATAAAGGCAATCTGGAAACCGTTGCCAAAGATATGGAGCTTGTTTATTCGTCTATTAAATCAAGTGGTGAACTTAGCAGAACACTTTCGAGCCCAATAGTTAAAGCTCAGGTTAAAACTTCGATACTTGATGAAATTTTTAAAAAGAAAATTAGTAAAGAAACAATGGATTTTTTAAAATTCATTGTTGAAAAGAACAGAGAAAATTTACTCGAAAGCATAGTCAAAAAATTTCTGGATCTTCGGGATCAAAAGTTGGGCCTGGTTAATGTAAATGTAAAATCTGCAGTTGAATTAGGAGAAGATCAAAAGAAAAAGCTTAAAGAAAAATTTGAGAAGCTGTTAAATAAAATAGTAAGAGCTAATTTTACAATCGATCCAGATGTTGTCGGTGGCTTTGTTGCTAAAGTTGGAGATACAGTATACGATGCTTCATTGAAGAATCAGTTGGAAATTTTAAAGAAGCGCTTCCTGAAAGGCGGAGCTTCGTTAAATTAAAAATTAAAAGGGACTAAATTATGGCAGAAGTAAGACCGGACGAGATATCCGCGATACTAAGAAAACAATTATCTGGTTATGAAAGTGAGACCGATATTTATGACGTAGGAACCGTTCTTCAGGTTGGCGATGGTATAGCCCGTGTGTATGGCTTATCACAGGTAATGATGAGTGAACTGGTTGAGTTTCCGAATGATGTTTATGGAATGGTACTTAACCTTGATGAAGATAGTGTTGGCTGCGTTCTTTTCGGTGAATCTACAAAAATAAAAGAAGGCGATACTGTAAAGAGAACCAAAAGAGTTGCATCGATGCCGGTTGGTGAAGAAATGCTTGGCAGAGTTATTACGCCGCTTGGACTTCCTGTGGATGGTAAAGGTGCAATAAATACAGAAAAATTTTTGCCGATTGAAAGAAAGGCTCTCGGCGTAATTCAAAGGCAGCCGGTAAAGGAACCGCTTCAAACTGGTATCGGGGCTATTGATGCTATGATTCCTATTGGGCGTGGTCAGAGAGAATTAATTATTGGCGATAGACAAACAGGAAAAACCGCAGTTGCAGTCGATGCAATTATTAACCAGAAATACACTCACACTGAAGAAGCAAAAGAATTAGGTATCAAGCCTGTTTATTGTATTTATGTAGCGATTGGACAAAAGAGCTCAACTGTTGCACAGGTTGTAGCAAAACTGCATGAGCACGGTGCTATGGATTACACAACAGTAATTGCTGCGACAGCAAACGAACCAACGCCGTTACAATTTATTGCTCCTTATTCCGGCGCGACACTTGGCGAGTTTTTCCGTGACAATGGGAAGCATTCACTTGTTGTTTATGATGACCTTTCCAAACAAGCTGTAGCTTACCGTGAATTATCTTTACTTCTTAGAAGACCTCCCGGACGCGAGGCTTATCCAGGTGATGTTTTCTATCTTCACTCAAGATTGCTAGAGAGAGCTTCGAAATTGAACGATGATCTTGGTGGTGGAAGTTTAACAGCTTTACCGATTATTGAAACACAGCAGGGAGACGTTTCTGCATACATTCCAACAAACGTTATCTCTATAACAGATGGTCAAATTTACCTTGAATCAAACCTATTTAATGCTGGCGTAAGACCAGCTATAAATGTTGGTATTTCAGTATCTCGTGTGGGTGGTAATGCTCAGATTAAAGCTATGAAAAAAGTGGCAGGTAGTTTGAAACTGGACCTTGCACAATACAGGGAACTTGAGGCTTTCGCTAAATTTGGCTCTGATCTTGATAAGGCAACCCAAAAAACACTTTCTAAAGGTGCAAGGCTGGTTGAATTGTTGAAGCAGGGACAATATGCACCGGTACCTATTGAAAAACAGGTTATAAGTATTTATCTAGGGACAAACGGATATCTTGACAACATTGCCATAAGCGATGTGAAGAGATTTGAAAAAGAAGTCCTTGAGTTTTTCGAAGTTAAAAACAATAAAATATTAGGCATAATAAAAAAAGAAAGACAACTCAGCGATTCAACAATTGCGGAAATTAGAAAAATAGCTGATGAGTTTATAGCGGTCTTTAAATAAGGGCTTATAACGTAAAGTATGGCAACATTACGCGACATAAAAAACAGAATTACCGGTGTTCAAAATACACAAAAGATTACCAACGCAATGAAAATGGTTGCGGCTGCAAAACTGCGTCGTGCACAGGAAAATGTGATTAATGCCAGGCCATATGCCAATGAAATCTCTAAGATGCTTTCTCATCTGGTAACCGAAGATGACAAAAATAATAATCCTTATGTAGTATCGAGGAAAGTTGAGAATGCTGCTGTTGTTATTGTTACTGCTGATAGGGGGCTTTGTGGAGCGTTCAATACTAATTTGATCAGGGAATCTGTCAGGTTTATTAATGAAGAATTAAATACTGAAAATATTACTCCGCATTTATTCTGTATCGGTAAAAAAGGTTACGATTATTTCAACAAAAGGAATTATACTGTAGCAAGTAGTAGAACAGGAATTTTCTCTTCATTGTCTTACAACTCCGTTAACGAAATTACACAGGAATTAATTAATGGATATATCGATGGGCAATATGACAGGGTCGTTATAATTTATAATGAATTTAAATCTATTATCAGTCAGAAAATAGTTATCTCACAATTTTTGCCGGTACCTATTAATAATGATTCGGAAAAAGAGAAGTCATCGTTTGATAATTATATCTATGAACCGGATCAGAATTATATATTTAATTTCTTATTGCCGAAACACCTTAAAGCCCAGCTATGGCGTGTTCTTCTGGAATCAAACGCTGCAGAACTTGGTGCAAAAATGACAGCGATGGATAACGCGACTACAAATGCAAAAGAATTAATTCACACATTAAGAATAAAATATAATAAAGAAAGACAGGCTGCTATTACTAAAGAAATACTTGAAATTGTGTCAGGTGCTAATGCACTTAAATCGGAGTAATAGTTTTTTGATTTTCGATTGTGTTATAAGAAAAGATAGAGTTTAATGTTAGAAGAATTATCTCTTAAACTGGAAACGACCTTAAAGAAAGTTCGTGGCCAGGGAAAATTAACTGAAAAAAATATTTCTGATTCGTTAAGAGAAATTCGACGTGTTCTTTTAGATGCTGACGTAAATTATAAAGTTGCAAAGGAATTCATTGAAAATGTTTCTTCCGAAGCATTAGGCAAGGAAGTTCTTAATTCGATTACTCCCGGGCAATTAATTACAAAAATAATCCATGATGAACTGGTCTCTTTGCTGGGCAGCAGTCAGAGTGAAATAAAATTAAGTGGCACAGGATTAACTGTAATATTAATTGTTGGCCTTCAGGGCTCAGGTAAAACAACATTCAGTGCAAAACTTGCAAATAAGCTGAAACAAAGCGGGCGAAAGGTTTTGCTTGCGGCTGCGGATGTTTACAGACCTGCGGCAATTGATCAACTAAAATCACTGGGTACGCAAATAAACATTCCGGTGTTTTCGATTGAAGAAAAGAATGCGCGAAAAGCTGCTGAAGGTTCTTTGAAATTTGCAAAAGAAAATAATTACAATACGGTAATTATAGATACTGCCGGTCGTCTTCACGTTGATGAAGATATGATGAATGAAGTTGCTGACATTAAATCTTTAGTGAACCCTAACGAGATTCTATTCGTTGTAGACTCAATGACAGGTCAGGATGCAGTAAATTCTGCAAAAGCATTTAATGAAAAAGTAAATTTTGATGGTATTGTACTTTCAAAGTTAGATGGTGATGCAAGAGGAGGTGCAGCCTTATCAATCAGAGCAGTAGTTGGCAAACCGATCAAGTTTATAAGTAATGGCGAAAAGTTTAATAATCTTGAAATTTTTCACCCCGACAGGCTCGCTTCGAGAATTCTGGGAAAAGGCGATATTGTAAGCCTTGTTGAAAAAGCACAGCAAAGCTTTGATGAGGATGAAGCCCAAAAGCTTGAAGAAAAAATACGTAGAAATAAATTTGATTTTGATGATTTTCTTAAGCAAATTAAAGCAATTAAGAAAATGGGTTCTTTGTCATCACTGCTGGGTATGATCCCGGGATTGGGAATTCAGGCTAAAAACGCAAATATTGATGATAAAGCGCTTGTGAAAGTAGAAGCAATTATAAATTCGATGACGATTGTTGAAAGATCAAAACCAAAAATCCTCAATGGAAGTCGTCGAAGTAGGATTGCCAAAGGTAGTGGAACATCTATTCAGGATGTTAATCGTCTTTTGAAACAGTTTGGTGAAATGCAGAAAATGATGGGCCGGTTTAATAAAAAAGGATTTGGTGGCTCATTCGGAAACCTGCCTATGGGTGGTAGGTAGAAATGCCAATGGGCAGATAAATTTTTAATTAATTAAGAAAGTTATTATTGGAGGTTATTTAATTTGGCAGTAAAGTTAAGATTAAGAAGAATGGGAAAGAAAAAGCAACCGATATATAAGGTAGTTGCTGCGGATTCAAGAGCTCCGCGTGATGGAAAATTTCTCGAATCAATTGGACTATATAATCCATTGACTAATCCGCACACTCTTGATATAAATGAAGAGCGCGCGATGTATTGGCTTAATGTTGGAGCTCAACCAACAGACACTGTAAAAAGTTTATTAAGTCAAAAAGGAATTATTCTTAAAAGAGAATTAAAACGTAGGGGACTATCGGATGATAAGGTGAGTGCTGAGCTGGAAAATTGGGAAAAGATGCGGGAAGCTAAAGCAAACACTGCTGCAACTAAAAAGAAGAAATCTAAAAAAGCTGCAGCGAAAGAAGAAGTAGTCTCGGAAGAGAAAGTTGTTAAAGAGGAAATTAGTAATGATAGTACAGCAGAAGTAAAGGGTGCTGCTTCTGAGGAAAATACTGCTGAAAAAGAGTAATCTTTTTTAGTTTTGTTTTCTCCTGTACTTTATTTCCAATGCTGCCCTTTTCTTAATATAGGAGGCTTCTTTCTATGAAAGAATTCATTGAATTTATCGCAAAACACCTGGTGGATACTCCGGATGGTGTTGTAGTAGAGGAGAAAATGCCTGAAGACAACAAAATTGTTCTTGCTCTTAAGGTTCAGTCTGATGATGTTGGCAAGGTTATAGGAAAACAAGGCAAAACAGCTCAGGCAATGAGAACACTTCTGACAGCTATTGCTGCTAAAGAGGGGAAAAGAGCTATACTGGAGATTCTGGATTGAGGAATTGAATTACTGTTATTGTGAGTGATTTTTTTCTAATTGCAAAGATTGTTTCTATTCATGGTAAGGATGGGTTTGTAAATATTATTTCTCATTCTGATTTTCCTGATAGATTTTATAAGCTTGATCAAGTTTATATTGATTTTTTTGACGATAAAAAAGAATTCTTTGTAGAAAAAGTCGTAGAGCAAAAAAAGAAAGTGGCTCTCAAGTTTAAAAATTTTGATAACGATAAAGATGCACAGGTACTGATCGGGAAGGATATTTTTGTTGGTGAAGAAAAAGTAGTCAAGCTTCCGGAGGGATCATATTTTATACACGATCTTTTAGGGAGTAAAGTTTATAGAAACGGCGAAGAATTCGGATCGCTAAAAGATGTTCTTAGATTCCCCGCTAATGATGTTTATATAATTGAGGACATGCTGGGTGAAGAGATACTAATTCCGGCTGTTAAGGATTATATAGAAAGTTTTGACCGGGAGAAAAAAATTCTGGTCATTAAGCCGGGAGATGAAATTTATGAAGATGATGAGAATTGATATTATTTCTGCTGTTCCGGATCTCCTTTTAAGTCCGCTCAATTCCAGCATTATTAAAAGAGCACAGGATAAGAAGAAAGTATCGATCAATTTGCATAACCTTCGTGATTATGCGAATAATAAGCACAAACAAATTGATGATAAACCTTTCGGCGGTGGACCTGGAATGGTACTAAAGCCGGAACCGTTCTTTGGATGTATTGAAGAATTACAAAATCAAGTAAAATATGACCACATAATTTTTACTACCCCTAAGGGTAAAATATTTGATCAGAAAATTGCTAATAAATTATCTCTTGCAGAAAATATTTTAATTGTAGCTGGTCATTATAAGGAGATTGACGACAGGGTAAGAGAAAAATTTGTATCCGATGAAATATCGATTGGAAATTTTGTTCTTACCGGCGGTGAATTACCGGCGTTGATAATAATCGATGCAGTTGTAAGATTAATTCCCGGCGTATTAAATGATAGCGAATCAGCTCTTGATGATTCATTTCAGGATGGAGAAAGAGTTGAAGCTCCTTGTTATACAAGACCGGCTGAATTTAGGGGATTAAAAGTTCCGGAAGTGCTTTTGTCAGGGAATGAAAAGGAAATTAGAAAATGGAAAGAAGAACAGTCAAAGTTGTTGACTGAACGATGGAGAAATTTTAATAATTAGTGGAGAATACAATGGTTAACATAAACAAAATATTGCCAGAACAGGTGCGTACTGATTTTGCTAAATTTAACGCAGGTGATCACGTGCGTGTACATGTAAGAGTAGTTGAGGGAGATAAAGAAAGACTTCAGACTTTTGAGGGGGATGTTATAAGCGTTCGTGGAGAAGGTTCTAACAAGACATTTACTGTTAGAAAAATTTCCAGCGGCGTTGGAGTTGAAAGAATATTTCCAATCAACTCTCCTAAAATTGCAAAAATTGAAGTCCTGAAAGAAGGTAATGTAAGGAGAGCTAAACTTTATTACCTCAGGAATCTTTCAGGTAAGGCTGCCCGCATCCGTTCCAAAGAATCCTAAAAAGATATTTGTAAGATTCCTTTTAAGAGGCGTGTAACCCACGCCTTTTTTATTTTTTAGTGTGAAATCGCCAATTTTTAGTTAGGTAGTTTTGCTTATAATTTAAAAAATCTGTTTCCAGGCGGTAAAATTTTTACTATCTTCATCAGGTTTAATTTCGGGGTTATATTGCAGCTATATCAAAAAAAGATTCAATTAAAACTATTTCTCATTTTTCTCTTTTGTCTGTTACTAAGTATCAGAATTATTCCTCAAAATAATTCTGTCCGTTTTGAAACGCTTTCACTTCAAAATGGTGTCTCCTTAAATCTGACATATGCGATACTACAGGATAGCAGGGGCTATATCTGGTTTGGCACTATGTATGGGCTGGTGAAATACGATGGGAAGAATTATACTACATATAGAAATGATCCGATGGATTCTACCTCAATATCATTTGATGATATTATTTCATTATTTGAAGATAGCCGGGGAAATATCTGGGCAGGCACCTGGGGAGGGGGGCTGAATAAGTTTGACCCTGCAACCAGGAAATTCACTCGCTTCCTTTACGACAAGTCATCTGAAAAAGGGTTGTGCGATAATATTGTTTGGGCTATTAATGAAGATGATTCGGGGAACATTTGGGTAGGAACACAAAGGGGAGGAATTGATAAGTACGATGTAAAAGCTCAAAAATTTATTCATTATTGGAATAATGGAAACGCCAACAAAACCTTGCCTTCTAATATGGTTACCAAAATATATAAAGATAAGCAGGGAATTATGTGGGTAGGTACTCAGTCAGGGTTAGCAAAATATTTACCGGGTTCTGATTCGTTTGAGATATTCAGGAATACATTAAGGCCCGATAAAATTAAAGAGATTAATATTATTCACAGTATTTTTGAAGAAAGTAAGGATACGTTATGGGTAGGAACAACTTCCGGCCTTTTCATATTTGATAAACACGCAAATAAATTCTCTTCGTTTAGCTCTAACAGAAAAAATTATCTTAACTCGTTTTATATATCTTCTATATGCAAAGGCAACTCAAAAGATATCTGGGTCGGTACGAGTTACGGTCTTGTTAGAATGACGGATAGAAATGCTGAAGATCTTGAGATATTTCACCATAAGTTTGGCGCCCCAAATACATTGGCCGGTAACACTATTTCGTCGCTGCTTATGGATAAATCTGGGGTACTCTGGATAGATGCTTATCGCGCCGGGGTTAGCAAATTGATAAGTACCTCTAAAGATTTTGTAAACTACACATATGAACCCGATAATAAAAACAGTCTAGGAACTTCACTTGTTACATTTTTTGCACAGGATGATAAAGGTTATGTTTGGATTTCGGGTTTCAGCAGCGTCCTTACAAGATATGATCCCAGGACAGACTCTTTTAAACGATTTCCGCTTACTTTGCCTGGGAAGAAAAAAGGTGCCAGGTTCTATATTTCATCGATAATTAAGGATAATAATAATTTATTGGTTGGAACCACTCAGGGCATTTTATTTTTTGATTTAATCTCTGAATCCCAGAAACCTTTACCTAAAGGAATTAGCAAAATCAGAGAAATCGCTGATGGCAATATTACCTACCTTCTGGTCTCTTCCGACAAAAAGCTTTGGGTTGGTGTAAATGAAAAGGGCATATATTCTTACGATCTTAAAAATTTTTCTTATGAGCATTTTGTTAATCCTATGACTGATTTGACAAGTTATATGAAAAATATTGTGCAGGTGATTTATGAAGACAAAGATAAAAATATTTGGCTCGGAACTATGGGGGGATTATTAGAACTGGATAAATCTAATGGCAAATTCAAGAGTTATTCTCATAGCCTTTCAGATCCTAAAAGTTTAAGTAATAATTATGTTTACTACCTTTTTGAAGATTCTAAAAGAAACTTTTGGATAGGCACCAGCAATGGATTGAATAAAATGGATAAAAAAGACGATACCTTCCATAGCTATTTTGAAAAGGATGGGTTGCCTAATAGTGTAATAATGAGCATACTTGAAGATGATTATGGCAATTTATGGATCAGCACAAACAAGGGAATTGCAAGGTTTGATCCCATAACAAATACTTTTAAAAATTTTGATGTTAACGATGGTTTAAGAACAAATATATTTTATGCTCAATCAGCTTTTATTGGAAAGGATGGAATGTTTTACTTTGGCGGGAACAGCGGCTTTACAAAATTCGCTCCTAACAAAATTAGATTGAATAGTTATGTCCCGCCTGTTTATATTACTAAAGCCAGGGCCGGTAGAGATATTGGTAATCTTCAATCACTTAACACTTCGAATAATCAATTCCAGCTAACATTTAATGATAATTTCCTTCAGTTGAACTATGCTTCATTAGATTATACTAACCCGGAAAAAAATGTATATAAATATAAACTTATCGGTGTTGATGAAGATTGGATCTATTCAGGAAATAATAATGTAGCCAGCTATACTGATCTTTCACCGGGAAGCTATACCTTTCTGGTAAAAGGAAGTAATAGCGACGGTATCTGGAATGAAAAGCCTGCTTCAATTGAGATTATAATCCTTCCACCTTTTTGGAGAACCTGGTGGTTCACATCTCTGATTATTATTGTCGGACTAATAACGATTTACTTGATGCACTTGTTTTGGGTCCAACATAAGATCAGACGTGCTCTTGAGATTGAAAAGATCAGAGCCGAAGAAAGTGAAAGAGTGCGTAAACAAACTGCGATAGATTTTCACGATGAACTCGGACATCGGCTGACAAGGATTTCGCTATTAACAGAAATTGTAAAAAGAAAATTAGGAAATAGTTATTCTGATATTTTGCCTTTACTAAGGAAAATTTCTGAAAACTCTATACAGCTTTATGACGGGACAAAAGATTTTATATGGGCGATTGACCCCCAAAACGATTCACTGTATGAACTGCTTGTAAGACTTAAGGATTTTGGTGATGAAATTTTTACCGATACTAATATAGATTTTCTTGTCAAGGGCATCTCAACTGAACTTGAAAAAACTTCTTTATCTACTGATATGAAAAGACATCTTACTTTGATATTTAAAGAAGGGATGAATAATTCATTAAAACACTCAGGGAGTAAAAAGGTTTCTCTTGAATCAAAAATCAGCGGGGATGAAATTGAAATTACACTTGAAGATGATGGTTCGGGATTTAAAATTGATCATAACACTGGTGGAAACGGTATCAAGAATATGATCAAGAGGGCCGAAAAGATACATGGACACCTGCAGATAAATACTGAACCGGGGAAAGGGACACGGATATCATTCAAAGGTAAAGTAACTGCCAAATAAGAACCAGCCGTTCTTATATCACCATTTTACATTCTCATTTCAAATCTATATAATATACCTCACATAATTTAATTGTTAGATATTATGTCTGATAAATATCCAATCAAAGTTTTGATTATTGAGGATGACGATCTTATACGGAGCAGTTTTGTATCGTTGCTTAGCTCATCGGAAAAATTTGAATGCGTTGCTGATTATGATAATTGTGAAGCGGCAATAAAGAATCTATCAAAAGATGAACCTGACGTAATACTCATGGATATAGAACTTCCGGGAATTTCGGGAATTGAAGGAATCGCCAGGATTAAAAAGATAAAACAGGATATAGATATAATCACGGTTACAATTCATAATGATGATACCAAAGTATTTCAGGCCCTTTGTGCAGGGTCTTGCGGATATCTCACCAAGAATATTTCTCCTGAAAAATTAATGGATTCAATCGAAGAGGCATATAACGGCGGCGGGCCTATGAGCACAAACATTGCAAGAATGGTTGTGCAATCTTTCCAGAGAAATACTAAGTCGCCGCTATCCCCGCGTGAAACAGAGGTGCTGCAGCTTTTAGCAAAAGGTAAAAGTTATACAATGATAGCCGGTGAATTATTTATAGATAAAGAAACAGTCAGGTCCCACATAAAAAATATTTATATAAAGCTTGAAGTAAATTCCAAAGCTCAGGCCATAGAAAAAGCAACTAAAGAAAGACTGATATAGCTTTTTAGCCTAAAATAATACAATCCATCAAGCCAAATCATAAAAATTCCCCCAATTTGTAGGATACCGCAATTCCATATAATGAGTTAAAATGACATCAGTGAAAAAGTCATTTTCCCAACATAATAAGCAGGAGGTAGCCTTATGGAAAACCTGCAAAACAATGTACAACACCAACCAAAACACAGCAACAGGATAATCAGCAGAAATTCCCAGATTCGCAGTGATTACCTTGAATTAAGAGAAAAAGGATTAAAAAATTGGGAAGCATTTGTGGAACTTTCCGATAAATACTTCCTTTCAGAGAATACGATCGATAAAATAATTTATTCGAAATAATTGTCCTCTGTATCTCAATGGTGCTTTATCGGCTGGCTAATCGTCAGTAAACTATGTGTTAATAAATAAATAACAATAGGCAAACAGCTGGTAAAGCACTTTTTTTAGCCCCGCTTCCTCACTTCACTAATTTTATTTAAATACACTTTTTAATTAGCTTTAATAAAGTAATTATTTGCATTAATAATTGTATCAATATTTTTAGAATGAAGATATTTTTCCCTCAAAATATATTTACAGAACTGATTAATAGTTCGGTTAATGAAAATGTAGCATCACTAATCAACTTTTTACCCTCCTCTCTGATAACCAGCGAAGTTCTCAAGAATTCAGATTCTATGGGATTAATCCCAACTATGGATTTGATTAGACATAAAGATCTTTTTGTTTCTAAGTCCTTTGGTATTTCGTTCGAAGAATCGTTATGTAATTCATACTTTTATTTTTATACGCATGGAAATGATATAAAAGAATTGAGTCTTGTCGGAGATGTATCTTCAAATGAAGCAATAGGCGGTAAGCTTATTTTGAAAGAATTATATGGTGTTGATGTACAAGTAAACCTTTTAACAGAAAACCGCAATTCAGATGAGATAAATATACTTTCAGTGGGCGACATTAATTTTAATGATGATAAATTCATGACAGGTATAAGCTTTGCAGAAGAAATGATCGAAGTGCTTTCACTTCCCTATGTTAATTTTGTGCTTGTTTCAACAGAACAGGGTACTCTTGAAGATTTTCATAGTTCTATAAAGGATATTCAATTAAAGATTTATAATCAGGCCGAAAGTGAAAGTTTCGGAAATCAGTTATCAGCAAAATCAAAAGAGAAAATTAAAGAGAATATATCTTCATTTATTTGTAAGCTTGATGAACAGGACATGGATGGTATTGATCAGCTTTTGAGGTTAGCCTTTTATCACAAGATAACTTCTGAAATTATTGAGGTTAAATTTGTATAAAAGGGGCTGGCATTTTAGCTAGCCAGCCCCGATTCTTAACTTAAATTGCTACGTGTGATATACTTAAAATATTAGGATTGTCATTCATTTTTTTCAGCATTTCTGTATTAGCCGGTCCCATTAGTTTCATCGTACAGCAAGCAGCGGTGCCACCTTCAAAAATTATGTTTTCAATTTCTTCAATATTAATATTTCCTTCTCTTATTACATCGAGTATGCCAGCAAGCACCCCGGGTTTATCAAAATGTTTAACAACAAGCTGATACTTTGCATCTGTAATTTTAGCTCTGTTTACCCAGTGAGCAATTACTCCGCTTGTTGTAAAATCTTTAATTATTCTTATTGTTTCATCGGCAACCGCATTTTGAGCTTGTTCTGTTGAGGCGCCAATATGATGAGTAACGTAAACATTAGGGCTGGATTGTAATGCAGATTTAACTTCACCTGTTTTTCCTTCCGGTTCATTTTTAAATACATCAACTGCTATTCTGATGTTCTTTTCTTTTATTGCATCAAGCAGAGCGTCTTCATTTATAACATCAGGCCTTGACGTATTGATAAGCAGAGCATTATTTTTCATATACCCGAACATTTTTTTATCGAATAACCCTTTAGTTTCAGGTGTGGAGGGCAGGTGTATTGTTATAACGTCACACATCGGAAGCAGTTGGTCCATTTCTGAAAAATCCTTTACCGTTTCTCCTTCAATTCTGGAAATATCTTTTGCGTAAACTCTCATATCAAAAGCGATTGCTCTTTTTGCCACTTCTTTTCCGATTGCTCCATAACCAATTATTCCAAGAGTTTTCCCTTTTAAGCCTTCTGCTTTTGAATATTCGGCTTTATTCCATTTGCCGTTTTTAAAATCAATGACATTATCGGGAATTCTTCTATCCAGTGAAATCATTAATCCCATTGCAAGTTCTGCGACTGCAACTGAATTCATACCGGGACAGTTTGCTACATAAATTCCTTTTTTGTTAGCTGCAGCAATGTTGATATTATTTACTCCAGCACCCGCACGAATAATTAAATCCAGGCTTTTTGAATTCCCAATAGTTTGCTCATTTACTTTTGTTGATCTGACAACCAGGATGTCGTTATCCTTGATTTCATTAGGAAGATCATTTTCGCCAAGCTTTGGGGCATAAGTTACTTCAAGGTCTAATTCCTGCATTTCTTTTATATGATGATCAGGAAACTTATCAGCTACTAAAACTTTTACTTTCATTTTTTTCCCTCACTTACTTTTTTCTGATTAATCAAAATGTTCAATTTTTTATATTACTAAATTACAAACAATCGGGACAAAAATTAAGGCAGGAGAATGACAAATTAATGAGGATTAAGTTTTGTAGAGGTCTAAAGCAGTGTTGTTTTCTTTCTTAAATCACTTTAAGCGGATAACTCACTTAAGCATCGGTATTTTTACATTATGCTTTTTAGCATTCTCAATTGCTCTTTCATATCCTGCATCGCTATGACGCATAATCCCCATTCCCGGATCGTAAGTGAGTACTCTTTGTAATCTTTCCTCCGCTTCCTTTGTACCATCAGCGACAATTACCATTCCTGCGTGGAGTGAATTTCCGATTCCAACTCCGCCACCGTGATGAAATGAAACCCAGCTGGCTCCGCCGATTGTGTTCATTAATACATTTAAAATAGGCCAGTCTGCTATTGCATCACTTCCATCTTTCATTCCTTCTGTTTCCCGGTTTGGTGAGGCAACTGAACCGCAATCAAGATGATCTCTTCCAATGACTATAGGGGCACCCACTTTTCCTGAAGCAACGAGGTCATTAAATATCTTTCCCATCTTAGCTCTTTCACCATAACCAAGCCAGCATATCCGGGATGGCAAACCCTGGAAGTGAACTTTCTTCTGTGCCATATCAATCCATTTGCAAAGAGATTTATTCTCAGGAAATGTTTCTTTAATTGCTTTGTCTGTTTCGTAAATGTCTTCGGGTTTTCCGGAAAGGGCAGCCCATCTGAAAGGACCTTTTCCATCGCAGAAAAGAGGGCGAATAAATTCCGGTACAAATCCCGGTATGTCAAAAGCGTTACTGACTCCATTATCCTTTGCTTCACCGCGAATATTATTTCCATAGTCAAATGCTTGCGCGCCTCGCTTCTGAAATTCAAGCATTGCTTTAACATGTTCAACGATTGTTTTTTTGGAAAGGGAGATATATTTGTCCGGATCTGATTTCCTGAGTTTTAATGCATCGTTAAAACTCATTTTCATAGGGACGTAACCGTTTAATGTATCGTGTGCCGAAGTCTGATCTGTAATAATGTCTGGAATTACATTTCTATTTAATATTTCGGGCAATACGTCTCCGGCGTTTCCGACAAGACCAACTGACAAAGCTTTCATATCCTTTTTTGCATCAAGAACTAATTTTAAAGCTTCATCGATATTATCAGTCAGTACATCGATGTAGCCAGTATCAATTCTCTTTTGAATTCTTGCTCTGTCCACATCAATGCCAAGGAAAGTTGCTTCATTCATAGTTGCGGCAAGTGGCTGAGCTCCCCCCATACCACCGAGTCCTGCAGTTAAAATCAATTTTCCTTTTAGTGAACCGCTAAAATATTTTTCTGCGCAGGAGGCGAAAGTTTCATATGTACCTTGCAGTATCCCCTGAGTGCCAATATAGATCCAGCTTCCGGCAGTCATTTGTCCGTACATTGTTAGACCGAGCTTTTCCAGTCTCCTGAATTCATCCCAGTTTGCCCAGTTTGGTACCAGCATCGAATTAGAAATGATAACTCTCGGTGCGTTACTGTGGGTTTTGAAAATTCCTACCGGTTTTCCAGATTGTACAAGCAATGTTTCATCACTTTCCAGATTTTTGAGTGAATGAATAATTTCTTCATAGCACTCCCAGTTTCTGGCTGCTTTGCCGCTGCCGCCGTAAACTATTAGTTCAGCAGGGTTTTCACCAACTTCAGCGTCAAGATTGTTCATTAACATCCTCATTGCGGCTTCCTGTATCCATCCTTTGCAACTGAGCTTATTTCCTGTTGGCGCTTTTATTTTAGTTTTTTCTTCCTTGGCTATCATTATTAATTCCTGAAGTGGTTTTCCAAAATACTTTCGTACTGATTGGTCATCGAACGATACATCCATTTTTTAATGAACCAGCTTTTTTTTATCTGATCGTTCAAATATTTGACATTTTGTTCGAGTTGATATTTCAATTTTGTTCGTTCTTCTTTGGTAAGCTTTATTACGTCTTCGGAACCTGAAAGTTTTGTTAAAAGAGAATTGAAAACCTTTGCTTCCGCAAAGAACCTGTTATCTCCATCAACCTGTTTTAGTGTTTGTTTGCAAAATGTAGTCAGCAATTTTTTGTCGTTATTCGTAAAATCGAAATTATAGTTTGTGAATAGTTTCTTCATTTGTTCTCATTGATTTCAGTGAAAGAATTTTTTCCCGCATTGATTGGAATCCTGGCTTTATAGTTTTATAAATAAACTCCAATCTTTTTTTGTATGGGATAAAAGCTGATTTCATTGAATTGATAGTGATCTTTTCAATGTCCTCAAGATTCAAACTAAAGTAATCTATTGCTGTCATAAATTCTTTCGTCATTGTTGTATCACTCATCAACCTGTCATCAGTATTTATCGTTACTCTGAATTTTTCTTTAAATAATATTCCAAACGGATGATTCTCAATTTTGTCGATAGCGCCGGTATGAACGTTACTCAACAAACATATCTCCAGAGGAATTCTTTTATCTAGTACATACTGAGCGAGGTCGCCAAAGCCTGCAATTTTTCCTTTATCATCAAATATAAAATCTTCGCGGAGGTGGGTTGCGTGACCAATTCTGTGAGCGCCACACCATTGAATAGCTTGCCAGATGGATTCTTTACCAAAAGCTTCGCCTGCATGTATGGTAATATTAAAATTTGCTCTTTGTATAAACTGAAAAGCCTCGATATGTCTTTTAGGCGGGTAGCCTCCTTCTTCGCCGGCAAGATCAAATCCTACTACACCCTGGTTTTTGAAATTGACTGCAAGTTCAGCAATCTCAAGTGTATTTTTCATATTTCTCATTCCACAAAGGATTAGTCCGTAGCCCACACCGAAATCTTTTTTCCCTTTTTCGAGACCATTCAAAACAGCAGCTACAATATCTTCGTAGTAAAGTCCTTTTGAGGTATGAAAGACAGGTGCAAATCTTGTCTCAACGTAACAAACGCCATCTTTCTTCATATCTTCCATCATTTCATAAGATACGCGTTCAAGGCTTTCTTTGGTTTGCATTACAGCGCACGTATGTTCAAATCCCTGCAAATATTCAACAAGATTGCCTTTATTAGCGCCTCGGTGAAACCAGTTCCCTAATTCACCGGGATCTTTTGTAGGCAATTTGTTATACTTTAGATCTTTTGCTATTTCAATTATTGTCTGTGGGCGGAGACCCCCGTCTAAGTGGTCGTGTAATAAGACCTTAGGAATAGATCTTACTATATTTTCAGTGGTCAAGTTAACCTCATTTTTTACACTTCAAAATATTCTTTTTAATTTGTAAAATCAATTTAAATGGCTGTTGGAATATCTTATATAATTTATCTAAAGAAGAACAAAAGCAATTATTTTCTTGAGAAATTATCCCTAAATTAAATATTTGTATGCATTAATTTGAATGTATATTCTTGACTATAGAAGCTTAAAATACTAATTTTCAACTCATTTAATTAGCAAATCATTGGAGTCATAATGCAAAAATCAAAACTAATAATTGCAGGTGCTATATTAGTTGGACTGATGTTCACAGGATTTTCCTGCTCATCTTCAAGCCTGACAGGCGCCAGATTATATATTCAGCAGAAAAAATATGATAATGCTTACGAAGTATTAGAAAAAGAAGTTAGGAGTAACCCTGCCAGCGATGAAGGGTGGTATTTGTTAGGGTATATTTATGGTGAAAAAGGACAGATGGATAGTATGATGGTTGCCTTTAATAAATCACTGGCTATAAGCAAACAATATGAAAAAGACATTACTGATTATAAAAAGTACCAGTGGGCAAATCAATTTAATAAGGGGGTTTCAGATTTTCAAAAGGGTAATAGCCAGAGTAATGCTGATAGTATAAAAATCCTTTATAATAATTCGATAGATGCATTTAATAATTCAATTATGATTGAGCCTGATTCTATGGCTACATATAAGAATCTTGCGTTTGTTTATATGAATGCCGGAAAATTTGATGAGGCAATCAGCCCGCTTCAAAAAATAATTGATAAGGAAAAATCCCGTGATGGTTATAAGTTCCTTGGTGAAATTTATTATGATAAAGCACACAAATTAGAAACTCAGTTTATGGTTTCGCATAATCCACAGGATAGCGTTAATTATATGAAGAATTATGAAAAAGCGATTAAAGTGCTTGAAGAGGGTAGAAAAAACTATCCAGCCGATTCTGACATTCTTGTTACTCTTTCAAATTCGTATATAGGCGCGCGCAAAATTGAAGTAGCTATGGATGCATTCAAGGCCGGGGTAGAACAGGATCCGCAAAATAAGTATTATCATTATAATTATGGTGTACTTCTTTTAGGCGCAAAAGATTTTCAGGCTGCTATAGATCAATTTCAGAAAGCAGTCGAAATTGACCCTAAATATGTGAATGCACAATATAATCTTGGTGTTGCTAACCTGAAATGGGGTGATTATATAAATCAGGAAGCTGATAGTTTAGGAATGAAAGATCCTAATTATAAACAAAAAAGTGAGCTTGCTAAATCATATTTTGAAAAATCGGTTCCTTATCTTGAAAAAGCAGTGCAATTAGAGGGAAGCCAGGCAGATATGTGGGAAACTTTAGGCAAAGCCTATACAATTATTGGAAAACAAGCAGAAGCTAAAAATGCGTTTGATAAGGCTGACCAATTAAGAAAATAAAAAGTGAGTAATTGAGTAACATAATGAATAACAATGATCAACAACAGGGGCAACAGATTAATATTGAATTGGGTGAGAAAGAGGCGGAAGGAATATATTCCAACCTTGCTATAATCACGCATTCTCCGGCTGAGTTCATTATTGATTTTACGAGAATTGTGCCCGGAGTGCCGAAAGCAAAAGTCCATGCTCGGATAATTTCAACGCCACAGCACGCAAAAATGCTGTTAAAAGCTTTGGAAGACAATATTAAAAAGTATGAAGCGCGATTCGGTACTATCAATATTGATAATGCTCCGAATCAGCATTTTGGATTTGTCCCCCCTGTTAAGAAAGATGAAAAAGTAAATTAAGAGCTTCAGTATACTAAGTTAGTTTGAGCCCTTTGAAATGAAAAATTTCAAAGGGCTTTTTTAGGAACTCCTGACTGTTTTGATAGTAAAATAAGCTCGGGAGGATGAAGTATGATAAGAAAAGTTTACCAATTAGTTATATATTTTTTTATAATTATTGCCGCTCAAAATATAATTGCAAAGAATCATGCAAATGACAATAACGCTAATGCTATTTTGGCATTAAACCCACAGGTTGCTCAAGACTCATCTGCTGTAAATAATAATATATTAAAACAAAATTATCCTAATCCTTTCAACCCTACTACGACAATAGAGTTTACTTTACCTGAAAAATCAAACGTTAAGTTAAATGTTTATAATGTGCTCGGCGTAAAATTGACGACTTTAGTGCAAGGTGAGAAAGAAGCAGGAACATATTCTGTTAAATTTAATGCTTCAAGATATCCTTCCGGGCTCTTCATTTACGAACTTCAAACGGATAATTTTAAGCAAACCAAAAAGATGATTTATCTGAAATAAAACAGGCTGGATAGTCTCCTAAATATCTTCTTAAAAAGCATTTAGGGGAAAATTAACCAAATTGCATTTCAGACCCTCAATTCTTAACTTTCAACTTCATTTTTCCAACGGAGTTACGTTTAATAATGCAAAACCTGATTAAAAAAATTTTTGGTGATAAGAGCACTAAAGATATTAAATTACTATGGCCCATCGTTGAACAGATTAATGCTGAATATGAGAAAATTAAAGAACTTTCTGATGAGGAATTAAAGGCTAAGACACAGGAATTTAAGGAAAAAATCCAAACACATACTGAAGAATTAAGAGGCAAAATTAATGATTTAAGATTACAGCTTCAATCAGACGACGATACTATTGACAGGCATTCGCTATATGATGAAGTGGACGGACTCGAAGAAGAGCTTAATGAACAGTACGAGGATATACTTGCCGAAATATTACCTGAAGCGTTTGCAGTAGTTAAATCCACCTGCCAGAGGTTAGTTGGCAAAAGCTGGATAATTGCCGGAAGTAAACAAGTGTGGAATATGGTGCCCTATGATGTTCAGTTAATGGGAGGTGTTGTTCTTCACCAGGGCAAAATTGCTGAAATGGCTACAGGTGAAGGTAAAACTCTTGTTGCTACTCTTCCGGTTTACCTTAATGCTCTTACCGGCAGGGGAGTACATCTTGTTACTGTTAACGATTACCTTGCTTTGCGCGATAGTGAGTGGATGGGTGAGATCTATAAATTTCACGGCCTTACGGTCGGTTGTATTATAAATACTATGGATCCAGAGAAGCGTAAAGAGATGTATGGTCTGGATATTACCTATGGAACAAATAATGAATTCGGATTTGATTACCTGAGGGATAATATGGCTGCTGATAAAGAGCAGCAGGTTCAAAGAAAATACAATTACGCTATAGTTGATGAAGTCGATTCAGTTTTGATTGATGAAGCAAGAACACCCCTTATTATTTCAGGTCCGGTTGATATTGACGATCAGAAATTTGATGAAATGAAACCTAAAGTTGATAGGTTGTACAGACTTCAAACAAGTCTGACTGCAAAGCTAGTGCAGGAAGCAGAGGAGTTATTACAAAGTGGGGATAAAGGAAGTATCAGGGAAGCTGGAATTCAACTTTTGCGCGCTTATAGAGGTTTGCCCAAAAGCAAAAGGATCACAAAAGTACTTAGCGATGCAAATAACAAGAAACTGATGCAGGATACTGAGATGGATTTCCTTCGTGAGCAGGCGAAGCACATGCACATTATTGATGACGAACTTTATTTCGCTATTGATGAGAAAAATAACACTATTGATTTGACAGATAAAGGAAGAGAAGAACTTTCAAAAGGTTCAGGAATGGAGAAGGATTATTTTATTCTTCCGGATCTTGGAACCGAAATGAGTCACCTTGAAAACGACACATCATTAAATGAACAAGATCTGATAAAAAAGAAAGATGAGCTTTACGCCAGGTATTCTGAAAGCAGTGATAGGATACATACAATTCATCAACTCTTAAAAGCTTACACATTATTTGAAAAAGATGACGAATATGTAATTACTGAAGATGGAAAAATAGCAATAGTGGATGAATTTACGGGGCGTGTTCTTCCGGGAAGAAGATATTCAGATGGACTGCACCAGGCTATAGAAGCAAAAGAAAATGTTAAGGTAGAAAGAGACACTCAAACTTTAGCAACTATCACGCTCCAGAATTACTTCAGGATGTATAATAAACTTGCCGGAATGACCGGTACAGCTGAAACTGAAGAAGGCGAGTTTTTTGAAATTTACAAACTGGAAGTTGTTGTTGTACCCACTAATAAACCGGTCGTTAGAGATGATCAGGATGACGCAGTTTACAGAACGCGCCGCGAAAAATATAATGCTGTAATAGATCAGATAGAGGAGTTGAGAAAACAGGGTCGACCTGTTCTTGTTGGAACAACCTCTGTAGATGTTTCCGAAACAATAAGCAGGATGTTAAAAAGAAAGAATGTTCCTCATAACGTTTTAAATGCAAAGCAGCATCAGCGTGAAGCTGAGGTAGTCTCTCATGCTGGTGAAATAAGTGCAGTTACTATTGCTACAAATATGGCGGGCCGAGGTACTGATATTAAATTGGGTAATGGTGTAGTAGACAGAGGCGGCTTGTTTATTCTCGGTACTGAAAGGCACGAATCAAGGAGAATTGATCGTCAGCTGCGTGGACGTTCTGGCCGTCAAGGTGATCCGGGAACCACTAAATTTTTTCTCTCTTTAGAAGATGACCTGATGAGACTTTTTGGAAGCGAAAGGATCTCATCAGTTATGTCAAGAATGGGGATTGAAGAGGGTGAAGTAATTCAGCATCCTTTAATTACAAAATCAGTTGAAAGAGCTCAGAAAAAAGTTGAAGAAAATAATTTTGCGATAAGAAAGAGACTTCTGGAATACGATGATACGATGAACCAGCAACGTGAAGTAATTTACAAACGAAGGGAAAAAGCGCTTGAGGGTGACAGACTAAAGGGAGAGGTTTTTGATCAACTCGAAGAATTTGTTGAAGATATTGTTGATAGAAATTTTAATGAAGTTCAGGTTGATAATCTGAAAGAAGAGGCAAGGCACAATCTTTTGGTCGAAATTAAATTGGAAGCACTTGAATTTGAAGAACTCGGAAAGGATGGAATAATTGAACGGATATTGAATGAGGCAAAATCGTTTTATAAGAAAAAAGAAGAAATGCTTGGTTCGGAGTTGATGGCAAGGCTTGAAAGGTATGCAACGCTAAGTGTAATAGACCATAAATGGAAAGAGCATTTGAGGGAAATGGATGACCTGAAAGAAGGAATAGGGCTTAGAGCCTATGGTCAGAAAGATCCGCTTGTTGAATATAAAACGGAAGCATTTCAGTTATTTTTAAATTTACTTACAGAAATTAGAAATGATGTCGTTTCATTTGCATTTAAGTATTTCCCGCAGGAACCCGAAGAAATTCAGAGACAGAGGAAGAAATCGACCGGCAGAATTATGGCTATGAAAGAGAGTACTGACAACATCGGGATGACTAATCAGGAAAGACAGCGCGGGGGAGAACAGATAGCCGGAAAACCACAGCCTGTTCAGGTGCAGGAGAAAATAGGTAGAAACGATCCCTGTCCTTGTGGATCGGGTAAAAAATATAAACATTGCCACGGCCGTTAAAATAATCGGAATTGATTATGAAAAAAATTGAAGCCATTATTCGTCCATTTAAACTTGATGAAGTCAAAGAAGCTCTTGTAGAAGAAGGAGTTAGGGGTCTTACTATTTCAGAAGTCAGGGGTTATGGCAGACAAAAAGGACATACCGAAACTTACAGGGGAAGTGAATACAGAATAGAATTTATCCCAAAGATAAAAATTGAGGTAGTTGTTGAAGATAATATAGTTGACAAAGTTGTTGACGCTATATTAAAAACAGCTAAAACAGGTCAGGTTGGTGACGGTAAGATCTTTATTTCTTCTGTAGATGAAGTGATCCGGATCCGAACTGATGAATCAGGAAAAGATGCTCTGTAATTTATTTTGCCTTTTACTTTTTCAACAACTTTCATACTATTTCTTATGTCTTTAAAAGAACAAATGATAAAAAATATTCTTTTAATGGTACTACTAATTACCATTTCCGGTTGTGGTGTCTGGAACAATTTTACTACTTATTTTAATCTTTATTATAATACTGAACATCTTTTTAATGAGGCAGAAAAAGATATTTTAACCCAAAGATCAGATTTGTTTTCACGCATTGTACCTCCGCTTAACACATCAACTGCCCAAAAACTGCAAAGTGTAATTGAGAAGTGTTCCAATATCCTGCAATTTAAAGGCGACTCAAAATATGTTGATGATGCTCTCCTTATGTTGGGTAAGACGTTTTATTATCAACAAAATTTCTTGAAATCAGAGCGCGAACTTAATGAATTATTGGCGACGCAAAAGAATAGCGACTTAAGGCTGGAAGCGCAGTTATGGCTTGGTAAGTGTCAAATTAAACTGGAAGATGTTGCCACAGGGCTTAAAACCCTTGAAAGCGTAAGAAAAACAGCTGTGGAGAATGATGAAGGTGATATTCTTGAATCCGTTCTGATAGAAGAACTTAAGTATAAAGTTGCAACTGATGACTATGACGGGGCAATTCAGGCTTCTCAGGATTTTCTTAAAATCTCAAACGATAATACAATAAGTGCAAAAATTGCATTTGAACTCGGCAAGCTTTATGAACTGGTAAATGATGAAGAATCAGCCGCTAAGGCCTATGGAGAGGTTTTAAATTATTCCCCTTCTTATGATATGGAATTAAATTCTAAAATTGCATATGGTGTGGCGCTTAGAAATGCCGGGCATAGAAATGAAGCGGTGGCACTTTTTGATGATATGAGCTCACAGGATAAATATAAAGATGCTTTTGATCAGATAAATTATCAGAAAGGAGTTACGCTGGATTCACTTGGAAATTTTTCGGAAGCCTTAAACGTTTTAATTCAGGTAGATACTGCTTATAAAAATACTAGATATGCAGGAGCAGCTAAATTTGAAATTGGTAAACTATATGAATATAATTTCAATAATTTTGATAGTGCGTATGCCTACTATCTCAAGGCGAAATCTACAATACTACCTACCGAATATTTGGTACCCCTTCTCAAAAAGGCAGATAAATTTAAAAAATATAATGATCTGAAGGATAATTTAAATTTTAATAAGACTCAGTTAAAGTATGCTTTGAACCCTGAGGAATTTGTAAGTGATTCGCTTGCATATCTAAAAATGCAGGATAGTGTTAAACAATTAAATAGTGAATTCCAGAATATTTCAAATGCGACCCGAGGCGGGTCAACACAAAATTTGAGTAATTCGAGAAGAGGTGAAAACACTGGGGCATTACAAGCATCATTTCAGGCGAGAGCTTTGCAAATACTTAAAATTAAAGCCCCTGTCAGGCCCACCATAGATGCCGATTCCATAAAGGATAAAATTGTCTTTACTGAATATGAATTAGGCAATTTATTTTACACGGATTTTAATATTCTTGACTCTGCCTATTATTATTATACAGATATTCTGGAGAATTATCCTGGAGCAGGATATAAAGCAAAAACTCTTTTTGTACTTGGCAATCTGTATCTTGCCAAAAGTGATACCGCAAAAGCAGACAGTGTTTTTAATTATGTATATGACAATTATAAAAATGATCGTATTGTGAATACTGTTGCCAGCATTCTAAATAAGCCATTAATTAATTTTGAGTACGATCCTGCAAAAGATATATATACACAGGCAGAATCAGAACTTAATAAACAGAACTATCAGTCCTCAGTTACTCATCTGTCCAATATTTATAATAATTACCCTAAATCAATGAGCGCACCGAAAGCTCTTTATACTGAAGGCTGGATATTTGAAAATGTATTAGATAAACCTGATTCAGCAGCCATTGTATATGATTCGCTTACCTCAAAATATCCTGCATCTGAATATGCTCGTAGCGTGTCTCAAAAATTGAAGTTTTATCATTCTGAAAAGCAAAGGATTAAAAAAGAAGTGGAGGATTCGCTCGCGGCAATTCAGAAGGCTATAGAACATGTTATTGCAAAAGACACTTCAAAAACTATAAAAGTAAATCTCGTTAGTGATAAGCAGAAAGAAAGCAACGCTGATAAAATTATTCCCCCTGCTGTTAGGGGATTGAATAAAGATAGTTTGAGAGAAAAGGAACAAATACCATCTCCCGATTCATTGTGGATCGAAAGGCGTAAAGAAATATTGAGAAATGAAATTAGTAGGCGCAGAGATTCTTTAAACGCGAGTCATAAAACTATTCCTGAAGATTCTACGAAGATAAAATAGTACATAAGTCTAGTAATTTGTTTTATTGATAGACCTTAATCACCTGGTAAATTATCTGATGATTGCTTCACAATTTCCCCAGAATGACTTGGGTACATATTTCAGTAAATTACTTCCTTTCATCAAAAGAAGAAAATTCCAAAGTTTTTTATTATACGTATTGTTCATTCTTTACTTTAGCTTACCTTCGTTTCAGATTCCTGTATTGCAATACAACCATTTTAGAATTACTTCCTTAATGCAGCAGCGCGCATTTGAACACAAATTATTATATTATCCCAGGCAGTCTTGGATTAATATAAATGAAGTGAACCCATTCCTCTTGAAATCCATTATTTCCATGGAAGATGGCAGTTTTTTTAGTCATAAAGGGATAGACTGGGAAGAACTTAATAACGCTTTAAGAACAAATAGAAGAAGGGGAAGAACGATCCGCGGCGGAAGTACCTTAACAATGCAACTTGCAAAAAATTTATTCCTGACTACCAAGAGAACTGTTTTTAGAAAGGCAAAAGAATTTGTTATTACTTTCAGAATGGAAAAGGAACTATCTAAAAGGGCAATTCTCCAAAATTATATTAATGCAGTGGAATGGGGTGATGGAATTTTTGGTATTAAAAAAGCATCTGAGATTTATTTTAATAAAGAGCCTGAAAATTTAACTATTAATCAGTGCGCGCGCCTGGCGGCCGTAATCCCATCGCCGCTTAAGCATGCACCTAATATAAATTCATCTTATGTTATTCGTAGGTCATCGATTATTCTCGAAAGAGCGAATGATGTGATCCTTTTTCCAAAATCAAAACAATGAAAAGAAAAGATTTACTTGGACTTATTGAGAAGGGGGAAAATCTGACATGCGAATTCAAACGGAAATTCTCTACACATGAAAAAATTGCTAAAGAGATGATTGCTTTTGCAAACACGAAGGGCGGAATAATTCTATTCGGTGTTGATGACGATAAAGAAATAATTGGCGTGGAAAGTGAAAAAACTGAGGCTGCTCTTATCGAAGAAACTGCAAATGAATACTGTGAACCTCCGCTGAATTATCAGATTGAGTTTATAGATGTCAGAGGCAAAGAGGTTGTAATTGTTAATATACCAGAGTCGGATAATAGGCCCCACAGGATACAGGATTATCAAAATGATTTTGATATCACGAAGGCGACTGTTTTAATAAGGGTAAATGATAAAAGTATGCAGGCAAGTAAGGAAATGATAAGAATTATGCGGGCGGAAACCTCAGATATGAAATTGAAAAAATATTCAATAGGGCCAAATGAAAAAAATGTCTTTGAATTTCTCGACAAAAATGAAACGATCACTGTTAAGGATCTCAGCGAATTGGTAAACATGTCAACGAGACGTGCATCGAGAACGCTTGTTAAAATGGTGAGAGCTAACCTGCTTGTAATTCATACAAAAGAAAACGGGGAAGAATATTTTACCTCACGAGCTTAAATCAAAAACCTTTCTTAATTCAAAAATTGCAATTCCGTAGGCCACTGCCACATTTAGAGATTGTTTTATTCCAAACTGGGGTATTTCGATTGAAAAATCACACATATCCAGCAATTCCTGAGAAACTCCAGTAATTTCGTTTCCTACAAGAAGGCATAGTGGAAAATCATTATGTGATAATTCATAATAATTTTTGCTGCTATCGGTAAGTTCAAGAGCACAGATTTTTACACCCTGAGATTTCAACTTAAGCAAAATTTCTTTCGGATCTTTTACATATTCCCACGCTACACTTTCTGTGGAACCTAGAGCGGTTTTTAAGATTTCTTTTTTGGGTGGATGTGGTGTATATCCGCAAAGATATAATTTTTCAATCATAGCTCCGTCAGATGTTCTGAAAATAGATCCGACATTATAATTACTTCTTATGCTGTTTAGAATTACATATACAGGTAACTTATTTACTTTATGCAGGTTTTCAATCGTACTTCTGTTCTGAGATATTTCGTCGTGTGTTAGTTTTTTCATAAAATATAGTGTGCAATAAAATATTATGGTGAAGCTGCCTGCTTATAAGCAAGCTGGCCGCAGGCTGCAGCAATATCATTACCTTGTGTATTTCTTACGAAAACGGAGATGTTTTTATTCCTTAGCTTTTGTGCAAAATCTTCAATCCTTTGTTTAGGCGTGGGCTCTAGTTCTGCTGCGTAGCCTGTTGGGTTCATATGCTGTAATGAATTAAATGGTATGATATTAATTTTTGAAGGCATTTGCGAGCAAAGTTTTACCAAAGCATTTATATCTTCATCCCGATCATTTACACCTTTTAACATTACATATTCAAACGTGATTCTGGTATTCGTTTTTTTATAATAATATTTCAAAGCCTCAATGTTTTGTTTTAAGGGATATTTTTCATTGATTGGCATAATTTTATCTCTTCTGTCTTCAAAACACGAATGAAGAGAAAAGGCAAGCCTTGCTTTCATTCCCGTATCAGCAAGTTCAATAATTTTTGGCGCTATGCCAGCAGTTGATACTGTAATTCTCTTCGGGCTAATTCCTGCTGTTAATTTTTCAGAAAATATTTTCAGTGTTTTAATTGTTGCATTAAAATTTAAGAGTGGCTCTCCCATTCCCATATAAACCAAGTTTGTTATTTTATCTTTCCCATAAATTTTTGCCGCAAGCATATACTGGTCAAAAATTTCTCCCGTTGTTAGATTTTTTTTGTATCCCATAAGCCCTGTCGCACAAAACTTGCAATCCAAAGGACAGCCAACCTGTGTAGAAATACAAAGCGTTGTCCTTTTTTCTTCCGGGATAATTACTGATTCAATTATATTTCTATCATTAGTTTCATAAATAAATTTTTTAGTGCCTGTTGATGTTGATTGCACTATCTTGGTAGTATTCAAAGTGATTAATATAGTTTTCTCAGTAAGAGTTGAGCGAAGTTTTTTGGGAATATTAAGCATATCGTCGTATTCAGTTACAAGGTCATCGTACATCCATTTAAATACCTGTTCACTTCTAAATTTATTTTCACCGATTTCAACAAAGTAATCCCTTAGTTCGTCTAAAGTCATTCCTTTCAGTTGAACTCTTTTTTTTTGCGATGAAATCTGTGTCCTTTCAGTATTTTTTAGCATTTTCTGTTCAGTATTCATATCGTAAATATAATAATAAATGAATTTCCTTTGAATTTTTCTTATTTAGATGTTGTACAACCGGTCATAAATTGTTTGAATTGCTATCGAAACATTATTACCTTATTTTTGTTTAGAGATTAATACTTAATCTGTTCTAAAAAAACTTTCTAAAAGCCTACCGATGCAGGCACAAAATCTTATATTGACAAATTATCAGGGAGAAAATAGAAAATGAATTTTGAACTTTCCGAAGACCAAATAATGATCCGTGATTCAGCCAGAGACTTTGCACAGGCTGAAGTTGCACCTACTGCAGTTAACAGGGATATAAATGCTGAATTTCCTGAAGAAATAGTGAAGAAATTGGGAGAACTCGGTTTTCTTGGTATGATGGTTTCACCAGAGTACGGAGGTGCCGGGCTTGATACTATTAGTTATGTGCTTGCAATGATTGAAGTTTCAAAAGTTGATGCGAGTGTTGGAGTGATAATGTCGGTTAATAATTCGCTGGTTTGTCATGGTCTTGAAAAATATGGCTCAGACTATATTAAACAAAATTATCTGGTTCCTTTAGCTAAAGGTGAAAAATTAGGTGCATTTGCCTTATCAGAGCCTGAAGCTGGCAGCGATGCAACTAAGCAAAAAACAACTGCAGATAAGCAAGACGATTTTTTTGTTATGAATGGAATGAAGAACTGGATCACAAATGGCACCACTGCAGATTATTATCTTGTAATGGCAACAACTGACAAAGAAAAGAGTCATAAAGGAATTTCTACTTTGCTTGTGGAAAAAGGGACTGAAGGATTTACACACGGGAAAAAAGAAGATAAACTAGGGATCAGAAGTTCTGACACGTGCTCACTTGCTTTTGAAAACTGCAAAGTACCTGCAAAAAATCTTGTCTGGGAAGAAGGCAAAGGATTTAATTTTGCAATGAATATTTTAAATGGTGGTAGAATAGGAATAGCTGCACAGGCAATCGGAATTGCTGAAGCCTCTCTTGAAGCTTCGATCAAATATTCCAAAGAGAGAAAAGCATTTGGACAGACAATTTCAAATTTTCAGGCAATCCAATTTAAAATTTCTGACATGGCGGTGAAGGTCGATACGGCAAAGCTTCTCACTTTCAGAGCTGCTGCAATAAAAGATGCGGGCAAAAAGTACTATAAGGAAGCAGCCATGGCTAAATTATATTCCTCTAAAATTGCAGTTGAATGTGCTTTGGACGCAATTCAAATACACGGCGGTTATGGCTACGTTAGAGAGTATCTAGTTGAAAGATACTTAAGAGATTCGAAAATCACGGAAATTTACGAAGGTACGTCCGAGATACAAAGGATGGTTATTGCCCGTGCGTTGCTGGATGAGAAATAAAGGTATTATTTCTTATTGGATATTGTTTGAAAAACAGCTTAAATTGAATTTAATTATTTTGTAAAAATGATAAGCACACAATTTATCTTGAGCATTACCTGGGGATTTTAAATGAAATAGGGTTGAATATTCATTTATTTTTAATCGCTTTTGAGGAGGTTGGATGAAAAAAGGGTTAATAGTTGGATTATCAATTGGGGGAGGTTTTGTATTATTATTAATCATACTTTTCATGTGGGGGAAAAACGTTTACAATAATCTTGTAACATTGAATGAATCGGTAAACCAAAGCTGGAGTCAGGTTGAGAACCAATATCAGAGAAGGGCCGACCTTATACCGAACCTCGTAAATACTGTAAAAGGTTATGCGAATTTCGAGAGAGGTGTGTTAACCGATGTAACTAATGCGAGGGCAAAAGTCGGTCAATTAAATGTGTCTTCTGATGTTCTAAATAATCCTCAAGCCTTCCAGAAGTTTCAATCTGCTCAGGGTGAATTAAGCGGTGCTTTGTCGAGATTACTTGTTACGGTGGAAAATTATCCTGACTTGAAGGCAAACGAGAACTTTCTTCAACTTCAGGCTCAACTTGAGGGAACAGAAAACAGGATCTCTGTTGAAAGAAGAAGATTTAATGAAACTGTGCAGAGCTATAATACCAATATAAAATTATTTCCCAATTCCATTTTTGCTAATTTTTTTGGATTTAGAGAGAAACAATATTTTCAGGCAACAGCTGGAGCGGAAACACCGCCTAAAGTAGAGTTTTAGTATTAATGAAGTTAATATTATTTTTTCTTTTTTCTATTGCTATATTAAGTGCTCAGCCTAAAGTTCCTCAACTTGAACACTGGGCAAATGATTTTACAAGTACGTTGTCATCCTCGGAAATAAACACACTCGATGCAAATTTAAAAATCTATCAGGATTCTACTTCAAATCAACTTGTATTTCTTATGATTTCTACACTGGACAATTATCCGCTGGAATATTATAGCATGAATGTGGCTGAAAAAAATAAAATTGGAACCAAAGAACATGACAACGGTGCATTGTTTCTGGTAGTTAAGAATGATAGAAAAATGAGAATAGAAGTTGGATATGGACTGGAGGGAGTTTTACCAGATGCATTATGTAGTTCAATAATAAGGAATGTAGTCGCTCCACATTTTAAGAGAGATGAATATTACGCAGGGGTAACCGATGGTCTGAGAGCAATAATCTCCGCGATAGCCGGTGAATACAAAGCTGACAAAAACTTAAAGAATCGGGACAGAGACAAAGGTATTTCGGGAATAGGGACACTGATGTTCATTATTTTTGTTATTATAATGTCTTTGCTCAGAGGCGGAAGAAGAGGAGGGGGATTTATATTCTTCCCCGGAGGTTTCAGCGGCGGTGGTTCAGGAGGAAGTTTTGGTGGCGGAGGGGGATTTGGAGGCTTTAGCGGAGGTGGCGGTGGCTTCGGTGGAGGCGGAGCCAGTGGTGGATGGTAGTACTAATGCCTTTTGTAATTAAAAAGTTTTGTTAGTATTAGAAAAAGAAAATTTTTATTTTTATAGCACTTGTGAAATAGTTTTTAATCTATTTGAATAATTTTGAAAATTAGAGGAGTTTTTTCATGGCGATATTGATAACAGAGGAATGCATCAACTGCGGCGCTTGCGAACCTGAATGCCCAAATACTGCAATTTATGAAGGTGCACAAGAATGGGAACTCGCAGGTACCACGTATGGTGAGGGGAAGGCTGCACCAAGTGGAGCTGATGGTTTTTTCTCAAATGATTTCTTTTATATAGTTCCAGATAAATGTACTGAATGTAAGGGCTTTCATGATGAACCACAGTGTGCTGCTGTTTGCCCGGTTGATTGCTGCCTTCCTGATCCTAAACATGTGGAAGATGAAGAAACACTTCTGAAAAGGAAAGAATATCTGGACGGAATTGGCAGATAAATAAGATTTTTATTAGGGGCTATTAATGGCTATGATTTTATGCATAGCCATTTCCATTTTGAAGTAAGTTATTATTATTCCTCTCAGGACTAACTATTCTCTGATAAGAGAAACGCCCCCTGCCATTTCTTAAAAATTATATAGATTCGGTCAATAGTGCCCATTTTCTCGAATTTTTAATGATATGTATAGTCCTGATGACTGGCATAAAATTGGTAATTGTTAGGGCAATTGTAGCAATTAAACGATTTATAATTAGACAAACGGAGGTCTTAAAATGGCAATAAAAATAACAGACGAGTGCATTAATTGTGGAGCTTGCGAACCTGAATGTCCTAATAATGCAATTTACGAAGGCGGATCCCAATGGGAATATAACGGTCAATCTTTTGGAGAAGGCGATGCTGCACCATCAGGTGCAACCGGATTTTATTCAAGTGATTTCTTCTTTGTTGTCCCCGACAAATGTACAGAGTGCAAAGGATTTCATGATGAACCACAGTGTCAGGATGTTTGCCCGGTTGATTGTTGTATCCCTGACCCTGATCATGCTGAAGATGAAGCTGCTCTTTTAACGAAAAAGGAAGCACTGGACGCAATTCGAAATTAATATTTTTTTTCTCATATTTACTATAAATGGCTTTAATAAAATTATTAAAGCCATTTTTTGTTTATCCCCACCCATTCCTGAGATACTCCTTTCACATTTCTCAACACTTGCTTAACTTATTGCTTAAAATGAAAAACCTCTAACAATTTAACCGGCAATTTATGCAAATAGGAAAATATAAATTATCCGTTGTTAATACAGGATATTTTCGTCTTGATGGTGGAGCAATGTTTGGAATTATTCCTAAGAATTTGTGGGAAAAGACAAATCCCCCTGACGATCAAAACAGGATAAAATTAGCTACAAAAAACTTGCTGCTTGAAAACAGAGATAGAAAAATTCTTGTGGATACAGGAATGGGGAATAAATGGAACGATAAGGCAAAAGCAATTTATAATATCGATCAGGAAAAACATTCCATTGAATTATCTCTTGGTGAACTAAACATAAAATCTGAAGATATCACCGATGTTATTCTGACCCATCTTCATTTTGATCACACCGGGGGATCGACCAAATCGGAAAACGGGAAAATTATCCCAACTTTTTCGAATGCAACATATTATGTGCAAAAGAAAAACTATGAATGGGCAATGAATCCTTCAGACAGAGATAGGGGGAGTTATTTAAAAGAAAACTTTGTCCCTTTGTTTGACGAAGGAATTTTAAAATTACTTAATGAAGGAGAAAAGTTTGATGATGAGATCGATTTTTTAATTGTAAATGGTCATACCTTTGCTCAACAGCTCCTGAAAATTTCTGATTCCACGAACACAATTATGTATTGCTGTGATTTGTTTCCAACCACTTCTCATATCCCAATTCCTTATGTTATGGGATATGATCTTCAGCCCTTGTTGACGGTAGCAGAAAAGAAAAAAATATTGCCAAAGGCTGTTGATGAAGATTGGAAATTATTCTTTGAACACGATCCTGAAACTGTTTTTGCTACGGTTATAAATACAGAAAAGGGTTTTAAAATTGGTGAAAAGTTTGACAAGCTTGGATAAAATAAAAATCGATGGGTTTATTAAAGTATGCGCTCTTAATGAGCTTAAGGAACAAGCAGGTAGAAGATTTATAATAGATGAAGTTGATCTGGCGGTGTTCAAACTTGAAGGAGAAGTTTATGCTTTAAGCAATGTTTGTCCCCATCAACATACTAAGATGATATATGATGGGTTTATTGAGCGTGGTTGTGTTGTCTGCCCTATCCACGGCTGGATGTTTGATATTCAAACCGGAAATACACCAACCGGAGGCAGAGGACTTGATACTTATGAAACGAAAATTATAGATAATGATGTTTATGCAAAGATTTCCAGAAAAGGAATAAAGTGGTGATGTAATCGGTTTAAATTATGAAATTGACTAATGATATCGTGATTGAGGAAGCTCACGCAGTCGGTTTTGATCTTGTGGGTTTTGCTAGAGCTGAAATTTTGACAGAAGAAATTAGCAAACTAAAAGAATGGCTGCGAAAAGGTTATCAATCCGGGATGAAATATATGGAGCGGAACCTCGAGAGGAGAAAAAATGTGAATGAAGTTCTTCCCGGGGCTAAAAGCATAATCTCGCTCGCATTGAACTATTACACCGACAATAAATATTCAAATGAAAAGGGGAAGGGTAAGATTTCACGTTATGCATGGGGAAAAGATTATCATCTTGTTATTTGGGATAAGCTAGCAGTTCTAGAAAACTCATTAAAAGAGTTAGACCCTTCATTTAATTCAATTTCATATGTTGATACAGGGCCAGTGATGGATAAAGTTTGGGCTAAAAAGGCTGGCCTTGGCTGGATTGGAAAGCATACCAATTTGATTAATAAAGGATATGGCAGCTGGATTTTTTTAGCTAACATAATTACAAATTATAATTTTAATTACTCAACTGAGATTGAAGATTTTTGCGGTTCCTGCACAGCCTGTATCGATGCCTGTCCGACTAATGCAATAGTTGAAGAATATGTCGTTGATTCCAACAAGTGTATTTCTAATTTGACAATTGAAAATAAAGGAAACATACCCGTGGAATTCAAAGGGAATTTCGATAATTGGCTTTACGGTTGTGATATTTGTCAGGACGTTTGTCCCTGGAATATTAAGCTTTCTCAGCTAACACCCCTTCAGGAATTCCAACCAGCAGAAGGCCAGAAAGAAATTTTATTGGATGATGTACTATCAATGAATAGTTCACAATTCAAAGAAAAGTTTGCAAGCAGCCCGATCAAAAGGGCAAAATTAAAGGGATTGAAAAGAAATGCCGAATTTCTCAAATCTGAATCCTTTTAAGAAATTTTGAATCTCATTTTAATGAGTAAAAATTCTTAATTTTATTCATTGAAAAAATTCTAATATTGTATTTGGAGAAATAATGTCTGATAATCATCATAAAGTAATAATTATAGGATCTGGGCCTGCAGGATTTACAGCAGCATTATATACCGGAAGAGCAAACCTGGACCCGGTAGTATTTGAAGGAATTCAGCCCGGTGGACAATTAACCATAACAACAGAAGTAGAAAACTATCCGGGTTTTGAACAAGGAATACAAGGACCGGAATTGATGGATGTTATGAGAAAACAGGCACAAAAATTTGGTGCCAAATCAATTTATAAAGAAATAACTGAAGTTGATTTTTCAAAGAGACCTTTCACTTTAAAAACTTATGAGGGTGAAGAATATACAGCCGATGCAGTTATCGTTTCAACAGGTGCTTCAGCAAAATTACTGGGAATTGAAAGTGAGAACAAATATATGGGTTTCGGTGTTTCAGCATGCGCAACCTGCGACGGATTCTTTTTCAAGAATCAGAAAGTGCTTGTTGTAGGCGGCGGTGACACAGCAATGGAGGAAGCTAATTATCTAACTAAACATGCTTCTGAGGTTATTCTTGTGCACAGACGTGAAGAATTCAGAGCTTCAAAAATTATGACTGAACGAGCTGAAAAAAATCCTAAAGTAAAATTTATGACTAATAAAGTCGTTAAGGAAGTTTTGGGTAAAGATGAGAATGGAAGAAAGATTATGACCGGAGTAATACTTGAAGATACTAAGTCCGGTAAAACTGAGGAAGTAAAAGCGGACGGCTTGTTTATAGCCATAGGTCATAAGCCAAACACAGATTTATTCAAGGGCATTTTAGATATGGATGAAACAGGATATTTAAAAGTGAAGCCAGGAAGTACATATACTAATATTCCGGGAGTTTTTGCTGCTGGTGACGTTGCTGATAAAACTTACAGGCAGGCTGTTAGCGCTGCAGGTACGGGTTGTATGGCGGCTATCGATGCTGAACGCTGGCTTGCAGAACAAGAGTAAGACAAAAAAGGCGTCTTATTTAAGACGCCTTTTTTCTTATTTATCAAAAAGGCTTATTCATTATTATTTTTCTTCTCAAGTTTTAGCGAAACAAGATTTGCAATTACAAACCCGGCTCCAGTTACTGTAAATAATGAAAACGGTACCCAGAAATCTTTATATGTTATATCTTCAAGCATCAAACCTAAACCTAATGCAACGCCGAATGCTATGCAAATAATACCAATCTTCAATAAAGTATAGGGACTCATTTTTCGTTTCTGATTAAAAAATTCCTTAATTGATTGTGCGTCAAGGTTTTTTTCAATCAACATTTGTCTTTCCCTGGATCTTAAATAGAAATAGACAACTGCATTTAAGCCTGCAACAAGGAAAAAAACTATCGGTATAAAGACCGCAACTACATTTTGATCCATTTTATTTCTCCTTCTTAATTATATTCTGTTAATATGACTTTGATTTCATTTTCAAGGTTACACCACAGATTAAATTTTTATTTTTTTGCTCAATAGTTAAGACAAGTGGAATGATAATTAGGTTACACTTCAAATTAGTTCGAATTTTGAATAATTTTCAAGTATTTTGATTTTAGGTAAAATATATTGTTATTTGAAACTTGTTCTTGATCTATTTCTTCTGAATTTATGCTTTTTAAGTATGTAACCTTTTAATTGCAAAATATGTCATAATGACAAAATGAAGAACCTAACAGATCTGGAAATAATTGAGTCTGTCATAAGAGGCAATCAATCGGACTATGCAATTATTATTGACAGGTACAAAAGCAAGGCCTTTTCTCTCGTTAAGCGAATGCTTAAAAACGAAATGGATGCGGAGGAGGTTCTTCAGGACTGTTTTATTAAAGCTTATGATTCACTTAAAACTTTCAGACGGGAATCAAAGTTCTCAACATGGTTTTACAGGATAGTTTATAACACGACTTTGACGAAACTATCAAACAGCAAAAGAAAAATTGAATCTCAAATGTCTTCGGTTGATGAACATTTCGATCTTGAGAGTGATTATGATTTTAAGATATCGGAAAAGAAGGATATGTCAGAGTTTATTAAAAATATAATCGAAAAATTACCCGAAAATTATTCATTGGTTTTGACAATGCATTATTTTAATGATATGAGCTGTGAAGAAATAAGTGAGACATTAGGGGCAACTGTCTCAAATGTAAAAGTTATGTTACATAGATCAAGAAATGCTTTGAGAGATTTGGTACAGAAAAATAATTACGCAGAGGAATTATTATGAACAAATTATCTGATGAAATATTAAATAGATATATTGATAGTGAGCTTAGTCAGGCTGAATTGAAAATTGTTCATGACCGGTTAATAAATTCTGAAGAAGACAGGAAAAGTCTGCAAGCATTACAACTTATTCACAATGGTTTGAAGAATATGGAAAGTGAATCCGTATCTCCTGATTTTACCCCTGATCTAATGAAAAGAATAATGAAGAAATCTAAAGCAAAAAAGGAACAAGGCTACTTTATTTTTTCTGTCGCGTCAATTTTTGTAATTATTGCACTTGGAATTATAGGTTATGTAATTTCACTTATAATTGCGGCACCTTCAGCTACAGGTGATACAGTTGCCGGAACAAAGGAAACGGTAACCATATTGGAGAATCTTATTGTTCCCATCAAAAATATTCTGAGTAAAACAAATATTGCCATGATCGGTAGTATTTTTTCGCTTGGACTTTTAATCTCTGTTTATTTCATTTTCGATTTGGTTAAGAATGCTAAAGGCAATTTAAGCAGACAACACTAATCTATTTTCTTGCTTTTAGTTTATTTTAGCTACTAACTCTTAAATAATTGTCATATTGTTAGTATATTTGTAGTGTATTATTTCGATTGGTAAAACAATATGCAATTAAAAGTGGGGTATGTAACAATTCTTGGTCTTCCGAATGCCGGCAAGTCTACATTATTAAATGCTTTACTTGGGCAGAAGCTTTCTATAACAACAAGCAAACCGCAGACTACCCGCAAAAGATTAATCGGAATCCTATCTGACAAAAATTATCAGATTATTTTTCTGGATACACCGGGTATTCTAAAGCCAGCTTACTTGCTTCAGGAAAAAATGATGGATGCGGTTGTACACTCAATTAAGGATGCCGATGTAATCCTCTTGATCCTCGATGTGGCTTTGGATCCAGGAGGAGAAGAGACTTTAAAAGACGCTTTCATTTACGATTTGTTAAGCAAGAGTAAAAAACCTAAAATTTTGCTCTTGAATAAAATTGACTTATCAACACAGGAACAGGTTTCTGAACTAATAGCAAAAGTTGAAAAAACAAAATATTTCAGAAATATAATTCCTATTTCATCTAAACTTGCATATAATGTTCACAGTGTGATAAATGAAATTATAGAATGCCTGCCGGAAGGATCAAAATTTTATCCGGATGATGATATCTCCGATGAAAATGAAAGATTTTTTGTCTCTGAAATAATCAGGGAAAAAATATTTGAACGATACAAAGATGAAATCCCGTACAGCTGTGAAGTTGTAATTGTTGATTTTAAGGAACGGGATGAAGGAAAAGATTTTATCCAGGCAGAAATTATTGTTGAGAGAGACAGCCAGAAAGGAATTTTAATAGGGAAACAGGGGACAGCGCTTAAAAAAGTCGGAGAAGAATCCCGCGCATCAATTGAGGAATTTTTACAAAGACCTGTTTATCTTGACCTTCACGTAAAGGTAAGAAGCAAATGGAGAACCGATGAGAACATGCTTAAGTCTTTTGGCTACTCAGGAGACAAAGAATAATCTTTTCGAATCCTAAATAATTTCATTCCAGCATAATCAAAAACAGAATAAATGAAGAAGTTTTTTAACGAAGGTGCGCTGGTACTGACTACTTTACTCTGGGGTCTGACTTTTGTTGTTATAAAACTTTCATTAGCTGACGTTTCGCCGCTTCTTTTTGTGTCATTACGTTTTACTCTCGCTTCGCTAATTCTTTTACCTTTCATGTTCGGGCTTTTTAAGACTTTTACTAAAGAAATCTTAATAGGCGGTGTCATTTTAGGTTTGCTAAACTTTGCAGGCTTTGCCACCCAAACCATCGGGTTGGAATTTACATCAGCTACAAAATCAGGGTTTATCACCGGCACCTTCGTTATTTTCACGCCTATACTTCAATTGATTATAGAAAAAAGGATACCCAGGAAGGAAAATGTTCTTGGTATTTTACTTGTCTTACTGGGTTTGGCATTTTTGGCAAGCAAGGGAAATTCGCTGTTTGATATTTTCACGGAACTGGGTAAGAACTTTAACATTGGTGATTTCTTTACTTTGCTATGTGCGATTGTTTTTGCAGCTTACATAGTTTATCTCGATATAATAAGTCACAAGATTGATTATAAGGTGCTAGTATTTATTCAGATAATTATAACGGGAATTTGCGGCTGGCTTTTTACTTATTTCTTGTCGGTTTCTGGCTTAGAGAAGTTTAATTTCCAATTGAACGGCACAGTGGCTTTTGGTATAGTTTATACAGCACTGTTTGCAACTGTTATTGCAACTACACTGCAAACAAAATATCAGAAATATGTAACACCGACAAAAGCAGCTATAATATTTTCCCTTGAGCCTATCTTTGCAGCTACGTTTGCATTTTTTGTTATTAATGAAAGAGTCTCAAACTTTGGCTTTATCGGATGTATCTTTATATTTACGGGGCTGCTGGTAAGTGAATTATTGGGAAAAAGAGAAGCTAATGACAGGTAACAATGAGAAAAGGGCAGAAATTTTGGTGAATGGACTTGTGCAGGGAGTAGGCTTCAGGTATTTCGTGCTTCATGAAGCTCAGAATCTTGGACTAAGAGGATATGTAAAAAATTTGTATACCGGTGAAGTTCTGACAGAAGTAGAGGGTGACAAATCGTTGATTGAGGAACTTTTTAAGAAAATTAAAATTGGCCCTTCACACGCCTCAGTTAAAAATGCCCACATTGAATGGGACGGATCAAAAAACGAATTCACTCATTTTGAGGTTAGACATTGAGTAATAATTTCAGGACAGGGATTGGTTTCGATGTGCATGCATTTGCGGAAGGAAGAAAATTAATTATTGGTGGTGTTGAAATTCCTTTTGATAAGGGTTTGCAGGGACATTCGGATGCAGATGTGCTTTTACACGCGATCAGTGATGCGCTTTTAGGTGCGCTTGCGTTAGGAGACATCGGAAAACATTTTCCGGATACGGATACTAAATTTAAAGATGCTGACAGTACTATCCTTCTAAAGGAAGTTTATAGATTAGTCCGTGAGAGAGGATATGTGCTTGGCAATATTGATTCAATAATTGCTATTGAGAAACCAAAACTAGCTTCTCATGTTTCTAAGATGGAAAATAAAATAGCTGAGATTCTGGGAACAGAAACCGAAAATATTTCGATTAAAGCAACCACAACAGAAAAGCTTGGATTTGTTGGAAGGGGAGAGGGCGTTTCTGCTTTTGCAACCGTTTTATTAATTAAAAAATAAAATATGTTTGAAAATATTCTTTCCGATATCTCCCGGCTTGCACCATTCTGGATATATGTTGTGTTATTTTTCTTTTCATTTATCGAAAATGTTTTTCCTCCATCTCCTAGTGATTTTGTTATACTTGTTGGTGGTTCACTTATCGGAACTGGAACAATTCATTTTATTCCAACTTTACTCGTAACCACAATCGGTAGTGTTTTGGGATTTATGACTCTTTTTTATATTGGCTCCATACTCGATAAAAAAGTTTTGCACACAGGGAAAATAAAATTTATTTCTGTGGAAGGTCTCGACAAAGTAGAAAACTGGTTCAAGCGGTACGGGTATGGAATAATTTTGGCAAACAGGTTTTTGCCAGGTACCCGTTCTGTGATTTCGTTTTTTGCCGGTATGAGCAGATTAGATGTGAAAAAGACAGCTATTTATTGTGCGGTCAGCGCATTCATCTGGAACGCTTTGATAATTTACCTTGGGTTTATTTTTGGCCACAATATTGAACTGATAGATAAGTATCTTTCTACTTACAGCAATATGGTGCTCGCTATAACCGGGCTGATTGTAGTGATATTTTTAATAAGATTTTTCCTTCGCAAAAAGAGAATCCAAAATTGAAAGGACTATTTTTTAAAAATAAAACCTCACTTTCAAAAGAGGAAAAGAAAGAGAGAAATTTACACAGGCTTCTTTTAATTTTAAGCGGAGTTTTGTTAGGTATTTCCTTTCCGCCTTTTCCGTTTCCTTTTCAGCTGTTTATGTTCGTAGCTCTCGTTCCCTATTTATTTGTTATTGAAAAGAAACAAACTCTAGCGGAAATAAGCCGTGCAACTTACCTGGCTTTTTTCGTTTTCTGTTTGATAACTATTTACTGGGTTGGAAGCTGGCAGAAGGGAACCGATCCATTTTTAATGATTGCAGGTGGAACTTTATTATTTTTTAATCCTTTGTTATTTCTTATCCCTTCCACTTTGTATTACCTTACAAGAAGATCATTAGGCTCGGGAGTTACATTGTTATTTTTCCCGTTCTTCTGGATCACTTATGAATATCTTTACATGCTTACGGATATAAGTTTTCCCTGGCTAACGCTTGGAAGCGGCCTGTCTCATTTCACTATCTTCATTCAGATTGCTGACATTATCGGGGCTGTAGGCATTTCTGTTATCGTAGTGTATCTGAATATTTTTTTCTATAAAGCCTATGTGAAATTTAAGGTTTCCCCGAAGGCCTTTGGCTTTTATCTTGCCTGTGCAATACTGCTCTTTGCGTTGGTTTTATTTTATGGCAATTACAGGCTGTCGACATTTAAAGTCTCTGGTAATAAAGTCCGGGTTGGATTGATCCAGCCAAACATTGATCCATGGGACAAATGGCAGGAAAACAATCTCGATCAATCACTGCAGGAATATTTATCTCTCTCCCGTAAAGCCGCGGACAAAGGCGCTAATCTTATTTTATGGCCGGAAACTGCATTGCCAGTTTATTTAACCACCCCTGCATATTTGCCTGAAAGAGATTCTATATACAATTTTTTGCATTCTACTAAATCATTTTTGCTGACAGGAATGCCGGTCATTCATTATTACAGGCCTGATGAAAAAATTCCTGATGATGCAAAATACAGCAGACCGGGCGATTTTTATTATTCAATTTATAACGGTGTATTACTGCTTTCGCCTTATACAATGAGTGTCGAAAGCTATGGCAAGATGAAACTTGTTCCGTTCGGCGAAAAAATCCCTTTTTCACAACAGCTTCCGTTTCTTGCAAAATTTTTTAGCTGGGGAGTTGGGATATCCGGGTGGAATGTCGGAAGAGACACAACTGTTTTTAATCTCTATATAAACGTTAAAAGAGATACTGCAACAGTTGAATATCCATTAAAGATTAACAGCCTTGTTTGCTATGAATCTGTATACCCATATTTCGTTACAAACTTTGTACGAAAGGGTGCTGATTTAATTACAGTAGTCACAAATGATAGCTGGTACGGCAAATCAAGCGGGCCGTATCAACATAAAGAAATTGCAGTGCTGCGTGCTGTGGAAAACAGGAAGTCAGTTATAAGGGATGCAAACGGAGGTATAAGTTGCATAATAGATCCTCTGGGAAGAACGTTAAAAGAATCAAAACTTTTTACAAAAACCATTCTTGTTGGTGATGTACCTATTCAGGAAGGGGAAACTTTCTTTACAAGAAATCCGATGTTTGTACCTTTCTTTGCCGTCACGCTTTCGCTTGCAGTGTTCTTTTACTTTTTGATTTTAAAACTATTTAGAAAATTAAAATAGCTAGTGAAAGATTTTTGTAGATTTATATTTTAATTCATCAAAGGAAAAACAAAAGTTATAATGGAAAAATTTATCGATCTCAGAAGTGATACAGTAACCCGTCCTTCACCTGAAATGCGCAAAGCTATGTTTGAAGCGGAAGTAGGTGACGATGTCTTTAAAGAAGATCCAACCGTAAATAAGCTTGAAAAATATGCTGCCGAACTTCTCGGAAAAGATGCGGCGCTGTATGTTGCCAGTGGAGTTATGGGAAATCAGATTTGCCTGAATGTTTTAACTAATCCCGGCGACGAAGTTATTTGTGAAATCGACTCGCATATTTTTAATTATGAATCTGGTTCACCTGCTGCTTTGAGCGGAATACAATTATTGCCAATCAAAGGAAAAGGAGGAGTGTTTACTCCTGAGCAAGCCGAAGAATTTATCAGGCCGGTAAGTGCATATTATATGCCGCGTACAAAAGTTATTGAAGTTGAAAATACACACAACCGTGCGGGCGGTACAGTTCACCCGATTGAAAATATTATTGCTTTAAAAAATCTGGCAAAAAAATATAATCTCTTTTATCATCTCGATGGCGCGCGACTCTGGAATGCCTGTGCAGTAACCGGAATTTCTCCATCCGAGTACGCGTCGCATTTTGACTCTGTATCTTGTTGTCTTTCCAAAGGTTTAGGGGCACCTGTAGGGTCAATTATAGCTGGCTCTAAAGATTTTATTAACGATGCTTTTCGTGTTCGTAAAGCGTGGGGCGGGGGAATGAGACAACTTGGATTTATGGCTGCTGCCGGTTTGTATGCGCTTAGGAATAACAGGGAGAGATTAAAAGAAGATCACGAGAAAGCGCAGATACTTGCTAAAGCAATAAATGAAAATCCGAATCTTGAAATTGATATGGAATCAGTGCAGACAAATATTCTGATATTTAAGCCTTTGAGAATTTCTGTTGAGGAATCTTTGAAGAGATGTAAAGAAAAAGGTTTGCTTCTTTCAGTTGGAAAGATTGATTCTTTACGGGCCATTTGCCATCTCGATGTTTCCTTTGAAGAAATTGAAAAGACAAAAAAAATATTTGAGGAAGTTTTTAATAATTAAATAAAGAATGATTTAGAAAAATTCCGGTATAAAATTTTTGTGCTTTAACAAAATTTGTCTCGTTTGATTACAAGAAGAACATTTCTGTTCCAGTTTCTGAAGAAGCGAGGAAAAATTGTTGAAGAGTTTGAGGGCCTGTAAATTAACTAGACTCCTTTTCAACTATATCTTTTAATTCCTGCTGAAGTTTTTCCATACGAAGTTTACTCTCGTAAACGACAGGTTTCTCAACCCTTTCTTTGCAATCCATTATCTGGCACCGTTCGCAGGTATCATTTACTGTGAGCTGTTTTATATCCCGATTATTTGCAAAGGCGACTCTTTGTCTGAGCTCATCATTCATTAAAAAACCCAAAGTGACGCTATAATTTGAATTTGCCAAAAGTGTGGAATGCTTTGAGATCGATATACTCAGATATTCATTACCTGAATTAATAAAAACAGATTTTTGAATTCCCGCGATTGCAGATTGAAAATTTTCACTCTTCTTTTGTAATTCTTCCAGTTTCTTAATCAGGTTTATGGACAACCAGCGCCGGCAGTAATGTTCTGATGTCTGGTAACCACCCGGATTATCTTTTGTATTTAGTCGTATTTCCTTTGTTACAGTATAGTAGCCGGAGTTCCTGATAGAATTGATTCTTAAAAAGTAAAAATTGCTAATGTTAAAATGCTTTGATAAAATGTTGGTAACCCGTTGAAACAACATTTCCGGTGAAACGTTATATTTATCCGGCAGGGAAAGCAGGAACTTATTGTCAAATTTTTTCTTATTAAAAAACCTGGTTAGATCATTAATCAGCAATTGTTTGTCGATCATCAGTGCGGTAGAAAAATAAGACGCTTTCAAGTTATTCAAAAGTTGATCGAAAGAATCCAGCCTGAGATTTGAATATATCTGTGCACGGTCAGAAATATTCAGGAAGTTATATGCCATCTCTTTGCCAAGTATAAAAGCCTTTTGAGAATCGGTTAACCTTTTGTTTACTAATATCTTTTTTCTCTTCCCGTTAGAAACATTTATTCCCCGGATTGTTCTGAACCCTGGTGCATCGGGCAATACATCGTCATCAACCTTATAATTAAATTCGTCTTCAATTATTTTTTTTATGTCCTTATACTTTACCGGCGGCTTGCACTTGAATTTATTTTTTTTACAAAATTTTGTAACAGCATCTTCCAGGTCAGGGAAATAATTTTCGTTAAGTTCTTTATAGGTCTTAATAGCTGTTTTGCTGAAATTATTTTCACTCAGCTCAAGGCTCTTTGCCATTTCAATTAGTGTCGAAACCAGCGCACTTAACTGAAGCGGCGCTTCTGAAATCTGTAGCAAAAGTTTATGCACATCAATACCGTAGTGATCCAGCGGGAGCTGTTCAAGCAGGTTTGATTCAAGCAACTCACCTATCGAAGCAAGATGTTTTGTCAGTTTAACCGATACCAGTCTGTCGTAAGAGACATCCAGCGCTTCAGCAAGAGCAGCTATTTTATCGGCCTTCGGATTCTTTTTCCCATTTTCAATTTCATTAAGATAGGATACGGATAACGAGCTTTTTTGTGCTAATTCGGAAAGAGAGAGTCCTTTTTCCTGCCGTAGCTGTTTCAGCTTAAGACCAAAGATGAGCTTAATATTGTTTTCAGATAGCTTCATAAAGGGCGAATTTAATCAACAAGAGCAAATCCAACAACTTTTTAAATATAACAAAAAATCAGATCAATTAGCAAAAATTCTTTATTAGCGAATTTTCGCTTGCTAATTTAAACTCTTCTTCTTATTTTCTTTCTGAAATTAACCTTTAAAACGGGGGTCCTTTGGAACGTCCGGTATTAGCAAAAAACAGGTTGATAGATATACTTCCATATCAACTTGAAAACTATCCAAACCCAAAAGCTTTGAGTGATAAGGTTACGGGCAAATGGAGGAGCTACAGTTCTGCCGAAGTAATGAAAATTGTTGATGATTTAAGTCTCGGGCTTTTGAAACAGGGCGTAGGGCCTAAAGATATGGTCGCTATTATTTCACGAAACAGGGTGGAGTGGAATTTTGTTGACCTTGCTGTTTTACAGATTGGAGGAATAGTTGTTCCTCTCTATCCTAATACCAGTGAAGACAATTATGCCTTTATTTTTGATGACACGAAAATAAAACTGGTTTTTGTTGAAGACCACGAATCTTTAAAAAAGTCCAGAGAGTACGCAAAAAAATAAAATCTAAAATTTTTGAAGTTTATACTTTTGATAAAGTTGAAAAAGCACATCACTGGTCGATGATTATGGAATCTGCAGACGGAAGTTACAAGAACAGGTTAACTGAGATACAAAAAACTATTACACAAAATGATCTCGCTACAGTGATTTATACATCCGGTACAACCGGCATTCCCAAAGGTGTAATGCTTTCTCACAGGAATGTTATGGGTAATGTGAATTCTCTCACCCAATGTATGCCTATTGAAAAATTTAAAAGGACAATAAGTTTTCTTCCGCTCTGTCATATCTTCGAAAGAACTGCTTCTTACTTTTATATGATCCTGGGCGCTTCTATAAATTATCCTGAAAACATGGATAAACTCGGTGAAAATATCCGCGAAGTTAAACCTCATTATTTTATAACCGTTCCAAGACTTCTGGAAAAAATATTCGAAAAGATAATGTCGACAGGATACAATTTAAATATCGTTAAAAAAGCAATATTTGGATGGGCCGTAAATCTGGGTCTTCATTACGACGACAGAGGAAGAAATAATTTCTTTTATAAGTTCAGGTTATTCTTTGCAAGAAAAATTGTCTTTGTAAAATGGAAAGAAGCGCTCGGCGGTGAGATACAGGGAATTATCAGTGGATCCGCTGCATTGCAGCCGCGTTTATCTAGAATATTTACAGCCGCAGGTATTCCGGTTATTGAAGGTTATGGATTAACAGAAACTTCTCCTGTTCTTAACTTGCAACAGGTTTTATAAAGGACAAAATCATTTCGGTACAGTCGGGTTGGCAATTCCTGATGTCGAGGTAAAAATTGGAGAGAATGGGGAGGTGCTCGGCAGTGGACCAAACGTAATGATGGGATACTTCAATCATCCTGTAACGACAAAAGAAACAATTGATGAAGAGGGCTGGTTTCATACGGGTGATGTGGGAGAAATACTGGATGGAAAATATTTGAAAATAACCGGCAGGTTGAAAGAAATCTTTAAGACTAGCGGCGGAAAATTTATAATTCCCCAGCCGATCGAAAATAAAATGAAGGAATCTTTTTTCATAGAATACATTATGGTGATCGGGGAAAACCAGAAGTTTACTGCAGCTATAATTCAACCCGAGTTTGAATTTGTTAGAAAGTGGGCAAAAGGCAAAAAAATAGAGTTGAAATTACGTGAGGAAATTGCGGCTTCACAGGTAGTAAAAGATAGAATCTGGGAGGAAGTACAAAAGTATAACAAGAGATTCGGCCACATTCAGCAGGTAAAAAAAATTGCACTTGTTTCTGACGTCTGGTCGGTTGAAACCGGCGAACTTACTCCGACTTTTAAAAGTAAAAAGAGATGTGATTGACAAGAAGTATCACGAACTTAATTGAAAAGATTTACCACGAAAATTCAGAGAAGCAATTGGCTTAGTAATATTATTAAAAAATATACTACACAAATAAACTGAGATCTTAATATGAACAGAATAATAAAAAAAGTAGCGGTGCTTGGTTCGGGAGTTATGGGATCAAGAATTGCATGCCACTTTGCAAATATTGGCTGCAGGGCTTACCTTCTCGATATCATCCCAAACAAGCTTACGGATGAAGAGACTAAAAAAGGACTTACTCTTGAAAGCCCGGAAGTAAGAAACAGGATTGTAAACACTAATTTACAAAATGTGTTGAAACAAAAACCGGAATCACTCTATGATGAATCATATGCTTCAAGAATTACCACGGGTAATTTTGAAGACAATCTCAACTGGCTGAGCGAATGCGACTGGATTATTGAGGCTGTAGTGGAAAACCTGAATATAAAAAAATCGGTATTTGAAAAGGTGGAAAAAATCAGGAAGGAAGGAACGCTTATTACTTCCAACACATCGGGAATTCCAATTCACTCAATGCTGGAAGGCAGGAGCGAGGATTTTCAGCGGCACTTCTGTGGGGTTCATTTCTTCAACCCACCGAGATATTTACCGTTGATGGAGATAATTCCGACGGACAAAACAAAAAAAGAAATTATCAATTTTCTGATGTATTACGGTGATCTTTACCTCGGTAAAACTCCCGTTTTATGCAAAGATACACCGGCGTTTATTGCGAACAGGATAGGCGTTTTCAGTATAATGGCAGTCTTTAAGCTGATGAAGGAAATGGGCTTAAAAATAAAAGAGATAGATACATTGACCGGACCGATTAACTGGAAAACCAAAATCCGCAACGTTCAGAACTGCGGATGTGGTGGGAATTGATACATTGGTAAAGGTTGCGGACAATGTTTACAAAGATTGTCCCGATGACGAGGCGCGTGAATTATTTAAGAACCCTGACTTTGTAAATAAACTTGTTGAAAACAACTGGCTCGGCGATAAAACGGGACAGGGTTTTTATAAAAAAACAAAAGATGCGGAAGGTAAAAAAGAGATTCTCGAAATCAATTTAGAGACTTTTGAATACGAACCTTCCGAAAAAGTAAAATACGGATCGGTAACTGCAGCTAAACAAGTAGATAATTTAAAGGACAGGCTTAAAACACTAGCGTTCGCAAAAGATAAAGCAGGTGAATTCCTTAAAAAATTTCCTTTATGATTTTTCAATATTCCTCGAACCGCATTCCTGAGATCGCAGATGAAGTTTATAAAATTGATGATGCGCTCCGCGCGGGATTCGGCTGGGAACTCGGTCCGTTTGAAACCTGGGACGCACTCGGACTGGAAAAATCAATTGAAGCAATGGAAGGAGAAAATCTTAAGCCTGCAAAATGGGTTTATGATATGCTGGCTAAAGGCAATACCTCATTTTATAAAATTGAAAACGGCAGCCGGCAGTACTATGATATAAATTCCGGCTCGTATAAAAACATACCGGGCAAGGACGCGTTTATTATTATAGATAATTACAGGGCAAACAAACCGGTCTGGAAGAATGTTGGCGCAACCCTGCACGATATTGGTGACGGTGTTTTAAATCTTGAATTCCAGACAAAGATGAATTCTATCGGTTCGGAAATACTCGTAGCAATTCAGAAATCGATTGATATAGCAGAGAAAAATTTTAAAGGACTTGTGATTGGAAATGACGGGCAGAATTTTTCGGCAGGCGCAAACCTTGCAATGATGTTTATGCTGGCAACGGAACAGGAGTACGATGAAATAGATATGGCCGTGAGAATGTTCCAGAAATCCACGATGAGAATTCGTTATTCGGCAGTGCCTGTTATTGCTGCACCGCACGGAATGACCCTCGGCGGAGGATGCGAAGTCTGCCTGCATTCTGATAAAGTAGTTGCGGGGGCGGAAGCATACATTGGGCTTGTTGAAGTTGGTGTAGGAATAATTCCTGCAGGAGGAGGAACTAAAGAGATGATACTCCGCGCTTCAGACAGCTATCAAAAAGATATGGTCGAAATGACCGTGCTGCAGGAAAAATTTCTGAATATAGCGATGGCGAAAGTAGCCACTTCGGCACAGAAAGCTTTCGGGTTGGGAATATTCAAGAACGGCAGGGACAGGTTTATCGTTAACCAGAACAGGGTAATTCTTGAGGCCAAAAAAGCCGTGCTTGAATTAAGCGATCTCGGTTACACTCAGCCGGAAGAAAGAACCGATATAAAAGTGCTCGGAAGGTCTGCATTATCAACGCTGCTGCTCGGTGCTTATTCATTTTATAACGCGAGATACATCAGCGAGCACGACAAAAAGATTGCTGAGAAGCTTGCATATATTATGTGCGGCGGTGATCTGACATCACCTGCACTTGTTTCAGAGCAGTACCTGCTTGATTTAGAAAGAGAAGCTTTCCTAAGCCTGATAGGTGAAAAGAAAACGATGGAAAGAATTCAAAGCATATTAACAACTGGTAAACCGTTGAGAAACTAAGTGTCATTTCGACCCCGATTTATCGGGGGAGAAATCTTTATCAAATGATAATTAAAAAGATTTCTCACTCGAAAATTCGTTCGAAATGACAACAATATAATTAAAAGAATTTTTTAGAAATAAAACTGAAAGTGAAGTTATGAAAGAAGCATATATAGTAGCCGGATATCGTTCCGCAGTTGGTAAAGCTAAAAAAGGCGGATTTAAAAATTATCGCCCGGATGATTTAGCTGCTGATGTAATTAAATATTTATTGAGCAAGGTTCCACAACTCGATCCGAACAGAGTTGACGATTTAATTGTTGGAAATGCAGTTCCCGAAGCAGAACAAGGATTGCAGATAGGAAGGATGATAGCGCTTCAGTGCCTTCCGATGAGAGTACCGGGAATGACGGTAAACCGTTACTGCGCATCCGGTGCAGAGACAATATCAATTGCATTTTCTAAAATCCGTTCCGGGCTTGCAGACTGCATCATTGCAGGCGGAACAGAATCGATGTCGCTGGTTCCAACTACAGGGTGGAAACTGGCTCCTAATTACAAATTTGCTACAGAGCATCCTGAATATTACCTGGCAATGGGCTTAACAGCCGAAGAAGTTGCAAGGGATTATAAAATCTCCCGCGAGGACCAGGATAAGTTTGCATATGAATCTCATATGAAAGCAATCAATGCGATTAAACAGGGTTACTTCAAAGAAGAAATAGCACCTGTGGAAGTTGAAGAAATATTCGTAGAAAACGGGGGGAAAAAAAGTAAAAAATTTGTTGTCGATACAGATGAAGGTCCGAGAGCAGACACAACTCTTGAAGCACTTGCAAAACTGAAACCGGTTTTTGCAGCTGGTGGAACTGTAACAGCGGGCAATGCTTCACAGACATCGGACGGTGCGGCCTTCGTTATTGTTATGTCCGGAGAGATGATGAAAGAATTAAAGCTTGAACCGATTGCTGTTCTAAAATCTTATGCTCTTGAAGGTGTTGATCCGCGCGTGATGGGAATAGGTCCGATTGCTGCAATTCCAAAAGCACTAAAGCAGGCAAACATGAAACTGGATGATATAGATTTAATCGAATTAAATGAAGCTTTTGCTTCTCAGTCTCTTGCCGTTATCAGGACAGCGGGTTTGAATCCTGAAAAAGTAAATGTAAATGGTGGTGCAATTGCTCTAGGCCATCCGCTCGGATGTACAGGTGCAAAATTAACAATCCAGGTTTTAAATGAATTACGAAGAAGAAGTCAAAAGTATGGAATGGTAACAGCCTGTGTAGGCGGCGGACAAGGTGTTGCGGCGATTTATGAATTGACTATTCATTTGAAATGACCTTTGGCAATAGATCACAATGAAATACAAAAAAAAAAAATATTTATTAACAAAATATCAGAAGTGAAATGGAAGATACAACAACAAAAAAAGAAGTATTAAAAGGCGGAGAATTTCTCATTAAGGAAGCCGACCCGGAATCAATTTTTATCCCTGAAGATCTTTCCGAAGAGCAGAAAATGATGGCTGATGCAGCCAAAGAATTTGTAGACAAAGAAATCTGGCCGAAACTTGACGCAATTGATAAACAGGAGCCCGGACTTACAGTAAGCCTGATGGAAAAAGCTGGTGAACTTGGGCTACTTGGTTCCGCAATTCCTGAAGAATACGGCGGACTTGGTGAAGATTTTAACTCGAACACGGCAATCTCAATTGAGATGGGAAAAAGCCACTCGTTTGGAGTCTCATTTGCTGCCCACACAGGAATCGGCACATTGCCGATTCTTTATTATGGAACTGAAGAGCAGAAGAAAAGATATCTTCCTAAACTTGCAAGTGGAGAATTAAAATCAGCTTACTGTTTGACAGAACCAACTTCAGGATCGGATGCTCTTTCTGCAAAAACTACAGCAAAGCTTTCTGAAGATGGAAAATTTTATATACTGAACGGACAGAAGATGTGGATCACTAACGGCGGTTTTGCAGATATTCTCATAACTTTTGCTCAAGTTGATGGTGACAAATTCACCTGCTTTATAATTGATGCAACATCAGAAGGATTTAATCGTGGTGAAGAAGAAAATAAGATGGGAATAAAAGGTTCTTCAACAAGAGCTTTATTTTTGGATAACATAAAAGTTCCGGTTGAAAATATTCTTGGTGAGATAGGTAAAGGACATTATATTGCATTTAATATTCTGAATGTTGGAAGGTTCAAACTTTGTGCGATGACAACAGGAAGCGCAAAAAAAGTATCTTCAATTGCAATAGAATATGCTACCGGAAGGAAGCAGTTTAATCAACCTATATCTAATTTTGGTGCAATAAAACATAAACTTGCAGAACAGGCCATCAGGATTTTTGCATCCGAGTCGGCTACATATCGCGTAAGTGATTTAATAAATAGAAGAATTAAGGAACTCCAGGCAACCGGAGAAAAATATGAAGAAGCGGCTTTGAAGGCTGCAGAAGAATACGCGATCGAGTGTGCAATGCTGAAGGTATATGGTTCAGAAATGCTTGATTACGTGGTTGACGAAGCTGTACAAGTGCACGGCGGTTACGGCTACTCGGAAGAGTATCCTGCTGCGCGTGCTTACAGGGATTCCAGGATCAACAGGATCTTTGAAGGGACAAACGAAATCAATCGTTTACTAACAGTAGATATGCTTCTAAAAAGATCGATGAAAGGAAGAATCGATTTAATGAGCCCTGCAATGGCAATTCAAAAAGAATTAATGTTGGTACCGTCCTTTGAAAATGGCGAAGATGAATTACTTTCTGCTGAAAAGAAAGCGATAAACAATGCTAAGAAAGCTATACTGATGATTGCCGGAAGTGCGGTTCAGAAACTTATGACGAAATTAAAAGACGAGCAGGAAATAATAATGAACGTTACTGATATGATGATAGAAGTATTTGCCTGTGAGTCTGCTTATCTGAGAACGATGAAACTTTCAAAGAGTAAATCTGGCGACGAGCTTCAACCTTATATCGATATGACAAAAGTTTATATTAATGAGGCTATTGAGAAAGTAAATCTTTACGGTAAGCACGCTATTACAGCATTTGCTGAAGGTGATGAACTTAAAATGTTGCTGCTTGGATTAAAACGCTTCACAAAGCTGGAGACAGTAAATACTGTGAAACTCAGAAGAAGTGTTGCAGATAAACTGATTGAAGCAAATAAGTATTGCTTCTAAATCTGTATCAGGAAATTTAAGAGGTTGTCAGGGTATTGAAAGAGTGTGTCATTGCGAGGAGTCCGGTGTTTGCCGAACGACGAAGCAATCTGTCGATTAACAGATCACTTCATTCCATTTTTGTAGGATTTGTGATGACATTCTTTTTCCGGCAACCTCTTTTTATATTTAAATATTAAATAATTGAGAAAATTATTATGAAAAATTATTCACAGCCGATGTTGAGAAAAGATGCATTAAAAGATAAAGTCATCGTGGTTACAGGTGGAGGTACAGGTCTGGGAAAAGCCATGAGTAAATATTTCCTTGAGCTGGGTGCGTCAGTTGTAATTACCAGCAGGAAGATAGATGTACTGAAAGAAACTGCGAAAGAACTAGCTGACGAAACAAAAGGAAATGTCTTACCGCTTCAGTGCGATGTTACCGATTATAAGCAGGTTGAGGAATTATTAAAATCAATTCTTGATAAATTTGGAAAGGTTGATGTGCTGGTAAATAATGCGGCAGGCAATTTCATTAGTCCGACCGAGAGACTCTCAAACCGCGCGTTTGATATTATTATTAATATTGTGCTAAAAGGGACTTACAATTGTACGCTGGCTTTTGGAAAGCACTGGATAGATAAAAAATCTGGGGGAACAGTTTTGAATATTGTAACAACCTATGCCTGGACAGGCTCGGCTTACGTTGTACCTTCTGCATGTGCCAAAGCCGGTGTGCTTTCTTTAACGCGTTCGCTGGCTGTTGAATGGGCAAAGTATGGAATCCGTTCGAATGCAATTGCGCCGGGGCCTTTTCCTACTAAAGGTGCCTGGGACAGGCTGCTGCCGGGAGATCTGAAGGATAAATTCGATTTTAAAAATAAAGTACCGCTTAAGAGAGTCGGTGAGCACCAGGAATTTGCAAACCTTGCTGCTTATCTTGTTTCGGATTTTTCTTCCTACATAAATGGGGAAGTGGTCACAATCGACGGGGGAGAGTGGCTTAAAGGTGCGGGACAGTTCAATATGCTCGAAGCCATTCCTGATCAGATGTGGGACCAGATAGAAGCGATGGTGCGGGCAACAAAAGGAAGCAAATAAATTTATGAAACCTCAATTTTACAAATCAAAATTCAAACATATTTACACTGTAAAAGTAAGGTTCAATGAAGTAGATATGCTCAGCATTTTAAATAATGCTGTCTATTTTAATTACTTTGAACAGGCGAGGATTCATTACGTAAAAGATGCAGGCCTGCTGCCTGAGAAGGGAATTTTCAGCGATAACAGGCTTTATTATATGGCAAGAAATGAAATAAATTATTTGAAGCCAGCTTTTTTTGATGATGACCTTAACATTTATACAAGAATATCTTATATTAAAAACTCAAGCTTCGGTTTTGAGCATATTGTTGAAAGAAAAAGAAATAATAATATCTTAGCTGAAGGGAAAGGCGTGCTTGTTCACGTTGATCCTTTAACCAAAAGATCAGCCGCTTTGCCTGATGAATTTTATAAAAAAATTTTAGTCTTTGATCCCGGAGTTGAAATTATTAAAAAATAATTTAGGGGTAAATTATTTTGAGAACAATCATCTTTGATATCGAAACTTCTTCCTATCCGTTTGACTCACTTACTGAAAGTCAGCAAGAATATTTGCTAAGATATGCAAATAAAGAAAACGATCCGGAAATAAAAGACCAAGAAAGAATCAGATGCGATTCGGTATATGAGTCTTTATCCATTTACAGCAAAAGTTGTTGCTATTGGATTATACGATGTTGAGAAAAACAAATCCTTTGTCTATTACGAAAATGAAGAATTGGAGGAATGGTCTGCCGAGGATGGCGACACGCAATACAAAGGATTACCTGAGCAAGAGATGTTTCAATCATTCTGGAAAATTATTGAGCTGGCAGATAGAATCGTTACATTTAACGGCAGAAATTTTGATGCACCGTTTCTTATGCTTCGCTCAGCAATGCTGAAAATAAAACCCAGCAAAAACCTCATCAGAAATCGTTATGATACTTCATTCCATATAGACTTATTGGATCAATTTACATTTTATGGGCTGACCAGAAAATTTAACCTCGATTTTTACTGTAATGCTTTTGGAATTGAATCGCCAAAATCAAAAGGAATTTCCGGTATGGATGTGAAAAGCCTCTATGATGCTGGCAAAGTAAAGGAAATTGCCATATACTGTGGAAAAGACATATTAGCTACATATGAACTTTTTCGGATATGGGAAGATTTTTTAACTATATAATAAGTGCTGATTTTTAGCGGGCTTATGGTATTCCTTAAAAAAAAAGATATAAAAAAGTTTGTAAATTCTTAATAAATAATATATTTGAGGTGGGCTTTAAGTGAGTTTTGTGTAAAAGGTGTTTTTGCAGGCAGAATAATAAATAATTATTTGGAGGATCTGTGAAAAAATTAACTGCAATTTTATTTCTTTTTAATATCATTATCTTTTCTTTTGTCTCTTACGGACAGGATAATTCTTCAGGGGATTTTAATAGCACCATTAAAAGTCTTTCTTCAGATGCTGCAAAAGGATACGTTGGACCTATTATTAGCAGCTTTGGATCAAACCTTAATTCCGGATGGGTTACAAAAGTACCGTCAGCTTCTAAACTTTCTTTCAGCCTTGAGTTAAAAATAGTTGCGATGGGTACAAAGATTGATGATGCGCTAAAAACTTTTTCAACTGTAGGTTCATTTAATTTTACTAACAAGTCAGGCTCAGGACATTGCTGGTCAAGCAGCCCCTAATGATATTGTAGCTCAGAGCCAAATTGAACAAGAATTGTTAAGTCATGCATGGACATTAGGAATTTCGGGTCCAACAATTATGGGATCAAAGGATCAAAATGTTGTTCTGGATTTTCAAGGTCAAAAAGTTCAGGGATATACAATTCAAAATTACAGCTTAGCTGGAGTGTCTGGATTTCTTGACAATTTATCATTATTCCCTACAGCCACAATTCAGTTAGGAGTAGGTACATTTATGGGTACTAATGTTGAAATAAGATGGTTTCCAAAAGTGAATATTAAAGATCTTGGTGATTTTACTTACTGGGGTTTTGGTTTTACTCATAATCCGGCCGTCTGGTTTCCTGGTACAGAATTTCCCGTTGATTTTGCTGTCGGTTATCATTATCAGGATCTTAAAGTCGGTACCATATTTGAAACTAAAACATCAATGATTGGAATTTATGCCAGTAAGACATTTGGTGCAATTATTTCTTTTACACCTTATGTTGGAATTACTTCAGAATCCTCTACAACAACTGTAAATTATGATTATACATATGATTTGAATGGAATTACGCAAACCACAAATATTAATTTTGAACTAAAAGGTGCTAACAATATGGGACTTACTGTTGGCGCAGCCTTTAAACTTGCAATTCTTAATTTAAATATTGATTATAAATTTGCAAGTGTTAAAACTATAAGTGCAGGACTGACTTTCGGTTTCTAAAAAATAAACTTTGTGAAAAGTAATTAAGAGCCGCAAAAAAATATTTGCGGCTTTTTTTTGTCAAAAGCACCTCTATTTAGTTAATTTATTAGTATATTATTCAAAATAAGCCTTCCTAAAGAATATCATAGTATGATAATAAGGAATGACATATAATTGTTTAAATAATTGTAAGGATTTGTATTTATGATCTCACGAGTTATTATAAGAAATGTTTTACGATCTGATTTTGAAGCAATCCGAACATTGCAGCAGAAAGTTTATCCCCATCTGAAACCATGGTCAATTGAACAATTGGAGAATCATATAAAAGTTTTCCCTGAGGGACAATTAGTTGCAGATTTTGAAGGTAGGATTGTTGGAACTGCAAGCTCATTGATTATTTTTTGGGAGGAGTATGGGCCTCTCAATAACTGGGGCGAAATTACGGGCAAGGGAACGTTCGACACTCACAACCCGGAAGGAAAAACTCTTTATGGAGCTGAAGTTTGTGTGGACCCTGATCTAAGAAAAAAAGGAATCGGTAAAAAATTATATATTGCAAGGAGGAAACTCTGTAAAGAATTAAATCTAAAAAGGATCATTGCAGCAGGAAGAATTCCAAATTATCATAAATTTGCTGACAAGTTTGACCCACATACATATGCCATGCATGTAATCTGGGGTGATATATATGACCCTGTCCTAAGATTTCAGATGAAGGAAGGCTTTCAATTTTGTGATATAATTGAAAAATATTTAACAGGGGATATATATTCACTGGAAAATGCCACACTGATTGTGTGGCTTAATCATGATTATAAACCGGAAAAAGGAGAAAAGAATGAGAGTTAGAATAGCCGCGGTTCAATATAACCTGAGAAAAATAAATTCATTTGAAGATTTTGAGCAACAAATTAATTTTGTGATGGAATCAGCTGCAGAATATAATCCTCACTATGTATTACTTCCTGAACTATTTACTACCCAATTATTATCATTTGTTCAAACTAAAGAAGCATATTCCGCAGTAAGAAGGCTCGGGGAATATACTGATCAATATATTAAATTGATGAAGTCATATGCTATGCAGCATAAATTTTATTTAATAGGCGGTACGCATCCGACAAAATTAAATGGAGGCGTTATAAACAGAGCTTATTTATTTACACCGGATGGTAAAGTATTTCATCAGGATAAAGTTCATAGGACCCGCTGGGAAAAAGAATTATGGAAAACAGAACCAGGCCAGGAATTTAAAGTCTTTAAGACCGAACACGCTCCGATCTCAATAATGGTCTGTTATGATGTTGAATTCCCTGAAGCGGCAAGAATGGTTTCTGAAGCAGGCGCGGAAATAATCTTTGTCCCTTCCTGTACAGATGACAGGCAAGGATTTTTGAGAGTCAGATATTGTTGCCAGGCGCGTGCAATAGAGAACCAGATATTTGTTGTAATGGCGAGTACGGTTGGCAATTTACCTGTTGAAAATATGAATCTGCATTATGGGCAGGCTGCAATTATCACACCTTCTGATTTTCCTTTTTCCCGCGATGGTATAGCAGCAGAAGGTATTATAAACCACGAACAAATTATTATTGCGGATCTGGATCTTGATTTACTTGATGAAAGCAGATTGAAGGGATCAACAATTCCTCTGATGGATAAAAGAAAAGATATTTACGCTAAGAATGCTGTAATAGAGGATACAAGATGAATTATGCTGCGGATAAATTAGCAATTTGTCCTTTGATTTCTTTTAACTTTTCACTGGCCTTGAGTGATCTGAAATAGTTTAGAGCTTCATTAAACATAGCTTTACTTTTTGTTGTGCTGCCAATATTCCTATAAAGAATACCCAGTTCGTAAAGTGTTTCAGCCTCATTTAGTTTGTTACCGTGTTCTTTATTTATCCGCAAACTTGTCTTTAAGAAGTTTTCAGCCTCTGCGTAGTTCTTTTTATCTCTATGAATAATTCCTTTAATTTTGTAAACATCAGCTATGGAAAGCTTATCGCTTGTTCTATGGCAAATTTCCATGGCTTTATCTGCAAAAGCATCGGCCAGATTATAGTCCTTTTGTAATGCAAATGCATAAGATTTGCCAAGGTATGAAATTCCGAGTGTCGGTAGATATCCAATTCTTATGCTGGTTGAGATGCTTCTATCGAATTCCTTCAAAGCAGTCTGAGACTTTTGGGTACTTATATGCATTTGCCCAATATTGTGCCTTACTTCTGCAATGCGTTTCAAATTCGAAGTCTTATTATATGTAATTAAAGCACGGCTAAAATAGGAGAGTGCATCATCATATTTACCAAGTATACCATTTATGATTCCCAGGTTTATTTCAATTTTACCTTTAAATTCATTATCTCTTGATTTTTCAAGCAAGCTTAGGCTTTTTTCAAAGTAGTCTTGCGCCTTCTTAAAATTTCCCTGTTCACCGTAAATAGTGCCGGTAAGATTTAAGCAGCCAGCAAGACCTTTTGAGTCATTGTTTTTCTTGTATAAATATGAAGCCTTTCTTACATAAGCAAAGCTGTTTTGCCATTGTGTTTTTCGTCTGTAAACTTCTGAGAGACTTAGGAATGCATCGGCTTCAAGTATAAATAAGTTCTTTTCTTTTTTGTTTGCGTTAATAATTTTTTCAAAAAGAATTATTGCTGAATCAAACTCGCCGATCGTAATACAGTATTTACCGAGACTCTGAATAAGCACGAGAAATCTTTTTGACGAAAGTTTCTCGGAAGCGAAAGTTACCAATAAATCAATATTTCGCTGAATTTCTGTCTGTTTATTGGGCCCAAATTCTATCTGCATTCTATCAGTTTTGGTTAAATCAGATTTGTTTGTGTTTACTTTCTTTTTTGCTACAGCTTTTTGAAACTGATTTATTTCAGTATTACTAAAAAAGATTCCAAGTATTTCATCAAAAATAAATCCAAGGTTTATCTTTTCTTTTTTCACGTAGGCTCCTTAAAATTTTCATAATAATTGCGCATTAGGTATTAGATAAAGATTATTAAGAATTACTAGTAGGAGCTATTTTATTCTCCGGCCCTACGGTTCCAAATCATTTGAATTCCTAAAAACTTTTTACAGTGCTCGATATTCCCATGTTCTATTTTAATCGGCATAGCATGTATCCCTATAAATGTGCCAGAGCATGATCGGTAAATTTTTCTAACCATGAATCGGGCATGAATGGTTTGGGAAATTTTTACTTAAAGTGATGAGAATTTTTTACTGATTAATTTTAAGATTATGTACCAGAATAGGCCATAATTTTAGGAAACAATACCTGAAATTGAATTTTGGAATATAGGCATTGAGGGAAATGATGAATTATTCGGCTTCAGAAACGCCTATAACGCCGGCTAGAATTAAGCCGCCGCCTGCCAGCCCTGTATCTCTCAGGACATTAATCATTGATATTTGCATAGAATTAGGGTTGAATAGTCCAGGAATGTGTATAGTGAAAACAACCAGAAGAAGAACTATAGAAAGTATAAGGCAGGTTATTTTTGTATATCTTTTGAAGATAATGCTTACAGAGGCAACAATCATAAAAGCACTGAGTAAATATACCCAAATAATACCACCTGGTAGAAAAGAAGGTATATATTCTTTGAAAGTACTGGCATTAATTATATGACTTATCCCCAAAACTGCAAAAAAGATGGCATATGCAAACCGTATCGGTTTAGAAGTTAGAATTTTCATTGTGTTTTCACTTTTATATTCTCTGACCAGTTCTCCCAGATAGGTTTAATGATGTACCTGAAAGGGGAGAGGAACTTATGATTTAATAATAAAAGAAGCAAGAGAAAAAGTAATAATTTTTAACTCGCTCTGGTTCATAAATAATTTCCGTTAATTAAGTGGCCTGAGAATCCAGCCCATTTTGTCTTTTATATTAAAAATGATAATTGAATCCAACAAGAACTCTCAGCATTATTTTAGGCTGATTTATCGCCTGATCTGCATTTGAATAAGTATATCCATTTCTACTATTTACAGATGTTCCATCGGGATTATATGCAGTGTCGTGTCCTTCTATAGTACTGTCAAGGTAGTAATCAAATCCTGTTGATAGAGCCAGGTCCAGGCTTTGCACTATCGCAAAATAACTTTCAGCACCTAAACCTACTCCCCACTGATTGCTGGTTATTTTAAAGAATTCATTTCCGTCTATAAAATCAAATTCACCGGAAAAGGTAGAATACCTTGGTCCCCCGAAAATGTAAAATCTCTTAAGTGATAGGAAGTGAACTTGATATAGCAGATCCATTCTGAAATTCCAATCCGTACCGTTTTTTTGCGGTACACCTGTTGTTGCATCATTTATAAAGATTTTCCGTGCAGCCCAGGCATTTCCGGGATCAAAAGAAGTGTAACCCATGGCTAATCTTGCAGATAGTGGAAAATCCTGAGCAAAATTTGAAATCATTAAATTTCCCTGTAAACCAAATCCTTCAGTATATCCAACAGAGATTCCACCTGTTACAAAAGGTTTATTATAAAAGCTGAAATTGTTTTGTGCTTTAATTGAAGAAAAGCTGCAAAAAATGATAATCAAAAAAGCAAATAATTTTTTCATGCAAAATACTCCAGTGAATTGAAATATTATTCTTATTTTTTTTGAAAATAGTTTTTTGCAGTGAACCCCGGAAAGACTAGCTCCTTACAAATGCACAACCCATTATATTAAAATAATTTCATTTTGTAAAGGGAAAATTAAGTAGAATGCCATCGAAATTTGTAGTCAAAAGTATGAAAACCATTGTCAATTATTTTATTACCTTAGAAATTTGTTTGAATTCATCTGTTCCACTGAGGCGCAACATTTCAAACAATATTGATTCTGTAGTTGTAATTTCTGCTGAGCGGGTTCTCATTCTGTCTATAGCAGTTTCATAGTCAATCTTGTGGCGTGATGAAACTGCATCGACTGCTAAGTTAACCTGAAAATTATTTTCGAGCAGATCCAGTACAGTTTGCTGAACACAAACATGTGCTTCAATTCCTGCAACGACAACTTGCTTAATGTCTTTTCCCTTCAGTTTTAGGAATAAATCTTCAGCACCAATTCCACTAAAACTCATTTTTTGGAGAGCCGTTATATTTTCTAATTCATTTGAAATATCCTTTTGAGTTGATCCCAGTCCCTTCGGATATTGTTCTGTTATGTAGATTGGTGACCCAAGTATCTTAAAACCTTTAATAAGTTTTAAAGTATTTGCAACGACTGAATCAGGGTTTTGCATAACAGCAAGAATTTTCTCCTGGATATCGATTATCAGGAGAGCAGTTTTATTCTTATCAAGAATTAATGGATGACATTTGAAATTATTGTTCATAGAAATCTTAACAATTAATAGATAGGATCCATTCCATATTTACCGCACGCATACATCATCAAAATTGAAGAAAGGTCAACTAATGCTTTCTTTTGATCTTCGGAATGAATTACAAGATCATAGACTTCGGCCATAAACTGTAAATCATTTAAAAGTTTTTCGAGCTCACTGTATGTTGGATTTCCATGCCAATACGCAATTTGCTCGACCAACATTTTTTCATTACGTCTTAAAAATTCATTGAAAGAAATTACACTTCTGGAATTTGGATATCTCGGCCGGCAAATTGAAATCAGATCATTAAAGTATGTATCCCATTTTACAGCCAGTCGTCTATTTCTCTTTCTCATTACATATCTTGCTTTTTCCAAAGTGAAGTTTGGTTTGGTCAACGGTTTTGTATTAGGGATCAGCGCATAACCGTCATAGCTGATTTCCCCGGAATCTTCATCTATATTTTTCCATCTTATTGCAAGTTGTCTTGTACCATAAATCACAATTACTTTATCCAGTATGCTGTCGAATACGATAAATTTACCTTGTTGAACTTTTACTACTGATATCCAATGTTCCCAGCTATCGACGCTTAATATGCAGGGCCAGCCTCTTTTCAAATGTCGGCTTAAAGCTTTAATAGCTTCATCAGGAGTTTCACGACGGAAATATTTCATCCTGCAATCAAAAGTTTTTGCAGCTTTTGCCAAACCAATTTCATCTGTACCGTACCACCATGTACTGCCGGCACGTTTGCCGATCGTTTTTTCATTTTCAAAACGTCCAAGCATTACCAGACCATATTTTAAAGCAAAAGGTCCACATTGATATTTATAAGGCTGGGGATAAAAACTCATTTCGGAAATAATTTTAATTTATTAATGAATGTGTACAACTAAGTTATGAGTCCAGTTTTACTTAAAGTACATATTTACGTATTTTTATATTCAATATGAAGAAAAAACTTAAAGTTGCTGTAATTTTTAATGAGGCGAATCCTGAACTTTACGTCAAGACACCTCAAGAGTCCCTCGACAATGCTGACTTTGTACCCTACTTCGAGGTAGATGATCTAACCCCCATAGAAGAATATGAACAGCTTGCTGACAGACTTTCTAAAAAGGGTATCAACGCATATGCACTTAATATCAAAGATGACATCGATATACTAATAAAGAATATTAAAAAACACAAACCCGATGTTGTGTTTAATTTTGTTGAGATATATAAAGATGACTCCCGTCTAGAAATGAATATGGTTGGTTTGCTTGAATTGCTGGGCATTCCATATACGGGGGCTCCCCCAATGGCTTTGGCCAACTGCCAGAGCAAAATTCTTGCAAAGCGACTGCTAAATGCTGTTGGAGTCCGTACCCCTCAATTTATGGTTATTCGCAAGGAACGTAAACAATATAGACATAAACTCAATTTTCCATTAATCATTAAACCGGCGTTCGAAGACGCTAGTGCTGGTATTGAAAATGACTCTATTGTAAATAATAATAAAGAAATGAGGACGCGGATAAATTATGTCCTTAATAATTTTGCGCAGCCGGCCTTAGTTGAGGAATTTATTGAGGGAAGGGAGCTTAACGTTGCAGTGATGGGCGACAAAAATCCCGTTGCGTTACCTATAAGCGAAATCGATTTTTCAGAAATGCCAGAGCATTTGCATAATATTGTTAGTTATCAGGCTAAATGGGATCCCAATCATGAATCTTATCACAAAACTATACCCATCTGCCCCGCGGAATTGCCTAAACGGATTGAGAAAAGAGCGAAGGAGATAGCTGTAAAAGCATTTAAAACTATGAACTGCCGCGATTATGCCAGAGTAGATATCCGGCTTTCAAAAGATAAAAAATTATACGTGCTCGAAGTTAATCCAAATCCCGACCTTACTGAAGGAGCCGGATTTATGCGGTCAGCCGAAGCCGCAGGATATTCATATACCACTGCTCTAAAAAAAATAATCAACCTGGCGTGGAAGAGAAGAAAAAAGCTGAATAATTCTAAGAAGTAGATAAATCCTTTTACTTAGTCGAAGAAGGATTTTATTTCAGTAAGAGTTTGAATTTCTGCAAAAGGTTTTGTTTTGCAATCCTCTGGTAAAGGATATTTAGCCTTACCTGTATAAATTAAAATTCCTTTTCCCCCGATTTTTTGTGCACCGTCAATATCTGTTTCAATGTCGTCTCCAACCATTACGAACTCCGAATTTTCGGGGAAACCTATTGCTTTTAATCCGGAATGATAAAAAATGGGGGAAGGCTTGCCGATTAATTTTGCTTCTTTGCCGGTTGCATATTCTATCGCGGAAATAAAAGCACCTGCATCAAGGAAAAGATTTTTATCGTCCGGACTCCAGTATTTATTTTTCTGCATTGCAATCAAATCAGCGCCATTGAGAACAAATCTGAAAATTTGATTTAATATTTCATATGACCATTTGTCGGAAAGGTCACCAACCAGAACTGCTTCAGGATTGTTATCCGTTAAATATTCATTGAACATTTCTCTGGTACTAACAGAAGCAAAAACAGCAATCTTTTTATAATTCTCTTTTACATAATTCAGCGAAGCATCGGCACAGGTCAGAACCGGGATGTCCGTTTTAATATTATTTTCACTTAAGAACTTTTTTATGTCTTTCCCATTTCGCAAAGTTGAATTACTGAGAATGCAGGCAGGTATTTTTTTATCTAAAATAAATTTGAAAAATTCCCACGCATCTTTAGCTGTCTTTTTACCAATGCGGATTACGCCGTCGAAGTCAATAAGGATAGGTATGTCTTTACTCAATTTCATTTTTGTATGGGATAATACAGTAATTGCCTTGTATAAGATACTGGTAAAATTAAAATTTCTATTCCAGTATGTAAAGTAATTTGTGTAGTAAATATTAGATGCAGTTATTGTCTGCTTATAAATAAGCTGATAAAATAAAACTTATTAATGAGAACAAAATTTTCCATTTGACTTTAGAAAAAACATAATTTACGTTTAAAATAATTAAAAAGGGCAGGTGCAAACTTCAATTCAATTTTTCCTGATATACTGCCTTTAATTAAGGGGTGTTATATATGTCGGGATTCCATTGTAAGATCAGGTTATTTAATACTTTAATTGCAGCACTTATCGTAATCTTGTTTTCAGGCTGCAAAAAAGGTTTGGTAACTATATACGAACCAACCACCGATAATAAAATGTTTGTCTATCCGAATAAAGGTAATACTTTTTATTTGGTGGATTATAAAACGAACGAATTTATAAGAGAAATTAAGCTGAATGTCCCGGTAGGCATTTATTTGCTGGGGATGTACCTGTCTACAAACAGGGATCATCTTATATTTAGCGCGGACGACACTGCCAATAACCACCAGGAAGTATTTATTACTTATGATATTAACAATGATAAAACAGATAACATATATTACACAGGTTTGTTCAATGGAGCTGTTCCCAGAGTTATAGCAGGACAAAATCAGGCTTACCCGGGATGGATTTACGTAAATTATCGTGATCTTGGTTTGTATCTTATAGATGTGTTTGAGAATAAAATTGTTAAGCAAATCTCAAGCGAACATGATTTTACGTTTGAAAAGTGGTTATATCATTCTCCAGATGGCAGATGGGATATTATAGTCAAAGCATTCAATGTTCTGGGTTATACTGAAATTGAGCTTTACACTGCAAATACAGATTATGCCGACCTGCAATTTATTTTGAACAAAGATAACAAAGACAGCGTTGATGCATATTATGTGGGCGGCTTAGCCTTTTCATCTGATAATAGATTATTTGTATCGTACCAACCATCGGGAGGAAAGCCTAACACAGCTGGATATATAGGCGTTTATGACTTAAACACATTAAAGTTTAACCCTAAATTGTTGACGTTTCCCTGGAGTTTAAACGGCTATAACATAGCTTATAATTCAAGCCATAATGAGCTTTACGATGTTGGTAACAGGGGAATATTTTACATAATAGATGATGATAAACACACAATAAAACGCACTATAGACTTATCGGTGCAGGGACAGGAGTCTCCTATTGTCTTAAGCCCCGATAAAAATACAGTCTATGTTGCATTCTCAGATAATGATAAGCTGTTTGTTATAGACCTCCCCAACTGGCAGGTTATCAAAACTATTTCATTAAATCATCCATATAAAATTATTATTCCATAAATATATAGTAAAAATATTATGAGATAAACTTATTAAAATAAACCAACTGAAAAGTCAAAATTGTTTAACAAAAGGGAGAAACATAAAATGGAACTTTTCAACAAACTTATCGCAATCTTTTTATAATTCTCTTTTACATAATTCAGCGAAGCATCGGCACAGGTCAGAACCGGGATGTCCGTTTTAATATTATTTTCACTTAAGAACTTTTTTATGTCTTTCCCATTTCGCAAAGTTGAATTACTGAGAATGCAGGCAGGTATTTTTTTATCTAAAATAAATTTGAAAAATTCCCACGCATCTTTAGCTGTCTTTTTACCAATGCGGATTACGCCGTCGAAGTCAATGAGGATAGGTATGTCTTTACTCAATTTCATTTTTGTATGGGATAATACAGTAATTGCCTTGTATAAGATACTGGTAAAATTAAAATTTCTATTCCAGTATGTAAAGTAATTTGTGTAGTAAATATTAGATGCAGTTATTGTCTGCTTATAAATAAGCTGATAAAATAAAACTTATTAATGAGAGCAAAATTTTCCATTTGACTTTAGAAAAAACATAATTTACGTTTAAAATAATTAAAAAGGGCAGGTGCAAACTTCAATTCAATTTTTCCTGATATACTGCCTTTAATTAAGGGGTGTTATATATGTCGGGATTCCATTGTAAGATCAGGTTATTTAATACTTTAATTGCAGCACTTATCGTAATCTTGTTTTCAGGCTGCAAAAAAGGTCTGGTAACTATATACGAACCAACCACCGATAATAAAATGTTTGTCTATCCGAATAAAGGTAATACATTTTATTTAGTCGATTATAATTCCTACAATATTATCGGAGAGATTAAACTTAAAATACCTAACAATATTTATTTAAATGGTATGACTTTATCTACAAATAGAGATTACTTGCTTTTTTGTGGTATTGATACTTCTTCAAGCACTACTTACAAAGATGTATTCGTAGCATATGATATTTATAATAACAAGATTGGTGATATTTATTATACTGGATTAACTAACACGGGACCCGAACGATTTATTTCAGGACAAAATAAATCTAGTCCTGGTTTGATCTATGTATATTATCGCGATTTGGGCTTCTACTTGCTAGATATATTTGAGAAAAAGATAATAAAAACCATTTCAGTTGACCATGCATTCACTTTTATTAAAGAACCATTTCATTGCCCTTACGGACAGAGGGATATTTTACTCAAAACTGATGGTGCAAATGCATATTCTGAAATTGAATGCTACAAAGCAAATACTGATTTTTCTAACCTGCAATTTATTCTCAACCAAAACAATAAAGATAGTATTTTTGTTTATAACATTGATTTTTCAAATGATAATAGGTTGTTTGTATCATATCAACCTTCAGGGGGAAATTATAATACTGCCGGATATTTGGGAATATACAACTTAAATACAAAACAGTTTACTCATACATCATTAAAACTTCCATGGAGCTTAAACGGTTATTTTATTACATATAATGAAAATCGTGATGAGCTATATGACATCGGTAATAAGGGTATATTATATATTATAGATGCAAATACATATAAGATGAAAAAAACGATTGACTTGTCTATTGAGGGACAGGAGTCACCGGTTGTATTAGGCCCAGACAAAAATATTGCTTATGTAGGATACCCCGAAAACAATTTGCTGTTTGTAATAAATTTAGATACAGATAAAATTATTACTAAAATAACTATCACAAGCGCATATAATATAATTATTCCATAAATATTTATAGTTGAGGCAATCCAAATTTCATTTTTAGTTTTACAAAAGTAATAAACAAATAAAATTGTTTAACAAAAAGGGAGACACATAAATGAAATTTTTCAAAAGCTCTTTCGCAATTTTTATTATCCTTATCCTCATTCCACCAGCATATACTCAAACTGGTCAGTAGCCATTTAGAATGACTGATCCTGCTAATCCAAATGCAACTTACGGGAAATCTCCATATTCAATAACAGGTTCCTTTTTATACTTTAACAATAAAAACCAAGAATATCATATAGCTAGTTCGCGATATGATGGATTTGAATATGCAGTAGAGGCTGCTTTTCAAAGCTGGAATAGTGTTTGTAAAGTTCAATTTTCACACGGTACTGGCGGAGTTACACTAGATGCAAATTTAAGCGCTTCCACTGCGGGACAGGTCAATTCAAATGATACTTTCAATCATAATACCGATGAATTAACACCATCAACAGCTACTATTACATTAGGCGGAGGAAATACGTGGGCTATAGGGTATCAAAATATTAATCTAAATGGCGGCGGCACTTTTGATGTTCAAGCTATACTAACTCACGAAATTGGACATGTGCTCGGATTATCACATCCAGAGCCGGGTACGTTTGGACAAGGTACAACCGCCCCTACTATGGTGGAATTGAATGACAATCCAATCTTCACAACAGATTATCAGGATATGAGAAGCCTGGAAACGGCTGATGAACTTGGGTCATTATTTTCCCAATTAAGTGTACCTAACCTTTTCACTACTCTTAGTGAAGCAATAGGTGTTGCCGATCAGATTGGAGCGGGGTATATTTATATAACCGGTAATTACTATCTCTCAGATAACATTTATGTTGGAAATGGAGAACGTCTTACAATAAGATCGGGTGTTGCGTTAAATATAAACGGTTATACACTTATAATTTCAAATAATCTCACCAGCCCCGGCAGTATTACACTGGAAAGCAATGCCGCAGTGTCGGGTGCTGCTGCGATAGTAAAAGATGGCAGCACTAAGCTGGCGTATTTCCCTACGATACAGGGAGGTATTGATTATGTAAATGGACATAATTATACTGAGAAATACCATCAGGAAGTTATGTACTGGGAGGAGACATTACTGTACCTACTGGGGTTACTCTCACAATAAACTCAGATGCAACAATTAATTTAGTAAATGGGGGTGACTGTTATTCAATTATTTCCACCGGCGGAAGTATAGCAGTAGATAACGGTGCAACTATAAATGGTTTAAGAGCAAGGTTAACGGCTGGCCCTACTTTAAGAGGTCTCTTCGGCACAATACAAGCTGCCGCTAATTATGCTGGTAGTACTAATGAAATTTACCTTGAAAACGGAAACTTTAATGAAAATGTAAATATTTATAATAAATATAATCTTTCCATATTTGGAAATCAAAACTATAACCCTTTTGGAAGTTTAACCGTTACAAGCTGCATTGCATTTGAGGCTATGGGTTTTGGGGCAAAAAATATTTATATAAGTAATAGTAGTTATCTTGTACTATATGGTCTAAATGCTTACGGAACTGATCAGAGTACCGTTGGCTTTTATCTTTATAACAGTGATACTTATGATGTGTCTGACTTAACTTCGGGATATTCACGACTCGGAATATCTTGCTGGGATGGGACTGAGGCTGATATAGAAGAATCTACTTTATATGATAATCTTGCGGGGCTTGAATCATTTAACGGCTCTAATGTATATATATACAATTCTTATTTTTGCGCTACCGCTTTAGATTTGACAACTTACAACTTCTCTTCAATACGTGCTACCTCCTGTTATTTTGATGGAGGAATTCCTTCTACCTCCGGCTCTAGTATTATACATATAGGAGATCAAAGCTGCTCATTTTCAAAAGCTGCTTCCAATCAACCAACAGAAAACAATATGGAGAATATTGAAGGCTCTGAATTTGAAAAAATAAATACAGCTTATTTTTCTCTGAATAAGAAATTAGCAAAAGCATTTAAGGAAAAAACTGATTTTAATAAAGAAGCATTTTGTATGGATTATGATCAAATAATTAAAGATTTTCAAGAAATTTATTAATAAAAACCCCGAATCTCCTTTAGCAAAAGTTGCTCTTGTAGCTTCCGCTAAGAGTTACCGTAGAGTTGATGACCTGCGTGGAAAAAATGATTTTGCTGGTATGAAGAAGTTTTCTTTCTGGTATTATAGAAAACAGCGAATATGTCAGCATTAAAACCTCAAGCAGAAAGATTAATGATAGAATACTATAGATTGAAAAAAGACTTCACAGAAGCTATCGAAATGGCAGATAATATAATTGGAAAATATAAAGAAGATTCAGATTATTTATGTGGGGTGTTATATGCAAAAGGATTAATACAGGCTTATGACTTAAATGAAACAGTTAAAGCTATCGAATGTTTTTCTTCTATAGTACAGAAATACCCGGAAAACAGCATAGCGCTACTTGCTGAAAATGAACTAAGGATATTAGGAATAGAAATAAAGAAAGATGTAAAAGAGAACTCCGTGGCCGAGGATAACCTGGGATTCAGCACAAGCAGCTATCCCAATCCGTTTAATCCCACTACTACAATTAGTTATACGATACCAAAAGACGGCAAGGTAGAAATAAAGGTATACGATGCTTTAGGCAGAGAAGTAGAATTTTAGTAAATGAAGTTAAACCAGCAGGAAAGTATAATGTAGTATTCAACGCAGCAAATCTTGCAAGTGGCGTTTACTTCTATCGTATAACGGTTAATGACCTTGCTGTAACTAAAAAAATAATTCTGATGAAATAAGATTTTATAATGAGATGGCGTCGTTTTGGGAGGTGCCATCTCATTTTTAAAAAGTTTTAGACTGTTGCTTTTGCAAGTACAGGGAATTTTGTCTTTGCAATTTCAAATACCCCAAACATAATTCCTACAAAGAAAAGATCACCTAACAATGTGTAGCTAAAAAACGGAATTGCGGCAGTATAGCTTTCAACTATTCCCGTAAAGTTCTGTGGATACATTATGTTTGGCGGGAACAACGCAAAGTTTGTAATCAGGAAGAAACTTACTGAACCGGAAATCGAAGCAAGCAGAACTCTGCCGGGTTTCTTTGTTTGTCCAATCTGCATTCCGATTACTACTATCAAAGCAAAGCTAAGATAAACAACCCACATCCCTGAATAAAATCCTAAAAACAGGTCGGATAAAATTAACGCAGCCATTGGGACGATAAAGGCAAGATATTTCTTCGAAAAATATGCCCCGCCAAATAGTGCCATAGCACCTACTGCCGTAAAATTAGGATAGTGCGGGATCAGTCTTGTAAATGCCGCTGCAAGTATCATCAATGTCAAAGTCCAGAATTTTGGATTAATCAGATTTTTGTTCATTATAACTCCTTAGGTTAAAAGGTTTGTTTCTGTTTTTAATTAATTAAATATATAAAGAATAATCTATCTATTCAAAACTTATCTTCAGGCCAAGGTAACCTGATCTGCCTGCCGTACCATAACCGTAAATCTCTTCATATGAAGAATCAAGAATATTTACCAGCCTGCCATATAATTGTATTAAATCATTTACCTTGTATGTAGCGGAAGCATTTAATAGTGTATAACTATCAAGTGTTATTCTTGTCGCGGGATAGGTTGAAAAATCTTTGTCGTCACGTTTCCCGACCATAATAGCTTCTGCGCCTGCGTTAATTGATTTTGTAAAATTATAATTGACAGTTATTGCTGCTTTGTGTTTAGGTCTCCTTAATAAAGGTAAATTTTCATCTGCACTTCCCTTGCTAAGATCTTTGCTATCAGTATATGTGTAATTTGCATTTAAAGAAATATCAGAAGCTGGTTTTGCCTGCACATAAACTTCCAGCCCTTTTGTTTCCGACTTGTTAATATTAATTGTTTTGAAATTACTGTCAAAACCGAAAAGATCAGTAAAAGTATTTTGGAAATATGTTATACCTGCTGTTAACGAGTAACCAAATAAATATTGTTCGACCCCTGCATCCCACCCTTCACTTTTTTCAGGTGATAAATTTGGGTTTCCGTAAGCAGGATCAAAAAGATAAAACAGGGAAGGAGCCTTAAACCCGGTTCCGTAAGTTGCCTTTATTTTTGTGCCTGTACTCCAGAAAACATAAGCAGGTGCTATTCTGAATGTTACAACTGAACCAAATTTTTCATGCTTGTCATACCTTGCACCAATCGATCCGAAAAAGCTGTTATCTATTTTATACTGGTCTTCTAAATATATTCCCGTTGTTTGGATATTTTGTTCGGGGAACTTGCTAATTGACGGAGCAGGCCTTAAGCTTAAAATATTATAATAATAGTAATATGAGCTGGCGGATTCATTTTCTGTTTCAAATCCGAATATTAAAATATTATCAGAATAGAGCTGAACATTATTTTGCCAGTCAAATCTTAATCTTTTGCCATCATAATTGCTACGTGATTCAGCAGGATTATTTTGTGTAACATCAAATTTGTATTTCCTTAAATTCTTTGTAAATGAAATTCCAAATTTCTGATTCCACTCCCCGTCGAAAAGCTTCAGATTTCCTTCCAGCCTGTAAGCACCTTCTTCAAGATTGTATTTGTATGTCGGATCATCGCCATAAAGTCCTCCGGTTTGATCCAGACTAGTATTTGCTTTTGTAAATCTGCCGAAAAAATTCAGGTTAAAATTTTTACTGATTTCATATCCAATTCGTGCTGAAGCATTATAATTATCAGTACCATCTTTTTCTGTATTACCAAATTTTTTATCTGCTGCGGAGAATCCATCAGTCTTAAATTTACTAAGGTCCAAAGAATAGTTCATTTTATTTAAGGCTCCACTTAAACCAAGTGTTCCTTTGTATGTATTATACGATCCGCCTTCTGTCGAAAGGGAAAACTTAGGTTTTCCGCTTCCTTTTTTAGTGATTATATTTATGACACCTGCCAGCGCATCAGAACCATATAATGTGCTTTGGGGTCCGCGTATAATTTCAATTCTATCTACGTTATCTGTTGACAGATCGGCAAAATCGTATGTATTGCTTGGGTCATTTGCCATATTCATATCTATTCCGTCAATTAAAACCTGTGTTTGTGAAGGGTCGGCGCCGCGAATGTAAACCTGAGTAAATGCGCCCGGTGCTCCCTGCTGCGAAATGCTTATGCCGGGTTGAGATTGAAGCAATTCATAAATATTAAACTTGTGAGAGTTTTTTATTTGTGTTGAATCGATAAGCGAAACAGAACTTGCCAGTTCGTAAAGAGGGGTTGCGGTTCGGGTGGCTGTAACCACAATATCAGAAAGCTCGTATGCTTTAAGTGAATCCACTTGTGAGCTCTGGGCTAATGTAACGGCAGAAAAAATGAAGATCAGAAAAACGAACGAAATGAAAAATCTTTTTGCCATAGAAGTTACTCCTTTAAACCCGATCGTTTTAAACGATCGATTGAATAATTAGGTTGTAACTTCGTGGGTAGTTAATGTTTGAATAAACGGAGTGTTGCTCGCGTTAATCATACCTTGTAACCCGCGAAGGTTGATTATTTATTGAATCTATGGCAGGTCTCCTGACTTTAGGCTTTAACAGCACCTTCCCGGAAATACCTACTCCAGTGGTTTAATGCTGCTAAATGGAATTGCCTATCACAGTTGCGCGACAGCACCGGACTCACACCGGTTTCCCTATTCTTCCCGATTTTATTCGGGACACCATAAATCATTATTGAAAGAACTAAGCGAATATAGAATTATAAATTTATAATTCAAAATTAAAAATATTAAAAAGCCCAGTTAGTTAATTTTCCATTCGTGAATTCCAGATGACCAATCTTTCTGCAGGATAACTTCCATCCTTATTGCAGAAGTTTTCACTTTTTCGAATTTCAATTCGTTGTATTTGTCTTTTTCAATTTTATATGGAGATAAATTATTTACAGGCACCCATTCGTTCCCTTTCTTAAATAATAATTTGTACGAAGCAGGTAACCTACATTCTCCACCGGATTGCTCATCGTCAAACCAATAAACATTTGACGAAGAAATACCTTCTTCTTTTGGGAAATCATATTCAACCCATTCAGAAGTATCTTTTTTCGGCCACCAGTGATAATACGGAAACGTATGATCATTTGAGTTTTCCGGTTCTAACTGATCATTTATACTCTTCAAGCTTTTTGTTACAAGCGACGCCTTTATTTCGCTCATGGAAGCCAAACTTGGTAAGGGGATAGGTAATGTCGAATTCTCGTTTTCACCGAACCAGACTGTCATATCCTGTGCACCCCTGTTTGCCCAGGCATAATAAGGAATTGCTCTGAATTTCTGCTCAAAAGATTCAATCTTATTATCTGTAATTTTCTTTGTCCCTTTTACTGTGCCTTCAATAGTTTGAATTCCTCCTAGCAGTTTAGGGTTGAATTCTGTTGTTAACTTTGATTCGTTGTCAATCAAAATATTTAACACTTTGTTGTTTGGATTATCGATTCCTTCGGCACAAAAAACTATCGGCCCTCTTTCAAGCGCAATTTTGTTTATATCTGCTTTTACGCTATCATTTGCTGCTACTTTTCTTACGGGCATAGGCAAATCAAGTGAAATTTTGTCACCCTTCTTCCAGGTTCTGTTTAGCACAGCGTATCCGTTTTGTAATTCTATCTTTTCAGCAGTGCCATTTACAAATAATTTAATGGGAAGATCGAGCTTTTCTTTATAACGATATAAATCTCCCGGTACTGGTTCTTCTTTTGCCCAGCTTGGTATTCTCAATAGAACATTAAAATCGGAAGGACTTTCAGGATTTATTTCCAGGTTAACATTCCCTTCCCAGGGATAGTTTGTTGTCTGAATTATCTGTACATGTTTACCTTCATAATTAATTTCTGCGGAATTCTGGATGAACAGGTTAATGTAAATACCCTTATTTCCTGTTGCGTAAGCATAACCAGGTACAAGAGGAAGCGTTCTTGCAAGATTCGGGGGACAGCAGGCACAACTAAACCATGCGCTTCTCTGGCGATTACTTAGTGAAGCCAAAGGATTTGAATAGAAAAATTTGTCTCCAGATAGTGATATGCCGGAAAGGAGACTATTGTAAATTACCCTTTCCAGTACATCCATATATTTTGATTCTCCGGTAAGGAGAAACATTTTGTAATTCCAGTAAACATCGCCTACTGACGCGCAGGTTTCACAATATGCGCTTAGGTTCGGTAAATAATAATCACGACCAAATCCTTCATATTCTCCTGCAGCTCCTGTACCTCCAGTTATATATAATTTTTTATTTACAACATTATTCCAGATTCTTTCCAGGGCAGGGAGGTAGACATTTTTATCTGTTAATTCGTCTACATCGGCGGCTCCGGTGTAAAAATATTCAGCTCTGACCGCATGTCCTACAGCTTCACTTTGATAGATTAGTGGGCCGTTCATTTGTGCGTAATCGCCATACTTCTGATTTTCGCCTGTCCCTCGTTTATCTATAAAATATTTAGCAAGCTTCAAATATTTTTCGTTACCAGTCACTTTATACAAATCTGCTAATCCCATTTCAATTACTTCGTGTCCGGGAACTTTTTCTAGTTTTCCCCATCCAAACACGCTATTGATTAGATCTGCATTTTTTACAGCGATGTTTAATAGATTTTTCTTACCGGTTGCCAGGTAATGTGCGGTAGCGGCCATGTATAAATGTCCAGCATCATAAAGTTCGTGGCTTAGTACTTCAACATTTTCCCATCTTTTCTTTCCTGCCCACTCATGTGTATGTTCAGGATCAATTGTTCTGTTGGTATATAAATAGCCGTCCTTTTCCTGAGCATATGAAATAAAAGTGATTAATGTATCGAGATAAGTTTCGAGCTTTTTGTCAGGATAAATCTGAAGAAGGTATGAGGCTGCTTCGATTGTTTTGTAAACATCCGAATCATCGAAAGGGAAAATGCTGCAAAATTTTCCCTGTTCTAGCCCACCGGCAATTTCGAAATTCTTTATCCTCCCGGTATTTTTTAATTCATAAATTATGTGGGGAATAGTTACATCTTTATCTCTCAGAATTTTCGGTGCCCAGAAATTGTCTGTCAGTTTCACTTTTGTGAACGGCACAGGTTTTATACTACCCTCTTTGTGTGTCCCATCCGAAAAGAAAACTGACAGAGAACAAAATATTAATATCAGGGGGAAAGTTATTGTCCCTTTCATTTTAATAGATTCATTTTGTCGTAAACTTATAAATTGTTGTTGAGTTAAAAGTCTGTCCGGGTTTCAATTCCACTGAAGGGAAATTTTTCTTATTCGGCGAATCGGGGAAATGCTGCGTCTCAAGACACATTCCGGTACGATGCTGATAATGAATTCCGCCTTTGCCAACGTCCATTCCGTTAAGAAAATTTCCTGAATAAAATTGAATTCCCGGCTGATCTGTTAAAACTTCCAGTTCTCTTCCACTTGAAGGGTCGTAAACTGTTGCGGCTTCGCGTACCTTGCCGTTATAATCTCTCAACACCCAATTGTGATCGTAGCCTTTTCCATTTTTAAGCTGTACAAAATCGTCGTTAATACGTTTTCCAACTGGAGTTGGAGTTCTGAAATCCATTGGTGTTCCAGCGACATCTGCTATTTCTCCTGTTGTAATAAATTCATTATCAATCGGGGTATATTTATCTGCATTGATCATTAATTCCTGATTAAGAATGGTGTTCTCAGGATTACCTGTTAAATTAAAATAGCAATGGTTTGTGGGATTTAAAATTGTTGGTTTATTTGTGGTCGCCGAATAATGTATTTCCAGTTCGTTATTATCATTTAAAGTGTAAGTAACCGTTAATTTAACCTCGCCCGGATAACCCTGGTCTCCGTCAGGACTGTCCAGCGTCATTTTCAGAGAGTGTTCATCAAATGAATCAGTTGTCCATAGTTTTTTACTAAACCCTATTTTACCACCATGTAAATGATTTTCACCATCATTAATGGTAAGCTGATATTCTTTACCCTCAAGTGTAAATTTTCCTTTCCCAATTCTATTACCATATCTTCCTACAATTGCCCCGAAGTAAGCTCCTCCTCTTTCATAACTTTTCAAGCTGTCATATCCAAGAATTACATCTGCCATTTTTCCGTTTTTGTCCGGTGCAAAAAGTGAAACGACTATAGCGCCGTAATTTGTGATTTCAGCACTCATTCCGTTCTTGTTTTTCAGTGTGTACATGTAAACCTCTTTTCCATTTTGAAGTTTTCCAAAAAGTCTTTTACCCGGTGTGGCTTGTCGAGCACTTTCACCGCAGTTCAGAAACAGAAAAAAGACTGGTATTGCGAACAGAGCGATCATTTTTCTAGACAACATAGTTATATCTCCTTTGATCAGTTAGACTAATAATATGTCGTTCTAATTTAAGAAAATGAAGACTTAAAACCTTCAAATTATTACCTTTAAATTGATTTTATATACATTAATCTATAATTTTGTTTAATGAAGTTGTGTTCACTGTTTACTGATATAGCCATTCTTAAAGCATTATCTTCAGTTGGCAGCAGCACTAAAAATTAAAGGGGAACCTTTTCGTTCTTTATTATTCTGATCACTAAAGTTTATCAGAATTTCCGATTTCACATAGGAGAATCTCAATGGGCTGGTTTATAAAATTTATAGACTCCTCTCTCGGCAAAAAATTAATAATGGCGCTTACAGGCTTGTTCCTGTCTCTTTTCCTGATTGAACATTTAATAGGTAACCTTCTATTATTAAAAGGCGATGGTGGGGAAGCATTTACTGCTTATGGTGAATTTCTTGCAAACCCGAATAATTATGTTGCCAGAGTTTTGGAGATTGGATTATTTCTTGTATTTATCTATCATATTATAAATGGTATCCGGCTTTGGTGGTCAAATAAAAAAGCCACGCAGGTTAGGTACAAATCTAATGACCCCTCAGCTAACAGCACTTTCTTTTCCAGGTTTATGGTTTGGAGCGGCAGTATAGTTTTTATCTTTCTTGTAATTCATCTAAGAAGTTTCTTTTTCCCTTACAGGTTTGGTGATCCGGGAAACACAATGTACCAAGGGGTGGTTGAAGCTTTTTCAAATCCAGTTTATTCAATCTTTTATATAATTGCGATGGTATTACTTGCATTTCATCTCACTCATGGTGTGCAAAGTGCATTTCAAACATTAGGAATAAGACACAAAAAATATACACCGTTTATTAAAAAATTCGGAATCTATTTTGCAATTCTTATTTGTGCTGCATTTGCCTCAATACCGTTTTACTTTTTAATTGCGGGAGGGAAATAATATGTCGATGAAATCAAAATCCCGTGTAGGGGTAAAATTAGACGCTAAAATACCGGAAGGTAAGCTTGCTGAAAAATGGACCAACCATAAATTTCATATGAAGCTTGTTAATCCGGCAAACAAAAGAAAATATGATATAATTGTTGTGGGTACCGGACTTGCAGGAGCTTCTGCTGCCGCTTCACTTGCTGAGCTTGGATATAATGTAAAATCTTTCTGCTACCAGGATAGTGCTAGAAGAGCTCACAGCATTGCTGCTCAGGGTGGAATAAACGCAGCAAAAAATTATCCCAATGACGGTGATAGTATATTCAGATTATTTTATGATACAGTAAAGGGCGGCGATTACAGATCGAGAGAAGCAAATGTATATCGCCTTTCTGAACTTAGTGTAAACATAATCGATCAGTGTGTTGCGCAGGGAGTTCCGTTTGCAAGAGAATACGGCGGACTTCTCGATAATCGTTCGTTCGGTGGTGCGCAGGTTAGCAGAACTTTTTATGCACGTGGACAAACGGGACAGCAGCTTTTACTTGGTGCTTACAGTGCTTTGATGAGACAGGTTGGACTTGGAAAAGTTGAAATGTATTCCCGTCACGAACTGCTTGATATTGTTATAGTAGATGGTGCAGCAAGAGGAATAGTTGTAAGAAATATGGAGACCGGTGCTATAGAATCTCATTCGGCAAATGCTGTGATTTTGGCAACCGGCGGATATGGAAACGTTTATTACCTTTCAACAAATGCTAAAGGATGTAACGTAACTGCATCCTGGCGCGCTTATAAAAAAGGCGCATTCTTCGGAAATCCCTGCTTTACACAAATACACCCGACTTGTATTCCTGTTACAGGCGATCATCAATCAAAGTTAACTTTGATGAGTGAAAGTCTGAGGAACGACGGACGAGTTTGGGTTCCAAAAAAAGCCGGTGATAAACGCAAACCTAATGATATACCAGAAGAGGAAAGAGATTATTACCTGGAACGAAAATATCCTTCTTTTGGAAACCTGGTGCCTAGAGATGTTGCATCAAGAAATGCAAAAGAAATGGTTGATGAAGGTAAGGGAGTTGGTAGCAGTGGAAAAGCCGTTTACCTTGATTTTGCAGATGCAATCATAAGAGTCGGTGCTGATACTATAAAAGAAAAGTACGGCAACCTGTTTGATATGTATAAAATGATTACTGATGAAGATCCTTATAAAGTTCCTATGAGAATTTATCCGGCTGTTCACTATACAATGGGCGGGCTGTGGGTTGATTATGATCTAATGACGACCGTCCCCGGATTGTTTGCTCTTGGCGAATGTAATTTCTCCGATCACGGTGCAAACAGGCTTGGAGCCAGTGCTCTAATGCAGGGCCTTGCTGATGGGTATTTCGTCATTCCTTATACGATAGGCGGCTACCTGGCCACCATGAAAAATGATAAAATTAATACTGACAGCAAGGAATTTAAGGATGCTGAAAAAGCAGTAAAAGATCGAATCAAGAAATTGCTTGCCATAAATGGAAAGAAAACGGTTGACGAATATCACAGAGAACTTGGGCTCGTTATGTGGGAACATGTCGGGATGTCAAGAAATGAAAAAGGTCTGAAGACAGCAATTAAAAAAATTCAGGAGATAAGGGCTGATTTCTGGAAAAATGTTAAAGTACTTGGTACAGGTGATGAATTAAACCAGTCTCTTGAAAAAGCTGGACGCGTTGCTGACTTTTTAGAGCTTGGTGAATTAATGGCTGAAGATGCACTTCAAAGAAAAGAATCGTGTGGCGGACATTTCAGGGAAGAGAGCCAAACTGATGAAAACGAGGCTTTGCGTGATGATAAAAATTTTGCTTATGTAGCTGCGTGGGAATTTACGGGAGAAGACGGCAAGCCTAAGCTTAACAAAGAAGATTTAGAGTTCGAAAACGTTCAACTTACTCAAAGGAGTTACAAATAATGGAGAAGACTTTGAATTTACATCTGAGAGTCTGGCGTCAAAAGAACAGGAACGCCGAAGGTCGATTTGTCGATTATGAAGCCAAAGGTATTTCTACAGAAATGTCATTCCTTGAGATGCTTGACGTAGTAAACGAAGGATTAATTCACAGCGGTCAGGAACCGATCGCGTTTGATCACGATTGCCGTGAAGGAATCTGCGGAATGTGCAGTTTATTTATAAATGGAAGACCTCACGGGCCTAAAGAAGCTATCACTGCTTGCCAACTTCACATGAGGAATTTTAGTGACGGTGAAACAGTAGTGATTGAACCGTGGCGCGCATCAGCATTCCCTGTAATAAAAGATCTTATTGTTGACCGTTCTGCGTTTGACAGGATTATGCAGGCGGGTGGATTTATTTCGGCGAACACTGGAGGCGCACCGGACGCAAATGCAATTCCTATTTCTAAAGGAACTGCAGAAGAGGCTATGGACGCAGCTGCATGTATCGGATGTGGTGCCTGCGTTGCAGCTTGTAAGAATTCTTCAGCTATGCTTTTTGTGGGAGCAAAAGTTGCTCACCTTGGCAGACTTCCGCAGGGCAATGCCGAAAGAGAAAGAAGAGTGCTTGCTATGGTAAATCAAATGGAAGAGGAAGGATTCGGTGCTTGTACAAATACCGAAGCTTGTTCAGCCGAATGCCCGAAAGAGATTTCGATGGATGTAATTGCAATGCTTAGAAGAGAGTATTACAAGGCTTCATTAAAATCTGAAGATTAAAGCAGCATATTGTCTTTTTATTAAGCCCACCCATAGTTTTATTAAAGAATAAGCGATGGGTGGGTTTATTTTTATATTATCCCAATTTTTATTCGGGATTTTTATATTTTACATTAGTTAAACTCAAAGAGTAGGCAATGTTCGAAAAAGAAATTATAGCCATATCAGATAATTCACTAAACAAGATTAAAAAACTTGGCGCTTATTTTACTATAGAACAACTTAATGCCACCGAACTCCATCCGGCAATTACAAGATATATTGATTCAGAACTTGATTATCTAATCTTTCTTGATAGAAAAGAACTCGTACAAAAATCTGCTTTTGATTATTCAAACCCCGAAGTAGTTAAATATTTTAGCCTTATTAATAGTGAAATCAAAAAAAATAAAAAAATCTCTTTTGAAGATGCAAAAAACCTGATTATACAGGCTGTTTCATTTACTGCTAATTTTCTTGTCAGGCCCAAATGGTCACTCACAAAGTTTATCTACAATGAAGATCAGCTGAAAACAATTGATGAGATAAGACTCTCTCTTAATTATCTCTATTACTATGATTATTTAAGGAAGGTTCTTATAACATTCATTGAAAAGAAACGGTCACTGAATTTTAGCCTTATAGATTTTGAGGTAGCTCTTAATAAAATCGATAAAGAATTGTTTGTTAGACAATCTCAAAACCTTATAGACAATGCACTTTTTTCCATCGCGGATTTCTTTAGCCTTAGTGGGACTGCTGCTAATAAAGTATCACCTAATAGCATTGAACTTTTTCTTAAAGAGAAAGACCTGATTGATCAATTATTCAGGTTGAGACGAGCCTTGCCGGCAAATGCCAGGCAATATTATACACTTAATGAAATAAGGCATATCATCCATACTCCGACAAGCCTGGACAAATCCGAGCGGCTTCCCTCAAAGACGGACGAGGAGGAGGAGCTAAAATTTGAAACACCGGTTGAGACAAAAACCGATGAATCAAAACCGGAAGTGAAAAGTGAAAAGAAGGAAGAAATTATCCAGGAAGAAATATTCAACTTTGAAAATGAGACTGAAGAAAAGGAAGTTGATAACGAACAGGAAAAAGTTGCTGAATTAAATGATGAAATCACTTTACAGCAAAATATAATCCCCGAAGAACATGATAAAGTCGAAGAGAAACAAAGTGAAGTTAAGGAAGAACCAGATGAGGTTTCGGAAAAACCAGATGAGGTTTCAGAAGAAATAGAAAATTTAGATGACGCAAATAACAATCTAGATGAAATGAAGGAAGAAGAATCAGGTAATGATCTGGATTCTATCCTTGAAGAAGATCTATTAAACGATTATTCTACGGACGATGAATTACTTGACGCATTTGATTCGCAATTAAAAGCGCTTGAAGAAGAATCGGATATTCTTTTAACTAATGATGAAAAATCTTCAAATGTAAATGATTCTCAGGGAGAGGAGAAAGAGGAAGAGTCCGATAAGGTTGAGGAAGAAACTGAAAAGAAAGTGCAGCCCAAAATTGAATTAGAAACAGAGGAACAAATAGAAGTTGAAGAAGAAATCACTGAGCCTCAAATTTCTTTAAATGAAGAAGTTGAAAAGATAGAAGATGAAAAACCTGTCATCGAAGAATCTCCGAAAGAGGTTAAAAAAGAAGAGAAAAAGACTTACCGTCACGCACCCCAGAAATCAAAGGATATATTCAGCTTTTTGAGCAATAAAGAGATTGAAAAAATTGTTATAAACGTGTTTAACGAAGACAGGGAAGATTTTGCAAACACGATGGAAAAAATAACGGAGTGCTTCAGCTACGATGAGGCAACTGACATTTTAAAAGCAGTTTTCTTTTCATACCGTGTAAATCCTTACACCAAGGATGCAGTCATATTGACTAACGCAGTCTCAAATTATTTTAACCAGGCCACCTAAAAAATGTTCATAGATTATGCAGAGATAGAAGTGTCTGCCGGCAAAGGCGGAGATGGTGCTGTAGCATTCAGAAGAGAAAAGTATGTTCCGAAAGGCGGCCCGTCCGGCGGGAACGGAGGAAAGGGGGGAAGCATAATCTTAAGGACGGATCCCAATTTATTTACATTACTTGATTTCAGGTATAAAAAAAAATATAAGGCTCAAGACGGGGAACCGGGCGGGACTTCAAGGAAGGATGGTAAGTTCGGAAATGATGTTGTTATAAAAATCCCGGTAGGCACCGTAATTAAGAATGCAGAAACAGGAAAAGTTATTTTTGATTTGAATCAGATTGACCAGGAAGTAATACTTGCTGAAGGTGGCAGGGGCGGGAAAGGGAACAGCAATTTTGCAACTCCTACGAATCAGGCACCAAGAAAAGCGGAACCAGGGAAAGAAGGTAATTCCTTCAAAATAATTCTTGAGCTAAAACTAATTGCGGATGTTGGGTTAGTTGGATTTCCTAATGCTGGTAAATCAACTTTGATTTCAAAAATTTCAGCGGCAAAGCCAAAAATAGCTGATTATCCTTTCACTACTCTTGCTCCCAATCTGGGGATTGTAAAATATAAAGATTATAAAAGTTTTACAGTCGCTGATATTCCGGGCATAATTGAAGGAGCTCACGAAGGGAAAGGCCTGGGGTTAAAATTTCTAAAACACATTGAGCGGACCAGAATACTGCTTTTCTTAATTGATATAACTTCAGAAAATTATCAGAAGGAGTACGATATACTTTTTAATGAAATAAAGAGCTACAGTAAAAAACTGGCTGAAAAGAAAAAAATAATTTCTCTATCAAAAGCTGATCTTGCCGGTGACCTGGATTTGAAAAAAAAGGTTAAAAAGAAACTAAGAAATTCTGATTCGCCAATATTAGTATTTTCTTCCGCAACCGGTATGGGAGTTCCTGAATTACTCGACTATTTATGGCACGAGTTGACAGCAGATTAAAAATGACACAAAAAATGCCTAAAAACTATTATATCGCTTAATTATAAACTAAGGGAATAAATATTAGACAATTGGCATATTCAAAATTTTTTGAAAATAAAATGATTTGTACCTATATTTACAAGCTAAACTTGTCCGCCATAGGTATTTTTATTAAATTATTGGCGGGGTAGCTCAGTAGGTTAGAGCAGTGGAATCATAATCCACGTGTCGGGGGTTCGAATCCCTCCCCCGCTACAGTTAAGAGAAAGGAGTTAGATATGTATTCGTTTTTAGTGATATTATCTTCAATAATTGCAGTATTGATGATGGTTATTGTTTTATTGCAATCGAGCAAGGGCGGAGGACTGGCCGGAACATTTGGCGGGGCTGGTAATATGGGTTCCATGTTCGGAACAAGAAGAACGGCTGATTTTTTAAGTAAAGCAACCTGGTGGCTGGGTGGCTCTATGGCAGTACTGGCAATTGTGATTAACCTGTTTTTTCTCCCGGGACAAAGCACAAAGGCACAAAGAGAAAGTATTATTCAGAACTCACAGCAACAGGTTCCTCAGCAACCTAGTTTACCTCAGCAACTTCCGCCGTCAACTCAGCAGCAGCAGCCGAACAAATAAAATTGGTTAACCTATTTGAAATTAATGCCTTGGTGATAGTGCACTAAGGCATTTTTAATAAGAAGTTTTATTGCAGCGAAGTCAGGGCTTCAACAATTTTGTCTTCTATTCTTCTGTGGAATCTCGTTCCGCCCCTACTAAACTGAAATATCATACTGACAACTAACTCTTCACCGTCATTTGTAGTTAGATAACCTGAAAGCGAAGTAACACCATTAAGGGTTCCGGTTTTTCCGTGGAAATTATTTTCAGCCTTTGTCCTTCTCATCCTGGTATCCAGTGTTCCGTCCACACCGGCGATACTCAATGAATTGTAGTAGTCTTTAAAATGTTTAAGATCGAAATACATCTCTTCAAGTGTTCCCGCAATAGCACCGACGGTTATCTGATCATAACGTGAAATTCCTGAACCGTCGACAACAGAAGTACCTTTTGAATAAATACCATGATCATCCAGAAAGCTTAATACTGCCTGTGTTGCATAAAATGAATTGCCTTGTTTGCCTGAAGTTTCAGCACCTAATGTCTTAAAGAGGCATTCAGCCAAAAAGTTATCGCTGTGTTTGTTTGTCTCCTTAATTAGTTCACGAAGCTTTACACTTGATTCAACTAATAATCTAGCAGAATCAGGTGTTACACCTTTGGTTGCCCTACCAGTGACAAAAATTCCTTTCTTTTTAAGTTTTTCTCTTAAGACTTCAGCAGCATAAAGAGGAGGATCACCTACATTAATAAAATAGCCACGCAATCTTCCCCTTCTTCTTCTGTAAATCACTTTTCTGTTTCTATCAAGTACGAGCGCAGAAACAGCAGGAAGCCTGACATTTGCTTCTTCTTCATTGATCCAGTCCTTTCGACTATAAATGTTATCGAAATAAGTATCATCGCCTAGAATATCCCCGGTGATTTTTTTTATGCCTTTGTTTATCAACACAGTGATCAGGGAATCCATATCTGAAGAGGTAAATAATGAATTTCCGTATCCTTTGATATACAGATTTCCATTTATTACGCTGTCGGCTAGATCTTCATCATCGGACAAAATCTTGGTCGATAAAGTAAAATTTCCGCCGAGTGCAGTAAGTGAGGCAGCGGTTGTAAATAGTTTAGTGTTTGAAGCAGGTATCATAGATTCAGCAGGATTTAGCTGAAAAATTGTATCCTGAGTCAACGGTTTAATTATCAGCAATGCAATCTTAGTTGAAGACGGCACTTTTGAAAGGATATTTTCAATTTGTTTCCTAACATCTTCAGGCGTATTAGCTAAAGATTGGAAACAAATCAGTAAAAAAAAGAAAACAATTTTTTTGATCATCTGAGAGTTTATACTTGAAAAATGTTATTTTAATACCAAGCTAAAGTTAAAAATTATTTCTCTTAAAATTGAATAATTATAGTGTACCGAAAGCACGTTTTAGGCCAACCGGGCAGTATTATTTATCTCATTTAATATACAAATATCTCAAAAAGGATAATTATGGCAAAGAAAAAAGAACTATTGAAAGCTTATGAAGATCTTGATTTCTTAAATTCACCGAACGGTAGGATTATAAGAATTCTTAGTGAATTCCTGCAGCCGCAGGCAAATTTTAAAAGACAAAAAATTGTTGATACCATTGTTTTCTTTGGTTCTGCCAGGTTGAAATCTAAAAGAGAAGCTACAGCTGAATACAATAAACTGAAGAAATCTGATCCAAAATCATTTAAGGATTTTGCCGAGGAATTAAGAAGAGTTCAGCACAACGTCGAAATGTCAAAATATTATGACGACGCGGTTGAATTATCAAAGAGATTAACACAGTGGTCACTCGGTCTTGATACAGAGGGGCGCAGATTTATAGTCTGCACTGGCGGCGGACCGGGAATTATGGAAGCTGCAAACAAAGGAGCAAAACTTGCTGGCGGTAAATCTATCGGGCTGAACATCAGTATTCCATTTGAGCAATTTGTAAATAAGTATGTTCCTAGAGATCTTAGCTTTGAGTTTCATTACTTTTTTATGAGAAAGTTCTGGTTTGCATACCTTGCCAAATCGCTGATAGTTTTCCCGGGTGGATTCGGAACTATGGATGAATTCTTCGAGATACTTACTTTGATACAAACCAGAAAAATAAAAAAGAAAATGCTGCTTCTCGTTTACGATGAAAAGTATTGGGGAAAAATCATTAATTTCAAGGCGCTGTCTGATAATGGTATGATCAGTGTTAATGATAGTAAAATATTTTCGTTCTGCAATACCGTAGACGAGGCATTCAAATTGATAACTACTTTCTTTGAGAAAACATATCTGAGTAAAAAGGAAGAGAAGAAACTGGAAGAACCGATTATGCATCTGGAGTAGAAACAAAAATGCCCCTCAACGAGGGGCATTTTTTTAATCCCTGTTATAATCTGAGCGGTGCGCTCTTCTAGCAGCCTTTATTTTCTCCATTCTTTTTTTGATGGAAGGCTTAACGAAAAAGGTTCTCTTTTTATATTCTTTTAATACTCCTGATCTTTCGTATTTCTTTTTAAATCGCCTAAGAGCCTTATCGATGGATTCGTTGTCTCCAACTGTTATCCCTACCAAATTATTTCACCTCACTTTATGGTTTTAAGTGTTAACTGATTCAATCAATTTTTTGGGGCCAGATTTCTGGAACTCAACAGAAATAGCTTTTTGTCCATTTGACATTATTTCCTTTGAAACAACCTTGCCAAAATCATCCCAGTTTTTGTGGTATATTGAGTCGCCAATATTAAAACTTTTAGTCGGTTCATATGTTGTGCATTCTCCGTTCTCTATTCCCTCTAATGAGACTTTTGTCTCTTTGACATCATCAACTAAGTCGATTATCATCGTCTGCTTGCATTTTTTGCATTTTGCCCATCTTTTCTTCCCCTGTTCTTCCTCTGTAGTTGAAACCTCTCCAGCTAACTCCATTTTTCTCATAGTGTTACAGACGCTGCAAAAAGCCTCAACATTTTTTATTCTAGCCATTTTAAAATACCTTCCTTTGGAATAGTCGGACTTTAAATATATCAAACCTTTGGTGGATAATCAAGTTAGAGCCCTTTTCAAGAATTTTTCTTCCACACCGGTTGTTGTTACAAAAAGAAGTGATTTTGGAGTAATTGTCCATTTTTCAAGTAACAATTCTAGGAATTGCTCAAAAGACTGATTCACCACTGGAAATCGGCTTTTTACACATTTCAGGCAGAAGAATAGTATAATTTGTCGCAGCTGACATATCACTGGGTTCGGCAGGATATAATGCTTCGAATCCTAAATCTTTCTACTTCCTCTATTTGTGAGCTAAAAAGCTATCCGGCAGTTCTTCATCCGCACAATTTGTTATGAGTGCGAGTACATTATCATTTTGCTTTTTTATTACCGTTACAAAATTATTTTGTCTGGATACGTACTTATTGCCGTTTCGGAGATAGTTCAACAGATCTTCTGTCAAATGGATGATACTGTCGCCTTTGAAGTAATCTTCGTGTACCTGGAAAACATAAATAAATTTTCCGTTCTTTGCTGTATAAATATGGTGAGCAAATATCTCTCCGTGGTGTTCATAGACCGAAGCGCCTGCAAGAGAATAATTATTATAAGTAGGAATAATCGTTACGTATTTTACACCCTGAGATTGGAAGAAATTTTTTATATCCTCAGGATTGTCTGATGTAAATTGGATCTTGTTATTGCCGTTAAGAAAATCAGCGAAATATGATTGTGCGAGCACAATCATATTGTTCTTTCCTGTTTGCTCTGAAATATTGTTTGAAGTGAGATCAGGCCTGTTAATTAATAGAAGAACCAGTGCCAGCAAAATAATACCTGCAGTACTGTATGCAATAAATCTTTGTGAATATATTCTTGAGGCCAGTGAACTTTTTTTTGCCGGTATAACTCTTTCTTTTGATAGTTTTTCCAGTATGTCCTTTTTTATTCTATCTGGAGTTCCCTTTACAATGCCTTTCCTGTTCACCAACCTTTTTGTTAATGATTCTGTTTTCAGGTCAAAATCCAGCGTTGGATCTTTTTCGATCTCTGTTTTAAAATTACTCAGTTCTTCCTGACTTTTTATTTCATTATCCAGGTAAGCAGTAATTAATTCTTTTATGTTTCTTTTATTTCCCATTGTTGTCAAAGTTTACCCATTTGAAGACAGGTAACCTTTTCCTTCCGCATATTTGTAAAGTTTAGTAAATAAAATTTTCCTCGCTCTATGTAGTCGCGATCTGACTGTTCCAATCGGGCAGTCAACGAAATCTGCAATTTCTTCATAAGAGAAGCCCTCAATGTCACAAAGGATCACGACGGTTCTAAAATCTTCCGGCAGAGAATTTACAGCTTCAGATATTTCATCATCAAGGAGATTATCGTATAAATCTTTTTCCAGGTGTGAAGAGTCTGTCCACGAAGATTTTATATTCTCATAAAAATTTTCAATTTCTTCATAATCAACTTTATCAGGTTCCTTAACCTGTTTTCTGTAAGAGTTGATATATGTGTTCTTCATAATTCTAAACAACCAGGCCTTGCAATTAGTTCCTTTTTCAAATTTATCGAAAAAACGAAACGATTTTAGGTAGGTTTCCTGGATAAGGTCATGTGCATCATCTGAGTCACCAGTCATACGCAGCGCAAAATTGTAAAGTGAATCCATATGTGGTATGGCTTCAGCTTCAAAATCTGCATATATCTGTTTTTGTTCTTTTAGCATAGTAAGAAGCAATGGGAACTTATTTGAGGGATAAAACCTCAAAATTCTATCAATTCAAAAAAATATGAAAGTAAAGTTAGAGAAATTTCTAATAAACAGTTCCATTTTTTATTTCACCCGAGAAATTATCAATGCTGTAAAGAAAACCATTAATAAGGGCGTATTTTACTTCTGATTTTTCTCTGAATATCAAATTTGCAGGTAAATCAGTCTCTATTTCATCCGGAAATTTTGTATAGCTGTTTTTTACCAAATTCAGGGGATATTTACTAAATTCGCTGAATTCTGAATCTTTTACCAGCACGTTTGTAAAACCCTTTTTATAAAGTTGGCTAAAATCTAAACATGAAAGCTCATCATCTGTATAGTTTTTTTCAGTGTAAGTTTTTCCATATTCAACAGTTAAACCCTTGAAGTCGTGGTCTTCGTAACCGTAAAGAGTGGAAAGATCTCCTATATCTTCTATTACTGAACTATAGTAAAATCCAGTTGAATCCTGTGTATTAACTTCTTCAAGGTTTACAGAGATATCGATCAGGAATTTTTTACCATCTCTAACGATTGAAATGTTCCTGAAAATAATATCTCGCAGAAATTCACGGTTTTCAGGGATTGAATTATAAATGTTTATCTTTTCGTTTTTGTAGTTTTTTTCGGCGATGCTTTTGATAGAGCAGAGTAAAGCAATAAAGTTTAATTTCCGGATAAACTGTTTTTCAGGATCATTTTTCCATCCGCCCGATTCTATCAGTATTGTGGAAGTTCCTAGTTTCTGCGAAATATCCCCGAATGCTCTGGGTTCAAATTCATCTGAATATTTCGCAATGTGGCCAGGTATGAATTCCGAAAGTAATTTGTGGAGCTTTACAATTAGTTTTGCCGCGTCATTTCTGACAGCGTTCATTTTGCCTTTTTCATCAAATGGCGGGGCAAGAAAAGAAATTGTGACCGGTTTGGATGTTTTTCCAACAGAATACCTTGTGCTCTGGTCGTGAAGATTGAATCCGAAATTTGCTTTTAATTCCTTAAGATATTTCATTAATATTTTTGCTTCTTCGGACTGCAATCTAAGAGCATCCCTATTAATATCAATTCCTAAAGCGTTACGTCTTTGAAAAATTTCTGCTCCGTCGGGGTTGAGCATGGGCATAAAATATATTGTTAGCTTTTTCTCAATTTCATTTATGAGTTCCACAAAATCATTTTTTGAAGAAAGGAAATTCAAAATATCAAAAATTGCCATCGTAGCGGTTGCTTCATCCCCGTGCATTTGTGACCAAAGGAAAATTTTAGTTTTTCCATTTCCGAATGAAATTAAAAATATATCACGTCCTTGAGTCGAAGTTCCTGCTTTTTTGACTTTAAAATTATTATTATCTTTTATTTTATTTATGAGAGGGAAAATATCGGCGTGCTTAAATCTTCTGTTTGCTAAATTTGTTTCAATGTAGTCTTCGTGTTCATAATATAATCTTTTTGCAAACTCTGAATCTGATATCATATTAATTTAATATTATAAAAATTAAATCACTGATAGTAATGCAATTTAATTATAACTTTAATTATAAACTAAATAGTTTTTAGATATATAAGATAAGGAGAGTTATGGCAACCAAAACTCTGAAAATCGGATCAACAATGCCGGCCTTTAATTTGAAGGGAGTTGATGGTAAAACATACGATTCTGAATTGTTCAAAGATAAAAAGGTCCTTATAGTAATTTTTAGCTGTAATCATTGTCCTTATGTTCAGGCATATGAAGACAGGATAATAGCTATCCAGAATGATTTTGAAAGTAGAGCCGTTGCTGTTGTGGCTATAAATTCAAATGATGATACACAATATGAGGAAGACTCATTTCAGAATATGATAAAACGTTCTAAAGAGAAAAAATTCAATTTTCCATACTTGAGAGATGAGGAGCAGGAAATTGCAAACAAATTTGATGCATCGCATACGCCGGAAATTTTTATATTCGATGAGAAAAGGGAACTTCGCTATCATGGTAAAATAGACGATAATTGGAAGGAACCGGAGAAGGTAAAATCAAAATATCTTCAAAATGCGCTGGATGAGTTACTGGCGGGAAAGGAAATTTCTGTGCCAGAGACATTTTCAATTGGCTGCACAATTAAGTGGAAGAATAAATAATTAATAAGCGACTCCCATTCTTTCCTCAAAATCCTGAATAAGTTTCAAAGGATTAGGAGAAATAGCAAAACAATAGATCGGGTAAAGCTTCGAAAAATTTTTTATTGACTCATTCAGAAAATTTGCTGAAGCAATTCTCTTTTGTTTTTTCTCAAATGATTTCTGTAAAAGAATATATTCAAGGCCGGAAAAAACCTCAAAGTGTTTATTCAAATTGGCTTTCTTTCTTACAAGGTCGATATCTTTTCCGAATGTGCAAAGATCAAACCTGTTATTAAGTTCATATTTATTAAATGCAGCTATAATGTCTTTGCTGTAACTCGATAGATTCTGATTTAAATAAAGATCATCTCCACTTGAGTTATTCAGAAACAGTCCATATTCCATTCCATATTTATCAAAATAGACAAAAAACTCACTGTCCATTTTAAATCTTCCGAAATGAATTAGAAAATAAGTCTTGTAGGGGTTGCCTTTCGTAAAGCGCATATCTTTGTTTATGCGCATTAAAGTTTTATTAAATTTTGGTTCTGTTCTTATGGCGGGATTAAGGTGATTAAAGAATTCTCCTATTGCTTCAACATATTCGCGCGCAGGCTTTACAATAACTTCCTGATATCGGTCACGGTTTTTTGAAAACCACTTTAGATTATTATTTCTTTCAAGCTCACTAAAAAATTTAAAAATACCGGGATCAAAGCCGTTAAATCTCTTCACGGAATCGCTCAATACATAGCTCCGATGCTCAGAGAAATAAATATTTCACCAAAATCATTTCTCGGCTGGTCGATGAGACTTTCAACGCTGCCACTTAAAAGTCTTGCATAATAATAGCGGATATTTAATCCAACCAGACTTGATTTGTCAGTTCCCAAATTTGCACCTATACCTATATATCCGCCACCAGCCATATTATTATGGGCTGATCCAAAAGCTTTCAGGAATTCTTTATCGTACGGAGTGGTAAGTACAAACGTTGGCCCGACACCAAATTCAACAAACGGTCTCAGATTATCTGAAATTGTTTCAGAAAACATTCTGAATTGTAATCCGACTGTTAAAGGGATTAGAAAAATTCTGTTCAGTTTACCGTAGGTAAAAGTCTGTAAGGTATAAGGATTAATGTATGTAAATTCATTATCTCCCTTAAATTCCGAAACTGAAAAAGTGCTGACCAGCGTAATGTCGGTTGAATATGAGTGTCTGTAAAATCCTCCAAGTCCAAAACCTCCCTCTGTGAAGACAACATCTCCTCCTAAAGCATTCGGTGGAAAAATTTCAGGTGGTTTTATCGGTACAATTTTGCCAATCCCCTGTGCATTTACATTGATAATGCTAATTAGTAATATTGCCAGTAATGTTAATAATTTCATATGACACCAATATTTTTACCTTAAAAATAACGAACCTAAAAGCAATTGCAACATATAAAAAAAGGAATTAATTGTCGCCTGCGAAATTAACTATTCACGATTTATAGCCATTTTGTATCTTGCATGCGCTCAAAGTGATCAAAAAGAATAAATCTCGAAAAATGTAGTGAGAGAAAGTTATGCCTCAGAATCTTGAAGTAAAAATAAAGCTGGAATCGTTCAGGGATATAAAAAAGGTGTTAAATAAAATTGGTGCTGATTTCACAGCAACTCTTAATCAGAAAGATATTTACTATAAAAATTCCGGCGGATTGTTAAAATTAAGAGTCGAAAAAGGTATTGAAAGTCTTATCCATTACAACCGGGATGAAAACTCGAAAAACAGGTGGTCAAATTACAAACTGTTGAAATTTAGTGCAGGTAATGCAGAAGAATTCTTCAGGCAGATTTTTGAAGTTGAAACTGTCGTCGAAAAGAAGAGACTTCTTTACATGTACAACAATACCCGGATTCACCTTGATAACATAAAACATCTCGGCAATTACCTCGAACTCGAAACACTTGTCCTGAACGGACAGGCCGATGCAAAAAAAAGATTTAAGGAAATAGCTGACCTTTTGAATCTTGATTTGAAAAATCAAATTAAAAAATCAAACAGGGACCTGATGCTGGGAAATAGAAGATGATACTTACAAAGAGCAAAAGAGAAAAGTTTGATGTCAATGCAGAAGTTGATGAAAAAATCAGGAATCGTCGGCTAAATGAGCTGTTGGTTATTGTCCCGACCAACAGGAAAATCAGGGACTTGAAAAAACAAATCATAACTTCTGCGCCAAATGAATCAACAGGTAAAATAAATCTTGAAACAATCGGGACTTTTTCCACAAAATTATTTTTTAAAGATCCTGAAATAAAAGGGACTATCTTGAGTGAAGCCGCATCTACTGTCCTTTTAAATCAAAGCATCCAGGAAATAAAGCTTAAATATTTTTCAAATTATAAAGACCAAATTCCATCGGGAACTCTTGAGCGAATTAAGAATGTAATTTCAGAGTATAAAAAACATGGGATAAATCCTGATACTTTAAGAAAGGAATATGAGACTCTTGAGGGTTCTGAAAAATTAAAAGCTGGCGATATTGCTGAGATATACGAAAAACATCAATTGAAATGCGACGAGCTTTCAGTTAAAGAGATCGGTGATGTATATAATCAGCTTGTAAAATTTGAAAAAAATATTTTTGCAGAAAATTTCAGGAAATTTTTTCCTGATGTAAACCTGATTATAGTGCATGGATTTGATGAGTTTACTTCGCCGGAAATTGATATTCTGAATAGAACTTCCGAATTGCCGGAACAGGAATTATTTCTCTCTTTTGATTATTTCAAATATAATCCATTGATGTTTTCGCATCTTGATAAATGTTATGAGAAACTGGAGAGAAGTGGTTTCAGACCAATCATTGATTCTTCATTAACTGAACACAATAAATTTCTAACAATAGTCAGGGAGAAATTATTCAGAACGAAACAGCAGCAGAAGATTTCGGATTACCACGATAGCATAACAAAAATATCAGCGCAAAATCGTGAAAAGGAAATTGAGCTTATCGCTAAAGAAATAAAAACACTTATCATAGAAAAAAATGTTCAACCGAATGAAATATGTCTTGCATTTAACCTGATACAAAAATATTCGCCGACTATAAGGGATATTTTTTCAGTATATGAGATCCCGTTTAATCTTACAGATCGTTACTCCCTGGATGCTTCACCTCCTGTTATATCGGTAATAAATATACTTGAGGTGCTGGAAAATGATTTTTATTACAAAAATATTCTGCGTGCCCTTTCGGGTGGATATCTTGAGACGATAGGAATTCACCAGTCAAACCTGATGAGAGTTTCTGTAGAACTAAAAATAATTTCAGGCTATCAAAACTGGAAGGATTCCATCGATGATGCACTCTCACAAAAATTTGAAGAAGCGGACGAAGAATTCAGCAGCCTTTCATTTAAGGAAGAGGATTACAAAAAAGCGCTGGAGGATATCGAAACTTTTAATGAACTTCTTGAACCTTTCGATAAAAAAATGTCACTTAAGGAGTTTCTCGATAATTTTACGGAATTAATCTACAAGCTGAATATTCCAATTAAGCTTGTTAGCCGGGGAGGAGAAAGAGTTGAGGAAAATGTAAAGGCTGTAACGGTACTGATAGAAACAGTAACCGAACTGCTTGAATTGTTCAAGCTTGAATATAGTGAAAAAGAAAAATTCAACCTGAAGTTCTTTCTTAGTCACATCAGGACTGCTGTTAATTCATCAAGATATAATATTAAGGAAAGGCAGGGGTATGGCGTTCAGATCACTACACTGAGTGAAATTCGTGGGCTGGAATTTGATCATGTGTTCTTAGCTGGCTTATGTGATGGTGATTTCCCTACGCGTTACTCCCCGGAAATATTCTTTTCACCCTCTTATATGAAAGATGAAATAAAACACCAGGGGGAAGAAAGATATCATTTTTATCAGGCGCTATGTTCATGGAAAAAAAGACTCTATCTGACTCTTCCTTCAAATGATGAAAAAAAAGAATTAGTGGAATCCAATTTCCTAACAGAATTTACTAACCTGTTCGGAGTTTCAGAAAAAACCGAAAAAGACTTTGAGGATACTCTTTTTTCGAGAGAAGAAGTGCTTGAGTTTATCGGGAATAGAGGTGTTGAAAATGTAAAGAATAATGAGTCGATAAAAGAATATGATATTGATATCCATATGATTGAAGAAGCAATAAAAATAAACGAACTAAGGACAAATAATCCGTTCGGAGATTCGGAATTCACTGGGAATATACTGGAAAACCTTTCGGCAGATGCGAAAGCAAAATTAGCAGAGTATAAAAAAAGAAATTATTCAATTTCCCAGCTTGAGACCTATGCAAAATGTCCATACAAATATTTTGCTGAAAGAGTTTTGAAACTGGAGCCGGTTGAAGAACCGACTGAGGAAATAGAAGCCCTTGAAATGGGTACATTACTTCACTCAATATTATTTGAATTTTATGTAGAACTGAACAGGAAAAATATAATTTTACAGAAATCCTCCGGGAGGGATTTTGATTTTGCATACAAATTAATTTTTAGAATTGCGGAAGAAAAAATCGAGAAAGCAAACTTTCGTTCACCTGTCTCTTTTTTTGAAAAGGAGAAAGTACTTGGCATTAAAGGCGACCGGAAAAATTCTCTTCTGTTTAAGTTTCTTACTGCTGAAAAAGACAACACTGATGGATTTACTCCAAGATATTTTGAAAGAGCATTCGGACAGTTTGGAAATGCAAATGACAAAAATTCTTTTTTAACTGATTTTACCGTTAGAGATATAAATGTTAGAGGCAAAATTGACAGGATCGATATAAGCGAAGCAGATGAAAAATTTAAAGTGATCGATTATAAAATCGGTGGGAAAATACCCACTGCGAAAGATCTTCTTGAAGGCATTTCGCTTCAACTGCCGCTTTATATGTATGCTGCAAAAAAACTGATAGAGGCCCAATTATCTGTGGATTCTGAACCTTCTTCTGCAGAAATTTATTCATTGAAATTTTCGGACTCTGATTTTGGGAGAAAACAAATAAAAAATTCAGAAAGCAGAAAGAGAAATATTAGTGAAGATGATTACATTTCGGCTAACAATGAATTAATCAATATTTGTCTAGACTCAATTGAAAAACATGTAAAATCGATAGTGAACGGGAGATTTAATCTTACGACTTTAAAAGATCGTGAAAACAAAGTTTGCAAATACTGTAATTTTAAATCAATCTGCAGAATCCAGGAAGTAAATTAGGATGCGGCGAAATACAGGGGGATTACTTATGAAAAAATATTGCATTATATATTGTTTGTTCTTTATTGCTAATCATTTTCTTGTTGCACAGACATTCAATAAGATTCTCGTTGAATCGGAGAAACATCAATATCAAAACTTGAAAAAAATCTCCCAGGTTCAGTACCCCGGGGACTCTACTATTGACGTTATATATTATAAGCTTGATCTTAAGTTAACTTATCAGCCGAAAAACCTTGATGGAATTGTTACGGTTAATTTTAAAAGTAATTCTCTTTCTTTAACTTCATTTTATCTCGACTTGCAAAATGAGCTGCACGTTGATTCCGTGATTATGAATGGAAACAAAATTACTTTTACTCATATGTCTGGTATTCCAAAACTCATTATTAATCTTCCTTCTCCATTAAGCCCGGGGCAAGAGGGAAGCATAACTGTCTATTACAGAGGAATCCCCGGTTCTACAGGCTTTGGGAGTTTTGAATTTGGTAATGACGGATCAGGCGGGCAGGCAATTTACACTTTGAGCGAGCCGTATGGCGCAAGCGACTGGTGGCCGTGCAAAGATACCCCTGCTGATAAAGCAGATTCATCCGATGTCTGGATAACTGTTGCTGACAATTTAACTGCAGTTTCAAACGGAACATTACAGGTAGTAATTGACAATGGAGATGGAACCCATACCTTTAAATGGAAAAACTCCTACCCGATAGCACAGTATCTTATTTCTCTTGCTATAGCAGATTATTCAACCTACGACACGTATTATAAATATGCTGCAACTGATTCAATGCCGATCACAAATTACATTTACTCTTTGGATTATAATCAAAACACTAAAGACCTGCTTGATAAAGTTGCAACTATGATAAAGATTTATTCTGATCATTACGGGCCATACCCTTTTTTGAAGGAAAAATACGGGCATGCAGAATTCGGGTGGGGAGGAGGAATGGAACATCAGACAATTACATCTGTGGGGGGATTCGATGAAACGTTAATTGCACACGAGCTTGCCCACCAATGGTTCGGTGATAAAGTTACATGCAAAACCTGGAATGACATCTGGCTGAACGAAGGCTTTGCAACATTTTCCGAAGCTCTTTATTATGAAGATGAATACGGCAGGCAGGCGTATGATTCAAATATTGAAGGCAAGATGAGTACTGCAAAAAAAGATAAAAATAATTCAGTTTATGTTGATGATATCAGTTCGGTAAACAGGATATTCAGTTATCCGACAACATATGCTAAAGCTGGAATAGTACTTCATATGTTGCGTGGTATAGTAGGTGATTCAGTGTTTTTTAATATTCTTCGTTCTTATAACAGCGATCCCCGTTTTGCTTATGGTGTTGCTTCTACATCAGATTTTGAATCTGTTGCAGAAAGTATTTCAGGAAAAAACCTGGGGTATTTTTTCAATGAATGGATTTATGGATTGGGATATCCGAATTACAGGTATAGCTGGAATTACACCTACGCAGGTTCCGGAAATTATGAGATCAGTCTTAACGTTAACCAGGTGGCTCATACGAATCCCGATTTTTTTACGATGCCGATTCAATTAAAGGTCATTACGGATGTTGGCGATACTGTCATAACGGTTTTTAATAACCAAAGCGCTCAGTCGTTTAACTTTGTTGTAAGCGGGGTGCCATCCGATCTGGTTTTCGATCCGAATAATTTTATAATGAAAGACGAATTGCTCACCGAACAGCCGAAAGAAATAATTCCCGGTCAGTATGTGCTTGACCAGAATTATCCCAACCCTTTCAACCCTGTTACTGTTCTGCGTTACCGTCTTCCGAAAAGAACACAGGTTAAGCTAACAGTGACCGATGCTACCGGAAAGCAGGTTGCAGTTCTTGTAAATGAAGAGCAACTTTTAGGCAGTTACTCTGTACCGTTCGATGGAAGCAAGTACGCAAGTGGTGTATATTTTTATACATTGGAAACGAATGATTTCCAGCAAACTAAAAAGATGGTGCTGCTGAAGTAAATTTATTAAGGACAAAATGCTATAAGCAGGAGTTGCTCGTTAAATTTTGCTGTTATGTCCAATTGTTATTACTACTTTCCCTTTGTGTTTTGCTTCTCCAAAATACCGCATAGCTTCGGGTACTTCACTTAACTTGAAAGGCTTATCTATTACAGGTTTGATTTTGCCCGCTTCGAAGAGCTCATTCATATAAGCTAAATCCTTATTAGGTTTCAGGGCAACGATACGTATTTTCTTTTTACTGAACATCGAAATCAACGGCCCAAATAAAAAAGCTTGTAAAAGTCGGCCTGTTGCTCCGCCGACTGTTACATAAAACCCATTTGTACCTAAAGCGCGCATGTAATCGAACATCGAACGATTTGTTTTTACATCAAGAATCAGATCATAGCACTTTTTGTTTTTTGTAAAATCTTCCTTTGTATAATCAATAACGTTATCAAAGCCCACAGAACGTAATAGGTCCAGTTTCTCTGTGCTGTCAACCCCTGTCACTTCAACATCGTTTTTCAATTTGGCAATTTGTATTCCAAAAGTACCGACACCTCCTCCGGCACCATTTATTAAAATTTTTTGACCCACTTGAATTCGTCCTATATCATGAAGACCCTGTACGGCAAGCATAGCTGCCTGCGGAATCGCTGCTGCTTCTTCGAATGTCATGCCGTGTGGCTTTAGTGCTAATGCATTTTCACGGGCACAGACATACTCGGCAAAACCTCCCCAATCGCCGCTCAGATCCCCGTATACTTCGTCGCCAGGTTGAAATAATTTTACATTTTTACCAACTTCTTCTATCCGCCCCGCTATGTCAGAACCGGGTATATTTTTCTTTGGCTTAAAAAGTCCGGTAAAAAATCGGTTAATGAATGGACTGCCGATAATATTTCCCATGTCCCAATCATTTACCGATGCTGCATAAACTTTTATTAAAACTTCATTATCCTTTGGGGTAGGCTTTTCGATTTCTTTTAATTCGAGAAAATCAGGGGATCCATATTTTGTGAATACGATTGCTTTCATCAATATTCCTAAAGTGTTACACAAATTGAAAACTAACGCCCGAAACAACGAAGGTTAATTAAACCTGCTCGCTACAGAAAAAATATAAGATTCGGAATTTTGTTGACTGTTCATTGGCTGGCCCCGCTTTTATTTCTTGCTAAAACGGATACTGAAATGGAAAGTTATTCAAAAGCCTAACAATAAAATTTGGCAGATATTGCTTTAAAGTCAATTCTTAATTATTGATTGGGTATTAAATTTTATACTTATATTTACCACAGGATTAATAAATCCTACCAGGTAATTTTGGGGGTCTCACATTCGCCTTGGTTAAACAAATGATTTGAAATATCAGAGATGAAAATTCTGATCGTTTGATTTAAGTGTTTATTTGATCTGAGATGATCCGATAACAACAGAGGAGGAGTGACATGTCTATGCAAAAACCTTTCTTACTTTTAACCGTTTTATTTTTATTGCCCTGTCTGATAAAAGCACAGGGGATAAAAGCAGGGGGAGAGGCTCTGGGTACAAGATCGTATGATGATTACAGCAAACCCGCATTTTGCGGAACTTCCTGTCACGTTGATTTTTATCAGCAATGGCAGCAGGCAATGATGTCGCAGGCATATACGCATCACTGGGATGAAGTTGAATATTTTAAGCTTGCAGTACCGCACGCAGAAAAAGATGCAAAAGTTGCGGAAGTTAAAGCAGGATGCAACGGGTGTCACGCACCGATTGCATTTTTAGCAGGGGATGTTCCGCCGCCTAAACCGGAAATGAATTCCCGCGCAAATGAATCCGTTTCCTGTGATGTATGTCACACGGTTACAGGATTTTCAGGGGATGTACCTCATAACTTTAATTTTATTTCCGAGTCCGGGAAATATAAAATACGGGCCGCGGGGTACCGGCAATTCACCGGAACACGAAATTAAAAAATCTGATTTTCTTCAGACAGCAGAATTCTGCGGGACTTGTCACAACGAGATGAGTCCTTACGGCGTCTGGGTAAAATCAACTCACCTTGAATGGAAGGAAGGCCCTTATTCAAAGCAGGGAGTTCAATGCCAGGATTGCCATATGACAAAAGCAGAAGGATATTCTGCCGAGCTCGGTAAAAAATATCCCGATGTCTGGCAGCATCTTTTCCACGGCGCTCACGATCCGGGAAAAGTAAGAGGAACAATAGAATTAAGAATTCATCCTGATATAAGAGAAGCGGAACCGACCGAAGCTGTGAAGTTTACAATTGCTTTGTTCAATCAGAAGACGGGGCACAAGTTTCCTACAGGGTCAGTTGAGGACAGGATTGTCTGGATGCACGTTGAAGCTGTTGATGCTGAAGGAAATGTTTATCATCTGCCTGTTGATAAAAAAGGATTCGCTGGTGAAGAATATACAATCGGTGCGGATGTGCTTGCTTACCAGGATATGGGCATTGCTCTGAATGATCCGAATTTTGCAGGAGTACAGAGAGACGGCATACCTGTCGGTGACAGAATTTTCAGGATGGCGTATTTCGATCCGCAGGGAAGAATGACCATTCAGCAATGGAACACAGCATCGCAGGGTGTTGATTACAGGATAGGTCCGCGCGAGACAAAACTTGAAACCTGTACGTTCACGCTTCCTGCAAATGTAAAGCCGGGCAAGATGAAAATTACAGCGGTACTTAATTATCAAAAACTGATTAAGCCTGTTGCTGATTTCCTCGGTGCACCTGAAGAAGCGGAAATAATAAAAGTAAACGATCATTCTACATACATAACTGTTTTGCCATAGTATTATTGTAAATAATGGGATGATATCTTTTCCTGTTGAACAGGGAAAATATAAGATGTCATCCCTTAATAAATTCTGGAGTATATATGAAAAGGACAATAAATTTTATTACGCTATTGATAACTACATTTACATTTACAGCCAGTGATCTGTTCGCAATTCCAGCCTTTGCCAGAAAATATAATATGAGCTGCAAAACCTGTCACAGCCCGATACCTTACTTAAAACCATACGGAAATGAATTTGCTGCAAACGGTTTTACTTTAAAAGATAAAGATGCGCCGAGATATTTTGTTAATACCGGTGATGACAGGCTCGATTTGATAAGAGACTTTCCGATTGCAGTACGTATACAGGGGTTTACAACCTACAACGATGGAAACAATAATGAGTTTGATATCGGGACGCCTTCTGTGTTTAAAATTATGTCAGGCGGATCAATCACAAAAAATGTTGCGTACTATGCATATTATATTCTCGAAAACGGAGAGCCCGGTAAAATTGAAGATGCCTGGTTGATGTTCAATAAACTTTTCGGTACCGAGCTTGCCCTGACTGTCGGGCAGTTCCAGGTTTCCGACCCGATATTTAAAAGAGAGTTGAGACTGACAAGCGAAGATTACTGGATTTACAAAGCCCGTCCAGGTTTTTCGGATATCGATCTTACCTACGACCGCGGATTTATTTTTACGTACACTTTGCCTTCAGCAACAGATTTGGTTTTGGAAGTTGTGAATGGTTCCGGCATAGGTGCAGTAAATTCAAATAATTTATTCGATAAGGATAAATACAAAAACCTGATGGGCAGAGTTTCACAGGAAGTAAATGAAAACGTAAGAGTGGGAGCAATCGGATATTACGGAAATGAGTTAATAGATGGTTATTATTTAGCCAGAAAGAATGAGATTAAAATGTTTGGGGCCGATGCAACTCTTATGAATGAAAACTTCGAGTTAAACCTGCAGTATTTATACAGGGATGACACGAATCCTTTTGCTTATTTTATGGACCATAAAATAAACACAAAGGGCGGTTTTGCGGAACTGATATTCCGTCCCGAAGGCGATGAAAGTCTCTGGTACCTGGTCGGTTTGTATAACCAGATCAGCTCGGATGAAGGCGCGCTGGATTATAAATCAGTTACAGGGCACGCCGGGTATCTGTTGAGAAGGAATATTCGTCTTGTGAGTGAACTCACTTATGATATTACAAATAAGTATGCAAAGTTTAGTCTGGGTTTTGTAACTGCATTCTGAAAAATATTTATTCAATTAAAAAAGAGGAACAGCATTGTTCCTCTTTTTATTATTAAAACATAGGGCCTTAGTCATTCTTCAAATCATCATAAAGTCTTTCGTCTTTTAGTTTAAATCTTTGATTAAGAATTTTTAAGGACATATGAAATCCAACACTAAAACTTCTCGCGGCTTTATAAAGATAAATTGTTACAAAGATTGATAACAATATTGTAATCCCTTTTTCTAGAATATAATTTTTAATGCCAAACAATCCATATTTTTGAATAGAAATAATTGCTCCAGAAAAGAGTAATGCCATTACTAAAGTCATAAAGCTATGTAGAAATCTATCCCCAGAAAATCTAAATATTTCTGAGTTTGATTCATCTTTTTGAGAAGTTGAACTTGAATAACATAAGGCCGATAAGACCCCTATTAAACCCAATAAAGAAAGACTAATAGTAAGAAGACTTTCAAGTGATTGCTCCCTAAATGCATTAAATAAAAAAGCGAGTATTATCATATTAGATAAATAAAATGCCGTATTCTCAAATATTATTAACGCCTTCTTTTTCATTTATTTTCCTAGTTAAGATTGGTCAAAGCTACAAGCTCCCCTAACAAGAAATGTTGCTCGGAGGGCACATTCTGTTAATTGAAATCAATTTAATTGAATCGGGTAATTAATGCAATTGGTGTCTGGAAAAAGAAACTCAACCCCCCGCCCCCCTTCTCTTACCAAGAGAAGGGGGAATGGAAGGAGGATGAGTTCCTAATTAAAGGTTCAAAACTTATCAAATCCGTCTTGACAACCCGCCCCAAATTATATATTTTTCAATCCGCCACTGCCCCGAATTGTTGGGGCAGTGGTAATTTTTTTTAAAAACCTCAATAACAAAAAGAGTTTTTTACTATGGCAGACGCAAATTTTGTTTATTTAACCAAGGAAAGACTTGTGGAACTGGAAAAAGAGCTGCAGGATCTTAAAACCAACGGACGTAAGGAGATAGCCCGTAAAATAGCCGAGGCAAGGGCCCACGGTGACCTTTCAGAAAATGCGGAATATGACGCTGCCAAGGAAGAGCAGGGGCTTTTTGAATTAAGGATCAGTAAACTCGAAAATGTGCTTTCCCGTGCGCGGCTCATCGATCCCAAGGAATTTCCAGGTGATCAGATCCACATACTTTCTGAAGTTAAAATAAAGAATTTGAAGACTTCCAAGATTTTCAATTATACGCTGGTCTCCGCAGAAGAAGCAGATTTTCAGGCCGGCAAAATTTCGATAACCTCCCCGGTAGGTCAGGGAATAATGGGCAAGAAGAAGGGTGAAAAAGTAAAAGTAAAAGCTCCCGCAGGTTTGCTTGAGTTCGAAATATTATCAATAAAATAAAAAACACTTTGACTGACGAGTCCTATATAAAACTCGCAATTGAAATTGCCAAAAAGGGAAGAGGAAACGTAAGCCCGAATCCTCTCGTCGGTTGTATTATTGTAAAGGACGAAAGAATAATCGGTGCGGGCTATCACGAAAAGTACGGAGAGAATCACGCAGAGATAAACGCAATAAATTCCGCGAAAGAAAGCATAGAGGGTTCAACTTTATTTGTGAACCTCGAACCGTGCAGTCACCAGGGACTCACTCCTCCGTGTGTGGATAAAATTATTGAAAATAAAATTAAGCGCGTCGTTATCGGCACGCTTGATATGAATCCGCTCGTTTGCGGAAACGGAATTAAAAAATTAAAATCAGCAGGAATAGATGTTAAAGCAGGAATTCTCGAAAGCGAATGCACTGCTCTGAATAAATTCTTCTTTAAACACATTACGAAAAAGATCCCCTATGTAACTTTAAAAATTGCACAGACACTTGACGGAAAAATTGCAGACAGGAAAGGTGACTCGAAATGGATATCATCACTGCTTTCAAGAAGATATGTTCACGAACTCAGGTCAAAATATGATGCAGTGCTTATCGGGCTTGGAACTGTGCTGAAAGATAATCCGTCATTAACTGTTCGGTTAACAGAAGGGAGAAACCCAAGAAGGGTTATACTTGATACAAGACTGAGGCTAAGCACTGAGCATAAATTATTTTCAAGCAATAGTGATAAGAAACTTGTGATAGTAACTTCAAACAAAAGTAAAAGCAAAGAAAGAAAAATTAAAAAGATAAAATCAAAAGGCGCCGAAGTAATTTTTGTGAGAGAAGACAAAGGGAAATTAAATCTGAAGAATATTCTTAAAGAGCTTTCAAAGATTAATATTTCTTCTGTGCTGGTTGAAGGCGGCAAATCGATTTTCAGCAGCTTTGTAAAAGAAAATTTGTATGATGATCTGTTCGTATTTATTTCACCAAAGATATTGGGGAACGGAATTCCGGCAGTGAGTGATCTCGGAATAAAAAGCATAAGTAAATCTCTAAAAGTAAAATTCGTAAATGCCGAAATGATCGGCGATGATGTTTTGGCAGAATTAACCAAATAAAACGGGGCAGAAAATGTTTACAGGATTAGTTGAAGAAAAAGGATTCATAAAAGAAAAAATTAAGACAGGCGATGGAATTCGTTTTGTGCTTTCGGCAAAAAGAATTATGGATGACCTGAAAATAGGTGACAGCGTTGCGGTAAACGGTGTATGCCTGACAGTTGTGCAAAGAGAGGGTGACACTTTTGCTGTCGATACAATTGAAGAAACCTTGAAGAAAACCAACCTCGGCAGCACAAGCTTAAATGAACCAATAAATCTTGAAAGACCCTTGAAAGCCGACGCCCGGCTTGGCGGACATTTCGTCCTGGGCCACGTTGACACAACTGGCAAAGTGAAGCAGGTAAAGGAGTTAAGCAACAGCCATTTTATAACAATTACGTTTCCGGAGGGCTACCAAAAGTATCTGATCCCTGTTGGCTCCATTGCAATTGACGGTGTAAGCATGACTGTTGCTGAGTTAGGGAACAATGAATTCTCTGTCGGAGTGATACCTCATACGTGGGAGGAAACTATTTTTGCGGATAAAAAGGTCGGAGATACTGTAAATCTTGAATTTGACGTGCTTGGTAAATATATAATCCAGTTGACCGAGCAGGGTGAGGTTTCGAGTATTAAAAATTTATAAAAAGATATTTGGGGTGTCATTTCGACCGAAGGGAGAAATCTTTATCGTGTAGGATAAAAGATTTCTCATCCCGCATAGCGTTATTCGAAATGACATTGAGAAAAAAATGAAAAAAACAGAACAGAAAATCCTGAAATTTATAGATGATAAAAAGCTTATCACGAAAAATGATAGGGTGCTTATTGCACTAAGCGGCGGACCGGATTCTGTTTCCCTTTTTCATTTTTTGATCAAGTATAAGAAGAAATTTAAAATCGAACTTGGCGCTGTGCACATTAATCATAAACTAAGAGCGACCGATTCGGATAATGATGAAAAATTCTGCAAAGAATTATGCGGCAAATTTTCTATTCCGTTTTTTGTCGTTAGGAAAGATGTAAAGAACTTATCGAAGAAGAAAAAAATGTCGCTTGAAGAAGCCGGAAGAGAAGTTCGCTATTCGGAGTTCGCAAAAATTGCAAAGCAAAATAATTATACTAAAATTGCGACTGCTCATACCTGCGATGATAATGCCGAGACTGTGTTTCTTAATCTTATTAAAGGAACCGGAATTAAAGGTCTTGCAGGCATCCCTTATCAGAGAGAAAATATTATTCGTCCGCTGCTGATACTTACTAAAAATGAAATCCTGAGTTATCTTAATGAAAATAAGATCCTTTTCAGAATTGATGCATCGAATTTTGAATCGGATTATGACCGGAATTATATTCGTAACGAAATTTTCCCGTTGATCAGGGAAAAACTAAACGCTTCATTTGAAGTGAAAATCCTGAACACTTCATCCCTGGTGAGAAGTTTTTCAAATCAGCTTGATAAAATAATTGCTGCTGCTGTGGATGAAGTCTCATATTTCAGCAAAGGAAAGTTAAAGTTGTCTCTTCCCGGATTAAAGAAGTATGATTCTGAATTTTCAGGTGATATATTTAAGAGAGCGATTGAAAACAATTTTGACGTCAGCCTTAATTACAAAAACCTCAATGATATAAACTTTCTGATAAACGCTCAGACAGGAGATCAAATTAACCTGAATAAAAACCTGGTCGCATTGAGAGAAAGAAATGAAATCCTTTTTTTCAGACCTGAAAAGGTAAAGGATTACAAAGAAGTTGAAATTAAAACAGGTCAGACCGTTAAATTGAATTCTAAAAAATTGTTGATCGTTAACGGAATAGAAAAACCGTTGAAATTTTCATCAAACCGAAACAGGGAATATATTACTGCTGATAAAATTGATGAAAAGTTTTTGGTCAGGAAATGGAAATCAGGCGACAGGTTTTATCCAATAGGGATGAAGGGAACAAAAAAGCTCTCTGACTTTTTAAATGAAGAGAAAATTAATTCTTTTGATAAAAAAAATCAGCTTGTGCTTACAAACAAAGGAAAGATAGTCTGGGTTGTTGGCCTAAGGCTGGATGAAAGATTTAAAGTAACAAACAGAACAAACAGGATTATAGAATTATGCCTGAAATAGTAAAAAATGAAGCCGGTCATATAGTGGTCGGAAAGGAAGTTTTCGTTCCGTTCCTTGAAGAAAAGAAAATTCAGTCAAGAATAAAAGAACTTGGCAAACAGATATCGAAGGATTACAAGGGCAAAGTGCCGGTATTCATCGGAGTTTTGAACGGGTCATTTATTTTTCTCTCTGATCTGATTAAAAATGTAAATATCGATTGTGAAATTGACTTTTTCAAACTCTCAAGCTATGGTGATGAAAAGATCTCATCAGGAAAAGTAAAATTGCTGAAAGAACTGAATTGTGATGTAAACGGAAGAGACATAATTATTGTCGAAGATATAGTTGATTCGGGGCTTTCGATCAAATTTATAGAGGAGCTTATGATGCATCATAAACCTGCCAGTTTGAAGGTTTGTTCGCTGCTTGTAAAGCCCGATAGTCTTAGATATAATGTAAAAATTCATTATATTGGCTTCGATATTCCGAGTAAATTTGTGATTGGTTACGGGCTGGATTACGCTCAAAAGTACAGAAATCTAAGCTCTATTTATGTATTAAGTGAATAATGGAGAATTGATAAAAGGAATGAAGTTTTTTAATAAAATATTGTTAATGGCTGAGAATAATAACAACGGGAATGGAACGGGAAAAAAGCCGAATCCGCCTTCAAAGGGCGGCGGACCGAATAAACCTGAGGATAATTTTGACTGGTCGAAAATAATTAAGCTTGTTTTTGGATGGGGCGCAGTTGTGGTTGCTGCTGTTATTGTTATGCAGCTTATGAAGACCGGAACTACCAATTATGTTGATGTTCAATATAATCAATACGAAAGATTATTGGATCAGGATAAAATTGCATCAGCAAAAATTATAAAATCAGACGTAAATGATTATTACTTCAAAGCTGATCTAAAAAGTGAAGAAGAAATAAAGGTAGGAGGTAAAAGTCAAAAAGTTAAAAACATTTCTGTTTACCTCCCGGAACCAATTATAAAAGACCAGGAAGCTGTCTGGCAAAAAAAGGGAATTGATTATTCATTCGAAAAAGACTCAAACGAATGGATGAATATTTTGCTGGGATTCCTTCCCTGGATATTGATTATCGGAGTATGGATTCTAATAATGAGAAAAATGCAGGGGCAGGGAGGCGGTTCACGTGGAATTTTTTCATTTGGCAAAAGTAAAGCAAAATTAATTTCACAATCCGGAACAAAGATAACGTTCAGAGATGTTGCGGGAGCCGACGAAGCAAAACTTGAACTGCAGGAAATTATTGAGTTTCTTAAAGAGCCAACGAAATTTCAAAAGCTTGGTGGAAAAATTCCTAGGGGTGTTTTACTTTTAGGGCCTCCGGGAACAGGTAAAACTCTTCTCGCCAGGGCAGTTGCAGGTGAAGCAGGCGTTCCCTTCTTTTCGATAAGCGGTGCAGACTTTGTTGAAATGTTTGTCGGAGTCGGTGCGAGCCGTGTGCGAGATCTTTTTGAGCAGGGAAAGAAAAACGCACCGTGTATAATTTTTATCGATGAGATTGATGCAGTAGGACGTCACAGGGGCGCGGGTCTTGGCGGCGGACACGATGAAAGAGAGCAGACTTTAAATCAGCTGCTCGTTGAAATGGATGGGTTTGAACAGAACAGCGGAGTAATAATAATTGCAGCTACTAACCGTCCTGATGTGCTTGATCCTGCGTTACTAAGACCAGGAAGATTTGACAGGCAGGTAGTTGTTGATCGTCCCGATGTTAAAGGAAGAGAAGGTGTTCTAAAGGTTCACACTAGAAATATTCCGCTTGATATTGATGTTGATCTTGAGGTTCTCGCAAAGGGAACTCCGGGACTTGCAGGAGCTGAGCTTGCTAATCTTGTAAATGAAGCTGCCTTGCTTGCTGCAAGAAAGAACAAGAAGAAAGTTCAAATGATTGATTTTGAAGAAGCAAAAGATAAAGTAATGATGGGAATGGAAAGAAAAAGTCTCATCATAACTGAGGATGAAAAGAAAACTACTGCATACCATGAAATTGGCCACGTGCTTGTAGCAAGAATGATTCCTGAAGCTGACCCTGTTCACAAAGTTACAATTATTCCACGAGGCAGGGCGCTTGGCGTTACAAGTTATCTTCCAATTGACGAGAAACATACATATTCAAAAGAATATCTTGAAGCCGTTATTACTTATGCATTGGGAGGAAGAGCTGCTGAGAAAATAATTTTTAACCATTACACGACAGGTGCCGGAAATGATATTGAAAAAGCAACAGGCATCGCGAGGAAAATGGTTTGTGAATGGGGAATGAGTGATAAGCTTGGACCTTTGAATTATGGCGCGAAGGAAGAAGAAATTTTCCTCGGCAGAGAGATTCAAAGACATAAAGACTATAGCGAAAAAACTGCAGAAGAAATCGATGAAGAAATCAGGAAGATAGTCGGCACGTCAATGCGCAGGGCCGAAAAAATCCTGCACGATAATATGGAATTATTGCACAAGCTTTCTAAAGAACTTCTCGAAAGAGAAAGTCTTGATTCATCAGAAATAGATATCATTATCAATGGTGGCGATTTACCAGCTTATAGCAAAGATAATGGTAATGGGGTTGATGAAGCGGGTGAAAAAATGCCTGAACACGTAAAAAAATTATTGAATCAACGTAAAAAAGAGTCAGCTCCTAAAGATGACTCCAACTGACCATGCAACAATTCATTACAGAGATGAAATAGTAAGAAAACTAATTCATCTCTGTTCATTATCTATTCCGATTGTTTATTATTTTATTTCCCGAACCGACGCAATTATCATTCTCAGTATAGTTACTTTTTTTGTACTGGCGATTGATTTGCTTCGCTATTTTTCAACTGGTTTTGGAAAAATATTTTATTCAATATTCGGTATCTTGTTACGCAAGCACGAACTGGATCAGGAAAAAAAGAATTTAAATGGTGCAACATATGTACTGATTTCAGCTTTGGTTTGTGTTATACTTTTCCCCAAAGTATTTTTTGTAACAGCATTTAGCATTCTTATAATCAGTGATTCAATGGCAGCACTGGTTGGTAGAAAATTCGGAAATCACAAATTTTTGTCTAAATCATTAGAGGGAACATTAGCTTTTTTTATAAGTGCAAGCATTGTAGTGCTTTTCACCCCCAAGGTTGAAGGGCTTTTTCTTGAATATCTGATAGGTTTTATTGCTGCTGCTGTTGCGGCGATAGTTGAAAATATTTCACACGGATGGATGGACGATAATCTGGCAATTCCCGTTTCAATTGGAATTTCAATGTGGGCTTTGTATCTTTTATTATTACCGCATTTACAACTCATACTGCCAAACGTACCGAGGTAAACATGAAAAAAATTTTTATACTAATCTCAGTTTTTCTTACGGGATTTATTTTTAATTCCTGTAGTTCATTGAAACCCGCCCGGGGACCTGAAGATGAGATATATGTGGTAGCCGATTCTACTGAATATCAGGCTTTAAGTTCTGTAATGGACTCAACATTTGAAAAGATTATTAATACTCCACAGCCTGAAAAGATTTTTACTATTAAAAGAATTTCTGTGAACCAGCTTAATAGGTTTAAAAACAGGAAAAACATTATTTTTGTTGCCCCGCTTAATTCTAAATCAGAAACATCGAAGTATATTAATACAGTCATCGATTCGACTGTACGAAGTAAAATTATGACAGACAGTAACACAATTATCAGGAAATATAATCTATGGGCAAAAGATCAACTTGCGATGGTTTTAACTGCGCCAGATATGAATAGTTTAATTTCAAAAATTTCAAGAAATGCCGGGGACCTTTTATATTCATTTCAAAAAATTTCCGATAAAAGATTATTTCAAAGCCTATATAATGCACACTTCGAACAAAAGAAGGTTGAAGGGAAACTTTTAAAAGATTACGGCTGGATAATTTATGTACAGGCAGATTTTAAAGTTGCAAGGAATGATTCGGTAGATCAGTTTGTCTGGCTGCGACGTTCACCAGGCAGCGATATGGAAAGGTGGATTTTTATTCACTGGATTGATAATGCTTCACCAGTATACCTGAATCCTGATTCAGTCAAGGCAATCAGGAACAGGATGACGAAAAAATATTACCAGACTGCTTATGACAGCGGTTATGTTGTTATTGCACAGGATTATTATACAACCAGTGAAGTAAACTTCAACGGCCGATACGCACTTCTTACGCAAGGATTGTGGGATCTAAATATAAAAGGGATGGGCGGACCTTTCGTTAACTATACTTTTTATGATGAAAAAACTCATCGCATATATATGCTGGATGGCTCAGTCTATGCACCAAAATATTATAAGCGAAATTTAATTCAGCAAATGGATGTAACGCTTCAATCATTTATGACCGAAGCGCAATTAAAACCTGACCGGAAAGAAGACCTGCTCGATGCTGCGGGTAATTGATTCTTATTTACTTAACACATCAATAAGTTGTTTTGGTAAAGTGTAATCGGGAAGAGAAGTAATAATTTTGTTTATATAAAGTTTTGCCCTGTCTATTTTATCAAATTGCATTTCATAAAGCGCTCTTCTTGCAAGCATACCACCTACAAAATTCTCTATCATTTTTACATAAGTGCCTCTGTGTTCAGGTAACCTGAGCTCAAAATCAGGATCGGCGGCAGGGATGTAGTGTTTTTGATTTGTGACTTTAAACAGAAAAAGATCAGGTACGATTGTATAACCCGCAGGTAGTTTGAATTCGCCTTTCTGCATTTCGTTTTCAAAAAGTTCGGGGCCAATATAACAACTGACTTTATCGATATTAGATGAAATCAGTTTTGTCATTACAGCTTCGTAAGCATATTCTATTACACTAGGATTAAAATTTTCATCTCTTTCAAATGGAGCGACTGCCGTTAAAAAATTATTTACTTCGGTTTTCATTCCCGATAATAATTGAGGATGATCTGTCTGAAGCTGGTGATAGTACCACGAACGTCTCAGTAATTCTTTATCAACTACTTTTACATCTTTTCTAAAGCCTTCAACGAGTTGAAAATAATAAGCCGACGAAACAAAGTAATCCCACTGGTAGCTCAGTATTACTGAATTTTTATCTGTGCTTTTGATAAGTGCTTTTGTATAGTCTTTAAAAGCATAATTGTCACACTGATTAACATCAGGATAAGTAATATAAAAATGTGCTAATAAGATAGTAGCTATCAGTGACAAAGATAGTTTTAAAGAAATTTTTGAGAATTCAAGATATTTAAATAATTTTAATACGCCAAAAACCGCAAAAAATGAAAGTGATATATATGCTAACAAAAAATATGAGTCGATATCATGAATATCATAATTGATTGAATATAAGACAGTCGTTAAAAACGTGATTAGGAAAAAAGTGAATATTTTTTTAGAATACCTGAATGAGCTGAACAAACCAAGCACTATAAAGATTAATCCAAATGTGAATTCCAGGGGTAATTCATTTATAAAATGGCTTAATTGTTTCTCAGCAGATGCGGTTGATGAAAACAGCCATACCTGGTATTGTTTACCTGAAACGTGTCTAAGAAATTTTTCGAGATCAATAGGATTTCCCCAATTCAACATCGGGTTTTGTGAAGCCCTGATCGGGAGATAAGAATATATTAGAATCAGGAGCGGAACGAAGACCAACAGCATCCATCCAATTTGTATTAAACTTTTTTTGTTGAATCCATATTTACTGAAATAAAGATAAGCAGCACCTGGCAAAATCAGGATTGTTGTCATATGGTTTGAAAAGCACAGTGCAAGAGATATAGCAAACAGCATCCAGGTTGATCTAAGAAATCTTTCATTTTCTGCCGGTTTGTGGAAAGAACTTTTTAATAAAAAGAATATTGTTGTTGTTATTAAAAAAACATGAAGAGAATAAACTTCTACAGAAGTGCTCTGCATCCAGAAAGTTTTGCTGAATGCAAGGATCAGTCCTCCCGCAACAGATACAAGTATCTTTTTATCTTCTGAAATAATATTATTATTTATTTTGTCACTGATGACTTTTGCTTTTTTCTTTTTGGAGGTCTTTAATTCAGAAGGTTTTGAATTAGAAGCGCTAGAATTATCCAGTAAATATTTTGAAGTATAAACAAATATCCAGACAGCTAAAGCACACCACCCTGCAGCCAATATATTTAGTTGATAAATTTTTGTAAAAGAGAGTGGTAGCAAAGAGAAAATGTAACCTACAATAGTAAAAAGGGGGTAACCTGTAGGATGCGCAATTCCCATGGTCGCCTGTACAGTCGCAAGCTCACCGGAATCAATTTCAACAACTGAAGGAGCAAGAGTAATCAGGTAAATTACAAATACAAATATAGCAGTGAGTAAAGCAAAGTGCTTTTTTGCAAAACGTATCATTTTTCTTTAAGGAGAATCTCAAATAGTGTATGATTTAATTTAGTTATTTTTGATAAATGATTTTTGAGAACTGAATGTGAGCCCAATTCCAGGAATGTGAGAACCCTGTTCAGCGTACCAGATTCTAATATGATCTGTGAATTGCTCACATTAAATATGTTTTGATTGGCGAGCTCAAGTTTTTTCAAAAAATAGTAGCCTTCAATCAAATTATCTTTTCTTGTACTGATGCTTTTATTCACATTAGATAACTTCACAATAATCTGTTCATCTCTTTCCCCTTTTAATAAGAAATAATATTTATGATTAGAAAGCATCAAATACTGAAGAATAAATTCTATATCTGTAATCCCTCCACGGCTTTTTTTTATATTAAATATTTCTGTTAAGCCGGAAAGATCCGGAGGGTATAATTTATTTCTCATTTCCAGTATATTTTTCTTTAATATTTTCTTGTCCAGATTAGCAATGTCTCTTCTTATTGCTCTCGAAAATTTATTAAACAAATTTCTATTTCCACTTACCATATTCAGCTTGCAAAATGCCTGAAATTCCCAGGTACGGGCTCTTTTTGAAAGATATTTTTTATATGAGTCAAACTCCCAGACAAGCTGACTACTTGTGCCTTCGGGCCTTAACCGGCAGTCAACATCAAAGGGTAAAAATTCTTTCTTTAGTTTCAGTAGAAAAGTTTGGAACTCTTTTCCAATGTTATTTGATTTGTCCGATTTCTCAACTACAAAAATTAAATCAATGTCAGAGGCAAAACTCATTTCCCCCGATCCGAAGCTGCCCAGCGCAGCAATAAAATAATTTTTATTTTCTACCTTAAGAGACGTATCTGATAAATATTTGATTTTTCCGACGAAGAAGCTTTTTAATAATGATGAAATTTTTTTAGGACCTATTATTTTTAGTGTGAAGAGACATAATAAATGGAAAAGAAAAGTCCTAGTATTTAGATTCCCTAACATTTCTGCATTAAGTTTCTCGAATATTTTTTTAGTAATAAAATATTCTCTCAGGTCCTCATCCTCCGCAAAAAGGTCTACTGATTTCTGAGAATATTCACAAATGGTCAGGAAGGCATCAAAAAATTTTTGATCCATAAATTCGGTATACCACATTGAAGGGAAAGATACATTTCGTATTATCCGGGTAAAATTCTCTAGTATTATATCAGGATATTTTGAATCGGCCATATAGTCGAATAAATGACCTTCGATGGCAATAAAAGCTAATGTAGTCTTCTTATCGAATTGCTTTTGGTCGAGTAAGCCTCTGCCTGTTCTCAAATAGCTTAGATTTTTTTCCGCTTTTATTTTGTTCCTAAAAACTAGCCTGGCCTCATGTTTTTCTTCATCCTTTTTCTCCTTACTGCCGACAATTGAATTATAAATGTCCAAAACTGAATTTCTGTAGGAAGCAACTTTTTTTTGAAAAGCCTCGGGGCTATTAAATCCTAAAAAATAGCTGAGGTTATTAAGTATTGTCCCTTCGTGTGGAATTGTATGTGTTTGTGTATCGTTCATTAATTGGAGATAATGTTCAACTTTTCTGTAAAAAGTATATGCTTCAATAAATACGACGGATTCTTTTTCCGTGAGCAGATTCTTTTCTTTTAATTTACAAATTGCGTCCAGAGTGTTGGGGGTTCTGATTTCCTGAAACCGCCCTCCATTTAGTAATTGTAGAGCCTGTACCGAGAATTCAATATTCCTTATACCACCCGATGCAAGCTTTATGTTTTCTTCATCTTTCAGTTTTTTTTCAATCGCGTATTTTAGCTTTTTAATCTGTTCAAGCGGGGAAACTGAAAAAGAGCCGGGATAAATGAAATGAGAAAGATAATTTGAAAATTTACTGAAAAGATTTTCATTCCCACAGATAAAATCAGTTTTAATAAGCATCTGTCGCTCCCAATCTTCGCCCCTGCTTTCGTAATAATTGATATAACTATTATAAGTGTTACAAAGCGGAGAGTTTTTACCGTCCGGTCGCAACCGGAAATCTACCCGGTATATATAACCAGTATTTGTAATTGACGCGGCTGATTCTATAAATAGTAAAATAACTTCAGTTAGAAATTCTTGATAGTTTATTTTATCTGTTACTCTTGTGTTCTTGTCATAAAAGATTATCAGGTCAATGTCAGAACTGTAATTTAATTCGTTTCCACCGAGCTTACCTAATGCTATAAGGCAATACTTTCTGTTTAGTTTCCTGACCTGGTATTTATTTAATATCTCTTTATAGCAAGTATTAAATAAAGTTGAGGCAATACTTTTTGCAAGTACAGAAAGTTCTTCGGTTATTGTCTTTAAATCTTCGACCTTTAATATATCTCTTAAACCTATTCTAAGTATTTCCTTCCTTTTAATAGCCCGTAGTGCATTTAATTTTGCCTTCAGAGAATTATATTGAAGTAGGGTATTTTCGAGTGATTTCGAAAAACTATTTAACTCTAATTTTAATTTGAGTGTCGAAGGGTTGACTATCCAATAAAAATATTCGGGATCTCTTATGAGAATATCAGTCAGGTAATTACTGTTAGCAGAAATCGCAATTATAATTTCAACATAGTGTGGGTATTGCAGGCATTCTTCAAGGAAAGCTCTTTTATTATACATTCCATTTATTATCCTTAAAAGATTTGCCTCTGAAGAATCGGGGAAGTTAAATTTATTTATTTCCTCTTCCAGAAGATGAAATATTTTATCCAGTTGATCTGGAGTAAAATAACCGCCAGATATTCCCAGAATATCGGTAATAAAAATTTTAGAAACTTTGCTATTTTGTTTTTTTGAATTCAATCTTAAAGGATTACTGTTTAACCCGTGGTAAATAAATCAGCGCAGCAGCCAGGAATAATATATTTGCAAACCACGCTGTTAATAGCGGATCTAATGCCCCGTTTTTTCCAAATGCCTGGCTTACCTTCATAAATACAAGATATATAAATGTTGCCAGTATGTTGAATCCAACTTGTGCTGCAACTGTACCTTTCCTTTTATTCGCAGAAATTGTAAGTCCGAAAAGGACAACAATAATACTTGCCATAGGGAAAGAGAACCTGGAATAGTATTCTATCAACAGACTTGTTGTATCATTACCTGCCAGCTTTTGAGTATTAATTAAGTCGCTTAATTCTGTAAGATCCATCTCTTCAGGTTTTTTTTGTTTCTTTATTAGTTCTGAGGGAGTGAAGTGCAGGTTTGTAATTATTTCTTTGTTGAAATAACTTAGACTCTGACCCGTTGAGTCGAATATTCTTTTCGTTCCGTTGAATGCAGTCCAGTCATTTTTAGTAGAATCATAAATCATTTTTGCGGCATCAATTCTCGATACCATTTGGGTTATATCTTTACTATTATAATCCTGAATGCTGATCCTGTTCGCCTGTTCTTTTGACTCATCGAAAAATGAGATATTGATGATCCTGGTTCTGGAATCCTGAAAAAATAAATTGCTGCCACCACTCGTAAATCCTCTGTTAAGATAGTTCCTTTCAATATTTATTTTTGTCTGGTTTGCCATCGGGACTATATACCCTGCAAAATAAATTGAAGCCAGGCTTATTATTAGGCTTGTAACAAGGAAGGGCGCCATAAATCTATACATGCTTATTCCGCTTGCTTTAATAGCGGTGAGCTCACTTAGGTTTGAGGCTTTCCCAACTGTGAACAATGCGCCGAACAACACTGCAACCGGCGTCATCATTTTTATCATTTCGGGAAGAAAAACAAGATAATAATGAAGTATAACATGATAGGGAACGCTTTGGTCAATGAAATCATCAAGGTTTTCCATTACATCTATTATTACAAAGAGTAATGAAAAAGCTATAACTCCAAAGAAAATAGTCTGGAGAAATTGTTTTATCAGGTATTTGTCAAGAATTTTCATCGATAGTTTCTTTTTCTTCAGTTTGCCATTGCTTTGGAATTATTTTTTGGATGAATGAGAAATTTAAAGTTACAGTTTCCTGAACTGTTTTAACTGTAAGAATTAAGCCCGCTATCCCGATTATAATATTTGCTGCCCACATTCCCAGGAATGGGGAAAGCATATTTCTGTTCCCTAATTTTTCTCCACCAATCAGACAAGCCCAATAAAGAAGAAAGAAAAAGAGACTAATTCCTGCAGCCACACCAAATCCTCCTTTCTTTACCATAATGCCAAGTGGAGCACCTATTAAAACGAAAACTATGCAAGCAAATGGAAGCGCATATTTTTTATATACTTCAACCCAGTAACTGTTTATTTGATCCTGCATATACATGACTCTTTGCGCGTTTGAATTAATTACGTTCCTGATGGTTTTTAGCCTTTCAATGGCTTGAACATAAATTAAGTCGCTTTTGGTTTTTACATCGCTGGAATAATTAAAATTAAATGATGAGTCGTTAAAGAAATATTTCTTTGTTTCTTTGGATAAACTGTTTATATAAGTGGCCTTTAAGGTTCCAAGGCTGTCAATAATTGTTAACATTGCATCAGTGCTTAATTCCCGGTCGCCTCTTGGTTGTCCTGGTGTTGACTGGTGGAATGAGAACTTATCAGCTTCCATTGCGATCCGGTGCTTCTTAAATATTAATTTTCTATAAACGTTCGGCTTTAGCGGGTCAGACTCATGAATCTCACCGTTCCAGAGATCCATAATTAGTTTTGATTGATCAGGTGAAAAGAATATCCTTCCTTTTTTTGCAGTAACAATATTAATCTTCGATGGATCTGTATAATCGTAAAGTGTTACATCAGTAAGTTCGTTGGTTTTTTTATTAATTCCCCGGGCAAGGATGGCATAGTTTGTAACATCCAGCGAAAAAACACCAGGGACTAATGAAAGCGTTGGTTTTTGTCTTGATATGTCCTGCATCAAAATTTTAGCTTTGTGATTAGCATCAGGCAGCACATCATTGTTAAACAACAGCAGCAAATATCCAACAACTACACTGGCAAGGAGGGGAGCTACCATCATTCTGTACAGGCTTACACCTGATGATTTCAGAATAGTAATTTCATTATTCTGTGACATATTTCCGAATGCCATTAGTGTTGCAACAAGTGTTGCCATTGGAATTACTAAAACCACCATCCAGGCAAGGTTATACATAACAAGCTGAACAATTACCCAAATGCTTAATCCTTTTCCGACAAGCCGATCAGCAAATTTCATCATGAACTGAAGGACGAAAATGCCGGTCAACGTAACTACAGAAAAGAAAAATGGAATAATGTGATTTTTTAATATATACCTGTCTAAAATCATGCTGTCAATATAATAAAGTGTCTAATAAAGATTAACTTTAATTGCCCTTATTGTATGAATATTCTTTGCATTATTTATATATTTAAATACATATTATTTATAATTATTACGGTTTCAAATTCATTTTAATTTGTTCCGATTAATTGAAAAATTTTGAAGGAGAGGCCCGCTGTGGAAAATGTAATCAATTATATTAAAGAAAATGAAAACACCTACATCGAAGAACTTAAAGAATTTTTAAGAATCCCAAGTATAAGTACAATTCAGGAGAATAAAGAAGATATAAAACGCGCTGCAAACTTTGTAGCTGCAAAGCTAAAGGATGCGGGGTTGAATCGGGTTGAAGTATATAAGACCGAAGGTCATCCGATTGTTTATGGTGAATGGCTTGGAGCTCCTGGTAAGCCAACTGTTTTGATTTATGGCCACTATGATGTTCAACCAGTTGATCCGATTGAGCTTTGGGATAGCCCACCTTTTGATCCGGTGATAAAAGATGGAAAGATTTATGCACGTGGTGCTACTGATGATAAAGGTCAGATGTACATGCACATTAAAAGTGTTGAGGCTTATTTTAAAACTATTGGAAGCCTTCCCTTAAATGTTAAATTTTTGATCGAAGGTGAAGAGGAAGTAGGAAGTGAAAGTCTTGAAATATTTATTAATAATAACACTGAACTTCTAAAATGTGATTCAGTCCTTGTTTCAGATACGGCGTTGTACGGGCCGGGTATTCCAACACTGACTTACGGACTGCGCGGCCTGTGTTATATGGAAGTTGAAATAACCGGACCAAACAGGGACTTACATTCAGGTACATTTGGCGGAGGAGTAGCAAATCCAATAAATATTCTTGCTGGAATTATTGCAAAGCTTCAGGATAAAAATGGGAAGATTACAATTCCTCATTTTTACGATAACGTTGCCAAACTGACTAAAAAAGAAAGAGATGGATTTAAAGTTCTAAAATTTTCAGAGAAAAAATTTGCAAAAGAATTAGGTGTTGCTGAGCTAAAGGGTGAAAAGGGATACACTACGTTAGAAAGAATTTGGGCCCGTCCAACTTTAGATTGTAATGGAATTATCGGGGGATTTACAACCGAAGGTGCAAAAACAGTGTTACCTTCTGTGGTTATGGCGAAAATCAGCATGCGCCTTGTACCTAACCAGGACACCAAAAAGATTGCGAAAAATTTTGAGAAGTATATTAAATCTTTAGCGCCTAAATCGGTAAAAGTGAAAATAAAAAATCTTCACGGAGCTCATCCTATTCTCACTCCGCTTGACAATCCTGCTACCGTGGCTGCTGCCAAAGCTATGGAAAAAGCATTCGGGAAAAAAATAGTTTATATGCGTGAAGGTGGTTCGGTTCCAATCGTTACTGTTTTTTCTAAGAAACTAAAAGTACCCGCAGTTTTAATGGGATTAGGGTTAAACACAGAAAATTTACATTCACCAAATGAACATTTTAACCTTAGACATTTTCAGCTTGGGATTATTAGTTCAGCTTATTTCATGCAGGAATATGCGGCTTAACTGTATTTTTCTGATACAAAATACTTGATTAATTACTTTTTGATTATTAAATAATCAATCAAATCTCATCCATTTTATCGTTAAACCAAAGAAAAATAACAGGCATAAAAATTGTTTATAATTTTTAGGTAATTCCCTGAATTACAGCCGTGTGTTTTAAATAATCGGAATGGCAATGAGAAAATTTTTAACCCTTATATTCATTATAATACTTTTAGTTCTTGCTTTCCTCTGGATAAAATCCTGCTATCAGACTCCGGAAAAAAAGACCATTACTTCTGGCGAACAGGCCTCTACATCCACTAAAAAGGATGAAGATATTCAAAGGTACAATCTTGGAGTAAGAAAGAGCCAATCCGGTAATTACGGTCCGTGCGATACGCTTGATGTTAAGGAATATGTTATAAACAATTATCCTTCGGGAACTTATCTTGTTGATTTTGATCAAACGTTAACATTTAATGTTCCCAAATCAGCTGTAGTTTATTACAAAGATGGGAGTAGTCAATATATATTTGCATTAATTGCCAGATCAAAACCAGGGAAGCGATATATTGAACCTAAAAATATTGTGGGCTATGACCAAAGTTTTATTGACCTTGACAGCACAAATCTTGGTACCGCTTTCTTTTATTTAACTTTATTCAAATGCGAAGGAAATCAACTCTCCTTTATCTGGGAAGCTCCTGTGCCTTCTCACGGTGGACTCAACAGGATGTATCTGGAAAAATGGGCTTACCTTGGCACCCCCTATGTGAAAATAGATTTTCATTATGCGCGTGGTATCGGGCATATCGATTATAATTATTTTCTTGTTGATGGTATAGAATATCCTCCACATCTTTTGATGACCTACAAGGGTATCAATTTCAAAAGAACAGCTGCTAATATTAATAGTGACAAATATCCTGATTATTACGAATTTGTCTATTTTGATACGGGTAAGAAAATTTCCCTTGCGGATTCAATTGCTTTTACCTGGAATCCTAAAGATAGCCTCTACGTTAATACAAGGAATAAACATCAGACTCGTCCATATTAAGAATTTTACCTATCTTTGTATATAGTTTTTCAACCCTTATTATAATAGAGTAGTTTCGCTACTGTTATTATTGGTTAAAATTATTACATTTTTTTTCAGAAATGATTAATTTTTAAATCGAAAATAATCTGTTGTAGATTTTTAAAGGATATTAAATGATAGAAATTGGTTCAAAAACATCTCCACTACTTGAATATTTTGAATCCCTGGGCTATAAAGCGGATGGCAATAATGGCAACAGCGTTATCACAAAATATAATTCCGTTGATGAAGAATTAAATTCTCTTTACAACGGGGTAGGCTTAAGGGATATTTCTAATTGCGGAATCCTTGAATTAAGAGGGAATGACGTACGGGATTTTCTTCACAGAATTACAACTAACTCAATAAAGGAACTTCCTAAAGAAAGAGCCGTTCAGACAATTTTAACAACAGAAAAAGGAAGAATTATAGATGTTGTTACCCTTATGAATTTTGGAGAATACAAATTTGTAATAACTAATCCTGCTAATAAATTAAAGGTAAAAAGCTGGATCGAAAAGTATGTTATAATGGATGATGTAAAACTCAATGATGTCAACAACAAATATGTTCTTCTTGAATTACTTGGGCCCCAGGCTCTATCTTTTGCTACATTATTTGCAGATAAAGTTCCGAATGAAATTAGCACTAATCAGTTTAGAGTAATCCACTCCGATGGGATTTTGTTCTTTATATTAAAGCTCGAAGACAAAAATAATAATTCAAAATTCTGGATGCTTGCAGAGATAGACAATGGAATGAAACTGGTTAAAGGTATGAAAGAATATACCGGTCCTTTTGATTTTAATTTTATCGGAAATGAAGCTTATGAGAAGTACAGAATCCAGCAGGGGATTCCTGCTGCACCAAACGAATTAAACGGATCTTTCAATCCGCACGAGGCTGATTTATTATCAATTGTGGATTTTAAAAAAGGCTGTTATATAGGGCAGGAAGTTATTGCCCGTTTAGATACATATGATAAAGTACAAAAGAAACTGACAGGAATAAAATTTATAGATGACCCCGAACGCAACGGGGAACTTGTTTTGTTTGATAAAGAAAATAAAGATGCCGGACAGGTAACATCTGTTGCTTTCTCTAAAGAGTTGAATAAATGGGTAGGACTGGCTTTTGTGAGAAGATCATATCTCGAAGAAGGAACTATTCTTACTGCTAAAAGTGAAAAAGGAAAAGCGGTTCAAATAAAAGTAGAAAGTTTACCTTTTAAGAAATGAAAATTTATACTAAAACGGGTGATTCCGGCGAAACAGGTCTTTTCGGTGGTGAGAGAGTTACAAAGAACTCGCCACGTATTGAAGCTTATGGAACAGTTGATGAACTAAATGCTTTTATTGGACTGGCAATAACGGAAGTTCAGGATCCGGATGTAAATATAATTTTGGAGAAAATACAGAACCAGCTATTTGTAGTTGGGGGTGACCTGGCTACTCCGGGAAATGGAAATAATAAAATTCAAAGAGTTACCAGTGAGTTTTACCTTGAAGCTGAAATAGCCATTGATAATTTTGAAGGAAAACTTGAAGAATTAAAAAATTTTATTGTACCCGGAGGCTCAAAGTCGGCAGCACATTTACACGTTTGCAGGACTATTTGCAGAAGAGCTGAAAGAAGAGTTGTGGGATTAAAACAGACTATTAACTCAGTAGAAAAAATAATAATATATCTGAACAGGTTATCTGATCTGTTCTTTGTTCTTGCACGTTATGAAAATCTTGTTTCTGGTATCCCTGATACAAAATGGAAACCCTGAAATTTCAATTTAGAATGTAATAGAATTGGCAACTCATAATTCAGCATTCAAAATTTATAATTTCATTCGGGGGTGAATTTTGGTCTCGACGGGGTTGAAGAGACATTAGACTGCGCACCGTGTTCCCCGAACACACGTAAAAGAATTGGGAAATAAACTATAACTGGCGAATATAATTACGCCTTAGCTGCTTAATTAATAGTTAAGTAGCCGTTCACTGATTCTTCTCGCGCCGGGTTTCAGTTGAGCGACGTTTAGGTGCGATAGCTGATTCGATTGTCTGTGGCGAAGAGGCGAAATTTTAGCAGGCAGGTTTAATGTGATCCTAGTTTGACAGGTAGCATTAAACTAAAATTAAAGTCAGACTATGTGTGTAGATGTCTTTTAGATCTTAACTTCGGACGCGGGTTCGACTCCCGCCACCTCCACCAGGCTTCGGTATCTCCTCCAAATATTATCTTATTTTAAAATCGGTAAAGGTTTTTGAACCTCTAAAATATATCCAAATTTGATTATTTTAGCATTATACTTCGGGAACCACTTTAAAAAATTAAATGTTATAACGATTAAAATAATGGGATTGTTTTTTAGTTAGTAATCTGACATAATAATCTCCAAAATATATTTATATTCATTATTAAGAGGGCAGCGTATATAGCTAATTGTTACAGGCTTTAATTTAATTCTTTTTAGAGGCCTTTAATAATTAGTTGTAGCGTTGCTTTTTTTGTTTTTAAATATACTTAGGAGATATACTATGAAAATGTCCCGCAGAAATTTTTTCGTAAAAACTCTGCAGACCTTCGCTTTGATTTCAATTCCAACTGTACTGGGAACCTTCCTTGAAAGCTGCAAAAACACTCTTATTGGGCCAACCGGTTCGCAGATTATGCCAACGGTTTCCGGAAATAATTCAGGTGGTAATGTGACTGTAACGGTAGATTCTTCTTCTCCGATTTCAAAAACAGGAACAGCCGCACTGGTAAATTTTTCAGGCGGGTCAGTTTTAGTTGATCATCCTTCAGCTAATGTTTACAATGCACTTTCTTCAATTTGTACTCATCAATCTTGTCAGATCACAGGGTTTGATACCGGAAGCAGTCAGTTTATCTGTCCTTGCCATGGTTCAATGTTTGATGTTAACGGGAAAGTAACACAGGGGCCGGCCGGAAGACCATTAACCAAGTATTCAACACAGTTAAATGGTACACAATTAACTATTAAAGTCAGCTAAATTTTTTTAATGGGAGAAAAGTAAATATGAACACTTCAAAGAGCTGGAATTCTATTTGTGATCTTTTCAGTAAATCGGGTAGAGTAATTTTTCCCATACTTTTTATTTTTTTGTTTTCGAATTTATTAAACGCACAAGATATTAGACTTCAATACGATGCTTTAAATTCCTCTTCGCTTTCTTTTGAGAATGAATCTTTTGCAGTTCCATCATCTTTACCTGATACCGTTAAAAAAACAGATACCACACAGGTTAATAACTTGAATGATCTTTCTAATATATCGCTGGCATTTAAGCCCAAATTGCTTCCGGATCATATGAGCTTTATGGAAAAGTTTTTATGGAATGATAATGGACTTATGAGAAAAATAGGAATTGCAGGTCCGCTAAATGCAGAAAGCAGGCAGAATGAACTGCAGGCGAGGAGAACAATGCTTTCAATTCACCAGATCACAGGGCTGGCAACGTTAGGACTGATGATCACAGCAGATTATTTTGGTCAGAAAGTTCTTGACGGGCGTCCTGATCTTTCAGGAACACATAAAACTTTTGTTTCGTTAACAATTGGTTCCTACGCGTTAACGGGATTGTTAGCTATTTTATCTCCTCCTCCAATGATACGCAGGGACAATGAAACAAGTACGACAAGTATACATAAAACTCTTGCGTGGATTCATTTAGCCGGTATGATTCTAACGCCCATTCTGGGTTCAATGATTGTTCATCATCACATACTCGATATTAATAAAGGGCATTTTCACCAGATCTCTGCTTATCTGACAACAGCAGTATTTGCAACTTCAGTAATTGTATTAACTTTTTGATGAGGGTCAAACTATGAAAAAATCAATTTATGTGTTTTTGGCGCTGGTTATAGTCAGCTTTTCTGTAGATGCACAGGTTACAAGATTACAGGCAAACCAGGATGAGTCGTTTATAAAATATAAACTGACGCACCCTCTTCACGAAGTTGAAGCAATTAGCAAAAAGGGAATTTGTATCGTTAACGCGGATACTGCTGCAAAAAAAATAAAGCAAACTTTGGTGGAAGTTGGTGTCACCACATTTGATAGTGGTAATTCGAATCGCGATTCACATGCTATGGAAGTTATTAATGCTATTAAATATCCAGGTGCTAAATTTCTTTCAAGTAATATTGTTTACAAAGGAGATACTCTCATTATTTCCGGAGCTATGACTTTTCACGGAATAACAAAGAATATAATTTTTGATGCAGTGCAAAAATGGACAAACAATAAATTAGAAATTGATGGATCATTTAAACTAAGTCTTACTGCCTATAAGGTCGATCGACCAACCTTATTGATGATGCCGGTTAATGATGATCTGGATTTCACAATTAAGGAGGTTTTTGATTTATAAAAAATGATTAAATAAGAGGCGGATTCAAAGGTAGGTCCTGGATTAGATTTGCACCCCCTTTATGATTTGCAGACGTTGAATTATGGAAAGATGATTTCTCAGGTTTCCTGGTTGAATGGTTGTGTTTTGAATCTGCCTCGATTTTTTAGTTATTGAATTTTGTAATATACTTTCAAGCTATTCGATAGCTTGTGATTCCACCTTCCCTTATAAAATATTCACTTCATCAATAAATAATTGTTCAATATTATTATATTGACAATTGGGTTTATAATTATATCAACAAAAAATACCAGTAAAAATGAAAAATGAAATAAATGTGGGATTGTTAAGTTATGGAATGGCCGGGAATTATTTCCACGCACCTTTCATACACTTTACGGAAGGAATGAAATTAACTAAAGTGCTGGAGAGGCATTCTGATAATGCAGTAAGAGACTATCCTTATGTTCAGGTGGTCAGGAATTTAAGTGATATACTCGATGATGACCAAATCGATTTAGTGGTGATTGCCACCCCGAATAAAACACATTTTGATTATGGGAAGCAGTCGATTCTGGCAGGCAAACATGTAGTAATGGAAAAGCCATTCACTCCAACTTCTGATGAAGCACAGGAATTAATTGAGCTTGCTCAAAAGCATGATAGAGTTATAAGTCCATTCCAGAACCGGAGATTGGATAGTGATTTCCTGACCTTAAATAAGTTATTGGAAGATAAAAGATTAGGAGAATTGATAGAATTTGAATCTCATTTCGATAGGTTCAGAAATTATTTGAGACCTGATACGTGGAAAGAAGAACCCGGTGCCGGAAGTGGAGTGCTTTATGATCTGGGTACGCACCTTATCGATCAAACCCTGATTTTATTTGGCTTGCCTGAAATGATAACCGCCGATATCAGAATTCAGCGCGATTATTCTTTGACAGATGATTATTTTGAACTCATACTTCATTATGGCAGACTGAAAGTAACTTTAAAAGCAGGTACACTCGTGATGGAAGATAGTCCGCGATTTATCCTGCACGGAACGGAAGGCTCTTTTGTTAAATATGGAGTTGATCCACAGGAGGAAGATGCAAAGCAGGGGCAAAAACCTTCTGAAAAAAACTGGGGTGTAGAACCTGAAAACTTGTGGGGGACATTATATACTGAAAAAGATGGAAAAATAATCGAAGAAAAAATTAAATCATTTGCAGGATGTTACCAGAACTATTACGGTAACATTCGCGATGTTATAAATAACAAAACAGAACTTTTAGTTAAACCTGAAGAAGCCAGAAATACAATCCGGGTTATTGAGTTAGCCTACTTAAGTAATAAAGAAAAACGTACGGTAGATTTTTTAATTAAATAAATAACATTTTCTTAAACTGGAATAAACCTATGAAGCTTAAATACTTTTTTAACCTGCTTGTTTTTTTATTTCTAATTATAACACCGAGCTCCTTTCCCCAGGATAAATTAGGGAAAGATATTGATGATTATGTGCCAAAAGTTTTAAAGGAATTTGAAGTTCCCGGAATTGCGGTTGGAGTGATAAAGGATGGAAAGTTAATTTTTGCAAAAGGCTACGGTGTAAAAAACATAAACACAAATGAACCTGTTGATGCAAATACATTATTTCAGGTTGCATCGAACTCAAAGGCCTTTACATCAGCATGTCTTGCTATTCTTGTTGATGAAGGCAAACTGAACTGGAATGACAGGGTAATTGATAAACTTCCCGGCTTTAAAATGTCAGATCCTTACGTAACAAATGAAATGAGAGTTCAGGATCTTCTTTGTCACAGGAGCGGGTTAAGTCTTGGAGCCGGAGACTTGATGTTTTTCCCTCCAACTGATTTTACAAGGGACCAGATATTGTACAAGTTAAGAAATGTTAAACTTTCCACGAGCTTTAGAAGCGCTTATGCATATGATAATATTTTATACCCTGTAGCCGGTGAATTGATCAAGGCAGTTTCCGGTTTAAGCTGGGAGGAATTTGTTCAAAAAAATATTTTTGATTCGCTGGGGATGACACATTCTCACACCGGAGTCAAACAATTAATGAAAACAGATGATTACGCGACTCCGCATACTCTTGTTGATGGAAAACTGACAACCGTAAAAATGGCTGTGTGGGATAATGTTGCACCTGCCGGCGGAATTATCACTTCTGTTAATGATATTTCCAAATGGATTATTACTCAGCTTGATTCCGGAAGAATAGGTGACGGCGATAAAAGACTTTTTGATAAAAAGGAAACGGTACAAATGTGGATGCCCCATATTAATATTCCTGTAAGAACACCTCCTCCCGGAATGTCTGCTTTGAAATCTAATTTTGCCGCGTATGGACTCGGCTGGTTTATAAGGGAATACCGTGGAGAAAAGATTGTTTACCATTCCGGCGGCCTGCCCGGATTTGTTACGCTCGTTACAATGATACCTGACAAAAAGATAGGCGTGATTGTTTTTACAAACCAGGAATCCGGAGCAGCGTTTTATTCAGTCACTTATCATATCCTCGATGAATTGTTTGGTGCTAATGATACTGACTGGCTTGCTAAGTTTAGTGAACTCGTGAGTAAGGCGAAAAACAAAGCTAATGAAAAAGTGGCCGAGATGGATTCTCTAAGAAATAAAGATTCTAAGCCTAGTCTGCCGCTAGGAAAATATGCCGGTAAGTACAAAGACAAATGGTACGGAACTGTTACGGTTAAATATGAAGATGGGAAATTGCATATGCAGTTTGATCATACTCCTGATTTGAACGGCGTACTGGAACACTGGCAATATGATACATTCGTAGCAAGATGGAATGACCGAACTCTGCACGGAGATGCATTTGTTACTTTTTCATTGAATCCGGATGGCTCTGTTGCTGAGATTAAAATGGAAAAATTCAGGCCTGACACTGACTTCAGCTTTGATTTTCAGGATCTCGATTTGAAACCGGTTAAAGACTAAAATTATTTTATCTGATGACTTTCAAAGATCATTTTACAAAGCAGGCAGAAAGCTATGCCAGATTCCGTCCGGATTACCCGGATGAATTATTTGAGTTTCTCGCTTCGGTTTCCCCTTCAAATGAATTTGCGTGGGATTGTGCAACTGGGAACGGGCAGGCGGCAAACGGACTTGCAAAATATTTTGATATGGTAATTGCAAGCGATGCCAGTGAAAAACAGGTTCAAAACGCATATAAAAATGAAAAGATTACTTATAAAGTTTTTCCTGCAGAAAAAGCTGATATTGAATCTTCTACAGTTGATTTGATAACTGTTGCACAAGCTCTTCACTGGTTTAATTTTGAAAAGTTTTATTCAGAAGTAAGAAGAGTTCTGAAAAAGAATGGTATAATAGCAGTCTGGATGTATGACCTTGTAAATATTTCTCCTGAGATTGATCTTATTACTAAAAAATTTGATGATGTGATACTTAGAAATTACTGGCCTCCTGAACGGCAGTTGTTTTATGAAGGATACAGAACAATTCCTTTCCCGTTTGAATTGGTAAAAACACCTGGAATTAAAATGGCCACAGATTGGACGCTTGAAAATTTTACTGGCTTTCTGAGTACGTGGTCTGCTGTTCAAAAATATAAAGAAAGAGAAAATTCTGATCCCCTGGATTTGATAATGAATGATCTTCAAAAAGCCTGGGGTGAAGAAAAAATCAGAAAAGCCAAATGGGATTTAATTTTAAAAGTAGGTAAAGTTTAATAAAGTGAGGATAATATGCCTGTTAAAATAACATCACCTTCTATAATTACTGCTGCCGGAAACAAACCTAAAAAAATTGAAGAGTTCTTTGGCAGAGTAAATTCAAAAACAAATTCGGTAAGCATCGCAAGAATGACAAGTCCTTCCGGCTGGGTTGAGCCGGGGCAAAAGCCTGAGTTTGATGAATACACAGTTGTTTTAAAAGGACAACTAAAAGTTAAAACGGAAAAAGAGACATTAGAAATAAATGCGGGCGAAGCTATAATAGCACAGAAAGGGGAGTGGATTCAGTACAGTACTCCGGGACCTGAGGGCGCAGAGTATATTGCTGTTTGTCTGCCGGCGTTTTCTCCTGATACGGTTCACAGGGACGAATAGAATAATTAAAAAAGGCTGCCCCTGCAAACCAGGCAGCCTTTAATTTAGTGGGTTCATTTTCGAGCCGTTTAATTATTTAAAATGCTTATCTGTAATTCTGATTATACTCCCGGTATAAAATGTCACTGAATTTACTGAACCTTTTACTATCATCGTATCCTTGCTGCATATCCTAAAATCATTGCGCCACGATCACTCTTTAGTTGATACAATGCTAGGGCAGCTACAATTCTTGCTTCATCTGTTTCTTCGCTTTTCATAATTTTCAGTAGCGGGATAATTGTTTCCGAAGCATCATCTGCTGCGATGAAGTCACAACAAAGCAGTTGACCTAAAACATAAGCAGAGCTGACCCTGATTCCATAGTTATCGGATGTTAGTCCGACTTTCAGGTTTTCCACAATTGCTTCTTTGTCATAAGTTTTCTCAACCCCATTTTTCTTCACTCCAGCGAATACATTAGTTGAGACGAGTAGGAGAGTGATGGCGACAAAAGACAAAATGTACTTTTTCATAGCATCCTCCTGATATTATTTTGAACCCGGGTGAATTATAAATTATTTTTATTCCTAAGTATACCGATAACGTACAGAAGGTTTTTTTTAGTGATGAGGATTATTGGAAATGATACGGACGGAATTATGAATTAACCGGGAAACACGTATGAAATTACTTTTAAATAGAACCGGCTGTTGAAAAAATAATAATTGAAATTATGCCCGTCATTTATTATGTTATTTGCCGGGTAATAAGGGCCCTCCAAATGACATTTCCTGTAAGGGGAGCTGCCCAAGCATAAAACGATTAAAACAATTATGACTGTATGCACACTTAGCAAATTTAGGAGCTGGTGAACGGAGTCCGTTAGACGGATAGGGTAAATTTTTATTAGGCGGAAAGACAAATCGTTCTAACGCGCTAAACGCACGGGAGTATAATCCGCTCAATTAATAGTTATGCCTCTAAAAAAATGAGTGACACAAAGAAGAAAATATTAAAAGGTTACAAGCAAATAGGGAAAAGATTTATCCCGCCAATGATGACTCTTGGTGTATTTAATGAGGTATCTTGGATTAATGAAATCTTACCAGAACTTATTTGGTTTGGCTTTCTAAATGAGAAATTTGGTGTTCGCAAGGGAATTGATTTGGGATGTAAAATTTCAAAAGAAGCTGCTGAGATATTCGATAAAAAAGAACCAAATAATTTTTCGTTTTTATCATCATATAAATTTTTAAGCGAAGCACAAAAAAATGATGTCATTGAATCCTTAGCTAAAAATAATATTCTTGAATCTTTGCGCTATGGATTAAATACTTTTTATGATTTATTCCCAAACTTTCCTCTAAAATTTTTATTTAGTGAATCCCCTCGTAAAGTAACCGAATATGATATCTCCGACTTTAAAGAATTTATAGCCCCATATTTTGATAGACGAAATAAACCTGCAATGTTAATACAAGCTAACGCCGAATATATCCTTGCAATTTGCGGTCGGGTTTTCTATTCTGAACAAGTTGGTGCACCAGACTTGGAATTAATAGTAAAACGATTTGGTTCAGATGAAGAAAAAAAAGCTAGTTCACATGTTAGAGCATATGTTAATTTTTATTATGGTAGTCAGAAGGAATTATTAACTAATCAGTGGTCAAAATATTTTTGGGATAGGTGTTTTCAAATGGAACCTTTAATTCTAGAGTTACCTGTGCTAAATGAAGAAGAATTGAATGAATTAGGAGATTTCGAGCAATCTCTTATTAAATACATGCACTTGCTTGATTGTGGTTACATTGAAAGATTTAATAAGATTCCAAAAGATTTATCTAAATCTGAGAATTTCGAAATAATTTGTGCATTACTAACTCGTCAAGTATCTATTGGGAAAAGACTCGCTAGAAATCCTGATATATTGGATTATCATGTCGGAACAATTCTGTTACGTGCTTTAATTGATAATCATATAACAATAGCATGGATTTTAAAAGATTATGAAGACAGAATTAGAAAATACATACTTTATGGCTTAGGACAAGAAAAACTCTATCTAGAACATCTTGAAAATGTTAAAGATGAAGATGATGACAACAAAGATGTTTCAAAAATTATTGATGCGAATGAAAATTGGATTAATGGTCAACGTTATTCTTTTTTAACAGAGATAAATGTTGGTAGTTGGTCTGGATTATCAACTCGAGAAATGGCAGAACAAGCTGATTGTTCAGACTTATATAAATTTGCATATACCCCGTTTAGTGCAAGCACTCATAGTATGTGGAACCACGTAGGCAAGTATAACGTCACCTATTCAGATAATCCATTACACAAATATTGTTTGATTCCACATGATTATGAAATGGAACCTCGAGTTGACATATTACTAAATTCTGCAAAATATATTCATAAATCTTTTAGTGCTTTTGATGAACATTTTAAAATAACCTGTGAAACACAGAGCCCTTACAATTATTGGTTAGAAAAAATAAAATCAAAAACTGTTAATAATTCACATGATGAGGCATAACCAGTTCTTCAAGCCGACCGCTTTAAATTGTTCGGCATTTTTGTGGTTTTATAGTTGCCTTGTAATAGTAAGTTACTCTTTAAGCTTAGTGAACAAAATAAATTAATAAATAAATATCGATGTTGCTTTTCAAAGCTGCATCCCTATTTTGGGCGGCGGCTTAAAAACAACACCGTTATGCACCCAATTTTGGTGGAGAAGAACAGTGAATATACTATTACGTTGTCTTCAATTTAACTCAACTGTAAGAATTACAATTATCTTACTTGCAGTCTTAATAACAAGTTGCAATAACGAAGAATCAAAAACTAAAAGATTCAGCTTTCCCCCTGAATGGGAACCACATGAAGCCATCTGGACAGATTTTGCGTCAGAGAGGAGCATAATACCCAATCAGCAAGCCAAATTGAAAATTATAGCGACCCTTTCAAATTACGTAAAAACTGATGTGGTTTATGATAACGACTCACTTAAGGAATTTGCAGTAAACAACCTTTCATAAGTTGCAGGCAGACTTATCAAATATTAGTTTCATAAAAACGTCATCACCAATGAACTGGATTCGTGATCCGGGTCCGATATTCGTCACAGATGGTAACAAACTCAAAGTAGTTGATTTTAAATGGAGTTGCTATGGAAGAGCTTACAATTGTGAGAACGATTTTCGCGATAAAGTTAGTGGTGAACTGGCGAAAGGAATGAACGTAGCAATTGATACCATAGGATTATATATTGAAGGAGGGGGTATTGAGGTTAGTAATAATACAATAATAGCATATAAGGCTATGGCGCAACAGCGTAACTCTGACAAATCTCTGGAGGAAGTTACTAGTATATTATTAAATGCTTTCGGGAAAGAGCAAATAATCTGGTTAGACGATTTCCCTGTAATTGATAAGCCCTGGAATAAGGCTGCAAACTATTTTGGCCAGGGTGCCAATGGCCACATCGATGTAACTACCCGGTTTTTGAATGACTCTACTATTTTAGCAACAATAATTGCTGAAGCCGATAAAGATAAATCAGAATTACTAAGAAAGGACTATCGGATTTTGAATGAAAACCTGAAAGAATTGAAGCAAGCTACAAGGCCCAATGGAAAGCCATATCGGATAGTAACCGTAGAGGCTCCTGATTATTCACTTTTTGAGTACAAAACCACTATGTCAAATTCTTATCTAAATTATTTACCGGCGGAAACCAGAAGTAAATTTAATGTGGGAGATACTATAAAATATGTTCCGGTACTGGATTATGCTAACTTTCTAATCACTAACGGGGCTGTTTTGGTTTCCAGCTACTGGAAAGAGGGTATGCCGGAAGCTGAAAAACAAAAAGATGGGAAAATTCAAAAAATACTAAAAGAATATTTTCCCAATAGAGACATTATACCGCTCGATGTATTGCCAATAAACTGGGGAGGTGGAGGAATTCACTGTCGGACTCAACAACAACCAAAAATAAACTGAATACAACAATGTATATGCGGCATTAAAACGACCGCATAAACTAAGTCGTTAGGAGCTTAGCAAAAGAAATCAAATTTTAAAAACGCTTATAACCAGTTGCTTAAGACCAGGGCGGGTAAGCTGTTTTCGCTTTCAGTATCTATGAAATTATTAAGTTCAAATTACCGTATTGGCATTTTTGTTTTGTGCAGCGGGTTAGATGCAACGTAGTTATAAGCTTAGTATCCAGGCAAGTATTATCAAAATAAAATAGATTTATTATAATTACTTTAAATATTTCTGTTATATTTTAAGAGTTGATGGGTCATAATAGTTCCAGGACAAATAATTATTTGCAAACGTTAGTGGTTTTCAATGTGAAGTCAGATGTATTTTTATTAAAAATTAAAAAAGGACTATTTTATGGTTTCAAGTATTCAAAAAGAAAAAGCCGAACTGTTCTTGAAATTTCATGAAGACAAAGAAATTCTGGTTCTGTTAAACTCGTGGGACATCGGAAGCTCTAAATTAATAGAAGCAAGCGGCTATAGAGCAATCGCTACAACAAGTATGGGAATTGCTGCCTCTTTGGGGTATCCTGACTGCCAGGTAATACAATTGTCAGAAATGATTGAAGCTATAACTGGAATTGTAAATGGAGTGCAAGCCCCGGTAACTGTGGATATAGAAGCCGGGTATGGAAATAATTTAAATGAAATAATTGATTCTGTTAAAAAGATAATTGCAACAGGAATTGTAGGAATAAACATTGAGGACAGTATTGATTTAAATCCAACATTAATTGACGAGATGGAATTTTGTGAAAGAATATCAGCCATTCGTGCATTATCAGATTCACTGGGCTTTCATTTAGTAATCAATGCAAGAACGGATTCATTTTATACTTCGTCAGGTTCGCCCCAAGAAAAATTATCTGAATCAATTAAGCGTGGCAATAAATACCGGGAAGCCGGTGCCGACTGCATATTTGTACAACCTGTATGGGAAAAAGAAACAATTTCAACTTTGGTTAAAGAAATCAATGCTCCAATTAATATTCTTTCAAACCCTACCATTGGGGCAGGAGTAACCCCGTCCATAAGTGAGCTGCAGGATTTAGGTGTTGCCCGCGTAAGTCTTGGTTCAAGTTTGATGAAAGCTACTTTAGCTTTAATTAAAAAAGTTGCCGACGAACTCTCTGAAAAAGGGACTTACAATATTTTGTTAGATACATTAACACCGTTTCCGGATGCAGCAATGGCCTATAAAATGGTAATAGGGTTGAATAAATGAACTACTATAAAAGCGCTTAAAACAAGTGCTTTAATCCGATAGCCCCGCAAAGCGGGGCAAGCTGTTTTTGCATTCGTTTTTTTTTATAATTTTAATATTGGTTGCTTCGTTTTGGCAAACTTATTTAAAGTGTTCATTCTAAATTAATCTACTTGAAAACTGCGCTTGCGAAGAAAGATAAGCATCCCGCCACGGCGGGACATAACAATCGGCGTTTCGGTTCTATTCGTCCCGTTAGTTCGGGGCGGCGGGTTAGCCGCAACTCTGTTAGGGGCATAGACAAAGTGGTGGAGAAATGAAAAAAAAGATTTTGATATTAACAATTATGTTTTTATTCATTTCTTGTAATGAAAACACAATTGATATTTCCGATTCTACTGGCTCTATTAATATTGATGTATCTGATTTTAAATATGCTCTAACCAATAATCAAAACAATGATACAATTTATACTTTTACTTATGATTTTGATGGAGATGGAAAATTAATTTCAGAAACTTATTTTAATTACTTTAATCAAAACAACTATTTCAGTCAATTTTTATATGACAACATTGGACGACTAACCGATGAATATCGAGATGGGAAATTATTTACTAAAATTCTATATATTAATGATATACTTGAAATTTATAGATATTCTGATACAAATTCCTTTAAGATTGCAGAAATTAAATATGAAAATAGAAATTTAGTTCGATTTACCTATGGTTTTGAGAATAACAATACTTATACATTGTTTTTTGATTTTGATTCTGAAGGCGATGTTATTCTAAAAAGGACTGAGGAAAAAACTTTAGAGGAATATTTAGAATATAACAAGAAGTTAATAAATCCCTTTTTTAGGTTAAAGTCTATCGAGCCATTATTTATTTTACGAAATTATATTCCAATATCTAAATATGTTTATAAAACTAACCAAGTATATCCTACAGTTGGAGATGACTATTCTACATCTATGCAATATTATGATTTGTATTATGAAACAGATGAAAATTTTAGAATAATAAAAATCACCGGAGGACAATCACTGATATATGCTGAGTTATTTAAATATGATTTAAAATAGGAGAATGCCCCTAACCTCTTTAATAAGTAAAAAGTCAAGGGAGAAAAAATAAAAATAAATAAACAAAAAGAGTAAATAATGAAAACAGCCTTTTGTGGAATATGTTTTATTTTATGTTTAACGAGTAATATTTATACTCAGAACAAAAATGCTATTGAAGTTGATATATTAGCTAAAACGAGTTCGAGCTGGAACGGTGAAGCTCTTCCGGACTACACAAAAGGCATACCGGAGATAACTATCCTGAAAGTAGTAATTCCTCCGAAAACGCAACTGCCTCTGCATAAGCATACTGTGATTAACGCCGGTGTATTATTAAAAGGAAGCCTGATGGTAGTAACAGAAGATCAGGATACATTACATATGAAAGCCGGAGATTCAATTGTTGAAGTTGTTAATAAGTGGCACTATGGAATAAATGAAGGAAATGAACCAGCAGAAATCATAGTCTTCTATGCAGGAATAAAAGGTAAACCAGTAACCGTTGAAAAGACTATAAAGCAATAAGCAGATCACATAACTCATCGCGGGCAGCGGGTTAGGCACAATGTCATTTACAGCAATTTAAGCAGGAAGAGAAAAAATGAAAACACATAAAGAAATGAAAGATGAATATAAATTTTATAAATCTCCAAAAGGTGTATATCAAATAAAGAATAAGAAAAATGGAAAGATATTAATAGGCAGTAGCACAGATTTGAAAGCAATATGGAATCGTCAAAGGGTTCAATTAAATTTTGGAAATCATCCGAATAAAGAATTGCAGAATGAATGGAATGAATATGGAGAGGAATCATTTGAATATGAAATAGTAACGAAGATAAAAGAAAAGGATGGTGAAGAAAAAGATTATAGAAAAGAAGTTAAGGAATTAGAAGAACTATATATAGAAGAAATGCAGCCATTTGATGAGAAAGGTTATAATAAAAGGTGAATTATGGAATTTTAGATTACCAAAGGTTACTCAGGAATTTTCATTGCGTGGTGCTTTAAAAGTTTTAAATATATGGTTAATGCATAAAGGAATTTCAATTGATTTAGGGTTAGAAAAACAAAAAAGGGGAAACATTCTTAATTATAAAAACAGAATGTCTAATTTCCTTGAATTAATAATTATGAGAAGTTAAGTAAAAATTTCTATCATACTTTACAACCTCCATATTATTTTTCAGTTTATTTGTTTAATAATAATTTAATAAAATTAAGCCTGCACATCTCGGAATAATAAACACTGCAATACCTGCCTTTGCCCACTTGACAATTTGAAGAATTAATGCTAATTACACTAATCACAATTCGCTACTTCGAGAAAATATCGTTAGGCCTAAACTAACATTTATAGCTTGAAGCAAGCCTTTCTTTTTTTATCCATTTTATGTTATTCGTTTTACGTAACGTACGTTTGTAAATAAACTGTTCATTACTACTTAAATTTAATGTGGTAGCAGGAAGCTACTGAATATTTTTTGTCTGGTAATTACTGAAAGTAACTAAATAATTATATCTAATGGAGGTAAAATGAAGAACATACACTTCTTTTTGATGGTTTCCGTTTTGTGCCTGTGTCTTGTTTCTGTAAATTTTGCTCAGATTCAGAATAAAACGGTTTTAGTTAATCCCAAAACTACTCAAATGCTTAATTTCCCTTCACAATCTTTTCCACAGGTACAAACCAACCTGGCGGGACAGAAAAGTCACTTGAAGAAAAATACAATGAAAATTCCTCAAGCTCTGGCCAACTTAAAAAGCAGTATGCAGAATTATAAAAAAGCTAATAATGTTTTGTCGGGGTTACCAAATTCACTTAAGAAATCTAATGACTATTATTTACCTGCTACAACACTCACAGAAATGTGGAACGGATCTGCATGGCAGAATAATACTAACACAATAAGAACATATAATTCGGACAATACTCTCGCTGAATTTAGAATTCAGGCATATAATGGATCCGCCTGGGTTGATAGTCTCAGGTACACAAATACATATTCAAATAACCTTGAAACAGGGTTTGCCGGTATGCATTTCAATGGTTCTATGTGGCTTAATGATTTTAATTATAGTTATACTTATGATGGTAATGGAAACTTGCTTCTTTCCTTATTCCAATACGGAGATAGTCTAAACTGGGTTAATGTAGCTCAAACCACATATAGCTACAATCCTGATAATACCCTTAATAACTGGATTAGTAAAAGTTGGGGTGGTTCAGACTGGACAAATGTTTCTAAATACATTCTAACCCATAATGCACAGGGAATGGATTCTATACATACTTTCCAAGACTGGGTAGGCTCTGCCTGGCAGAATAGTTCCCAAAATATTTATACTCACAACTCAAATGGAAAAATTACTGAAGAGGACGATCAAACATGGAACGGGTCCTCCTGGATAACCCAGAACACATATTCATATACATATGATGTCAACGGAAATGAAATTGGCGAGGTATATCAAAGTTGGAATGGAACTTCCCTGGTGAACAACTATAAATATACCTGGACTTATGACAGCGGTGGAAAGGTAATAACAGGCGTTCAGCAGACCTGGGACAGTAATGCTTTTTTGTGGGTTAACAATTATATGTATAGTAATACCTATGATAGCAATGGTAGGTGGATTAAAGAATTAGATCAAGTATGGAATGGAACAGGGTGGGTTAATGATTATCAGTATTTGGATAACTATGATGCTAATGGAAATGAGACTGAATACGATGAGCAATCCTGGAACGGAAGCAGTTGGGTAAATGATTATGTTTATACGGCAACTTACAATTCTGATAATACCTATGCAACAGAGATGGAAAAGTATTTTTCCAGTGGCGTATTGAGTTATGAATATGCCTACAGTTACCAATATGACTCAAATGGTAATTTGTCAGTTGAAACTGACCAGGAATGGAATGGGTCTGCTTTGGAAAATTCATACAGGTATACATTTACATATCACCTTGTAGCTACAGGCATTTCGGATAACAATACAACAGTCAAGAAATTTGAATTGTCCCAGAACTATCCAAATCCATTTAACCCGACAACGATGATAAACTATTCAGTACCTACAGCCAGTTTAGTTACAATAAAAGTTTATGATGTGTTGGGAAGGGAGATAGCAAATTTAGTCAATGAACAAAAAACGGCGGGCTCTTACAATGTGCAGTTTAATGGGAGCGCTCTTGCAAGCGGAGTTTACTTTTACAGAATGCAGTCTGGAGATTTTGTGCAGACTAAGAAGTTGTTATTGATGAAATAAATGTAATTAGCAAAAAGAGTATAATTATTAATCAAATCGGGCAGTTTTAAAAGGTGCTGCCCGATTTATATTTAATAAAACAAACCTTTCTTTTCGACTTCTAAAACCACCCTTTTTTGGCTTATATTTTGCATCTGTGTATGTGTAAACTTGAAAATAAATAAAGATTTATTGCATATTTTGCAAAAATATAGGTTTTTTATCCCTGTAAACTTTATGGGGTTTGTATCAACTTAGTAAGGATATCTCATATTTATCCATAGGTAAATATGTTCCGTTCGGCGACAACATATGAAAAATAGTATAAAAATAACTGTAATTGCTCTTCTTTTAAGTTTCCTTTCAATTAAGGCACAGACAATCGGCCAGGCTACTGTTAAAACCTGGGCGAACGACAGCAAGTCAGCCTTTTCATTTACTTTTGACGATTGTTTCAAATCGCAATATGATTATGCAGCTCCCGTGTTAAATTCTTTTGGCTTCAAGGCAACTTTTTTTATAATAGCACAGGAGCCGACAGATCCCGGGCAGTCGTTAAACTGGCGTTACGGCACGTGGGATGAATTCAGGGAAATGGCAGCGGAAGGTCACGAAATCGGTTCACATACAATGACGCATCCTCATTTACCCAAATTAGAGCTGGGAGATACAACAACTCCCAATACAGTTTACTATGAATTGTATCAATCCAAAAAATTAATTGAACAAAAAATACCGGGAATTACTGTTACAACCTTTGCATATCCATATACTGAATCCAACAGCTCGGTACAATCAATTGCAGGTTCATATTATCAATCATCACGCGCAGGGGGAGACTTACCTAACAATGCTATTATTACCGGGAACACCTGGAATAAGTTAAACGCGTATGAAGTACAATTTAATAGTCCGCGTAACTCTGTTTCAGATGATAATGATGAATTAACACAGATTGAAAATACATTACAGGGTGATGTCCTCAGCAGTGGGAAGTGGGGGATTCTTTTTGCGCATGAAGTTTTACCATTCTCACAAATTCCTGATGCAATTGCCGCTGGTTACTGGTACCCGATGTCAACAGAATGGCTTACATCTTTTTGCCAGTGGATGAAAACAAAATCTGATAATAATGAAGTATGGGTTACAACCGAGGCGAATGTAACAAAGTATATGAAAGAAAGAGAAAACTTTGCAACAAGCATAATTTCTGCGACTAATTCCAGGATAGAAATAAATGTTACAGATAATCTTGACAATTCAATTTTTAATTATCCTTTGACTGTAGATATCCTGGTTCCAACGACGTGGCAGTCTGCAGAGGTAAGCCAGGGCAATAACTCTTCAACATTATCTACTTTTACATCGGGAGGGAATACTTACGTTCGTACACAGGTAATACCTGACGGTGGTAATGTTGTTATAACAAACGGAAGCAATGTTTATACTCTGAGCGGAACTGTAAAGTATTATAACTCTTCATTAACTCCTGTAAAAAATGTGACAATTAAATTAAAAGATTCGAATAATTCTACACAAACTACCGTTACAGATAGCAGCGGCAATTATAGCTTTACAAACCTTACCTCAGGAAATTATACATTGACTGTTACTAAAATGGATGGCTGGGGAGGAGTTAATGCTGCCGATGCATTACTCGCTTCCAAATATTATACAAACACAACTACGCTTGATCAAATGCAGCTTGCTGCGGGTGATGTAAATAACGATGGAGTAATCAATGCTGCGGATGCTTTGTTGATGATGAAAAGATATGCAAACTTAATTTCATCGTTCAGCATTCCTGACTGGATTTTCAGTCCATCGACTACTACGGTTACCATAACAAATCAAAATGTAGTAAAGAATATCACCGGAATTGTAGCCGGAAACATAACCAAATCTTTTATACCATTCTAGCCAGATTTTTTTGTAATTAGCAAAAGGATCAAACAGTATTTTTTAGTAGTGCTCTAATTTCACAAATTGTCATCCCGAATTTTTTTCGGAATCTGTTAAATATCATCAGATTCTGAAACAAGTTCAGAATGATAGTTTAATATCGGTAACTATAGTGAAATTAGTACACTACTTATTCTTATATTAGATATCCCCCGCTTTTTAACCAAGACCATAAAACTTTTCTAAATTCATATTGAAAACGATCCGTTATTGAACTAAATTGATAGCCATGAAAAAATTATTTTTTGCTAAAATGAGCGGTGCGGGCAATGATTTTATCGTTTTTGATAAGGTGGTGAACCCTGGCCTGATGTTGGATAGCAATGCAATAAGAAGACTATGTGACAGGAGAAACGGCATTGGTGCTGATGGAGTTATTACGATTGGCGATTCTGATAGTTATGATTTTATGATGGAATATTTTAACTCTGACGGTTCTACAGGCAGTTTATGTGGTAACGGAGCCAGGTGCGCAATAAAATTTGCGGAATCAACCAAAAGGGTAAAACAGCATAAGGCGAGTTTTATCTCTAATGGTAAATCATATGTTGGTGAAATATTAAATGAGAGCCAGGTAAAGGTATTTTTTAATGAGCCGCAGAATTTGAAATTTAATTTCAAAGTTAAAGCAGCCGGGCAATTGATAAATGCCAGCTTTGTTAATACCGGTTCGCCTCACGTAGTAATAAATGCTACAGATGTTTTGAAAAATCCGGATAATCCGCGCTCGTTTTATGAAAATATTAATGAAGTTCCGGTTTTTGGAATTGGAAGGGAAATCAGGAACTTGCCTGAATTTTTGCCCGAAGGAACAAATGTAAATTTTTATCATTTGAAAGGCGACCAGGTTTATATCAGGACATACGAAAGGGGAGTTGAAGATGAAACACTCGCTTGTGGTACCGGCAATGCGGCAACGGCAATTGTGATAAATAATATTCATAAAACTGCCCCGCCAATTACTCTCAACACACGTGGTGGAGATCAGTTGATTATAGATTTTGAGAGTGAGAATAATAGTATAAAAAATTTAACGCTAACAGGTCCGGTGAAAACAGTTTTTACCGGAGAAATTAATTCAAACAACATTCTAAATTAACCGGAGAATAAATGGCAAAGGTCCTATTAAGTATTAAATATGAAATCGATGCATCCAAAAGAGATGAATACTTAGGTGTAATACGAGAATTAAAAAGTGTTCTTAAAACAATCGATTTGGAGAGCTATTCTGTGTTTGAAGTTAAAGGAAAGACAAATCACTTTGAAGAAATTTATACTTACAGTTCCGAGCAGGCCTATGAAGAAGCAGATGATAGCGACAATGAAAGAATAAATATTCTGATAAATAAAATCTCTGACATGGCCGTAGGAAATACTACAAAATATACCACGCTATATGAACTGAGTGAAAATTAATTCACTCTTATTTTTTTAAATTTTGTTCAATTGACTATTTTAGTTGAAGAAAATTTACTATAATTGCCCTCAATATTTTAAATGGGGAAGCATCAGGATAAATTTGGTTTTGAAATAATTATACTATGTTATTCCCTTTATGAATAAAACCCTTCATTCAATATATGTTGGTCTTTTCTTTTTAATTAGTATAGCTGTCACCGTGCTGCTTGCAGTTGATGGATATCACTACTACAGACTACCGATTGAGCTAAGAGTTTTTTCGCCTCAACACGCTTACCTTAAATCAAGCGGACTAATTGGTCACGGTTTAGGTATTATAGGCACTCTAATGATGATACTTGGAGTTGCCATTTATATGGTAAGGAAAAGAGTCAGGAAACTGGTGAATTTCGGTTATCTTAAATACTGGCTTGAACTGCATATTTTTCTTTGTACACTGGGTCCAATCCTGGTTTTGTATCATACGTCTTTTAAGTTTGGAGGAATTGTAGCGGTTAGTTTCTGGAGCATGGTTGCTGTAGTATTAAGCGGAGTAGTGGGGAGATTTATTTATATACAAATACCAAAAACAATACAGGGACAGGAAATAGGTGTTAATGAACTAAATGAAATTAGTAGTGATCTCACTTATATGCTTGGTAAAAAATACAGTTCATTTCATGTCAATGATAAAGTTATTGCTCAGATTGAAACTCTATCTGCAGGAAATAATTTTTCTGATAAAGGTGCTGGTATAAGTGTTTTACTTGTGATTAAAGAGTATATAAAAATGAAGATAAAGCTGGTAAAATTAAAAAGGCAATTATCTGCGAGTGGTGTAAAAGGAAAGCATTTGAAAGAGATTACAAATATTATTAAATCAAAGATCATATTAAATAGAAGAATTGGTATGCTTCGCTCGATGCAGAAATTATTTAAATACTGGCATATTGTGCATCTGCCGTTTGCGATTACCATGTTTGTGATTATGCTCATTCACGTAGGTGTTACCATTATTTTTGGATACAGATGGATTTTTTAGGAGAATCATGAAAATCAAACCAACATATTTTTATTTAGGATTGGTAGTTATAGTTATAATTTATCTCTTTATCTCAACACAGAGTAATGATAATAAGAACCTGGCATCAAATTCACAAAATAAGGAGATGCCTCAGGATGATGTTCATAAAGGAATGAATCCTCCCGGTCAGCAGACTCCGAGCAAAAGCAACGTTTCGGGTGACATATTAAAGCACATGAAGTTTTTAAAGAAAGACGTTGAAAAAAATCCGAACGATACAGTCAAACTAAAAGCATATGCTGATTTTTTATATATGGCACACCAGACTGATAAGGCTCTTCCTTTATATCAGAAGCTTGCTAAACTCAGCCCTGAAAATAGTGATGTGCATTTTTCTTTAGCTTATATTTATTACAGCAACCACGATTTGGATAAAGCGGAGATGGAAACTGACATAGTCCTTTCCTATGATCAGAATAACCCGCAGGCACTCTATAACAAAGGAGCAATCATTGCAGGCAAGGGCGATAAAGCTAAAGCAAAAAATATCTGGAATGATATAGTAAAAAAATATCCCGGTACAGAAGCTGCACACCTTGCCGAATCAGCTTTACAAAAACTTTGAGTACTTTCTATGGAAGTTATTTTTGATAATATAATTGTCTACTCTATAGTATTCGTTTTGGTCGGGATAATTTTTTTCTTTTACTTCAGAATGTCCAAAAAGAAATCTCGTGAGACAACAGAAAAAATTAAAAAAGCTAAAGAGTTTGGTATTTACGAACCTGTTTCTCTTCACCCGGTTGTTGACACTGAAACCTGCATCGGAAGTGGAGCCTGCATTGCTGCTTGCCCTGAAAAAGATATTCTTGGTATTGCCAATGGACAAGCTTATACAATTAATGCTTCAAGATGTGTGGGACACGGAGCTTGCTTTCATGCTTGCCCTGTTCAGGCAATCACGTTATGTATCGGGACTGAGAAAAGAGGCGTAGACCTGCCGCATGTTAACCAAACTTTTGAAACAAATATTCCCGGTGCTTACATAGCAGGTGAACTTGGCGGAATGGGTTTGATAAAGAATGCTATGGAACAGGGAAAACAAGCCGTAGAGAATTTTATCAGGAAGAAAATTACAAACAGCAATGTGGAGTTTGATCTTGTTATTATAGGTGCCGGACCAGCAGGAATATCTGCTACACTTACTGCTGAAAAAAATGGTTTAAGATATTTAACTCTTGAACAGGACAGCCTTGGCGGAACTGTATATAATTTCCCGAGAGCTAAAGTTGTTATGACTTCACCAATGTATCTTCCATTGCACGGACGATTAAAACTGAATGAGACAACCAAAAAAGAACTGCTCGATTTATGGAAAGAAATAATATCGAAGAATAATATTAAAATAAATGAATATGAAAAGGTTGAAAACATTGATAGAAATAGGAATCATTTTACCATAACAACAAGCAAATCGACTTATACTTCCTCCGGATTAATTCTCGCGATAGGCAGAAGGGGCACACCCCGAAAATTAGACGTGCCCGGTGAAGAAAAAGAAAAGGTAGCTTACAGGCTGATTGAGCCGGAATTAATTCAAAATATGGACGTACTTGTTGTAGGCGGAGGCGATTCTGCAATTGAGTCAGCATTATTACTTGCTGAAGAGAGTAACAAAGTAACCGTATCTTATAGAGGTGATACTTTTTCGAGGTTGAAACCTAAAAACCTGCAAAAGATTGAAGTGGCTTCGGCATCTAAGAAGGTTAAAGTATTTTTCAATACTAAAGTCAGAGAGATAGAAGATGATTCCGTCATTTTGACTGATAGTGTTAATGACAGTGATTTTACAATAAAAAATGACCTGGTATACATTTTTGCAGGCGGCGAACTCCCAACTGAATTTTTGAAGCGTGCAGGAATCAATATTACTAAAAAGTTTGGAGATGCGATAATGAAACACTAGAATTAGGCAGGGTAGCTTTCTCAAAATGAGAAGACTATGGCGAAAAATGGCACTTTTGACTATTTACAATAATGATGTTACGACATATATTCTAAGTAAATTTAAAATAAATATTGTTTAACAATCCCAGAGCACACTTAAAATAATTTCTACCGTTCTGATCTAACTTATACTTTCCGGGCACAAAAATAAATTAGTTAATTATGATTCATCGGCTTAGTCTGTTCTTACATACTTTAAGCGGTGCTAAATTATATTTTATAACCGCTGCAATTTTGGTATTTCTAAATACAGCGAATATCTACGCCCAGTTATCTCCTGGAGATCTTACGAAAGCACACGCAAATCTTGAAGGCCTGAGTAACTGTACTAAGTGTCATGAACTTGGAGACAAGGTTACAAATACAAAATGTCTTGATTGTCATAAGGATATCAATTCGTTATTAGTAAAAAATATAGGGTATCACTCCAGTCCGGAAGTTAAAAACAAAGAATGCAGCAAATGTCATAGTGAACACAACGGGAGAAATTTTCAAATTGTCAGATTTGATGAAAAGAAATTTGATCACTCAACTACGGGATTTGTTCTGAAAGGCAAACATTCACAAATAAAATGTGCCGAATGTCATCAATCAAAATTTATTAAAGATCCGGATTTAAAAAAAAGAAAAAATACGTTTCTTGGGTTAAGTACTAATTGTGTTAATTGTCATGAAGATGTGCATCAAAACACTTTGGGAAGTAATTGTGGCAATTGTCATAGTAATGATTCATTTAAACCAGCAACAAAGTTTGATCATAATACAGCGAAATTTAGATTAACCGGATTACATTAAACAGTACTGATTGTGTAAAATGTCATAAAATAGAAACAGAAATGGAAAAAAATTTCAGAAATTTGTAGGACTGAACTTTAATAATTGTCTCTCCTGCCATAAGATGTACATAAAGGAAATTCGGAAAAAACTGCGAGAAGTTGTCATAATACTTCCGGATTTAAAAATATTAAAGCTTCATCATTTGATCATAGTAAAACAAATTTTCCACTTATTAGGTAAACACAGGTATGTAAAATGTGCTGATTGTCACGGTAAAAATCTTGCGTCTAAGACCAAAATACAAGCTTTGTACCAATTGTCACAAAGATTATCATAAAGGACAATTCACAAAAAACGGAGATTGTGAGTGATTGCAGCCATTGTCATACAGTAGATGGTTTCAATCCTTCAACTATTTACAATTGAAAGACATAATACTACGAAATTTATTCTTAGTGGAAGTCATCTTGCTGTTTCGTGTAAAGGTTGTCACAAACCCGGCGCTGAAGATTGGAATTTTGTTTTTAAATCTCAAAAATGTATTTCGTGTCATAAAAATGTGCACGGAACTGAAATCAGCAATAAATTCCTTGGCAATAATGATTGTGAAAGCTGTCATAATGTTGATAGCTGGGATAAGATCAATTTTGATCATTCCAAGACAAAGTTTGTTTTACAGGGGAAACATAAAACAGTAGAATGCCGGAGCTGTCATACATATAAAAATTCACAAAATAAAATAGAATATAAGTTTGCATCACTTAAATCAAATTGTGAATCCTGTCATAACGATATTCACAATAGTCAATTTAATGTGGCTGGTCAGACTGACTGCTCAAGCTGTCATTTTTTTGATAATTGGAAAAACCTGAAATTCGATCACGAAAAAACCAGGTTCAGCCTAAAAGGTGCACACTCAAAATTGAAATGTATTCAGTGCCATAAGCCCGTTAATAATAACGGTGTATTGTTTATAAAATATAAACTGGAAGAATTCAAATGCGCAGACTGTCATTCATCCTAATATCAATGCTGCTTGCAGCTAACTTGTTTGCACAATCACCGCACGGCAAAAATTTTAATATTGACTGTTCTAATTGTCATTCTCCCAACACGTGGACAAAAATCCCTGAGGTGATAAAATTTGATCATGATAAAACGTCATTCAAATTGTCGGGGCAGCACAAAAACGTTAGTTGCATTAATTGTCATAAATCACTGGTTTTTTCAAATGCAAAGGATGATTGCGGCAGTTGTCATAAAAGTATTCACCAGAATTCTGTTTCTCCTGAGTGTTCGAGTTGCCATACAACACGGACACTGGCTCATTCCGAATATTAATGAAATACATGAAAGAAACCGGTTCCCGTTGGTTGGAGTACACGCTATTGTAGATTGTGCACAATGTCACGCTAAATTTTCAACATTAAATTTTGAAGTTCAGGGAGTAGAGTGTATAGACTGTCACCGTTCTAATTTTATGGCTACTAAAAATCCCGATCACATTAGGTCAGGATTTTCAACTGATTGCCAGCAGTGCCATTCAATTAATCAAATGAATTGGGGATTTGCAAATTTTGCACACGACTTCTTCCCGTTGGTCGGAGGCCATAAAATTAACGATTGTTTCTCCTGTCATAATCAGGGAACATTTGCAGGATTATCAACTGATTGTTATTCCTGCCACAAGAAAGACTATGATGCAACGACGAATCCGAATCACGCACAGTCCAACTTTAGCACAGATTGCAAATCATGCCATACAATTACAGTATGGACTTCAACCACTTTTGATCACAATGCAACAGGTTTTCCTTTGACAGGTGCACATACATCGGTTAGCTGTAATGCATGTCATACAACCGGTTTTAATAATACATCGACCGATTGTTATTCCTGTCATAAAAAAGATTATGATGGAACAACTGATCCAAATCATCCTGCGCAAGGATTTCCGACGGACTGTAAACAATGCCATACAACAACCAGCTGGCAAGGTGCAAACTTTGATCACAGTACAACCGGATTCCCTCTAACAGGAGCGCACACATCAGTTACCTGTAATGCATGTCATTCTACGGGTTATACAAATACTTCTGCTGATTGTTATTCTTGCCATAAAAAAGATTATGATGGTACAACTGATCCAAATCATGTATCGCAAGGATTTCCAACAGATTGTAAGCAATGTCATTCAACAACGAACTGGCAGGGAGCTAGTTTTGATCACAGTACAACCGGGTTCCCGTTGACAGGTGCACATACATCAGTTAGCTGCAGTACTTGTCACGCTTCGGGTTATACAAATACATCACCTGATTGTTACTCCTGTCATCAGACAGATTATCAGAATACAACTGACCCAAACCACGTATCGCAAGGATTTCCAACAGATTGTAAGCAATGTCATTCAACAACGAACTGGCAGGGAGCTAGTTTTGATCACAATACAACCGGGTTCCCGTTGACAGGTGCACATACTTCAGTTAGTTGCAGTACTTGTCACGCTTCGGGTTATACAAATACATCAACTGATTGTTACTCTTGTCATAAAACAAATTATGATAACACAAATGATCCAAATCATACGTCAGCAAATTTCCCGACAGATTGTAATCAATGTCATACAACAGCAGCCTGGACACCGTCAACCTGGGATCACGATAATAAATATTTCCCGATTTATTCGGGACGTCACCAGGGTAAATGGAATTCATGCTCGGATTGTCATACGAATCCAAGCAATTACGCATCACATACCTGTAACGCTATTTGTCATAAAAGCGATCACCATCAGAATGAAGATTGTTATTCTTGTCATCCAAGAGGTAACGGATGAAAAAGAATAATGTTTTTTTGAAAATAATTTTTATCGCGATTCTTTTAATTCCGGAGATAGCATTATCTCAGGGTAATGACAAACAAATAGAAAAGTACGGTAAAATTACATTTCAGTCTTCGCAAAATATTTATGTCAGGTTTGAAAATACGGATGGCATAAAACAAGGCGACACATTATATGTTAAACGAAACAGACGTTTGCTCCCGATTATTTTTGTTAAATATCTTTCTGCTTCGTCATGTTCTGGCGAATATATTGGGAAGATAAAATTAAATGATAACGAAACTATTATTGCATTTGTAAATGAAAAGAGTGATAAGAAGGAACAAATACCAGAAGCAAAACCCGTTCTGATGGATTCATTGGCTTTGCAAAGTCAAAATAAAAAAGCAGATTCACTCAGTATGCCGGTTGTTAAAACAGATAACAATAAAAAATATGTTCCCGATAAAAATTTATATGGCAGATTTTCAGTACAGTCAATTTCGAGCCTGGATAATTCCGGAAGCGCGAAAGACCTGCAGAGATGGAGATATTCTTTCTCATTGAAAAAAGACGATTTTCTGGATTCTCATTTATCTTTCTCAAATTATATCGTTTTCGCTTATACGGCTAATCGATGGTCGGACGTAAAAGCGAATATAAATAACAGCCTGAAGATTTATGATTTAACGTTAGCGTATAAGCCGGATGATAAAACCACATTCTGGCTAGGCAGGCATTTGAATAGCAAAGTCGGAAATATTGGTGCTACAGACGGCTTGCAGTTTGAAAGGAAGTTTGGAGATTTTTACGGAGGATTAATTGTTGGTTCACGCCCAAACTATACTGATTATAGTATCAATGTTAAATTGTTTGAGTATGGCGGCTACATAGGTCTGACTAATAGAAAGAATGACTCATACATAGAAAATGTGGTCGGTGCATTTCAGCAAACCAATAACGGGAAAGTGGACAGGAGATTTTTATACTTCCAGCATAACGACAACCTGATTCCTAAAACTAATTTGTTTTTATCTACTGAGGTTGATCTTTACAAGAGAGAAGGGAGTGTAGGGAAGAGTGCATTCAGTCTGACAAGCTTATATTTATCTTTGCGAGTTGCTCCAAGCCGTTTCTTTTCGATTACAACCACTTATGATGCACGCAGAAATGTAGTCTATTACGAAACATATAAGTTCCTGATAGATACTTTATTCCAGAACGAGCTGAGACAGGGACTTAGAGTATACACAAATTTCAGGCCTACAAATAGTTTATTTATTGGTTTAAATACAGGCTATAAATTTAGAAAAGGAGATATCAAACCGTCCAGGAATTATGGTGGTTATCTAAGTTATTCCGACCTTCCGATTTTCGGTATTACACCATCTCTTAATTTTACAAAAATTATAAGTAATTATATGGATGGTACAGACTTTGGCGGAAAGCTTAGTAAATATTTATCAAACGGGATGTATATTTCTGTGGGCTACAGAAAACTTAAATATCAGTTTACAACAGTTTCGAGCAGCATTGAACAAAATATTTTCGCAGCCGATCTCTCTGTTCCATTATTCAGGAATCTTAGTCTTTCAATTGACTACGAAGGTGTATTTGAAAAAGCAAATACATTCAGCAGGTTCTTTATTGATTTGACTACCAGGTTTTAACAACCGGTGTAATTTAAAAATTATAACTTATTTTTCTGCCATAATATTCCGTCTCACTTCGCAAGAGTATTTCTCTAACCATATATAAAAAGCATTTTTGTGATGTTGTTCTTATAACTGAATAGACTTATCTTTCAAAAGCTTTTTAACAATAAATAAAATTACAACCTATGTTTGAGTATATTGGGTGCCTGCATATGCATTCCACTTTCTCCGACGGTTCCGGGGAAGTTCCTGATATAGCAAAAGCTGCCAGCGAAATAGGTCTGGATTTTATTGCTTTAACCGATCACAATACTCTCAGAGCATTAAAAGAAAATTACGAAAAATGGTACGGTAATACGCTTTTGCTTGTGGGCTGTGAGATCAACGACAAAGAGAACAAAAACCATTATCTTGCTTTTGGAATTAAGGACGCATTTTCAACCCGGCTTTCTGCAAAAGAATATGTAAAAATGGTTAAGGAAAACGGCGGTATCGGTTTTCTTGCTCATCCGCATGAAAAAAGAACTCATATGAAAGAACATCCGCCTTATCCATGGGTTGATTGGAGTATAAAAGATTTTGATGGTATCGAAATCTGGAATCATATGTCGGAATGGATGGAAAATCTTACTGAAGAAAATAAATACCAGGCATTCCTTCATCCTCTGCGATCGATAGACGCGCCACCGTCTGAAACTTTAAAAGTATGGGACGAACTAAATCAAAAAAGAAAAGTTGTCGGCATTGGCGGAGTAGATGCCCACGCACACAAATATAATCTTTTAGGTTTCCTCGAAGTCGAGATCTTTCCTTACAAAGTGTTATTCAAATCTATTCGTACTCACATTTTAACGAATGAAGAAATAGTAAAGGGTGATAACGAAGCCGCAATTGAAAAAGCTAAAAAGAATATTTACAATTCACTATCTTCGGGTCATTGCTTTGTTGCTAACGATTATCACGGTGATTCAAAAGGATTCAGATTTTTCGCAGAAGCTTCAGGGAAATACTATCAAATGGGTGAAGCAATTTCAGGTGAGAGCAAAGTAAAATTCAATGTAATGCTGCCCGTTCCTAAAGCAACAGTTAAATTAATTAAAAATGGATTCACCATTGATGAAGTCGAAACCGACCAGGCTCAATTTATTGTTACAGAAAAAGGTGCATACAGGGTGGAAGTTTTTCTGAATAACAAGTCCTGGATTTACAGTAATCATATTAGAATTAGGTAGTAGATATCTGTCTTTCTAACCTCATCCATTTTATCAAACCTATCCATTATTTATGCAATTGACTTTGAACCTCTGTATTAGGATGTTTGTAATATCTTCAATTAAAGGTCTAATTTACTGTGATTTATAAAGTTAAATATGGGGAAATGAAATGAGTCTTGATTATATTTTTCCACAGCTTATGGCACTACTCTTCTGGGTTTCTATATTATTCTTTGTTACAATATCGGTATCCTACTTCATTTATCTGAATAAGAGAAGTCATTTGTAAATAGTGCTTCAGAGGATTTTACAGATACCAACTGGTGCTTTGTTCCGCCGCAAATTTAAATTTTTATATTAAAATTCTTAGTTATTTTATTAAAGTCTCTTGTCCGTGGTCCAACTTGTTATGTAAGAGTAATGTAATTATTTTGAGAAATCAGTATACCGAAATGAAATATATCCCTAAGTTATTAATTTTAAAAAGTTTATAAGTGCAAATATTTTTGTAGTCTTAAGAGCTTTACAAATTTCTGATTTAGAAACAAATGAACCTAAATTTTGCAACAAAGAATTTATTAACTACTAGTGGTCCAATCATTTTTCCTATTTTCATCATTTTGTATGTCGGGGCTCCTGTTCAAAAGATTAGGTTTTTGTTGCGATTGACTATAAATAAAAACTGCTACAAGCCCTAATATGTCCAGTCCACCCAAAATACTTGCAACAGAATTGTGACCTTCGAGTCCGAGCCAGACTGCAGAACCTAATACTAATATAGCTATGATAATTCCAAAGGCCTGACCAAATTTGCTCTGCTTAATTTGGTTGCTAATTATCAAGGTTTCTAATTTCATTCTATGTTCTGATTGTTTTTCGGCCATCGCAATTTGTTTTCCCATCATACCTAATATCCTTTCTGCTCCATTTTTTACCGAATCATTATATTTTTTTAGGATATTGGGAGAGGGCATAGCTGGGTTATATTTATATGAATTTAAACCTAAAAACGTTTTCTTAATTTTTTCTTTTATGCCGGATGGAATTTCTTCATCATTCAGAAGTGACTTTATAGGAGATAAAATTAATTCCTCCGGTTCCTGAACAGTTGGTATTTTTGTCCTAATTTTGGGTTTGATTCCCATTGTAAAAAATCTCCTCATTTAATAGTTTGAAAGCTGTAATTAAATTTTCCTCCACAATTTCCCAATCTGAATTAATTGCTTTTCGATCTTCCTCATTGGATTTTAGGTAATTAGAAGGATAATAATTTCCCCAAATATTAAAAATGCTGCCAAATCCTGTTAACATTGTGGGTCTTGGGAATAAAAAATCAGGGAAATATTTTTTCTTTTTGTTCATATCCTTTAGCAGTATAAATATCCAATTAAAAATTCACGTGTATTTCTATCCCATACTGCCCAACATTAGGAATCTGCATATCTTGTGTAATTAAAAAAGATGATACCTATTATCATAAAACTAATAATTTATTTTTGTGTGCTGTTTTTATAAGAAATAAATCTTTTATAAAAGCTTTGCTGCCCTTCGTTTGTAAGAAGCCCAAATTCAGTCCTTCCCATGAAATAGGCGATTTTTTTATAAGATTTCTTAGAGTCTGTTTGACGAACTTTATTATATTCCTGGAGTATGAGTTTAAATACTGGAATTTCTTTCAGTTCGAAACTTTTCCCTTTTGAAAATGCTTTACCTAAGTTTGCTAATTCTTTAAACTTTTCAACCGCAGTTTGATCGAGAGGTTTATCTTTGTCAGCCCTTATCCTGGTTAATTCTAATTGGAAGTAATAAGAAGATACATATTGTTTAATTATTAGGTTTAGATCCCTTGTCAAATTATCATCTAAACTTTCAGGTGAATCTTTTGATGCAATTTGATCTTTAAGTAATAGATACAAACTATAGAACAGGGAATGCACAGTAGTTTTAATTACAAGCGAATAAAAAGTAACATCTAAATTTTTTACTTTAAGTCCATCAATAACCTTTGGAATTGAAAATTGAGATCGAAGTTCATTACATTCATTTTTATAAATATCAATTATTGATTTCCAATTTATTTTATTTGCAAGTTCCTTTATATCATCAGTCTGGTTAAATTCATCTAAATACCCAATAAATGTTTGATTTAGACTTTCAGGTAATGATCTGTTAAATATTGTATTGATTCTTACTGTAGGTTTTTCTTTAACGCTGCTATTTAGTTTATAAAGCATTCCGGTGTTTCCTTTTTCCCTGAGTATTCTATGCGGTCAAAAGATGCAAAAATAATGCCAATTCGATAGTTTTGTCAGCTGTGTAACAGCTTTCTATAAAACTAGATTAATAATCCTTGCATAGACCTCAGTCATCTTAATTAACTTCTGACTCACCATATTGCTTACTGTATATTAAGTCTTTTGCGCTATTTAGTGCTAATGTAGAAAGGGTCTCCTGTCAGAAGGGATGTAGGATATTTTTGGTTATTTGTTCTTCTAATCTGTCTCCCAAAATAATTGTTTATTTTTTTTTAATCCCACAAGCTTAAAGACATTTTTATCGTCATTTTTGTCATCTTTATTCGACAAATAGGAACTAGCTTATGGGCTTTATTAATCTTTAAAATTAAGATTACACATTATTTGCATTCTTAGTTCTAAAGTAATTCCTAGTTATTAATTATCCTTACACATTTTTGTTATAAAATTATTTTGTTTTTCGAAACCTATTGCTTAATTTTTTCCCATCATTAAGCAGGGATTAAAATGGGACTTAAAAGAATAGAAAACCTGATGGGGAAGTTTACTTTGTAAATGGAAAAGGTGAAAGGGTTCCGACTGGAATGGATAAACCGCCGGACTCCGGTTCCGGAGACTGAAGGTTATTTGAGGTTGAATTCAAATCTTTTTCTCTGATTGTTAAGCAAAACGTTAAGTCAAATCAGAAATTTTACCACTCTAAAGAACGATTTATACGAAAAAAGCCCACCTGTAATTCGAGGGGTGTTGATGCCCTATAAAACCAATCAGGCTAATTTCGATTAACAAACTTATTTCCATTTCAACACTTCCGAATTTTCTACAAACGTAATTCAATTATTTTGAGAAGTCAATATGTCGAAATGATATATAGAGCTAAGTTATTAATTCTAAAAAGTTTAAGAGTAAAAATAATTCCCAAAAATTCAGAAACTATTTTTGGCATCCTCGAGGGTGTCAAGGACATTAAAAATTCTCATCGTGTTTGTCTTCTCCAATATTGAGTATGTTATTGAAGCGGGACTTACTACGCGAAGTTTACCATTTATTTTAATGGTATCCTTCAAAGCCAAAACCAGCACTCCAATAAATGTTGAGTCAATAAACTCACATTGACTTAAATCAACTACTATTTTCTTAATCTGTCTTTCAATATCCTTTTTAAGTATATCTTTGAACGTTCCCGCTTCTTTATAGGTAGCGCGAGTCAAATTTACTATTTCGATAGTTACATCACCAATTACTTTTGTTTCAAAGTCTTCCATTTTAGTCTTTGTTTATTATATTAGAAAATAGATTTGATAATATTGAAGAGAGGATTATTCACGACTCATTACCATTATTTCGTTTTTTTTATTTTACAATATATGCAAGTCTTGGATACACAATCAATGGCGCCTTATTAGGATGCGCAATATTTCCCTTAATTGTAAAATATTTGTCAAAAAATTCTAACAAAAATCTACCCCTATATGCCCGAAATGAAAGGGGCGCAGTCGTTAATGCATTACCCGCTCAAATTATACAACAATTTTTAGTAAAATTTATGTAATAAGAATGTTCTTACTGCTAAGTATTAGCTAAAAATTCTGAGATAGAATTACTTATAAAATAATAAATTAGTTCAAAGCTGAGGGTTATTTGAGGTTGAATTCAAATCTTTTTCCTCTGATTGTTAAGTAAAGTGTTCAGTAAAATATTAAGTAACTTTCTCTTTTAATCTGGTTTGTAGTAATTTTACATTCGCAAAAAGCTTGAATTCAGAACTAATTTCCCTGCGCCCGTAGTTCAACTGGATAGAACGCCGGATTCCGGTTCCGGAGGCTGAGGGTTCAAGTCCTTCCGGGCGCACTTTTATCTTCAAAATTTATGGAAGATTGTCTATTTTTATTATAAATTTAAAGTCTTATAATTTTGAGAATAATAATTTTTTAGTTTTAAGGAATACAGATGCTTACAAAAAAGAAGAAATTATCCAGGAAAGAAATTAAGCAGGATAAGTTTGTAGAGATCTATTACAAGGTCTACGGATTTGTTCAGGATAACAGTCAGCGAGTAATACTATACGGAGTCCTGCTGATTGTAGTGATATTTGCAGCAATTTTTTACGTTAATAACCGGAAACAAAAGAATGAAACTGCCGGAGTTGAACTGGCCCGTATAATGAATCTGTTTGATGCTGGCAACTACCAGGAAGCTATTGACGGTCAACCTGGTACGACAATCATAGGCCTAAAAAAGATAGTTGATGACTATGGCAGCACACCTAATGGTGAAACCGCAAAAATGTTCCTTGCTGATTCTTATAACTTATTAGGCAAAACGGATGAAGCATATAAATATTATAAAGACTATGACGGCAGTATAGAATTGTATCAATCTGCTGCGTTGGCGGGGCAGGCTGGATATTTTGCTTCAAAAAACAATTATAGTGAAGCAGCTGAGTTATATGAAAAGGCCGCACACGTAACTGATACTGATGTTATGAATGCAGAGTATTTACTGAAGGCCGGTATAAATTATATGAAAGAGGGCAAGAACAAGGAAGCCAAAAAAGCCTTCGAAACTGTTCAAAATGATTATAAAACTTCTGCTTCCGCAAGGGAAGTAGAACGTTACCTGGTCCAGCTTAATTAGCGTTTAATGCAGCTATTTAGTATTAATTTTTTCAAATTGAAACCGTGCAAAACCAGCACGGTTTTGCTGTTTTTTTGCCAGTTTTTGATAAAAACTGGTCAATTTTTGTGCATTTTTGTAAATCCCAATTCTTGACTTTCAGGGGCATTTAATCTATCTTTTTTTTCTATTTATTCATTAACTATTTTTCTAAATATGGCAGACACATCGGATTTTAGGAACGGGCTCATCATTAAGTTTAAAAACGATCTTTATACAATAACAGAATTCCAGCATGTTAAACCGGGTAAAGGCGGGGCTTTTGTCAGAAGCACTTTAAAGAGTCTGAAAACCGGAAAAGTTATTGATAACACATTCAGGGCGGGTGAAAGTGTAGATGTTGTTAGAGTTGAAAGAAGAAAATATCAATACCTTTATCGTGATGGTGATTTTCTTGTGTGTATGGATAATGAAACTTTTGAACAGATAAATGTTCCCATTGAAAATTTTGGCGATGGGGTTCAATTCTTAAAAGAAAGTACAGAAGTTGAAATTCTGTTCAATGGAACGGAGATCATAAGTGTTGACATGCCGATATTTGTAAACTTAGAAGTTATTGAAACAGAACCGGGTTTTAGGGGAGATACAGCAACAGGAGCAAATAAACCCGCAAAGTTGGAGACGGGTGCGTCAGTAAATGTGCCTTTGTTTATTAACCAGGGCGATATTCTGAGAGTTGATACCCGTACTGCTTCCTATGTTGAAAGAGTAAAATCTTAATATTAAAAGGATTTGAAAATGGATTTAAATCTCGTTAAAAAGCTCGTAAAAATTGCAACCTCGAATGACATTTCAGGGCTGGAAATTGAAGAAAACGGTTTTAGGGTAAAGATTGATAAAGAAGTTAAAACCGTTCATGCTGCTGTTGCTCAGCCGCAATATAGCGCTCCGGTTCCTTCCAATAACAATCCGGAACCTGCAGCGGCAGAGGGAAAGAAATCTGAAACAGAAAATCTCCACGAGATAAAATCACCAATTGTCGGTACATTATACAGGGCGCCTGCCCCCGATGCAGACCCTTACATCCAGGTTGGTGATACCATTTCAGTCGGCTCGGTTTTATGCATAGTTGAAGCTATGAAATTGATGAATGAAATTGAATCTGATGTCAGCGGTAAAGTTGTCAAGATTTTAGTTGAAAACGGAAGACCGGTAGAATATAATCAGCCTTTATTCCTTATTCAGGCCAGTTAATTTTCTATACAGATTTTGAGGCTAGATTGTTTAATAAAATTTTAATTGCAAATCGTGGTGAAATCGCTCTCAGGGTAATTCGTACCTGTAAGGAATTAGGAATAAAGACTGTTGCGATTTATTCTGAAGCTGACAGGGAGGCCCTTCATGTTACATTTGCTGATGAAGCCGTTTGTATCGGCCCCCCGCAAAGCAAAGACAGTTATTTAAAAATTCCGTCAATTATTTCAGCTGCCCAGGTTACCGGTGCTGATGCTATTCATCCCGGCTATGGATTTTTAGCGGAGAATGCAAATTTTTCTGAGATTTGTGCAGAATCCGATATTAAGTTTATCGGCCCTTCCCCGAAAATGATCAATGCAATGGGTGATAAGTCTTTTGCAAAAGACACAATGAAAAAGAACGGAGTGCCAGTTGTTCCGGGTAGTGATGGCGTTGTTACTGATATTGAGGAAGCGAAAAAGATTGCTGCGGAAATTGTTTATCCTGTTATCATCAAAGCATCCGCAGGCGGCGGCGGCAAGGGGATGAGAGTTGTTTGGGAAGAAAAAGAACTAGAAAAAGCATTCCAGACTGCCAGCACCGAAGCCGAATCAGCTTTTGGAAATGCGGCAGTTTATTTAGAAAAGTTTATAGAAAACCCGAGACACGTTGAAATTCAGGTAATGGGCGATCAGCACGGAAATGTATATCACTACGGTGAGAGAGATTGTTCTGTACAAAGACGTCATCAGAAACTTATCGAGGAATCACCTTCTCCTGCACTTGACCAGGCATTAAGAGATAAAATGGGTCAGACAGCAGTGTTGGGAGCTAAATCAGTTAATTATGAAGGTGCTGGGACTATTGAATTTTTGCTTGATAAGCATAAAAATTTCTACTTTATGGAGATGAATACCAGGATTCAGGTTGAACACCCGGTAACTGAATACGTATATGGGGTGGATTTGATCAGGCAGCAGATTCTGGTTGCAGCGGGAGAAAAAATAGAAACACTCCCCAAAAGGCCGGTGGGCCACAGCATTGAGTTCAGAATAAATGCAGAAGATCCTGAAGCAGGTTTTCGTCCATCACCCGGCCAAATTGAATCTTTGCATTACCCTGGCGGATTTGGGGTGCGGGTTGATTCGCATATTTATCACGGTTATACAATTCCTCCTTATTACGATTCTTTGATAGCTAAACTAATTGTCTGGGGCAAAAACAGGAACCATGCAATTGCGCGGGGCAGACGTGCGCTCGAGGAATTTACTGTTGAAGGAATCAAAACCACGGTTCCATTTCATTTGAAAGTACTGGAAGACGAAAGGTTTTTGAGTGGAAATTTTGATACGAGTTTTCTGGAAAACTTCAAATTTTAGTTATAAGTTAGTAATTAATTAAATAAACATTTCGGGATTCTTTTTATAGAAATCCTTCTAATATTTGAATCGAGGCTTAAATGAACTTCCCGTCAAATTTAAAATATACAAATGATCACGAATGGATTTCTGTCGAAGGAAATATAGGCACTATTGGCATAACTGAGTATGCTCAAGGTGAATTAGGTGATGTAGTCTTTGTTGACATCGATCCTAACCTAAAAGAAATTAAATCTGGTGAAACATTCGGTACTATTGAGGCAGTAAAAACAGTTAGTGAATTATTAGGACCATGTTCTGGCAAAGTAACTGAAATTAATAAGGAGCTAACTGACGGTCCTGAAGTTGTAAATACTGATTCTTACGGCAAAGGATGGATGATCAAAATAGAGATAAGCAATAAATCGGAGCTCGATAATTTGCTTGACAGCGAAGCATATAAAAAATTAATAGGACAATAATTACAAGAAGATTAGCATCAGAAAGTTTGATCCGCTCCTCATTTATTTTTTGAGCGAGTGTTAATATTATTTCAAAACAAAATCCCTTTGCTGGATTTTGTTTTTCTTTTAAATACCTCCACTAATGCAGCACAAAGAAACTATACTCATAATTGATTTTGGTTCACAGTTTACGCAATTGATCACAAGACGCGTAAGAGAATCGAATGTATATTCTGAAATTCATCCTCACGGTATAACAATAGAAGAAATTAAAAAAATAAATCCTATTGGGATAATACTTTCCGGCGGTCCAATGAGCGTTTACGACGAAGGTGCGCCTAAAGTGGACAATTCAATTTTTAATTTGGATAAGCCGATACTGGGAATTTGTTATGGAATGCAATTAATATGTCTCAATTCAAACGGTTTAGTTGAGCCTGCGAGGGACAGGGAGTACGGTAAAGCTACTTTAAAAGTCTCAGATAGAAATAATAAGCTTTTTAAAGATGTGAAGGAAACTTCGACGGTCTGGATGAGTCACGGTGATTATTTGACAGAAATCCCTGACAAATTTAAATTAACAGCAACTTCCGATTCTTCGCCGATATGTTCAATAGCAAATGAAGGTGCAAAAATTTACGGTGTTCAGTTCCATCCTGAGGTAATGCATAGTGATGAAGGAGGGAAAATAATACATAATTTCCTTTTTGAGATTTGCGGATGCACAGGGAATTGGACTTCACGTAATTTCGTGGAAGAATCAATAAAAGTTATAAAAGAAAAAGCAGGCAACTCAAAAGTAATTTGCGCACTCAGCGGCGGTGTTGATTCTACAGTGGCAGCAGTGCTCGTAAAAAAGGCTATTGGCGATAACCTGTTATGTATTCATATCGACACAGGTTTAATGCGAAAAAATGAAAGCGCAGAAATTGAAAAAGTCTTTGATGAAAAATTAAATCTAAATGTTCTATATATTGACGCTTCTGAGAAGTTCTTAAAAAAACTTGAGGGTGTTTCGGACCCCGAGACAAAACGAAAGATTATAGGTAATACTTTTATAGAGGTTTTCGAAGATGTATCAAAAAAGTTCAAAGATGTAGAATATCTTGTGCAAGGGACTCTTTATCCTGACGTTATCGAATCAGTTTCTGTGAAAGGGGCCTCAGTTACTATTAAAACGCATCACAATGTAGGTGGCCTGCCGGAGAAGATGAATCTAAAATTAATTGAGCCATTCCGTGAGTTGTTTAAAGATGAAGTCCGAAATGTCGGCAGGGAATTAAATATCCCGGAATCATTTATTGAAAGACATCCTTTTCCGGGTCCGGGACTGGCAGTAAGAATAATAGGCGAAATAACTAAATCAAAACTTGACATTCTTCGTGAAGCTGACGATATTTTTGTAAACAGTCTTCATCAGGCTGGACTTTATAATAAAATTTGGCAGGCATTCTGTGTACTTCTTCCGGTTCAGTCTGTTGGTGTTATGGGGGATTTTCGTACATACGAGAATGTTCTTGCATTAAGAGCAGTCACTTCGACAGACGGAATGACAGCAGATTGGTTCAGGTTTGATAACGATTTTCTTGCAGATATTTCAAATAAAATAATCAATAAGGTAAGGGGGATTAATAGGATCGTATACGATATTAGTTCAAAACCACCTTCAACAATAGAATGGGAATGAAAAAAGAGGGAAATAAATATCAGCTTGACTATAAGCTGAAAACGGCAAAAGAGTTCGAAGCTTCAGGAAAACTTTTACACGCAGTTCAGGTTTATAAAAGTATAATAGAAAATTATCCTGAAGAAACAGAAGCATATTTTAATTTAGCAGATCTTTATGAACATTTCGACAAAGTTGATTCAGCAATTGTTTTGCTAAAAGAGTTTCTAAATCATGACCCGGAGAACAAGGAAGTACGACTGTTTCTTGGGCAATATATGATGAGAAATGAAAAGTGGCGGGAAGCTAATGATGTTTTGAGTTATGTACTTGTTGAGGATGAACCAATTGTCTCTTTTTTTCTCGGTTATTCAAATTTCAAGTTGAAAAAGTATAAACTTTCGAGAACTCACTTTCTCGATTTTATTTCCATAGAAGAACATTCTGAACTTGTTCAGGAAGCATATTTGTTCCTTTCTAAAATTGAAGTAGCATTATGCGATTTTAAAAATGCTCTCACCTTTGCAAAAAAAGCAGAAGTACTCTATGATAATTCATGGGAACTTAACTCAATTGTCGCAGTTTCACATTTCAATTTAGGCATGTATGCTCATGCAATTTCCTCGGTTGAAAAAGCAATAAGAATTAACCAGAGAGAAAAATCCCTAAGAGAATTGGCCGGGAAAATTTATTTGAAATCCGGGGAGTTTCTAAAAGCGGAAGAAAATTTTTTGAAGTATATTGAACTTAACGATACGGCTTCATCAGAACTTTATTCTAATCTTGGGGAGGCTTGCTTCAAAGGCAGTAAACCGAAAGAGGCGCTTATCTATTATGAGGTAGCATTAAAAATTGATCCCGAAAATCAGACTGCTTTAACCGGAAAGAAAGAAGCAGCATCTGCACTTGAAAATAATTAGGCTAATGATGGCTAAATCTAAAATCCTTACAATACTTTTTCTATTATTTTTTTGTTCGTTATCAAAAGCTCAAAGTGATGATGTAAACCAGGAATTCAGACTAGCTTTGAATTTTTATAACACTCGGAACTATAATGATGCTCTTCAATTATTTGATCGGATAATTAGTACTGAGTTGAATTCCAGGACAACAGTTGCGTTTCTATTCAAAGGCAAAACACTTCTTAAACTAGACAGGCAGGACGAAGCAATATCCACACTGAACCAGTTCCTTAATATTTATCCGAATAGTGATTATTCAGATGAAGCCCGGATGGTGATCACTAAAAGTTACATAGTAGAAGGGAAATATCAGGATGCTTTTGAAGAACTAAACCAAATAATTTCCGTGGGTAAGTCAGCTGATTATATTAATCAGGCAAAATTAATTTCTAAAAAAATTGCAGTTGATTATTTAGCTCCTGGGCTAATAAAAAATATTTATGAAAATACAACATCTGAAAGACTAAAGCCTTTTCTACTGCTGCTACTGGGAGAAGTCTATCTTACCAATGGTAATTCTGTTGACGGATTAAAAGCATTTTCGCAGATTAATAGATTATATCCTGATAGTCCTGAAAATGTTGAGGCAAAAACCTATAATCCTTCTTCTGTTGAGAATTATCAATCTAATTCTAGATTAACTCTTATTGGGGTTATGCTTCCGTTGTTTTCGAATAATTCAGCCGGCGATAAAACACCTGTTACAGAAATACTCGATGGGATTAAATTTGCAGTATCTCAATATAACAGAACTCACAGTAATAGAATCGGTTTGGTTATTCGTGATACTGAAAGAAATAATGATAAGATAAGAGAAATTGCAAATGAATTTAAGAATATATCTTCGATCAAAACTGTGCTTGGCCCCATTTTTAGCGATGAAGTAGTGGCTGCTGCAGATGCTTTTGCAGGCAGTAACATCAAAATATTTTCTCCTACGGCGACGGATAACGATTTGGCGCACTTTGATAATAATGTATACCAGGCAAATCCATCTTTTGCAGTCAGGGGAAAAACTATGGCTGACTTCGTATTTTATAATGAGAAAAAGTTAAAAATGGGAGTGATAAACTCCAGTACCGGTTATTCACAAAAACTGGCAGATGCTTTTATTACTGAGTATGAAAATCTTGGCGGCCAGGTTTTGACTCATCAAATTTATTCTGCTAACAGCATTGAGATTACTCAACAGATAAATCAAATGTTACCGTTTGCAAATTCTCTGGAAGGGATATATGCCCCTATTTCAGATAAAAACGATGCAACGGTTATTTTGTCCAGCCTTGTTTTGGATAGCCTTTACCTGCCTATGTACGGAAACCAGGATTGGTTCCTGGCAAAAGGTATGGAAACTTCTACAACTTTAAGCAATAACCTGGTTATGACCTCTGACTATTTTATTGATTTTAAAGATCAAAAATTTGAAGATCTGAGTAAAAAGTTTTTTACGGAAACGGGTAATGAAATGAACAGAAATGTACTATACGGGTACGACGCAGCAAACTATTTATTACAAATTCTAGATGAAACAAATAATGATCCTAATAAGATGGCACAATTCATTTATTCTGGTTTCTCTTTTAAGGGAATTCATAATGATTTGCTGTTTGATGATAACCATGTAAATAAAATTTTAAACTTTGTAAGATATAAAGATGGAGTATATCATTTAATTAAAAGGTATAATGCTATTAACTAAACCGGGGAGGGGACATTTTAAAAGTCAAAGATTTACCCTTAGAGGACAGGCCAAGAGAAAAACTTACATTGCGAGGAGCTCAAAATTTAACTGACGCAGAATTGCTGGCAATTTTACTGCGAACCGGCTCAAAAGGAAAGTCCGTAATTCAAATGGCTCAGGAATTAATTAGAAATAATGGTAACCTGGCAGTGCTTGCTTCAAATTCACTTTCTCAAATGACAAAAATTTCCGGGATCGGCAATGATAAAGCTGCAACGCTTTTAGCCGCATTTGAATTGAGTAGAAGAATTCAGTCGCAATCAAAATGGTTTTCTGAAAGAAAAATTTCCTCACCTGGTGAAATAGCTGATATATTTATTCCTCTTCTTAAAGATGAATTGAAAGAAAGATTTATTGTCGTATGTCTGAATTCGGCAAATAAAATTATTAAACACGAAGTCATTTCGATTGGCAACCTGAACTCCAGTGTGGTTCATCCGAGGGAAGTCTTCAAGGTTGCGATAGAAAATAATTCGGCCAGTATAATACTGCTGCATAATCATCCTAGCGGAAATCCGGAGCCAAGCAATGAAGATATTGCGATAACCAAAAAGATAGTTGAAACGGGAACAATACTAAGCATTCCGGTGTTTGATCACATTATTATCGCAGGAAATAATTTCACAAGTTTTGTTGAAAAACGATTGATATAGATATCTTTGAGAAATTTATTGCTCAAAAGGATTAATCCATTTTCTAGCCATTAGATTCATTTTATCTTGAAATTATATTTTGTATATTTTCCTAAATTAGTTTAATATTGAATCGTCGTAGTTGGAACTTTTACAAAAAAATGAGATTTTATACTACAAATAATAAAGTTTCATTTGTTATTTTATTTGGCAGTAGGAAAATGTAATTATAAAAATCATTGATAATACTCTGTAAATTTGATATATTAATGTTTCATAAACAAACTATGTCGGAGGTGCTAAATGAAAGTAATGAAAGCAGTTAGATACACTGCTATAGTCGCTATGTTTGCAGGAGCAACTGCAATATTAAGTGGCTGTGGTGGTGTCAGTGACGCCGAGATGGCGCAACTTAACAATCTGAGAGCCGAAGTAAATTCTCTACAGGCTCAATCTAATTCTTTAAAGGACCAGAAAGCTGATCTGCAAAAAGAGATCGCTGCAAAAAATGCAAAGCTTGAAGAATGCAATAAGATGAAAGCAGAAACTAAAGCTAATCTGGACAAAATTGGTCAATAAATCTTTAAAGAATAAGTTTAACAATGAAATTGGAGAATAAAATGAAGAAATATTTAATAGGCGTATTTGCCTTCCTGTTGTTTTTCTCTGCAAATAGTTTTGCACAGCAAACAGAGCAGGATACTTTAACAAGCGATCAGTGGGAATCAATGATGACTGATCTAAGAGCACAAAAAGAAAGTCTTACAAAAGAAGACAGTACTCTTAAAATAGAAGTTGCTAATTTGAAAAGCTCTGATGCAAGTCTTCAGTCATATGACGATTGTATGAATGAGCTTTATGCAATGGTTGGCGCAACCAAATCTGATGTTGCAAGTTTCCGTAATGCAGTAAGTGAATTGAAAGGAAAGATAGACGGACAGATGGGACCAAAAGCTGACAGACAGAAAGATCTTGATGCATTAAAAATGAATAAGATCAGTGCTCTACCAGAATTTTATGATGCAGTTCATAGCAGCATGCAGGCTTCTCTTGATGCCTGGATCGAAGCTCCAACTGTAGTAGATTATACTGTTGTCAGAGGTGACTGTTTGTGGAATATTGCAAAGAAAAAAGACTTCTACGGGAATGGTTTTGCTTGGCCGAATATTTATAAGGCTAACAGAGATAAGATTAAAAATCCTGATTTGATCTTCCCGAAACAAGTTTTCAAGATTCCTAATCTTACTGACGAAGAAAAAGCTAAATACGATAAGATCAGAAGAAATTACAAACCGGCTCCGGTTCAATAATTTCTGACCTGATATCAGTTTTAACTTGAAGAATGTAAACCCTTATCATATTTTTATGATAAGGGTTTTTTTATTACTAAAATTAAAGGGAGTAAATGACGGCTATTGAAAAGCGTATAACGCTCGAAACTACTGATATGCTTTCACTTTTGGGGATGAATGATAGTAATCTCAAACTCATCGAAGACAGATTTAATGCTTCGATTACAGTAAGGGGGGAAAACGTTTTCATTAAAGGTGTGACAGAAGAAATAAACTCTATTGAAAAAGTGTTCAAAGAGATGACTTATGTATTAAACACAAATGGTCAGCTCAGATATTCCGATGTGCAGACAATTCTTGACCTTACTGTGGAGGGAAAAGAAATAGTCGATGAAAAAGAAATAGATTCGGTTGTACTTTACACGAAAAATGATGCGATAAGAGCGAAAACTCCCGGCCAGTTAAATTATCTTCAAACCGCAAGTAAAAATGATATTTGTTTTGCAATAGGGCCAGCGGGTACCGGCAAAACATATCTTGCCGTAGCACTTGCTGTTTCTGCAATGAAAAAGGGTATTGTAAATAGGATCGTACTTGCTCGTCCGGCAGTGGAAGCCGGGGAAAGCCTGGGGTTTCTACCCGGTGATTTCAGGGAGAAAATAGACCCTTATCTGCGACCACTTTATGATGCGCTTGACGATATGATGCCCAGCGATAAGCTAAAAGGCTATATCGAAAAAAGGGTTGTGGAAATTGTCCCTATAGCTTATATGCGCGGCAGAACTCTTAACAATGCTTTTGTGATATTGGATGAGGCACAAAACGCAACAGATATTCAAATGAAAATGTTTTTAACAAGGCTTGGTGCAAACTCTAAAGCAATAATTACCGGTGATATAACGCAAATCGATCTGCCCGGGAAAAGTGTAAGCGGGCTTATTCAGGCTAAAGAGATATTAAATAATATTGAAGGTGTTGGGTTTGTTTATTTTGATAAGTCTGATGTAGTCCGGCACAGACTTGTAAAAGACATTATCGACGCTTATGAAAAATTCCATAACAATGATAGGCTGTAATTAAACTTTGCTCTTACTTTCCTCCCAGTACTTATCCATTTCTTGTAAATTTGATTCATTAATCTTTCTGCCGGTTTCTGCTATTTTCTTCTCTATGTAGGAGAATCTATTTATGAATTTTTTATTTGTTTTGCGAAGTGCATATTCAGGGTTTACGTTCAGGAACCTTGCATAATTTACCAGCGCAAAGAAAACATCACCGATTTCATTTTCAAGTTCTTCTTTTGTTTCTTCCTTTTCCGATTGATGCATTTCTTCTATTTCCTCAATTACTTTTTTCCAGACATCCTCTTTTTTCTCCCAATCAAATCCAACTTTGGCTGCCTTTTCCTGCAATCTGTGTGCACTTTGTAATGAAGGTAGATTTTCCGGCACACCTTCAAGCACAGATTCTCTGCCTTCATCCAGCTTAATAGTTTCCCAGTTTTTCTTCACTTCTTCAGAACCGCTAACAACTGTTTCCCCGAAGACATGCGGATGTCTTCTGATTAATTTTTTTTTATTGAATCAATCACTTCTTCAAGTTTGAACTCATTTATTTCTTCTGCCATAACTGAATGAAAAACAATGTGAAATAAAAGATCACCCAATTCATTCTTAAGTTCAGTGTAATCCTTATTCTCAATCGACTCAACCACTTCGTATGCTTCTTCAATAGTTGCCGCTTTTATGGAATCATTTGTTTGCTCTCTATCCCAGGGACATTCAGCGCGTAATTTTTTAACTATATCGATTAATTCGACGAATTTATTTTCAATCATTACTTATATTCCTTAATTTTAAGCGGTAATATTATTGTTCTCGTTAAAATAAGAAAAAGTGGAGATTAAAATGATTGAAGAGAAAATTAAAGAGCTAGGATTTGAAGTTCCGGAAGCGCCCAAGCCGCTTGCTGCATACGTTCCGGCATTAGTAGTTGGTGATTTTGTATTTACAGCCGGACAATTGCCTTCAATAAAGGGAGAATTAAAATTCAAAGGTAAAGTAGGAAAAGATATTTCCGAAGAAGCGGGTAGTAAAGCATCAGAAATATGTGCGCTTAACTGTCTCGCTGCGATTAAAGGCGTAATCGGGGATTTGGATAAAATTGAACAGGTAGTAAAATTGACCGCTTTTATTAACAGTGCTGATGGATTTACAGCTCAACCGAAAGTTGCAAACGGAGCCTCGGAATTGATCGGAAAAATTTTTGGTGAAAAAGGCAAACATGCCCGTAGCGCTGTTGGAGTTAATGAATTACCCATAGATGCGGCTGTTGAGATTGAAATGATAGTTAAATTGAAGTAATCATAGACGTTCTGATGTTCAACGGGAACAAATAATTATATTGATTATATAATATCTTTGAGTTACAATAGAGTTAGAATGTATTCACGTTGATTTTATTAAGCCTTTTATTTAATATTGGGTCAATATCTGCGGGTTTTATATGAAAAAGACAATAGTTTTGATGATATGTTTGTTTACTGCTGTTTTATTCGGACAGTTTAAACAAACTGGTTTATCCACTTCATCTGTCTATGATGGCATTTTAAGTGATCAGTCAGGCTCGTTATTTGGCTTTTTTAACTCTGACAACTTTCATATGAATAATTCGGTTGCAATGTCCTTCGCAACGTCAGGAGGGCAGAGCCTCGCACTGAACACTTTTACAAATAACATGTTTTATAAATTCAGTAATAAACTTAATGTTCAGCTATCAACCAGCTTTGTCATGTCTCCTTACAGTTCTTTAGGCTCCAGTTTTCAGAATAATATAAAAGGAATTTACGTTACAAATGCGCAGTTGAATTACAAACCGTGGAAAAATGTTGATGTTATGGTGAGTTACAGACAATTACCTCCAGGTTCGTATTTCTATAGGCCGTATTCATACTATGGTGGTTGGTCCACGGGATTTTTTAATAATTACGGTTTCCCAAACTCGGATAATTCAAACGAAAACGATAAATAAATTTTAAGAAGATAAAACTTTTTGAGCATTTAGCGAGAGTAATTGAAGGAAAAAAAATATTCCAATCCAAGTCCGCCTTCCGGTGGAAAAAAATCTAACCAGAAATCTTCAACATCCGACCTGTTTTTAAATATTATAATTTTTTTGCTTGGAATTGTTATTCTGGTAATGGCATATTCTCTTTTTTCAAAATTGTTTGGTCCAAAAGATGATTTCTCCTCCGGAAATAAAAAGCAAACAGCAATGGTTCAGGTTGAAGTCCTGAATGGTTGCGGCGTTTCGGGAATTGCGGACAAGATCACTGATTATCTTAGGAAAAATAATTTTGATGTAGTTCAAACAGGAAATTACAACTCGTTTAATATGGATAAATCAATAGTGATCGATCGTACTGGAAATAAAGCAAATGCTGAGAAAGTTGCAGCTGCCCTTGGCATAGCTCGAAAAAATATAGTTCAGCAAATAAACAATGAATATCTGCTGGATTGTTCAATTGTTATTGGTAAAGACTATTTTCAACTTAAACCATATAATCAATAGGAAATAAAAATTGGAATCAAATAATCTTGCATTTAAAATATCAGAATTAATTTTTGGGAAAAAAGGCTATGAAGTTAAAATAATGGACCTTTCAAAGGTTACGTCGTTTGCGGATTATTTCGTCCTTTGCACCGCAGACTCCAATACACAAGTAAAAGCTATTTCAGATGAGGTCGAGAGGAAACTCCGCGAGGAGGGAATAAGTTCCTGGCATCGGGAAGGTTATGAATCCCTTAGCTGGGTTCTGCTCGACTATGTTGATGTTGTAGTCCATATCTTCAAAAAGGATGCACGACAGTATTATAACCTCGAGAAATTGTGGGGAGACGCACCCGTAATTGATGTACAGGATCCTGCAGTAGTGAAAACGGAAAAAGCTGCTAAGGCAAAAAAAAGACCAGTTAAAAAGAGCACAAATGGCATAACCGGCAAGAAGAAAACTGCCCCCGGAAAAAATAAATCGTCAAAAAAATCGAAGAAATAATAGCTATTTTTACTTTTAACTTTCTAGTCAATTCTAAAAAATTCATCGGCAATTAATTTTGAAAGAATATTTAATCTCAGTTTTTGAAGAAGCGGCAAAGAAGCTTCCTTATTTAAAAGATATTTCTAAAAGTTTTGAGATACCAAAAATCGAAACACATGGTGACTTCTCCTGTAATGCCGCCATGCTGCTTACCAAACAACTCAAAAAGAAACCAAGAGATATTGCGCAGGAAATTATTAACGCACTCGAAATTAAACCGGAAGTAATTTCAAAAGTTGAAATAGCCGGGCCGGGTTTTATTAATTTCTTTTTTCAACCTGCATTTATCGCAGAGATAATCAAGGAAATCAGGAAAGAAAAAGATAATTATGGCAAATCGGATGATTTTAAGAGTAAAAAAGCTAATGTTGAATTTGTCTCGGCAAATCCTACAGGGCCATTAACTGTAGGGCATGGCAGAAATGCAGTATTTGGGGATACCATAGCAAATCTTCTTGAGTGGGTTGGATATGAGGTAGACCGTGAGTACTATTTTAACAATGCCGGCAGACAAATGCGTGTGCTCGGCGATTCGGTTAAGTACCGGTATCTCGATTTGCTCGGTGAAAAAATTAAATTTCCCGAAGATTATTATCAGGGCGGCTATATAAAAGATATTGCCAAAAGCCTTTATGACGAATATGGGAATAAATTAAAAGATGAATCTCCTGAAGGAATTTTTAAAGAGAAAGCTGAAAAAGAAATATTTAACGATATTAAAAAAACACTTTCCAATTTAAAGATTGTTCATAAAATATTTTATAATGAAAACTTACTTTACGAAGAGGGTAGAATTAAAGATGTTTTAGAGACATTTAAGGAGAAAAATTTTTCCTATGAAAAAGATGGTGCAACATGGCTGAAGTTATCCGAGCTCGGAAATGAACAGGATAAAGTGATTGTAAAATCAACAGGTGAACCAACTTACAGACTCCCTGATATAGCTTACCACGTAACAAAATTTGAAAGAGGATATGACCTGATGATCGATCTTTTCGGCTCAGATCATAATGCAACTTATCCTGACGTTCTGGCCGGGCTCAAAGCTCTCGGTTATGATTCTGATAAAGTAAAAGTTTTAATTCATCAGTTTGTAACAATACTTGAAAACGGCGAGGTTGTAAAAATGTCAACCCGTAAAGCAAATTATATAACCTTGGATGAATTGACTGATGAAGTTGGGCCTGATGTTGTCCGTTACTTTTTTAATATGAGAAATATAACAACTCATATGAATTTCGATCTTACATTGGCTAAGAAACAATCGGATGAAAATCCTGTATTTTATCTTCAGTATGCACATGCCAGAATTTGTTCGATACTAAAAATGGTTGAAAAAGAAGAACTAACTGTTTCTGAAGAAAATTTAAATTTGTTGATTGCACCTGAAGAACAGCAATTGCTCAGAAAATTACATCAATTCAAAAATGAAATCTACTTAAGTGCACATTTTTACGAAACTCACCGGATATGTAGTTACCTTGAGGAACTCGCTGCTGCGTTTCATAAGTTTTATACTTTCTGTAGAATTCTGGGAACGGAAAAGAAATTAGCAGAGGCAAGAATCTCTCTGGCCGAAGCTACTAAAGTCGTAATTAAAAACGGTTTGTCAATTCTTGGTGTGAGTGCACCTGAAAGAATGTAAACAGAGCAGATACTTATTCTGATTTAAATTCAGCAATTGCCACAGAAGCCGCATAAACCTTTCTAACGCCAGCACTTAGAAGAACCTTTGCACATTCATTTGTTGTCGCGCCCGTCGTGATTACGTCGTCAATTATCAAAACATTTTTCTTATCTACAATTTTGCTATTCAATAATTCAAAGGCCCCTGTAAGATTAGCTTCTCTTTCTTTCCTTGTCAGTTTTGTCTGTGATTGTGTGAACTTCTTTCTTTTTATGATTTTGTTTTTCATAGGGATGTTGAGTTTTTTGCTTAAACCTTTGGAAATATAGTATGCCTGGTTAAAACCACGTTCAGCTAATTTTAGACTATGAAGCGGAATAGGAATTATAACATCAATTTCCCATTTTTTAATTTTATCTTTTCTCAGTTCTGCTATTTGCTCACCTAAAAATACGCCGTTTAAGAATCGCTTATTATATTTTAATTCGTGTACTAAGGTCTGAAGCTCTTTATCTTTTTCGAAGATAAATGCTGATGTAAAATTATTAATAAAGCCTTTAGGCTTAAAATCTCTTTGATACTCAATTCTTAATAAATCATTTTCAGCTATTTTAATATTTTTTAAGCAATTTAAGCAAATACATTCTTCAGAAGCGAATAATTTAGTTTTGCAGCAGGGACAGATTCGCGGCAGAAAAAAATCAAATATATTTGTAAGTAATTTCTCCATTGATCCTTTTATAACATTCCAAATCTCTTTCTTAAAAACCATTCAAGTCCGAACAAGAAAATCGCAACTGCCAAAAGCCATTCATTAGACCATAAATTAACCTCGCTGGTCTCGGTTTTCTCTTTGGAAGAATTATCTTTAATCCTTTTCAGAATTTGAAATAATTGTTCGTAATTGGAAGATGAAAAGAATTCGCCACCGGTTTGTGTCGATAAAGATTTTAGAAATTCATAATTCATCCTCGGGCTTATCATTTCGATATCTACTTCGCCTACATTAAAATTACCTGAATCTGTTCCCAGTTTATTTCCGTTTTGCATGGCCGACCCTCTGTACGAGTAGTCTCCGGTCTTATTAGTTTCAAGGGTTCCTTCGTATAACCCGTTGCCAAGGGAATTCATGGTTACATTAAAATTCTCACTTCCGCTTTTTATCTTTATGTTAACTTCGGCATCGGATACCGGGTCATACGATTGATCGTAAACCTGTGCGGTAAAATTTATGTTTTCACCAGGCGAATAAATCTTTTTTGCTGTTTTGATTGTTACAAATTTTTGCTTGTACTTTGTGTTCAGCCACTTTACACTGTTGAGGATAAAACTATCAAAGACATCGGGACTGTTTTCGGTTGCCTGTAATTTCCATCTCCAGATGTTAAAAGCGAGAACAGCAATTGATTTTTTGGCTCCGAGTTTTCTCGTTAAAATAAGTGGTCGATTTACAGGAACATTGTTTATAATTACCTTTGATATTATTTCGCTTTCAGGCTTTGGGATCAGCGTTCCATCCGGCTGCAAAACGGGCGGTAGGTTATTCCAGGTATCAATTTTGTTTGATGAGTTTATTTGGATTATAGGATTATTTTCCTGTTCAACCTGTATGTTAGGTTGAATTTCATAATAACTTCCGCTCGAAATTTGTGCAATAAACGGGAGTTCACTTTGCATTTGTCTGAGCCTTTGATAATCAATGCTGTTTGAGAGAAGGAAAAATACCGGTTTATCATTCTGGGTCATTGCTGTCTGAACTTTGCGAAGAAGTTCATCAGGAGTTCCTTTTGAAGGGAATCCAATCAAAAATATTACCTTTGCACTGTCAATTAATCTGCCCCTGTTGTTATTCTCGAGGAATTTATTTTGTGATAATTGCGTAATAGAGTTGACCTGAAGGTTTTTGTCTTCAGTCAGAGTATTCTTTATAAAAGTTAAATCCGATGAAGGCGCACTGCTGATAAGCAATACTTCTATTTTGTTTGATAATACATGCACATAAAATATTTTTTTATTATTTGCGCGGGTCGCTTCTCCTTCGAGAGTTGATATGTTTATTGAAAGCTTCTTTTCACCAGCCATTTTAGGTATGTAATTCAAACTAACATTCTGTGTCCCATCCGGGCTAAGTTGAATATTCTTCTGATCTTCAAGTTTACTGCCTTCGTAAAGAGAAACATTTACTGCTTTGCCTGTAAAACCTTGATTGTTAATTGTTGCAAGCACAGTTGTCGGAGTTCCTGCATAAATCATTTCGTTGTAGAGAACATTTTTTAATTCAACGTCATTTTTTTGAGAGGAATCGCCTACACCGATTGTGTTAACCGGGATATTTAATTTTTCCGCAGTAAAAAGAGGATTTGTACCATCTGTTATGTCACCATCCGAAACAATTGTGATTGACGAAATGTTTTTTCCGGTTTTTCCTGCTTGTGAAAAAATTTCTGAAAAATTTGTACTGCCCTCTGAAAAATTAAACTGATTCAGACTATCAAATCCGACCGGTTTTATTTTTGATCCGAAGGAATATAATTTCGAGCTTTTTGAAATGCTACTATTCTTTAATTTGTTAAGGAAATTTTTTTCGGTTTCTTCTCTTTTTGTTCCATCTTTTATCTGAATTGACCTAGAGTTATCAACGAAAATCAAATTGGTAGGCTCAATAATAATCTTTTTTGCAAATGTTATGATCGGCTCAAATAAAACCAATAGTAGAAGTAATATTGCGAGAGTTCTGAGGATGATTAATATGGACTTCTTAGAGGGTGGAATATCAGGAACGGTAAACCTGTAAACATAAAATGCATAAGCAGCCAAAACTATAAAGCCTAAAATCAGGAATAATGGGCCGGGGGATAATGACAAACTGATTTTATCATAGCCAAACATTAAAGGGCCATTTCTCCTTTTACCATTGTAACGGCATTTCCGGAAATGTAAAGTTCCTTCTTTGTGCTTGAATATCTGACGCTGACTCTTCCTCTTCTGCCAAGAACATCTCCTTGCTCAAAAGTATAACTCAATTCCTTTCCTTCATCTTTTATGAACCCTGCTTTGATCAACACCTGTATAAGCGGGCCATTCATCGAGCCGGTTACAGGATCTTCATCTATTCCGTAATAAGGAGCAAAGAATCTTGAATGAGCAAAACTTCCTTTGTCTATTGTTTCCAACGTATATACTGCGACACACTCTTTTCCTTTGCTGTTCAATCTTTTAAGGGTTTTGTAATCCGGTTTTAATTCGTGCAAAGCTTTTAATGATTTTATGTTTATGTAAAGGTAACCGTTTTCTGCGAGAATGAAAGGGACTTTTTCATCAATATTTTTCTTATCTATTCCAAGTGAGCTCAACATTTCATTCCTATTTCCTTCGTACTCATTCATCGAATAAACAGGAACCTGCATAAAATATTTCCCGTTTTCAAAACGGCATTTTAAAATTCCTGAAAGAGTGTCGAAAGTTATTTCCTTCCCTTCCTTTAATAGTTTATTTTCATTTAAAAAATGAAGTGAAGCAATCGTAGCGTGACCGCAAAGTTCAACTTCAACGGCGGGAGTGAACCATCTTAAATGATAGTCCGCTTTGTCTGATTTTTCTAAAAAGGCCGTCTCGGCAAGATTCATTTCCTTTGCTATCAATTGCATTTCCTCGGTGGTCAATTCATCTGCAAAAGTTACTCCGGCAGGATTTCCCTGGAACGACTTATCTGTAAAAGCATCTATCTGGAAAATATTAATCTTTTTTCCCATTTAGCAAGTCCTCAATTTTCCAGTTTTTCATTTTATTGTATGTTTCATAATCTGTAAGATCGAAATGTATCGGCGTAACCGAAACGTAATTTTTTTTGATCGCCGCCTGGTCGGTTTCAATTTCTTTATCCACTTCCAGCAGGTTTCCGGTCAGCCAGTAATAATCTTTGCCGTAAGGATCCTGTCTTTTTTCGTAAATGTCATCCCATTTTGATTTGCCCTGTTTGGTGAGCAGAATTCCGGCAATATCATTTTCAGGAACATCCGGCACGTTTACATTTAGCAAGGTTCCAAGCGGAATGTCTTTCCCGGCTATTTCTTTTGCCAGTAGCTTTGCCACTTTTCCTGCAAAATTAAAATCGGTTACCTCGTGATTTGTAACTGAAATTGCTATTGAAGGAACATCCATTATTGCGGCCTCGCGTGCAGCAGAGACTGTTCCTGAATAAATAATATTTATTGCCGTGTTAGACCCGTGGTTGATTCCTGAAACAACAAGATCCGGCGGTTCGTTCATTAAATTTCTGATCCCTATTTTTACACAGTCAGCGGGTGTGCCGTCAACTGCGTGACCGAAGAACTCGCCGTTATTAAAGTGTTGTGTAACGCGCAAAGGATAATGCATCGTTATGGCGTGTCCGATTGCACTCTGTTCGGTGAGTGGAGCAACTACTGTAACTTCAGCAATTTCTTTTAACGATTTAACCAGAGTTAAAATGCCCGGTGAGCTAATTCCATCATCGTTGCAAACTAATATCCGCAAAGTTCATCCTTTATTTTTATCATTTTAAACAAATAATATACTATTAAATGGATATAGTCTCAATTAGGAAGTGATCACCATCGCTTACACTTTCATATTTAATTAATCATTGTTAAAATAAAAATCACCGTTCCGTCTGTCCATACGTCATATATCGGTTCCTGGAATCCTTCCTTAATTATTATTTTTTTCCAATCCGAGCCGTTGTAATGGTAAACGGTGGCATTTATGCCAGCACCGAACAAATTATCTGAACTGCTGCCTCCAAGACTGAATATCAACGGATCGTCATTCATTACAACCCAACTGTCACCTTCCTTCCTGAAAAATTTGTCGCTTGCACTGTACAATGTACCGTCAATGGTTTTTAATATAACTCCGAATTTCCTCGCATTTGCAGTAGGAGTTGTGTAGGACGAATCAACAACCGACCAGTTGCTACCGTTATAATTATACAAATAATAAAACACAGTATCCCTTGGCTGAATAATATCATTTCTTCCTCCAACCATATAAACATCAATTGAATTCAGGCCGCAGATACTGAGCAGTTGCACACCCTGGGGAGGAATAAAAAAGGGGAAATGCTTCCAAACTGTTCCATCAAAATGATATAAAGTATTATTTCCGAAGTTTAATTTAAGATAGTTTTATTTTACAATAATTTTTGCAGAAAGGCAAAATATTATTATATATTAAGGCTATAAAAACTAATAGTAAATTCTATTAAATTAAATGAAGAGATCTTTCTCTTAAAACTCTTAAAATATTTTATGAAACTCATACGCTCAGAAATATTCAGAAAATATCCAAATATAATATTTGCTTTCAGCACAAAGGTAGGATTAAACAGGCAAATGCCATTTTATTTCAATTTATCGCTTTCGGTTGGTGACATTGTAGAAAATGCAAAAGAAAACAGGAAAGCCTTTTTTGCTGAGCTTGGATTATCTGAGGAAAAAGTAGCAATTCAAAAACAAACCCATAATGATATTGTTAGATATGTAACAAATGGCGGAATTGTAGGTGAAAGCGATGCAATGATAACAGATAAAAAAAATCTTGGGCTAGCAATTGGTGTAGCAGACTGTACGCCAATTTTTATTTATGATTCAGAGAATAAAGTTGTTGCTGCAGTTCATTCAGGCTGGAGAGGAACAGAGAAAAGAATACTTGAAAAAACGATAATGAAACTTAAAGATGAATTTAATTCAAAACCTGAAAAACTTGTTGCTTATATCGGCCCTTCAATTTCACAAAAGAATTATGAGGTAGGCCAGGAAGTAACTGGTTTGTTTGATGATAAATACAAAATAAAAAAAGGGGAAAAATATTTGCTGGATGTAGCTTTCGTAAATTATGATATGCTTATCAATTCAGGTTTACAAAAGGGAAATATCGAAAAATCAAACCTCTGCACTTATGAAGAAAAAGACCTGCTTCATTCTTTTAGAAGAGACGGACAAAAATCCGGCAGATCGATGGGGGTTATTGCAATAAGAGATATTTAATGCGGAATAATATACTAGTTAAAATAATTCTCGTTTATGCTGTCGCCTGCCTGATTTGGGGCTCCACGTGGATGGCTATTCGTATTAGCCTCGATTCATTCACTCCTTTTTTATCCGCAGGATTCAGGTTTATGCTTGCATCAGTTTTTATTTATGCTTTAATGAAAATTAAAGGCATAAAAATTCAGACGGATAAACTTTCTGTAACTCTTTACTTGCTTATGGGATTTTTCTCCTTTGTGATTCCTTTCGGACTTGTCTATTGGGGTGAGCAATATGTGCCATCCGGTCTTGCTTCCGTTTTATTTTCTGTAAACCCGTTCTTTGTTGCAATATTTTCATATTATTTCCTGTCGAGTGAGAAAATCGGGCCCCATAAAATAATCGGAATAATTTTGGGCTTCCTGGGTTTGTTAGTGATATTTTCAGAAAACATTACCGGCGATATTCCGATATATTTGCCGGGAATGCTCGCAGTAGTATTGAGCGCTATTATGCAAGGCGGTTTACAGGTTACAATAAAAAAATACGGCGGAAATCTTCACCCCCTTTCAATGAACCTGGTGCCTATGATAATTGCGGGAGTTGTTATGACTCTTATCGGTATTTCGTTTGAAAATATGAATAAGGTTGAATTTACTTCCTCCGGGTATTTGTCCGTTGCATACCTGGCACTTTTCGGGAGTCTTGTTACTTTTACTTCATATTATTGGCTGTTGAAAAGGGTAAGTGTAGTTGTTTTGTCATTAATTGCTTTTATTACCCCCATAATTGCTTTAATTTTAGGCTGGGTATTTTTAAATGAAGAATTATCCGGAAGACATTTGGTCGGAAGTTTTATGGTCTTGCTGGGGGTTCTTTCGGCGACACTTGGAAATGTAAAATCGTTTAAGAAAATTAATTTATTAAAAAGACAACAGCCCGGTAATTAAAATTTATTTAGGTATTCTAATGCAGAATATAATCAGAATTAAAAACGCAACTTTTTACGGATACCACGGTGTGCTTTCCGAGGAACAAACCGTGGGAGGTAAGTTCGAGGCGGATGTTGATATCTACACTAATTTTTCGGAAGCGGCAAAGAAAGATAGCCTTAAACAAACTATTGATTACCAGAAAGTTTATGCATTCATGTACAAACTGGCTCTTGAAAAAAAATACTATCTGATTGAAGCGCTCGCTACAAATATCTCTGATGAATTATTGAAGAAGTTTATACAGATTGAAAAAGTTGCAGTCAGGGTAAGAAAACATAATCCGCCAATGGGCGGGGTTGTCGACAGTGTTGAAGTTGAAGTTATTAAAAGTCGGGACGAATTATAATCAATTGTGAAAGAAGCTAATCGGAATATTGCTTACGTTGGGTTTGGTTCAAACTTAAATGACAGACTTGAGTATATAAAAAGCGCTGCACGGGAAATCGACAAAAATGGAAATTGCAAAATCATAAAGTTCTCTTCTCTTTATGAAACAAAACCCTACGGTGAAACTGACCAGCCAAATTTCTTAAACGCCGCTGCGAAGGTAGAAACAGATTTATCAATTCATGAGCTGTTCAGTTTTATCAAAAAAGTTGAAAAAAAACTGGGCAGAAAGGAAACTTATAAATGGGGACCGCGCGAGATAGACCTCGACCTACTTTTTTATGACAATATTGTGTTTTCGGACGAAAATCTTACAGTTCCGCATCCCGGTATTCCGCAAAGAGATTTTGTACTTACGCCGCTTATAGAGATTGAGCCTATGCTTTTTCATCCTGTTTTAAAGCAAAAAATTTCGGATATTTATATTCAGGAATCTGAAAAGAATATAATCCGTATGTTAAATCAGAAAATTATTTAATAAATCCGGGTCGAGATTGGACGAAAATAACCAGGTGAATTTTATAGCAATTGAAGGGGTGATTGGTGCAGGAAAAACTTCACTTGCTAAAAAAATTAAAGAAAGACTGAATGCAGAGCTGATCGTCGAACAATTCGAAGCAAATCCATTCCTGGAAAAATTTTACGGTGACAGGAAAAGATATGCTTTTCAGACACAAATGTTTTTCCTGATAAACAGGTACAAACAGCAGCAGGAACTTAGCCAGGAAAATTTGTTCACTGAGTTTTGGGTCAGTGATTATTTGTTTGAAAAAGACAGAATATTTGCCTATTTAAACCTTAATGGTGAAGAATTGAAGCTTTATGAAAGCATTTTTCCTCTTTTATCAAGGAACCTGAGGAAACCTGATCTTGTTATTTATTTACAGTCGGGTGTTGACAGATTGATGTACAATATCAAAAAAAGAAGCAGGAAAATTGAACGGAATCTTACTAAAAGCTATATCGAGGAATTGAGTGATGCTTATAATCATTTCTTTTTCAGGTATACAACAACACCTTTGCTTATAGTTAATTCTACAGAGATAGATTTTGTGAACAGTGAAAAAGATTTTGAGGAACTTTATCAGCAGATTTTCAGGGAAGACAGGGGTTTGACAGAATATTTTCAACCGGAGACAAGAAGGACAGGATAAGATGTTCAGATTTATTTTTTACGTAATTGTTTTTTATATAGTAGTAAAAGCTCTAAAAGCTTTTTTCAGTTGGTGGAGTGAACCGGCTGTAAAAAACAGCACATCATCAGCAAATCAGAAAAAGAGTTATTCGAATTTTCCAAAATATAAAGATGTTGAAGAAGCAAAATTTACAGAAATAAAAACAGACCCTAAAAAAGAAAAAGTATAATATACCTGAATGAGTATTGATAAATTTTTATCGCGAAGTATTAACAGTCTTTTCAAAAAAATATTATCAGTCGAAAACAACAAAAGCCTTGATTTAGGGAATCCTAAAAACTTTATAATAGTCCGTCAGCATAACCAGCTTGGTGATCTGCTTGCCGGGGTTTCTCTTTTCAGGGCAATAAAAGAAACTTACCCGGGTTCCAGGATAACATTAGTTGTCAGTCCCGCAAATCATCCTGGACTAATTAAAAATAAATTTATTGATAGAATCTTTATCTTCGATAAAAAGAAAATTTACAATCCCTTTTATTTTACCAAATTTGTGAAACTATTAAGAGAACCTTACGACGTAGCAATAGTGCCTGTCGTTGTTTCAATTTCGTTTACAAGTAATTTACTGGCGCGGATAGCGAATGCAAAAACCAGGGTAGGCCCGGAAATGCTGGATGGGAAGGTAAACGAAAGTGCGTATCTTTTTGATCGTAGAGTTGTGCTTGATTGGAAAAATCATCCTGACTCAAATGTATCGGAAAGAAGCCTCGATATTGTAAGACCATTCGGTATAAACACAAAGGATTTCAAATCTGAGATAACTTTTGATTCTAATGATGAAAAAGTTGCTGAAGAGTTTTTGAAATCAATTAGGTATCTGGACGGTGCTTTAATTGGATTACACGTTGGCGCTGGAAAAATCCAGAATATGTGGTCCCTTTCTAAATATGTAGAATTGATTGAAAGGTTGAACGAAAAATATAATGCAATAGTTTATCTGACGGGAAGTAATACAGATAATGAAGCAATTTCCTACATAAGGAATAAATTAGTTATTGATGTCGACCTATTTTTAAATAGGCAAATTCCTGAAGTTGCTGCACTAATTTCAAAATCTGATTTATTTATTTCAAATGATACCGGGATAATGCACGTTGCCGGGACTACTTCGATTCCTCAAATCACAATATTTGGTCCGACCAATCCCTTTAACTGGGCCCCGATAGGTGAGAACAAATATTTTATTAGAAAATCAGAACTAATTGATGATGTTGAGGTTGATGATGTTCTTAAATTATGTGATATGATATTGTCAAAGGGTAAAAAAGCCCATGCCGTATAAATATCTTGCTGCTGTTGATATGGGAACCAATTCGTTCCGCTTGATAATTGCGAGAGTCGATGAAGAAGGAAATTTTAAAATAATTCACAAAGAAAAGGAACTGATCAGGCTTGCATCGCACGAAGGGAAGGGATTAAGCCTGATAACTGATGCTGAAATCAATACTGCCATCAAAGCGCTAAAAAAATTCAAAGCCATTGCTGAATTCTATCATGCGCCCGTACGGGCTGTTGCAACAAGTGCAACCCGCGAAGCTAAAAACAAACACGAATTTATAACCCAAATCAAAAAAGAAATCGGAATTGATGTAGAAGTTATTGAAGGTCACCACGAAGCACGGTTGATCTTTCAGGGAGTACAGTCTGCAGTACCATTGAATAATAAGAAAGTGTTTTGTATAGATATTGGCGGTGGAAGCACGGAATTTATATTTGCCGAAAATTGTAAAGTTAATTTAACCGAAAGTATAAGACTTGGTGCAGTAAGACTGACGAAAAAATTCTTTCCTGATTTTGTTGTGAATGAATATTCTTTGAGAAAGTGTGGTGAATATATTGAAGAGCATATTGCAAATAATAAAAACCTTAAAACGAATGAGAAGTTTGATATTGCGGTCGGCTCTTCGGGAACTATATTAGCAACGGCAGGACTCGTTTATTATATAAATAATAATAAAAGGAAACGGGCTATCAACGGACTTACATTTTCAAAAGACGAATTAGTAGAAGTCTCGGATTACATTTTCTCTAAACATACATTTGAACAAAGATTGAAAATAAAGGGACTGGAAAAAAAGAGAGCCGACATATATCCGGCAGGCATATTGATCTTACGAAAAGCCTTTGAGATATTTAAACTGGAAAATATGATCGTCTCAGAATATGCATTAAGAACGGGAATTATTATTGATACGATACATAAACTGAAACTGAAAAAATAGACAGACTTGCAGTTGCTTTAACTACCTTTCAATATTCTTTTGCCCTCTGTATATTTAGTAATTAAATCTTCGGAAAAATAAATGCTCAAAATCAGAAATTTCTGCATAATTGCACATATTGATCACGGAAAGTCTACGATAGCCGATTGTCTTCTTGAGAAGACGGGAACAGTCACACAAAGAGAAGCTAAATCTCAGGTGCTTGATGATCTTGATCTTGAAAGGGAACGGGGAATAACAATAAAGTCTCATGCAATTAAAATGAAATATAAAGCAACAGACGGCGAAAATTATATTCTAAATTTAATTGATACACCGGGACACGTTGACTTTTCTTACGAAGTTTCGCGTTCGCTGGCAGCGTGCGAGGGAGCCGTTCTGGTTGTTGATGCATCACAGGGAGTTGAAGCACAGACTATAAGTAATCTTTATATGGCGATTGACGGAGGACTTGAAATAATTCCGGTTATTAATAAGATAGATTTACCAAGTGCAGAGGTTGACAAAGTTAAGGGGCAAATTGTTGATTTAATTGGATGTGAAGAAGATGAAATATTCCTGGTCAGCGCTAAATCTAAAATTGGGATAGATGAATTACTTGAGCAGATAGTAAAAAAAATTCCACCACCGACAGGTGACCCGGAGGCTCCGTTGCAGGCTTTGATTTTTGATTCAGTTTTTGATGCTTACCGCGGTGCAATTGCTTTTATTCGGGTAGTTAACGGAACTGTAAAGACAGGGGATAAAATAAAATATTTTGTAATTGATAAGGAAATTGAAGCAGAGGAAGTCGGGATGCTTGGACTTCGAAAAATCAAATCAGCAGAGATTTCGGCAGGAGATGTTGGCTACCTTATTTCAGGAATTAAAGATGTACACGATATTAAGGTTGGAGATACAGTTACTCATGCTCGGAATGGTTCGAAGGCTCCGCTTCCCGGTTATAAAGAAGTTAAACCTATGGTTTACAGCGGACTTTATCCTACAAACTCTGATGATTTTGAAGACCTTCGTGACTCCCTTGAAAAGTTTCGTTTAAATGATTCAGCTTTGATTTATCAACCTGAAACTTCTGCTGCGCTTGGATTCGGGTTTCGCTGCGGATTTCTTGGCCTGCTTCATATGGAAATTGTTCAGGAAAGGCTTTTGCGCGAGTATAACCAATCAATTATCACTACATTGCCAAACGTTGAATATTACGTGTTCAATCATAAAGGAGAGAAACTGGTTGTAGATAATCCTGCATTGATGCCCGCTATTGGAGAAATTGATCATGTTGAAGAACCATTTGTTAAAGCGCAGATAGTTTGTCCCAGCGAATACGTTGGAAACATAATGAAGCTTGGAATGGACAAGCGAGGTGTTTATAAAAACACAACCTATATTGACCCTACAAGAGCAGATATTCAATTTGATTTCCCTCTGTCGGAAATCATTTTTGATTTTTACGATAAACTTAAATCTACTACGCGCGGTTACGCTTCTTTTGATTATGAATATACAGGCTATAAAGAATCTGACCTGATTAAACTTGATATATTATTAAACAGCGAACCTGTTGACGCACTTTCAATGATTGTGCACAGAGACAAAGCTTACGACTGGGGGAGGAAAGTCTGCAGTAAATTGAAAGATCTAATCCCAAAACAGATGTTCGAAATTTCTATACAGGCGTCAATCGGGACAAAAGTTATTTCAAAGTCGGTTGTTAAAGCATTGAGAAAAAATGTACTTGCAAAATGTTACGGGGGGGATATTACGAGAAAAAGAAAACTCCTCGAAAAGCAAAAAGAGGGAAAGAAACGTATGAAGCAGGTGGGTAATGTTGAAATTCCGCAGGAAGCGTTTCTTGCAGTGTTACAAATAGATGATTAACTTTTCTCCAGAACAGAAAGCAAAAATTAATGTCTCTTATTCCCAGAAAGTTTTTAAAATATATTTTTATTGCGCTTATCTCCGCGCTTGTTCTGAAATCATTTTTTGTTGATGCAGTTAAAATCCCAACAGCTTCGATGGAAAATACTCTGCTTGTTGGTGATTATATTTTGATCAATAAAGCTGACTATGAATTAAAAACGCCGCATTATTTACCTGTGATCAACTTATGGATTCCATCTTTTCCGCTTATCAGTTTTAAAGATCCTGAAAGAAATGATGTCATCGTATTTAAATTCCCAGGTTATCCCGGTGAAGTCGGGCCAACAGAAAACAGTAGTTACATTAAAAGAGTGATAGGACTGCCGGGTGATACAGTTCAGATAATTAAAGAATGGGTCTATATAAACGGACTAAAAATATCACAACCGGAAAATGTAATCCTGCCTGATACTTTAACTGATAAACGGGGAATTATTGATGACAGAATTTTCCCCTCAAACAAGAAATGGAATAATGACAATTACGGTCCGATTTTGGTCCCGAAAAAAGGAATGAGAATTAAGTTAAATTCAAAAAATATTGCTGAATGGCAGGCATTGATTGACAGGGAATACGGGTATAAAGCTGTTAGTGTAGAAGGAAGTGTAATAAATATTGATCACAAACCTGTCCGTGAGTATACTATAAAGAAAAATTATTATTTTGTAATGGGTGATAACAGGGAGGACAGCATGGATAGCCGCTATTGGGGATTTGTAGCGGATGATCTTATAATAGGCAAAGCCATAATGATCTATTGGTCGTGGGATAGCTATAAACCGGTTGACAAATGGTACGATTTTTTAAGTCCGCTTAGGTTAGGCAGAGTTTTTAAAATTATAAATTAGTTCATCAATAAATTATTGTAAGAGAATAAACAATGAAAGATGTATTATATCGCGAACAAAAAGAATATCTTGAATCATTTAATAATGAAACAAACAAACTTTTGCTTGAGATGGAGGAATTTGCTGATAAAAACAATGTGCCGATTCTTTCTCGTGACTCTGCAAAATTAATGGAATTGCTGGTACAAATGTACAAACCCGAAAGAGTTTTGGAACTAGGGACAGCAATCGCCTACACTACAATCAGAATCGCAGGGAACCTTAAGAAGGGGAGCAAAATTCATACAATTGAATTTAGTGAAGACAATGAAAAACTTGCTAAAGCTTATGTGAAAAAATCAGGGCTATCAAAAAAAATAAAATTATTATTTGGAGATGCAAAAAAGATTATGCCCGGATTAAAGAAAAAATATGATTTTATTTTTCTTGATGCGGACAAAGAAGATTATTTGGCTCTTTTTGAGATGGCTATGAAATTATTAAAGAAAAACGGCGTAATATTTGTTGATAATCTTTTATGGCACGGTTATGCTGCTTCAAAAGAAGTACCCGAAAAATATAAGACCTCGACAAAGTATATCAGGGATTTCAACAAAATATTTATGAATCATCCTCAACTTAATACTACACTGCTTCCTGTTGGTGACGGAATAGGTTTAGGAATAAAAATAAAATGAGTGAAAGTTACTTTAAGGATTCGAGAGAGCTTTTAAAAAAAGTTGATGAATTTTCAAACTTTAAATTACAGCGAAGAGATGATCTTCAAATTATTTTTACTGAGGGTGTGAAGGAAGAAAATAACAAGCTTTTTGAAGATATTGTATTTACTGCAAAATATGTACAGGGCTTAATGAAAGTTATGAAAATGGGACAGGAAAATTCAGAAGTAAAGAGCCTTGAGCATGTCAAGGCTGATCTAACTAAAAATATGGAAAAAGTTGTTGAGCAGATTAGGCAAATAGTCGCTGGCTCCTCTCAATCTGATAGAGATTATATTGAAAAAAACTTTCTTCAGATGACTGCGGATGCTTTTAAGAATTTAAACGAGCTTTTATCTGATCTTGACTGGACAAAAAGATATTTAAACGATTTTAAAAGAAGTTGATTAACAAAGATCTTCATAGCTCTAACTATTATAAATAATAAATCTCATCTTTGGAAGAAATAATTACAGAGCCGCTTGTCTTTTCGGTTAAGTAATCTTTGAAATTTTTCAGCAATTTAGGTTTAATAAGGCAATTGAAACTTACATCTTCTCCAAATTCATTATTTTTAATTTTCATCTCAAAATCGGCGATCGATTTGTGAATTAAACTTGTGTATGAGAAATCTGCTTTGATAAAAACATCTTGAAAGGCTGTCTTTTTGATTCTTTCTGCTGATTCTAAAGCAATTTCCGCTGAATGATAATATGCCTTTCCAAGCGGGCCAACTCCTAATTTTGTCCCGCCAAAATATCTTATAACCATTACAAGTACATTAGTTAATTCATAATGATCAATAGCATTTAATATCCTGATTCCCGCTGTTCCATTTGGCTCCCCGGCATCTGAGTATTTGAATTCACCATTAACCAGTCTGTAGGCATAGCAGTGGTGTGAAGCATCAAAAAATTTCTTTTTGATCATCGAATAAATTTTGCTGAAGTCTTCCACGCTCCCAATCGGATAAACCTGCCCAATGAATTGAGATCCCTTTTCTTTGAATTTGCCCTCAGAAAAAGCTTTAATTGTAAATATTTCTTCCTTTTCCGGCATTTCTTTTAACTTTAGAGTAAATGTGGTCTCTTCTAAATAATTTGATTTTCAAACTACCTATAAGTAATATAATTATTTAAATATTTAAACTTGATACGAATTTGGAAAAAGAGACAATTATAATCAGAGGCGCCCGTGAGCACAATCTGAAGAATATTGATATTGATATTCCGCGAGATTCCCTTACGGTTATAACTGGGCTTTCCGGGTCAGGAAAATCTTCGCTGGCATTTGATACGATTTATGCTGAAGGGCAAAGAAGATATATTGAGTCACTTTCAGCCTATGCGCGTCAGTTTCTGGACATGCTGGAAAAACCGGATGTTGACCTTATAGAAGGCTTGAGCCCTGCCATTTCAATTGAGCAAAAATCGACCTCAGGTAATCCCCGCTCAACAGTAGGGACCGTTACTGAAATTTATGATTATTTGCGTTTGCTTTATGCAAGACTCGGAACACCTCATTGTTATAATTGCGGTAAACCGGTTACAAAACAGTCTTCAGCGCAAATCATTGATACCATTCTCGAAAATTTGAAAAACAAGAAAATCAATATACTTGCGCCTGTTGTCCGGGGGAGGAAAGGACATTACAGGGAACTGTTTGAGGAAATTATGTCTGACGGATTTTTGAAAATTCGCGTTGATGGTGAAGTGAATGAAATAACAAAAGGATTTCACGTTGACAGGTATAAAATTCATAATATCGAAATCATTGTTGATAAAGTAAATGTCAGTGAGTATTCGCGAAGCCGACTGACAGAATCTGTTGGTGTTGGCTTAAATTATGGAAACGGAATTGTAATCGTTAACGATGGAAAGGAAGATCATATTTACAGTCGGCATTTGGCTTGCCTTGATTGCGGAATAAGTTACAGGGAACTGGCGCCGAATTCATTTTCGTTTAATTCACCATACGGTTCCTGCAAGGACTGTGAAGGATTAGGAGAGAAAAAAGAACTAAATATAGACTTAATAATTCCTGACTGGGACAAGACTATAAATGAAGAAGGTATTGCAGCTCTTGGAAAGCCAAGGACCATCTGGATTTATAATCAGATTTCTGCTGTGGCCAAAAAATTTGGTTTTGATTATGACACTCCATTAAAGGACTTTAATGCTGAACAAAAAGATATATTGCTTCACGGCACCAAGGAAAAAATATCATTTTCCTATTCATATGGAGGAGGGAAGCCGGTTACTTATTATCACAAATTTTCGGGTATCATAAATTATCTTAAAAATTATTATAAAACTACAACCTCAAATAATATCAGAGAATGGGTTGAATCTTATATGACTACGGTCAACTGCCCGACCTGTGCTGGCGGAAGATTGAAACAGGAATCTCTGGCCGTTAAGTTTCAAAATAAAAATATAAGTGAGGTTACTGCTCTTTCTATTTTAAGATGTTACGAATATTTTAAGAAAATTAAGCTCAGTGGAAGAGAAGCGATTATAGCAAAGCCTATCTTCAAAGAAATTATATCAAGGCTCGAATTTCTTTTGAACGTAGGGCTTGATTATCTTACTCTTAATCGTTCCGCAAGAACTCTAAGCGGCGGAGAATCACAAAGAATCAGACTAGCCACCCAAATAGGTTCGCAATTGGCCGGAGTTTTGTACGTGCTTGATGAACCAAGCATAGGGCTTCACCAGAGTGATAACTTAAAATTAATAAGTTCACTTAAAAGTTTGCGCGATCTGGGCAACACCGTAATAGTTGTTGAACACGACAGGGAAACTATCGAAAGTTCTGATTACATGATAGACCTTGGCCCCGCTGCCGGAGTGCATGGAGGTGAAATTTGTCTTTATGGTGAAACGAAAAATCTTGTTAATTCTAAAAATGGAATTGATTCTCTCACTTTACAATATTTAAAATATAACAAGCGAATTGAGATTCCCCAAAAGAGAAGAAAAGGAAGCGGGAAACATATAACACTTTCCGGGGCAACAGGAAATAATTTGCAGGATATAACCCTTGCAATTCCTTTGGGAACCTTAACACTTGTTACCGGCGTCAGCGGATCAGGGAAATCTTCTCTGATTAATGAAACACTTGTAAAAATCTTAATGAATAAAATTTACAAGTCTAAGGTCGTGCCACTTGCTTATAAATCAGTAAATGGTTTAGAGAATATTGACAAGATTATTGAAATTGATCAGGCTCCAATAGGAAGAACACCTAGATCAAACCCGGCAACTTATACTGGTCTATTTACACACATCCGTGACCTCTATTCGCAATTACCTGAGTCTAAAATAAGAGGATATTCAACGGGAAGGTTTAGCTTCAATGTTGCCGGAGGACGATGCGAAGAGTGCGGCGGGGACGGCCTCAGAAAAATTGAAATGAATTTTCTTCCCGACGTTTATATCGAATGCGATGTCTGTCATGGAAAACGATACAACATGGAAACTCTTGAAGTCCTTTATAAAACAAAATCAATTTCAGATGTGCTTGATATGCGAATTGATGAAGCTTTAAAATATTTTGAAGATCTTCCACGTATAAAGAGAAAAGTTAAAGCGATTCACGACGTCGGACTTGGCTATATCAGGTTAGGGCAGCAGGCAACAACTCTTTCTGGCGGTGAAGCACAACGGGTAAAACTTGCCACTGAATTAAGCAAGGTTAGTACAGGAAAAACTTTATACATTTTGGACGAGCCTACTACAGGTCTTCACTTTGAAGACGTAAGAATCCTTTTAGGTGTGCTGAATAAACTAGTTGAAAAGGGAAATACAGTTATAGTTGTTGAGCATAATCTCGATGTCATCAAAACTGCCGACTGGATAATTGACCTTGGTCCTGGAGGGGGAGAACATGGAGGAAAAATTATTGCCGAAGGGACACCTGAACAGATTGTAAAAAATGGAAAAAGTGTAACAGGAAAATATCTCGCATCTGAGTTTTAGCCTCTTTAATAATAACTACTTACCGATTACCCCAAATTCCGCAAAATATTCTTTTTCTAACGGAAACTAAAACTTGACAAATGAGTTTCCACATATTATATTGGAAACTGAAAATAACAATATTAGTTTCCATTAAATATGAACCAGGACAGACAAAGAATATTAGACCATTCGCGTGAGTTATTCCTTCATGAAGGATTTAATAAAACGACCATGGACGAGATTGCCGGCCGGATGAAAATAAGCAAAAAGACGATTTATAAAAATTTTGCCTCAAAAGATGAACTGGTACGGGAAGCTTTGATGAATTTTATTCTTGGTAATCATAAGAAACTTAATGATCTCATAAATTCTGATTGTAATGCTGTAGAGAAAAGTTTTAAAATGTTCAACTTTGTTGGCACAATGCTGATTCAGATAAGCGAAAGCTTTTTAAATGATATCAGGAACTTTATGCCTGATCTTTGGAAAGAAATAGATAAAGTAAGAACTAAAATTTTATATTCAAATCTGAAATCAATTATTGACCAGGGACAGAAGGAAGGGTATTTCATTGATACTCAAAAAAGTGATGCTCTGGTAGCCTTGTTCATCGTTTCAATAAGAGGGGTCATAAACCCGGATTCATTGATTGAAAATAAATTAACGCCGGCAAAAGCAGCGGAGTCAATTATAGAATTATTACTAAACGGCATATTAACTGACAAAGGAAGAAAATTATTTGCGAAATTAAAAAGTGGAGAAAATAAATGAAAAAGACAGGGATTTTTATAGTGATCCTATTAATGCTTCAATTTTTAGGGTGCGGAAATGGCAACAGCAAAAACATTATCGAAGCCTCCGGAGATATAGAAGCGACTGATGTTGTTGTTAGCGCTAAAGTGGGTGGACAAATTGAGAAACTTAATTTTATCGAGGGTGATAAGGTTAAGATGGGAGATACACTCCTGGTGTTGGATAGTGAAGCATCTAGAATTCAGCTTGAAGGAACAATTGCGGCAAGACAACTTGCAGAAGCTCAATTGCAACTATTAAGGAACGGAGCAAGGAAAGAAGACATAAAGCAGGCTGAGGCGGCATTGAATTCAGCAAAAGCAAATTATGAACTGGCTAAGAATGATAAAGAGAGATATGATAAATTATATGAAACTAAAACAGTCTCTGAAACCCAACACGAGAATTATGTAAACAGGTATCTTGTATCGCTTCAACATTATAATGCTGCAAAGGAAAATTATGAGAAGATGAATCATTTTGCACGTCCGGAAGAAATAAAACAGGCTGATGCAAGACTGAATCAGACAATAGCAAATGAAGATTTAATAAAAAAGAATATTCGTGACAGTTATGTAACTGCACCTGTAAGCGGATTTGTAGTTGAGAAATATTTTGAAGCCGGTGAAACTGTTTCGCCATTATCTTCATTATTAAAACTCTCGGACCTGTCAGTTGTTAAGTTGAAAATTTATGTTTCAGAAGAAGAGCTTGGTAGAGTTAAGCTGGGACAGAATGCCGATGTAAAAGTTGATGCATATAAATCCAAGACTTTTGAAGGCAATGTGATATATATTTCACCGGAAGCTGAATTCACTCCAAAAAATATTCAGACTCAGGATGAAAGAACAAAACTTGTATTTGCTGTAAAAATTGAAATTAAAAATCCGGATTTTGATCTTAAACCGGGCATGCCTGCCGATGCTGTGGTTCATATTGATTAAGGAATGCCTGATAAAATGAATAACGATATTGCAATAAATATTGAAGATTTGCATAAAAGCTACGACGATGTTAAAGCTGTTCAGGGGATTAGATATAACATCAGAAAAGGTGAAATGTTCGGCTTAGTCGGCCCCGATGGGGCAGGCAAAACAACAACGATACGAATGCTTTGCGGGTTGGTAAAACCGGATTCCGGTTCAGCAACCTTGCTTGATATGGATATAGTTAAGGACAAAAATAAAATAAAAGATCAGATAGGGTATTTGTCACAGAGATTCAGTTTATACGGTGATTTAACAATTGATGAAAATATCGAATTTTTCGCTGAGATTCATAATGTAAAGAATTTTGAAGATCGTAGAAATGAGCTTCTTGAATTTACAAGACTGACTCCTTTCAGAGATCGTTTGGCTGATAATCTATCCGGCGGGATGAAACAGAAACTGGCACTTGCCTGTAGTTTAATTCACAAGCCTCAAATCCTTTTCCTTGATGAACCGACCACAGGAGTTGATCCGGTATCAAGAAGAGATTTCTGGAAAATCCTTTCAAGTCTGTTAAAGGAAGGCATCACAGTTTTTATGTCGACACCGTATCTGGATGAGGCTGAAAGGTGCAACAAGGTTGCTCTAATGCACAAAGGTAAGATAATAAGTCTGGATACTCCTGCCAGGATTAAAGAATCCATAAATGTTGAAATTGCTGAGATAGTATGTACAAGAGTAAGAGATGCAAATAAATTGGTGAAAGAAAAATTACATAATGAAGTGCAACTGTTTGGTGACAGAATAAACGTAGTGCTTGATAAAGGTGATAATAATTTGGAGCAGGTTTTAAAATTATTAGAAAGTAATTCAATAAATGTTGTGAGTTACAGAATCGTTCCGCCGTCATTGGAAAACGTCTTTATACATTATGTTGAAGAAATAGATGAGACAGCAAAATGAATTCAATAGAAGTTAATGAATTAACGAAAAAGTTTGGAAATTTTACTGCTGTTAACAAGGTAACATTTAATGTTAAGAAAGGCGAGGTGTTCGGATTTCTCGGCGCTAACGGTGCAGGGAAATCGACAACGATCAGAATGTTATGCGGTATTCTGGAGCCCACTGATGGCGATGCGATTGTCGGCGGCTACAGTGTAATGAACGAACCTGATAAAGTAAAACAAAATATTGGGTATATGTCTCAGAAGTTTTCTTTATACAATGATCTTACTGTTGAAGAAAATATCAATTTCTTCGGAGGCGTTTACGGTTTATTCGGAAAAGAACTGGAAGAGAGAAAAAAATGGGTACTGAAAATTTCAAACCTTGAGGGTAAGGAAAATACATTGACAGCTTCACTTCCAGGCGGATTAAAACAAAGATTAGCGCTTGGAACAGCGGTTATTCATCGTCCTGCAATTGTTTTTTTGGATGAACCGACCAGCGGTGTTGATCCTATTTCAAGAAGAAGTTTTTGGGATTTGATAAATGAACTTTCTTCTGAAGGAACAACCATACTGGTTACAACTCATTACCTTGAGGAGGCTGAGTTCTGTAATAACATAATTTTAATAAATGCTGGCAAGTTAATAGCTGAAGGCACGTCGAAAGAATTAAAGACCAATTATCTGAAAGATACAATACTGGAGGTTGAGTGCGAAAGGACTGTAGACGCAATGGAAATTCTTCAGGAATCGGATTTTGTTGACGACACTTCAATATTTGGCAATTATCTGCATATAAGTGTGAACAAAAACTACACAGGTGAGTCACAGATTCGTGAATTGTTGACAGATGGTAATTCAATAAGCGTAAATAGAATTGATAAAATTGTTCCAACACTTGAGGACGTATTCATTCACTTGTTGGAAAAGGATAAAAAGGAATAATGATCAGAAGAATATTAGCTATAGCAAAAAAAGAAGTCAGGCAGATAAAACGCGACAAAAGAATGTTGTACGTCCTTTTCATTTTTCCCTTTATTCTTCTGGTGATATTCGGCTATGCCATTAATTTTGATGTTCATCATATTAAAATGTTTGTATACGATCAGGATAAAACAGTTGATAGCAGGGAGTTTGTTAATCGTCTTACGAGTTCAAATTATTTTGATATAGAAGGTTACCTTAATTCCGAGAAAGAAATCCGGGGTGTGCTTGATAAGGGTGACGCACAGGTTGTCCTGGTTTTCCCGAGAGAGTTTTCTAAGGATATTCATTCCGGCAGGGATGCCCAGGTACAAATTCTGGTTGAAGGTGTAAACGCTAATACGGCTTCTATTGTTTCTAATTACATGAACGTTGCCACTGCATCTTTTTCCCATAATATAACTTCAAAAATATTAGCCAGAAAAGGCAGAAAAGCAAACTTACCTCTCGATGTTGAATCCCGGTTCTGGTTCAATGCGGATCTCAATTCTACTCGTTATCTGATACCCGGATTAATTTCTATGATACTGATAATTACTGCGGTCGTTTCTATTTCATTATCCCTGGTCAGAGAAAAGGAGAGAGGTACAATAGAACAAATAAATGTTTCGCCATTATCTTCAATGGAATTATTAGTTGGCAAGACAATTCCTTATACAGTAATTTCTTTAGTAATTGCCGCAATAATTTTGGTAGCCGGGTATTTTTTATTCGGAGTTGCAATTAAGGGGAGTTTAATATTATTGTTTTTTTCAACATTCATATTTCTGTTTGCAGCACTTAACCTCGGAATTTTTGTATCTGCCATATCAGATTCGCAGCAGGTTGCGTTTCAAATATCAACAATGGTTTCATTACTTCCAACATTTATACTCTCGGGATTTGTTTTCCCGATAGAAAGTATGCCCCCGGTTATTCAGATACTAACAAATATAACTCCGGCAAAATTTTTTATAATTATACTGAGAGCGATATTATTAAAGGGAGTTGGCTTGAGCGCCTTCTGGCCCCAGCTAGTTTACCTTTTGCTTTTTGCGGCATTCTTTCTTGGACTGGCAATAATAATAAATAAAAAATCGGCAACGGCATGAGATTGATATTAAATATAATTATCAAAGAATTTTTGCAGCTAAAGCGCGATCCTCGTTTGTTCGCTGTGATTTTTATTGCGCCTGTAATGCAGTTGATCTTGCTTGGGTATGCTGCTAACCTTGATGTAAACAATGTACATACAGCAGTGTACGATCAGGACAAAACTGTTGAGAGCCGGAATTTTATAGAAAAGTTTTCAGCGTCAGGCTATTTCTCAATTGATGATTATGTTGATAATTATCAGGAAGCTACAGATCTTATTAATAAAGGCGACGTACTCTGGGTGCTGGTTATTCCGAAGGATTTTGGAAAAACACTAGCGAGGAATGAAACTGCAAAAGTTCAGGCTATATTTGATGGATCAGATGGAAATACAACGGGGATTGCAGCCGGATATCTGAATGGAGTTGTTTCAAGTTATTCAAAAAATATTCTTGTTGATCAAATGAATAAGAGCGGAATGCATACTGCTATTGTGGGTAATGTTACTCCTGTTTTAAGAGTCTGGTATAATCCTGATTTAAAAACCAGAAACTTTATGGTACCGGGAATTATTGGTCTGTTATTAACGGTGATTACTACAGTACTTATGGCAATGGGTATTGTTAAAGAAAGAGAACTTGGAACACTTGAACAAATAATTGTTACACCAATAAAGCCATTTCAATTAATTTTAGGTAAAATAATTCCTTTTGTGTTGCTTGGATTTCTTGATATACTTATTGTAATGGCAGTAATGGTTTTCTGGTTTGGCATCGGGATAAAGGGTGATTTCTTTTACCTGATATTCGCATCATTTATTTATATCCTTTCTTCTCTCGGACTTGGAATTTTCATTTCTACAGTTTCAAAGACACAGCAGCAGGCTATGATGGTTGCGATGTTTGGAATCTTGTTGCCGATGAACTTTTTATCTGGCTTTGCATTCCCGATTGAAAATATGCCTTCCTGGATTCAGCCAATAACCTACCTGATTCCATTGCGATATTATATTACAATTATCAGAGGAGTAATATTAAAAGGAGACGGTCTTTTGCAATTGCTTCCGGAAACAATTACTTTGTTAGGGATAGGGGCAATAATACTTATTGCCAGCGCAATGAGATTTAGTAAAAGGCTTACATAAGATAATATTTATTAAACAAATTATAATTATTTTTATAAGTTTTGATTTTGAAAAAAAGATTTTATAGATCAATATGAAAAAAGCAACAAGCGAGACTAGAAAATATCGTTCTGATATGAATGATAAAATTCTTAACTCCGGATTTCGTGATTACAATAAATTTTTCGCGCTGGATAATAAAGCATATATCGACGGAGCTTTGAATGCCAAAACAAAGGAACTAATGGGGCTTGTTGCATCTATGGTTTTGCGCTGCAACGATTGTATTTTTTATCATATTGACAGGTCTATTCAGGAAGGGGCAAACCGACAGGAACTGATGGAGTCATTTAATATTGCGTTAATCGTTGGAGGATCAATTGTGATTCCTCACTTACGCTATGCTTTTGAGGTGATGGATGATATTTTTGAAGAGAATGGAAAAGGGGATAATGGATAAAAAGCTCATAATTCCGGGTGTCATCCTTTGTGCCGATAAAAAGAAAAGTGTTCTTCGGAATCATTGTATTGAAATAGCAGGGGATAAAATTTACGATATAAGACCCTTCAACAAGAATGAAACGGACAAATTTCCGGGCGAAATTATTTCAGCTGAAAAAATGGTTTTGATTCCGGGCTTCATTCAAACACACATACATTTATGCCAGACACTTTTTCGGGGAATGGCAGATGATCTTGAATTGTTAGATTGGCTTCAGCTAAAAATATTTCCTTATGAAAATGCGCACGATAAAAATTCTTTAAAGGCTTCAGTACGACTCGGACTAAATGAATTAATCTCCGGTGGAACGACCACCATACTTGATATGGGAACACTCAGGCATCAGGAAGTTATTTTTGATGAACTGGTTTCTTCAGGTGTGAGGGCATTTGCCGGAAAATGTATGATGGATGAAAACGATCTTTTCCCTTCATTCAAAGCGGATACAAAAGACGAATTAAAGAATACTTATGAATTAGCCAAAAGTTTTCATAATTCATCAAAGGGCAAAATTAAATACGGATTTGCTCCAAGATTTGCCCTTTCATGTAGTACTGAGTTATTAAAAGAAACAAAAGAAATGATGAAAGATTTTGACGGAAGCATTTTTCATACTCATTCATCAGAAAATAAAAGCGAAATAAATGAAGTACGGAAAAGATATGGTAGGGAGAATATAGACTATTTTAATTCCATAAATGTTTTAAGTGATCATACTGTACTAGCGCACGGTATTCATACTAATGATAATGAAGTGAATTTGTTAAAGAAGACGAATACAAGAATTTCTCATTGCCCTTCTTCAAACTTAAAGCTGGGTTCGGGCATTGCAAATATCCCAGGATATCTTAAGGAAGGCATTTCAGTATCGCTTGGTGCAGATGGGGCGCCTTGTAATAATTCACTCAGTGCTTTTATGGAAATGAGATTAGCTGCTTTAATTCAAAAGCCCGTGCACGGTGCAACATCTATGGATGCCGAAACAGTTTTCAGGTTGGCAACTATCGAAGGAGCAAAAGCTCTGCACATTGATAAGGAAGTTGGAAGCATTGAAATTGGTAAAAAAGCTGATCTGGTTTTACTAGATCTTAATTCTCCTGATTATTCACTTGTAGAAGATAATGAAAGTATCTATTCAAATATTATTTATACTGCGACAAAAGAGAGTGTTGACTCAGTAATGGTTGACGGCGAATGGAAAGTAAAAAATAAAAAATCTTTGATCTTTGATAACAAAGAACTAGTCTCAAATGGTAAAAGTGAATTAAATAAATTATTAGAAAGAACATCTTAATTAGAAGGAAAAATGGAAATTATCGGATACATAGGTCTGGGATTTTTGGCAGCAAGCTGGGTGCCTCAGACAATTCAGACAATAAAAGAAAAAAAATGTAACGCAAATTCAATGTTCTTATTCCTGGCGTTTTGCGGCAGCCTTTCTCTTATGATATATGCCATGATGTTGGGAAACACTGTCTTTTCTTTGCTTAATTTGATGACTTCTTCAGGAGCCTTTATAAATCTTTACTATAAATATAAAGTATATAAAACAGTAAGAGTTTGAAAAAAATAATAATTGCATCTTCAAATGAGGGGAAAGTATTTGAGATTAAGGATATATTTGCCGGTCTTGGTCTGAAAATATTCTCTCTCAAAGATTTTGATGATGTTCCGGAAATTATTGAAGATGGTGATAGTTTTGAAGCCAACGCAAGAATTAAAGCACACAAAGTCTTTGAAAAATATAAGATCCCTGCTATTGGAGATGATTCCGGTTTGGCAGTGGATCAACTTGGCGGCAGGCCGGGAATTTATTCTGCGAGATATTCAGGCGAAAATGCAACCTATGCTGACAATAATATAAAATTATTAAAAGAGTTATCAGATTTTCCCGAACCTCATTATGCACAGTTTATTTGTACCGCAGTTTATTATGATGGATCAAATGATATTTGTAAAACAGGCAAAATCAAAGGACAGATAATTAAAACCCCAAAAGGTACAAATGGTTTTGGCTATGACCCGGTTTTTGTGCCTGAAGAATATAATAGAACACTTGCCGAATTAACTGCTGAAGAAAAAAATAAGATCAGCCATCGTGCGAGAGCTTTTGGTGAGATGAAGCAAGAGTTGGGGAAAATTTTAAAATAATTTCATGTTTTTATTTTTGAGCAATTACAACCTGTACTATGCCAAATGTCAGATTGTACCTCTTAATTTCTTCAAACCCGGAATTTTTCAGTAGAGATGAGATATCAACTTTTTCATCAAATTCTTCTACTGATTTTGGCAAGTATTGATAGGCTTCTTTATCTCCCGAAATTATTCCTCCAGCAACAGGTAGTATTTTTTTAAAATAAAACTTGTAAAGCCATCTGAACAGGGGATTGGAAGGCAGACTAAACTCTATTACGGTTGCCTTTCCATTATTCTTTAGGATACGATGAAAGGAATTAAAACCTTGTTGAATATCATAAAAATTTCTAACGCCAAAAGCGACTGTAATGTTGGTTACTGATTCATCTTTAATCGGCATATTTTCAGCAACCATCTGAATGTTTTTTCCTTTTATCCAATCACTTTTTTCATTAAAAAGCTTAAGCATGTTATGAGAAAAATCTGCTGCATAGATATTTTTCACTCCAATTTTTTTTGCCGCTATTGAAACGTCACCAGTTCCGCAGGCAACGTCGAGTAATATTGCTCGAGAATTTATATCGGTTAGTTTTAAAGCTTTTTTTCTCCAGTAATAGTCGACACCGAAACTCAATAAGTGATTAAGGAAATCGTAGTCCCCGGCAATAGATTCAAAGATTCTCCTGACCTGATTTTTCTTGTCACTCATTTTTATCTTTCAATTTTATGTTTTCATAATGGAATTCTTCCTGCCCAATGTATCTTTGCCACCAATTGAAAATATATTTACCGGACCAGACAGAAAAAATCATAAATAAAGCTCCGCCAACCAAATCTATAACATAATGATACCAGAGATACACAGTTGAAAAGATAAGCAATGTGCCGATGGGGATGAAGAAATATTTTGATCGGCTTTTAAGTTTAACTGAAAGATACATTACAAGCAAAGTGATCATTGTGTGGCCGCTTGGAAATACATCTCGCTGCACTATTGCTGCGGGGTTTGGAGTCCCGGGAGGGATAGATTCTCCAATGTTTACGAAATTCCTTAAATAATTTGTTAGCCAGATACCCGGAAGTTGTACATTCATCAAATTAAAATTGTGAACTGTAAATCTTGGGCCAACTCCGGGAAATGCAAAGTAACCTATGTAAGAAAGATAGAATCCATAAATGATAGAAAAGATTGCATATTCAAATACAACACGTTCTTTATTTCTCAGAAGAAACAGGCAAAGCATTATAGGAAGCAAATAAAAAATTCCATAAATGATCTGAAGTAATTCAGTTAATAGGGGAAATGCAATCTTTTGTAGAACTTCTGTCGGGTTTGCACCAAAGATCCAGTAGTCTAGTTTTATAAAAAGCCAATCATAATCCTGTGGTCTGATGGGATGGATCATGAAATATAATTCTTTAAATGTTAGCAGTACGAGAGGTGCAATGTACCAATAGTGGAATATTGTAACGATCTTGCTGTTATACTTTTCTTCAAGAAATGTTATAATCATTATTAATGATATAACACCCATATTGATTATAATTAATTGATCCCAGACAGGAATTTTCTCAAGAAAAATCAGGTTGACGATGCTCAACATTATAAAAAAGATTATAATGACAAGGTCAAATGCCTTCATTTTAGTTATAAAAGCTCTGAAATTTTCCATATTTGGTAAAATCACCTGTTAACTTGTTAGGCTAAATTATTTTTATATTCGCGGGCAAATTCTGCAAGTCGTAGAAAATCATCCAGATCAAGTTGCTCTGCGCGCAGAGAAAGATCAATGCCGGAGTCTGCAAAATTTAATTCCTTAAATATACTATTACTCAACGAATTTTTTAAGGTTTTTCTTCTATTGCCAAAAGAAGCTTTTACTATATTAATAAAACTTTGTTTCTCCTTGTCTGAAATTTTCAATTCCTTAAATTGAATATGAATAACCGCTGAATCTACTTTTGGCTTTGGATAGAACACGTTAGGTGACACTTTGAAGCAATATTTTACTTCAGCAAAATATTTAAGAATAACGGATAATATTCCATAGTCTTTAGTTCCTTTGGAAGAGGACATCCTTTTAGCAACTTCGTGCTGTACCATTAGCACGGAATCTTGTACGGTATCATTATATTTAATAAGCTGGAAAAGGATAGAAGAGGTGAGATTATACGGGATATTTCCGACAATCCGTAGTCTTTTGTCCCTATTCAGTCCTACTAATTGACTAAGATTGAGATTAAGGAAATCATCCACAATTAGTCCAAGACCCGGAAATTTTTCACTCAGATCATCAGCTACTCTTTTATCAATTTCTACCGCGGTCAGTGAAGTTACTTTTTCAAATAATTTGGCTGTTAACGCCCCCTGTCCAGGTCCGATTTCAACTATCTGATCTTCAGGTTTTGGATCAATTTCTCTCACAATTTTATTGAGAATGTTCTGATCCAAAAGATAATTCTGACCAAATCTTTTAAGGGGTTTTAGTTTTTGCATAGACACTAATTTAAGAAAATAATCTATCCGGTATAACAGGAAAAAGCTCAGTGAGCATTAAAAGAATTGTGACTCGATTTTCTGTAACTCTTCAGATAGCCTTGACCATTCGGCCATTTTATAATTGAGTTCTTCTTTCACTTTATTATATTCAGAAGTAACATCCCTAACAGTTACCGGGTCGGAATAAATTTTCTCATCTGCAAGTTTATTTTCCAGTTCAGTTTCTTTTACTTCCAAACCCGATATTTGCTTTTCAAGTTCCCCGATTTTTTGAATAATCTCTTTTGTCGCTCTGAATCTTTTCTGTCTTAGTTCAGCCTCGATACGTTTTTGTTCTTTCCTTGAAACATTGTCCTGTGCATGAATATTCTTTGCGGACACATTTTCGCGACTAGTAAGTTCTTCAGCCCTTTTTGACAAATAATAATCGAGCCCGCCGTCATACATTTTTAACGAACCTTTCCTGATATCGACTACTTTATTGACTACTGGTTTAAGAAAATCTATATCATGGGAAACGAGAATTAGCGATCCGGTAAAATCAATAAGTGCCTGTTGAAGAATTTCTTTTGAAGACATATCAAGGTGATTTGTCGGTTCATCCAATATTATAAAATTTGCTTTTGTTAAAAGAATTTTTGCCAGTGCAACCCGGCTTTTTTCACCCCCGGAAAGAACTCCGACTTTCTTAAACACATCATCGCCGCTGAAAAGGAAAGAACCAAGCAATGACCGCAGCTGACCGACAGTCTTGTTCTCGGCTATTCCTTCAATTGTCTCAATGATATCCAGATCAGGCGCCAGATTATCAGCCACATCCTGAGCATAATATGAAATAATTGTATTATGGCCTATAACTCTTTCGCCTCTGTCAAAATTAATTACTCCTGAAATTATTTTTGCCAGCGTGGTTTTACCAGCTCCGTTTGGTCCGACAAAGGCTATTTTATCTCCTCTCACAACAGTGAAGTCAAGGTTTTCGAACACAATATTTTTCCCGTATGATTTAGCAATTGATTTTAATTCAATATTTATTTTGCCGCTGTGAGGTGGAGAAGGAAATTTAATATAAATATCATCTTTACTGTCGGGCAATTCAATGAGCAGAATTTTCTCTAATTGCTTAACTCTGCTTTGAACTTGTTTTGCTTTAGTCGCTTTATACCTGAAACGCTCGATAAATCTTTCTGTTTCCCTTATTTTCTTTTGTTGTAGCTGGTATTGATTTTCTAGCTGCTCATCCCTTGCAGCTTTAAATTTTAGATAGGCATCGTAATCGCCCCTGAAAGTATTAAATTTTCCAAGAAAAATTTCGAGAGTCTTATCAGTTACTTCATTAACAAAATGTTTGTCATGCGAAACAATTAATAGAGCTCCGCTGTAAGCTTTGAGGAAGCTGATAAGCCATTCTAGTGAATCAAAATCAAGATGGTTTGTAGGTTCATCAAGCAGTAAAATATCATTTTGTGAGATCAGGATTTTGGCAAGTGCAATTCTCATTTGCCAGCCGCCTGAAAATTCATTTGTCAGTTTTTCAAAATCGTTTTCTTCAAAACCCAACCCGATCAATATTTTTTCTACTCTGGCTTCAGCGCTGTATGAGTCTAATTCTTCAAGTCGATGATGAACATCGCCAAGCTGATGGATCAGATCATTGTGGGCGTCTTCTGATAAGGTAGTATTGGATAACTTGTTGGTTATCTCTTTTTCTTTCTTTTGAAGGTAGATAATATCGGTAAGAGCCGACTTTGCCTCGTCAAGTAGTTTATTACCGGAATGAGTTACATTGTCCTGTGGTAAATATCCTATTGAAATATCTTTTTGTTTTAGTACTTTACCGGATTCTGGTTGCAATTCGCCTTTTATTATCTTTAAAAGAGATGATTTCCCTGTGCCGTTTGCGCCTACAAGTGAAATTTTGTCACCGGAATTAATTTTAAAATTAACTTCCTGGAAAAGATATTTTCCATTAAATTGAAGTGAAATTTGGGAGAGATCGATCATCTATTTAGCCGGAAAGATTAAAAAATCATTTACGCAAAACAGCAACTTTGCCAGCGGTTACGTTATTTCCTTCAGTATCGTAGGCTACTACCAAATATATACCACTTGCTACCAGGTTGCCTGAATCATCCCTGCCGTCCCAGTAGGCTACTCTTCCGCCCGGTGATGTAAATTGCCGAACCAGTTTACCAGATATAGTAAGAATCTTTATATCCGAATCTTTTACGAGTCCTTCAATAGTTAGAAGCTTTCCGCTATTGTCTGATTTTAAAAGGATTGGGGTAGAAGAATAAGTCTGAAAAAGATTCCAATGGTTTTTCAGCCGGTGTTTTAAAGGAAGTGATTCCAGAATTGGTACCGGCATAGACTGTTCCTGTATTTTGGTCAATAGCTAGGCTTGTTATTTCATCTGAAAGGAGAGAACTGTTTTTTGTATCGTAAGTGCCGAGCAACTCAGAACCATCTGAATTCACCAGCAGCAAGCCGGCATTTGTACCAACCCATTTTTGATTCAACGCATCTACGGCAATACAATTAATAGTCTGCTGTCTTAATTTATATACTGAGCTGATATTTACTGAACCAAGGCCAGTTGAAGAGATTGTATTCAAGTTTGTAAGAATATTTACACCGGTGCTTGTTCCGACCCAAAGATCACCGCGTTTGTCAACTACAAGTGCATTTATGTTATTGCTATTAAGGCCGTTATACGAATTTAAATAACCATAGATATCGTCGCTGGTATTCGTCAAAGTCCCGTTTTCATTATAATAATATAAACCGGCTTTTTTTGAATCTAATACATCATACCATTTGGTATCATTTTGATCAATTACAAGATTATAATGCTGGTCCAAACTTATCCCGGTTTCAGAGCGCACAGAAATATTGTACCATATATTATTATGCGTTAATACAGTTAAAGCTTTGCTATTACCAGGGGCATAATTTAAAATCCATAAATTATTTTTTGAATCTATTCCCAAACCTGTTATAACAAGAAATTTAGGATCGCTGGGGATTCCAACCATTCCGGTTCCGGTCGTATCATATGAAGTAAATTGATTATCCGAAACCTTTGTGAAACCACTTCCCCAGTTTCCGAGATATATTGAATTGTCCGGTGCAGCGTAAACTACGCGATAACCGTTTGAAGGCAACTGCGGAGCGGAGTTTTTGTTATAATTGGTCCAGTTTGTTCCATCAAATTTATAAAACCCTACACCTGTTGCATCAGTCCCGCTGGCAGACCATAAGTTACCATTGTTATCAATTGTCATTGAGGGAAATTGATTAGCTTCCGGACCGTTGGGGAATAAATATTGAGATTGAGATGGGACGAAAATTCCCTTATTACTTCCAGCAACTATTCCCAGACTGCTGGACAATCCTAATTTTAGAAGTTGATTCGAAGAAATGGCTATCTGTGTAACAATACTATTTTTGTAAGAATAGATCGTATTATTTGTCAGGATTAATAATGAATCCGCAGAGACCATAATATCTTTAATGCTAACATTATTGAATTGTGAAATATACGAGGACCAGTTAGTACCATTAAATACTGAAAGGCCAGCATTAGTTGCTGCAATTATATTGCCGTTCGATTTTACTACCTTAATTACATTATTAGAAGGCAGACCGTTTGCAGTTGTGTAGACACCCCATGATTCAGGGGCAGAAAGATTTGTGGCGCCTTGTTTTTGGATTGCCACCCCATTGGGTGTACAAATATAAAATAACTCATTTCTAAATGAGCTGTTGATCTTAGTGTTTGACGTAAAGTTGCCAAGTTTAACGAAAGTGTCAAAGAAGACAAGATTATTTGCATCAATAAGTGATACGCCAAAATCGTGGGATACAATAATCGTATCCCCTGAAACTTGCATATCATTTATTGTTTTGCTGGATCTTCCTGAATTATAAATATCAAGTATGGTTTTGAAGCTTTTATTTGAAGGGTCATAGACACTAATGGTTCCATCCGAGCTACCGAACCAGATTTTTCCGGCATTATCAAGTGCAATTGCAGAGAGAGAAATACTGTTAAGTCCATCAGCTTTATTTATCGTAGTAAATGTGCTATTCGAATTGTCATAAAAAAACCCTCCACCAGTTGTTGCAGCCCAAATGCCTGTAGAGCTTAATTTAATGTCCGTAATATTTTTCATGTCAGTATAGTTTCTGAAGTTGGTTGCCTGTTGTGGGAAAGTGTTAATAAATGAAACGGCAATAAAAAGAAATGCAAATGATGTTCTAATCATTCAAGTTGTCCTGATAATAATATTTGGTAAGGGATCCATTTTCCTTATAGCTAATATAAAAAAACCTTTAAAACTATAATAACCATTAAATTAGCCTAAGAAAAATACAGTTTGAAAACTTGATCTAGGATTTTATTTCTCTAATTAAGTTGGCCATATCCAGAGCAGTGTTAGCGGCATCTCTGCCTTTATTTCCGTGTTTTCCCCCTGACCTTTCAACTGCTTGTTCAATGGAATCAGTAGTAAGAACGCCAAAGATAACCGGTAAACTATATTTCAGAGAAACCTGCAAAATTCCGTTACTTGCTGCTCCTGCTACGTAATCAAAATGGGGGGTGTCTCCCCTTATAACTGCACCAAGGCATATTATTGCATCATATTTTTTCAAGGATGCCAGTCTATCTGCAGTCAATGGGATTTCAAATGCACCGGGAATTTTTACAAGATCAATATTTTCTTCATCAACATTATTTTCTTTTAAACAAGATAATGCACCTTCAAGCAATTTTTGGCCGATAAATTCATTAAACAGGCTCAGGACAATTGCGATTCTAAGATTTTTGCCTGAACTTTTTCCTTTAAGAATTTCCATAATTGATTTTATGTTTTATGCAGTTGATCTTGCAAGATGTTTTTTCATTGCGTCCAGCGCGGCAATTGTAGTATAATATTTACCAAAATTAGCATCATCATTTTTCTGACCACCGTGGTAATCTGAACCGCCTGATTCAAGTAAATAATATTCGCTGACAATTCCTTTATAGAATTTTATTTTTTGCGGCGTATGAGATGGGTGATAAACTTCAATTCCATCAACCCCAGATTCAATTAATTCTTTTAACATATCCTCCTGCATAAATCCCGGGTGAGCGATAAATGATAAACCTCCTGCGTCGGTAATTATTTTATAAGCGCTTTCAGGAGAAAGGTGAACCTTCTTTTCGTAAGCAGGGCATCCGTTTCCTATATATTTATTAAATGCTTCATAATAACTTGAGACCAATCCTCTTTTCACCATTGCTTGTGCTATGTGCGGTCTTCCTATAGCGGAATTTTTTGACACTGAAATGATATCATCGAATGTCAAATGTAATCCCAGGCTTTCTAATTTTTTTACAATTCTTTCAGCACGTTTAACTCTTTCTTCACGAAAGAAACTTAAATACCTGGCAAATTCTTTATTAGTATGGTCGAAAAAATATCCAAGGATGTGAACTTCCTTACCGTTATGTTCTGAACTTATTTCAACGCCGGGAATAACTTCAATGCCTAACTCTTTGCCTAAAACAGTCGCTTCTTCAATTGCATTGGTTGAATCGTGATCTGTTATGCTGATAGCATCTAAACCTTTTTGTTTTGCTTTGTTTACAATTTCAGATGTCGAATAAAAACCATCTGAATGAGTTGTGTGCATATGTAGATCTACTTTTCCGTCCATTAATTTCAGTGGTTTAATTCTTTGAATTTTTCATAGTTTTTAATTCTTAATTTTTGTCCCTCAATTTCGATTAGTCCTTTTTTGGAAAAGGAATGGATTGTCCGTGATATTGTTTCGCGGGAAGTTCCTGCCATATTAGCAAGTTCCTGCTGCGTTGGTAACCGTTCGATTTCAATAGCTCCTTCTTTAACAATCCCATATTCGTCAACAAGTTGAATTAGTACCGATGCTACTTTCCCTTCTGCAGCTTTTAATGATAGCGATTTAATCTTTAGACTTGAAGCCCGCAACTGTTTTGTCAGGTCATTTAATACTGCAATTGAATATTCAGGTTTACTCTTAAATAAATTCATTAAATCGGTTCTTGTAATAATGTACACTTCAGAATTTTCTTCTGCTACAATATTTACAGAAGGTGGCTTTCCATCCATTATAGCTGTATCACCCCAGAAATCTGATTCCTTTAAAATGTCCAGTGTTACTTCATTACCTTCGTTGCTCATTTTGGTGAGCCTTAATTTACCGCTAAGTACTATTATCAGTGCAGAGTCTGACTGATTCTGAAACAGTATAACTGAATCCTTATTAAAATTTTTTTTACTGCCAAGCTTTGCAATCTCAGATAAAACTTTGTCTTCGAGGGTGGCGAAAACCGGAATATTTTTCAAAAAGCCCTCATTTTCCAGCATAAAATATGCCTTTTAAGAAATTAACATAAAAAGTAATATAGTTTTGAGACCCTTGAAAGTCAAATAAAACAGCTTGCGGGTTGGAAGGAGGAGTAAAAACTGACTTCCTTCAAAAGTCCAAAATTGTAAGGACTAAATTTTCATCAAGGTAAAAATATAAATAAATTTACCTTTACCGATTAAATATTTAGAATTGCTGACCTATCAACAACTGAATGAAGAAGTACTTGGTCATAAATAAGAATCACCTAATTGCCGCAATTATTTCTATTCTGCCAATTATTTTTGCTTACTTGCTATTTCCTGGCTTTATGGGAGATGATGCTTTTATCCACCTTGGATTTATTAAAGGTTTAATCAGTACAGGTAAGTTTTCGTACGCTGGTAACATTACATATGGCACTACATCACCAATGTGGGTTATTCTGGGTTTTACATTTTCTAAAGTATTTTCAAATCCGGAAATTTCTATAAGAATCCTTTGTGCAATTTTTACCTTTTTAACCGTTTATATTTTTTGTTTAACTTTATTTGATGAAAACATAAATAAGGAAATTACTTTTGCGGCTTTGTTGTCGTTGATTCTCAATCCATTCCTTTTAAAATGGGCTACAAGTGGAATGGAAGCTACTGCAGCAGCAAGTGCTCTACTTGTTGTTTACAAGTTGAATAAAAAGGAATTATCAAAATCATCATCTTTATTAATCGGGACTCTTTTCGGACTTTCAATATTATTACGTCCTGAGTTTGCAGCCTTTTTTGTTTTGATTTTAGTTTTTAATTATTTCTTTTCTCCTACCTCAAGAAAACGACTATTTTATATTGTCCTTCCGTGCCTCATAATTATTTTTTCGTGGTTATATTATGCATATAACCAGTTCGGAACCATAATTCCAAATACTTATGTTGCGAAAGCCGGAGGAGGTATAATTAAATTTGAATATCAGACTTTTGTGAGGGATTTAAGGGTATTAATTGCCGGCAATCTCCCTGAATTTTTTTTATTGGGAATTTTAATCATTTATGTTTCAATACTCTTAAAAAGGAATAGAAATTCTAAATTTATCCTAAAAAAGTATTTCAATTTTATTAAATCAAATAAAATTTTACTTATTCCGGTTTGGTCTATTGGCTTTTATGGATTTTATATCATGAAAGATGTAACTATAATTTCAAGATATTCCTTAATGCTGGTTCCACTTATAATTCTTTTCGGAGCTGTTGCATTTAACTTTTTCTCCAGGAATTTTTCAGCTAAGGCAATAAGACTGATTTTATCACTTTATATGATTTCTATTTTTATCGCTTATGGTTATATAACTTTTAAGATTGTAATGCCTTCAAATAATAATTTTGCAACGGGGTTTCAACAGACCTATCGGGAAATTGCAACAATAATCAGGAATAATTCGGAAAGAAGAAATGTATCGGTTGCGACTTCTGATGTTGGCATAATAGGGTGTTACTCAGGTGCACGAATCGATGATTTTGGCGGGTTGGTTGATCATTCAAGATTTAACTATGATTCAAATAAAGAGTATGTGTCCAGCAAGAGACCGGATTTTATCATATTAAGGGAGGAATCAAACATAAATGATATTCTTCCTGAGAATGCGGGGTACAAGATTCTTTACCAGAAAAAAATCCCTGGTTTTGCTATTAATGACCCGACTCCAAGGATAGTTTCTCTTTATAAAATAGCATATAACAAAAATTGAAGTCCGAAATTTGAAATAATAGTGATATTTAGCTCCTAATTCAGATTAAACTAGCAGAAAACTTGATTTGTTAAGCAATGTAATACAGGTAAATCAGGCCGTTTTTAGCATCATTACATTGCTTTTTTAGACCCTTGTGGCTATTTTTAATGTCTTAAAAATTTTATCAAATTCTGGAGTAGAATAAATTATGGCAATGATGGCTAAGATGCGCAGTTTAGCGCCTGCCTTCATTATTTCTGTAGGTGTATTATTCGTTCTCTTTATGGTGATTTCGGATTCCAGTGTTATGGAAGCACTGGGAGGCGGTAGAACAAACAACGTAGGTTCTATCAACGGTGAAGACATCAGCTATCAGGATTTTTCTAAAATTCTTGATCAGCAGAGAGAGAGTCAGAAAAATCAAACCGGCAAAGATATTGACGAAGATAATATGGGGCAGTTTCGTGATCAGGTATGGGATGCAATTGTTACTCAAAAGCTTCTTGGACAGCAGATCAAAAAATATGGCATTACTGTTTCTGATCAGGAAATAAGAGATATTATTTTAAGTGATAACCCACCTGATTTCTTAAAGAGAAATTTTATTGATTCAACAGGTAAGTTTAATGAACAGGCCTATAAGCAGGCAATATATGATCCTCAGAATAGTGCAGTGTTAATACAGGCCGAAGATGTTGTAAGACAGCAGAGACTAACTCAAAAACTCCAGAGCATGCTGCAAGCGGCTGTTACTGTAAGTGAAGCTGAAATTAGAAGAAGATTTATAGACAACAATACTCAAATCAATTCTAAATATGCATTGATTAGTTATTCTAACTTTCCTGATTCGTCAATTTCCGTTTCTGAAAGTGAAATGAAAAATTATTATGATGAAAATCAGGATAAGTACAAGGTTGAAGCTCAACGGAAATTAAAATATGTCATTTTTCAAACAACTCCTTCTGCTGATGACTCTGAAGGAGTAAGATTGAATTTAGAAAATGTTGTAAGCAGCTTTAAAAAGGATACGGCAAGTTTTAAATCTTATGTTGGAATTTATTCTTCAGAACCATATTCAAAAGATACAGTTGAAATTGTACAACTTCCGCCGGACGCGCAGGATTCAATTATTAATGCAAAGCCTGGACAACTTGTTGGCCCGGTTGCCGGAAATTCAGGTTATACATTATATCACCTTGTAGCAAAGTTGTCTTCTAAAAACACTTTTATTAAAGCATCTCATATTCTGATTAACAAAGGTAATGATGAGGCAAATTATAAAGAGGCTATGAATATCTATCATGCATTAATCAATGGTGCAGATTTTGCCAAGTTGGCAAAACAAAATTCTGCAGACGTTGGAAGTGCTGTGAAGGGCGGGGACCTCGGTTGGTTTGGAAAGGGGCGGATGGTTCCTGAATTTGAAAAAGCTTGTTTTTCAGGAAAGGTTGGTGTTGTTCAAAAACCAATTAAAACTAAATACGGTTATCATATAATAAAAGTAACTGGAAAAATAGATAAGAAATTTGTAGTTGAAAAAATTGTCTCGCCTGTTAAAACCAGCGCTGCAACAAAAGATGCAAGAAAAGGAAATGCCAGCGATTATTCTTACCTGGCAAAGAAAAATGATTTTACCAAAGAAGCTGAATTGGTGCATTATAATATTCGTGAAACAGCCCCGTTTACAAAGAATTCAAACTTTATTCCAGGGATCGGGCTGAATAAAAGATTAATGGATTTTGCCTTCGATAATGATCTTGGAGATGTTAGTGATGCTTTTTCAGTTCAGAACGGTTACGTAGTGGCTAAGATTTCTGCTGTTATGAAAGAAAGGGTTAAGACTTTTGATGAAGTTAAGAAACAGATAAAAACTATCCTTGCTAAAAAAGGAAAAGAAGAAAAAGCCGAGGCTCTGGCAGAAAAGATCAAAAGCCAGATTGCAAATGATCTGGATAAAGCAAGTTCTGTTGATCCAAACGTAAAAGTAGAGACTACGGGAGAGTTTACGCCGTCTGATAATATACCGGGTGTAGGTAAAGATTATGCCTTTATTGATAAATGTATGGATGCAGACCTTAATAAAGTTACTAGTCCGGTAAAGGGCCTTAGAGGTTATTACCTGATTGATGTAACCTCACGTACCCCGTTCGATACATCAAAATATCAGATACAGAGAAACAATTTAAGGGATAAGATCTATCAGGAAAAACGAGCAAGTTTCTTCCAGGAGTGGCTTGCCAACCTGAGGAAAAATGCAGATATAGTTGATAATCGTTATCTCTTTTATGGTGGATAGATTTTAACGATAAGATTTTAAAACCCCATTTTCTAAATGGGGTTTTAATTTTTAAATTATTTTCATGTTCCGATTAGATTGATTTCAGGAGATTGAGTTAGATCATTCCTTAATAGCATAAGGCTTATTCAAAAATATATCCGTACCCGGCACTTTTATCATTTCAGATGTGGACCATTCTTTTTAATTTTACCCTATCAATTTTGAATTGAAATAATGATTATCTATTTATAGCGATTTGTTTTTAGCTAATAAACTATTAATTTGTTAGATAATAAATCATGAAAACCAAAATTATTTTCCTCGCCGGGTTTATGGCTTCAGGAAAGAGTACTATAGGCCCTATACTTGCGAATACACTGGGATGGAATTTTTTTGATCTTGATAGAGTGATTGAATTAAAACAGGATAAAAAAATAGTGGATATATTCGCCGAGAAAGGAGAGGCGGGATTCAGAAAATTGGAGAGGGAGGTTCTTCAGAAAATTGTAAAAGAAGAAAACCTAATTATTGCACTCGGGGGCGGTACAATAGCGGATCAAAAAAATATAAATTTCATAAAGAAGAAAGGGAAGATAATTTTTCTTGAAGCATCACCAGAGTCCTTTTATAAAAGGCTTAAATTTAAGTCTGACAGGCCTATGCTAAAGGGGAAAGATGAAAATTTGCTTTCACAGGATGAATTAAAGAATAGGATAGTTGAAATTCTGAATTATAGAAAAAAGTATTACGATCAGGCCGATGTTTCACTGCAAACAGATGGCATGACAATCGGTAAAACAGTAGATGCTATTTCCAAAATTATTTTGAAAGATTTCCAATAAACTTAGATGCAAAAGATAAAAAGAATAACCGTTAATACCGAAGGAAGATCTTACCCGGTTATTATTGGCTCCAATTCTTTGCCACTGTTAAAAAAAGAAATAGAAAAACAAAAACTTTACAAGAACGTTTTTGTAATATTAGACGAAAGTGTTAAGAAATATTTTGTCTCTAAAATCCAAAACAATCTTAAATCATTTCCCACAAAAAAAGATATTTTCGTTTTAAAAAGGGGGGAATCGTCTAAATCTCATAGAGACCTAAAAAAGATTTATGAAGCACTTATAGCGAAAAAATACGGAAGAGATACTTTAATATTGGCTATAGGAGGTGGAGTTACAGGAGATCTGGCAGGATATGCGGCATCCACATATATGAGAGGAGTTCAGCTTATTCATGTTCCTACCACGCTTTTGGCTGATGTTGACAGCTCAATAGGGGGGAAAACCGGTATTAATTTTGGCAATAAAAAAAATATGATCGGTACTTTCTATCAGCCGCAGACTGTACTGATAGATATTGATTTTCTCCATACGCTTTCCGAAGGTGAATTTAATTCCGGCCTGGGTGAAGTTATTAAATATGCTTTTATAACTACGAAAGATTTCTATGAATTCATATTTGAAAATTTAAATAAAATACTTTTAAAAAATAAGCCAGTACTTGAAGAGATCATTTATGAATCTGTTTTATTCAAGTCGTCAGTAGTTGCAAAGGATGAAAAAGAATCAGGGTTGAGGAAGATATTAAATTTCGGTCATACATTTGCTCATGCTTACGAGAGTGAATTAAATTTCAGAATTAAGCACGGAGAAGCTGTTGTTGCCGGTATTATCTCAGCGTTATACTTGTCCAACCTTAAGAAATATTTGCCGGAGAAAGAGTTAAATCAATTTTTGGCAAATCTTAGTTCAATTAAACTACCGGCCAGTTTAAAAAGCCTAGATGCTAAAAATGTGTTAAATTTTATGAATAATGATAAGAAAAACAGGGGGGGGAAAATTAATTTTATTCTGCTTAAAAATATTGGTGAAATAGTCTCTGATGTGGAAGCTGACAAGAACGAAGTTATTCAGTCCATACTATTGACGAAGAAATTTCTGAATAATTAACTATGTGCCTAAAACTTTTCGATTTAATGAAAAAAATATTACTCTTATTTATTTTTATTCCGGCATTTCTTTTTGGCCAACCCAAAGAGGAAGTTCGTGCTGTATGGTTAACTACAGCATTCGGGCTAGACTGGCCAAAATCCCACGACAAAGAAATGCAGAAAGAAGAGATTATCAATATACTTGATAAACTTAAAGGAGCTAATTTTAATACTATAATGCTCCAGGTAAGGGCAAGAGGTGATCTCATTTATCCTTCAAAAATTGAACCCTGGGCAAAATCTCTAACCGGTGAATTAGGTGAGAATCCCGGTTATGATCCTCTGAAATTTATTATTACAGAAGTTCACAAGAGAGGAATGGAAATTCAGGCCTGGTGGAATGTATATAAAGTTTATGGAAAAGGTATACCTTCAGAATCTTCGCCTGAACACGTAGTATTAAAATATCCTGATTTTTGCCGGGAATATCGTGATGAGTGGTGGATGGATCCCGGAATTCCCAGAGTCAGGGAATATTTGTTGAATGTGGTTATGGAAATGGTCAGGAATTATAATATTGATGGCATTCATCTTGATTATATCAGATATCCTAATAAAAATTTTAATGATGATAAAACGTACAGGATGTTTGGAAATAATGAAAATAAGTTTGACTGGAGAAGAGAAAATATTACGAAATTTGTTGAATCGTTGTATGACTCCATACAGTCCGTAAAACCTTATGTAAAATTGGGATGTGCACCCGTTGGTATTTATAAAAACACTGCTCAGATTAGAGGGTGGGAAGCATACTATGATACATTTCAGGATCCGGTTAAGTGGATCAAGGATAAAAAAATGGACTATATTTCTCCTCAGACCTATTGGAAAATCGACTCATCGCCTCACTACAATCTTGTTACAAAGGATTGGGAAGCACTCATTGATAAAAGACATATCTATCCCGGCATAGCTGTTTTTCAACTTAACAACAAAAATGAGAACTGGAGAGAGGAAGAGATATTAGCCCAAATAGATACCTTGAGAAATCAGGATATTAAAGGCGAAGTATTTTTCAGAACTGAAGATCTGATTAATGATGAAAAAAATATTTTAACATTGATCAAACAAAGTAAATTTAGATATCCTGCAAATATTCCCGCAATGCCGTGGAAAAATAACAACAAACCCTTACCGCCGACCGGTTTGACATCGTTAAAGTACTCAAATAAAGAAGTCGGGTTATACTGGAAAAATCCCTCAAAATCGATTGATGGAGATACTGCGAGTTATATTAATATCTATGCCAGCAATAGATATCCGGTTGATACCTCTGACCCTAAAAATATTTTAGAACTTAGAGTTCCGGCTTATCGAAGTAATGTCACTTTGAATTTGCGCTCATTTCCTGCTGAGCAGTATTATCTTGTAGTTACTGCTCTCAACAGAGGCAACAATGAAAGCATTCCTTCAAATATTACTACGTTTACAATAGATCCAATTAGTACTCCTATTGCAGTGGCAAAAGGTCAAAGCAAGTAATTATTTAGTCTTTTGAGAGGTAAAACTGTCGGATTTTGAGGGCTAAAAACCCGACAGTCTGTGTGTGCCAAATGTGAGGAATGTTGTGCTTAAAACTATTTTCAGTTTATACAATTCAATTAGTGTGCCGTAGCAGCAAGTATGTTTTAATGTAATTTTCGAATAAAAAGTAATCTATTATTGAGATATCCGGTAACAATTACATTATCTGATGCAATATTACCAGTAAAAAAAGCTATTTATTAACGTTTTTATTAAATTTTTTAGGGAGGTAAAACTGTCGGATTTTGAGGGCTAAAAAACCCGACAGTTTTGGTGTGTGCCAATTTGTGTGAGGGTGTTATGCTTAAAACTATTTTCAAATAGGGTCCCGCAAGTTATATGCCATTTAATAATCATTAAAATAGAATGAATTTGGACTATTTACTTATTACTTGTAGCCAAATAAGAAATTATTACATATATAATAATTATACTGTTGTAAATTTTACTGCTGGGGAAATTTGGAAGATAAATGCAGGAATTGTTTCAGGCTTTGTTTAACATAATTCTAAATGTTGTGCCCACACCAGGAACTGAGGTTTTAACGGATATTTTACCACCGTGGTAATCTTCAATTATTCTTTTTGATAGGCTTAACCCAAGTCCCCAGCCCCTTCGCTTAGTGCTGTAGCCCGGCCTGAATATGTCTTTTCTTCTTTTTAGATCAATACCCTTGCCATTATCAGATACTTCAATATCGACTAATTTCCTCCCATCATTGATAGATATAATGATCTGTCCTTTCTTGTTTTCAATTGCATCCAGAGCATTTTTTATGAGATTTTCGATCACCCATTCAAATAACTCAGTGTTAATTTTTGCCTTAATATTTTCATCGCCTGTTATTTTCAATTCAACGTTTTTACCAGTCTGAGGTAATCTTCTTTCAAAATAGTTTATTACGTTGCGTATTTCAGAAAAAACAACCTTCGGCTTAATTTCGGGCGTTGCCCCTATTTTTGAAAATCTGTAAGTAATCTTTTGAAGTTTTTCAACATCATCATCTATTTCATCCGCTATGTCAAGAACTTTATCTTTATCGCCATAATTTATTTTCAACATTTCAAGCCAACCCATCAAACTCGAAATTGGAGTCCCGAACTGATGAGCTGTTTCTTTTGCCATTCCAACCCAGATGTTACTTTGTTCATTACTTTTAATATTGCTGAAGCCAATGTAGCCGAGTATAATAAATAAAGCAGCTATAATTATTTGTAGAAAGGGATAAAATTTAAGTTGATTAATTAAATCTGAATCACCATAGTGGATCTTATTTAATATTACTGTATCAGCGTAAGTAACTACAATGGGAGGGTGAATTTTATCCATTCCTTTTATTTTTTCTGAAAAAAACTTGTCGAGTTCTTTTTGTGAAAGGGTTGAATCGTAACTAATATTTTTAATATTGTCCGTGCTTTTAACTTTGTCATTAGCATCTGTCATTATTAATGGGAAATCAATTGGTTTAATAACATTGTCAAAAAGAAATGTGATGTCAGAATCCTGTGAAAAGGAATTGGCAACGTACTCAATACTTTTGGCATATAGTTGAACTATCTGTCGTTCTTTTTCCTGTAGCTTTGAGACAAGATTTTGGGTGTAGTAAAGAGTCCCGCTGGCAATAATAAGAGCGATTATCAGCAGGGAGACTTTAAATTTCAATGAAGTTGGTCCTTTGGACATCTTCATCTTTGTGGATCCATATTGGTAAAGTAAATTTTTAGCTAAAATTGTTTTGCAATCTATCAGGAGGAAGTATAAAATGTTTGTTCCCTTTTCGGTCCTACTGATACAATGTCAATTTTTATTCCTGACTTTTCAGAAATAAAAGCCAGGTATTTTTTTGTATTTTCAGGCAGATCCTTAAAACTAAGACATTTGGTAATATCTGATTTCCAGCCTGACAAGGATTCATAAACCGGTTCTACTGTTGAAAGTCTGTCAACATCAGTAGGATATGATTTAATCAATTTTCCATCAAGCTTATAACCAGTACATACCTTTATCTCATCGAAATCGCTTAATACATCCAATTTTGTTATTGCAACCGAGTCAATCCCATTAATCATTGCGGAATATTTGACAAGCACAGCATCAAACCAGCCGCATCTTCTAGGCCTGCCGGTCGTTGCGCCATATTCTGCTCCTATTTTTCTTAACTTTTCACCGTCACTGTCGAGTAGTTCCGTTGGAAATGGTCCGTTTCCTACGCGAGTTGTGTAAGCTTTTACAATACCTATAACATTATCAATTTTTGTAGGTGGAATACCCGTTCCTGTGCATGCACCTCCAGATGTTGGGCTTGATGAAGTTACAAATGGATAAGTGCCGTGGTCAACATCAAGCAAAGCTCCCTGTGCACCTTCGAGAAGAATTGATTTCCCATTGTCAATTGCTTCGTTCAAAAATGCGGGTACGTCTTTTATGTATTTGTCGATTGCTTTGTCAAAAGCAAGATACCTTTCGATTATTTCCTCAACGTCAAGTCCCTTGTTGTCATATATTTTTTCGAGCAGCTTATTTTTCTCTTCTAAATTTTTCCTGATCTTTTCTTCAAGTGCTTTTTTATTCAGGAGGTCAACAATTCTGATACCTTTTCTTGCAAACTTATCAATGTAACAAGGACCAATACCTCTTCCTGTAGTACCAATTTTATTGTTGCCCTGTTCGCTGATTGAATCAAGGAGTTTGTGGTAAGGCATAATTAAGTGGGCATTATGGCTTATAAAAAGCCTCCCATCAACTTTAATATTATTTTTCTCAAGCAGAGCAATTTCATCAAGCAGAGCAGTTGGATCGATTACAACTCCATTACCGATAACACAGGTAACATTTTCTCTTAAAATTCCGGAAGGAATAAGGTGAAGAATATATTGCTTTTCGCCTATTTCAACTGTATGACCGGCATTTGCGCCGCCCTGGTATCTTGTTACAATATCAAAATTCTCACTGAGTATATCAACGATTTTTCCTTTGCCTTCATCACCCCACTGGCTTCCTACTAGAATTGTAACGCTCATTTGGGATCCTGTTTTTTAAAATTGAACAAAATAAAAACTCCGAATCAGAATAAACCCGGAGTTTTAAATCGATAAAAAATTTTGGGTAAGGAGTTAGTTTGAAAAACTTTTTACTGCCTCATCGACAGAATCATAGGATTCGAAAATAGTAATGAGTTTAGTTATTATAAGCAAACTTTCGATTTTATCAGTTGCTCCGGCAAGCTTTAAGAATCCATCATTTTTTTTCATTGTGGTCAGACCACTGATAAGCATTCCAAGACCGGAACTATTCATGAATTTCACATCTGATAAATCCAGCACTATTTTCTTCTTATCTTCATCTATAAGCTTGTGTAATAAACCGTTAAAATCCTTGGTGTCTTCGCCGCCCATCACATTTCCCTTTAACCCTATTATCACAGCTTCGTACTTTTCACTGGTTTTTATTTTCATGAAAACTCCTAAATTTTTCTGTTTAATTTAATGAGAAGGCGCTATTTATGCAACTAACTAATTATATTTATTAAGTTATAATATAGCAGATTTTTAGGATAGTTGTTAATAGCTATTTTACGGAACTAATAATTTACTATGGCGTCTAAATAAATGAGATTAAGAAATAAAAAAGTTGTATTGCAATACGCAAATTCCTCTCAAAATCGTGATGATGATTTTTCGCTAATTAAGAGATTTATTGACGGAGATGAGTCTACCTTTAGTGTACTTATGCAAAAACATAAGGAAAAGGTCAGGAATATCATTTATTTAACTATTGGGAATGCTAATACTGTAGACGATCTTTCACAGGATGTTTTTATTACAGTTTATAAAAACCTGGTTCATTTCAGGTTTGAATGCCAGTTTACGACCTGGCTTTACAGAATTGCTGTAAATAAGTGTAAGGATCACTTAAGAAAGATGAAAGTAAGAAATATTTTTATACCTCTAAAGGAATCTGGCTCAGAACCAGTTTATTCTGGTGGAGAAATAAAAGAAGAAAAGGAAATCGTGAGAAAAGCTATATCAAAACTTCCGGATAAATTAAGAATCCCATTATTGCTGAAGGATATTGAAGGCTTCAGCTATCAGGAAATTGCAGAATTTGTTCAATGTGAGATCGGTACTGTGAAATCGAGAATATTCAGAGCGCGGGAAAGCTTAAGAAAATTACTAAAGCCTTATGAACAGGAATTATTGACATGAGAAAAATAAGTGAAAAAGATATTGAATTAATATCGGCATATATCGACGGCGAATTATCTGAAAATGAAATAGAACTGGTAAAGAAGAAAATTTCAGAATTATCAGAATTACGTGATAAATTTGAAGAGTTGAAAAGAATAAAAAAACTCACCTCGGATTCGTTTGGTACTTTACCTGAAGCCCAGTATTTTGAAACAAGGGTGATGCAAAGCATTCATTCGGGAAATTCAACTAAGCATAAATTGAAAAAGTGGACACCGGCTATTGGTTTTACAATACTTGCAATCGGATTGATGTTAGTTCTAAAATTTAATCCCGGTGTACTTGATAGACTTCTTGAAACACAAAAAACAAAAATAGCAGGTTTCTATCAACAAAATTTGAGGCCTTTGCTTTACACAGCAAATCTTACTAATGAGGATATATTTAATTTTGCTTTTTATAAACAATTGCCTTTGGATAAATCCTCCAATCAATTTATCCAGTTGGGAACTGATAGCAGCGGTCAGGAATTCTTTGAAATAAAAAAGTCCAGTGATGTTCCATCAACCAACAACCTTGATAGATTTATCTCAGCCCTCAAACTTAATCAGACTCAAAAGGAACAAGTGGACTCAATAATTGGTGCTTATGCCGGGTACCTTCAGTCACAAATTTTGGTTAATAATAAAAATACGGTAGCGATAAATCGGGATTTATGGAATTATAATAAAGCGCTTGTCGCTGATCTTTATGCTTATGCATCGAAAGCAAAAGGAAAAGAGTTGGGTAGAATTATACCTGCCAGCTATAGAGTTGTTGATCCTTCTACGATTGAAAGAGTTGTCAGGGAAGTTAAAGCATCAAATAATGATGATTATATATTCTTTACAGCTGACACAATTTTTTCAGAAAAATATGCGCTTGATAAAGTAAAACTCAAAAAGGAAATGGATGAACTGAAAAAGAATTTTGATAGTTTGAAAAAAGGGAAGGAAAATTATAATTATAATTTCAATTTCTCGTCTGACAGTAATATAAATAAAAATAAATATTCATTTAAGTTTGATTCTACCTGGAAGAAAAAGTTTTCAGTTATAGTCGATTCAAATATTTGCAGAGTTCATATTCCCAGAATTATAGTTTCTCCTCCAAATATGCCTAATTTTGACAGCATCTTTTCTAATATGCATCTGGAAAAAGTAACTGAAATGATGAAGGATTTTACATTCGAAATGCCAAAAAATTTTCCTCAAAAGGGTGGAGAGTTCAAAATGCAGTACAAAGTGGGAGATTCTTTGAATACTTTTAAATTCAAGATGGATGCTATAAATGTTGATTCCCTTGTAAAATCAAGTTTGAAGGTGCTGGATTCCTTGCATATTTATGTGCCCAAAAATTTTAATATCAATTTAGATTCTCTGACAAATAATAAATTCCACTTCAACTTCAATGATTCAGTAATGAATTGGAATAACAAAAAATATAAAAAACAGATGAAAGAATATCAGAAAGAGTTGAAAAAGCTTCGCGAGGAGCTAAAGAAAGAAGAGAAAGACCAATTGCCTGATACAGCGAAAAGCTAATATTGCTCTATAATACCCTATTGCGTCTAAACAGCTTATATTGCTGCCATCCTTATTTTCTTCCGTTCATATAATCTATCTTTACTAAGTTGTATAGCAGCTATAATTTCAAATTCAAATGCCCAAAAAATGTTATTTTGTGAGGTAAAACTCAGGCTTTATAATTAGTGAGAATGGGATAACTAATAATTTATGGAACTCAATCTGCTAAAATTCTTTAAAAATATTAAGCTGAAAACATTTTTGGGCTTAGCAGGAGTTTTGTTTTTATATAAGATTGTTCTAGAGCCAACAAGGTCTGTACCATTTCAGGTGATTGGCGATTTGCTTGTATTATTAACAATAGCTTCTCTTGTTATTTACTTTATTGAATATTTAAGTAATGAGACATTAAATCCACTTTCGCTGGTAATGAACCTGGGAATTATTAATGTTATCCTGTTTTGTCTAATTACTTTTTCCGGTTCAGTGTTTAACTTGTTCTTTGATAATGTGACTGAGAACGTCCAGAATCCGAGTATTATGCTATCGACCGTGATGTTTGCTTACTCTTTCCTTGTGCTTGCCTCCTTAGCTTATATATTCCTGGTTTTTAAGGAGCTTTATTTTTTAAAGCAGAAAAGAAACGCTAGTGTATATTTTAATACGATGATAGTTTTTATAATATTAGCATCGCTGACTTATTTTATAAAAGATTATCCCGACTATACATTTATAAAAAATACATTCCTGATAATCTCAATTCTATTGATCGTTATAAATTCTTTGAAAATATCCTGGATTGCTTTTCTGGTAAAAAAAGAAAAAATCTCATTGTTGATACTCTCGGTAGTTATTTCAATACTTTTTGTAGTAAACCTGATAATCAATTCATCTACTGGCCTGCACGATAAAATCCTTATGCAATTTTCTCCGGCGTTGAATCAGTTTTCGAATATCATAATGATATACGGAGCAATATATTTTAGCATCCTTTTCTTTACGACTTTGTTTCACCTGCCGACTGCAGAGGCTTTTGACAGGAAAGCACAGGAAGTTTCATCGCTTCAATATTTCAGCAAACTGATAACCCAGGTGCTGGACTTTGATGACCTGGCCGAAACTATCACTGACATTGCAACAAAAGTTTGTAACGCGCAGGCTTCGTGGATTTTCTTAAAAGATGGAAATGATTTGAAAACTCTTGCTAATAAAAATATAGGGCTTCTCGATGCAAACCTGATAAATCATTTTATTTATCGTAGAGAAAAATATTCCGGTAGATCCAGTACATTTATAATTAAACTAAATAAGTTTGGGGAAATTGAAAAACTTAGTGAAAAATATTCAACTTTGGCGGTTGCGCCTTTAATAGCTCACAAAGAATTAAAGGGATATTTAGTCTCCGCAAAAAAAGGGGATTTCATATTTGATGATGAAGATAAAAATGCTCTTGATACATTTTCTGATTATGCTTCTGTAGCGATTGAAAACTCAAGGCTTCTGGAGGAATCCATTGAAAAAGAAAGGCTTGAAAAGGAGCTGGATGTAGCAAGAGAAATTCAGAGAAAAATTTTGCCAGCCCAAAATCCGGTTTTTGACAGGCTAAGTATATCTTCTGTTTTCATTCCTGCTTTTGAAGTTGGCGGTGATTATTACGACTTTTTTGAAATTTCGGGAAATAAATTCGGATTCATTATTGCTGATGTATCAGGCAAGGGTATTTCGGCTGCTTTTGTGATGGCGGAGATAAAAGGAATATTTGAATCTTTAACAAGGACCTATGAAAATCCTAAAGAAATCCTGGTTAAAGCAAACCAGATTTTGAAAGGAACGCTTGATAGAAAAACTTTTATAAGCGCAGTGTTTGGTTTGATTGATATGAAAAAAGGAAGCCTGAAAATCTCGCGGGCCGGGCATTGTCCCGTTTTGTTATTGCGAAATGGCTTCGCTGAGAATATTAGACCAACAGGATTAGGTCTTGGCCTTAATTTTGGTGCTAGATTTTCTGAGACATTGGAAGAAATTGAAATTAAATTACAAGAAAACGATTCCATCGTTCTCTACACTGATGGGATTACAGAAGCAAAAAATATTAAAATGGAAGATTTCGGGGATCGACTTTTTGAAGAGACCTTGCTTCAAGCAATTAACGAGCCACCCGATGTGATCGCAAATAAAGTCATAGCACAAGTTACAGATTTTACAAAAGATAATTCTCAGCATGATGATATAACACTTGTTATATTAAAGTGGAAGTAAAAAAATAATTTTAATGGAGAAATAGAATGGCAGAATTTAATACCTCAGTAAAAGACCAGGGTGAAATAAGTGTTGTTTATCTAAAAGGATTTTTAGATGCACACACTGCTTCTAACCTTGAGAACACTTTTTCAGGTCTTGTTGAGAATAATAAGTATAAAATAGTTGTGAACTTCAAAGATCTCTCTTACATAAGCAGCGCCGGGCTTGGTGTTTTTATGGCGTTCATCGAAAAAGTAAGAGAAAATGCAGGCGATATTAAGCTTACAACCATGTCTGATAAAGTCTTTAACATATTTGACCTTTTAGGTTTTCCACTTCTCTATGAGATATTCAATACAGAAGATGAAGCTGTAAAGAAATTTGAAGAAAATAAATAAATTGAATGGTAAGAACAAACATACTACAAAAAAACTGATCATTAAGAGCAGAACCGAAAATCTTTCTTCTCTGAGAGAGTTTATATCGGGAAATGCTTATGATGCCGGTTTAACTGCCAATGATATTGATGATATTATTCTTGCTGTCGATGAAGCCTGCACAAACATAATCAAACACGCTTATAAATCTGTACCAGATGAAGAAATAATAATCGAGATTGATTATAATTCAAAAAAATTCACTATCAAGCTGATAGACCACGGTAGTGCTTTTGATCCTGAAACAATTCCTCTTCCTGATCTTCAAAGATATTTAAAGCAAAGAAGAGTAGGCGGACTCGGATTGTATCTGATGAAAACGTTAATGGACGATGTTCAGTATATTTCAGTACCAGGGAAATACAACCAGGTTTTACTTTCTAAAAATTTAAATAGCTCTCAGGCATGATAAGCGACACCGATAACCTTAAATTAAAAAGAAATCTTACCGCATTGGTTGAGTTCAGCAGAATTATTAATTCCAGTCTGGACCTGGAATTTATTTTAAATAATATCCTGCTTACTTGTATGGGCAAATTTCTTGCTACAAAAGGACTTGTAGCAATTAAAACTAATGGTGTGCTAAATATTAAAGTTTCAAAAGGGCTTCCGAAAATAATAGTTGAAAGTTACCCTGTTATCAGTCCAACCGGTGACCTGGATCTGAATGATTCTCTTAAACAATTTATGTCTGAAGCAAATCTATATACTTTTGAAAAAATCAATTCCTCTGATGAGTGCCTGGGAATAGTTTGTTTGGGTGAAAAGTTAAACAAAACTGCCTATACTGAAGATGATCAGGAGTTTTTAAAAACTATACTGAATATTTCTGCAACAGCAGTTCAAAATTCTTTGGTGGTTGAAGAGTTAAAAAAAGTTAACCGTGAGCTTGATTCGAGAATTAACCGTCTAAATTCTCTTTTTGAATTAAGTAAAGAATTCGGACTTTTTACTGAATCAACTAAAGTTGCCAAGCTGTTGGTTTATTCTGTAATCGGACAATTTCTTGTCTCAAAATTTGCCGTAGTGCTTTTTAATGGGGAATCTAAACAAATTCTGGAATCACAATATCAGACAGATGAGCTCATTGCTTTAATAGGGAAATATGATGCCTCTAAAATTGCATCATCGATCACAAAAGATAAAATAAAAAAAGACTATCCAGAGTTTGAAAAATTTGGTGTAGAACTTATTGTCCCTATTCAACTGCAGGGTCAGACAAAAGGTTTAATATTTTTAGGTAAGAGAATTAATAACCTTGACTATTCCGGAAGCGACATCGAATTTATTTATTCAGTCGGTAACCTGGCAATAATCTCACTTGAGAATAAAAGACTCTTCAAGGAAGAACTTGAAAAGCAAAAAATGGAAGAGGAATTAGAACTTGCAAAAGAGATACAAAAAAATCTGTTGCCGCAATCACTGCCAGCTTTACATAATTTTGAGATTTCTGCCTCTAATATTTCATCAAAACAGGTTGGTGGTGATTATTATGATGTTATAAAGTATGATGATAAGAACCATGTTGTTGCGATTGCCGATGTTTCGGGTAAAGGCGTGCCTGCAGCGCTGCTAATGGCAAATATTCAAGCATTTTTAAAAACTATTTGCCGGCTGGCTATGAAAATAGAAGATGCTACGGCTTTGATGAACGATCTCTTGGCAGAAAATATTACAGATGGAAGATTCATAACCTTTTTCTGGACAATGCTGAATGATGATGATTGCAGCATTCAGTATGTAAATGCAGGTCACAATCCGCCATTGTTGATCAGGAAGGGCGAAATTACAAAACTTCAAAAAGGCGGTATGATTCTGGGAGTGATGAAATCAACAGTTCCTTATTTAACCGAAAAAATAAAACTGCAATCTGGTGATGTATTAGTAATGTTTACTGATGGGGTAACTGAGGCAATGGATAAAAGCCGAATTGAATTTTCTGATGAACGATTGGAACAATTAGCTGTCCAATTGTATAAAAAATCTGCAGAAGAGATTCTATCTTCTATTCAGACAGAAGTTCAAAATTTTTCAAAAGGAGCCGTACAATCGGATGACATTACTTTGATGGTTATAAAGGTTAAGTAAAAATTTTTATTTTTCCCAATTAGGTTGTATTATTTGCTGTTCGTTTAATCCCATTCTTCGTTTATTGAAACTAAACCCTGTAGCTAATGAATAGAATAAAAATACTATATATTAAAGCAAAACCGAAGCTGTTGATAGGGGTGTCCCTAATCCTGATACTCATTGCTTTCTTAAATATATATTATACGGTTGAAGTGAGAGTAACTTCAAACGACGAATGCTTATGGGTAGCTCAAAATCCTATGGCTGATAGTACAGCGATATTTTTTGATAAAGTAAAAGTCGGTGGAGTTTCCTGGAATGCCGGTATAAGGGATGGTTACCAGTTGATTGAGATAAATGATAATCCTCTAAAAAATTTGCGCCAGACGCAAGCGATTCTAGATAGTGTAAATTCCGGTAATTATGCGAAATATGTTGTAAAGAAGAAAGATGGATCATTACTTAAAACGAAAGTTTATATTAAAAAACTAATCCAATTTCAGTTCCTTGCATTTGCATTGCTCGGACTTATATGGATGACTATTGGTTTTATAGTTTTAATGGCAAAACAAGGAAATATTCAGAAAATATTTTATTTGACTGGTGCGTCAACTGTGTTGGCTATGGTATTTCTTCTTCTTTCCCAAAAGGCTTCAACAAATATCTTTGTTTTGGTTTATGAAATTACACTCATTAGCGGGTGGAGCTTTGGAATGTGCTACCTCGCTTTTTTCCTTTCCTATTTCTTCTGGATTTTCCCTCAACCGTTTAAATTTGTGCAGAAAAAGTCTTTCAGAAAAATATTTTTCAGTATTCCTGCTATACTTATGGTTCTGTTTTTAGTTTTTATATTTAATTTATCTCAAGGAATGCCCAACCGTAATTTTATTATTAATGCTATTATTAGCGGGTTTGCTTTTTTTTCAGCGTTAGGATTTCTAATCGGTTGCATATCCCTAATTATCAATTACAGACGATTAAAATCCAGAGAAGAAAAAAAACCAATTCTGATTATTCTTGTATCATATATCCTGGCAATAATAGCAATTATTTATACTGCACAAATTGCACCGGCAATATCGGATACTATTTTCAATTCGCCCGAATTTTATACGCCGATAATACTAATTATTATTCTACCCATTTCTTTCGCTTATTCAATTTTCAAATATCAATTGATGGATGTTAGTATTGTAATTAAAAATACCATCGTTTACGGTGCTGCTACACTTACTCTTGCTGCTATTTATTTCTTTATAATTTATGTTATCGGGCAAAGTATAAGCCAGGCAATCGGAACTGAGTATCAGCAAGTAATTGCAGGGGTATTCTTCATCGGGTTTGCACTTGTCTTCCAATCTACCAAAGACAAATTCCAGGATTTCCTTACTGCAAAGTTTTATCCGGAGCAGTTTGCTTATCAAAAGATGCTCATTAAATTCAGCAACGAAGTTGCCAGCATGGTTGGGCTGGAGAATATTCTTGATTCTACGAGAGATACTCTCGTTGAAGCGCTGATGATCAAGCATTTTGGAATAATGATAAGTGAACAAGATAAAAAAAGCTTTGTCCTTGTAAGAAGCGTCGGGATTGAAAATAAAAAACTGGCTTTGCAAGCTATTGGTTTGCAGAAATTTATTCAGAATAAAGTACTGATGGGTGGAGCTGCAGTAGTTGACAGGGAGGAGTTTGTTAAAGTATTCCCTGATCAGGAAGAGCTATTAATTACAGAAAATATTTATTCAATTATTCCAATGGTCATTAAATCTGAAGTAGTTGGGCTTTTACTATTCGGATTAAAACATTCAGGTGCATTGTTCGCAGGTAAGGACCTTGATCTGCTTTCTGCAGCTGCAAATCAAACAGCAATTTCAATTGAGAATGCACGTCTCTATTTAATGGAAGCCCAAAAATTGAAAATTGAAAGAGATCTTGAACTGGCTCAGAAAATACAGCTGGGGCTACTGCCAAGATGTATTCCGGATACTAACGGGCTTGACATTTGCGGTGAAATGATCTCTGCTATGCAAGTCGGTGGCGATTATTTTGACCTGATACCTATTTCTGAAAAGAAACTTTTTGTGCTTGTGGGGGATGTATCAGGTAAGGGACTTTCTGCATCGCTTTATATGGCAAAAATTCAAACTATGATGCAACTTTACTGTACCGATAATAAATCTCCAAAAGAAATATTAACACAAATAAATAAGAAACTTTACCAGGAGATGGAAAAGAGTTGGTTTGTAACCCTTACACTTGCTTTGTTCGATATGGAAAAAAAGAAAGTAACATTTTGTAGGGCGGGACACGTACCTGTACTGGTGTCTTTAAACAATAAAGTAGATTTTTATAAAACTACCGGGCTGGGTGTTGGCCTTGAAAAAGGAACTATCTTTGAGAAGACTTTAGTTGAAAGGGAAATTGATTTATTGCCGGGCCAATTGTTCGCCTTCTTTTCGGATGGAATCACAGAAGCAATGAATGAAAACAATGAACTGTTTGGAGATGACAGACTTTCAGAAACTTTAAGGAACAAATCCTCTATTGCTTCTAGTAAGGTAATGAACGAATTATGGGATGCCGTTAAAATTTTCCGCGGGAGCGCTGAACAGAATGACGATATGACTGCTGTATTGGTGAGGGTTAAATAAATCTATTCATATTATTCCGATAATCCTTCAACGTTAAAGTATCTTCTCTTAAAATACAATGCCGCATTAACAAGTGAAATCAAAACCGGTACTTCAACCAGCGGTCCGATTACTGCTGCGAAAGCTTCACCTGAATTAATCCCGAATACTGCAATAGCCACAGCAATAGCAAGTTCAAAATTATTGCTTGCCGCAGTGAAAGAGATTGTAACAGTTTTTGAATAATCTGCACCTGCCTTTTTGCCCATAAGGAAAGAGACAAAAAACATTACAGCAAAATATACGGCAAGTGGCATAGCAATTCTTAGAACATCGAGTGGTATTTTTACTATATATTCTCCCTTCAGTGAGAACATTACAAAAATAGTGAACAGCAAAGCTATTAGTGTTACCGGGCTTATCTTTGGAATGAATTTCTTTTCATACCATTCCTTGCCTTTTAATTTTATCAGGCTAAATCTTGTTATCATTCCACTGAAGAACGGTATTCCAAGATAAATTAAAACGCTCTCGGCAATCTGCCCGATTGTTATACTGACTGAAAAAGACTTCAGGTTTAACCAACCTGGAATTACAGTTAAAAACAAATATGCGTATAGTGAGAAAAATAATATCTGGAAAATCGAATTAAATGCTACAAGCCCGGCGGCATATTCTGTATCTCCTTCTGCCAGTTCATTCCAAACTATAACCATTGCGATACAGCGAGCTAAACCAATCATAATGAGTCCTGCCATATATTCCGGGTAATCTCTCAGGAAAACTACAGCAAGGACAAACATTAAAATCGGCCCGATAATCCAGTTTTGAATTAATGATAGTGATAATAATTTTAGATTCTTAAAAACGTCGGGTAATTCTTCATACTTTACTTTTGCCAGTGGGGGAAACATCATTAAGACAAGCCCGATTGCTATCGGGATGTTTGTTGTGCCGCTTTGAAATGAATTCCAAAAACCGACAATTGAATTGAAGAGATAACCGGATAATACGCCGGCAATCATTGCTAAAAAGATCCATAAGGTCAGGTAACGGTTAAGAAACGATAGTTTTTTTGATACTGATTTCATTCTGCTCAGATTACGTTTTCATTTTTTAATTCAGAGACCCAACTTTCTATTTTTTCTCGTATAGAGTCGCGTATTTTTCCAGTCTCATCTAATTTCTCCTCGTGACTTCCTGTGAGTGCCGAGGGGTCACGGAAACTCCAATGAATTTTCTTTGCGATACCGGGAAAAATGGGACATCTTTCAGCGGACGTCTCGTCGCAAACAGTGATAACATAGTGGAAATTCTTTCCAGCTTTAAATATTTCAAAAACTCCCTGAGTAAGATTACCGGAAATATCTATTCCTATTTCATTCATCGATTCAACCACGATTGGGTTTAATGTTCCAGGTTCAAGCCCCGCACTTTCCACCTGGAATTTATCCCCACCAATTTCCTTTAAGAAAGCTTCAGCCATCTGGCTCCTGGCACTGTTGTGCACGCATACAAAAAGAACTTTTATTTTATCCATTTTCCCTTTAATATATTTCGTGCTTTGCCGAAATGTTATTTAAAAATTTTATTGACAGATAACTTTCCTGTCAAGGCTTAAAATAGTTTTCTTATCCTTAATTATTAGCTTTTCATCATCTATCCAAAAATCCAGTGATGCCAGAATGCTGCCGATTCTGCTATCAGTAGGCAGCGGATTAATCATATAATTTACCCATTTACCTTCTTTTTGTTCAACAATAAAGCCCGCTGACTTTAGTATTTTTAAGTGTTGTGAAACTGTAGAATTAGCCAGACCAAGCAGCTCTTTTATTTCACATACACATAACATTTTTCTCTGAAGAGCTTTCAGTATCCTTAACCTGTTTAAGTCGGAGAGAGCTTTGAATATTATAGTTTTATCATTCATAATTCATTTCGGTAATAAACGAAATATAGCATGATTGTAAAGATAAAGTCAAGTGGGGTGCACTGAAACTATTTAGCCTTTTGTAAGAATAAAAAGGAAGGAATTGTAAATTTTGTTATCAGGAAAAGTTTGCTCGCTATCTGATTCTAATAAATCCCTTACTTCTTCAATTATCGAATTTAATTTTTGATTGTTACGCTGGCTTAATAGCGTAGGGTCGTTATTTGCTGTCTCTGAATTATTATTGAATTCCTCTTCCGAAGGATTAGTGTCCTTTTTATTGAAAGTTTTGCTGGGTTCGGGCTCGGTTTGTAACATTTATTGTCTCTCAGAAATAGATAGAAAGATCTTTTGTTAAAGAAGTATTTAATATTTTTTCATTATTTTGTCTTTGTCCAATCTAATAAGAACTATGAGAATTAATCCATATCAGTCCCTATATTTAATAATTAATTAATATTGAACATTGCTGATTGCTTATAAATTAGCGGTATTTTAATTAACTCATTAAAATTCATATTATTATGGACATCTTCTACAAATGAATAAGAAGCAATCAAAAGTATGGCTGGTATCTGCAAATATGGGTTATGGTCATTTACGGGCAGTTTATCCGCTGAAAGATATTTCAGAAAATGACATTATTGCTGTCGGCAGAGACGGGGAAACTTCGGAAGCCGAAAGAAAACTCTGGGCCAGAATTCTTGATATGTATGAAATGTTTTCACGGGCAAGAGGCATTCCATTTATTGGAAAGTCAATTTTTAAGTTACTCGATACGTTTTTGCATATCCCTTCTTATTATCCGAGAAGAAATCTTTCCGGATCAACGTTTCAGGTAGCTTTGCTAGAATCAAGTGTAAAAAAGGGGCTTTGTTCAGGAATGTTTGATAAAATTAGTACAAAACCTCTGCCTTTGGTAACATCCTTTTATGCACCTGCTATAGCAGCGGATATGAAAGGTTATGAGCAAATTTATTGCATTATCTGTGATACTGATCTGAACAGAGTTTGGGTTGCGAGGGACCCGTGGGAAAGCAGGGTTATTTATTTTGCACCTTGTGGAAAAGCTGCTCAGCGACTGCGCGATTATGGAGTACCTGAAGAAAGAATTTACCTGACAGGATTTCCATTGCCTCAATCTTTATTGGGCGACAGGAAGTTAACCGTATTGAAAAAAGATTTAGCCCAAAGACTGTTTTATCTTGATCCAAATAAAAGGTTCTGGAATCTTCACGAAAAAAATGTTGAACATTTTCTTGGCAAAAGAAATTTGAGCATCAAAAAGAACAGGAAACTGACAATCACTTATTCAGTAGGGGGAGCTGGAGCACAGAAGGAAATAGGAGGGCGGATTGCTTTAAGTCTTAAGAATAGATTATTGAATGACGAAATAAACCTGAATTTAATCGCAGGAACCAAGGAAAGCGTACGTGATTACTTTGCGGAGATTAAAAATAAGGAATTTAAGAATTGTGATAATTTAAAAGTTTTATATTCTTCTACTATAACTGATTACTTTGACAGTTTTAATAAACTAATGAGAATAACAGATATCCTCTGGACAAAGCCGAGCGAGTTAACGTTTTATTGTGCACTTGGAATTCCAATTATAATGACACCTACTATCGGTTCGCAGGAAAAATTTAACCGGCAATGGCTTCGCGAAATTCAGGCAGGAATTTCACAGGAAAACCCGGATTATGCCGACCAGTGGCTTTTTGATTGGTTAAATAAAGGAAGACTTGCAGAAGCAGCCTGGGATGGATTCCTTAAGGCCAGAAAATTCGGCATATATAATATCAAAGATATAATCAGTACAGGAAAGATGACAAGTCATAATTCACCCGTATTAAGATAAAACGCATTTATGGGAAAAAAGAAAAACAAATATCTCTTTTTGTATCTAAAAACAGGAGGCGGCCATCTTGCACCTGCTAGATCACTGGCTGATTACTTAAAGCATAATTACAACGAATCTGTTGAAACAATTTTGGTTGATGGTTTTTCTAAAACAAACGGGTTGGTACGGTATATTATTGAAGATGGCTACAGAATCTCACAAACAAAGGCTCCCTGGATTTATGAGACTTTATATGCCCTTTATAAAATTCCTTTTGTCTCTGAATTGAATAATTATTTACTTTCCCTTTTTATCTATCCTTACTTAAAAGAAACAATTAATAAAGAAAAGCCGGAAAAAATATTAATATTTCATTTCTTTCTTATTAGACCAGTATACAGGCTAATTAAAAAAGAAAAATTAAAATGTTCCGTTTATACAATAGTTACTGATCCCTTTACCGCTCATCCTATCTGGTTTTTAAATAAAAATCAAAATTTTATTTTATTCAGCGAAAAGTTAAGAAAGCGATGTATTGATAACGGCATTCCTGCAAAAAATATAAATGTATTTCCATTTATTATTGCAGAAAAGTTTTCGGGCAAACGAGACGGGGTAAATATGCCTGAGATAAAGAAAAAACTTGGGTTCAGTACCGATAGTAAAGTCATTTTACTACTTGGTGGGGGGGAGGGAATTCCTAAAGGAGAAATGATCGTCAGGCAATTAATTAGTAACATAAATAATATTGAAATCGCTGTTGTATGTGGAAGAAACAAAAATCTATTTAATAACCTTTCTCATTATGTTGATCAGGGGGGGGTTACAAATATTAAATTATTTGGATATATAGATTTTGTTGAAGAATTAATTAATGCCTCTGATGTTGTAATTACCAAGTGTGGTGCCTCAACATTTATGGAAATTCTTTTTTGTAAAAAAATACCAATTGTTATCAGCTATATCTGGGAACAGGAAAAGGGAAATGTGGAATTTCTGACAGAAAATAACTTGGGGGTTTACGAAAAAAGAATTGAAAAACTGCCCGAAATTATAAAGGGGATATTTTCAGATGAAGAAAAATATTCCGGGATAAAAAGGAATATATCCGAAAGGAATTTTGAAAACGGTGTAGAAAAAGTAGCAGAGTTTATTGTAATAAATTGATCTAGGTTATAATAAAGCATCATTCAGTGCAATTAAGCACAAAACCCTTCAAGTTTTTCCCTCAGGACTTAACAATTTGGTTACATTTACTTCATATTGCCTTAATATTCAAAATCTATGTTTAGACTGAAAAATTGGAGGGACAAACACCTAAATGAAAATTGCACATATATCCGATCTTCACTTGAACACTTTCTTCAAAAACTCTAGCCTGAGAGAAATTAAATATCTTTTAAAATATGTATTATCGGAAGGAATTGATCATCTTGTTATTACAGGTGATCTTGTGGACAATGCCGATCTTAAGGATCTGGAAATTCTTAGAAATCTTTTCAAAAGACTGGGTTTGCTTGAATCAGACAGGATGTCTCTGGTAATAGGTAATCACGATATCTTCGGTGGACCGCAAACTCCGGAAGACATCTTCACCTTTCCCGAAAGATGTAAAAATGTACCATATGAAAATAAAGTGAAAGAATTCGGAGAATATTTTTCTGAAACATTTAAAAATTGTATTTATAAAAATGAAGATCACGTTTTCCCCTTTGTAAAAATACTGGATAATGTTATGATTTCAGGTTTCAATTCAATTGCCAAATACTCGAAATTAAAAAATCCATTTGGATCCAATGGTGAAATAAACTTTAAACAGTTTCAGGAATTGAGCGATATCTATCGAAGTTATTCAAAACTGGTTAAACACAAACTGATGCTTGTTCACCATCATTTTAAAAAGGTTAAAATTGAAGAGAAATCTTATGCAACAGTTTGGCGTATGATGGAGAAGCAGACAATGAAATTAAGAAAAAAGAAAAAAATAATAGAACTATTTAAGTATTTCGGAGCTGATCTTGTGTTACATGGTCACCTGCACGAACAAAAAGAATATATAAGAAAAGATTTGAGATTCCTTAATTCCGGTGCAAGTGTTAAAAATAATTTTGCAGACAGGCTGTTTGTTAATTTTATCGATCTAAATGCTGATGGGATAATTATCGACAAACGTACTATTATGCCAAAATATAAAACAGAAAGAATAATATATCCTTTACCGCTTGAAGTTGTCTAAATCACAAAAGGAGGAAGAAATGAAAAATAAACTTGAAGGTGTATTCGCAATAATCTTGCTTGGTACAATGTTGCTTACTCAAACATTTGATATAAAACTTCTTGTAGTATCAATATTACTTTCAGCATTTACGTTTCTTCAGTTTGCAAGAGGGTAACCACAGGATTGTTTATGCTAAATTCATTTTTACTGCTGTAAAGTTAAATCATTTCTACCTTTCAATATTTATTTCTGCTTAGAATATAGCTTTTATATACTAATTCTCACTTTTCTATTATTTATAGAATTTAAAGAATATAATTCCACTTATTTGTAAATTTGGTAAAACAAAAAATGTTTACATTAACAAAAACATATTTTACCATTTATCAAACTATAGAACTTGCCAAAGTTAAAATTGTAATCTGGATTTAATTAAAAAATTTAAAATGTACTAAAATTATGCCTAAAAAGCGCAAAGCAACTGTAGCAGTTGTTTATAATCATTCGGGCGATGACATCTATGAAAAAATAAAGGACGTCGATCCGGCTTCACTAGACTTTGAACCGGAATACAACATCAATGTTGCTACAGTTACTGAAGAATACGAAGCAATTGCGGAAGCTTTGCGAGAACAGGGTTACATGGTCGGGCTTGTAAATATTAATGAAGACATACAAGTATTAATAGACTTGCTTCGTAAAAACCCTCCTGATGTAGTTTTTAATCTAATTGAATATTACAGGGACGATCCAGGGCTTGAGCACCTTGTTGCAGGGCTTTTTGCTCTTTACGGGATACGATTTACTGGTGCAAGACCCTTTACTCTTGCTTTGTGCCAGCGAAAGGGAATGACAAAGCAGCTTTTGCTTGCCAATAATGTTCCTACACCACGTTATAAATTGTTGTCTGAACCACGACTACCAGGAAGACATGGTTTGCATTACCCGATGATCGTAAAGCCTTCACGTGAGGATGCCAGTTCCGGAGTAGAAAAGGGATCCGTTGTATACAACCTTGAACAGCTTAATGAAAGAATTAAAAAAACCTTTGCAGAATTCGATCCGCCAATACTTGTTGAAGAATTTATTGAGGGGCGCGAGTTGCATGTCTCTGTGTTAGGTAATGATCCTCCCGAGGTTTTGCCCATTATTGAATTTGATTTTTCCGAACTTCCATCTGACCACCCGAATATAATCAGCTATGATGCAAAGTGGAATCCCCTGGAAGAATCTTTTCATAGAGTACATTCTATCTGTCCTGCAAAACTTTCGAAGCGAGTGGAGAAGAAAGTTAAAGTAGCTGTGCTAGAAGCATATAAAGTAACGGGCTGTACTGATTATGCCCGGCTTGATATTCGTTTAACTAAGGATAACAAAGTATTTGTCCTTGAAGTAAATCCCAATCCTGACTTAACGGAAGGTGTGTCATTTATGGAATCAGCTGAAAAGATTGAGCTATCGTTTGGCGAAACATTAGCCAAAATTGTTGAGTTAGCTTTAATTAGACCGGCACCCTCGAGACCGGTTATGCAGAAACCCGAAGAGAAAAAGACAGATCAAACAAAAGAGCTTAAATAATTTCCCTGTTTTTATAAACATCAGTACTAAGGTATTTCAAACCTGAATCTACCATCAATGTAACTATTTTGGAATCCGGGTCCCAGCCGTTCCGCCATTTTTATTGTAGCGATAACATTTGAAGTCTTGTGATAGCTTCCAAAATGTTATTACTAATATTCATTGTGCATTTGCCCCTTTAATTTATTTATCCAGAAGAAATATTTCCTCTACTCTTTTATTAAACAGCTTACCTATCTTTAAAGCAAGCGGCAAGCTCGGGTCATATTTTTCGCGTTCAATAGCATTTATAGTCTGACGCGACACATTTAGCAATTTTGCCAGGTCATCCTGGGATAGTCTTTTTTCTGCTCTTAATACGTGAAGGTTATTTTTCATTGGTATTTATCTTTTATGAAACCTGATGCAATTAAGTATGATAAAATTGCAATAATTGCCACAATTACCAGAAGCCAGTTCAGCATTTCTGGTTCGAAATTAAGGAAAATAAAAATTAATATGAAAAGTGATATCAATGTTGAAGTAAAAGCTACGTGCAGCGATTCAAGATGAATCCTGAATTTAAGTTCATCACCGTGCGCTGTTTTTATATGGTAACCAAGAGTACAATAAACAAACCCAAGGGTTGCAAGTAGAGACGGAATTAAAATTATTAATTTGAATAATTGAGGTTGATTGTCTATAATATTCTTAGTGTCCAGTATGTTCATTAAAATAAGAGGAAGGAAGATCATAATACCGGATAATATTAATACAAGGTTAGTAAATGGAAAGGAAAAATTCTTAAATAGCTTTTTCATTTTGCTTATCTCCCGTGTTTAATTTACTGCGCTATTATACAGCTATCTTTACAAAAAGTCAAGTATACTTTACATATTGTAAACTAAACCTTCCATATTATTTGCTATAAGAACAAGTGTAAAATATAATTTTGGGAAAAATAAAAGAGTCTCGGTTAAAACCGGGACTCTTTTAAAATACTATTTTTTGCTTGGCATTGACCACGGGGGAACGATATGATTTGTTCTGGCGTATGCAATCGATTGTCCCAAATGCTCATGAACATGTCCGGCAGCAATCATCAAAATTTGTCCCTTTGTAAATTCTCCGAATGGTAATTTAACAGGAGTATCGTAGTCAGTATCGGTATAACCTGCCAGAAATTTTTGAGCGTCTTCAAATGACTGTTTTAAAAAGTTCGTTACTTCTTTTTTGTCAGTCATTGTTTTTTCCAGATCTTCGTTTTCAGAATTTGGTTTGAGATTGTCCGGCATTTTCATTCCAAGTGCAGCTAGTAGCATATAATTAGTAGCTGCAACGTGTACATAAACCTCACTGACTGACCTTACACCATCCATTGGTCGCCAATTGTAATCCTTTGCCGGCATGGCCTCTGCCAGTGACATCACTTTTTTGCCGGTCATCATTATATCATCCGCAACTAGTTTAGTAAGTGAAGACGACTTGCTGTCCATTTTGTCTGTCATACCCTGAGCGGAAATATTATAAGTTACCAGGCAACACAGCACGAGTACAAAAAGAAATTGAGAAAATTTTTTCATAAGACCTCCTAAATATTTATGTGGCAGTAAAATGTGGAATGAAAATAGAATTAATTTTTCAGGCTCAAAAAATATAACAAGATGTTGTATCCGTTGCAAGAAAGATTTGTACCATTTCTTAAAAAGCTGGAATTCTTGCTAATTTAGAAGGCCTTTAAGTAATTTTCACTAATCCAACTTTGAAAACTAACTAGCCGCTGATTATTTTTTATGGCTGAGTATAACTTCTCCTACACTTCTTTGTTCCGGCCCTATTAGGTAAGGCTTGATATTGGTGGTAAACCAGGTCGGTCCAAATAACTTTGCCCCCGCCTGTGCACTGGCAGCATCTTCCCATAGAATTAAAACGATTGCTTTATCTTCCGTTTCTTTAACAAAATGAAAATCTATGAAACCCTTATTACTGGCTAAAAGAGGCAGGCCCTCTTTTTCTAACGCAACCTGAAAGTCATCAACAGGCTTTGAAAACTGAAGGTGATTCACTACTGCAAACATATGTCTCCTTTTATACTAATTTATAATATCAACAGAGACTGATATAATAAAGTTCCATAGATCAATAAGAGTGGGTGTTTGAATTTTAAATCAGGTAAGTAATCATCATTTAATAATTGTTTTTTAACGTCACCTTTCAGAGGTGGTAGTTCTTATACTTATGAAGTACATCTATAACGACAAATATAGCGAAACCAACTGTTATAATGCCAAAGCTATATGTAATTAGCTTGCCGATAATCTTAGTCACAAGTATAAAATCAGAGTGATTATAAATTATTCCAATGTAATTATCAATTAAATCATAAGCAGGACGTACACAAAGAAATAAAAAGATCAAACCGTTCAAAAATGAATTTTTTATTTTGTAATGTGTTAAGATGTAATAACCAATTATAAGAGAAAGGAAATCAATTACATAAGGCATAATTAGAATTATAAGAGAACTCATATTAATACCAAGTCCTCCTTTAACATTTACATAAGCAAACCCGAAGCTTCCTTCCCAGAAATGTGCGAATAATCGATAATCATTTATATCTGAACCGACAACAACACAGCCAAGCATGTGACTCAATTCGTGAATCGGGGCATAAAATAAATACCAGAGAAGAGGAAGTACAATTGCATTTATTACGATCTCTTTTTGCAGCCATTTACTTCTTAAGTAAAACAGCAGTAGTGGTAAAACAATTATAACAAGAATTTCAATTAATCTGTAAAATGTGTTCAATTTAATTCGTAGAATTTTAAAAGTTTGGTTTTTGTATCATTAGCTATTTCATCGGCAAGAAATTTTACAATCTCATTAATGTCAGGATAAAATTTGCTCAGATCTATTTCAGTATTTTTATTATCTATTATGCCATCTAAAAAAAGGCTTAAGGCTTTTTGGTAATCTGAGACCTGTTTTGAATAGTTATTGTTTTTCAGATTCAATATATCCGCCTTCTCTTTTATAAGTTTGGCAGTGACAATACATTTAATTTCAGTTGTTGAATTATCTTTAGCCATTTCAAATAATAATTTTATATCCCCGGCGGATAATTTATCAATAAGGCTGAAATCGATACCAACTATGCTTTTGAGGGCATTTTCTGTAGTCTTAATCGCAGATTCGTAATCACCTGTTTCTTTGTTTAATAATATTTTTGAAAGAACTTTTACCAATTGTTCTATCATTCTCATTATATAATCTTGTCGTATCATAACTCCATGTGTTATTAAGTTGACTTTTATTTTGCCCTAATAAATAATACTTCTAGTATAAGTTTGTATTCATCTTTATTTAAGGGATACTTCATTTTTAATACTATTTCATTATCATTTATTTTATTGAATGTTTGAACTACCAAACTATTGTGCCAGTTTAGAGCTAATGTATCTTCGTCTAAAAAATTGCACGTCGCTTTCATAAATTCTCCAGAGTCTTCGAACCACCAATACTTATAAATATTACTTTTCTCATCCCAGGCAAATATTGCGTGTGCAGCTCCTTCGCCCTGTGTTAACTGTGCGACATAATCAAATGTGACATATTTATTATTTAGAATTCTCTTGATTTCGCCTTTACCTTCACCGTTATCACCCGGACTAAACTGGCTTTCAGGTATTTTGTACTCTAATTCCCAGGTGCCAAGTAGAAAATTAAATTTGTCCATTGGCGAAGTCATTTTGTCATTCATATTGTTACTCTCTCTCAAGTTATAGAATATATTAACTATCGACAGTTCTTCTATTTTTTCTAAAAAGGATCAATGAGTAGATGTTGAATACAATAGAAAGCCCGTAAAACAAACCTTCCAGGAAGGCGGTTACAGGTGTTCGATCGACATACCTTCCTAAAAGTATAGCAATGATGAGGGAGAACATTCCCAATGTTAAAATGACATTTTTATCTTTTATCACAATTCCTCCTGAAGAATTAAATATTATTTCGGATAGTATCTAAACTTGGTTTTGCGTTTGGATAAGTTCTAAATACCCCCGATAATTTTTCACACTCATATTCATCACAGTAAGCGCAGTTATCAACACCTCTCTCAGCTGTTTTTTTCAATTTGAAATAAATTTTAACCACAGAGGTAGCAGAGAAAAAGCAAACAGGTGAAACGTCAAATGTGAAACGCAAAAGATGCATTTTGCTAATTTACCAGTCTTAGTTGGATTTCACATTTCACTTCTCACGTTTCACATTTATAGTTTCACCATTCAACATTAAAATGCAGTTTCGGGCCTTCGCTGCCACTTTCATTTTCCGAAGCATAAAATGAAGCATCTATTGCACCTAGCGGACGAATAAGCAAGCCTTTTGTTTTTCCATCGATCAGACGCTGCAAAACCGGCCGGGAAATAGTTATAAGATTTCTCCCGCCTCTTTCTTCTGATAATTCAGTATCATAAACCATTTGTGTATTAAAGACATCGGAATAATCTTTATTCTGTGTGAGATTATTATAAGTTACTTTATTTTGATCCCACTCCGATTCGCCGCCAAGAATTTCGATCACCCTTACTTTGCCAAACTCTTCGCCAAAATCCTGTCCATAAGCTTCAGTATAATTTCCACCTTTTGTAACTGATTGTGTTGTCAGTTCAAGCAAGCCAGCACCGTCAACTTTCATATTTTTATATTTTTCAAAATCCCACCTTAAAATTGCCCACTGATTTCCGTTAACAGTTAATATCCGTGCGTCACCCTCTTTTTCTTTTACGCTCCAGTTGTTAAAGTTTATATCAGGGTAATCAGTATTGATCAAACAATCGCCTGCAACATCAAGATGATTTGAGAAAGTGCTCACATCAGGAATAGGAGGGTGGTAGGGTACAAGCACTCCTTTATCCGGTCCGGCTTCATTAACATTTACAATATCTGCACGGTAATAATCCAGGTCCACATAATATTTATCCAGACCATAATCCGTTACGCATAACTGGACATAAACTGTGTCGGTAGGAACTACATCAAATTTTTTAGTGGTCATACTGATGACATGCCAGTCCGTTGTATCCGGTATATCAAACTCCATCAGATCAATATGAAAGTTGGTTGTTCTTTGTGTATTTATCATCATATTAACACGGCGTGGTGCATTGTGAAGCCGCACTTTTGCTTCAACGCGTAATTGGTAAGTAGGGTCTTTAAATTTATTCATATCAAGAGAAGCAGTTACATCGCGTTTAATTAATGTCCAGTAACAATTGTCTTTATCTTTCCTTCCATCGACGACGATAGTTGCATAACCATCATTCTGAACAAAATCCATAGTTGCATGTCCGTCGCCTGTAAAAAAGAACCATCCATCTATTTTTTTTTGATCAAAATTATCTACAAACTGTGCCTGTGATATTCCGGAAGTGAGCACAATCAAAATAAATATTATTAAACTGTTTTTGTAAGTGAACATAAAAACTCCATATAAACTGTTATAAATTAGAACTTATAATTTCATTCAGTTCAATCATCTTAGTTATTCCCTGCATCAATCTTTGCTGCCCAATCAGTAAGAGAAATTTTTTTGCCGCCGGGAAAGTTCGGCAAAGAAATTATACCTTTGTTATCAGCTTTCAAAATAATTTTTTCTTTCCATTCACCCGTCTGTGTGTTGTACCATTTTAAGCTATAAGTTTTATCCGGTGTAAATCCACTTAAAGTTGGTATCACAGACTGATTTTCAAAATACAATAAAGCCAGTGAATTATCAGGAGTTCTCATCATATACGACCAGCCATCCAGACCAGATTCGGGACTGCCCGGTGCTTTTTGCGGATAGATACTTTTTGTGCCCGGTCGTAGCTGTTCGTATTTAGCACCTTCGGATAAAATAAATTTTTCGAGATATTGCATATAAGTAGCTGATCTGTATTTCAGCGCATCCCAGATATGTGGACGCGCTCCTGCTGGTTCGCCCGTAGTAGTAATATCGTATGCAGCAGTGCCGTGTACGTGTCCAGATAAAGCACCCGAAAGAACTGAACCATACATTTGTGCCCGTGAAAAATAATTGTCCCTGTCCGAATTTGCCGGGGGACGTTCTCCGTTTGGCTTATTAATTGCGTGATTCCACCCGGTATAATATGGTTCAAAATTGATCGCGGGGTAGGGCGGATTGAGATTAAAAAGTGTATCAATTGCCGTGGAAACCCTGTGATCGCGAGGAATATTTCCCACACTCTGCATAGTCAGCCAGGGACAATCTTTGCCGTGCCCAAATTGCCTGTATGTAGAATTATTTATCAACGCTGTGAAAGGCTGTCCAAATGGCAAAGGTCCATATTTTTTTAAGTGATAAGTAAGAGCTTCGTTAAATTCATCGGCGGTAAGGCTGAAGTCTTTCGGAATCCAGTCAAGGTGTATTCCGCTAAAGAGAAGATTATAAGCGCCATACCTTGAGATCAGGTACTGCACAAACCGTGAAAAAGATTCATTAAAATTAAAATAGGCTTTCCACGAAGGACCAACATCTCTTCTTACAGTTTCCAGCAAAGGAACAAATCCTTCCTTCTCGAGATATCCCATTTTTTTATCCAGGCTTTGGAAATATTCCGGGTTTATATGGTTGAAATCAGATACGCCTTTATGTTTTTTTGACATCTTAAACGGCAGGTTGCCATATTCATCACGCATATTTTTAGCGGTGAGAGTTCCCCAGTAACTGGTTACACCTGAAGTATCTGTTCCCAAAGCATCCGAAACATCATAACCGAATTTTTCCCACGCATTCCTGATGTATATTCCATTTGAATCAGCATAAGTGCTGGGATGAGTGTCGGAATCCCAGTTCGGAAAACAGGAAATCATACTGACAGAATTAAATCCCATTTTCTTTCGATAAATTACTGCGTCTTCGAAACCAATACCCGGACCGGGCACATAATTTTTTGAAGTAGCCGCGTTGCGAAAAGGTAGCCGCCACGTCGATCCGGCAAGCCACGTATCTCCGACTAGAAAGAAAGGTGTGCCGTCAGCATATTGCAATGCGTGACCGTTTGGAGTAGCGTGTATAAAACCATGACGATTCGGATTTTCTGACTTCTCTTTTTTATTCCAGCTAACTGCAAAAAATTCACCGGTAATATTATTCAGTCCTTTATCATCGGGTTGATTTGAACCACTCTTCCAGTACCACTTTCCGGGCGCTGTAGCAACAATACGAACTTTAAAAACATTACCTCCATCCCAGAAACCGTAAACCCTTTTTGAAAAGTCCGGGCCTTTTAATTCCACCCAGCAGGTTACATCCGTGTATGGATTTGGGTAATCTTTTTGAGCTTTGAGTACAATCTGCTGCATCTCCCAAACGTGAATACCAGATTTTTTACCGGCAAAGGATTTATTGAAAGGAATGCTTATAATTAAGAGGAAAATGACAGAGATCAAAATCAGTTTTTTTTGAATCATTATGCCTCACCCCCGAATAGTGTATAAAATAGTTAATTTTCAAAAGTTAGCCGACTAATTTTTGTCTGATTTTAAGTGATCTGACAGTGTCTTTATAACTAGTCCGATAATCTATCCTTAATTAGTACTAAATCTCATGCTGAATTAATGAACCTCTCCGGCGGCATTTTTAAAAACAACCTTTGACAATATTGCCGTATCGGTTTTGTCGGGCAGATGCGAGCAAAAACCAATCCCGACATAAAACGGCTCTTTAATGTGCAACTGAATTGGCGCACCGAATTGATGCATTGGTTCACCATCCATGCTTACGAAAAGAGCTATAGAATTGTCGTGTTTTTCGATACCGATCCGTTTGGCGTGATCAGTGACAAGATCATCCGGAGATTTACCGCCAGGCAATCCGCCCCGGCTACCGATTCGGTACTCCATATCTTTTATGCGGTGACCTTTCTCAGGACGCCACGCAAGGTGAATCATACCGTCACCGTGCAGGGCAACAATAGCTTCTTTTGAATCATCATCGAGGCTTTCCCGAATTACAATGACGGCCTTGCGATCAAAGTAGCCTGATGGATCCGGATAATTTATGTCGGCTGCAAGTGAGATGTCACCAGACATTTTTTTCCACAGAAAACGGAATTCATCTCGAACATACCATATATTATAACCGGCGGAAATAATTGTATACTGTTCTGTAGTTGGATTATAACTGGAGCTACCCGGCACCAGTGCTGCTCCAACGTCGGACTGTCCTTCAAATATACCAATCGGTACATTTAAAGTTCTGGCAGGTCTGTGAAAATCTGAAGGGGGAGCAACCTGCTGATGTGTCTTTGATCCAGGTAGCGCCCAATCTGGCACTACCGGTTTTTGAGCAAGAGCAAGAAGTGGTAAAACACAAAACACTAATAAAAATATTAATTTCATAAATATTATCCTTACTTTTTATTTTACATTATAAATACTAACTAAGTTGTGCCTATAAACCGCAGCTATATGAATAAAATTTAAGCGGCTTAGCTAATTCAAAAAATTTGAATATAGCCGAACCGTTTCTTATATCTTTGTTTTATTTAATAAGCATCAATTTTTTAACCTCTACAAATTTACTGCTAATGTACATCTATTCTGATACTAAATGATCATTGCTTTTTATTAGTATCAGAATTATTAAACAAATCAAAGTAGCCTACATATTTAGTGTAAAGTTTCCGGGCTAGCTTGCTCGCATCATCGTTCGACTTTGTCTCCGGCTTATATGGTGTTTCACAAAACTGCCACTCGAATGCTGAAATATCATTATCAAATTTCTTCTGATCAAATTCTGTTGAATCAACTATGCAATTTCTTACTGTTTTGTAAAAGATTTCCCAGCGTTTTTTATAATATGAATTGATGAGTCCGCTTAAATCTTTTGCGGCATAATCAATCAGGTAGTTACCCTGCTGGCCCCAGGTTGTTACAAGCACTTTGGCGTCCTTTTCGAAATATGATGCAGGGGCATCCCCTGATGCAAATTTGTGTGAAGCCTCAATCCAGTTATCAAATGAAAATTCTGGTTGTGTTGATACAATTTTGTCAACATCGGAAGCGATATCTAGAAACAGCGCAGAATATTTATCGAACATCATTAAATTCTTTGACTTATACGCTTCAAAAATTTTATTCCTGATTTCAAATTCCAGGTTTGCCAGTACCTGCCTGCACACCATTACAAGATCATATTGATATCTTGGATTAGAAAAAGATTCCTTATCGGCAAGCAACATTTCTGCAAGTATGTCTGCAAGCTTTCCATAATCGTACGATTCACCTCTCCGTGTATAATGTGTATTCCCTTCAAAGCGTGGACGCATCTCAATTGTATTACCAAGTCCCACCCCGGATACTTGCTGGTTGTAAGTTAAATCTAAAAGCCGCCGCCACGAATCTTCAACCACGGGATCATTATGTCCGGCACGGGTTTCGGCATATTTGGTTATCCATTCCGAAGTATTAGCAGCAGTGGTGTCCCACGCATATTCAAACAGCCATTCAAACATAAACCTGTTTACTCCAAATCCTTCAAGTGTGGAACCGATGCCCACCATTTGCCGTCTGTTGTCGTCGCTTTCTGTTTTAGTTAGCAATTGCGCAACTTTTTTTAGCGGCGCTGCCATTTGAGTACCACCGCCAAAGTTTCCAAGGTAGCACCAGATATAAGGTGCGCCAAAGAATCCGTCGGTCAATCTCCAGACTTCCTGTTTCTCACAAAAATAATCTAGGATCATCATCTTGTTTTTCGGAACGGCTTTGATCATTGCTTCCAGCCGGGGATTTGTCCAGTGCTTTCTGTCATAGTAGAACGTCCAGCCCATCTGTACCCACACAGCTTCGTTGTCCACATCTGAGATTCCTTTATAAATTGTTTTTGATACAGAGGCAAGGTAACCGGCGTCCCAGCTCGGCGGATCCATTTCATTGAAAGGATCTGTTCCATAGTAATGGTCGGTGCCGAAATATTTTGTTTGTTCTTTGATAAATTCTTTCTGGATTTTCACGAATAAAGGTTCCATCGGGTCTATGAAGTAAGCATCATATTGCGGGCCTACACCGTATGATCCCATATCGGTCAGCTTAACATTTGGATATTTATCTGTGATTGCCTTTGGAGTATGCCCTGCAAAAGCCGGCAGAATGGGAGTCATCCCGAACGACCTCTCAGTTTTTAATATCTTTTTCTGAAGTTCAAATTGTTCGTCAATAAATGATTGTGGTAATGGTCCAAGCCAGCCGTCGATGTTTCCCATTCTGTGCCAGGGCAGATGAGCAGGCCCTGTAAAAAATTTCCTGATCTGTTGATCGGTCATTCCGAATTTTTCCCAAACTTTCTCCCAAATATATTCCTGTCCTGTTATTGCCAGTGGCATATTAATTCCGTTGAGCGCCATCCAGTCAATAAATCTTTGCCAGTCATCCCACTGCCACCAAACCATAGTATATCCGAACGTGCAGTAATTCAGGAAAAAACGTTTTGCAAAACGGCAGGTCTTTTGAATTTTCTCTTTTACGGATGGAAACACGGCCGGTACATCGATTGGCTCCGCTTTGTACCAGGAAACGGAAGTATGGCAATAGTAATTGAGATACCAGTTAAATGCTCTTGCGATTGCAAGTGTGCTGTTACCTTTCAGCACAATTTTATTCCCTCTGCCTTCTATTTCAAAAGTTTCATTTCCTTCATCTTCTGATATAGCTTCTATTATGAAATCCGATGAGTGACCCGGAGCTACGCGCTCAATTAAGTTGATGATGACTTCTTTATCAACTGAATACTGTGTTTTGTGAACTGATGAAGCAGCAGGGGAGTAGCTGCTCATAACAAAAAATAAAATTACGCCTGCTAAAACGATGCTTTGTTTTTTTTTATTGGTAGGATTCAAGGTTTTACCTTTCTTAAAATTTTTTTGTAATCTACAATTTTCTCAACCCCTTAAGGAAGCAAATTCTGATTATTACTACTGCTTTGGCGTAATAACATATTTCTGTGCTAAACTTAAATCAAATCAATTTAAGAGGCAATAAAGAAGATTAAACTCTGTTTTATTCGCCTATTATACATCCGGCAAAAATTTCCTGTTTGAAAATTTGTTCAAACTAAATATATTAAAAACTGTTTCCCATTTGTTCCGCATAATTAAGTAATAATCACAATTACCTGGAGTAAAATATGCGTTTACTATTGAAGGTTCTCATATCAATAATCTTTTGCAGCATTAGCTTTGCCCAGCAATATCAGCCTGCTGTTGATTTTACAAGCCTGATGAATTTGCGCTTTTATAATCAAAGCGGGGGATTTATGATTGAAAATTTAACCATGGTTTTTCCTCCTGAGAATTATAATAAAATAGAATTTGAGATTTCTACACCATCGGGTGAATCAAAATATAAAACCAGTCTAAGATTGCAGAAATGGGATAATTTCCCGGCATTTGCAAACCTGGCTCCAAATGGGCCGGGAATAGTTCATCTTAAACAAACAGGCGATTTTATTATTGATATTAAAGTTGATGATAAAGTAGTTTCAAGATTTCCTTTTAAGCTAAATGAAAAGAAAAGCGGTGATCCTTTTAATCCCCAAATGACTTATACAAGGAATGGACCCTGGAAAAACCTGGCTTACTTTTCTTATGAACAGGATAGGCCCGGCTATTTGCTGAAGTTCAACTGGTGGATGAATTCTTCTGAAGCCGGTTCAGGTAAAAATGCAAAAGTTACGGTTCATTTAATGAAAGGGAATAGAGAGATAGCCAGAAGTCAAAATGATGTAGTTGTAAGTGATGTTAACTGGCGCCAGTTTAATTGCAACCTTGTTACAATTGAAAAGAGATCAAGACAGTTTACTATTAATGATCTAACTAAAGAAAACGGAAATTATTCTGTGGTGCTTAAAGCTGATGGAAAACCCTTTAAAACATATTCGTTTACTGTTTCGGGCGGCAGGGTAAATGAACTGCCCCAAAATAATCTCGATTATTCTCCACACGAAAATTTCATTGCTCCACGTGTTCTTGACCGTTCATCGGGAAGTAATTCATCTTATAAAATTCTGAATGCAGTTTGGGTAATGGGAAAAGATTAGGAGTAACGAAGTTGCCGCTAACCGGCAGCCCAGAACAACAATGCCGAATAGAAGCAACTACTTTTATTTATAAAAATGTTTCTTAGAACAACCTACCTTAAAAAGCAACTTAACTTTATAGACGCAACTTTATAATTTTACAAATGCCGCACTGAAAACGCTGTCCGTGTTGAGCGGCTTGTTATAAGCGCTTTTAAATTTGTTTTATTTTCACCATCTCTCAATGTCTAGTATAAGCAGTAGTTTTAATACTGTTTATACATTGTTGTAGGACGTTATTTTTAGTCAAAGTTAATTCCCGCAATAGTTTATTTGTTAACAGTAAAACTGAATACATCAGGTCTTGCATAATGCCCAACTACATCAAACCTGCGTTTTGCAGCAATGATTTCACTCAAATCGATATCTGCGTATAGGATAAATTCTTTTGAATCTATAGGGCCAGAAATTATTTCACCTTTTGGATTAATAATGCAACTCTGCCCTTTACTTATCCATTCTATCCCTTTTGAGTATATCGTTTTTAATTCTTCGGGTAAATCATCTATACGTAAGGTCATACAGTTGCTTATAACAAATAAGCCACCCTCTCTTGCAATATGCCGCATACTTTCCAACCAATCATCACCTTGATCCCAAGTTGGAGAAGCAAGTATTTGAGCTCCAGATTCATAAATTGCATTTCGTGCCAAAGGCATAAAATTTTCCCAACATATTAAGCCACCAATTTTCCCAGCGGATGTGTCATAGGATTTAAGTGTACTGCCATTTCCTTGCGCCCATATTAACCTTTCACAATTTGTGGGCATTAATTTTCTATGTTTCCCAAGTATTTCACCAGCATCATCTATAAAAAGAATTGTGTTATAAAGGCTGGAATTACTAGTCTCGGAGTTTCGTTCGTTCATCCCCATTACTACATTAATATTTGCTGACTTTGCCGCTTCAGAAAGTCTTTTAGTTGTATTGTCGGGAATTGATACCGCATTCTCTACTAACTTAACATATAGATTGTTTAGTTGTCCAGTTTGGTTGGCAGGGATATACCATACCCAATCCGGATAACCGGAAATAAACGCTTCGGGAAATACAATTAACTTTGCTCCATTCTTTCCGGCATCTAAAATAGCTGAACATGCTTTGTCAACCGTTTTTTCTTTGTTTAAAAATACTGGTGTAAGTTGAGCTGCTGCTATTTTTGTTTTTTTAATCATGTTGTTCCCTTTTTCTAATTGCCTGCTACGTTTGTATATATTCCATTGCTCTTATCTGTCCAAATTAACGGTAAAAGAACTATTGTTTATATTTTTCTTTTTTACAATTATACTAATTTTGTTCAAGATAAATCATCAATAGGGTATGACTTGTTTTATTTTTGAGCTTATAACGAAGTTGCAAATAACCGGCGCCCCAGAACGAGAATGCCGATTAGAAAGACAACGCCAAAGATTTAGCAACCGGTTTGTAAATTTCTCAGTACAAGCCGGTTGCAACAATTTAGTTTATTTGTACAATGCTGAACTGCAAAGTTATTATTTTCACAAAACTTAAGAACAACAAATCAGCCGCGTACATTACGGCGTCCGGTTGATTTGCAGGATATTTCCAAAAAGTAAAAAGTTAATTTTGTAATTATTGACAATTTTAACTTTTGGAGGTATCCAATGTATTACTCCGGAATCGATCAGCATAAACTTTTTTCATACATCACAACTGTAGATAGTGATGGTAAAATCGTTAAAGAAGCAAAACTTATCAATAACAACTTTGAGATCGTTAATTACTTCAACTCTCTCGGTAAAGAACATATCGCAACTGTAGAGACCACCGGTGGCTGGTACTGGATGAATGATCTTCTCAGCTCTCTGGGTATTCCCTTAAAGCTTGCTCACGCTAAATATCTTAAAGCAATTTCTTATGCTAAAGTTAAAACAGATAAAGTTGATTCCAACATCCTTGCTCAACTTCTACGCCTGGACTTTATTCCTGAAGCCTATAAAATACCTGATGATATCCGAACTCTTCGCGATACCCTAAGAGCCAGGTTAAGATTGTCTGTAAAGAGAACCAGTTGCCTGAACTTTATGCATCGTATGTTAGAGAAGTTTAATATCTCCGATCCAGCACTTCTCAACAACTTCTACAGACTTCAGTATCAACAGTTTGAAATTCAATCAAAATTACTCAAAGAACAAATGCTTACACTTGAAAAATCTCTTTATCCTTCCCTAATACCCAATGAAGATATTCAACGTCTTGCTCTGGATACCGGGCATTGGTAAAATGAATGCCTTCACTATTTTGCTTGAAGTTGGAGACATTAATCGTTTTCATTCTGAGAAAACTTTCTTCTCCTACTGCCGTCTTGTTCCTTCTGCCCGTAACTCTGCAGGTAAAACAAAACAACGTTCTTCAAAAGATGGAAACAGATACCTGAAAATCGTCTTCTCAGATGCTGCCGTTCACGCCCTGCAATACTATCCGGTTATCAAGAGATATCACAGTTCAAAACTCAGAAAAAAGAAAAAACAGGTCGCTAAAGCAATCATCTCAAAAGAAATTGCCCGTATTGTTTATCACGTACTTAAAGACAAGACTAATTTTAATAACCAATTCAAAGGAAAAGAATTACAACATAAAAAATATGTTCAATGGCCGCGCATCACAAGCCCCGACGTCTAACTAGTCGCTCCAAGACTCTCCGTGCTGGAATGGGAAGTGATGCGCTAGCCTAAAATATATCTGGGATAATTTAAGCCCCATAAGCGGTTTGGTTGCCAGAACATTTTATAATTGTTTCTTGGCAAGTTCAATTGATATTAATAAGGCTATCAGTTTTTAATTCAAAGAACTTCTGTAAGATTTTTATCTTACTTAAATTTTTATGCCCTATTGACTTTTTACTTTTTTAAGCGGTTAGCTGTAAATATCATAAACTATAATAAAAGCTCAGAAGATTGTCATAACACGATAAAGCTTCTGGATGACATCTACCTCCAACTAGAACACAGTCTATTTCTGCTGCCTTTGCTCCACCTAAATCTCTTCTTGGTGAATCTCCAATAACTAAGGCTTCTTTATTAGATACGCCAAGTTCTTTTACTACCATTTGAAAAGGTCTGGGGGACGGTTTTACAATACCGTGATCAGATGAAAAAGAAATAGATTTAAACAAACAAATTATTCCCAATTCCTTAAAAAGATTAATCCATAAATCTTTTGGCGACCAAATATCAATAACTGCTCCTAATATATATTTATCACTCAAGTTATGAAGAACTTTTATATAGTCCTCAGGAATTTGTCCTAATTCATGAAAAGCAAATGTATTCACAATTTTTTTTAATTCGGCATCAGTGATTTCAATTTCTGACACTTCTTTAATTGCTTCTTCCAAAGAAGGGAAGCTGTTTCTATATTTCTTGTCTGGATACCTAATGTCAAGATATTCGAATGCTGAACGAATTATTTGATTTAGATAATCTTTCTCAAGATTTCCACCAATGCTTTTATAATAAACTGAGAAATCTTCAGTTTCTCCAAACCTATCTTCACCAAACATGAAAGTACTATTCATATCTAGCAATAATGCCTTTTTTGATTTGATATCCATAATAAACTAATTTACAGCTAACGGAGTGGCTGCTAACCCGCCGCCCATAACTTGAGTGCCGAATTAATTCCGTCGCATTTAATTTACAAAAACTGTTAATTAATAAAAGAACGTTGCACGTGATAATAGCTTTTTAGTACCAACCCGAATAACCCAAATTATGCCGCCACTACGGAGCGGTCGGTGTTGAGCAGCGGGTTATATGCCTTTCTTATTTTCAATTGTTATTCAAATATTAATCAATATTATTTCCCTTATCTTCAGAAAATATTTCCTCAGATCTTTTTCCCATTTCAGTCGCAATTACCTGTCCATCTTCACCCTGCTCTTTTAGTTTCTCGATAATATTATGATAACTTTTAGAATCTCTATCTTGGCTTAATTTAAAAACATTATCCATTTCAATTACTTCTATTTCAAAAGCAACAATTGCGTGCATTACTTTTTGTTTAAACTCATTTGGAAGGTTATCAAATACTGTTGTAGATTTTTGATTATAGTTTTCAAAATGAAGGGCTGTTTTTCGCAGCACATCCTCTAATGCAGCAACATCTAAAAATCGAATAATACCTTTTATATGTACACTCATATAGTTCCAAGTAGATGCTGTATAAGGATTGCTATACCAAGTACCGCTTACATAAGTGTGGTTGCCAGTGAAAACTACAAGAACATTGTTATTATGCAGAAAAGCTTTATGATGGTCTGTATTTTTCATTATATGACCTCTTAATATTTTTTTGCCGTTTTGCTCTTCAATAAAAACTGGAACTTGTGTAGCAACAGGTTTGTTTTCAGAGTCACACCCGGTTAAAAAGGCAAATGGATGCTGGTCAATAAATTCCTTAATAACTTGAGGATTATTTTCTTTGTGATAGGGTAAATTATACATATTTATTAAAATATTTTATTTTACAATTAGTTAATTATTTCAACTTATTTCCAGAATTCCGATTAAGAATTTAAATAATTATATGTAACGCCAAGGTAATTTTATCCAATTCCTGATTTATTATTTGGGCATATAACTCCTACTTATGCCGAATTCTCAATCCCCAATTCGGCTGTTATTTAAGAATATTTTTCTAATATATAAACTAAAATATAAATTCGTTTTAGCACCTAAATAATTAAATAATAAATATTTACACCAATATTATAAACCCTGGGCAGGCTGATATATAAGAATATTATTCTCATATATCATCTGGTATCTAATGGGCCTCTAACGCCGATTCCTCTATTTAATAAAATTTATTTCAGCCAGGTCCCCGAAAATATTTTATAAGCGTAACAATCGCTTTAATTTAGCAAAAAAAGCCCCATTTGTAAACGAAAATAAAAAAATTAAATGAAGCGAAAGCAGTATATTTAAAGGGTAAAATAATCACAACAGTTTATTAATTTATATCTGTTTGGCTTTATAAATTATGGGGGTGATATATGCCGGTATATGATTTCAAATGCAATAAGTGCAACAAAACTTTTTCACTTCAGTTAAGCATTAGCGAATACAGCAGCAAAAAAACTTTTACCTGTCCTAAGTGCAAAAGCAGAAGCGTTAAGAGGGTTTATTCTGGTTTTATGGCAGTTACTTCAAAAAAAAGCTGAAGTCAGAATTGGCGGACTTAATCATTTAATAAATCTCTTATAAATGACTAAGTCAAAAATAGAATACAAATAATCTGCTATTTACTCTTTTATCTTGGCATTGCAGATTCAAATGCAGTGATTATTTCATCCATTTGTTTATCGAAATTTTTATCAACTACTTGTCGAGACGGATCAGCATCATACCAGGCGATGATTTCTTTTACTCCAAGAGAGTAGGGGATAGTTGCAGAAAAATCGGGTACAATACTTTTGATTTTTGAATTATCGAAAATCATACTGTGAGTCTTATCACCTAAAAGTCCGGCGCCCCAACTCGGGTTAAACTTTGCTATCACATCAGAGGGAATATGAATTATTTGTGCTTCTGATCCGGCAGCACCGGCGGTAATTTCAAATATCTGGTTCCAGGTTAAAAGTTCATCAGAAGTGATAGTAAAAGCCTCACCAATAGCGTGACTGTTACCCAGCAAACCAACAAAACCTTTTGCAAAATCCTTATGATGAGTCAGCACCCACAACGAAGATCCATCGCCGTGAACAATAACTTTCTTACCTTTTCGCATCCGGTCAACCACAGTATATCCTCCTTCAAACGGTAATGCGGTCCAATCATATGTATGTGAGGGACGCACTATAGTGATTGGGAAATTTTCTTCACGATAAGCTTTCATCAATCTATCTTCGCAGTCAATTTTCCCCTGTGAATAATCCCAGTAAGGGTTGTAAAGCGGGGTAGATTCGGTAACCGGCAGCCTTACCGGCGGAGTTTGATAGGCAGATGCCGAACTGATAAAAATATATTGACTTGTTCTGCCTTTGAATAATTTTAGGTCAGTTTCTATGTGTTCAGGTGAATAGGCAACCCAGTTAACAACTACATCAAACTTCATATCTCCAAGTGCTTTTTTAGCTGAATTTATATCACGAATATCTCCTTTTAACACGTGAGCACCTTTAGGCACAGGCCTTGTAGTTTGACCTCGGTTTAATAAGTAAAGATCGATACCTTTTTCAACAGCGAGTGGTGCACAGCCAGAGCTGATTATGCCAGTGCCTCCAATAAATAATACTTTCACTATAATTATCTCCTGTTATTATTCTATAATTAAATCTCGCTAAATAATATTTTTATTGCAAGGTTCAGATGAATAAATCCATTTTTTCTAATCCGGTATTTATTTTTATATCGAGGCATTTAATAATCTTTTATAAATCATCAACAGGTGCTTCGTGTTCAATCCAGTTTTGTTCGCTGTCCTTTAGGAAATAATTAGGCCAGTCAACAGTCTTTTCCGTAAAATTAATAAAGCTCAGAATTTCAGTGCAAAAGCTGTTTACCATTTTAAGAGTATGGTTGTTGAACAAATCATCTATCTTTTGCATAAGATTTAACGGTTTATTTTCAGCAGTTTCCAGAACTTTCAGCATCCATTTATGGTAGGGGTAAAGTAATTGATTTTCATTAAGAATTATCCTGCTTGCAAACAAAACTATCTTTTGAATTGATAAATAAACCAGGTATTTATTTTTCTTTTTCAGTGCTTCACTATAATACCATTTCCAGGCAAGAAGCTGGGAAGCAAATCGCCTTTTTCTCTCATCTTGTTGATGTACTGGATATCTTGCAATTTCATTCAGAGTATGCTGAAGCTTTTCAATTTTTGAATAAAGAATTCTATTATCCTTAAAGGCATATCGTGCAGGATCACTTCCCCTGGATTTTATTTTATCCAAAAAATTGATATCAACTGCTTTACAATCTATATATCCATTTTCGTAAGTACATATATCCCACAAACTGAAAGCTAATTTATTCTGCTCTTTTCGTTTTAAATATTCATCAGGATTGACAATTAAAATGATATCTATATCCGAATCATCAACCGAAAAACCATGCGCTATGGAGCCGCCTAAAAGCATAGCTAATATTGTTTCATCTTTTGTATACTTTGTAAGGAATTTGTCAATAGCTTCCTGGTGATGTTGCTCCATAAGAGTTCCTTATGAAATTTAGTAACTAATTTTGAGGTTGTTAACCGGGCCGTTTTAAAAAAGTTCTATAATAACAATTTTACTTTTTACCGTATAGTGAATTTAACAAAAAGAAATTTCTAATATTTACTTTTATAAAACTGTGATTTATGGATAGAAACTAGCTTTTGACAGAGTGAAGTGGCAAATGCAATTTCCGGTTAGTTTGTTTTTCTTTTTTGTGTAACCAAATTTTCTATTTACAAGTTAGGTGCTATTTTTTATCTTTTTTATTTTTCAAATACGTATGTACTAATCTTCCGAACTTTTTATCTTTCTGTCTCTTTTCATAATATGACATTTCGTGATATAAGGACTCTTTATAAATTTTTATATAGTTATCGTATCGCTCTTTGGAAATTTGGCCTTGTTCCACAGCTTTTAGAATTGCGCAACCTTTTTCAACAGTATGGGTGCAATCCTTAAAGCGACACTGGTTTGATAATTCTGCTATTTCATTAAATGTATCATTGAGTCCTGAATCCATAGAGATTATACCAAGTTCACGCATCCCCGGGTTGTCTATTACTATCGAACCGTTTTCTAATACGATAAGTTCACGTCGCGTAGTGGTATGTTTGCCACGTCCGTCTTTTTCTCTTATTGGTTGAGTCTTATGTAATTCTTTGTGTATTAAATTATTCAATAATGTGGTTTTGCCGACACCCGATGAACCCAGCAAACAAAAAGTTTTAGCAGGAATAAAGTAAGCTTTAATGTTTTCAATATCGGTGATATTATTATTACTGAAAGCCTCAATTTTTATATCAGGTGCAATTTTATGAATATCATTTTTCTTTTTATCGATTTCATCTGTGCTTATTAGGTCACTTTTACTTAAGAATATAACGGGAGTAATATTACTTTCATTTATCATCACCAGGTAACGTTCAAGCCTTCTTAAATTAAAATTAGAATCAAGCGATTGCATAATAATTGCCGTATCTATATTTGCGGCAATTAGTTGATACTCAATTTTTTTTCCGGGTGTTTTCCTTTTTAGTAATGTTTTCCGGGGGAATATTTCGTGAATGATGGCTAAAGAATCATCATCTAGCAATTGTGTGTATATCCAATCGCCAACGGTCGGTAAATCAAGTGATGACTCAGAATTAAATAATAATTTTCCGGTTAATTCTGCGTAAATATCACTCTTACCATTTGAAACAACAAAACTATTTCTATTTACACTGATTACTCTTGCAATTTGAAAGTCGTTTAATTTTGTCGTTTCGGTTTTATCCTGGAACCATTTATCGAATCCAAGTTTTTCAATATCATTCATATTTCACAAAGCGTTTAACGAAGTTGAAAATAACCAGCGCCCCAGCACAAAAAGTCACTTTGAAAACAACTGCAGGTGATTTAGTCCGTCTCTGGCAGAGTTTGTAAATTAACCGTACTAGCCGGCTGTAACACTTGCTTTGCCGGGATTTAGTTTAATACTCTACTGCCGAACAGCAATATTTTTTATTTCATAAAACTTAAGGACAGCATAATGCAGTTTTACTTTCAATTGTTTGTTTTCGTTTTTTGAATTCTGTCATAATCATTCAGAGCCAGCCTAATGCTTGCGATAATTGTTTCAGGATCGTCTTTGGGGATGTAATGCCCTGAATTTGACAAATAAATTAGCTTCCCATATTTAAGTGGGTTTAATAATTCAATCCAGCGCTTCATTTGAATATTATTATTAATTCTAAACAATTTCTCTTTATCAAAACTAGTTTCTCCCCGGTCATCGGGTCCTTTAGGATATTCACCTGCTTTAATAAAATGAACGGGAACATCAGGAAGGGGTATGCTGTCACAATCTTTAAAATTATTTTGGGTTAATTGCACGGATATTTTTACTTCCTCAACATAAAAATTCGGCATTTCATCATAAAGCTTTTCTTTGAATTTAGTGTACGGTTTTGCAAACATAGAGTCGATTTGGTGTTTGGTTAATCCAATTTCTAAATATGGAAGATCTCCGTCATCTCCCTTTTTAGTGAAGTCAATAGGATCAACAAAAATCAGTCCGGCAATTTCATCCGGGTGTTTTGATGCAAAACTTCTGATATATGCACCGCCGAATGAGTGGCCAACTAACAAATATGGCGGGTTAAGACCCTTCTCTAAAAGCATTGATTTTAAGTTACTATTAATATGTCCTACTGTTGGAGGCAGGCTGTCATTTTCAGATTCTCCAATTCTTGGTCTGTTATAGGAAAAAACAACGGAGGTTTTGGAAACTTCATTAATTATGTTTTTCCAATAATCATATTTAGTTGCCATTCCATTTTCCAGGACAATTACAGGTTTACCAGGTTGATTATTTTCCAGTCCAGCAATAAAAACCTCTATTTTCTTTCCGTTCACTGTCATAAATTCTTTTTGTCCAAAACCATAATTGCTCAGTCCCAGAATCATTACAATTGCTGATATTAGTATTCGTTTCATTGAATTTCTCATTAACCACACTCCTTAGATGATATTATCAGATTACACACATAACGGAGTTGATTTAAACTGCCGCCAATAACAACAATGTAGCTTAACTTACCTAGGCCAATAATTATTAAAAAACTTTCTTAACAGTACTAACTTCAAAAGTAACTTAGTTTTAGTTACCTAACTTGAAAATCCTAAACCGACAGCGTCGAAGAGGCAGTCGGCTTAAAGAACAGGATATATCGCTTTATAATTTAAAAATGGAAAACAATATTTATATTTTATCTATTTATAAAGTACTTTTAATGCTCTACTTATACCACCCGCATAACAAGAAGAATGAGTTTCACCCTCAAAAATGTGTGTTTCCAATTTTAATTTAGGATAATCCCGGGACTCAAGACGACCCGCCAATTTATACATATCACCGATAGATGACAGATCTTCTAAACTGCCAACACTCATAAATAAGTTTACAGGCAAATCTTTATGTGCGTCATTATATTTTTTTTCATATTCTAAAATTACTTTATTATCCCACCATATTGACGGACTCCCAGCATAGTATCTTTGGAATGTTTCTGGTTTACTAAAAACTGTAAAAAGTGTAAATAATCCACCGTGAGAATAACCCATCAACGCACGATCATCTTGGTTTACACGGTAGTTTGATTCAATATATGGTATAAGTTCGGTACTAATAAATTCAAGAAAACTCCGGGCTCCACCGGATTTGGAAACTATATTATTTCTTCCGCTAGCCCGGGCTAAATAAGTTTCCCATTTCTTATCGTCTTCAGGGGAACTGGTTGGTGTTAAGTCTCTTCGTCGCAATGCAGCCCAATCCTCCAGACCTTTGATTTTGTATCCAATGCCTACAACTAAAATTCTGGGTATTTCCTTTTCGGGGAAGCTTAAGATATTTACAATATTACTTATCAAATTAAAATTTCTATTTGCATCAGCACAATACAATACGGGATAAGATATTGAATCGTTTTGAAAGTAGTCGGCGGGAAAAGAAATATAAATTTCTAAATCCTCGCCCAGGATATTAGAATGAAGAATTTTTGTTTCGGTTCTAAATAATAATGATTTTGACTGACTTTGTATAGGAAAAGTATTAAAGAAGAAGAATACGAATACGATAAAAATACTCCCGACTTTACCAAAAGTGGTTTCCTTATTTTTTATCATAATATAGCCTCTTTTTTAATTAATGGTATAACGGCTTTGTGCTTAACCCGCAGCCCAGAACTGCAATGCCGAATAAAAAACTAGCGCCAATAATTATTAACAAATTTATTTAATAGAACAACCTCACTTGCAATGCTTACCTCGTTAACAAAACCCGATAACTTGAAAAATGCCGCAATGAAAACGTGGTCGAATGGAAAAGCTGGTTAGGCATTATTTTGAATTACTTTTTTTCTTCCATAAGACCCACTAAATTGCCGTCCGGATCCCTGATAAAGCCAATCCACAACTCGTGATCAGGCATTTTTGCTGCTAGTTGTGGTTCTCTTTCACTTTTAGCACCACGATTAATAATTTCAGAGAACACACTATTCAAATCAGTTACTTTAAAGTACAGAATAGAATTTCCTCCAACCGTGCCGGCGCCTTGCGGTGTACTAAGCATTATTCGGACAGTTCCCGCAGATAAAAAGGCTAGTGTAGAAGATGGGCTAAATAAGAACTTCAAGCCAAGTATGTCTCTGTAAAAACCTAATGCAACTTCGACATCGCCTACAGTAATACCAATTTGACCAATTTCAGATATTTTATTTTTCATATATTTTCCTTTTGATTATTGCCTGACGGCATTGTGCCTAAGCTGCTGCCCCGAACAGGGAAGACAAATGTAGTTCTACTATAAATTTTAAAATTTCTGTTTATCTTCAAATCTTAGTAATTCAATTGTCCTTTTTCGAATCTATAGTCGGAATAACTCCCAGCTGCTTGAGAAAAGAAAAACTATCATAATAGTCAGTCCATCTAATAATTTTTCCTTCTTTTATTAGAGCTATCGAGGCTCCCCGAACTGTAAATGACTTTCCTGTTGCAGGGATATCTCCCATGTTCCCGGTTTGTGTCCCTTTCATAATCCATTGACAAGCTAGCTTATTTCCTGATGAAAACCATTTTAATAATTTTATGTTGAAATCAGGTATAGCAGAAGTAGTTTCCTTCAACAATTTTTTTATGTTGTCTCTACCCTTAACTACCGTATTACCGGCAACATCTTCATAAAGGCCCTCTTCAGCAAAAATAGAATCAATTGTATTTGGATCATTTTTAGACCAGGCATCAAACATCTGGTTCATCAAATGTTCAATAGTTGAATCTGTTTTGGAATGCTGTGCAAAGACAGATGTGTTTAGTAATAAAAGTATACAAATGGAGACTATTATATTAGAAAGAATTTTGAATGAATTCATATAAATCCTCCGAATTTATTTGAAAGCATATAACGGCTTTGCGGCTAAAGCGCAGCCCATAACAACAAACCCGTTTTAATTAGCAAATTTTATAATTAAAAAATTCTTTTATAGCACAACCCTTTGAACAAGAAACTAAATACGGAACGACAAACATAAAAACCCAAAAATTGCCAAGAGCGAAATCGCTGTCGGCTTGAGCAGCTGGATATTTCCAAAAAGTAAAAAGTTAATTTTGTAATTATTGACAATTTTAACTTTTGGAGGTATCCAATGTATTATTCCGGAATCGATCAGCATAAACTCTTTTCATACATCACAACTGTAGATAGTGATGGTAAAATCGTTAAAGAAGCAAAACTTATCAATAATAACTTTGAGATCGTTAATTACTTTGACTCTCTCGGCAAAGAACATATCGCCACTGTAGAGACCACCGGTGGCTGGTACTGGATGAATGATCTTCTCAGCTCTCTGGGCATTCCCTTAAAGCTTGCTCACGCTAAATATCTTAAAGCAATTTCCTATGCTAAAGTTAAAACAGATAAAGTTGATTCTAACATACTTGCTCAACTTCTACGCCTGGACTTTATTCCTGAAGCCTATAAAATACCTGATGATATCCGAACTCTTCGCGATACCCTAAGAGCCAGGTTAAGATTGTCTGTAAAGAGAACCAGCTGCCTGAACTTTATGCATCGTATGTTAGAGAAGTTTAATATCTCCGATCCAGCACTTCTGAACAACTTCTACGGACTTCAGTACCAACAGTTTGATATTCAGTCAAAATTGCTCAAAGAACAAATGCTCACGCTTGAAAAGTCTATTTATCCTTCCCTGATACCCAATGAAGATCTTCAACGTCTTCTCTGGATACCGGGCATTGGTAAAATGAACGCCTTCACTATCTTGCTAGAAGTTGGTGACATCAATCGCTTTCAGTCTGAGAAGAACTTTTTCTCCTATTGCCGACTTGTTCCTTCTGCCCGTAACTCTGCAGGTAAAACAAAGCAACGTTCTTCCAAAGATGGAAACAGATACCTGAAAATCGTCTTCTCAGATGCTGCCGTACACGCCCTGCAATACTATCCAGTCATCAAGAGATATCACAGTTCAAAACTCAGGAAAAAGAAAAAACAGGTCGCTAAAGCAATCATCTCCAAAGAAATTGCCCGTATTGTTTATCACGTCCTTAAAGACAAAACAAATTTTAATAACCAATTTAAAGGAACTGAACTACAACATAAAAAATATGTTCAATGGCCGCGCATCACAAGCCCCGACGTCTAACTAGTCGCTCCAAGACTCTCCGTGCTGGAATGGGAAGTGATGCGCCAGCCTAAGATATATCTGGGATATTTTAAGCCCCATAAGCGGTTTGGCTGCCAGAACATTTTATAATTGTTTCTTGGCAAGTTCAATTGATATTTATAAGGCTATCAGTTTTTAATTCAAAGAACTTCTGTAAGATTTTTATCTTACTTAAATTTTTATGCCCTATTGACTTTTTACTTTTTTAAGCAGTTATACTATTCATTTTACAAAACAAAATCCTATTCCTTTGTGTTATATTCTGATACTTCAAAGATTGGAACAATGTCCTCAATAACCATCGGAATTTTACTACGCGCCATTGTACCACTTTCAAAATCCGATGCAGTAGTGACTATTACCAGGTTTAAATCTCTTATAATCATGATATACTGCCCGGCATAGCCAAGCGCAGTGATTAGATCATGCTCTTTAGGCGATGCGGCATTTGGTTCTTTCCACCATTGCAAATTATTTCTGGAATGATGCCACCATTGATATCCATAGTTAAAGAATTTACTTTCCTGCACATGTGGTTTAGTGGATTCTCGTATCCATTCTTTTGAAACAACCTGTTTATTCCCCCACTTCCCATCGTTAAGAATCAATAATCCGATTTTTGCCATATCTCTTGGGCGTAATGAAAGTCCTTCGCCGCACCGCAGTATATTGTTTTTATGACTTTCCCAAATGTATTTTGTAATACCCAATGGTGTGAAAAGAAACTCTTTAGCAAATGCCAGGGGCTTTTTTGCCTCAAGGAATTGAATGATACCGCCAAGAAGAACAGAACCACCGCTGTTATAATTAAATTTTTCACCCGGTTTATTTGCCATTGGCCGGCTAAGAATATATCGGAAACAATCATTGGTTTTAAACATCTCTGACGGGTAATCATCCCACTCCAAACCCGCTGTCATAGTTAAAATATGTTTTAATTTGATTTCCTCTCTTCCCCCTGATTTTAATGAACCATATTCCGGGAAAAAATTAAATACAGGTTGTTCAATATCTACGTCTTTATGATGATCCAAAGCTATTCCAATTAATAAGGAAGTAACACTTTTTGTGCACGAACGAATTTTTTGCAGATCATCCCCGTTATAACCGTAAAAATATTCTTCTGCTATTAATTTGTTGTCTTTGAGTATTAAAAGTGATTTTATGCTGCCGTATTTCTGATTAATCACTTCTTTCATCAGGTTTGATATTGACGAAGAATCTCTTGAAAAACTATAGATTGATTCCGTTTTCAAGCCGTCACCTGTTTGTTCAGGTTTTTTGCAGGAATAAGTTATCTTTCCGTTTTTATCAGGAACTCGCGGGTACAATAATCTGGCTTCAAGATTTTTATCGGCACGAACAAAATCTAATGGTTTTAAGGGATCATCCTGTGAATGGATTGCGCCTTTAAGAATTTCATTTTCAGCATCCAGGCTGCATATTAAAGTATCTGAATCTTCATCAAGCAAAGTAATTCTTTTTGCAATAGCACCATATTGTACATTAATAAACTTCCATTCAGCTATGGACTCACCGTCCTTCAGGAAAAAACCACGTGCTGTCATTATTCTAGTACTATCTCTTCTGATTAGCAATGCAACTTGTTGTGCCCACGGCTGAAATAGAGAAGATGTTTCTGGTGTTGATATCCACAATCCTTCGATATCAGTAGTAGAATTGATATTTTTATTAAAACAAGTATTGAAGGAAAGTATTATCAAAGCCGCCGTAAGGAATAATTTTGATTTATTCATCCCGGACTCCTTTAATATATTGGATATTCGGTTACTCGATATAAGTATATTGTTTTGATTTTATTCTATACAAAATGGTATAACGAAGTTGCAAATAAAGCGCTGCCCAAAACAACAGTGCAACACTGAAAAGCCAACGCCAATAATTAACTTCTAATTTAGTTTATTCACTCAATTTAAGATGCAATTATCTTTACAACTCAACTCAATAACTTGAACAATGCTGCTATGTTTAAAGCAGTCGCTTTGATTTGCGGGTTAGGTTGCGTCAATAATTTTAATAAATATCCGAAAATAGTTCCCAAAATAAATGCAATTATAAACCATAGTATTTTCCATTTAATATCCGACATTCTGTTTTTGAATTCTTTTTTTACTTTTATTGTTTCGCTTAGCTCACTTTTTTCGAAATGTAGCATTACATTTTCCTTGAATTCCAATAAAGGTAAATCGAACAAGACATAAATGCCGTTAATAATAAGAGAAATATTTTGCCCAGTATTTTTTCGTTTTAATATTTGTTCTTCTTCATTAATTATTTTCTGCCTTTCAACATCAAGCATATTTTTTATATGCTGAAATACTTCATTCTGTTTTTCAATATTAATTTGAATTTCAGCAATAAAAATAGACCTAAAAGAATCAGTTACTTCGTTTACAAATTCATTTACAAAATTTTTATAAATTCTAAATCTGCTTAGATGAGGAATTGCTAAATTTCTATATTTATCCGAATTTATTAATGAATCAAATTCCTCTTTTCTTTTTAGTCTATTACTATTAAGCAATAACCTTACTTCACCTTGAAATATTTTAAAGGCTTTGTCGAATTCTTTATCACTTTTAAAAATCATATCGCTCCGAAGAAAATAAACTTTACTTTTAGAGTTCTATTATTATTTGCTTTCTTCTACAAATTTAGTAGCATAGTTCATAATTTCTATGACACATTCTTGGACATTATCACTTCCACAAATATCAAAAGTGTTGGGTATATAAATAGAAAGTAGGGTTGCTTGCTCACCAAGTTCTCGCGCTCGTTTGGGAAACGGTTCTTTTGTTATAAAAACAAGATATAATGTCTGTGTTGCATAAAGGTATGAAAATGCTTGAGAAACAATCGTATCAGTGGAAATCTTTTTTAATTCATCCTCTATTAATAGAACATTATTCTTACGAAATGCATCTCCTTCAGTATTAGATGGTTCTTCAAGAAGAGCTTCATTTAAAATTGCTGCACTTAATAAATCTGCTTTCTGTTTGCCGTAAGCTGAAATATATTTTTTTGAGAGTCTTGAAAATATTCCCACTCTTAATTGTGTAATAGAAGCTTCAAGAAGTTCAATCAATTGATTTTTAGAACTACCAAATATTTTTGATAAAAATCTCATATACTATTTTTTCGTATCCATTTATAGCAACCTAACGGCCCTGCAAATAACCGGCGCCCCAGAACAAGAATGCCGATTAGAAAGACAACGCCAATAATTTAGCAGACGGTGCGTAACTTTCATCGAACGCGCCGGCTGCAACAATTTAGTTTAATATGTTACTGCCGAACAGCAACCTTACATTTATAACTAAAGCCAAAAAGCCACAAAAATGCCGCTTTGAAAACGGCGTCCGTGTTGATTTGCTGGTTATGTGCATTTGTAAAAAATAATACTTGTGATTATTATAAACATCTGATTAGTAAAATTGTCTGATCGTCTTTTTGTTTACCGTATGAAACTAACTTATTATTTATTTTTTCATAAATATGGGACAATTCATCATTTCTGTTATTAAGAATAATCTGTTTTACTTTTTTCATTCCAAAGAATTCATTTTTTTTATTTGACGTCTCTGTAATTCCATCAGTCAGTAATATGAATAAATCATTCTTATTGCATACTGTACTGTTTGTTGTATAATTAAAATCTTTTGTCGCCGCAATTGGAAGTTGCTTTATTATCAATTCATCAAAATTGTTTGAATCATTTGCAAGTTTTAAAACCGGAAGATGACCTGCTGTTAAATATTCCACAGTATAGTTTGAATTAAATTTTAAAAATGCACACGTAAGAAACATGTTTTCTCTTTAAATTATAAATTGTCTTACTGGTTTCAGTTAAAATTGAACAAAGCTGTTCATCTTTGTTTAATAAAACTCGAATCGTGCTCTTAAACATCCCCATCATCGAACCTGCCGCAACTCCATTACCTGATACATCTGCAATATAACAAGTATGAACTCGTTTCATTTTTGAAAAAGTCAATTAAATCGCCACCGACTTCATCAGTAGGATTAGATATTCCAAATATTTCAAAACGGTTATTAACAATTTCAATTTTCGGAACAAGGTTCGAATGAAGCTCCTGCGCAAGGTTCATTTCAGCCTGAAGCCGTAAATTTTTTATTCCCTCCTTATTTATAAATATAATAAGCAGTATATATCCCAGAACCATTGTTACTAAAATTCCAATGGCATCAAAAAATGCTCTTTGGGGGAATTCGGTAAGCATAAATTGGTTAGTCTTATTCCAAATGTTATTTCCAACTACAATCTGAAACAAGATAGTAAAAGGAAGAAATTTAAGATTTCTTGTAAAACTATAAACGTAGAATACTGCAACAATCCCCGAATGAAATACATTTATAAAAAGCAGCGGTTCTGAATATGAACCTCCTGAAAGCAGGTCGATGATAAATCCAATTCCTGAAAATAAGAAGAATATCGCCGAGACAAATATCAGATATCTTCTAAATGGAATATATTCCCAGAATTTGCTTTTATGTAAAAAGTTATTTTTTATCAATTTGGTCTCTAAATAAATTCTAAGAACTGCTATTTATAATTAATACGAGGGTAGAGTGATTAATATTATTAGGTGTTTTTTATTCTTCGTTAAGAACATATAAAAATACATTTGAAAAAGAAAGTTTCTTCATATAAAACTGCAAATATTGAATTTTTATTTGTCTTCGTTCTGAGCTTCTTATGCATATA